>MKTA01000034.1 GCA_001897515.1 Bacteroidetes bacterium 41-46 | reverse complement strand
CGGAACAAAAAAGCTTATAACATGCTAAAATATAATGATTTCAAAGAACGAAAATATATTTTAAGTGGACACTAATGGGTATACCTACTTTTTCCTTATCACCTTAAACAACGCTGGATTATTTTTCTGATCAACAAACGACATCTCATCATCTTTAAGTATTCTGCCACTGATGGTAGTTGCTTTGAGAATGCTCTTGGATTGGTCTATAGGGATAAGGGTTGCGACGGGATGGGAGTATGTGTATTCGTAAGTATCGGTGTGTTTTTTGCCCGTGGAAGTTTCAGTATAGTTAAAAAGACAGGTGGTTCTGTCGAAAACAATCTCTAGCTCAAACGATGTGTTGCTTCCGTTCCATTGAGTCATATAGAGCCCATATGTTTCTATTGGAAAGAGCATGTTGTACTTTGGACTTGTACCGCCGAGCAGGTTATCATCATTGCATCCGGTAAGAATTAGAACTCCAATTATCAGGCTTAGAGCTATTAATAAAAATGGTTTTCCTTTTATCATGATATTCAATTAAATACAAAAAACTATGGCAAGGTATACTCTCGCGCCTCTTTTGTCAACGGAATTACATCTGACTGGTGGATGTATTTAAGGCTGAATTTGCGGTTGAGTGCCATAAATAATTTAAAGCCGAATGAAAGCCTTTCCAGGTAGGAGTAGAGTCCGATGGCGCCGTAGGAGATTGGTTTGCCGGTATATATGCTTTTGATATATTTGGCATCTTTGAAAATTGTGTCAGCGGTCTCTCCAAAGGTTTTGTAGGAGGCAGGAGTGGTATCCTTTTCAATTAATTCGCCTATGTTCTTTCCTGTAACCGCTGCGGCCATAGCTGCCCGGCCTATTCCTACCAGTTTTATGTTTGGAGCTCCCAGAGCCAATGCCTTGAACATGGTGTCCTCCATTGCGATACCTCCGGCAATTGCTATTTCCGGAATCCACAAATTCTCCTCTCTCAGCTCTTCAATTAGAGTATTGACGATTTTAATCAGGTTAATTGCTGGATGGCCCCATTCGTTCATCATTTTGTTAGGGCTGTTACCGCTACCGCCTCCTGCTCCATCAAATGTAATCAGGTCAACATTGTTGGCAGATGCAATCCGCAGAACCCTTCTGATATCGCTTACATCAAACCCGGCCATCTTGAAGAATATATTTTTTGCACCATGGGCCCGGAACCTGGTAATAATCTCCTTGAGATCAGCCTCATTCCACATCGGTAACCGGCCACACTGCAAAAAGTGGAATCCGTTACCACGGGAAAACTCCTCCTTAGCCGATTCATCCATCGGATTAGGAAAAACCAGATAGCCGTTCTTTTTCAGAGAAACTGCCTCTTCATAGGAATAAACCGGTGCCACATGCTGAATTCCCTTTGCAGCCTGTCCGAATTTAATTTCAATTGACTTCAGATCAAAGTTTTGCAAGGCATACTCCGCCGTGCCCAAAACAATATCATCGGCATTAACCTGGAGAATAATATCCCCGTACCCTCTGTCATACCGCCTGAAATACTCAACCATCTTACCAAGGAACGGAGCATGAGAAACCTTACCATTACTGTCATGACGCAAATCCTTATCCAACTTAATGGCATTCTCCCCAATCACAACCATTATACCCGCCATCGCAGCCCCGGAGTAGTAATCCTGCCAGTTAAGCTTAGCCATTGCCGGTAAAATGACCGGAGCCCTGAGTTTAATTTTCCTCTCATAACCAAACTCATATGAAATATCTACAGAGTGAACATTAGTAGTTTCAGAGTTTTCATCGGCACCCATTGCCCCAAAAACACGTCCATTAATGTTAAAATGAGAAAAATCAAAAGGATAGATCTTTTCAGATGCAAATTGGTTATTTGCTGTACCGAATGGGTAAGCCGCCTCAATCCCCCTTACCGCAGAGAGCCCGATCTCGCATAAGCCGGGGCACTTGTCCGAACACACTGAGCACATCCCGGATAAATCAGATATATCATTGGGAGTTCTCAGTTTTGTGTTGTTAAACAACGATGATAATTTTGGACTATGTGACATATTATTAAATATTTAACAATTGCATTTTTGTAACCAATTTTATGCAAGCAAGTTACAAAAAACTATGGCAAGGTCAAACCTTTTTCATCGCCTCCACCTTCATCTCCTTTGGCATCTTCTCAATGGCGTACCTAAGTGCAGTACGGGGCATTACTGCTCTTTTGGAGATGACATATTCAAATACCTTATTCCGATTATCCAGATTGCTTTCGCTGGCGGCCTTAAGCATCCAGCCGTACCCCTTCTGAACCAGATCGTCCTTGTCAAGGAGGAGAATGTCGGCAATTTCGAATACCTCCTTCAGAAAGAGCCCCCTTCTTGCCGGAATAATAAGTGTCACTGCCGAAGCCCTCTTTGTCCACCGGTTTTCTGATGTCGCCCACCTCTTTAACTCGCCGATGTAATCGGGATACATCATAATAAAGTTGCCGATGGTGTGGTTGCATAGGGTATCACAGTCCGCCCAGTTGGTAAGATAGTTGTTTACCCAATGCTCAAATATTTTGAAGTCCTCAGGCTCATACTGTTTCTCAAGCGACTCGGCCAGTTTACAGGCTATTACAGCCTCCTCAAAATAGCCGGATCTCCATAGCTGGTCACAAATTTCAAATATCTCCCGCTTTGGCATCAATTTAACCTCTTTGGAGAAATCCTTCGCTATCTGTATCGCCAACTTAGTTGGAACGCCATAAAGCATAGCCTCTTCCCCCTTCTTGAAGAATCGGCCGGACGATTTACGAACTTCTGGATCTGCATTGCTTTGCAGCAACGATCTCAGGGAGGAGAGGAGGGTGGTCATGGTAGTGAGGTATTTATTCTTTTGTAAATTTAATTTGAGCACCGCCTTGAAATAATACCATTGTCTTTTCATTAGGATTAAACTCAAATTCTGCTCCTGCCAGGTCAAACTTAAATTTGTCTTTGCCGGTTGCTTCAAGTGGAAATGCCGGTTGTCCCGATCCTTGTGCTGTTAAAGTGTTTCCCTCTTTTGTTATTGTAATCTTCAACGGAATTTGACTAGAAGAGTAAACACCTAAATACTTGTCTAAGTCTTCAGAGGTTAAGTTGAATGCAGTAAATGTTGGAATTTCGTACGGCTTGTTGTAAACTGCACTTAAAACTGCAACGGAAATATTGTTTATACTAAAGTTTGATCCATTAGAAATTAGAGCATACGAAATTTTATCGTCTGGAAAATGTGAATAAACTGAAGTAAAACCGTCAATTCCGCCGGTGTGTCCGTATCCGACACTATTGTGGAAAGGAAACTGAAACAAACCAATTCCGTAGCCCTCTTTAATGGTTTTCATTATTTCAAGACTCTCATTTGTTACAAGTTTGCCGTTAAACAAAGCGTCTGCAAATATTGTCAAGTCGGTGGGTGTAGAGATTATTGCACCGGCACCTAGCGGAATAGTAAAATCTGTTTCGGTCTCTGCTTTCCAAGTCCCGGCGAAACTGTATGATTTACACTCGTTGTTGAGTGGATTGATTTTTCCAAAAACATAAGTATTTGTCAAACCTAGTGGTTTAACAATAAATTCTTGCAACAAATCAGAATATGATTTTGAAAAGGTCTTTTCAAGGATGAAAGTCAAAAGGACAAAATTTGAATTACTGTACTCTGCTTTGCTGTCAGGGTTGAAGTCGCTGCCCCCTTTTACAATAATTTCAACCAACTCTTTTTCTGTCTTTGGTTGCGTGTTCCATGTCAGGTAGTCTTTGTTATTTGTGAAGTTGTGTATCCCACTTCTATGGCTTAACAAATGTTTTACAGTTATTTCCTTTGCGTTTATAATTGCTGGAAACCATTTATCAATAGTCTGGTTTATGTTTAATTTATTTTCTTCAACTGCTTTTAATATCAAAACTGTCGTAAAGGTTTTTGAAATAGAGCCTATTCTATATTTTGAATTTTCGGTTGCTTTTACGTTATTCTCTACGTCTGCAAAGCCGATTGACTTTGTGTAAATAATCTCTCCGTTTTTTGAAACGGCAACACTTCCCATAAACTTGTCGTTTTGTTCAAGTGCATTGAAGTAGCCGTCTAGTTTGGCTTTATCAAAGTTCGTTTGAGCCAATCCAATTTGACTAAGCGTCAAAACTATGAATGTCGTTAAAACTGCTTTTTTCATTTTTTTGATGATTATTTTATTGTTTGTGTTTCGATTTTCTCCACTCCCACGGCGGAGTGGGGGCGGGCTCTTTCCAAAGGCCGATTCTGCTTTGGCGGGCTGTTGCCTCAAGGGGGGTGTAGGCGGTGTCAAATTCGGTATAGCTCCAGGCAAGGCCCATCTCTACCATTCGGGCTCCCACATCGTCTATGGCTTGGGTGCTAACCCTTGCGACATGCCGGCCCCAGCCATCGGTTTTGAGGACGTCAACAACTACAGTTTTGCCGTGAATCATATCTGAGAGAGCCCTTTTTGCCACATTGCTGAAGGGTTGCCTCCTCTCGGGTGCGTCAATGCCGGCTATCCTGAATCTTAGCCTCAGGTTATCCCGATTTATTGCCGTAAATGTATCTCCGTCGCTGACACCCACCACCTTAACTCTGAAGATCTGCCCCGAGCAGAGAGAAGAAATTAATAGGATAATGCTTAAAGTGATGGTTTTGAAACGCATTGAGTACACGATTTGGGTCAGCAAGTTACAAAAAAGCAATGTTAGATCCTTAGGAATTTTTTCTACGCTATCTTCGCAGCAATATGACAAACTTTGCCGCCATTGATTTTGAAACAGCCAATGAACAACTCACTAGCGTTTGCAGCGTGGGTGTGGTGATTGTAAGAGATGGTGAAATTGTGGATCGGTTTTACAGCCTGATTCGGCCTAAGCCGGAGTATTACCGCTACGGCAATTCAATGGTTCACGGCCTTACTTTTGCCGATACTGCCAATGCGCCTGTTTTTTCGCAGGTGTGGCGTCAGATTGAGCCGATGATAGAGGGTCTGCCGCTTGTCGCCCACAACAAGGGTTTTGACGAAAACTGCCTGAAGGCCTGTTTCAGAATGTACCAGCTGGATTATCCCGATTATGAATTCCACTGCACCTTGCAGAGGGCGAAGAAGCAAATAAAGGGCTTACTCGATTATAAACTCAACACCGTATCGGCCTATTGCGGCTTTACGCTGGATAACCACCATCACGCCCTGGCCGATGCTGAGGCCTGTGCAAGGATTGCGATTCAGGTGTTTAGGTGATTAAATTGTAAACAACTCATCAAGCGTTCTCATAGGAATAAACATCTTCCCGCTATCCGGAAGCTCAGTAAAACCATAATGAAGGTAAAACGATTTTGCCTCCTCATCTAAAGGATCAACAACAACCGCATAAGAGGCTACAATCTGCGAGTTCTCCCAGCTCCGTTTCAAAGCATCAATTAGCAGAATTTTTCCTAACCCTTCTCCATGCCGACTTTTGTCAATTGCCAGCCTGCCGAGCAGGGTAGTGGGGATAGTGGTATATGTGCCAGGTAGTCTCTTTCTAATTTGCGTAGAGAAGCTGCTTATTGGTATGCCGTAGTTAGACAGGGTGTAGTATCCTATTACAGATTTTGTTTCGCCATAAGCTAATACATAGCAGGCCGATAGTTTTCGCTTGACATCCTGCCCTGCTTGATTTCTCAGATAGTTATTTAGTAACTCCTTACTACAGTCAAAACCATCTTTGTTATGACCTCTATGGAGCAGCTCAACCATTATGTTTGCCTGATTTTGCGAAGAATGATTTATAATCCGCCAGAGCCTTTTTCAAAGGCTGAGCAGGTTTTTCAGGATTTGTAATGGCATCAAAAAATACTTGACTATCCCTCTCTGAAGCAATAACCAGCTCCCTCTCTTTTATAATCTCCTTCGCCTTATCCTGAGCGGCAGCAAATATAAAATCGGTTAAATTCCGATAACCTCCCAGCAATGCAGCCTCCTCAAAGAGAAGTTTTTGCTCCTTAGGCAGTCGGGCGTCAAATCTCGCTGTATCTGAAGTGGTTGTACTCATTGTGATGGTTAGTTTATTTATACAAATGTACGGAAAATATCCGTATTTGAAATCTTAACACCTGGAAAATTAGATTATTTATAAAAGAACAACTAGAGTGACTATGTATTATAATAGTTAACCATCAATATGTTGTTGACTTTTTATTTTGTTAAATGTAGCAATTATCTCAGGAAATGCCTCCTCAAAGTCTTTTCCAAGCTGATAGCAATTTTTGTCTATAGCTTGTACAAGTTCAGGGAGATATCTAAATCCAAGCTCTTTAGTTTGCATTAGCAGTTTACTTTCTTTCATTTTTTGATCTCCTCCAGATGTTATTATAATCTCAGCTGAGCGTGTAATTAGCTCGTTGACAGCATCAAGCCAATTATGAATTCCATTTCTCCTGAACACTTTTTGTTCGGATGCATAAAGATCTTGGAATTGCATAATTTTCTCTTTATACTTGTCACAAACAGGGGCAATAAAGGCGTGACAGAACTCGTGGACCACTACGCTGCTGTATTCATCGATTGTTCCAAAATCTGGTAATCCATTCACCACTTGTTTGGGTCCTATAAGAATCCATGTCTCTCCATATTCTGCATAACATGGCTCCTTTGAACTCAGGCTCATTCCTCCAGGCCACATAAGAGGCACCAGTACTATGTGATAACCAGTTAATTTTTTATTGAAGAATCTTTCCATGTCACAAACCAGAGATTCTAAAGAAATTTTATTCTGTTGTAGTGTCACAAGATTATCATAAACAGGTAGGTTGGAATTGAAAAAGTTTTCAAAACCGCTTATCTCCATAAAATGCTTTGCCATTTCCAGAAACCCCTCTACTTTATATCTAAAGTCGGCTGGATATGGTGGAGAGGGAAGAGTTTCTATCCAGCAAGTATTTGTAAGACATAACTCTTCATCGCTTAATACGGCTATTGTAAGAGGAAGACCAAAAATAAATCCTTTAGTAATCAGCTTATTGAAGTACTTGATGGGTTCACTCATCTTATATGGAGAGAAAAAATTAAGATATTCATTTTTCAAAGTAAAATCAAGCCTTGTAGTGATGGGGAATCCACTGAAACCGCTAGAAAGAATTAAACTGTCCATATCTGTAAGAACTTGCATAGCCATTATTAACTCCACATTTTTATTTACACCAATTTCCACGCGAGACTGAGCAGTAGATTTAGCTGGGATGAAAAGCCAAATAGTAAAAATGAGTAGTTTAAAAAAAGAAGCGAAACTCATTTTCCTTTGTGTAAAATATGGGGTATGTTTCATTTGATGTTAAGGTTTAATTTTTTTAGAAAATTATTATAATCCAAAAAATATTGACTTAACTTCCCATGAGGTATTTGATGAATAAAGTTACCATTAATTCCTTCCATATCTTCCGCTGCTACTAAAGCGTTAATAATTGCTTCTTCTGTAGATTCAACGGTTGCATCAAATATTCTGTTAAGTGATTTCTCATCAATAGTTTTCGCTGTATATACCCCCCCATTGTTCTCAAGATTTTGGGTTGAAAATGCCACGAATATATCTCCAGATCCACTACTTCCAGTAGTACCTGTCCTAGCAATACCTAAGGTAGCTCTTTTTGCAATCAGGTTAAGTTGTAATGAATTTAAAGGGGCGTCAGTTCCCACAATTACAATTATTGAACCATCTTGCTTAACTTCCGGCATCAGAGTATCAGAAAAAAGTTTACCCACAGGTAAGCCTCGAATCATTAAGTGGCTTCTATAGCCAAAATTTGCTTGGACAATAACTCCAAGTGTATATTTTTTTTCGCCAATAATAACAATCCTTGATGCTGTTCCTGTACCACCTTTAAACCAATAACAAACCATACCTGTTCCGCCACCTACATTACCCTCTTCAATTTCTCCTGATTTTGATTGATTAATTGCCTCAAAAACATCATTCTTTTTAACATGCAAACCGTTAATATCATTTAATCCACCATCAAAAGTTTCTCCAACTATAGGTAGCCCAAATCTAAAATCATGATGATCTGTTAAAGAAAAATGATTAAAACACCATTCACCAATAGCATCACGAGTTACTCCTACACTATATGTGTTTGTTAATCCTATAGGCCCTTTGTTTTTTCCATAATCATGAATAAACGGAATACCGGTTACATCACCATTCCCATTAAAAATAAAATAACCCACAGAATATTCGCTATCTGTTTTTCCTCTTGGTAATATAATCGTAACACCAGTTCTTACAGGCCCTTTTCCTCTAATGAGTTTCCCGGTGCCAGAAATTAATGTTTTATATCCTACTTCAACGCCAGGTACATCTGTAATTGCATTATATTTTCCTGGTAGTCCATCAAACGGTATACCTAGATCTCTTGCTCTTATTTTACTTTTTTCTTGCCCTTGTAAAAATTGAACAGAGAAAATACAAACAACTAAAAATACTATTACTCTTTGCATCTCAGACTATTTATAATGTTACTATCTATGAAATAAATATCACCATTCCCATTTTGAGGTCTATTAAGCTTATATATTAAATCATCGTAGCTATCTGGAAATAAATTGAAATTCAAAGAGTTCAGGTAGCTTGAAAAAAAAAGAATTTTACCATCTGGTGATAGAGAGGGACAATAGTCCATTCCCGGTGAGTTTATTTTTTCCCCCAAATTTATTGGCTCAGACCATTGATTGTTTTGTTGTTTAAAACAAATATACATATCACCGCTACCTAGTCCTCCAGGTCTGGGTGATGTGAAAATAAGATAATCTTCATTGGGCGATATAAGAGGATCCCATTCCGGAAATTCTTCTGTACTGGCAGGTAGGATTTTTTCATAACCCTCATAATTCCCATTTTTATAAATTGATTTGTAAATATTAGTTCCACTGAAGGATAGATTTTTTCCCTCGCTTTCTAAGTCAGAGTGAAAATATATATTTCCACTTTCTGCAACAGAGGGATACATCTCATTTTTATCGGCTGTATTAAATGATAATAAAGTTATATTATGCCACTTGTTTTTCACCCTCTCTAACCTCCATATATTCCAGTCATATGTTGTGTCATTTTCAGCTGTTGGTCTGTTAGAGCAGAAATAGAGATAACTACCATCCTTTGAAATGAATGGATCTGCATCCAAATACTTTCCTGAAAAAGAAGCAATTTCCGGCTTTTGAAATTCTCCGTTTTTAATATCGCATTTTAATATGATGAAAAAATCAGACCTATGTCTTATACTAAAGTAAAATTCATCCATATCTTTAGTAAATGCTGCATTAAACTCATTTGCACCTGTAGAAATTAAGTTTTCTCCTAAGAGCATAGGAACTTTTATGTTTAATTTATTATAAATGTCTTCTACCCTTAGGGGATTATTTTGTCCGTATGTCAAACATACATGGAATATTAAGATAAGTGACGATAAAAATATGTGTTTCATTTATTTTATATTAATTTTCTGAAAATCAAAATTTCTCCATTATCATTCATAGTCAATTCAACAATATTATTATTCCTTATTTTAAAAGAAACAGAGGTTAAACTATTATTGTCTAAAAGAAAACTGTCTTTAGAAATTTGAAATAATCTTTGATTGTTTATTGTTAATTCTCCTTCTACAGTTCTCACTTGAATCGTCATACAATTTTCATTTTTACAAGTACAATAGGTGCCATTAAATAATAGGCTGTTAGTCATAAATTGATTTTTTTTCTTTAAATATTTTTCTTTTACATATTTAATAATCTCATTAATAATTATATTATTGTTAAAATCTCCGTTGTTTGATAGAATTATTATTGCCATCCCGATTTCTGGGATAACCTTAAAGTAGGAACGAAATCCAACGTAGTACCCGGAATGCTCAATTAACTGAGAACTAATTTCTGATTTTAGGTTCTTTTGAGAATTTATATAATAGTTAAATAGGTCTTGTGTTGTAGAAAAAGCATTCCCAGAGCCCCAAAAATGCATGAAATTAAAATCGGGAACATATATAACTGCATTATTGTGTATAGTATACCCTGCAGTATGCCCATTTTCTGGTGAATAGTATTTGAATAGACCTGAATGCAACATCGAGTAGGGTGAAAATATATTTTCCCTTAAATAAACATCTAAAGGTAATTCAGTAATTTCCTCAATTACATGAGCAAGAATCAAGTAATTTGAATTTGAGTATGAAACTTGACTACCAGGTCTAAATTCTAGCTTTTGGTATGAGTTTATTAGGTCAAACAATTCTTTTGTTGATATTTTGTCTTTCAAATTATCAGGTTGATTAAAATATGGTATAAGATTATGAATATCTGGAATGCCAGATTTATGGTATAGCAAATCTGAGATTGTAATACTATCCCCAAAGTTTATATGTTGACAATACATAGATAATGAGTCTTTTAAAGATAGTTTTTTATTATCTGCTAAGCTTAGAACAGCTTGTTTTATAAATAACTTAGTAATTGATGCAATTGGAAATATTGTATTTGGGCTGTTTCTGATTTGCCTTTTTTCATCAGAAAAACCATATGACTTGTTAAAGATGATACTATCGTTAATTGCAAATATAATCGAACCAGAAAAGTTGTTGTTGACCGAGATTCTATTAATAATAGTTTTAATGTTATTATTTTGACATGAAATGAACATTGATGCAAGTACAATCAATAACAACGTTTTCATTTTTGTAATATAATTGTTGCGTTGTGTATACTCAGCCCTATGCTCTTACCGGTATTATATTATTGTGAATCTCTTTCAGTACAGATTCATTTAAAGTAGACAGTTTCGGGAATGAGTAAAATGTTTTTGATACAATTTTCCACCCATCTTTAAATTTATACAAACACATGTAGTCAGTATATAACTGTTTCCCGTTTGAGAAGATATCAATTATCGCAATTGCAGCATATCCCGTTACAACAACGTTAACAAAATTGTATGTAATGTAAGGATTCAAGGGTTTTGAATTCTTCTTCAAACGGTCTATCCAATACTTTGCAGACAACTTTGTTATGCCTTGATTCTCAAATATTACAATGTCGCAATCAGGATGCCATCCTTTACTGAATAAATCAGCATCTCCTTTCAAAAAGATTCCTTCAACATACGATTCTACAATAGTGTTTTTTACGTTTTCAATCTCTTCGTCATTTTTAATAACTTTTTGCATTGATTCACTAAATGGAATTGCATTACCATAAATACAAAATGCGGCAATAAACAGTGACGTGGTAAAAATTTTCTGCTTCATTTTTATAATTATTTACATGATATTTTATACTAACAGAGAACGTTCTGTCAATTATGAAGCAAACATGGTAAGAATAAATTTTGAAAACGTACGATTTAACGAAAGTCAAACCATTTTTTTATTATTTGTGGAGAAATCAATTATTTTAGACTTTTTAAACTCAGAAGGAGTGAGTCCGGTATGCTTTTTAAAAGCAGTATTAAATGATGATTTTGTATTAAAACCAACTTCAAAATAAATTTGTTGAATTGTATATTCTTTTTTCTCAGATTTTTCAATGATCTCAATTGCTTTTTCAACTCTATACATGTTAACAAAGTCAAAAAAATGCTGTCTTGAATATTGATTGATTAGTAATGATAATTTACGCGCCGGAATTCCCATTTGCAAAGCTAATTCTTGCAGAGTGAGTTTTGGCTCAAGAAATGGTTGTTTGTTGATCATATGCTTGCGCAATTGCTCCATAAGAGCTAGACTATCAGAGCTCAACTCTAGCTCAATAGCTTTATTCTCTCCGTTTTTGTTTCTTCTGAATGTATTCATATCATAATACACACCCCTGAAAAAATCAGGAGAATACAAAGCTTTTAGAATGAACCAACAAAGCATCAATAGTGCAACTGAGGTTAAAATTATTACTGATAAGGAAAAGATTTTCTGATGATAACTAAAGTAGGATAAATCTTTAATTGTACTTAACGGTAATGTAACCAGGAAAACCATTACGATTCTTGATAACCATTTGTAAATTCCAATATTTCCATAAGTATAGTTTTCAAGAAAAATTTTCTTATAAATTTTCAACTCATGAACAATAGTAATTAAATAAATGAGGGCTTGAAATTTTAATATATAAGTGTTAAAAAACAAAAGTAAATTATTTAGTTTTAATTGCATTAAATCATTCTGTGTGAATAAATATGCAATTAAAATAATAAGGTTGTAAGATATAAATGGAATCAAATGACATAAGAACTTAATTTTAAGTTTAAAGTCGATATAGCATATTGATAATACATAGAAATAAAAAAACGGGAAAATTAAGAATGACGTAGACTTTATTATTTCATACAATTCTTTGTTATTTGTTAGACTTTGACCTAGAATAATTCCGCTGACGTCAATAGAGCAAAGCATTATAAATACTGCAAGAAGTATATTTCCTAATCTATTCTTTGATTTTACAGTTAATAGGAAAAAAGACATTAAAAACGAGATAAAATTGGCAATTATTGCAAATAAGCCTTGCATATTTAGACTGTCCATTATCCTTCAATTCTTTAATCTAAATTCAAATATATGAATAAACTTGCGATTGAAGGGTTCAACCTATCAGTAAGAGATCTTATCATAAAGGTTGGACAGTGCTCTTTAACGTTGTTAACCGGGAAAATTATTTTTCAATACTTGTAGACTGCTCCTTTATAAAAAAGTAAGATTATTTCAGCAATCTTTTTATTCAAATTTTTATAGTCAACTCTGGAAAAGTGCTCAATTGAACAAACAATTTTATTATCCCACTTCTTGGTCTCTCTGAATTGTAATTTGCAATCGGGGTAAAGCGAATTGAAGATGTTGCAATTGTTTTGTCCGGCAATAATTATAATTTGGGGATTAAATATCTTTATCTGTTTTATAATATATGGTCCTGTTACTTTGATTTGTTCGGCGACTCTGTCGTTTTTATGTGCTGAAATGTTTTTGCCGGAATTCACTCTAAAGTTCAGATATGCAATTTTTTCGAGAGATTGGATTAATTCATTATCGTCAAATTTCCTGAAATCAATATTTTCAACTTTTGGATTTTTTAAAGCCATTAATAATCCGGCAATGAATTTTGCAGTATTTCTTGGTGTTTGTGCTTTATAACCAGAGATTCGGTTCATCCAGTGATTCTTGAATAAATCAATATTGACCTCAATAAGGTCTTCTCGCTGATCAAATGGCTCAATATTGCAAACTAAAATTCTTGTTGTAAAGCTCCAGTATTGATCTGTTAGAGGTCCGTATTTGTAAAATTGATCAAGACATAATTCGCCATCGTCCGGGTCTGTCATGTAGTATTCATACTCTTCCATGAAGCGGTTATATTGAATGCTCTCTGAAGTTGAATTTGAAATTATTTTTTTATTTCCCTGTTAAGCTCTTCAATAATTTCATTCATCCTTTGTCTGTTAAGTCCGGATTTTATGCCCACGGCTATTATATCATCTTTTGACGGATCTCCATTATTGTTTACAGTTGTTGTGTGGAAACCGTTGAATCCGTTGCCTGGGAGCAGGTCGTAGGCAGGGGAGAGCCTCCACTCTCCGTCAATAAGCTGGAATGAGAAGTTTTTGGCGTGGTCGTCTCTGTTCTTAATTGCAACATTAAAGACCATCTGCCTGAATAGTGAATAGACCTCCTCCATATTCTTTGTGAGAATGTGACATAACTGCAGAAGGTCACTATAGTCAAGACTTGGGATTCTGTAGTCGGCATTCAGCAATCCGGCGGCACTAACTGTGTGGATCTTCCCCCGGGGAGTTCTGTCAAATCTTTCCGTTCCAAAATATTTACCCTCAAACAATCGGGTTTCCGGCATTCTGATACCGCACCTTTTGGCAAGTAAAGAGTAATTGTATTCAATTTCTCCAATATCCTCAGGGTCAGATGCTGTTCTGAATTTTACAAGCCACTCTTTGCCGTCAATTTTCACAAATACCTTTGGCCTTGCACCACCGGAAGAGCCTCCGTATCTGTATAAAGTGTCAAGTGAGCCTCCTTCATAGTCAGATGTCAGCATCTTCAGAGTATCATCGGCCAGTCTGTTAAGGTTAATTTCCTCTTCTTCCAGACCGATGCTGTTATCCGGCCTATATTCAAGCGCACCCCGGCCCGAGCTGCCCACCAATGTGAGCCTTTGGAGAACCGAGAGTTTGTCGGGATTAATCCCTTTGCTTTTCAGATACCTGTCTAGTATGAGGGCTCCCCATCCGTCCGGAAGGCTGTCGTCAAATACGCCAAATCCTCCGTTAAAAGGGGTTCGTTTTGCAATAAATACCTCTTTTTTGAGCGGAAGGCCAAAGGGGGAGATTGACTTGCCGGTCTGCAAATAAAGGGGGTCGTATTCAAAAGCGCAAAGTGAGTCAGCAGTCTGAGCAATCCGCCCCACCTTTACTTTATTCATAAATACATCTATGACCTTAATTTCATTCATTTCGTGAACCCCGCTTTCTCTTTTTTACCTCATATTCATTGATGATTTCGTCAAGAGTCTGATACGATTTTTTTGTGAAAAGGGCAGCGAATGACTCTGTATCGTCAAGAGCAATGGCACATAATACCAGATTTTTGAGAGTTATTTCACCGCTGTTTTCAAAATTCCGATATGCATCATAACCCACTCCGACTCTTTTTGCAAATGCCTTTTGGGTGAGATTTAGCTCCAGCCGCCTCTCTTTAACTCTCGCTGCAATTCCTTTGAGAATTGAGTCAGGGGATGAGTTTATAATTGTGTTAATATGCATAATTAAGCCTATAAAGATGGAGTTAGTGTGCTTGCATACACAATTATAAAGATAGGGATAATTTATTTGATTCCAAACTAAATTTCCACCACGGAAGTAGTTCAAAGCCCTTAAACAATTTTTTAATCAACTTGTTAAATATAAAAATAAAACCCTTAAACCTTAGAAATTATGAACACGATATCTAAAATAATAGTAGCAATCTCCTCTTTTTTGTTTTGTGTAGCGGTTTTACATGCCCAGGATCTACAACCAGCCTTTATATTGAAAAAATCAACTAAAATAAAAATATGGGGCTATGAAGATGAAACAGGGAAAATGGTTATTAAACCAAAATACGAGTTCGCAGATGTTTTTGAAGACGGGAGAGCAAAGGTTTGGTACAAAAAAAAATATGGCTACATAGACAAAACAGGAAAAGAAATCATACCCATAAAATATGATGGGGCAAAATTATTTTCAGAAGATCTATTAGGCGTGAATCTAAAAGGTAAATGGGGATTTATAGATAAAACCGGAAAAGAGATTATTCCTCTGAAATATGAGGATGTCGGCAAATTTAAAGAAGGGCTTGCGGCGGTAAAGTTGACGGGAAAATGGGGATTTATTGATAAATCCGGTGCCCAAATTATCCCACTTCAATTCGAAGAGGTCAAGTATTTCTACAATGGGATGTCCGGAGCTAAACTCAACAACCTTTGGGGAATTATTGATAAATCGGGAAATGAAATAGTTCCTTTTAAATATGTGGCTGTTAGTTACTTCGATAAAAATGAATATGTACAAGTAAAAATTAACAATGATACATGGAAATTTCTTGACATGAATGGGAAACTCTTTGATACTTACAGTAAAATAGTTGAAAATTATACATTTAATAATTCGTATAGCGATTATAAGAATTTCAAATCCTATTCCGGGGAAATGCTCTTTAGGCCTGTTTATATTCCATTGCCTAACGGTCGTGGAAAAATAACCTATATTGATGGAAGCACATACGAAGGGTATATTTTTATGGGCAAGCCACAAGGAATGGGTGGAAAAATGGTATATGCTAATGGAGATGTTTACGAGGGGGGGTGGAATGAAGGTGAATGTAATGGAGAGGGTACATTAACAAAAACAAATGGATACCGATATGAAGGAAACTGGAAAGCTGGTGCCCAGAATGGCAAAGGGAAACTGACTTATGGAGACGGCTCAATATATGAAGGAGATTTTGAAAATAATATTTGTAGCGGATATGGAATACTACGCTTTACAACTGGCGACACCTACAACGGACGGTTTATTCAAAACAAATTCGTGAAAGGAGAATATACATTTAATAACGGTGATGTTTATAAAGGGGATTTTGAAAATGATCAAATTTTCGGGAATGGAAAAATGACCTATGCCAATGGAAAGGTGGAAGATGGATATTGGGAAAATAATAAATTTATCAGCAAGATATATAATGAAGTAGTTGAAATTCCTTTTTCAGATGGGGGCAAATACACAGGTACATATATTATCATTTCAAACAATAAAATCCCGCACGGGAAGGGTCAGTTTAAATTTTTCAATGGTGACTTCTATGAGGGAGATTTCAGGAATGGTAAAATACATGGCAAAGGTGATTATAAAGGTGCAAACGGAGACCGATATATCGGCGGTTTTGTAAACCATCAAAGGGAAGGTAAGGGAAAAGAGATACATAAGAACGGGACAATATTTGAGGGTGATTATGTTAATGGTCTACCACATGGTAACGGAAGAGCAACCCTGCCGGATGGCAGAACAATTACCGGGAAATGGTACAAAGGAGAGTATCAAAGATAAACAGATGGCTTTTTGCAATAGCAATCGCCATTTTTTCTGCACTTCTGGTTGCATATGCTTATGACATTGATCAAGGCATCCCAATTAGTCTTGCAAGTACAAATGCAGCTAATCAGAAGATTCTGATCTCAGTAGCCGGTGCATTAGGATTCAGAGGCAGCATTATTCTTGGAATACTTGCCACAGGAGCAGGTATATATAACGCAATAAGAAAAAGCCGAACATGAATATAATAAGATTAATCAAGACATTTTGTCTTTTAAGCTTAACACTACTCTCCTTAACGCTCTACTCTTCTCCAGAGGGCTATCCCAAATCTTATTCACCTGAAGAGCTGCTTCAAAAGATGCTTTCAGGGGAGTACTTGTCAAGTTATAACGCGGTAAAATGGAACGGCACACCGGGAGATATGCATGAGTTTAACGGACTTCTTGGTGAGAAGGGTACTTTATACTCATTTGTTGATACAACTTTTATTGTGCAAAGAGGTAGTGATACAATGTATTATACAGTATTCAGGACTGCCCCTATGATAATTAGCGAAGATGGTGATTTTGTCAACTCTAACAATTGTCATGTTTGTGGCGTAAACTTAGGATATGTTTCGTACACCATTGAAAATGATAGCATTTATATTTATAAGTTTAAGCGAAGCTTTGCAATTCATGGCTCATTTGGTGAGAAATCATATGATTTGTCAATGGTTAACCTGGGAGATGGTTATGAACTGCTGAAAGTGGATGATATTTATGAAGGGATGGGTACAACTTCTGTTATCACAAGATTTTACCTGGATGGTGAACTCAAACTCAGCATGATATCGGCAGAGAATAACAGGGGTAACCGGGGCAAAAATCAGAATGGTTATTATGAGTTTTCATCAGTTTTTTCTTATGATAACAATGACCATAGCATTATAATAAAGCAATCGGGATACAGGATAGATGAGAGGAGGGGTAGAAAAATACCGATATTTAAAATCCATAAGACAACCATAGATAATTATTCATTTTAACAAAATATGATATGAGGAAAATAGGAGTAATTCTGATAATAATAGGTTTTCTTTTTGGTATTCTTGGAGTAGTTTCATTCTGGCGAGACAATAGTTACAAAAAAGCAAGTACAGCATCAAAAGCTATTGTTGATTCAGTGGATATAAAACCAATCCGGGACGGGCTTGCAAATATATTTTACTATCTGGTATATATGAGGGATGGCAGTATGGACACCCGGGAGCACAAAATTACAACGGAGTATACAATTAAAAACCCCATTCCATCTGCTGAAGAGTTGAAATCAACAATATTTTATGTGCATTATGTGCCATCAGCTAATAAAGAGAGAACATATTTCCCTGAGCGGGTATATGTCAACAATAGCCAGGAATACGAAGGATTGTATAAAGAAGCGCTTTTTGGACAGATGTTAACCTTAATTTTGTTAGGTATTATGATAAGGCTTTTTTTTAGAAGGGCTAGCCGGGGATAGCTTTCAATCTTTGGTCACTATTTAAGGAAATATTTGCAAAATCAATAATACTGAGTAAATTTGCTAGTCATATTGAGTAAATATTAATTTATGTTTGAACGTCCTTATTTAAAGCTGATTAAGCCAAGAATAGAAGAGCCGAGAAAGTTTATTCAGGTCATTCTGGGGCCTCGACAGGTGGGTAAAACTACAATGATAGCACAGCTCTTGTCGCAGCTGTCTATTCCTAACATATATGAATCAGCAGATGCAATTTCAGCAACGAACTCGGTCTGGTTAATGCAGGTGTGGGAATCAGCCAGGTTGCGTTTAAAAGCATCGGGAGCATCTGAATTTTTGATAGTGATAGATGAAATTCAGAAGATTGATAATTGGAGTGAAATTGTAAAACAACAGTGGGATAAAGATACACGTGAGAACATCAATATAAAAGTTATTCTGCTTGGTTCGTCACGTCTTTTAATTCAAAAGGGGTTGACCGAATCCTTAGCTGGTCGCTTTGAAACCCTATACTTGGGACATTGGTCTTATACAGAAATGCAAGAAGCATTTGGGTGGAATATCCAGCAGTATGTTTACTTTGGAGGTTATCCGGGATCAGCAACTCTGATTAACGATGACGAACGTTGGAAAAATTATATAAAGGATTCTCTCATTGAAACGAGTATCTCCAAAGATATACTGATGCTCACCAGAGTTGATAAACCTGCCTTGTTGAAACGATTGTTTGAACTGGGTTGTCTATATTCCGGACAGATTCTTTCATATACAAAAATCATTGGACAACTTCAAGATGCAGGAAACACAACAACTCTGGCCAATTACTTGAAACTGCTTTCTGATTGCGGATTACTGGGAGGTTTAGAAAAATATGCCGGAGATATCATTCGTAAACGTGGTTCCAGTCCGAAGCTTCAGGTATATAACAACGCCCTGATAACTTCTCAGAGCAATGATACTTACGAAAAAGCGATAATAAATCCTGAATTATGGGGACGACTTATTGAATCTTCTGTGGGTGCACATTTGATTAATTACACTATTTCCGAAAGATTTAATCTTTACTACTGGCGAGATGGTAACTACGAAGTTGATTTTATACTGGAAAAAGGAGATGAGGTAATAGGACTTGAAGTGAAAAGTGGAATGAGAGCAGAGAGCGCTGGTATGAGAGTATTTGCAGAAAGGTTTAACCCTAAAAAAGTGCTACTTGTTGGAACAGGAGGAATTCCTTATGATGAGTTTTTGAAGATTAATCCTAAAGAACTATTTTAATAATGGATGCTTACAATTATTTCGGTTCCCCTTTTTAACTTCTTACCTGCTATTGTATAGTGTGGTTTCATTAATTTAATCCCGATAGGTTTTCAGAGGTAATTTAATACTTCTGCTTTTCAGCTATCACTCCTCTTACTCCTCCTTTTGGGTCTTGGGTGTCGCCTGTGTAACGGGGTATTAAGTGAATGTGGGTGTGGAGTATGGTTTGTCCGGCAGATTTGTTAATGTTTATACCGATATTGTATCCATTGGGGTGGTAGGTGTTATCAAGAATTTCCTTACATCGGTTTACTAAATTCCATATCTCATTTTGAATCGCAGGGGATATGTCAAAGTAGTTTATGACATGCTCCTTTGGGATAATGAGAGTGTGTCCGGGAGTAACTGGGTATAAGTCAAGAAAAGCTATGACATGTTCTGACTCGCAAATAATCTTGTCTCTCTTCTTAATATTACAAAAGATGCATTTTGGACCTTTTTCTGTAGTATTCATCTCTTATGTTTTACACCGCCAGTATTTGAATCCCATATTTTCTGCTATCTGGACTAATGGTGAGATGGTGTTTTTAAATATATCGTAGAACTCCTCATCGGATAGATGGACAAAATCGGGGATTGAATAGTAAAGAGTAAGGTAATCCTCAAGAAGTTTGTTACTAGGATTAACATTGTAAATTGTTTCAATTGCACTTTTGTGTATTCTTGCAAAAGGCTTTAGATATAAGCTCAGCTCAGGAATATTGTTACTTTTGGAAGAATTGATTCCCCCATCGGCAGGTAGAAGGTTCCAAAGCAAATTGTGTGAGACGAAGCTCCAGGGCACAAAATGGTCTAGGTCGTATTCTCTTTTTATAAGCCTTTTAGCAGTGTAAATACATTCAATTGTTCCTTTGATATCAATATACTGATCCCAGAAATTGCGCTGTTTGATTAGTGAATTTCTTTGAATAGGCTTTATTAGTTTTGATGAAAGGTCGGGCACATTCGGATTTCTCTTCTGAAGGAATAGGGTAAGGTTCCAAAAAGTAAAATCCCGCATTATAAGGTAATGTTCATTAAGGTAACTTATCCAGATAGGATTAATCTCAACAGACTCTCCGTTAATTGCGTATAAACAGTTATTTTCAAATCTTTTTGACCTCTCCACCACCTCGTTGTCGATTGTGTAATTTATCCAGGGAGAGAGAAAGCGGTAAGGGACATTAAGTGCAAATACTCTCAGCAGACTCTTTACTTCTGTGTTCTCAATATTAGCAATAATTTTCCTTTTTAGAACCTCTTTGTCAACATCTATTGGTATGTCCAGAAGAGCTTGGATTTTGATGATTTGATCATAAAGAGAGTCTGACTTGCCAAATGATATTCTGAAGTAGTGTATCGGATACCATGCCTCGGCAATTATACCAATAATTATTTCCCAAAATGATATTTTTCTTTTACCATCTTTAACAACAAGATCAAGTATTGAGACAAACCAATAGAATTTGTATGTAGCAACAGTATTGTTGAAAATCTGTGCCAATATTCTGGTATCGATATTATTGTCGTGTGGTAGCGTTGCCATACACTAATAATAATTGTTGAATCTATCCGTTGTAAATATTAATATTGTGCCACTCAATATATTTCACATCAGGCCTGTTTGATAGATCTTTTGGTAGTACTAGTAATCCGCTTCCATGCAGTTTGTAATACTCTTTTCCGTTTTCAAATTCCTCTTTGATTTTACGGCTTATCTCAACTTTATAATCCTTTGTAAGTGTTATATATCCTGAGTCGTATAGTTTGTGGAGGTCAGCTCTGAGTAATAACCCATTAGAAATATGGTTGGGGCCAGATTCGGAAAATGGTTTTATGTGAGCTGCTTCCAGAACTGGTAGGGTTTTCTCACCGGTTATGGAGCATCTTCTTAAGTATGCATCGGTAAGTTGTACTCTGAATGCTCCCTGTCCGAGTCTGACTTTAGTAAGATACTTTTTTGTGTATTCTGCTTCGGGCTCTGCAAGTACAAGCTGGCTTTTTACGGATTCAGGTCTTTCAAAAAGGCGGTATTTATTCAAAAGTACTTCAACTATAGTCCATAGTTCTCTCCCTTCTAAGTTGTATGTATCATAAGTTTTTCCTTGTACAATACTCCTGTTCCAGCTTGCAGGCACGTCAATCCAGTCGGACTTATCAAAGAAAATGGGATCAGTAAGCACAACACACCCAATATTGGGATTTTTACTGTATGGATTATCACTGCTTCTGTAATTAATTATCTTCTGTTTGAATTTGAAAAATGATTCTACTCCGTTTCTCCCTTCAAATATGCTCCATGCGACATCTAAAGGTAAAATTGCATGAGAAGAGAAAAAGCCGATGCCGGCTATGGCATTATATGGACTTTTTAATTTAAACAAAAATGGTGCTCCTGGATTAATTGCCCTGAAGTTTGTATTACCTCCAGGCTGCCAGAAGTTGATATCCTCATTTTCCCTCTGCGAAAGGAAATTGTACCATTCAAAGTCAGTTACGCCTAGGTAGAATTTCATTATATAAAATTAACTACATTATTTCACAATACAAAATTTTAGAATCAGCAATTTGCTGAAATTGAGCCAATCAACTAACAAAATGCTTAGAAAATCAGCAGAATCTTTGCTTAAAAATTGGTTTTTGCACAGACTTTTGGATGGTTACATTTATTCCATTTCATCAATTTTAAAGCCTAATTTTCTGCCCAAGTGTACAATGTTGTCAATATTGTCTTTTCCCCACTGTGTTGAGACAACAAATTTCACATTATCTGCACTCATTAAAATTTCATCATCTCCAATAAAATGCCTTTTATCTGATTTATTTGCATATTTCATCTCTACAAAATCTAGTGAGTTTACTACTCCGGTTGAACCTTGTAAATCGTCTCTAAAAATATTTTTTAGTTTAGTAAAATCTGATGGGTTATTTCTCACGTACATTCGAATTAACTCTAATACAAACCTGTTTTTCCCAAGTTTTTCAGAAGCCCCATTAATTGTGTATTTTGTTTTATCCCTAGAACTTTTAATTACGGATTTTTCTAATGATTTTGTTCGTACAGAGGATTGTTCAATAATTTCCTGATTTTGAATTGAAATATTTATTGAAATTTCATTTAATACGCTGTCAATTAGTTCGCTGTCATATAAATTTAAAAAGTCTTGCTTAATTAATTTGATAACTTCTCTTTCGTAGTCAGGAGATAAAATCTTTTGAGATAATAATTTTTTGTCAGCTTGGCGATTAATGTTTTTAAGAGAGTTTATTGTAAATGATCTTAGCGCTTCAATACTGAAGTTACCTTTGTTAAATAACTCGACGAATTTAATTCCTTTTGGATTGTCATTCTCAAATTCAATTGTTTCTAGCATGACGGGGTCATCGTGATTTGCCAAATCCCCGTCATAGAACACTTGAATAACTTGTCCAATCAAGATTCCATATTCAAGTCTTAATTGACGCATATATGAAAACAGCTGTTGTTGAAAATTGGTATTTAATGGAAGGCTCGGCTGTTTAATTTCAATTACGAATAGGTTTCTTTTTTCGGATGAATTAATAACAAAATCTGGTTTTAATCTGTTTGAAGCTCCAAATTGAAATGATGGACGGATTTGAATATCTCCTGTATACTCTTTCCAATCTAAAACTCTCAATGCTTGTATTACATTTCTTTCAAAATCACTTTCACTTATGTCACTCCGAATATTTTCAGCGAGCAGAAAACATATTTCATTCCATTTTTCGTTATTCATTGATGATATTATTAGATTATTATTAAAGGTTTAGAGTCTTTCAAATTAATTATTTTACTGCCATTCTTTTCGTAATAATTGAGCATCTCGTCAATTTTCCTTTTATCATAACTAGTAATGCAATCTGATATTACTGTCACTTTATAGTTATTCTTGCACATATTGTAAACGGTTGATTTCACACAGGCAATGGCGTCTGCTCCTGCAATGTAAAATTCGCTTATATTGTTTTTCTTGATAAAGTCAGCAAAATTTTCGCTGGTCATGTCGAAATCCCCGTTTTAGTACAGCACCCTTTTAGACTTTTTGGTTTAAATTGCTTCTTTAATAGTTTCTTTTAATCTCATCTTTTCTAAATAGGC
>MKTA01000033.1 GCA_001897515.1 Bacteroidetes bacterium 41-46 | reverse complement strand
TTCTGTCTGCCTCTGCAGCAGCTGCTGATGCGTCCTGAATGTCCTGGGCAGCGGTTGGCCATTCGGCCAGCTGTGCCAGTCCGGAAGAACCCGCCTGAAACTGTACCTTTCCCTCGATGATTGCACCGTCTAGCGCTGTAACTCTGGGAGGATTGCTTGATAGATCTATAGACAGTCGGCCATCAGGGCTAACGATTTTCTCAGTTGTGATTCGGCCCGGGAGAATTTCGGAAAAGCCATACAGGCTCACATATGACCTCTCACTTGCATTTTCGCTGTTGAGTATGCCAACCAAAAAATGATAATACCCCGCAACGGAGGTCATACCTATTGCCACATCGGAAAGCACAAACACTCCGCTAGCTCCCGGATTGGCACACTTGGCGTACAGATAGTATGCCTTTGAAGCGTTTGCCTCGGTAAGAGGAGGCGAGTCATAGGCTGCCATATCCCAGTACCGGTATTCGCTAGCCAAGTGAGACTGCGAGATCGTTTTGATACCCACAGTCATATGCTGCAGTATCCCTGCTGCAGCGGAAAGCACCTTTGTTGCGTTGCTGAACGCTATAGCATGGTTCGCAGCCACCGGCACCACTTTACTATTCACAAAGCGGAACTGCAGGCTTTCGTCGCCTACCAGGAGCGCCATCGTCTGCACGGTGATGGGGCTGACAGATCCGGAGAAATTAAGCAGCGACTGAGAAAGCAAAGTCATTGTCTCCTGAGCATCCCGGAAACGACGTTTTGTGAATTGCAGGGACTCCCGGAATCTACCTTCAGTAATTACCTCCTCCGAAGAAAGCTTTTTCAGCTCGCTTGAAAGTGTGCTCCCTCCCACTGCGACATTTGAAAGCTCGATTTTAGGCTCATACGGAGAGTTTACATACTCGTTGATATCAATAATCCTAACAAGCGCCGAAACGGTCTGAAAGTCCACGTCTGTGAACGCTACATAGCCTCCCAGCTTTATTTTACCACCTACAGCCAACCAATTTGTTTTTGACCAAATACCATTGAGCTGGCCGGTGAACGAAAAGCGCGGGTCCTCGTGCTCAAAAAGGTACTTAGCCCCTTCCCTGAACATATCCCATGAGGCTCCCGTTTTGGTTGCGTCGTCTCTGAAATATGCGTCTGGAAGCTGAATGCCGAATATTGCATACTTATCTCCCACAGAGGGCGAGAAAGTATCGTTAGGCATAATTTGCCCATCTATTTCCTGAGGGACTATTTTTAAGCGTCTATCTGCATGTACATAGCCGGAGAATGCGTTTTCTGATTGCACTAAATCAAACTCCTTGCCTGCCAACATGCCAGATTCAAATCTTATGGTTGCCTTTTCCCCTGCGATTCTGCAGAGCGAATAGTCAAGCGCAGCAGGGATGGTGTTGTCAAGAATATCGTAGAGGTTGCCCTCCTCGCTCACAACGTCCACCGAAGTAACTGTACCAACTCGAGACGGGAAAATATGTGAACAGTCGAGAGAGTCCTCCTGGCCGGTTGACTGTGCCTTGTCACCTCTTGTAACGAATAGCCCGTCGGCATCGGTTACATAGTTCCTCCCCTCATAAGCGAGAGACTGAGACTTCGGCAGCAGCAGCTGCTTCGATCCGTACTTTGAGAAGTCAATGTTTTTATCTCCTCCCTGAACGAACAGCACCTCTACCGGAACAGTATTTTCGTAGTTAGAGCGGCCGCAGCCTGGCTCAAATCCGTTACCATGGCCATAGCTCAACTCAAGCGGTGCCTCCTTATTATATTCTACCTTTTTGAGGGAGATAGATTTGCCCACTATCTCGTATTCCGTTTCAAAAGTTTCCGCCTGAAGTTTAAGCGCCTCGCTTAAGTAAGTGTGGCTATACACGATCTCCTTTTCAACGGCATCAATACATTCTCCAATACTCCACCCGCCACTTTTGAGATTAAGAATGTCCACGATAAGCTGCAAATGCTCAATCGGCTTGGCGGTAAAAGGAAATTTCAGCCTCTTATCCGACAGGTTCCGAACCTTGTATTTTGTTAAAAGATACTGCTCCGACTCAAGAACCAGAGTGTATTCTAAATTACGTTTTCCATGCCTCTTTAAGTTTTCGGGCAGGATAAGTGTGTACCGCTCGCCCTTGAACTCGCAATATGATCCTACAGGTATCTCCGCATACTCAGGGAGGGAAAAGTATAGAGTAAGGCTATTTTCTCCCATGATGGCCTTGTGGCGATAGCTATCATCACTCACATCAACATCCGCAACTTGCACTCCCAGCTTATTGTAAATAATCATAGCTAAACAGTTTTATTTGTGAATACGAGGCTTACAGAAAACTCGCACCATATCCTATTATTCAATATCAGGAACCTTTCAACCCTCTGCCCGTTATAGTAGCAGCCGTATGATTCGCCTGTTACGCCTGCATAAAATGACCTCTGCCCCGGCTTTACCAGGTTATACAGCAGAGCTCTGCTATTACGGATGAAGTCGCTCATTGACCCTCTGAATAAAAGGCCTATTTCAACTTCCTTCGATTTGACAAATACGTTTTCTCCGTCATAGCTTACTCCGGCCTTATTCTTAATGCTCACGAGCAAGTTCTGCTTTATTCCCGGGCTTTTTAATATTTCGCTCTCCGCTCCTTCAGTGACGACCATGCCATAATTGGCCAGGTCGACGTTATCAATCTTAAACCCTGTTGCGGAAATGCCTGTCGGATTGGGGGCCAGATAGTTATATCCGGCTAGAGGAAAATCGTCTGCAAGCTGTAGGGCAAAGTGCTTAGTAGCGTTTGAATAGCTGCGGTATGATGGCTGCGATATTAGTCGTAGTGAATGCTCTACTCCAAGCTGTGGAAACTCGAGCGTGTGGTACGATCCGTTCATAAGAGCGGACATCAGTCCCCCAATATTGGCCAGCTGGCCTCCGGTGAAGAACGAAAGGGTTAAGCTGCGAGAGTCAAGCACCGGAGCGGATAAGTCTACATCTATGCCGTTTTGGTCTGGCCAGTCGGAGATAAGGAGCTCCTTAAGCGAGGGCCACTCAAGCACCTGAGCATAGCTATCTCCGGTGGGAAATACGCCATATGTTGTGTAAGCGTCAGCGCCATCAATTTTTAGCAATCCAGTCATTACATTTTAATTGTTATGCCCTTGGTGTTTATACTCTCAATACCATTTTTCACGGAGCTGATATCTTTCTCAATTTTCTCAAGCCTGCTTGTGTCTTGCTTGATACCGGCAACATGCTCCAGCATCTTCGACATGAAGGTTACAAGCTTCTTCATATCGCTACTTATTGAAAAAGTATGTCCCTGGATTGTTGTTGCACGCCCGTTAAGCTCATCAATGCTGCCCTGAGAGGCAGAGGCAATTCCTTTACTCGCCGCAGAGCGGGAGCCCTCACCGAACAGATCTATTCCGTATTTTTCTCCTGACTTCTTTGCTTCAGCCATGCCCTTATTAAAGAGCTCCGCAGCTGCAGGAAATGACTCCATAAACTGAGCGAAATCATCGGCCCACGACTTATCCCCGTCAGCGCCGAAAGAGGCCTGCATATTTTCCTTAAGAGTGTTAAACATCCCCGAGAAGGCGATATTCATTAGCTCTCTTGAAATCATGTTTTCCAATATTCCGGAGATTTCTGAGGCAACCTTCTTGGCCTCGTTCACCCCGTATCCGAATCCACCTCTAAAGCCCTCAACCAGGATATCCCTGATGGCGTCTCCAAGGCCCCCGGTAAGTTCGGAGATAACCTCCTTCATCTGCTCCTCGGCCTTCTTGACCATTTCCAGCTGCTCCTGAGCTGCGGCAAGTAGCTTCTTAGTGGCTTCGTCTGTGATATTGCCGGCCTTCTCCATCAAAGTGAAAAAGTCGAGCATATCCTGAGTTGACATCGTCGCAAAGTCGGAGGTAGTCTTACTCATTGCCTTCAATGTTTCCTCCACGGCTTTACCCAGATTCTCGAAAGCGTTTGTTCTCGCTTTGCTATCTGCCTTACCTCCTCCAAACAGCTGGAGAGGATCTAGTATACTTCCGACCGCTCCTAAGAAGTCGCCACCCTTAATTCGCTTTCTGGCCTCATTGAGACCATGGTTGAGAGTGTTGGCAATAGCCTCACCAAGCCCTTTTGCGCCCTCCTCCTTAGGAACCATACCCGCGAGCAGATCCTGCAGCGAAAATGAGTACTCGCCCTTTTTCGTTCCGAAAAGCAATCTCTTGGCCTCGCCATCTGCAGAAAAAATAGCGTTTGAGTATAGGTCTCCGAGGGTAACCCCAAGCTTTTCGTTGTACTTAAGAATGTCGCTCATTGCATTCGACATTATCTTTCCGTAGTCCTTACCCAAAAAGAGGTTTTCGCTTAAGGCGTTTCTTCTCTCGTCGTAGAGCTTGTTTATTTCATTTTCAAGCTTTACCCTGTCTGCGATTTCGTCAGTAATCTTCTTCTGCTTGTTGAGAGTTTCATTTTCTCTGTCGATTCTGATTCCCTTCAGGTAGTTTCCCGCCGCCATAGCCAGGCCAACAATACCGCTTGCCTTGCCAAATGCGCTGTCGGAGCTTTTAATTTGTCCTATGGATGATGAGATGGAGCTCAGCAATCCGCCAAGCTTAGCAACGAACTCGTCTGAAGACTGTGAGAGCGTATCGCCGAGCAGCTCGCCTATTACAAAGTAGTTATCCTTAAGGTTCTCCAGATTTTTATTAGTATTCTCCTGAAAAGCCTCCTCCCTGTCGATTAGTGCCTGGTTATTTTTGCCAGTCTCCTGCTGCTCCTTTTTAAGAGCCTCAACCCTTTTTTTGGAAGCCTCGATATCTATTTTGGCTAATTTCCTTCTCACCTCGGTTTGCTTGTCGAGGAATGCGGTTGACCCTTCGGCCAGCAAGGCTTCTGTCTCCTGCCAAATCGCAATTTTATCAAGCTCCTGCCTGGTGTAGGCCGAATGCAAAGACTTATTTCTCTCCGCATTGATATCGTCAATTTCCTTAAGCGTAGCCCCGGCATCTTTAGCCTTTTTGATGATCTCGTCGTACTTATCGTTAATGGCCTTTATCTCACGAATACCGTCTGAAATATTAGCGTCTGTGGCATCAGACCATAGCTCCCTAAGCGTCTTTGAAGCCTCCGAATTAATCTTAACTATAGTTGCATTTTTGACTGTCTGAGCGTTTTCAATCTCCTTGTCGTATTGCTCATTCACTCCCGCCTTATCAGCGTCTGTAAGCTTGGCAACCTCAACCCCTTTGGACTTGGCCAGAAGCTCGTATGCCTCCTGCCTGCGCCTTTCAATGTCGGCCTTTTCTAGCTTGAACTCGTTATCTGCCTGCTGGCGCTGTTTCTCAAAAGTATCTGCCTGAAGGGCCAGCACTCTGCCCTGAAGCTCAAGGTCTGACTTAAGCCGGAACTCCGTCTGCTGCTTTGCAAGTTCTTCCAAAGCTCTTTTTTGCTCTTCAAGGGCCGCCTTATCGTCTTTGCCGTACGACTTACCGGTCATAGTCTCGTACTGCTTTTTGAGCGCTTCAATTGCTGTTACTTTTTCCTCAACTGCAGCGGTGGAGATCTCTCCCGCAGCGGCTTTTTTCCTTAGCTCAGCAAGTTCCTTTTCCGCTTTAGCTATATCTGAGACGAGCTGCCCAAGGGATGATCCGCCCTTGGTGCTCATACCGGCCAAAATTGACTCGGTTTCTCTTAGCTGAGCGTTTGCCTGATCTAGCTGCTCAACCTGTAGGATGCTTCTGCTATCCGGGTGTATTGCTTCAATTGAGTCTTTAACCTTTTTGATACTATTTAGCTCATTCTGGTAGTACTCCCTTTGGGCATCAATAGGCAGCGCCTTTACCTTTGCAAGGTGCTCGGCTTTATCAATCTCCTCCAGCTGCTTTTTGTACATCGAGATCTGCTGGCGAAGCACTTTTACACTTGAAACTGAAGACTCATCGAAGGTATACCCCTCTCGTTTTGCCCTGGTCCTATACACGGAAACCTCGCTTTCAATATCGGCCTCAGCCTGCTTAATCAGCGACTGAATCATTCCCTTCTCCATCTCGGTGGAGAATTGAGACAGAACGCCAGCGAGCTGGGATGGAGATAGCTTTTTCAGGTCCTCAAAGCTGTAATTAGCGAAAAAGGTATATCTCTTTATCAAGGCATCATACGCCCTAACCTGCTCAAGAATTGAGCTCGTTTCGCCCCTTATGGTATTTAGGTATTGGTCAACATTATTCCCTGCGTCATCCTTAGCTTTTTGCGTATCCTCGAGGGCTTTGTTAACCTTTTTTATTGCCTTTTCATATTCGGTATCGGCAGTGATAGCCTTATAGGTTACAAATGCAACTGCCGCAATTGCAGCGGCTGCCAAAACGTAAGGGTTGGCCAACATGGCCGATGCTGTGGCCTTAAGTGATGCCGCCAGCCCCTTTTGAGCAATCGTGAACAGTTTAGTTCTCGCTGCTGCTATTGCCTCTGCATTTGATAGGTTAATTCCTGCAGCTGCTGCAAGCCATTTCTCCATAACAGCCTGCCTTAAAATCATTATGTTCGCCCGTTGAATAGCGTTAACGGCAATAAGAGCTGCCTTGTAAGACCCTACGGCAACGGCGAGGTCAAGGGCCGCCCTTCCCACCTTTTCATAATTCTGAACCAGCAGAGTGGCACCCTGTATTGATGATGTGATTAGATCCTGGTTTTTCGATCCGATGTTATTGAGGGCCTCATCAACGGCTCCCTCAAAATTTGAAATACTTCCCTTGATACCGGCGCTTTGCTTCTCCAGCATACCGTTGAACTTACCACCGGCAGAAGTTGCGTCTGCAAAAGCGCTCGCTACCATTTCCGACGATATCGCCCCAGCCTCCATCTCTTTCTTCAGGGTCCCAACCGTTTTTCCGGTTTTTTCCGCAATAATTGTAAGCGGGTTGAAACCGGCATTAATCATCTGGAGCAGATCCTGCCCCATCAGTCTACCGGTTGAAGACATTTGCGAGAAGGCAAGAGTCAGAGACGCAAATTTCTGCGCGTCACCCATTGAGATATCGCCTATCTGCTTAAGTGTTGGAAGTATCTTTTCTGCCTCAATATTAAAGGCGAGCATTGTTGTTGCCCCCTTGGCAATATCTCCAAGAAGAAGCGGCGTATCTGCCGCGTATGTAGCAATTTCTGATATCATTTTAGAGGCTTTGGCCTTGCTACCGAGCAATGTCTCCAGAGAGATCTCTAAGGCCTCCATTTCGCCTCTCACCTGAACCACAGACTTGGTAAATTGAATTGCCGTCTGAATAGTAAATGCGGTTGCGGCTCCCTTTGCTATGTTTTTGAAAATATTATCAATGCGAGCGCCCTCAGATTGTACGTTATCACCGATTCCTCTGAATATGCTAGACGACTTTTGAGCATCCCGCTGCAGCTGATCGTTCCTAATCCCTAGGCCGTACCAAATCTTTCCTTCCTCGTTATTCATACTCAATCTCCTCGCCTGGCTTTAATTGGATATTTCCGGGGATGTTAGCGTCTTTAGATGAGTCAAATTTGGGGCTCCCCTCTTTACCTGATTTGTCTGCATCGTAACTTGGTATAGCTGCATTGTACATTTGCACATTTGCATAGCTCATTTTATAAAGAACATGTTCCGGAGGAACACCCAGCGACTTTGCCGTCCCAAGTATAACGGCCCAGATGCTGTCATTTAGTTCACCACTTCCTTCGTCGGTTTTAGAAGATTTAGTTCGAGCAGGGAAGTGGTAAAATCGAAAAAATCCTCAATCTCCATTGCCGCAAGCATTTTTAAAAAGAGCGCTTTTAACTCTGAAGGGCTTAGCCTAATCAGGACATCCCCTATTTCGCCTATTTTATCGATTTTTACGGACTTTCTTATTGGGATAAGGCCCAATACCCTTTTCTCTACGAATGTTCTCTCCTCGGTAAGGTTTTCTGCCCCTAGCACAAGTATGGCCACCGCTCTGGCCAGCGGCCTGAAGTTTTTGGCCCATCTTAGCACCTCGGAGTACTTCTCACTATGGTTCAGCTCTACTGCGGGGATATTTGCAAGCTCTTCTGACAAGAGAATCAAAGTCGCGCAGGATGGTGGGGCAACCTCATAAGTTGTCCCACCGATGTTAAATGACACCTTCCTTTGCGTGATTGTACCCGCCACCTTGGACTCAGCACTTTTCATAGCTTAATTGTTAAGCCTTTTTAAAGCGTGTGTACCACTTGTCTGCGGCTGTCTTGATAAATGTAAACGTGATGTCGGCATAGCTACCATCAGCGTCAGACCAGCCTGGTTTGAACTTGATGTTAGTTTTAGGAGCCTTGATACCAATCGCGCCCACATTGTTTGGAGTCACCTTCACTGACCAGTCGCCTAGAACGACGTGAGTTTTCACATCGTAGTCCGGAGCTGCAACGGCTCCAAGTCCCAGTGTAGTATACAAAGCGTCGTCTGGTTCAACAACTCTAACGGTAAGCGCAAAGCCACCTTCCAGCTGCTCAGACGCAATTACTCTTCCTCCGGTGGCCTTTTTCTCGAGCGCCTCGCCATCTGTGGCCTCTAAAACCGCTGTTTTGTCTTCAACTGTACCAACACTTGAAAGAGCAGCGGCCATTGCATCGTCTGCACCGGTTTCGCCTATCTCAACGGAGCATTTGCTCCAGCTCATTACTATTGACATAATACTGATTTTTTAAATTGTGATTCTTCTGTACTTAATTTTAATACTGACATAATACTGCTCAAGGCCCTCCGCCTCAAAAGACTGAATTGTTGCCGCCTTGGGAAAGTCGTATTCTGTAGATAACAGGGAATCGAAAAATGTGCGGGCCTTTTTCTCCACCGCCTCAATTCTTGACTTGTTAGGTACCTTTCTGCCATCTTCAGAGCCGGCATCTATGTTCGGAACATAAATGTTCACGTCAATAGCTCCGGTTTGCCTCTGGCCATCAATACCTGCAGAAAAGCCCACCACGATATCTTCAAGGTTAGAGCCGAAAGGCCTCACCCCTCTTTTATATGTAGATCCGTTAACGAACTCTTCAAGCTCGCTCCCGGTGATCACATTGAAAAAATCGCTTTCTATTTCAGCTCCTGTTTTGTTCATACCTTTTCAAATCCTAACTTTCTCATTAATTCCGGCACCAACCTTTCCATAAGTAATTCCGAAGAAATCAATACATTGTAGTTAGTTTCAACGTACGAAGCGTAGTTCATCCCGGCCACCATGATGAGGGTTATTCCCCCTCCCGATTGAGAGGCCAGAGAATCCAAAAACTTCTTTCCGCTCTCTGATCCTTCTCCCCCGCCACTGATTTGCCTGAAGTCGCTTCCGCTCACTCTTACGCCATCCCTCAATACCACATAGCCAATCGACGAGGTCAGGTTTCCCGTTCTGTCTATATAGCCGTGGTTTTCTCTCGCCTCAGATAAGCACTGTTCACCCACATAGCTAAGAGTCGTTACAATCTTCCGTACGCGTCTTTCAATCGCCTCTGCAAGACTCTTCTCTACGTAGCTTCTGGGTGTTATCTGTCTGGCCGGCATGTCAAACAACTATTTTTGTATTCTGAACGGCTTCCAGGTGCTCTATGAACTGCACGGGATATTCTCCAAGGTCGCGTCCCATAATATCAACCAGCCTTACCCTGTTTGCAGTAAAATCGGTGAGCTCGATAAGCACCTCGTAAGATGCCATTCTGAAGTTACCATCGATATACTTGCCCTTTGTGGTATTGCTATTTGTCTTTATGTTACACTCAATCGGAAGCCAGTCTACCTGAACAGGAACGGGGTTCCCGTTAACTATTCCGCCTCCGCTTTTTACCTGGTACAATATTTTCCCGTTGATGATCATAAGTTTTCCCCCTGATATCCGTATTGTGAAGAGGTCTGCCCCTCTCCGTTCTCTTCATAAATTGCTTCGGCCTCAGCCTTGAACTGTTCTCTCTCGCTTTCCGAAAAGCTATAACTTACTCCGCCTTGAGATACGTTTGGCGCTTTTGCAAGCCACTTCATTAGATCCGCCTCGGCGAGTCTGTATGATTGTGACCTGAGGACGCTTGCTGTTGCCTCGGCAGAGAGAGTCAAGCCCCGGCCCACAGTAATTCTGATAAGAGCTGACTGTGGTACCGGATAGCCTGACAAGCTTTTCAACGATTCAAAAACTGTTGCCATGATTTACTACGCGCCTTCGTTAAATCCGTCGGTGTTTGCAATATTCATGAATACCAGAGAAGCCCTGTTGATAAGGCCTGGTTGTACATAGGCCTCCGCCATTGTAGTCTCGACCATTGGATTCACCTCTGAGTATACAGTAGTTTTAGCATAGGAGCCCTGTGCCTGCATGGCAGCAGTGTCCTCAATGATAGGAACCGGTTTGTAATATGTCCAGCCCAGCTGTGGAGTCGGGCTAAGGCAAACCACTTTTTCGTTCCAAGGTTTGATGGTTGTATGTTTTCCATCTTTGCCCTCGATAGTTGCGTAACTGTCAATAACGAGGAACTGAGGATAGCCTTTTTTACGCATGTATGCGTTAACGTTGTCCACCGAAAGAACCTCTGTAGAGGTCATTCCTGTTGCGTTAACTAGAATAGAGGCAACACGCTTAACCGTTTTGGCCTGCGCAAGAAGAAGCTCGAAAGCTGAATCTTCTATAATCGCAAACATCGGTTTTCTCCTTCCCCTCAACTTAACAGCCTTTTGCTGCTTAACGATATCTGCAATACCGTCGGCCTCGGCTGCGTTGGACCACAATATGGCCGCTCCAACAAAGTTCTCCTCAGGCACGTTAAAGTTGATCACGTCCTCGGTAGCCATATCACCTTCAATGGATGCAGGGAATGTTTGCTTACCGAGCGATCCGATGCGCAAAGCATCAATCTCAACTTTGTAATCGATACCGTCGTTACATGCCTTAACGTCGTCGTACACCATGTCAACAAGATATTGAGCCGAAGCCTTATCTGTTGGGTTTGATGCCGCGATGATCTTAAGGTCTCTGTACTCGTTGATCTGGAGCTCGTCCTTCTCTTTCGAGATAGAGTACTTGCCCAGTGTTCCGCTCCATGATCCAATGGTCTTACGCGTTTTCAGCGGGGCCTTGGTGTTGAATGCTACCCTGTCGGCTGATACCGGAATCCCTTCGTTTCCTTCGAGCCCCTTAAGGTCGAATTTTGGCGAATATTTCAGCGGGAAAAGTGTAGGCCAAACGAGGCCACTTCCCGGCTTATATGAGTTGATCTCAAGCTGCAGGTCTGCCTGGTTGAGGTCAAAAAGAGGTTTATTCATCTGTCCCATAATAGTTAAACAGCTTTAATGGTTGACATGAGAGCCAGCACTTCGTTAGAAGCGTTAACTGTTTCTTTGCGTACCACTGCCGATACAACCAGCTTAACGCGCTGATCGCCTTTACCTGCGAGAACCTTGGCCCCGTTAAGGAAAAGTGGAGTGTAAATAGGACGAGCGTCAACTCCGGCCACACCGGCGACAGCTTCCTTCAGTACGACGTAATCGTCGGCGGCAAGGTCTTTTATTCCCTTGTACGGTGCAACTCCGGCAAGAGCTATCTCGCCAGCGCCCGGATCTGCGGCAACTACCTTCACAGCACCTGGAGTTTCGGCAACAGCATCGTAGTAGCCGTAGGCCACTTCTTCAACCGCCTCAACACTTAATACTGCCGACTGGAACAATACTGTTCCGTTTGCGATAGCCACTCCCATAGTAACTGTAACGACGTCTTTCAACGCGTTGGTAGAATCAACTGCGGTAACTGCAACGGCAATCTTTCCGTGTGCTACTTTGTCACCAACAGCTACGCCACTTCCCTTGGCGATTTCTATTGCTTCGTCGTCTGCGGCAACGGCCTTAACAAGGCGGTAAGCCTTGATAGAGGTTAAAACGCCCCCGGCGTTCAGACCTACAGCGGTGCCCTCGCGGACATCATATGCAGGGTTGCCAACGATACCTCCGCCCGGCTTCTCCGCGATGACCTTCTCGAAAACGATAACGTCAGGAGTCGGGGCCTCACTGAATTCAAAATTTGTATTCATTGACTAGACTTTTTGTGTTGGAAGCCCTTGGATGGCCGGGGCTCCCGTTTCGGCCTTTCTACTTTCGATCCTTGCTTTTACCTCTGGAGACGCTTGCTCCTGGGTAACGGGCTTATTTGTGCCCTTAGGAGGTTGAAAGGCGACACCTTTTGAAGAATATTCAGCGGCGATAGCATCGACGTCAGTGTCTACATCCTTGAGCCACTCGTCGAATTCCGCATCGTCCTTAAAATTGAGTCTGTTGAAGTCCTTGCGGTAACGGTCACGGATTTTCTCCGGGGCCTTTTCCATTGACTTGGTGAACTTCTGTAACCTCCCCTCTGTGGCCTTCTCGCCCTCCAGCTTTTCAATCTTCTCCTGAAGCCCTTTTACGGTCTTCGCAAGCTCCGAATCTTGGTCTTTAGGCTGTCCGCCACTTTCACCCGGTTCCGAATCTCCTCCGGCCCCAGGCTCCTTCTGCACTTTTGCACCATCTTTAAGACCGTGCTTTTTCTCATAGTTTGTTACGGCTGACACCTGTGACTCTGTAGCCCGGTGGTCGCCGTACGACTCGAGAACATTTTGGAAAGTCACCCCCTCAACCGAGGTTGTAACGTCCTCCTCCTTTGTTACAGTCTTCGCCATTTTTGTAGCTATCCTGTCAAGAATTGCGTCTTGAACCCCAGGAAACTTGGTTTTCAAGGCTTCAAAAATTTCTTTTTTCATGTTCTGAATATTAATTGTCAGATTTTTAACGAAACAAATATACCTTTCTGCGCCCTTAACTGATTACATTGTAATCATTATTTATTCACAGTTATTCACTTTTGAAAATTGTTGAAAAAAAAATGGGGCTAACTGTTTACTTCCTCCGATTAAAGGCGTATAATTGAAATAAAAAAATGAGATCTTTCAGTAATTTAGAAAAGCGAGCAATTGATATATTAGCTAGCTCAAATCCCGAGTTGATGCATATACAAAGTTTCGGGACACTTATAAGCAACTTAGTTAACACGAGCGATTTGGGAATAATAGCAAATCCCGATAGAAACGAGGTCGGTCTTACAGCAAACGACGCTGGAATGCAGGACCTTCTTCCGGCCGTAAATAATATTATTGAGGTAATAACACTTGTAGAATACCTTGAGAGCCTGCATTTAATACGGCTTTACGATATGGTGGCAAATAGCGTGACATTCAGTGGCGAAAGAGAGCCAGATAGGTTAACAGTTCGCCTCCCGAGCGCGGCCACTTCAGAGCTAATTTGTAGGTATTGGCACCAGCAAATATACACTAGCCAAACTCTTGCGGTTATGAAAAATTTGGGCTATAAAACAGAGGAGGATGTCTACCTGTACGAACAGGCCAAAAGTTCAAAGAGGCAGCTAATTTGGGCAAGGTGGACACTTATCGCAACTGTAGTCGTTCAAATAGCCATTTTCGTTATCACGAAGTGGTGCTAAACAGTTAGCCAAGGTTTTTAATAGCGCCCGCATTAATCTTTAGGAAGTGGGGAACCATGCCCCTGTCGTTTTCCTTTAGCCATTTTGTAAAATTCTTTGGAAGTTCAGATACTTCCCCGGCAAACTTGTGGCCAGTGGTTTCGTCAAGAAGCATTTGCTCAAGAAACTCCTCGGGCTTGGCAAGTATGGGAACCGCAAAGCATCTGCAGTTAGGATGCCAGCCCAGGAACTTAAAGGTCTTAGGATATTTGCCCTTTAGCGCATCGCAAATGGGGCAAGGATACGGATTATTTGAGCGCTTCACCTCGTAGCCCAGGATAAAATCAAGCTGCTGCCACCTCTCGTGATCTGACTCTCTGTAGGCCATATTCGTTTCTGTCCTGGTAAGCCTTAAGGCATTCATTCTGCTGGAGCGATATACCCCCTGCCCCGGGTGGTAGGCCTTGGCGTTCTTTGATAGCTGCAGGGCTCCCCTCTCGTCCTTAACCCGCCTGAATAGCTGCTCCGGATCTTTAAGATACTTTCTCAGGTCTCTACCCATTTGCTCTGCAGACCGACCCTCAGTCAGGCCGATATCAATTCCCATCTCTATCTCTTGTATCGCCTGGCCCTTGAGGCTCCATATCCGGTCAGAAATTCCAATGCCGCCAATTTTGCGCTTTTGAAACGAATTAAAGGCGTCTAGGTTGCGGTCGTAGTAATGCCCCATCCGTATGCTTGAAAGGCTTTCGTTTGCAAATATCTGCCTCACAATCTCATCATTCTTGCTGGCCGCAAGCAGCCACTCCTTCCTTGAGGCGTCTGATACAATTACTTCAATATTTCTGAACACTTCGGTAATCATTGCGTCCGCTCTCCGGCGGAGCTCAGGATATGCCGAGAACTTGAAGGGGCGAGACTTGTTTCTGGCCATTGAGCCAATTAGGGCGGCCTCCCGGGCCAGATCGTTGTAAATATTGTCTATTAGTGACGAATACCTATCAATGTTCTGCCGGTGGAGGCTATCCCAATCAACGCTAAGTTTAATTCTTTTTGCCATGGCGATAATTAAACGTTATAGGCTCCGCCTATTTGTATAGCGTCGTCACTCTCCAGCTGCTTCAGCTCCTCCTCAACGTCTGCGGCGAGTCCAAGATTTTGAACGGCTGTCCTCCTGCTTACAATCGCTTTTCCTCCAGCACCGGTAGATAGCTCCTCAACCTTTTCCTTCCCGTTTGCAATGGCGTAAGGAGTAATAATATGCTCAACGCTGAGCGATTCTATCGCTTCTTTATAGTTAGGATACATTACCACCATAAACGCCTTTACAACGTTAATCTCTCGGTCCAAAAACTCAATGATGTCGCCCTTTTCATCTTCAACCTTTAGGTGCGCATCGATGAACATTTGTATGCGCGCTTCGCCTGACATTGGAGTGGCTTTCATATTATCAAAAGATAGATCCGGAAGTTGAATCTGAGTGAAAAACTGTCGGTAAAGGGTATCATTAAAATATTTCAGGGAATCGGTAGCCTGCTCCCATCCTATATATTCGGCTTTATCGTCTTTACCAAACCTTAGTACGGATCTTCCCTCGTTGTCACCTGTCTTTTCGTCTCCAACAGATATTTTCTTATCAGAGAAAATACCGAATATTGGTTTTTGGTTTTTACGGAGATAGTTACCAGCTCTTGAAAGTGACCACTCAATTTCGTAAGTATTATCTGATGTGTCTTCCCATATCGGCTCCTCCCGGTAGGTATAGATGCCCGGGATTTTTCCGATAATAATTTTCTCTGGGGCAATGTCCTCAGCCCACTCGGTACCGTCATTCCGATATCTTGTGTGGTATTGCGCGGTATATGTATCCAGATACTCAACATTTTTCTCTTCTTCCACCCTAGTATACCCAACCGAAAGCGCCACGACATCTTCGAACTCGTCAACAGATACATAAATGCTATCTTTGTCTTTCGGAGAGTACGTTTTGCACCTCAGCTTAAAATTTGTTTCTTCGCCATAAGATGAATTTTTCTCCTCCTTAGCATACCAAATTGTCAATATTTCGCAAGAGGAGTAAAGCTTTTTGGCTCTTTTAAGGTTAACCGAGTCAATTCTGTTTTTTGCAAGTATTTTTTCAATAATTGCTGCAACCTTTTTCTCATCCTCCGATTTAGCGCCATAAACCCTTTTTACAGGTATCCCGAATATCATTTCTGCCATTCGCTTTGTTGCCAGCTTTTGTAGGCCAAGCTTTATTCGAGTTACCTTCTCTAACGATCCGTCTTTACGCGTCTTATCTGGGTACAGCGCCGTACTCATTATTGGGTGCTTGTTTGGGTCGTACTCCTTCTCGAGCTTAGCCCACTCCGGAACCGCATACGCTTTTACCTTAAGCTTCTTCACCTTCTCCGAAGCCGGGGTGTTACTATCCAAAATCAATTCGTCTACATTCATAACAGTAAATTTTTAGTATAAAATATTTTCAAGTTCTTCGTCCTGGAACTGTGGCTCGTCCTTCAGGTGATAATCGATGGCGTAGCAAAGCAGGTCGACATATTCGTCATGTGTCTGGGTGGGAAAGCCGCAAACTTCCGTCAGGAACTCCTCGTTCCAGCTTCCCTCCACCAGGTAAACTCTCCCGCACTCTACCTTTGGAGAATTTGCGTTGAGTCTTGTCTCCTTGCTGTCCGTTGGTGATGGTGTTTTAACTACATTAAGCGAGGTACTCTCTTCCAGCTGCTGTACCACGCTCGTTCCGTTTGCCTTCGGCTCAATGCGAATGGTTGACTCGTCTGTATAGTTATTAGCCAGTACAAAGTCCGGGAGAAATCTTATCAGCTGTGGGAAGGTCTTGTAAACCTTTTGGGCCGCGAAAATGTATAGGTTATTGCCAATCTTGCACGTGCCAATAATGCCTGAAGGGTCGTTGTCCGACTTTTTTTTCTTCTCGTCATAGGCGGTATCAATGAAGAAGTGAGCAGGCGTTTTGCCCCTCATAGTATTGAAGCTTGACAGGGATATCGTTCTGAACCAATCTGCGCGGACAATATTACCTCCCTCTGTTACGGGCCTCTGCTCATACTGTCCGGAATACTGCCTGCTGCCAAGGTCCACCTTCGCCTCATCAAGCACCTCACGCCCCAGCCTGACAGGATCTAAATAGCCGTTAATGTACTTTTCGGCCAAAGCCGCTGGCCGAACAGAGTCCGAAACTTCAGCCGGCAAACAGATGTGCCGGATCTTATCACGCTTCTTTTTCAGTAGGTAGCCTGTAGTATCATCATCGTGAAGTCGCTGCATGATCGTAACCATTGGCGCGTTTGCCTTATTTACTTTACGGCTGGATAAGGTTTTCGTATGCTCATTTGCCTGCTTCCTCATCGGCTCAGACGCCGCCTGCTTCGGGTTCATGGGGTCGTCATTGATGATTATGTGACCGTGCTTTCCCGTAATCGCTCCTCCGGTTGATGTGGTGTACCTCGCCCCGGTTGCAGTGTTTTCGTAACTTTCCTTACCTGACTTATCCCTTCTGAGTTGTACCTCCGGGAATAGCTTCTGGAACTTCTCCGACGTGAGGATATCCCTCGACTTTGTGGAGTGCTCTATTGATAAGTCGCTTGAGTAGGAGTTTGTGATGATCCGAATTGTTGGATCTTGAGTCCAGAGCCACGCCGGGAACATTATGGTGACAATGGTGGTCTTTGTTGTTCCCGGAGGAATATTTATAAGCAAGTCGTATGGCTTTTTCTGACGCTTAACTACATAAACAGATAGCGTCTGAAGTTCCTCGCATAAGGTCACAATGTGCCAGTTAAAAACGGGCTCTTCAGGTATTATAACATCCCAGAAGGTCTTCACAAAATAGAAAAATGACTGACGGCATTCGTCAGCCACAACCCTTAGGCCTAAAGCGTTATAATCAATTATCTTGGGCATTCAGCGCGTTCTCCCCCACCTTAAGTAATACTTTCCTCTCCTCTTCGCTGAGAGTGGATATATCAACCTGCTGCGGGATAAGGTCCTTGCCCCCCTTACCGGTGAGCTCGCTATTTATTCGATTTTTCCACTCTTCCGGGTCCTTATTAGTTAATACAAAAATGATTGAGGCCGTATCCGGCTGTATATGCTTCGTGGTTTTTGTCTGCTCCTTGATCTTGGGTACCGAGGTACCTGCAGCGCCCAACTTACCGCTATCAACATAAAGCGTCTTCACCTCTTCAACATCGTATCCCTTGACCTTTTTAACAAGAGATTTTTTTGCCTCTGCAAGAAGCATCTCGTCAAAGTCACCTTTAGCGCTTTTTATAGCGTCTGCAAATTCTGCATTTTCTTTCTGCCATTCATAGAAGCAACGCTCTGATATTTTGACCTTTGCACAAATCTCGGCAATAGTAAATGAGTCCGCCCTTATTAGGTCGGTAATCTTTTTAACTATCTTTTTGCTGTATTTCATGCTGTATTTATGCTCTTATGCCCTTAAACTTCAGAATTGACACTTTAAAAAAGAGAAGGCCGATTGAAAGCTCGCTGAACTCTCTGCGGTCTTCGTCTATGCCGTTGTCTCTTGAAACCCCTATAAGGAATTCGTCCGGAGAGCACAGGCCTATTTCAATTGCGATTCCTTTCATGACTCTTCCTCCCTTTTTTTCTTTTTCTCCGACCTCTGGCACAAGACTCCTTGTGCTTTTTAAGCTGGTCCTTCAGCTTTTTGTCTATCACTGGCTCCTCTGCATACCCTCTGTCCCACATATCTTTTTACCTGTTAAGAAAGTTCGCACTTGAAGCCTCTTTTCTGGAGTTCTTCAAATAAACTGGCCAGCTTCTCCACATTCTCGCACTCTACGGTTAGCTTCGTCGATATCACTTGCGCTCCCTCTCCGCCTCCGCTATCGCCGCTACTTTCCTCGGCCCACGATAAATTCAACCCCCAATCTTCCAATTGAGCCTTATCCCAGCTGGCCAGCTGCTCCTTATCCCATTCGCCATAGGCGAGGTTATCCTTTATAATGAATTCTTGCTTTTGCTCTTCGGTTAGATTTTCGGCCCGCAGTATTTCTACCACCGGCTTCTTGAGCCACTTCGCCCAATACTCCCCGAGAGCCTTTTTCTTTCCCTCATCTTCCACCAGCTCACCAAGCTTCTGCCTTATTGCCTGAGAAGTCATTCCCGATACAATAAGTAAAGCCCGGTATCTCATGTTCCCCCCCAGGATCTCTGAAGAGTCGCCTACGATAACGGGCCTTAGTCTTAGCATCTGTGGAAAAGTGAGAATTGAGTCAACCAGATTGTCGAGTTTAACCTCGGAAATCGTTCTCGGATTGCTTTCGTTAAGCATTATTCCGCTTAGGTTTATCACTTCATTCGCTCCCATGATGTTGCTTTTCACAAATATAAATTTATTAACGATTACATTATAATCACTTTTAATAAAAGTTATTCACACCCTATCCCATTGCCCGAGAAAGCATATTGATTGTTTTTGTGGTAATTAGATCTTTCGGGATAACTCGAAATACTCTCCACCCTAAAATTGCTGCCTCGTTGTACTTTTCCATGTCGTTCAGGTAGCCCTCTCCGATGTTGTGCCTTCCGCCCATGACGGTTATTTCCTCACCGGTTTTCTTGTCCGTGAACTTACTTTTTTTGAAGGTGGCGCCTTCCACCTCCACAGCAATTTTATGTTCCGGGATGGCGTAGTCAAAGCGCCATTTCCTTGAAGGGTGAAAAAGGTATTCACTAATTGCCTCAACCTTTAGGGTAGACTTACACACCCCAATGAAAAGCCTGGCTTTTCCGTCGTCTTTAGGCTTGCGGCTGGGAACTTTTCTCACCGCCTTTACATTCGCTTTGTTCCTGATCGACATAATGTTTTATTGTTTGTTTTGATGCATCAATGATTATTGAGTTAACGTATTCTCTCACTACAGCCGGTATGCTCACCTGGCCGGACTGCATCTGCAGATAGAGAAGTGAGAGCGCGTCTGATGAGAGAAGGCCCTTTTCCTCGAGAGCATCGTATGGCCCCCTCTTAAGCTTCGGCTCTTTGACAAATTTCGCGGCGCTTGCAAGAGCGGCCTGGCGCCTTTCGATTGTTTGCCTGAGGATCTCCTTAACCTTCACATCGAATATCGGATCGGCAAAAATGTCCTGGAAGGTTTTAAAACGCTCTTTAGCCGATTTGGCAGGTTCGGGCTGCTGCGCCTCAATGGGCTGAGCCTTGCTCTTAGATTTTTCCGTAGATTTTTTCATAGTTTTCTAAATACTTTTTGAAGTTTGTTGTTCGTTTGTGGTGCAGGCAATAGTGTACGCACATTGTCCTGTCCCTGTTGATTTCTTTGGCGGCGGTTTCGTCTGCAATCCCCAACTTTCTGCATGCTACAGAGTAAAGTGCTCTGGCCGCTACTAATGACTGCCTTCGATTATTGCCGGCTATATCACAAATTGCCTGGCCCGTTGCCAGCGCTACCTTTTCAAGTACACCTTTCGGCGTAGAAGAGTTCTCTCTCTGGTCGAGCAGGCTACCGATAGCGGCTTCCAGCTCTTCCAACACATCAGGTGGAATTCTCCCCCTGAAGCGATTAATTACTTCAATTAAAATCTGCTCCATTCTCCCCTCCGGATTATTTCAAGTTTCATAGTTGTGCTAATCGCTTATAAGATTAATTGTTATACCTTTATCGAATATTTAATAAGATGCTTTATGGACTATTCCTACTACAAAGAGATGATTAAACAGGGTGCCGAGCTTACAAATGCCGCTTTAGAAAAGAAGTGCACCTTTTACCAGCATATCCTTCTCGTTTCTGTAACCGTGTTTGCCATTGTCATTTCTTTACATTCGGGCAGCACCGGCGGCACTTTATTGAGCTATATATTTGCCTCTTCCACAATTTTGTTAGCGGTTGGAATGCTCTCCATGGCCATTGTTTATAAGGGATAGATTTGGCTTGCCGAAGAGGCTAAGGTAAAGTTCGTTGATGCTTTCAAAAATGCTGTTCGTGAGGGAGAGCCTGTTGGATCTGTTTATGGAAAAAAGTCAAAAACGGTAACTATTTTTGAATATATAGGGGCAATTGCCCTGGTCCTTTCTTCAATTGGCTTTACGGCTCACACAGTTATCTGCGCATTGATATAGTACGCCCGAATTTTCCGGCCCTTATTATAAGCTGCCTATCTGTAAAAGGCTTTTTGAATTCAGACAGTGTTAGGGAATGAATTATGCCACCATAAACGAATTCAAAGACTGCATACCTATTTTCAGCGTAAAATGTAACAACGCCTTCTCTAAAAATGTACTTTCCTTTTTTGTACTCTAATTGCGTTCCCCTGTTGAACACGCTGATATTGCCGTATGGCTTACCGACTTTGGAACTTCTGTAAAATGATTTCATTGTATTTTTTCGTTTAAATCATCAAACCGGGTTTGTTGCTCCTGCGTTTTTCCCTGCGCCTGTTGGTCTTATGTAACTCGTACCGCGCTTGCTGGCCTCACGTGCTTATGGGAAGGGAGTCGTTTCGCGTTTCTTGATTTCGCAGTGTACCACTTTTGCCAACTGTTCCCGGCTTGATAAGCTGTATTTAAAACTGTTAATCTATTCTTCCGGAGCTTCAACCCACTCTGTCTTTTCTGCCCCTCGCCCTTATCCGCTCCTGCGGAACCCTCATCTTGCTTGCTACGATATTGCTAAGAGCCTTGAACCTGTCTGTTGTTGCGGTACTGAATATCTCAAATGGCCCTTCAAAAACATAGTCAGGTTCATTGAGAGCGGCCCAAAACTCATGGTACACATATCTAGGAATCTCGCTCTTGTACTTCTTTAGCATCTTCAGAAGTTGCCTCTGCCCCATAATCTTCCTCCTCCTCGGTTAAATTAATCCTCTGCTTTCTGCACCCCAACCATAGGGTTATGCAAAGGCCGACTAATGATAGCCCGGCAATTGTTAGCAGGACTATTTCTCTTGGGTCTGTGATTTCGATTTTCATAGTTATTTATTTATAATTTTCCCATTTGACTGATTTGAAAACAGCCTTATGATTTACCCACCTTGCGAATCTTTTTTGATATTTGTCAGATTTATTAAAAGGCATGACGAATGGGCTTATTCCTAATTCATTCAGTTTGGTAACTCTGTAAAGGTCCTGCTCAGGAGATGAGTTAAAACCAATTAGCACATAGCACATTAATTTATAGGGTTTAATGTATTTTATAACCTCATTGAGTTTTGGGAGTAAGTCCATTTCAGGGAAATCCCATGCTATATGAATTTGCTTTCTGTGTTTCAGTAGATTCAAATGGTAAGCCTGCTCTTCGTCCATTATTCTCACATCAACTCCATGAAAATTTACAGGCTGGTTGGCTTCAAGCAAATAACTTATAGCAGATTTCCATTCGGGATTTGCAAAAAAGTTATTATCAAGTACCTCAATGTATTTGCCCTGCGGGTTGAGATTCATAGGCTTGGCAGGAGTTATGTAGCCCTCCTTTTCACGGACTACGCAAAAGGGACAACTCCTGATGCAGCCTCTTGAGAAAAATTGAAGAGAGAATTTATATAGTGGATATATGGAATAATCTGGTTGACAATTTTCAATTCTTATTGGCAACTTACTTTTGATATCATATCCCGTACCCCCTTTGTAGAGATGTTTATATGAAATAAGAGAAGAGTTCGGATCCTCTGAAAAATTAAATAATTTTGATACATAACAAATATCATAATCTCCGATAGTTGCCATCTCTACAATATCTTTTCTGTACTTATGAAAGGATGAAATTTTCATAAGCGCAATATTTGGGAATCCATGTCCATCAACATCAATTAGTCCAATTTTCATAACTAAACGAATAACGACATTACTACTTTTGCTATCTTCTCGCAGAAAGAGCCTAATACGGGCATTCCGCCTGTTGCTCTCACTCCGTTATGGTGATGAGTGCAAGTGGTACAATCTTGGTCAAGTGTGCTTGTTGCTGTGTCAACGAATGGGCAACTTATAGCCTCATACGGACATTGGAAAGGTTTGTATTTCATAACCTATATTGTTGAGATTTGACAATTAGCTCTTACACACTTGAAATTATATCTGCGATACCAGAATTTCCAAGAATTACCGGAGCCCTTAATAAACAACTTTATTGATTCTGACCTTGTGGGTGCAAATGTTGACGAAATCAGATATTTGCTTTTAGTATTTGGGTGATTTTCATTTATGATTATCCGCCCTGTTGTGCTTTCCTGTATCATTATTACTTCTCTATTAATTTAAAATCATATACCCAAACGAAAGGATTCTTCTCCCAAGTGCCTTTTCCGTTGATTTTGTTGATGAGGGCTGCGTAGGCTTCTTGTGGGGTATTACCAAGCCAATGAAAATATTCTCCTTCTTCAATTCCAAAGTGTATTGCAGGAAAATCAATCCTGTCAATTCCCTCTTTAATGCAGTCCTTCTCTGAAATATCCTGCAACCTTTCGGCTCTGACTGCTGTAACCTCAATAAAGTAACGAGCTGCCCATTCAGGCATGAAGAGTTTGTTTTTCCACTCTCCACACGCAGGAAAATTATTAATAGTCCAATTTGTGGTAACAGGCTTTTTGACTGTATTTAATTGATAATAATCTCCGTTCCCGTCCTTTCTAACCAAATAGAGGGCTGTATTATCAAATCTATATGCAATTAGAGGGCTTCCATACTCATCACAAGTTTCAGCATAAGGCTCTTTCAGATAAACCTTTTCGCCTACTTGGTATTTTGGATTAACAGGAACCAAGTTATCCCCACACCATTCATTATCATCTGTTTGCCAAATGGCGAATATGACCCCGTTTCTACTTTCAACCTGAAAATATCCTGTTCTCGATACAATCATTCTTCTTGTCTGAGTCTTTTCCCCTTTCACTACTTTGTGAAATAAGGGTTCTATAAAACATATTCCTTTCATGGCATTAAATATCCTCAGTCATTATTTTCATTGGTTTATCTGACTCGATGGCCGACTGCATAAGCTGCCTGATTGTAACCCACATTGTTTCGGGTTCTTCAACTTCTTCAAGTTCGTCAATTTTAAAAACTTCGACCTCGCTGTCCCATTCGCTTTCCGGAATTTCTACAATCGATTTAACCTCTGCAGGCTCCAGGGCCTCATGCTCAATCGCCTCCTCCTTGGTATATGCGGCAACCCACTCCGTTTCGTTGATAGCGAATAACTTCATTTTGTACCTTTTGTAATTGGGATCACTTTGGCGCCGCTTAACCTTATCAATGGCCATTTCAAGCAACTGATAATGCGAAAGGCCGAAAAGGCTTGCAAAGTGTGTAACTGTTGCGTACAAATCAGAAATTTCGTCTTTGAGGTGCGAAATATTTGTTTCTACCTTGTCCTTATCGTCCGGGTCCTGAGCAAGTACCACCTGAAGGGCCTGCCTCGTTTCTCCAAACTCCTCCTCAACCTTGTTAAATCTTGAGGACACATCTTGCCCGAATTGTTCATTGAAAAGGGAAATGGCCGTTTTTTCAACTTCTCCCTTGGCTAATAGCCTGTCTAGTTCAGAATTAAGTTCCATTGTATTTCGTAATTATTAATCTATATATCCAATTACCTGAAGCGATTTAGTCTCGCATAATATTGCTTTATCGGAGTAAGTGAGGGGCTCCGTTTCAAGGTAAACCGGAGTTTTCCCCTCAACCGATGATCTTCTAGAGTGAAAGCTCCTTCCAACCTTCCCCTTTTTTGTTTTAACTAAGTATCCGCTCTTTTTAGACATTACTTTTTCTAGCTAAGGACCTGATAACGGAACTTCGTAAAATGAATAATAGCGTGAGTCTTATTGAGATCAAAGCCGCTCAGCATTTCCATAAGGTCTTCGGCCGATGAGAAGCCCTCATTTGCGGCCAATAAAGACAAATCTACTTCGGTTGAGTCAACAACGGCGGTGGACGTGTCCTTATTGATTTTAAGGGGCTGAACGCCGACGTTATCTTTGTGACTAAGTATTCGAATGGCCACCGCCTGATCGCCATTTGTAAAGGCTAGCGAAAGTTCTGCCTTTTCTGCTACGACCTCCTCAATACGTTTTTTCCACTGTCCATAGTTTGGCAGTATGGCGTGAATCTTCGCCGGGAGGCTTGCCCCGAACTCGTCTTTACACTGGACGAGGATTTTTTGTACTAAATAGGTCTTTTCGCCCTTTTTGGGATGCCCCGCAGGAAATATCCTCGGAATAGTTATTGAGTAATTCTTGAGCTTCTTAGGCCCGTTTTCAGTAACTGAATTTTCGGTTGCTGCTTCGCTCACTTGAGCCGTTCCTTCTTGTAAATTTTCTTCCATGATGTTTTAAACTTTTACTTTGATTCTTTTTGATTTTTTGATTCTGTATTCAAACCCCTTACGGATGTATGGAATTTTTGTTTTTTCGACTTCATAGCCTTGCTTTTTAAGCATTGTTATGTTGTTATGCAGCCTCGGCTTGTCAATTCCCCACGTAGCACAATCTGTAGTTTTAAAGGGCTTGCCAGATATCAGATACTGTCTTAGAGACTTATTGATATCTCTGTTTGTATAGTAATCCCGGCTGCCGCCGCGGTTGTCTCTCTCGGCCTTCACCTTCACCACCACACCCTCACATTTAAACCTCCCGCACCCTTCAGCCGCATAGTTCGCGTGTACCTCTGTCTCCGATAGTATTTTATCTTTTAGCCGGCAGGAAGTATGGAGCCTCTCACATTGCATGCACGAGGCTCCTTTTCTTTTGTGATGAGACTCAACCTTTGTTGTTACCATCTCTAGATCCTCCCCTGGCAATTATGAGTAGCTGATTAATCAGCTCAAACTCGCGCTGATATTCGGCGGGGCTTATCAGCCCTTTTTCGTATTTTCTGCGTAGTGTATCCTGGTCGTCGAGCAGCGCAAGAATTTTGAGCCACCTTACTATCCCTCTGGTAATTAGTTTCCCTATTGCGCTCATCACCGTTCCTCCTCCAGACGTAGCATTACGTCAATTTGAGCTGCCATAAGTGCGCATGCTATTACTGTGCGCTCTTTACGCGGCTTATTATACATCTTCACCCACTTCTCAACATCCCAACCTTCCGGAGCGAGCTTTTCAACCTCCTCTGCCGAGAGATCTGGCTGCACGTCTTTTGATAGCAGCGCGATGGCGCCTTTTGTCAGCTGCTCCTCCTTGTTGAACTCAATATCGGTCTCTACAGTGTGACCGTGGAGGTGAACCTGCTCTGCTCTTTCGCGAGCGATTAAAATCATCCATTCGTTTTTCATACTTTTCTATTTTTTAATAATTATTTACCTTCCAAATTTATTGGTAGCCCCCGGGCAGCTTATTCCTCCCTCTCAGTATACTCAAGCGAGAACTCCCTTTCAATAATTCGCGAAACCGGTATTACTACGGCAGACTCAATAGCTGTTTTAAAGTCGTTTGTAATTGGCCGGCCATTTTCTTTTTGCCACTCTTGAACGCTTTCGGCAATCCAATCATTGATAATGATCATTGCTGAGTCAACATCCTTTGAGTGGATAATGAACGTGTTTTGCCTTGAGTATTCCTCTGTGACAATATTGACTGTTATCTGGTAGAACTTCTTCTCATAGTGTGGCTCCTCCTCAACATCATCAATATTTGAGTCGTGGTCAATTTTCACCTTTGTCATGTTGTCTGTAAGAAGGATGCAGTTATTAAACTGTCCGGCGCTGTTGATTGTAAACGGGCCTACATAGTTTAGCTCAATGTAATCCTTGGCTATTTCCATGGCCAGGTCAATTGAGGTGGCGTACAAAAGGAATTTGTGCTTTTTCTCCTTTATATCTGCAGATATTTTCCATAGTCCTAGATGGCTGTATGGAATATTTATGGCCTCTCTCCTTTGGCTGCTCACCTCCACCTCACTGATATCGCCAGCTGACATGTGGAACATGATTCTTGAGAGAATATCGCCTTCCACGAGCACCCCGGCCCTTGCTATGGTTTCGTATCTTTCTACCGATACAACTTCGCCGGAGCCTTCATCAACGAAATTTTCGCTCCAGTGTCTGCGCAGATCCTTCGCAAGAAATTTTCCAAGCATTTCTTTTGGCTCCGTGGTGGTAAGCCTTATCTCGTTTTTTCGAGTTTCGATGCGCTTTTTAAATGATTGTTTTTTCATATTATGATTTTTAGGTTGTTCTATTTATTTACTGACATTGATTTTTGCTCATTTAGAAGAAGCTGAAGATTCTCCTTGTACCAATTCAGCCTGCCGGAAATTTTGGAATAATCGGGGTGTTCCTCAATCGGGAAGAGCTCGCTCCAGGAGTCAATCAGCTTTTTCAGCTTGCGGTTAAACTCGGTGATTTTACACTTTGCTGCTCTTATTTTGTTTTCAAGCTTAATCCGAAGCTCGTCATCAGGCAGCACGTATTCATAGTTGCCTTGGTTAAGCTGAACGTAAGATTTAGGGTGTTTCACTTTAAGTAAGGCAGCTCTATATTCAAAGTACCATCTCCAACGATCATAAAACTGAACTGACATGTCATCACGGAAATATGCTGTTTCGCAAAGGGCCCGAGATCCGCTCTTTGAAAAGAGAATTTTCACATATAGCCGAATTTTTATGTTATTGGGTAAACTGTACATGGTTAGGCTGTTTGAAGTTGTTGTTTGGCGCGTCTCTTAAGCTTGCGGAAGATGCTGGCGTTCTTATTTACTGCCTCAATTATCTTGTCATGGTGCTTTGAGGGTTGATTGAACTTGCCATGGCACTGAACAACCTTCATATCTTTCAGCGATAGTTCAATTGTCTCAACCGGCTCCCCTTTCATCCGGGCCGACAAGCAGATTGATTCTTTCTTGAGGAAGTATTCGTTTGTGAAGATGCAGTGATGCAGCGCATCGCCTTCCTCAAGGTACTCCTGAACGCTGTCAAGGGTTTTTATTGTGAGGTTGTCTTCCTGGAAGGCTATCCCTATCAGATGCCCTTTAAGGGCCTTAAATTGCGTTTCCCATTCCTGGGCCTGTTGACGCTTACGCTCGGCTGCTTGCTTGCGCTGTATATCCCTTTTCTTCTTTACAAGGCGGTCATGCTCTTTCTTCAGGTTAGCCGGGCAGACATATTTCGCGTTGTGGATATCCTTGTTGAAGTATAAAAGCAGATCCACATAGTCGAGCCAAATTTTTGAATCCTTGACCTTGTATTTGTTCCTGATACAGATCTTTACTGCAGGCCAGTATCTGTCAGTCAGTCTTTGGTTGGTAAATAAGTTTAACAGGTTGTACTGCTTGCATTTTAACAGTGTTTCAAGCCTTGGGGCACTAGGAATAGCTTTTATTGCCTGTAAAAATGTAAGTCCGGCTAACTTTGTATTAATACCATACTTCTTATAAATACCTTTGATCTGTGATTTAGGATGAAAATCCTCTGTGTAGATATCGTATTTAAGACCTGTGTAATAGCTGTAATACACGCGATTTTCAGTACGTATCTCAAAATCTCCGGTCCATGTTTCGCAATATGGAGTCAGGTAATGATTCAGACTGACTATCTCATACTTGCCATTTTCTTTAATCCACAGTTGAGTAACCTCCCAGCAATTGATATTAGCCTCATGCTTTGCATTAAAATAACAATAGTGAACAAAGTATCGAATAACCTGATATTCTCCGACTATCTGCGCATAAGCAGTGTAATATGTCTGTTTATCGGTTGTCTTTCTCGATACTTCAACATTTATCTTGGTTGAACAATGAGGGCAAACAGCCTTTTTGCGGCTTACAAGTTCCGGTGAGAAGCTTTGTCCACACTGCAGGCAAACAACTCTGTTTTTAGTTGCAAAACCCTTGTACTCGATCACATTCATTTTCGCCCATTCCATCATTACCTGGGTTAGCCATGGGAGCTCTTTGTGCCGAGCCATAACATCAAATTGTGATTTTGTTCTAGGTTTCATGACTAAAACAGGCTTGCTTGTTGTACTTCAGGCTTGGCAGTGGCTTTTGGCTTGGCTGCAATCTTCTTCTTTTGCTCGGCAACCAGCTCGTCAAGGGCCTTTTGCCTGGCAGTTGCAATGTCTTCTTCCGTGATCTCGACAGAATGATTGACTACCACTTTGCCGGTGATAGGCTTGCCGACCTCAATCTTGTCTTCGTCGTAGTAATGCACGGCCATGCCGAAGATCTCTTCATCTGCAAAGCCATTGCAGCCACTCTTTTGAACGGTGTTCAGTATGTAGGTGACACAATCGTCTATGTTCTTGCCCTCTTTTGCGTAGGTTGCCGCGAATAACTCGTCGTTGACTGCTCTGCTGTCCAGGTATGCCCTTATGGCGTTTTTAAATGTATCTGTTGCTTCCATTTTGTTCTATTGTTTTACTTAATATTTGTTTTTTACACTACTGCCAGTTCATAGCTGGCATATCTTTTACGGCCCTCTTTTACATATTCGGACTTGATATTAAGGCCTCTCTTGTGTCTCAAGTCGTGGACACGAGCTCCAAGGCGGAAGCAGCCAAATTTTCTTAGCGCATCCATCGGAGTAATTTTGTTTCCTTCGAGCAGGAACTTTGCTATAGCATCGTTCTGAGATTGTTTTTCAACTTTTTCAGTGTTCATGATTTTACCTCCTATAACTTTTGTGTGTGTAATAAATTTTATCGAACATCTCTTTAAACCTGTCTGCCACCCTTTCCCCGTAAACATCTTTTATATCTTCGTCAACCAGGTTGCTTGTCACAACTGTGAAGAGCTTTTTCTTATACCGGTGATAAATCACCTCTACAAATGGGCTTATCTCGCTTCCGTAATGTTTCACGGTTATTGGCTCTATCCCCATATCGTCAATACAAAGCATTTTTGCGTTCATTATGTAACTGAACTTCTCGGTGTCCTCTCTCGCCGTTCTGCTCAAATCCAGAGCAGATGTGCTTAGGATCGTGTACCCGTAGAACCCTAGGAGCTTGCAAATAGACTCCGCCATTGTTGTCTTTCCACTCCCTACGCTTCCGTACAATAGCAAGCAGCGTTTATAATCTCCAGTGAGCCACTTTGAGACTTTATTGATAACTCCTAGCGTATTTGCGTCACCGCTATAAGGAATTTCTCTCCTCTTGACTACAATTTTGTAGCACTCTTCAAGCTGCTCAGCTACGTTGCCGGGCAACTTAAATCGTGGACTGGCCGGTTCTTCCGCTAACGCCTGTTTGAATAGTTCTTTGTCCATTGCCGTTAAATGTTTTTTCGTTATTTGACCAGGTGATTAATCTTCTTGGAGTTTCCCAAGTTGCCTCTCTCTCAAACCTCATTTTTGTTTTGGACTTATTTTTTTCTGTCCAATAGCGAATAAAATCTTTGATTGTGGCCTCTCCGTATTGTGGTATGAATGACTCGCACTCTTGTATAAATTTTGATTCCCTTATTTCAATTTTTGGAACCTCCATTTCGATTTTAGGAGCCTCTTCTGTTTCCCCCGTACCCCCTTCATCTCTACTTATATTTTCATTTATATTTTCATTTTCCATATGTGAGGTCACATGACCTCCCAAATGAGCACTCTCTATCTTATCGTTTTTTGTATATTGATTTTTACCGGAAAGGTTATTACGCCTGCTTTCCGTGAAGTTTTTCCGCCGCAAAATTTCTTTCTCAAGGCGCAAATTATACCATAAGCCATCCTTATCTTGAACGAACTTGTGCTGAATGTTGACCCAATGTTGACCAACGGCTTGAGCTATCATATGGGAGGTCATATGACCTCTGTTAAACTGCACCATAAGCAGCTCCATATATGCCCCTTTTTCTTCAAAGGACATCCCCATTGTGCCGCCTATGTAGTCGTTTGGGTAAAAAAGAATTGCCGGGTCTTTAGCCATGATTTATCTAATTAGAATGGTAAGTCGTCTGCATATTCTGCCTGAGGCATGTCGCCAACACTTTCCGGCGAAGGCGTTTTTTCGCTGAACGAAAAGGATCTCCCTTTTCCGAGGTAAACCCTGTCCTCCTTCCTCTCCCCTTTTCGCTGGGAAACATAAACCGAGTAAGTGTTACCATTCTTATCCGGCTGCTTCATAAGCCCGGCAGTAATGGCCAGGTACTTTTTCCCGGTCTTTTCGTCCAGCCTGATTGACTCCTTCGGTATATCAGAGAGACAAATTGATTGATTTAAGTAGTCCATAGTCATAGATTTATATTTGTTTGCATTAATTCAATTATTGAGTCCATAACCGAAATCTCGGTATCGTCGGTATTGCCGGTTATGGCCTCGCTTATCTTCCACTTTTCTTGAATGACGCTGTATATCCACTCGTCAATCGTATCCTTACCGAGGAAGTATGTGCACTGTACCGAGTCAACCTGCCCAATTCTGTGAGCTCTATCCTCACACTGAATACAATCTGCAGGGTGCCATGGCAACTCAATGAAGGCAACGCGTGAAGACGCGGTGAGAGTAAGGCCAACACCGGCAGCCTTGATTGAGCAGATAATAACCTTTTTTGAAGGGTCGTTTTGAAACGATTTGACTGCATAATCTCTTTCGGCTGAGCTGTCGCTCCCAAGTATGGTCAAAGCGTCGGGAAAGGCCTCTTTTAGAGCGTTGGCGACCTCGTGAAGGTGGCAGAAGAGGATTAACTTTTCCTCGGCCTCAACGATATCGTTTACATAGTCGACAACGTCTGCAACCTTACCTCTTGCGGAAACATTTTTAAGGACGCCTATGCGAACCATCACCTCGCCCTTTAGGCTCTTCTTCACCTGCTCATCAGTGGCATTGCGATACTGAACGAGATACTGAGCTAAATCGGCCAGAGCGTCTTTGTACTCCTCGAGAGTGGTAATATTGCACTTGACAATTTGCCTGACTTTTGCAGGCAGCTGGGTGAGAACTTCGCTCTTTTTTCTGCTAAAGAAACATGTCGTGCGAAGTTTGTAATGAAGCTCACGATAGTACTTCGCTCCACAGTAGCGATCGTTAAAGGTTTTAAGCCCTCCAAACTCTCCGAGCCTGTCCAGAATGGCCAGCTGGGAAATGAGATCTTTCTCTTTGTTGACTACGGGAGTACCGGAAAGAAGATAAATAACCTTTTTATTGTGAGCTATACCCTTAACAAGCTTTGACTGTAAAGTTTTAGGCTCTTTTACCCGGTGGCTTTCGTCCACAATTACTGATTTGAAGTGCTCAATATTCCCTGTAAAAACGATATCGGAAAGTTTCATCTTTGCACCCTTCGGAGTACGGATATCCCTGACAAAATACTTCTTGAGGCTTTCGTAATTGGTTATAAAAACATTTACCAGCCCGGCGCTATAAAAGTATGGCCATGTGTTCTTAATCCCGTCGGTAAGTACCTCTGCCTTTTCGTCCGTAAATTTTTCCCACTCCTCCTTCCAGTTAATTTTTAGTGATGATGGGCAAATTACCAGGCAAGGAAAGGCGTTGAGGGCAACTACAGACGCAATGGCCTGAATTGTTTTACCGAGCCCCGGCTCATCGCCTATAAGTGTTCTCCTATTTTGTACCGAGAATGCTATGCCCTCTTTCTGAAAATCGTAAGGGGTAACCTTCAGGTTGATTGGGAAAGTCAATTGCGGCATTTCCGGAATTTCTCCGTACTCTTCCGGGCTCATTGCGCTCAGATCGGTGAAGCCTTCTGCCACCAGCATTCCGATAAGTTCACTTCCAGTGTCTGCAGGTACGAGCCAAGCTTTTGCAGACCGATCATACGATGAGCCCTTAATTGCCTTAATGCGGTAGGTAAGCGCTCTGTCATATTCGAAAGAGACCAGGAATCCGTTTGGCAGTGTTGTAATTGTTCCCATCAGAATATTTGCTGTTTGCTATGCTGATTATTAAACCCCTTCGACGCTTCCCTCTCACTCTTAGCGTTGCTAATAACCGTCCTGCACCAGTCCAGCTGATGAACTGCGGTACGGTTAATCCTCTCACACCTCTTGCACAAATAATTGTAGTCCTTGCAAGCAGATTCAACCAACTGCTTCATCACAAGAGCCGGGAGAGAGAGCTTAACAGTATCCTTCAGAATTCCCACAATCTCGCTTTTCTGAAAGTTATCCCGGTGATATTCCGCGTCTGCCACCATCTTCCCGCTTCTGGATAGCATCCCCGCCAGCATTTCTCCGCGCTCCAGAACATCATTTATTTGTTCTGAGGTAGTTTCGTCTAAGTATTTTTGCATTTCGTTCGCTTCTCTCATCAAAGCGTCGAAAGGAGTTATTTGATCTAACATGGTCGTGAATTTCCGAACAGCAACCACCATCTGTAAGCGAGCTCGAGATACTTATCCTTGCCCGACTTATAAAAGTCGCTGTCCTTGGTTATGAATAATTTGAATACTTTGAAATTCTTTTTAGATATTCCTATAAGGATATCTTTGTCAGTATTGGCAATGTCCATGTACCAGGCACGCTGCCGGTCATAGTCAAAGTATGTGCAGGCGGCCTCAAATTCGCTCTGAGTTGTTGCTGTGGTACTTTTGATATCACCTCCATGGCGCAAAATATCTGCCCACAGGTCCCATTTGCAACGCACATCAAGAGAGAAGTCAAGGCCGCCATAATACATTTGCATCATTCGAGACATCTCTTTTTGCCCGACAGATACTTTAAGCAGCTGTGAAGCGACCGGATCGGCGTAAAATGCCTTTTTCATTTTCTCGGCAACGGCGAAATCCTCTTTTTTGTATTTCACGTCTCCAAGAGAATAGCTGAAATAGTTTACCCTCTCCGGCTCCGTTAACATTGCATCGATAAGGCTGCCGAATTTGTACGCTTCAGTTGGATCGGGCATAACCCTTGGCCACAGCTGCTGCTTAAGCCAGGAGAGGTCGCTATTTGAAATTTCCGAACGCTTATAGTAATCTGCCTCAGCCATATCTATTTCGCTTTATAAACCTCTTTAATTTCGATAAGTGAGCTCTCGATGATTTCGCCGGTTTCCTTGATATAGTTTTCGCAGAAGGTCTTAATCCTCTTGAGGGTCATGTTTTCGATGCTCTCCTCGTCCATATCTTTACCTTTTCTCTCGAACCAGTACTGAAACAGAAGTGCATATGCAGCTTTGCTTTTTACCACTATCTGCACGGATTCTTTCACCGCAGGTACCGGTGTCCCGGCTGTGGCGAAAAGGCTGTTAAGGGAGGTTGACGCCTCGCTTTCGGCCGCCTCTGCAGCTGTCTGCGCTTTCGCAGAGTCTACGGACACTTTGGCCTCTTCGCTAATCTTTTCTGCCTCTTCTGCCTGGCGTTTTTTCTCCTCGGCGAGAATTCTCTCTCTCTCCGCCTCGTTATCTGCGGCGGCTTTTAACTCCTCCAACTGCTGCTTTTTAGACGGAAGCTTATCCACCAGATCCTTTTTAAATACGGACATAACACTGCGGTATTCGTTGGCGTAGTGTATGTGAAGAGCATCATTTGTGAGTATTGACTTGGCGATTTCGTTAACCTCCTCCTGGTCGAGATTTTCGCCCTTAACATTAATGCTGAGAGAGGACAACTGTGCGGGAGTGAAGGAGAGCGAAGAGCCCTCAAGATTCCGTGATTTAGCTTCAAAGTCCTCAAGTGTGATACTGTTAAAGTAGTTTAGCGCTCCGTTTTTCTTGTCTACAACATAGTTGTAAAAAGCCTGTGCAACCTCGTCCTTGATCTTCTGAACAATGCTGATGCGCTCCTTTTCCTTAGCTGCTGCTATGGCCAACCTCCTCTCCTCCTCCTGCCTCTTTTTCATGAGCTCCGCAGCGTATGAGTCTCTTACCTTCTGAACCTCGTCCACCTTGGTCTTGATGTCGTTTTCACATTCGGTGAACCTCTTTTTCAGCTCATCCATCATTTGGGTGAAAGGCCTGCGCTTTTCATTTATCGCCTTAAGAGTCTTTTTCGCCTTTTCTATGAAGCTGGACATTTTATTGTCAAGGTCAGGGCTCATTCCAACGTTTTTTGAGGCGATAATAAGCTCCTCGCCCGCTTTGCACGCGTTGTCCCGGCTTGCGGTATTTGCAATCAAAGTTGCAGGCGCGTCGCCTATTATTATTTGTATCTCTTGAATATTGGGAACTGTCTGAAGGGCTGTTCCCGGTTGTGTTGTTGCTTCCATAATTAAAAAATCTCCTCTTTTTGATTAATTACTACTGACTGGCTAATTTGCTCTTCGGTTTTAGTATTGGCAGGCTGAGCAAAATTTTCTTCCTCCTCGATTTCCTCGTTTTCTATGACAGCTGTTCCGGCGAGGCGGAGTTTAGTATATGCGCGCATAGCGTGCTTGATTGTTTTTGTTTCGAGAAAGCCTGGATCTATACCTCCGGAGGCAGACTTATATAAGGCGTTAGGGCCCTTATCGGAGTTTGTACCTTTAGGTATTGAGTACTTCATCAGTCTTTCGATATCGTCTTCCAAAAGCCACTTAAAGTCAACCATTCCGCCTGGTAAGTGTATTGCTACCCATGCGCCAATAATTTTTGTACTTTGCCTTGGGATTTTTGGAGCGTAGTCGATGAATAAAATACCCCTGTCATTAGTCCTAGGCTGAAAAGTATCACCTTCGTAAATCACAATCGGGTTACTCATTCTAATTATCTGCCCTGCTCTGATACGAAGGTTTAATTCTCCGTAGGTTGTTATTACAAAGCGGGCAGTACTTACCCACTTTTTATTTTCAGCGGTGCCCATATTCATAGCCCTGCTCTCGAGGTATGCTTCGGACTTGGAACCATCTTGAATTGAGAGGTTCTGAATTGCTATCTCAATGAATGAAGAGAATAGAGAGATTTTTGTGCAGTCCTTTAACTTGCGAGCTGGATCTGCAAGAAATTTTCTAAAGTAAATAAGCTCCTTCTCATAAATGCTTTCTGCATCTGGCTGCTGCATTTTATGCAGACTAATGAGAATTTGAACAAACTTTTCTTTTACATGTGTGTGGCCCGCGATTTCTTCCGGAGCCAGATCGTTAACGTTAAAATTGGTTGTTTTTGTTTCCATTGTTTTATTGATTTATGGATTTTCTATATTTCTATTTCACCTCTGCCCTCACACTTGGGGCATACCTTAAATGACCTTTGGTCACCCGGTAAATTGTCGTAGCTCGGTTTGTCTGTCAAGTCGTTGTCGGAGTCGTAGTAGAAATATCCGTCACCGCAACATTCCGGGCACTCTCGTAATTCGGGCTCGGGCTCCGGGCTACAGCAAGGGCAACCGGGAAGCCCATTGCATATGCAGCTCATACAAGTTGTACCTTGATAGTTTCGTCTCCGCCCTCTTTTAGAGAGTCGTAATCTGTAATTAATGATTTTGCAACCTCCGAAATGGAGGTATTGCATGCGTGAATGGTTCGTACCACACCGCGAAGCTTCACCTCAATTGCCACACTATACCTTTCGGTTTTTAGGTGGTAATCGATTAGAGTAAATTTGTAGCTCGATATCTTCTCGTCGAGCAGTGTTCTTAGTTCTGATCTTGCGTTCGATAGTGACATGGCAATTTGTTTTATTGGGTTATTGTTTTCTTGATATGAATTCGTCAATTATCTCTTGGGTGAAGTAAGTTGTGTTGCCCACAAGCTTATAATCAATGAGGTGCAGCCTAATGTATTTATGAAGAGTAGGCTTTGAAATGCCTAGCTTTTTTGCTGTAACGGTGATATTGAAAAGTTGGTCACTTTTTCTCACCTCTCGCTTCATACCGGCAATCTCCTTAGCAAGAGTATCGACCTTCTCAACTAGCTTATCAAAAGAATCCTTCGGTATTATTATTGCTGTTTCCATAGAACTAGTCGTTATCGTTGTCAAACATTTTGTTGCGAGATGCAAGCGAAATAAATTCGCTTAGAGAGTGTAGGCCAAGCTTCTGAAGAGAGTTCCTTTTGTGCTTGATAACTGTTTGAATTGATATGAACAGCTTATCTGCAATCTTTTCAGCCGGGTATGATCTGAAATAAAGTCGCATGACTTCTGTCTCGCGCTGAGAAAGCTTAGTGTTGAATGCAGGATTGCATACTATACCGCATAATTTGCACTCGCCACGAAGAGGGCACTGTACAAATTCAAAGTTGAAGGACCCTTCGCCGTCTATATCCTTCTTATTGTCATATTCGTTAAAGTTGCAGCGTATAAACCTGTGCACGATCAGATATTCGTAGTAGGTTCTGTTAGGCTTGCTCGAGAGGTAAAGCTCGCCGAGCGCCTTGAATGCTGCCGGATAGAAATTTTGTATGAGTTCGAGCATGGCCTCAGTAAAATCGCGGTCTTCCATTTCGTATATCTTCAGTCCGCTTTCACACGAAATCATAACCTTGCCTGTGGGTGTCCCGTAGCACTCGGTGTTCAGTAGTTCGATCTTATTCATGCCTCGTCATTTTGAAGGTTAGGAAATAGCTCTTCTACCGGAATACCGATAACTTCGGATATTTTCTCTCTCTTCAATTTCTCCGGAATTACCTCTCCGTATACCCACCTGCTCACAGTTGTTGGCGCAACTCCACAGGCTTCTGCAATCATTTCACGGAATTCCTGTTTTGGAGTTGATTTTTCTTCTAGCTTTCTGTAATACCCTATTAAATCCATACTCTTTTTAGGTTATTTTTCTGATGTTTTGTGCATTCAGATTTGTGTCTTTGTGTGCAATTGTTATATTTGTTATGCGTTGTATTTACAGCACGATGCAAATATACAGATATTTCTGTATTTACAATTATTTTATACAGATTTTGTTGTATTTACCTGTAAATACTTTGCAACATTCTGAATATCAATGACAATAATTTTTAGCCAGATTGCGATTTTATTCGTAAGTGCACTTTCAAAACCCAGAATTCGTGCTTTTGGGGATAAAACTTTTAAAGAAACCTACAATTAATACAGATATATCTGAATGACATCTGCAGAAATATTACAGAAAATTGCCAACAGCTATTCAATTTCTCTTGCTAAGCTGGCGCTGAAGTGTGGATATGATAGGCCCCAGGCCTTTTACGACGTGGCGAATGGAAAAACAAAAACGATTAGCGGAGATATGGCAAATAAAATTGTGGCAGCTTTTCCGGAGCTCAACCTCAACTTTATTTTAACCGGCGAGGGGGAATTCTTAAAATCTAACTGCTCAATAGCCGATAACTCTAAAGACTACATATACCTGTTACCCATTTCCGCTCAGGCCGGTAAGCTAAACGACTTTATCGCCTCCGTTAAAGAGGGAGACTGCGAAAGGATTGTCTCCCCGATTAAAGACGCAGAGTTTGCGATTACTATCACCGGGGAAAGTATGGCCCCGGAATATCCAAACGGGTCCCGAGCATTAGTCAAAAAGATTGACGCAGAAATTTTTGTTGAATGGGGAAGAGATTATGTTGTGGATACTTCCAACGGGATAGTGGTAAAAAGACTAATTGCACCTGAAAAGGAAGGGCACCTAAGATGTATTTCAATTAATCCCGATCAGAAGAAATATGCTCCGTTTGATATTCCAACATCAGAGGTATATGGTATCTACCGAATTTTATTTTGTATGTCGTTGAAGTAGTATGAAAGTTAAAATTGAATACCTGGAGAAGTATATAAAGGGAGCAATAATTGACGCAGACCTTTTTTCTGAAATGGAACTCGCCTCACTAAAAGGAAGGGAGTATATTGATATCCCGGAGGAGAAGCTGAAGGAAATGGAGCGCCTGAGAATAGAGCAACTTGAAAAAGAGATGGCACTATACGACTGCTGCGCCCTTAACAACAAAGGTATTGCCCTCGAGAAAGACGGGAAGTCGGACCTTGCCGTTATCGAATATGAGAAGAATATCGCAGCCGGGTATCCGGCCCACCACTCATTCAAGAGGCTTATGGTCATTTACAGGAAGGCCAAGGAATACGACAAGGAGTTAAGAGTCATCCGGAGAGCGCTAGAGGTTTTCCCGCTTGATAAGGAGTACCTCGGGAGACTTGGTAAGTTAAACGAGATTATATCAAAGCTTAAAACTGCGAAATAAGTAATGGGCCATTTAAACAATATTTTTGGCGCGAAGCCGAGTGGAGAGGTTTCTACAATTAAGGAAATTGAGAATAGAGACCTGCTATATATTTCTTATGACGAGAATATTCCAAGATCGCCCAGAGGCTTATTCGTATCTTTTACCATTAGGAACGGCCGCTTGGAGAGTACCGAGGAGGACAAGAACTTTAACGACCCCAGTACCATATATATTCACCTTCCAATTTCCGAAGATTTTAACATTCCTTCTCCTCCATATTGGCCAAGCTATATTGATTTAACCCCGGGGCAAAGGTTTTTATATCTTAACTGGCTCAGAAACGTGGACGCTCCAATAAATATTGGATATGTATTTCTATACTACTATGGGCTCGAGAGACAGCTTTTAATAGGCAATTTTGATAAAGCTTTTGAGCAGATAATTAGATTAAGGAATGTCCATAAGAATAAGTCTTTTTTAGGCTATTCAGAAAGCGCTCTAATTCATTCATGCATATTAAAGGATAGGCTGGACTTACTTCTCGACCTGAACAAAAGAACGGAAATATCGGGCTTCTCAAACGCTCAATTCCTGCTTGCATACAATTTAAAGTTTGACTTGACGCCGCAGAACCTGGCTGATATTATGTGGAAATCCTTTTACCTTTCACGAAAAGCGATGAAGGACAACCGGGATAACTTTGAGCAAATTATTTCAGAAGTGCTAACCGAGAAATATGGCTCTGGATCTTTCCCTATTTGTAATTACGATATTTCAAAAACAAGGACAGTAGCTGAGAGCAGATTTTGCAACTACTCTTTTCCAAGGGAGATCCAAAATGTTGAAATTACCGATTTTTATCAGTGCAAGGGCCTGATGGAAGATGTGGAGCTCGTATTTAAGATTGCCTATGAGAAATATAAACTTCGCGCAGCTGCAGAGAGAAAAGCAGGCTCTACAAAAAAGTCTGAGGAGGAACTTGAGGCAGCAAGGCTGAAGAGGAACAGCTCCAGATATAAAAAGCTGCTAAACGACAAAAAGATTACTGCCGAAGAATATGAATTTCTTATGCAGAAAAACCAGCCAAAACAATAAATCATGCAAAATCCGGAAAGCCAAATAATAGTTGGGAGATTCTTCGAAGCCCTGCAGATGCTGAAGGTGGGCAAAGTAATTCGGGGAAAGCAAACCTTTACTGAAAAGTATAAAATCAATCGTTGGAACCTTAATACGCTTGAGAAAGATCACAGCCGAGATATATTTCAGGTGGCGTGGCTTACTTACTTGGTTGATGACTATGGAATTTCGGCAGAGTGGCTGCTTACCGGAAGGGGCGGAATGTTCACTAATAAGGCTTAGTTATGGCAAAAAGTACTACTATAGTAATTAATTCTGATGCTTATACCTACCCAAGTAGGGAGGAGAGAGCAGCTATTTATAAAGATTACCCAGAAATACCGAGCTTAAAGTTTACTCAATGTGAAGTACTTCCCGGAATATTATCTAAAAGCATCACATTACAAGAGGCCAACAAAATTCGCAACCTATATTTTTGGAGTCAATTTCTTTCTAATAGGCATCGTCTCGTTCATGAATCTTTCGTTATTGCTATTACAAATTACAATCGGGGAGTTTCAGACCCTTCCGAGCGAACTCAGAGCGAAAGTCAATTTGCAAATAGATGGAAATTCGATTATTACGCTGAAACTTTTTATTATTTTCTTATTTCTTCTCAAGATCAGCTGGCCCAGCTTTTAAATACCTATTTTGATTTAAATATTCCGGAGGATCATGTTAGCTTCGGCCGAAGGCTTTTTAGTTTAATTGATGATGGCAAAGTTGTAGAAGTTTTAAAAGATTTTCAACAGAAAATTTTTGTTGCAAGCAGATATAGGAACAAATTCGCACACCGCTTTTCTCCCACAACACCAGATTTTAGGTCAACAATTCTTGAAATTAATGGAAAAACGGGGCTAGGACTTGGAGGTGGTCATAGCACAAGCGCTGACGAAATTGCCAAAAACATGAAATTATCTGTAAAGGCTTTATCTGAATTAATGGGCACATTGAGCAACCTGGTTAAGGAATAATTTTGGATAAATATTTTCAATAACCCGTCAATCATTCCCCCTATCGTTCCCCGTTAAATAGAAAAAGCCTCGTAATACCATGTATTACAAGGCTTTTGCGCTTAATGTTTGTGATTCGGTTGGGATTCGAACCCAAGACCCACAGCTTAGAAGGCTGAATATGATATTTTTTATCTATCTTATTACGTGCGCTTTATGGCTATAATTAATTTTAACGTAAAACTATTGGCAAACATTTAGGATAAAAATAGAATAGAATTCAAACTTTTTTGTAAGAAAAAGGGCCACTTGACGCAGCCCTCAACCAAAAACATTGTGCTGAACGAATTGTTATTGCACAGACAAATATAGCATAATTGAGATTACTTTTCAACTTTCGTGAATCTCCCTCCTTAGCTTTTCATTTTGAGTGAATTTTTCAATCTGCTCCCCTTTCAGCATCTCATAAGTAACGAATGTCTTGAATAGAATGTTTCCCTCAACTGAGAACAGACCTAGAGCCACACCCTCCTTAGTACTTCCGTACACTTCTCTTATATACTTTTCTTTTTCAAGTTGCACGTCCTTGACTTCATACACATAACTATAATTCTCCTTGAAAAATTTTTTCATCAGTGGGAGCCCCGACAATTCAGAGCCGGTTCTTGACCTGTATCTTGAGAAAAAATGAGGTGGATATATAATATAATGCATCTTACCGTTTGTGAACGTTCCCATAATTGCGTGAACGCCAAAATCTGTATTATAGGTCGTTACTAGAGATACCCGGCTATTATCCAATACCTCTTTTTTTGACCTTGATTCACAGAAAATTAACCATCTATTTTTGCGAGGCGAAATATACTCATAACAAGCCCTTACCGGAAATTTCGTTGATTTGATGACTATTCGTCTGAATTTTTTGTCTATATGATCAGAGTAACGGAAAGCGTTGAGATAATCAGCCGTTACCTCAACAATCAACTCCTTTTCCGTCATAGTAGGGGTTATCATACCAACTCAGTCGCCCATTTTTCTAGGTTTCTGACTTCTTGCTCTGTATTCCAAAATTCTTCAACAAACCAGTACAGAGTCTCAACCTGAGCGGCGGTAAGCGTGCGAACCTTTTCAATCAACTTATCTATATTAACATCCCATTTTGTCGCTGTGCCGTCCAAATCCTCTGCATCTTGACAATGATACGCAAGGGCCTCAGCGTTACATCTGAACATTCCGTCTGTCAAGGTCCCGTTGAGGCTGTCTGCAAAAAAAGTCCACTCTTGTTGAGAAAACTTGCCTTTCAGTTCTCTCTTTGTGTATGCACGAATTATCTTCAAAACATCCTCAGTGTTTGATTCCGGAAATCTAGCCTTATCAATACAGGCTGATATACCTTGCGAGATGTTTTTGTAGTTAGAAAGCAAGAACTGTTCTTGACTCTCTGTAATTCTGATATTCTTAGTTTTCATAATGCTTTATTAATTATTGGTAATTACAATAGTTATAACGAATTATAATAATTTACTGCTATCTTTTTTTCTTCGTCAGTTAGATTACTTCCAAAATCAGATATATCATCATCGTTAAAGAGCCACCTGAAAAAATTAGGATCGGATTGCGATTCCAAATCGCACCACTCTGCAATAGAGTAAGGTTCGTTATCAGGGTTTTGTTCGTCCCAATTTGATATGTGTCTGCGGTAATTTTCATTCAACACCTGTCCTGCGTTACTTGTAATTGTTCTCATAATTTTTATTTTTTAGTTGTTTAAATTTAAAAGCATTTGATTATATCAAGCGTATTTTACTATTTGTTAAAAATATGCTTTACATAGTACTTATCTATTTCTACAATCTCAGCCTCTTCTCTAACTGCAACATATAAACCTCTCAGATCAGCAGGGTGATTGTTTGTAGACATAAAATTAACTAGAATGAATTCAGCACCACAGCCATTTGTAGCCATTTTCCTCTCAATAATTTCACATAATTGATTAGACTCTCTTTCATACACAGTAAAATTGTTTACTTCTGATAATTGCTCTTTTAATGTTTTCATCTCTTCGTTGTTTTTGTTGTTGCAAAGATAATGCAAAGAATTTAATTTGCAAATTATTTGCAAAGAAAAATGCAAATATTTAAAAACTAAAAAAGCAGGCTTATTACTAAACCTGCTCAAAAGCCTTAAATCGCACTTCTTACGTTAAAAGAATTGACGCCGGATAAACCTATATGCAAGATATACAATTCCTGCAAGTAGGATGAATCTTATCAAGTAGTATTTTACAGGCAATCCTGTTTTTTTCTCTTGAATAGTTTCAATTTCTCTATTTTGAATTGTCTGCGAAGTATCCTCTTTTATTGATTTTTGTTCTCTAATAACAGCTTTATCAGTTGAGATCTGAGCTGAGTTAGTTACAACGTTTTTCTGAATAGTTACATCCTCTTTAACAGCCTGCTTCCCGGTACTGTCAACAGGGTAGTAAGTCACTATTTTAATAGTTGAGAGATCTATCTGAGAAATAATATGGTCAACAACGCTATGCCAGGCTGCCTCGGTTCTTGTTGTATCAACCTTCTTTATTGTAGTTGCAATTTCTGTCCTGGAATCGGTTTTAACAAGTTTTTTTGCTGAGCCACATCCTGTTAAAAGGATTAGCATTACAATGATTAGTTTTTTCATAGCTGTTTATTTTAAAACATTTAGGGCCTTTTCGTATAATTCAAATCGTTCATTATAACCGTTATATCCTCCGTTTACCAACTTGGTTATCCTTTTGAAGTCTTTCTGATCCGCTATTAAGTTTAACTTCCTTCTATTCCAAAACCAGAATGCACTTTTAACAGCGAATTCCGGTTCGCATAACTTTTCTGGATGTCTTACAAAGTCAATTTTAAGATCATCTGATATATCGGTATAATTTGCACGACCTGTAATCTGTATAAGGCCTCTACCCTTAAACCTTCTGCCATCACCTTTGAATAAATTTCCAAGATCCTGGCGGCCTTCATAAGCAGATCCATCTGCAATTTCCTCGCAATACTGAAGTTGCCCGGATTCATGTCCTATTTGGGCTAAAAACGCAGAAATTCTGAGTGCTGTCGTCACTTCATAAGTCAGGGCGAATTTGTTCAAAAAAGGCAAGTAAAGAGTGATTTTCTGAGTACTTGCAAAAGGATATATTAATTTGAGCTGTGAATAATTCAGTGTCATTTCGCATCCTCCATTTTAAACTCCCCAAGCCCCGGTTTTCTATCCTTGCAATCAAGATTCAGGCATATATGATGCTCCGCATAGCTCCTCCTCGCTATTTCTGTGCTGATAATTCGCTCCATTCCTTTGATCTTGCGCTCAAACTGCTCAAGCTTATAATCGTACTCTCTGAGTTTCTGTCGCAGGGTGTCGTTCTCTTTGCTTAATTCTCCATTTCGCTTTTCTGTCTCTAATAGTTGTTTGCTCTGCAAGTCAATGTAATTACGCAGATTCTCAAGATTAAGACCATCAGCCTTCGCCCCCTCCTGTGAGGCTTCAGCAGATGCTTTCTTGCGCTGAGACCGGAAGAAGATGAATTGAAAGATAGTTGTGCCTGCGAAGAGGCTTGAGATGATTGCAAGGATAGTCTCCATTACTTTAGATTTTTACCGCCTTGGCGTGGGTTAGGGTATTAATTTTTTAAAATATGTGATATAAAGGCAAGCATATCAGAAGAGAAGTGGTTAGTGACTACAACTTGTCTTTCCGATTCTTTCATTGTTACAACTTCTTTTTTCGGCTTAATAAGAACCACCAACTCTTCACGTGTGATTTTATCCAGCTTAACGTTGATTGACTCGCGCAGTATCTTCTCCTCTGCTTCAGCATACTTCTTGTTCCACTCTGCAGAGAGCAAACCGATTCTAAGCTGTAGATTCTTGACCTTATCCTTGTCGTCTTTTTCAAGAGCAACCTTTAACTGCTCTTCAAGGTTCTCCAGCTCGCCCGGTTTAAGAGTTTTTGACACTTCCTGAAGCTGCTTTTGAACGTTTTCAGCACCGTTATTAAGCTCCGTCTTGTTTTTCATCATCTTAATCACAGTATCAACCTCCGCTTCGGTATAGTTGAATAATGCTACAGCCTGATTAAGATTTAACAAATTTTTCTTTTCCATACTATTCACTAAGTTTAGATTGAACATCAGCGATAAAGAGAGGCAATGCAGTACACACTTCAGCTGTGTTCGCAAGACCATTTTGGTGTATGTTGATTACAACATAACCTGACTCCTCAGCTTGAAATGAGCCTACCTGAAGCTCGCCTTTGTAAAACTGACCAGATGCGATTCGTTTAATGTCCGAACCCTCAGTGTGTATCTCAGCTTTAATTTTAATGTTTGAAAATGTGCCCTCTACTTGTAAGAGGTTGCGTGTTGAAATAATTGTTGTCATAACTGTAATTGATTTAATGTTAACAAATTAATATGATAAATTTCTTATGTCAAAGGACAGGGTGTCTCCTGCAGCTGTAGGCGCATTGAGAGCGACTGAGGACACATAATAAGTAGATGTTCGCCCGGATGAGCTGAGCATCATAAGGTGAGGAGTACCCGTTATTTTTTTGTCTGCCTGCCCGGAATGGACTAGGTAGATGTCAAATGAGCAGTCGGGATAATTCGGAGAAACACCCTCTATTGTTATTGTATAGCCTCCGATTGAGCTAACTCCGACTGCTACGTCAATAGTTGCAGAACTGCCGGCAGGAATAGTTATTGAAGCATTGAGAGCCACATTCTGATCACGAGGAGCTGTAACTATTCTTTGCAAGCTCGCAACAGTAGGAATAGTTTGTATTGAGAAGCCCTTGGTCTCATATATGTTAGTTAATGTGCATAATTCCTGCCCATACTGGTTAGAGCCGAATAACTGGATAGAGCCTGATGAACTTACAACATTTGAAAAATTCACAGAATACTGAACTGGAATTTCTGGAGGCATACCGGTGTAATGGGTTATTTCTGACAGTGGTATCAGTCTCGTTTGAGTTATAGATCCCCCAAGCACGACCTTAGCTAGTATATGTGTTATTTGCGAAGGCAGAGCCATCTCATACATAAACATACTCCAGCTCACGGTCATATTGCCATTTAGGTTAATGTAAGAGTTTTCTGAGAATAAGGTTGGCCGACTAGCTAGGTGATTATAAAGCCTGAAATCGTGCAATCTGTAATCATAGCCACCGTTAAGATTTAAAGCATTCCTCTTTAGCCGCAGTATTAATGCTCCACTTATTATTACCCACTCCGCAGGTATATATCTGCTCCACATATTCCAATGCGGTTCAGCTCCGGGAATCAGCACTCCATCGTACCGATTCCCATTAGCACCCCTTGTTTCATAAATGAAGAAAGCCATTTGTGGAATGGTGATAGTGTGGCCATATTCATCTATATATGTCCAACCAACTCCACCTACCTTTGCCTTAGCAATGAGCACACCTAGCGAATGAGTAGAGTAAACCCCTAGCTCCTCCCAAACTGTTGCTATACTTATATTTGTTTGTCCTAATGCCATACCTTTTATTATTAAATTGCGAAACAAGTTATTCCACCTACTGCTGTGATGTTGCCAGAAGGGTCAAGTTTAGCTTTCAGCACACCTCCGTATTTAAGTTCCAAATCACTTCCATTCGGTATAGCTTCCCAATTTGCTCCGATTTTTACTGAGGTTCCTTTGAGGTAAGAAGAGGACTCTATGTAAGAGGAGGTGACAACAGTAGTTGCGCCTGAAAATGCGCCTGAAATAGCTAATGCTCCACCTAAATAATTTGGTTTATTACCTTGTATATATAATCCCCAGTTAAGAGATGAACCTACAGTATCGCCATATATTAAGGACCATTGACTATTTCTATGGGCCAGCATCGCTACTTCCCCTAGTCCCGACAGGCTGCCCTGATAGATTAATCTTAATGCTGCGTTATTAGTCGTTCCAAAAGTACTATTAATAAATACCTGAGAATAAACATCGTGTGAACCTCCTATAGATAGGTGACTATTAAAATATCCACTGCCGTTGACAGCAAATTTCTCATATCTGTTTGTATAGCCTATGCCAATATTTCTACTTGAATTAATAGTAAGATCAATATTCCCCGCATAACCCATCTTAACACCTTCTGTATAAGAAGTAATATAAAGCGGTCGGCCAAGACTTTCAATTCTATTGTTTACCTCGTCCCATTGTCCCAACTGAATTGAGTTTGTCCAGTCTGTTATAAGTGTCCTTGCTCCTAGATATAAATTTGATGAATAGATTATAGGTGTGTTTGCCAAACTGCCATTATTCCAATAAGGCAGATAGCCATTTGAAAGGGTGTTGGTGAGATTGCCTGTATGCCAATAGTCCACATACCCGTGATTATAGGTAGCGGATGCAAAATCACCCTGATATTGCCTTATACCAAATTCAGACTTTTTAAATAAAATGATATTTTTTCTTCCGCCTGAACTATCCTCATAGCCTCCAAATCTCATGAAGTCCGCATATGGGGATCCATTGTTCAAATCCATAGAAGTAAATCCAAATTGAAGAGTTGCTACTCCCCAAGTTTGGGGAGTTATGGTCCTTGTATCCGAAAAGAAAAAAGTATTGATATTAGCCTTTGTATAGAAAGAGCTGACATATTCAGTTGACATACTTCCTAATCCTAATGCAGTTCTTGCAGTAGAAGCCGACGTGCCGATGTTGAGTAAGTTGCCAGAGTGGTAGACCGAGTTAGCTCCAAGCATTAATATACCTGTTGAGAGTAACTCCATTCTTTTGCTCCCATTCGTCCAAAACCCTATATTTCCCGCTCCGTAGTTATAGATACCCACATTTGCATCATTATCTACGCCACCAATTATACCTGTGTATGTAGATATCAAGAATCTACTAATACCTAATTGCCTAGCTACCCAATATGGTGCGCCTGTGCCATTACTAGTTAAGCCCCCTGTGAGAGTAAGACCGCCACTTATAGTGCCTCCTGTCAATGGTAAGTAACTTGACGGATTGAAGTTCCCTGAATGCCACAAACTTCTCCAAGCTCCTTTAGCTCCGTTGTATGTATAATTATACCATATGTTATCTTGCGTTGCTTGTATCAGTGCATAATAAGAGCCATTAGCGCCGAATGTCAATGCAGCCCCAGTAGCTACCCAACCATTTCCACTATATCCATACCCATAATGCCGATAATTATTATTTGTAGTTATATCTATATTCTGATTGAAATATATTGCATCTGATATATAATAACCGTCTACTGTCGTTGGCTTACTTGTCAGCGATGCAAAGGTGTGGGTATGATTCCCCTCTGCAACCATACCTGCAGAAGCGCCGAAGGACTTATTGAATGCTGTGTTTTTGACAAATGCAGGCTCCTTGCTGTCAACTAATCCCATAAGTACATATCCCTGATAAGCATCAAGGGCCATTCCGGGAACGTTCTTGTCAAGACCGTTATACAGGTCGGCTCCACCTCCTGACGAACTACCTGAACCGATGCCGAAGGCACTTACCCCACTCTCTGAGTAAAAATTCAGGGTGGAATACATTGAAGAATTATCGGCAGAAATCTTGAGATAGCTTATCAACTTAGTTAAATACTCTCTTTCTGCTACTGACAGGTGAAGAGAAGTGTTATTGATGTGATTATTAAGGGCCGATGCAGAGGCATAACCTGCTGATGCGTGATTGCCCCACCCATGAGCAGTGTCCCAGTTTGACTTATTGTAACCCGCAATAGCTACTGTCCCACTGAAGAAGTTGGCAATCTCAGTCTCGGTATAATATAAGTCATTATGACTATGAGCAGAAGGTGTGAAAGATGTCGGTTTATCAGTTATATCTGCCCAAAGATGAGTGTGAGCAAAGTCAGTAATTTGAGACTTAGTGTGAGAGTGTGTAGATGGAGTAAAAGTCGCTGGTTTATTAGTAATCTCGCTCCAGGAATGCGTATGACCTAATGACGATTTAGTGTCTATTAGCCCCTTCAACACATAGCCCTGATAAGCTGACAGAACCTCGCTGGAATTGTATGCTGAATGGACTAAGTCGTTAATCACGTTTACACCGACCCCTCCTGAACTGCCTCCAGTACCGATGCCGAAGGCACTTACCCCACTCTCTGAGTAAAAATTCAGGGTGGAATACATTGAAGAATTATCTACTGCAAATTTTAGATAGGTCTTCAACTTGTTGAAATAAGCCCTCTCTTCAACTGACAGGTGTTTGTCACTATCATCCTTGTGACTATTCCATGCTGTTCGTTCAGATGCTTTAATATGCCCTAGTGCACCTCCAATTCCTGTCTCAATAGAGAAGTCCGAATGAGAGAGAACCCCTTGTGCATTTGCATTGAGTCCAGTTCCTACCATCACCCCTCCCAATACAGCAGCAGTCGCAACAGGAAGTACATACCTGCTCACCCATGACCGAACACCGGCAACTGTTGAAGCGAGGATTTGTCCATCTGTTTGAGGATTGCCAAGACCGGGTTCTTTTGAGGAAAGGGCATTAGATAAGCTGACTACTTCAGAAATGTCGTGATTGTGAGCGGACGGAGTGAAAGCAAGAGGCTTACCGGTTATACTCTCCCATGTATGAGTGTGTGCAAGCGGAGAGGTTATTTCTGAGATTGAATTAAGGATTCCCTGCTTCAACGCTCCAAGACTCATCTTTTTCCACGACTGTTCATAAGGAGACTGCACAGGCAGAATAAACTCATCTACGAATTCAGCTGAAGTAAACTCAGAGAGACGGGGGGCTAAAAAAAAAAGTTCACCGGCAGGATCTACAATTTCAAGTGGTGCTTCAGGGGCCTCGACCCTCGGAAGATTGAGATATTTTGTTGACCGAGATAAACTGAAGGTAAAGTTATACGAGCTCGGATTGCTTTTCTGCGAATTAATAGTTGAAGACAACACTGTAAGCTTTTCAAAATATCCTCTGTGGGAGAGGAAGTATCTTTCATTAGTTTTGAAAAATTCTGATATCCATATACGATGCTTATCAGATAGGAGATATCCAGTATTTTTATAATATTTCTCAGCAAGATCTACTTGGTATTCATGTGTTGTATCATCCTGTGTGAATGTCTTCACATCTGATGATGCCTCATTCTTTATAGCCCCAGTGAAAACAACTGAATCCCAGGCTCCAAGAGAGTTCTTAAACAAAAAACAATTATCATCTGCAGTAGTATTTTTTAATACAAACCTTTGGATATATGATAACCTCTGACCAGATGCATTTTCGGTCCACACATCTATATAAGCAGGTTGCTTATCAGAAAATTTTGCCGGAAGGGAGGAATATTGAAGGTTTGCTGTATTGACTTTGTTTGCTGCTAGCGCTCCAAATAATATTGTTTGATTTGTTCCATCCGCAAAGTATCCTTTTACTTTTAGACTGCAAGCTGCAAGGGCTATATAGCTTAAAAATTGAGGTTGATTCCAGGTGACATATGATGTCTGAGGCTGCCAAGTAAGAAAATTTTCTGCAAACCAAGACGGGGATATCGTTGTATCAACTCCTCCCTCAAATGCATAGAATACCTGTTCAAGTCCAGAGCCTATCTTAAAACTAAACTCTTGAAAACTCCTTGTAGTGATTTCTCCAGACTCAGGTATATCAGATGACAATGCATCCTTGACTATTTTCTCAATATCTATTTCTACCTTATCGTTTAGATCCGGAATATATGAGGAATCAATAAGTATCTCTGAACCGTATTTTAGCTGAAATACGATTTGCGAATTCGTTGACACGATAATATTTTTAATATTACCGACAAAGCTGTATTGATCTGGTGATTGTAGGATTGTTGCCATATTCACTTCAAAATTCTATTATTACCGGTCAAAGTCAAAGGACACTATTTTGCTATAACTACATACCAATAGGTGATGGATGACGGGATCTGTTCAACTAGATTGGACATTACAAAGTGCTCAATAACTATATCTACAGAATTTTCAAAAAAGATAACTCCTTGTTGACTGTCAAGATACTGCTGAGCGGATGGTGCTGTTGCCGGTCGAACAATCTCTCCAGCCAATCTGAAGTTATAATCATCTAGCCCCTGAGTAGGCGGAACAATTAAATTGCTGTTGTCCCGATACTCCCAGAAGTAGAGAGCTGAAGTATGGTCAGTAGAAATTTCGGGTATAGCTTGCTCTTCTTCTGTATCGTATGGCTCATAAAGTTTAATTGTTCTGAAGATGCATTTTTTCTGAATTCTTCTGCCTACTGTATAGGCAATAGTATCCGGCAATAACACTTGGTTATTGATTAGTACCGGCTCAATTTCTGACACTCCATTTTTCTGCGATTCAGTTAAAAGCATATCGGAATGAAGAATCATATTTGAGTGTCTATAAAAGGAGTCCATCTCTTTATAGAACTTATTGAAAATGCCATCAGGCCCCCATGTCTGCAAACTAAAATCGCCATCTCTCAGTCCTTGTTTATCGTAGTTAAAAGGAGAACCATAACAAGCCTGAAGAAACCCTGTTAAATTGTACTTAGCAAAACAAAGCATTGCGAATTTTGAAGAGTCTTTCTTCTCTTCTTTTGTCTCTCCTGACTTCTCTTTTATCGCTGTATTTTGATGCAGAATATTTCCTACAAAAGGCATCAATATGGCAAGATCTCCAACTTGCACTATTGGCACAGCTGTATCCTTCAACTGGATCTCCTGAGGTGCTAAATCGCTTCCTTTGTTATATCCAAAAAATGCAGAGCCAACAGGTTCTTTTCTAGTGTTTATGCCGTCAAACTCTACGGAATAAAACCTACCTTCAGCAAGTCTTAAGACCGCATTATACCGGCTTACAACAGCAGAATCATCAAATTCAGCCTCATTGACTGCACCTACATACTTGTACTTTTGAATAAATTTCTCAATCGTCTCTGTTTCCGGAGCAGCATTTTCAATTGAAGTATCCTGTCCAAGTACGACCTGTGAAAAAGAGGGAAGATCATACTCAAAGTCAGCAACCTTCGCCTGGCTAAGGTCAATATTTGGGATAAAAGATAACTGGTCTTTAAAAAATGAGATCCTTACTGTCTTAGTTGTTTCATTCGGGATGAATTCACAGCAAAATTTCAATCTCACTACATCAAGGAGGTCCTGAATTGTGATGTTTGGAACTATTTGAGAGTATTCTACTCTGTTAATAACTACTGTATCAGCACAATTATTAAGCAAGCACAGGTTCTTGAACTGTTCATTTGCCAAAAAGTTATTCTCTAGTGTATATCCAAAGTGTGCGATTGCCTTTGTAAGAACTGAATGCAAACGTAGGAATGGGGTAATCCCATATCCTATTGGAACAATTGTGCTCTTATCTCCTTCTTGAATTGTTCTGGATCTTCTGCCAATTAAGTATGGAGTCCCTTCAGAATCAACATTCTCTGTCTGATTAAGGATGAATAAGCTATCACTCCCATTGTTGCATGCTACAGGGAAAACAATAAAATCAAAGTCTGAGGTAACTTTCATTGAGTTTTGAAAGTCGGCCATCAATGTTTGACTTGCATATGAATAATTGGCCATTACATCTTTGAGCTTCTTATCTTTTATCGTGGTCCAGAATGCGCCGATATTAGGATAGAAAGTTGTAGATATCCCCTCTTTTGATGTTTTATGAATTACTTGCTTAGCGAACAGTCTGGTCACTCCATCCTCAATGAGCACATCCAATGATGTTATCGGTTTTTTCCGTGCATCAATTTTATTATAGCCTATGATTCTAATGTTATTGGGAGTCAATGGAAGTGTCACCGGAATACTCTTCTCTCCAATCTTTGAAAAGAATGGATTCTTTCTCTCCAGCTCTAGGACAAAATTTGCCGGAAGATCATACTGTCCTTTATTGGTTATTATCCTCATGACTTTGATGCTAGGTTATTACTTGATTCTTGAAGTTCTGTTTGCTCCTGCAGATCTGAGAGCACCACCTTTGCTTTTACTCCATTTCTTTTTAAATATTGAAGAAGAGCAATGAATTCAGTAAGTAAATCATGATCAATTTGATTCCCAAAATTGGGAATTACCGGAGCAGTCTGTTGTGGCTGTACGTATCCTCCAGATTCATACCCCTTTCCGGATGGTTTAACAGCACTAAGTATAGCATCCATATTAAGCTGCTCTACATATCCTCCCTCCTGGGCATTATTTATCAAGTCCAAAAATGGCTTGATGCTTTTGTTTGATACAGCTGCTGCATTTGCAACAAACTCAGTTCCTCCCTCACCAACCAAAAGACTTGGCTCGTTGAAATACCCATTCTTTTTTGATGACTTTCTTGCCCAGAAACGCTTCTTGTCTTGTTCTCTTGTAACATTAATATATCCTCCATCTTCTTTACCGGTAACTACTCTTTGTTGAGGAGGAGAAGAAGATCCTGCACTATCAAGGGTCATTGCTTTTACTTTTCTTCGCTCAGCATTAGCCGAAACAACTTGGGCAACACCGGTCGCACCCATCAGAACCGCTGCTATTGCACCTCCAATTGGCCCAAGTTTAGCAAATCCTTGCATTATAGCAACTGCAGTATTTGCAATAATCTCTGCAACCTTAATTGCGAAATTGACATCGGCATATTTCTTTTCAATATCAAGCTTCTTTTGAGCCTTTTCTTTTTCAAGTCTCTCAACCTCTTCGTTATTATCTCCTGCTGCAGCAATCTTCTCATCATATGTTGCCTCCATAGTGGATATTTCAGCGTCCATAAAAGCACTTACTGCATTTTTACCTAGGCCTAAATAGTAATCAAAGTAAGCTTTAGCCTGCTCCATCTTCATATTTTTGAGTGCTGCCTGATACTCCTCTTCAGAGAGCATACCGGCTTTATGCAACTGGTCTAGTTGCAGCTTTTGCATTTCAAACTCTTCTGCCCAATTTGAAATGTTTAATGACTTTCTTAAATTAAATCTATCCTGTTCAGAATTTAAAGTAATGTTTGTCTTTGCCTGCTCGTAGGCAGCAGTGAGAGCACTCGTATCCGCACCCTCTTTTTCAAGAAATTCCTTCTTAGCCTTGTAGACATCTTCAAGAATTTTTGTCTGCAGCTTTATCTCTTCATCGTAGGTCAGTAATCCAAATTGTTGCTTGAAGTCAAGCGTTGAATTAGTTATAGTCTCATATATGGCTTTCCTCTTATCTGCTGCCTCAGTTTCTGCCTGGATAACTAGTGTATTTGCATCGATAACAGCCTGCTCTTTTAAAGCGCCTGTCTCAAGTTCCAGCGCAACAACATCATCTTTATAACCCTGAACAATCAACACCCTGCTATCTGCAGTATGTTCATCTAACTGAAGCATTAGTGTATCATATTGCTCTTGAGATATTTTTTGATCGGCTAATGCATTATCAAATGTCAACTTCTGAACACTGTATGCATTGTCCAGGAGCTTCAGGTTTTTGTCTAAGCCATCTTTTATTATCCCCAGCTTAATATTGTCTGAATTTTTTTGTGATTCCACAATAGCTAGTTCATCGTCTGAGATCTTCTTTAATATTTCGCTTCTTAGCTTTTCATCTTTGACTTTTTTCAGATATTCCTTAAGTGACTGTATTCTGTCCTGGAAGAATTTCTTATCCTGCTGTGCTGTCATCAGGTTAATTTCGTTATCTGTTTGTCCTGTCAGAATACCATTCTTTTTGATGACAGACACCTTCTTATTGTAGTTTGCTTCCAGATTGTTCAATTGTGTATCCAGTGCATCTTTCTGCCTCTGAATTGCCTCTTTTGCTGCTTCCTGGGCATTACGCCTTTCCTCTGCTATAAATGCATTTTTCTTTTCCTGTATTCCTCTTGTTTTTTCATACATTTCGGTTTCCGACTGTATTACAGCAGCTTCAAGCTCCTTTAAATTCTTTTCAACTTCAGATGTATTACCTGCTCTAGCAGCTTCTGTCTTAGCAATTTCCAATTTTACTCGTGCCTGACGAACTGACTCTTCAGATATTTTTTTCTCTGCATTTAGTGCAGCATCCAAAAATCCGAGTCGCTCCTGTACGGAGTATTTATCTTTTTGATACGCCTTGTCTCTATTTACTGCTACTTCGTTTTCCAGCTTAGCCCTGCCAACTATCCACTCCCTCTCTTGTTTCTGAAGAGTTTGTTTTTCTTTTTCTAGCTGAATCGCTTCATTGGCTTTATCATTAATCTCTTTCATTTTACCACCAATGAATGGCAGTTTCTCGAGTAGTTTTGACACTCCAGTAAGGGCAGCTGAAGCAAAATTCAGAAATCCTATAACAAGATCCTGCAAAATTTTAAGAAGAAATTGCATAAACTTGGTTAGAGGAGCAAGGATTTGATTCAATTTATGTGTTGCCTCTTCTGATGAATTAATTGCTTTCTTGAACGCCATGAACACTAACACGATAGCAGTGATTACAGCTCCTACTGGATTAGCGACAAGTGCCATCATTGCTTTTCCCATTCCCATAAGGCTTTGAACAACCTGGCCGGCAGGACCTGGAATTGAACTTAATTGAGACATCATCCCCTTACCGGTGTTCTTGAGAGTCCCCATTCTTTTGTCAACTTGTGACAATTCTTTTTGTAGCTTGATATACTCTTCAGGATCTGTCGCCAGTGAAGTTGAATCTAATTGCTTCTGAAGGTCCTTTGCTCTATTTTTTAGTTGAGACATAGTCATCTCCTCAAGCTTCAGCTGCTTAAGAGATATCTCTATTACTTCATTATTTTTTTCAATCTGAGAATTATTCTCAAATATCCGCTCGGTATAATCCTCTATTTCAGTCTTAGTTGCTTGATAGGTTGCCTTGACCTCCTGGTAGGTTGAAGAATGAGTTTTCCCTTGTCTCTCAAGAGCTTTCATCTGCCTTTCAGTCTCTTTTAAAAACTTATTGGCCAGATCCATTTCTGCCTGAAGAGCTTTATTCTCTTGTGCAAACTTTTTGAGTGCAGCTGCAGACTTCCCTATCTCAGCCTGTAGCCCTTTTGCTTCCAGGTTAAGAATAAACTTTATCTCATCATCTCTTAGTTTGCCCATATCATTTAGCTTTTTCTAGTTCCATTCTGATTCTATCTTTAATCTGCTCTGTAAAGCCATATTTAATGTCAGACCTTGTTTCATTGTATAACCGGCCATATATCACTCGGTTATATAAGGCTAGTTTTGAGCGCAGATCTTTGCTTTTAAACTTATCCATCGAGCTCTTTATGTCAAGAAAACGTAGATATCTTAAGAAGTTAAATTGAAGCATCATCCTGTTATCATCAGCCTGTATTTGAAAGTCATTTCTGTAAATGGACCTTAGCAAGCGACCTGATACTCTCCTTAAGTTTTCAGATATAACCTTGCCCTGAGTTTCATTTATGAACTTAGCGTCCCTCTCAAGGATCTCTCTAACATAATGTGTTTTCAATGCTCCATCCGAAATCATAATACCTCTTTTATCATCCATTTAAATACAAGCTTATAGCTCTCAATCTCAACACAGTATTTATAGCCTTTATCAATTAATGCATTCTTTATGTGTTCGTTCTTTAAGTACCTATCTCCTGAGAATGAGATAATAGCCTTTGTGATCTCTGCAGTTGTAAATTGGTCTGTTGACTGCTCTACTGTTGCAGCAGGTGCGTACTTAGCACAGAATTCATCAAGAAGAGAGTAGCTTAACTCATCAGGGTCCCTCTTTTCTTTACTCTTATCAGAGTTCTCATTATCTGATTTTTGGAAACCAATTTTCTTAGCCATGTTATTATATCATTTCAATCCCTTCTAACTGAAATACCATACTGAACCCAAAGGAATTGCTTAATTCTTTTGAAGCAAAGGGAATGATTTCAGTGGGAAGAGTCAGTTTTTTAACATAAGGATCCTCCCTGTTCTCTGATATATTTGTTTTAATAAGTGCAAGCAACTCTAGAGCCCTGTCTATCTCAATTAGCTCTTCTATTGAATCAAATCCGGCATTGGAAGAGAATGGCTTAGCAATCGTGAGTGAAAGATCAAATGAATCTTTTTTCACTTTATAAGAATTTTCAGTAGTTCTTATATTGCCATAGTCAACAAATAGATAAAGCCCCTGTATTGTAGATATTCTCTTTTTTACAGCTTCGTCAGATACCCCAAATACATAGTCTGTAATCTCTGGATAAGTAGACTTGATGTTCAATGCTTGAGCTGCACTTTTAAATGATAAATACCTCTCTGCCTGAGACTTCTTATTGAAGTTCTTCATCACTCCGGAATGTTCCGGATATCTGGCAAAGAATAAGAATGTATCTTCTAGTATCATAATATCTGATTTAAATGCTCAATTGAGAGGTTAAGCTTCTTAGATATTTCCTCCTTGCTCATTTTTGACTCTGCAAGTTGATTTATTGAGTCCATCAAGTTTTTATACATAAGCTCCAAAAACTCAATCAGGTTAAGTTTTGACACCTCTTTAATATTACCATAGCCCTTCTCAGTTATAGAGTATATTATGGCATTGAAGCCAAGGTTCTGTTTTGATTTAACCTTTTTCGGTTTGCGACTGAAAAGGATATTATACTTTGTCTCACCCGTTAGCCAGGAGAGAATTGATTCAAAATTGAATACAATCCCATACTTGATAACCGGGTTTAATTTTTTAAACTTGTCAATATTTGCTTTTGCTTGAGCTGAAGAATACTCGCCCGGGCAGTAAAGAGTAGATATAAACAGATCAATGTAGTTATCAGCCCCATGATCAGCCATTAACGACATAATCGTTAGCGTATCAACAAACTGCTCAGCTATTATTGAAGTATCAACTATATCACCTTTATTTTCAAACCGATATCCTGAATACTTCTTAAACCCAACAAAAATATTAGGGATTAGCTGTTTACTGATTGCAGCATCAATCTCTACTGTTCTCTTGAATTTTGATGCAATTACAGCTTCAGGCTCGTCTGTAATTTTCTCAGGATTATTTTTTTTAAGCAACTTCTGCATCTTTAAATCCAGATTCTTGAAGCGAGGATCATCGTAGACATATTTAAAACAGAAATTCATCCTGTCCAGGTTTGCGAAAATCTCTTTTTCAAACCAGTTGTAGTCTCTTCTGAGAATTTGCCTGGTATTAATGTTAGATAGCTCTGTGTAGAGTCTTAACTGCAACTCTCTGACATCAAATTTCTTTGCCTTAAACTCGAGAAGGATGCATATTACAGTAATAAACTGAACAGGATCCAGTTCTTCCCAAGATGTTGGAAATATCACATTATTTGAAGCTCCGAGGAGCCTTTTTTCAAGTTTTGTAATCATGACATAAAATATATTTTATCGCTTTCACGATTGTTATTAACTACATTCTCGGTTACTCCGGAAGAGAGTGTTTTTGATCTCTCAATATCTGCATAGTAGCCCAGAACATCTTTCATAATTATAGCATTGAGCTTTTCTCTTACCTGAACAGCTGTGCCTCCTTTGGTGAATTCGTGAGCAACATCATTTCTGATAGATTTTGGCAACTCTGTGATGTCAAACAGCATTGCAGCTTCAGCCATAACATGGCTACAGAGAGCTCTTTTACACTTATCCTTTAACTTTTTGTTTGTGAGCAATGAAATGTCTCCTATTCTTGGAATAATTTGGTCTTGATTAATCTTCTTGATTAAAAACTGAATCTTGGAGAAGAAATATGGAGAATTGTCAATACCAAAGTAGCCATTGAACTCTTTAGCATTTTTTATTGGCAGCTCCTGTAGTTGTTTATATTGGTCTGAATCTTTCCAGTTACCCAAATCAGGGTGTGAATTCAGATATCTCAGCAACTCATCCATAGAGGCCCAAAACAGTGTGATATATTCCTCTCGTATCTCTTCTAGTTGATATTTATAAAGCTTTTGCTCGCTCCCGTTTTTGCTCACAGCATCAAAAATCAAGTATTTATACATTGTATAGTTTGATACAGCAGATTTAATTGCCAAAACAGCAGGCATATGAGCAGAATTTTCAGCCGCTGAATCAGCCTTAATAGCATCATAAACCGCTAGCGTTATTACCTCCTGAATCTTGGTTCTTGTTGGCAAAAATGAGGGATAGAGGGACTCAAGTAGTAGAGATCCGTCTACTCCTGGTGCAAATGATCTGAATTCATCTATACTATCAAAAAAGTCTATTGTATTCATGTCTAAACTTGTGAATTTGTGAGTCTGTTATCTTCTGATACATTCTGCTGTTTCTCAATCGCAGAACGGTAAAATCCGAGCCTTATACCTGTTTTATAAGCTTCAGGGAAGTTCAATTTAATGGCAAAATTGATGTCCCGGCAAACAACATCCTCCGGAATGGTAAGCCCATTCAGGTAGATCATGTAATTATAATGCGCATCCGCTCCGGACTTGGAAATAACACCATCCTTAGAAATATTCGAGATTGAGGAGTCTACACCCTTGGCTGATGTAATAACCTCATCTGCACGCTTATCGTAGGTTGTATGAGCTTCAATATACTCCTTGGATTTATTCGGAATTTCTTCAATTTTCCAACGCTCCTCCTGGCCTTCACTATTTGTGAAGCTGTATGAGGCATACAATTTACCCTGATTTTTGCCGGCACCCGATAGATAGTTAGCCAATTTTCGCAGTTCTTTAGTTGTGTATTCTGCTATTAATCCTTCATGATACTCAGTTCCTACCTCCATAATATCTGAGTCAGAGAACTTAATAATAAGTAACTCTTGATTATCTGATTTCCTCTCTGAATTAGTCGAACACATATCTTTAAGCATCTCAACTTTTGACTGCACCCACGCATTTGGGATGATGATATGGAGCCTTGCAGAGATGGCATTTTCTAGGAAGCTGTTGATATATTCAGGAGTACGATTAGATCCAATTACCCAGGCCCTGATACCCCTGAAAAAGACATTGTACGCATAAATCTCTTCGCCATGAGAAGGGTTCTTAGAGTAGCTTATTGCAGTGGGGTGTGAGAATGGAGCAGTATAATCAAAGCGATTATAAACCTTATACTCTTTGCCCGGCTGCATCCAGTTGCCAATAATTACATAGTTAAACTCACTATCTTCGTAGTCTGTTCTGTTCATTGTGTCTGCAGTAGTGGCCAGTCTCGCCCTCAGATTTGACACATGCTCTAACCCGGCTACTTTATTAATCCCCACTCTCATCCCTACAGTCATTCTCCACTTTGTAAACACTCCTTCATCGTAGTAGTATGAGCGGATCGCCTTGTTGAAGTATGTCTTATAATCATCAGCAAGGCCGTTCTCTAACCACGAATCTAACCATTCTTCAATCTCTTGGTGCTCCACAAACTCCTTCCAGACATCCTTGCCCTTTCTTCTAGTAATATAGAGAACAGGTCCGGTCCCATAGAGCATACGGATCTGCTTCTCTATAAGCTCAGGGAGCAGTCTGTTAGAAGCAATCATCTCTTTCTGCTCATTAGGCTCTAGGTTGTTATATCCTGCCGGATAGACTTTATACTTATCTACTTTCACCAGTTGGGCATTACTCCTTCCTGTACTCTGTATAGAGTCTGAGAAGAGTTCTTGAGCCTCCTGTAATGTTTCACCTATCTGATAAGTGAATGTATCTGGCCCGGCTTTTATATAGCCAAGGCTGTTCAATGCATACTTATTACTACTCTTCATCATTATTAACCCATTTAACTCTCTTTAATCTATAATTATCGTAAGGGAGGCCTATGTATCTAATTAGATATTTATAACAGGCTTTAGGCCCCTCTAAACACTCAAACAAAAAGTAATTGTCTCCATCAATATCCCATTTCTCGTGTGGCATCTGAGCCCTAGTCCTACAGCCAGAGATTGTCCTCAACTTTGTTGATGCTTCTCTTTTTGAACGCGAACACTTGAAGAATGAGATAGTAAATGTTTCTCCTGCTTTAGTAATATCCTCTAAAGTCTTCAGAGCCTTATGTCCATCAATCGTTTCCATAGTTCAAAGATCACGTCTGTTTACCAAGTGATAAAGGACATGCATTGCACAAACATCCTCTTTAATTTGATCCCGATATTGCATTTGAGTCAATAGACACTATCTATATCCCGAAACCCAAGCCCCATCATATTTTCCGACATTCCGTCTATCTGCATTTCATTTCTCAAAATCAGCGCCTCGAGGTTTCGAATCGGGATTTTTTTTATTTTTTTCCCATTTCCCTATATAAATATTGTCTATCAATATTTTAAACCTTGCTTTAATGTCATCACCCCTCAATTTTATATATTTTACACCGTCATATTTCCCGGAAGAGTGCCCGAAAAAGCACCTTTTGTCATAATTAAAAATTTCTCAAATTTTCCCCACAGCAAATAGAACATTCCGGAAGGAATTTGAGTAGATAAGCCTGCCTGAAGGTTTAATGGCAACTTAACTTCACTTGATTTATCCAGCTCAATTGGATTAGAACCTTTTTTTATTGGTGCTGCATAAATTGATGATATCAGATTAGGGCATTCGTTTGAATCAATCAAAATTTTTGGAACCGCCTTATCATCAGGCGCAAACAACTTTAGCATCAACTTGTAAAGCTCCCAGTGAAAAATCGTTCTTTGATTTAAACTCATCAGGCGGACTCTCCACCCGTATTTCTCCAGCTCGTGTTTGAGTTCTTTTGCGTCAGTTTCGTGTTGCCTTTTTTGTGGTTTGCGCTGATTACCTGCCCGGTCATAATACAAGTCAATATTTCTATTTCTACGATTGCACCAAAACTGATTGAACTCTCTGGCCAATTCCGGGAGGTCTTTTGGAGAATAAACATAGTGCTCCTTGAGGATCCTGTATTCGTTTGCTTTTCTGTTTTCTTGGGCAACAACAAATGAAGCAAACGATCCGGGATCAAATCCGAGTTCCAGTTTTTCGTCAGGGTTGTAATGTTTCAGATATTCGGAAGTGATTCTGAAGTTATCTTTCAGGTTAAACTTCATTATTGCCTCATATTTGTAAGAATCATCAAATGTATGAGTCAGCTCATCAAAGTTGGCTACGAACATATTCTCTGCCTTCTTCTCTCTGATAGAGCAGATTGAGGTCAGGAACTCAGAAGATGTAAGCATTTTCTTTTGAGTGGCAAAATATTGAGGGCCTAACACGTCCCGGTTGATGAAGGTACTTACCCTCATATACAGGGTGGCCACCTTACGCATTCTGTTTAGAATTGGAGAGTATTTTGCTACTCTTTTATGCATTGCCTCTACATTTCTCCCCTGATGAATATTGTAGAGAGCTTCATTAATATGCAGTGAAAGAGTTACAATTTCAGCAACAAGCTCTTCATTCATATTCTCCTCATACTCCTGAAACCACGAGTCCTCTCCTATTGAAACTCTAGCAGTATCAGATACACCGGTGACTCCCTGATAGTAGATAGAAGCCTGTGTCTGAGATATGTTTTTTGACAGCCTGCCAATACGCATTGCCGGAATAAGTCTGCTCTTAAGTTTATCCCCTTTATTGAGCTTCATCTCCTCTATAAAAATGTGCACAATATTTGATCCTGCGATTGACTCTTGCTGATCTGTAGCCACAAGACGAATGTTATGGCCATTCGCAAAGAAGATTGTATGCTCAGGATGCTCCGGCGCAAATCTTGGTTTCTGAAAATGTCCTGGTAAAGTTCTCTCCCCTACCACATAATCAACTCCCTCTCTTAGAAGTGGCTTCTGTTCATCTCCTCTTGGTTCTGAATAAAATGCAAGGATATTAGGCACTACATTGGCGAGCAATGCTACATATGATTTGTGAGCTAATACAGATGTTTCCCTTGGGAGATCCTTAGCAACTGCAATGGTCCTTCTACTGGTTACACCTTCTGTTTTTCCGGTTCCCCTGCCAGCCTCTATGATAACAGTATTGCAGTCTACTATCTGAACTAGCAACTGCATATTATTCAAATAAAGCTCTTCAAAACTGATATATTCATTTTCACTATTCATCTTCCATTACCTCCTCATGTTCAACATCAACAATATTTGCTTCTCTGATAAGTCTCTTTTTCTCCTTATCTGAAGTCTCAAGAGAGTTGATCAGATTTATGTAAAATCCATCTTCATCCTTTCTGACAATATCATGAAGGCTCTTCTTCTCAAATCCAAGATCAGTATGTTTAACCTTGTTAGTAATGATGAATACGGGCACTTGCCAGTCTGTCACTTTAATCCTCTCTGCAGCTTTGGTCCTGAATTCGTGGGCCTTGTCATAGCATCTTTTCGCAGTGTCAAGTTTATCCAGGGCAATGCTGACTCTGGCCAGATCCTCCATTTTATCTGCATAATAATTATCCCAGGCATCTACGGTAATTGTATCATCAATATGGAAGAAGTTCATTGCATCGTAATAGATATCACGAGCTGTACTATAGTTAATGGCCGGAAACTGTTTCTGAAGGGCTCTTACCACTCTGGTCATATTAGCGCCCTGGTGATGAACGATAGAGGGTACAGCATTAATTTTAATAATGTAGTCCTGCAAATCTTCAGGAAGAGCAGCGCTTCTGCGCGTTTTCAGGAAGTTCTGCAACACATCAGGATCAATAGTCTGTAACCTCTCTAGCTTATTCATACTCCAAACAACTCTTTTTTTATTTCTCTGATTTTCAACTCCTTTTGGCGTTGTCTTAATTGAATCTCTGCATCCATATTACCACCTTCTGCTTGCTTCACAAGAGATACATCCATATTGTATTCTCCTATCGCAATGCCTAATTCATACATCTTCTTCAGTGGATGGTCTTCTGTTTCAATATCATCAAGAAAAACCAGAGCATCCTCCTTGGATAGATCAAGCAAAGTGATAATTCTTGATGGAGAGTATTTTAATGCTGCCCAATTCCTTACTTTTACAAGTATGTGACTATCATATGTTGCCATTATACTCTAGACCATTAATTGTTACAATAATTTTTGAGTCAAACCGCTTCATTCTTTCAATTACCATCTGACAATGTTTTGGTGTGATTTCCATTGCATAACAGTTCCTGTGAAGCTGATGAGCTGCCACCATAGTTGTCCCGGAACCAATGAAAGGATCATAAACCAAGTCGTTAATAGCTGAATTATTCATTATCGGCCTAGCCATGCACTCAATTGGTTTCTGTGTCCCATGACCTGAAACCCCCTCTCTCTCCCGGACGCTTTTTGATGATAGGTTTTGGATATCCCACACTGACATTACATTTCTTGCCCCTTGCCAGTTGTGTCTCTGTCCCTTTTTCACTCCATACCAGCACGATTCATGCTTCCAGTGGATATCTCCCCTGGACATTGCACAAGTATTTTTATTCCAAATTATTTGAGATATAAGGCTAAAACCGGCCTCCTCGATATCGGTGGCAAAGACGTGTGTAAAAAGAGCCCCATGCCATATGTAAACTACATTACCGGGGAAGAGAACATACGCGTTAAACCAGGAAGGATTATCATCATTTGTAACTTTGCTTACAGACTTAATCTTTCCTCCTACTTTGGCCCTCCAGCTTGGATCATAATTCACTCCATAAGGAGGATCTGTTACCATCAACATGGGCTTGGTTCCTGCGAGTAGCTTAGCAACATCCTCAGAGCTTGTGCTATCTCCACAAAGAAGACGATGCTTCAGATTACCCAATGAGAATTCGATAATATCTCCAAGTACTATATCCGTCTGCAGATCTTCCGGTTCTTCGTAATTATCTTGCTCCGCCTTTAATTCAGGTTCATCAGAGAGCATATTGGAAAAGTCCATATTTATTGGACTCATATCTAAATTAAAGATGGAAAGATCGTCTTCAGATATTTCGTACTTGTCAAACAAGATGGTATCCGGGTTCTTTTGGGCAAAAATGGAGTTCTGAGCAGCTATCTCTGCAACTGCGTCTCTTTTATCCTCTGCATAAATTGACTCGTAAGGAATGGCCGGAATGTTGTAACCCTGGCTTCTTAACTCAGCAAGTGCCTTTTTCCTTTGATGAGCGTCAATAATCCACTTTTTACCGGTCTCATCTATCCAAACTAAAAAAGAGTACTTAAAACCTCGTGAAATAATGAGATTCTGAAGCTTTTTGTTCAGTTCCGGGTCATAGATCTTAAAATCTTCCTGAAGGTCATAAAACTCTTCAAAATCGCACACAGGGAGGTTCCCCAGGTTAAATACTCTAATTGTTTTTTCCATAGTTCAATTCATGCATTATATCTGTTATTAAAGCGAGCGTCTCTGTGTGTTTATTCAATTGCAACTGCCACTTCTTTTTATCCTCCTCCTTTGCCCTCTTTCTGTTTAAGAATGACTTATATCTGGAAATATTGTTTGACACATTCTTGTGCTCTTCCAGGAATGCCTGGGGATCTCTTCGCATTAGATTTAATAAAGTAGAGCGGAGGGTATTCTTCTGGATAAGTGGATGCTGATATAAAAACTTCCCGGTCCTATTATAATTCTCCAGCTCTTTAAAACACATCCTGTTTCTAATCCCCAACTCAACCATTTCAATTATCCCGGATGATGTAGGTTCTACTTCAAGTGCTTTATCCAGTTCGCACATCCTGCGATAGCTATAGACCCGGTCTGAATACACTGTGTGAGCATCTCTGATGTCTTGGTTTTCCAGATTGGTCCACTTGATCTTTGTATACTCCTCTTCTTTGGTAACTTTTTTTTTAAAGTTCCCTTTGATTGAGATGTCTTCCTTATAGGATTATCATCAATACCTGTTTTTACGTCTTTCACTTTAGTTAAGCTATCTCTGTTAGCTCTTATTGACTCTGGAGTTTCATAATCTAACAGCACAAATAGTATATCAAATGATAGATCGGGTCTGCTGCTGGATGGCGAGCGACTTAATAGCTTCTCTTGCGGCAAATGCTTACGAAGGATATCCTTATCCTTTTCAATAAAACTGTCATTAGCCAGTTCTTTTGCTAATGCATTTTTTTCACGAAAAGTTAAACTCATGGCTTTATTTTTTAATTCAACATTCTTGCATTGCAAACTTATCAATCCAATACTGAGTGCAGAAGGACAGAAAAAAAGCTGTGGACATCACTGCCGACAGCTTTAACCAATAATTAACCAAAAAAAAGAAACCTATGCAGTTTGTATCCTTGACACTTCCACCAAAGTCTCTGAATCGAGTACTTTGAGAGTTAACCGGCTTCCGGCCTTACCCACCCAAGTAGTATCATTCTTCAGCACAATTGCTGCTATTGACTCAATATTGGTTGGATTAGCTCCACCACCACCCAGTATCTCAACAATTCTACCTTCATCAGCTGCAGCTAAACCTGAGATGGTTGCGATGGTTGTGGCTGCAGAGTTGGCTGAGCTAGTAACATATTGAGCTGAAGATGTAAATCCAAGATTGGTAGCATTTGCTGCGATGGCAGCAGGCGCTTCCTTGACAATTGCCCCGGTATATTTTTGTGGTTGAAGGAAGCTGTTATTCTCAAAGGTAAAGGAAACGCTCCTTGAATCTTTATTGTTAGTCCTGTCGAATGCTTTAAATATCATTGGCTTGAGCTCATTACCTACAATATAGTACTGAGCATCAGTTGCCATTTGATAAATGATTATAAACCTGTCTCCGGCATGCTCCTCCATAAACTTCTGAAGAGCTCGCCTGTAACCGCCCATAATAAATGAGAATGTATTAGTTACAGCAGTAGTTATGTCTCCTTTACTCCCGGTTGATTTATCGTCTAGTGAATCATCTATTGCCTCAAAATAGTGCATATACTCTCCGGCCTTAAGTGGAACAGTACCTACCTCACCAGATGCGTTTGGCCTTGGAAATTGCACCGTATCGTCAACCTGATCTAAAGCAATTATCCATAATTTTGAAGATATCTGAGCCCCAGACGTCTCTCGGTCTGTTACTCGACCAATGTTGCCAACAGCAGCCATCACACAGTAACTAACACCTCCTCCAGTCAGTCCCAGGCTCTCCATTACTCCCATTCCTGAATCAACAGCAACAGAAAAGAAGAAAAGCCCTATTAGCGCAATAATTAAAGATGAAATCAGCGCCAGTCTTTTATTGAATTTTTTATTAAACTTTTTCATTTCTACTTACGATTAGTAAATTGATTGTGATTTATTAATTGAAACCAAAGGCAGGGACCGGAGTCCCTGCCAGTTCTCTTATGATCTGGCAACTTCCAGGAATTTGCTGTCCGACTTGCGATAGATAAATTTAATCCACTCACCAACTGCAGTAGGCTCCCAATCGTCTGTAATGAGAGAGAACTTCAGTGCCTTAGTGATATGCTGAGGATTATCTGCAGATCCAATCTCAATCTTATACACAACACCCTCTTCAGGATTTGTGATGTCAGTGATCTCAAGATTTGCAGGAGCAACATCAGCAGTGTTTGCCTGTGTAACAAACCAGAAGTTCTTTGAACCATCTGCAGTGGTAGCATCTTTAGCTAGCACAGTAACAGGCTTGTTGATGAAAATCACCTGCTCCTTTCTTCCGGCAGCTGCAATTGCAGCAGCAGTAGCAAACTGCTTACCAGCATAAGCAGCAGCAGTACCCTCTTTCCAAGTTGAGAATCCCCATACATTCTCAAGCCTGCGCTCGAAATATGTATTGTACATTTCACCCGGCACATTTTCAAGGGCCTGAATATTTCCAATTTCAGTTATCCACATGAACTTAAGGTTACCCATATTAGGAACCCAAATGATTGGAAGGTCATAATTCATGAGCTTCATCTCATTAGGCCCAGTGAAGTCCAAATCCTTACCATAAATGGTTCTGTAGCTCTGTAGATACCATGGACGATGCTTTTCGTTCATGTAGATGGCTCTTCCAAGTAGATTAGGCAACACCTGATTAACCTCTTCTGCAAATGCCTCAGCAACTGAGCACATCGTAGTAGAAGTATATGTTGCATAGTCTGAGTCATCGAAAGGAAGCACCTGAAAACTCTCAATATACGAGAGGAGTCTGTGTATTACTCCTGTAGATGAGTGTAGGTAATGCCCTTTCACACCTGCAGTAGGCTCAACTCTGTGTCCCAGAACTGTACGTACATTGCGCTCGTTGTTTAGAACTGTTGCAATGTTAAGCACCATCCACTCAATCATATTCCACTTAACAGGATCACTTCCTGCAGTGTTCAGGTAACCGATATACTGAGTCTCAATCCACTTCATTGATTTGAAGAGGGTCTTGAACATCACGTCATGAACTTTTGCTTTCTCAGGTACAAGATCCATTCCTCCTTTTGAGATTTCGCCTTCCTGGTATGCCTGAGAAAACTCACCAAAAAATGCGTTAGTGATCAAGTCCCCATCCTGAACATTAGAGCGAAGAGGAAATACACCAAATACAGTTGGAAGAGCTATTATACGAGCGATGAGGGCATCCTGGCGTCTAACTAGATATTGAGCTCCAAGACCTGCATCAGCAAGTCCGGAATAGTCAATTGAACCATCAGTATTCAATGATTTAACATTCAGAAGACCGTTAGTATGCAAAGATTGCATTCTCTTTGAGAGCTCTTTTGCATACGTTTTAAATTCTGATTGAAAACTTTCGAAAGTATCACTGTCAGGATCAGATTGCAGAGAAATGTTTTTTCCATGCATGAGTATCTGGTTCCAGCGTTTCTCTGCAGCGAACATTGGATGGTCGATGCCAAATGCGAATTTAGGAGTATGGAATCCACCCAACCCAACAATAGCTCCTCTTCTTACATCAATAGGTTGATCTGGAGACGCCTTAGATGAGAGTGATTTTACTTGATTTGCAAGTTTCTTGTTTGTATTCACAATTTTTTCAAATTTTTTACCCAGGTTTTTTGTGCTTTTCTTAGGCTTCTTCTCTACTTCCTCTTCATCCTCTTCCTCTGACTCTGACTCGGAATCATTCTCCTCTACTTCCTCTTCTTCCTCTTCCTCTTCTTCATCAGGATCTACTTCTGCAGATGAGACTATACCCATTGCATAATCGTATGCTTTTACCTTATCCGCATCCTCGCTGTCATCGTTTGCGTCTGTGTAGAAATCACGCCCGAAGGTTTCTTTGTAGGACGCCTGGATCTTCGTCCAGTCCTCTTTTGTGAGCGATTTGCTCTTTGCTTTGTCCATTAAACCCAAGGCTTTCAGGACCTTCTCAAAGTTCTTTTTAAACATGTCATTAAAAATTAAGTGATTGAAATTTTGCTTCTTGTTTGATATTCTTTACCTAGTTGATATAGCTCAGTAATTATCTCATCCATACTCTTGACACCATCAATAAGTCCAAATTGAATTGCCTCTTCTGCATAGAAGATCTCACCGTTAAATACATGAGCTTCATCTGCTGACTCAGATGCTTTAGGCCGGCAGTGTCTCACTGTTTTTTCAAATTCTTCCTGGATTGGATCCAGAAATCGTTTTATAAACTCATCAGTCTTTCCCTCCTCTACATCCTTATTAATCTTATTTTTGTGAGTGCTCTTTGTTGCATAAGCTTCTACCAAGGTCCATCCATACTGCTCCATAGCTTTTTTGCAATCCCAATATGATATCATTGTTCCGATTGAACCAACAACATCAAACCGGTTAACACAATAGACCTTATCAGCTGCAACACCTAGATAAAGACCAGCGCTGCACATAGTTTTTTTAACTGCAGAAATCACAGGCTTGTTGAGGGCTCTTATTTGTTTATTGACATTCTCTAGATTGTAACTCTCTCCACCAGGCGAATTTATTATCAGTAGATGGCCAATAATTTTCTCATTTAACTCTGCAGCTTCAATGTCTTCAAGCAGCTGCTCCGTAGAAGCATACCACCAGTTTTTATCATGAGATATAAATCCATCAATGTAGTGTACAGCAAGACTGTCCGGTATAGATCTATCATCATAGTCAGTTGTAAGAAAAATTGAATCGTATTTCTCCTGGTATGATTGTATCTGTTCAGCGACAATTTTGGAATAGTGCTCCGGCTCAGAATTATTTTTAACAAAACAATCAAGCCTAACAAGTAATTCATTAAATGAATCTTCTGAAATTAATAAAGTCGCTAAGCGAAAGAAGCTGAGCGTTTGGTCCAAATACGATTGCAGCATATCTGTTGTTTTTACAAATATGCTGCTCTCTTATATATGTGTAAAGGACTGACTATTCAAAAACGAGAGGGAAAGGAGCCGACCTATTAAGCTCCATACTAAAAGATGATGCTAAAGGAGATATTTTAATCCTAACCGGGAAGTCCTTAGAACCCCATATTACCTGTTTGTAACTCATAGTATAAAGAATTACCATAAGATCCTGATTACAGAACCTTATTAATTCATTATTGATTCTGCAATTAACAATTAAATTCTGAACATATAAATTACCGGCATCGCTAGTATTTGGCTTCTGTTCGAAATTCAAATCATTCAATGTGTAGAGAGTCCTAAAATTCTTACTAGAAGATAGTGTGAAATTATTCCCGGTTATTGACGTAACATCAGAAAAAGGAACAATTGATATTTTATTGCCTAATTGATCTATTTTTTCACTCATAATTATCTGATTTTTAAAGACTGAGCAGTTTTGATACAGTTTTGATACAGTTTTGATACAGTTTTGTCACTCAAATCGGACAAATCGATACACCAAGTCGTACAAATATTTTTCAATTAATTTTGGCGACAATAAGCGCGTTTTTCTTTATTTCTGCGCCGGGTTATATTTCTCCACCTGTAATAATTCTTTAACATAGCATCTTCACTTATACCGGTGATATTATACTTATTGCAAAAAATATGGATAGTGTCAATAAACTCCACTCCCAAGCGATGTTTGTTATGATCCAACTCTTCATGTAATTCGGTCCAAAGCATTGTGGCAATCTTGAATTGAATTAACCTAGCTCCCCTGGCAGAAATATAATTGTATATCCTTGGATTTTTACCCTCTCTTCTATCAGGAAGCACGAGCTCAACATTTCCATTGTCAATTGGATGAGATTCCGGTCTTTTGCTCATTAAGTCCCATAAAACATGATATAGATCAATGTTGTCTGGTAAAGTTACAGGATTATTCATCCTAGCGCCATACTTGCCGATTATATATTCTGCAAGATGCTGTTGAACTTGAATTTTGGTTGTAATCATAAAGCTGTCTCCATTTTTCCGTTGATGAATTTCTCAATAAGTTTATCCGAAAATCTATTATAGATTAACGCTGTTTGATACTTCCCTTTAAAGCGATTTTCAAGGAGTCTTCTCTTCATTCCTCTCAGGGCCATTTCATCACTCTTTTTCTCTTCGTTTAAAAGGGAATAGTAGGTCTGCCGATCACCTGATTTCAGATAGATGATCATTTTAAATTTTGACTGCTCGTTTCCGAAGTTTGACATATTGGTTAATTTATTGACGTTATATGCTATTTTATTGACTTCTGATGCAATATTGCCACTGCAGCGTGCTCATATTCCTGGATCTTTCCCGGAGCTTTATTAAGAAGATAAGATCTCCAGTAAACAAATGCCGATTTATTGCGATACTCTTGCTCAAGTCGCTTAAGAGCATATGATAGCATTTGCTGCTCTGTCTTGAGTTTACGAGTTTTAAATTGGAGATCTAAATAATCCCGGTGCTTTTTGAGCCATTTCTGAGTCATGATGAAACCGGAAGTATAATTTTCAGGATCCATGTACCTCGCCGGCCAGATATTATCGAAAGAAAATGCTTTGTTACTCTCAAGATATCGCTGAACCAATCTGACTCGCTCCCTGTATTGCTCCATAGCCCTTTCACAATCAACCTCTGAATTAAATTTCTGAAAGTAAAACTCTCCAAACCGGTATGCTTTATCTCTCTCTGATTTATAGATAGATCTGCCGGAAAATAATACTGAGATAACAAATTCAACAAGCATAATGGCGTATCGCCTGGTCCTCTCCTCTTCTCTCCTGCGAAGTGCCTCTATCTTCTGACCATATTCATCCAATGTGTTAATTTTCGCAGTTGATTGTGGAGAAATTGCCACCCCAAAAGCATTAACCACTAAACCTTTATTGTCCGATGTGTTAATTTTCGCAATGTTCAGGGCAAGGAGGTCCTCGAAAGATCCTTGCGGATCTCCTGTGTTCTTGTAAGAAGTTCCAGATTGTTCATTGTTAGTCATCGGCGCAGCCGATACCTCTTCGTGTTCCTGAAGGTTCCCTGTGATTATTTTTTTATTAAGGAAGTTCAAGTTACTAGAACATGGCGTGCAAATTGAACGCAATGTACGCTGAATCGTAATGTCTATTGAGTTTTTCAAAATAAAGAGAAGCGGATTAAAATCCTCGTTTTTATGATCAGAAACGGGAACCATCTCAGGGTTCATGAAAAGATCATAGTCCCTCTGAGTGCCGTGATTTACTTTCTCAAGGATAATCCTGGCATCAATAAGTCGCTCCGTTAGTCGGTATATAGTTGCTTCTGACTTACGAGTGAAAGAAGATAACCTTTTCCTGTTCGTGGCCAGCACAAGTGGAGACAATGCCTCCATTTTAAGCAATTCCGGGGCATTACGCATCACAAAGAGCGATGAGTTCATTCTTGACTTAAGTGAGAAGATAAGCTCCCTGTAAAGCTCTCTATGAGCACTCTTGAGATATTGCCTGCTCCTGTCTCCTTTATCTCTGTCTATTGTAACCATCGTATTATAGTCAGCAGCCTTAGCGTCATATAAGGACATTATAGCAGCAAAATGGTTGTCTGTATCAATATATGGTAATTGTATTATCATAACTGGTTAGTTCAATATGTAACATAATAACTCTATCCTTGACTCTATATCACTGACATTGTAATCAGATTCAAGCTTCTTGCGATAAGCGTAAGTACCTAAGGATCCTTTCTTTTCCATCTCTTCAACCTGATCATTAATCCTTGAAGTAACTGCTTCAAGCCTCTGCTCCTGAGAGAGAAGCTGCATTCTTAGTGATTCTTCAGTAATCCCGGACTGAAGTATTAATAGTACAGGCTTGAGCCTGGCGAAAGAAGCCTGCAGAGATCTGCGCTTGGACTTATCGTTTGTATAAGCAAATTGATTCTGAAGGTCCTTCATCTGATTACTTACCGATTCAAGCGTTTTCATGACTTAACTTTTTTATATATTGTTGTCCTTGAATCAATTCTAACAGGGACTCTACCCTCAAGGCTCCCAAAACTTGCAAGCTTCTTAGCCTGCTCTCTGCATTTCCTTAAATCTTCAGGAAATGCTATATTTAATTCATCTTTTGCTATATAATTAATTTTTATTCAATTTCTTTAAAGGTTGCGGTTGCTTTTATAAGACCTTTCTCTGGCTGTGTCATTTCCCTGCGCAATTTTCTTGATATGATTACATTTTTAATCTTCATAACCTCTGTTCTTTTCATATACTTTCCAATTCTCATAACCGAAAGGCAGTGAACCACCAGCTCTTCGAGTTACTATTCTTTTTGCCAGTGCAATGATGTACTCATCTTCATCATTCTCATTACAATTAACTTTAACCTCACCTGAGTAGGTTGCTATTTGATACTTTACTGTTGCTATCATAATTTATTTTTCTTGTATGTCTGATATTTCATACTCTAGATTATCTAAATCATCTTCATCTATATGATTCCTTAGCCATTCTGCTGCTTCTGAATAATCTGTATGAAAAGGATCAAATTCAAAACATTGGTCTTGGATCTTCAATAATTGTTCAAGAACTATATTTGGAACTTTTATGTCATGAAGACACACTCTATATGAAACTTTTACATCGATTTGTTTAACCTCTTTCATAATATTTTTATTTGATGGTTATTTGATGGTTGTATTTATGCACCTTTTGTACATATAAGTAAGTTAGCGGCAATGCCACGAAACGATATCACCGTTAATAAATGTGTCTGAATTAGCTCCTGACCATTGCCACCCTTTAGAATTTGATGTGCATTTAATTCTTTTTACAAGCATTTTTTTGTAACTGATTTTTAAACCACCCAAACAAATTGGCCAATTGCGAGTTAACTTGACATCAGCGACTACTATTTGACCAATTGCTGGCAATAAGGCACTACCGATAACAGGCGGGTTGCTTTCATTGGCGGTGCTGTGGTCAATTGTAGTTCCGTTTTTGAATGCCAAAAATTCTTGTTTTGTCATAGCTTTAGCTGTTAATTATTGCTTTTACCTTAGCATACGTGATGATATTTGTTTCAACATTTTGCCAGTCTGTTTTAAAGGCAAATTTTGCCCTGGGGAAAGTTGATTTAACCAACTCTATTGCCTTGTCTTTGTCACTATCTGACACAAACCAACAACTATCAAGCGCCTCTTTCAGCTCTCTTCTGATCCTACTCTTCTTAGTGCTCATAAAACATGTTAATGCAAGTGTTATCAAGCAGATTCCCATGACTAATACAATAGAATCAACGGGATTCATCCTGAAAACATATTAGTGTAATAAAAAGACCGGGGGCCGGGGTTACTGACATGTCTGCTTTCATCCCGGACCTCGCGGATCTCCTGTACTGCAAAAATGAAATTTGATACTTCATATCTAAAGGACCTAATCTTGGATAAAATGAGGCTGCTCTAATAATTCGTTAAAAGCCTTATCCCTAGATGATTTAGTAGGGAATACCTCAAGTGTGTGCCAATCTTTATGATCCTCATCCTTATACTTAATCCTGATATTTGGATAATCATCTACTCTGAGAATAGTGAATCCGCAGTCAATAACCTTAAGTTGTGATCTACTGTCCATTTCCTGATTGTTTAAAAACTGTTTTAGCGCACTGTAGCCAAACCGGAGGCTGACTACCTCCGTATCTCACACTCATCCACACCTTACCAATGAAAAGAGCAGTTATCCTCTCTTTTAGAGAAAGACCCCAGCAAGAGATAGTTTGCTGGCCATCGCTGAATACCGGAAGTGGAGAACACTCATCCGGAGTCATTGTACTGGGCCTTACAAGAGTTGTGTTGGCCTGCTTAAATACAATCGGTTTCATAATATCATATGTGTTATAAGAGCATATGTATCATTAGTAAGATCCCTTTCGGTTGAAACAGGGATTACAGGCGTATGCTCCGGCTTTAGCTTAAGAGAGTCTATTATTGCCATAACAAGAGGTTTGCTCTGAAATGAAAGTCTTTTGTCATGTCCTTTTTCTGTTACTTTATAACCTCTGCTACAGTTGATCTTGAAATACCAATCTGTAGGATTAAGCTCATCCTGGAAGAATTGAATTCTAGATCCGGAAGTGATATGAAGAGCATTAACCAAAAGAGAAGAGAATCTAACCTCTCCGTTTGATCTATAAAGAGATATCGCCGGCACTGATACTCTCTCTACTCTTTCACTTGTGAATTCTTTGAGTTTCATAAGCGAGAAATTAAGCTGTGAGTTTTTTGTAAATCACCATCCATGCTAAGAATGAAGGTACTGCTATGTGAATCAGAAGACTGACCAGGACCATCCCTAAGTTGATCTTTTCATCACCGGCGCTCCATTGAGTAAGGACATATACAGACAAAGCGACACAGAGTAGCACTGTAATTGCCATTTTTATCTTTCTTGAAAGTTTAGTTTTCATATGCTCCGTTTTTTATTGTGTTTTAAATTGCTGTAAGTTCTGATTGCGTATTTTTTTGGAGGGAGGCCGGTTCTGCAGGAGCTAACTGCTGCTTTTGCCCTGTATACTGTCTGTGAGCTCACGCCAAAAACTTTCCCAATTTCATAAAGCACATCTCTAGTCTTAAGCTTTTTCTTAAACTCTCTTCTTGCATGCTCCTGGGCATCGTAAATAAGATTGTATTGATCCTGTAGTGTGGAAGTATGATTAAGCTGATTTCTATAATTGAAGCAGAGCTCTCTGAGTTTAAGCTTCATCTCTCTCATACCTACTCGCATAACTCTTTTTGTTTGTAGAATGACACCCTGTTACTCGCTGATGCAACAGATTCGATTTGAAGCCTATCAATCCTGATTGAGTGATTTGAATCACCATCCTTAATAAGCTTAACCAAACCCTCTTTAATCCACCTGTCAACCAGGCGCCGGCCGTACTGCTTATAAGCCTCAGATTTTGATAAATACGGTTTCAGCTGCATAGTCTCGATAAGAACCTTCTTACCTCCTATTGCAATTGCATCTGCCAGTAGGTTTACAAGCTCCAGGCGCTCCAATGTGATTATGTTATTCTTAATTGTCATCTCAGATAATTTCAAATGTTGATTCCTCTTTTCTCCTTGCTCTAATTCTTGCTGCTCTGATTATCCTTGCTGATGATGTGGGCCGAATAAAGTATCCAAGGCTTGCCACCTCAGACGGAATAATGATTAAAAGCAACAGTATTGAGATAATCCTCTTCTTAAGAGGGTTAAGACTAGCCGGTATAGAAAAATGAGTCACAAAATACCAGGCCGAAAGCTCGTTGACTTTCTGAATACCAAGTTTCTCATAGATATTGCGCACTGTATTCTCTACAGTCTGAATAGCGATTGGACCTCTGCCCGGCTTAACCGGCAGAAGATCCGGGACCTCCTTTTTTGAAGCTCCCCAAGCGAGCAATTCTGCTATCTGCTCTTCGCGCTTTGTGAGTTTTACAGTTGCGCTCATCTTACTTCTCTCCCCAGATATTGGTTATACCATATTTCTTGAATACTGTCTCAATGGCCTTGGCCTCTGAAACCCTGGGCTCAACTTTTCCCTTCAGGCGTTGCAGCCAATTGCTGTTAGAAGTAATGCCGAGCTTCTTCATTATCTCATCTTTTACCTCTTTTGCCTGGCCTACTGTTACCTGACCCCAGCCCTTTTGAAAAGAAAATTCACTCATAATGTGATGATTTAGCGTTTTTGTGCTATTTTTTTTATAGCTTTATGCGTTACTTTTGTATTGCGTTGCGTTAATTGCTTACCGCTTCACAAATATAAAACATTTTGCTTTAACTCCAAGCATTTTGCTTTATTTATTTATGCATTGTTTTTTATATGGCTGATTTTGATGTAAATAAGAGATTAAAACTTTTGATTACGGAGGTATTTAAAACATCTCCACATAAGTTTTCATCAAAATATAATGACAAAGGAGGGGTTAAAACATCTCAAGTACTGAGAGAGAGGAATGGACTTTCAAACAATTTGCTTGAAGACATTCTAATGGCCTATCCAAGCATTAACAAAACCTGGTTATTGACCGGAGAAGGAGAGATGTTGAAGGAAGAAACTAAATCAGATACTACCTCTATAGTAAGCGAACCTGCTGTTGAATACCCTGCGTCATCAGATCCGCTTAGCCAGCTAATCCGGAACAATACTATCCTCGTTGAATCAAATGCCGTAATGGCTGACTCTGTAAAAAAATTGACAGACCAAATAATTAAGCTTTGCTCTAACGAACCACCTTCCGGACTCACAGAAACCATTGAGGCTGTTAAGAGAGAAATAACCGAAACAATAAGAGGCGAATTAAAAAACAACCATGCTCGCGAGGATGCAAAATGTGCAGATGTAGGGTGATCAACCTCGGACGGGCAGCAGTACTTGTTGAAAGATTTTGAATAATATGTTATGAGTGATTATTTTGAAGATTATCTTAGGATATACGAAATATCCAATTCAATTAATGAGCAAAATATTGATACTTTCCCTCTCAAGGATCTTCAAATGATCACAATCCTATTAAAGGATATAATTCAAAGACAATCTATTGAAATTAAAGAGCTCAGAAAAGAGATAAAAACAACAAAATCACTAAATTCTGACATTAATCCATTAAGCATAACTAGTTTTATTGCTATAGACTTTGAAACAGCCACATACAAAAGAATGGCATGCCAGCTGGGCATAGTAAAAGTTGAGAACCTCCAGATTGTTGACGAAATGATTTATTTGATACAACCTCCAAATAACTATTATGATTCAGGATGCTTGAATGTACATGGCATAAATCCTTCAATAACTAAAAATAGTCCAACATTTAGAGACCTCTGGCCTGAGATAAAGCATTACTTTAATGACACTCCTGTTGTGGCTCATAATGCTGCATTTGACATTGATGTTCTTAAAACAAATTGCACCTACTACAATCTTTCCTTACCAGAGCTAACCACTTTTTGCACATGCCAAATTCACAACAATCTCACTCTTCCTGACACTTGTGCCTTATACAATATTGAACTTAGAAACCACCATGATGCTCTTGAAGATGCCAGGGCTTGTGCTAAAATTTTTATCCATCATCTCAAAGTCATTAACTCCCTAAAAAGTTCAAAGGTTAAAGAAAATAGTCAAGCCAGAAAAGAGAAGAATTCTGCATATTTCAAACCAGCGTCAAGAACCATATCCTCAGAAGCTCTTAAGCAAGACCTCAGCTCAGTTTCCAACCCAGACAACTACTTCTATAATAAAAAGGTTGTAATTACAGGAGTATTTGAAACATTCCCTATTAGAGAAGATCTTGCTCTAAAACTCAAAGAGATGGGAGCAGATGTCTGTACGTCAATTTCTAAAAAAACCAATATTGTTATTTACGGAGAAGGTTTCGGCCCGGCAAAAATGCAAAAAGTGACCGATCTTAATTCAGAGGGATGCAATATAACCCTGTTGGATGAAAATGAACTAAGAAAAAAACTAAATCTAATTACGTTATAAACCAGTATTTTACGCTATGAAAAAACTCATCGTACTTGCACTCGTTGTGCTCTTTTCGCACAACTTATTTGCTCAAGAAAACACCAATAGTAAAAATGGTGATTCCTATATTTATTGCGAGATATTGGGAACTCAAAAATTCCTTAGCAACAAAGTTACCGTCAATGTAGACTTTGGTCAAAATACCAGGTTCGGAGAAGACACCAGACTAAGAGATGAAACTGGAAAAGTAATAGTTTTCAACTCAATGGTTGATGCGATGAACTGGATGGGAGGACAAGGATGGGAATTTGTCCAGGCATATGTAGTAACTGTACAAAACCAAAATGTATATCACTGGCTTCTGAAGCTTGATATAAAGTACCTTTCTGCTGAAGAGCTAGAAGAGGTAAAAGCCATGTTCAAGACAAAGAGGAGTGTTAATACGGAAGTAAGTGGGTTATGAAAATCAACCTTGAAGAAGGAATCGACATACAAGTAGATGGCGAACTTGGCAAGTATCACACTCTACCAATTGACAGCTTGATAAAGCTAGCTAATAATTTGCAAAAACTAATTTTCTCAATAGCAAATGCAGATCTACCTCAAGATAGCGCTATAGCTTTAGAGACATTCCAAATTGAGCTTTCTGGATTTTCTCCAGGAAGTGCAGTTCCGAAGTTCAGCTATTCCCCAAGAGCAGAGCTCAGATCCGGATTCAATTTTCAAGAATACCGGGATAAAGTGAACAATAAACTGGAAGATTTGTTTGAAATTTCAGATACTGGTGACTATACAAAATTGCTTCAATTATATCCTGAAGCGGAAAAAAGGACACCGATAGTTGAAAATTTATATACATTTGCAAACGGATTAGGATCCACTCCCGTAAGGATTGTTAAAAAAGAAGGAGACTCTTTTGTACCATTATATGGTATCAAAAAATTCAAATCAGGTGTAAAAGAAGCCCTTGTCGTTAAGTTTGAACCAAGAGAGATTGAAACAGCAGAGAATGGCGAAGCTGTTGCCAGGGTAAAAATTACTCGTAAAAAGGGAAGAGTTAGAAAAACAATTATGAACCTTTACACTCAAGACAAGTATTCCATTGAATATTCCCCAACCATTATTGTTTGCGGAACAAACAAGTATATACTTGAGCATCCGCTAAGATGCTTATTTGAGAAAGAAGATGATTACTATGTGATTCATTCAGAAATGCTTGATATTATTGCTACCGGCTATTCACAAGATGAGGCCGAAGATGCATTTGGAGCTGAGTTTGAATATGTGTACAATTTACTAAATAGCCACAGTGATACTCAGCTTACAAAACATAATCTATTTATCAAAAACGCCATCAATAAACTTGTTAAAAGTATTGAAGTATGAGTTGCTTAAATAGAAATAAAACCTTAAAAAGTCTTAAGAAAAAAGGATTCGTAGTATCGTCAAATAATAGTCCTGACCATATTTATTTGTTGCTATATAACGAAGGCAAGCTTGTTGCTCAGACCAAAGTTAGTCATAACAATGATGACATTAGAGACCCTCTGATTAAATCAATGAGTGTCCAATGCAAGCTTAATAAAGAGCAATTCATAGACCTTGCAAATTGCCCATTAAGCAAAGAGGCTTATTTTAAAATTTTAGCTGAAAGCGGAAAATTAGATTGATTTAATTACTAAATCAATAACCTTACGATTCGCCCGGTCAATCCGGGCGAAATCTTTTTTAATGTATCCTGAAGTGACTTTATGTTCTGAGACGTGATTTAAGCAGAATGCAGCTTCTGACTCGGATCCTTCACATTCATTTACAAAGAGAGTTGCCCAGGTATGTCTTGCTGCGTAGAAGTCTAGCTCTTCAACACCTATTGCTTTACCGATTGTCTTCAGATATTCGTTTACTGCAGAGTTAAATCCAGCAGCTGTTGAGTATCTGTAGTGAAAATTAAAGACTCTTTCTCTGTTATTATCTCTGTATTTTTCAATTAATGGCATTACTTGCGGTTCCAGTTTAATTGAGATCTCAGCTCCATCTGACCGGATATCCCTTGTTTTAGCTCTTTTGTATATTATTCTATCTGCAGATATCTTAGTCACTTGGTATAGATCTACCGAATTCATTCCTACAAGATAGAATGACATTAAAAAAACATCCTTGGCAAACTGCACTGTCTCTTTTTCTGGCTCATATGCGATGAGTTTTCTCACCTGCTCTAATGACAATGCTCTTTTTTCAGGAGTCTCTACCTTTGGCAATGAAAATCGTTTAAATGGGTTTTTAGTGATTCGGATTACATCACTGTCCTCATCGTTATACTCTCTTAAAGCAGCGTTGAAAATGGCCCTCAAATTAGACAAATATAGTGCCCGGCCCCTGGTACCCACTCCGTTATTTTTTAACCAGGTGTCAAAGTTTGACAGAAAGGTTATTGAGATGTCGTTAAATGATAAATCTTCGTGGCCGACATATGCTTTTATCTTCCGGACCGATATCCCGTAATTCCCCCGGGATGCTTGATTATTCTCCTCCATCCTTGCAATATGAAGCTTCGCAAATTCAAAGAAATTGATATCATCCTTCTTCTTAGAGTAAAGAAAACCTGACATATACTCTCCTATTTGAGAGACTGTCATACTTGACAACTTTGCGAACTCATTAGAAACCTCTCTCCTTGCTTTATTCAAGTCTTCATCAATCTGCATCTGAAGGAAACGATCCTTTATTTCAAAGTTTTTATTGATCTGAGACTTTGTCACAAAATAGGGAGTTGAGATATTAGTTGACTTTCTTTGATAAGAAATTCTTAAATTTACGGGCCAGGTACCATCTCTTTTAATTCTTTCAGGACGGATCACCATTTTCAAAGTAATCATACTTAATTAATTTTTAGCAAACATGTCAAACATTTGGCAAACATTTACGCATAAATGTACAAATTTTCCTTGTACATTTGAAATATGACATAATAAAAGAATGTTAAAACAGAGTGAAAGATCATATATTAGCAACAAAGTAAATCACACTCCTATTTATTTGATTTTCTATACATTATATAAACAAAAAACTCTGCAAATTGACTTGCAGAGTTGATCGTTTTGAAGTGATTCGGTTGGGATTCGAACCCAAGACCCACAGCTTAGAAGGCTGTTGCTCTATCCAACTGAGCTACCGAACCCTTTTGCGGAGTGCAAAGATAGAACATTTTTTTATTTCTTCAAGGATTTGGCTGCAAATTCAATTATAAAAACAATTGAAAAGCCAATCGCAATGAAAAGAAGTGCCAGACTTAGCTGGGATGAATTGCCAGTCTGAAGCTCAAACTGAGAGGGAAGGATTGGTCTGTCAATATGAGAGACTTCATCTATTACCCTCTTCCATGGCCAGACCTTAACCAATGAGCCAATCATAAATCCGGCAAGTAGGAAGAGAGTTGGCTTATAGTACTTCTTTAGAAGCCATGTCAGGAAATGGGAAAAACTTATAATGCCAATAGCAGCACCCGCTGCAAATATTAAAAGAACGGGGATATTTAGTTCTGTTACAGCCTTCATGACAAAGGCATATTTTCCCAGAAGCAGAAGAATAAAACTTCCCGAGATGCCCGGTAAAATCATTGCGCAAATTGCAATGGCTCCTGAAATAAATATAAACCAATATGCCTCAGTAGTCTGACTTGGAGAGACCAAACAAATCCAGGCAGCAACCGAGACTCCTGCTATCAAAGATAATAGATTAGTAATAGTTAGTTTACCTGTATCTTTTAATACATATATTGCAGATGCGGCAATTAATCCCATAAAGAATGACCATAGAGGAATAGGATGATGAACCAATAGATATTGCATTAGTCTTGCCAAAGAGAAAATGCTTGTTAGAATTCCGCCACCAACAGCAACAAGAAATTTTAAATTTACTGCATTTGTAAACTCTTTGAATTTACCGGAAAACAGAAGTTTGGCACTATTCCAGTTCAGTGATTTAATTGATGAGAGTAGCTCAGCGTAAATACCTGTTAAAAAGGCTATCGTTCCTCCTGAAACTCCCGGGATAACGTCGGCAGCCCCCATAGCTACCCCTTTAAAATAGGTTAGTATGTATTTTTTCATATAGTTGTTTATGGTTACTTAATCAGATATTTTCGCATTATAGCTTGGTAGTGCTTCTCCTTCTTTATTCCAGGAACCATATCTGATAGCCTTCTTATCCAGAGCTGATCAACAGATGCCAGCTTCTCAACGCAAACATTAAACTGATCTTTGTTTTTAAGGAAAAACTGTGATATTGCATAGAATAAAAGAAATTCCGGAAGAGATGTCCTTTTGTAGGTTACATTTAACTGGTGGGCAAGCAGGTTGTAATCAGTATCCTCTTTCCCAATAACCCTTCTCAGATAAATAAGAGAACTGAAATGATCCTGTCTGAGCATGCTAATGTATGCCAGACCTGTATTAGATTCAGTATTATCTTTATCAATAATAAGAGCCTCTCTGAAGAATTTTTCTGATTCAACAAGGTTATCCATTGCAAGAAACGCATCTGCTATTCCAATAATAGCAAACAGATTACCCGGTTCATGGGTAAGAAATTCTAAAAAAGTCTCAACCCCTTTATTGAAATTGTCTGTGTTAACGTAAACAATTGCTTTGTTATACAAAACAGATGAATTACCAGGATTCAGTGCCAGAGCATAGTCAAATGCCTCAATAGCCTTTTCAAACCTAAGCTCGCGTGCGTGAATTGTACCTAGATTAAACCAAATGTTATCGTTAAATGGATCTTCATCAAGACATTTTTCATAAGCAACTATACTCTCATTGAAGTTTCCTAGTCTCTCATAACAGAAGGCGAGATCATTGAGTAATTCAAGAGTCTCCCCCTCAATAGAGATAGTTTTATTGATAAACTCCAAAGCGTTCTCAAAATCATTGAAATCAATGCAGTCCTGTGCTAAAGTATGATACATATCTGCTGCGTCGTCAGGAGCTAAATCGGCTGCTTTGGTTAGAGAAATTTTTGCAAGCTGAATATTACCCTCTCTAATGAAGGCCCTAGAAAATAGAAAATAGACATCTCCATTATGAGGTACTTTATCCAGCAACATTGAGAGTATCTCTTTGGCACGCTCTGTCTCTCTGTTAACAATGAGGACATCAACATATTTCATTCCAAGATCAGCAGAGTAAGGGTGTTGCTCATACGCCATCCTCGCAAGTTCATAAACGATCTGATCTTCAGCCTCATTTAGAAAATGTCCGATTAACAGGTCAAACTCCTCTTCCGAGAATCTTAGCTCAGCCAAAGTCCCTTCAAAATGGGCAGAAATTGCCTTGTTGGCTAAAGGTACGATATCATATATCTCCTCATCTCCCTCTCCGTTGTAAAAATCATCCATCATAGCCTGGCAGGTTTGATTGATTCTAAATAGTGAATTACCTGTTTTATGTATTGAAGAGGGTTGTCATCAGCCGCCTTAGCTATAAAGTCGTATGCAGAATCACTCTCTGATGAGTACCTGCCCACCTTAAAGGTGGCATCAATGTACCTGGAAATATAGTGTGTTGTGAACTCATAATTAGCAGATATATCTATCAGAATATCAAATTTTTCATTTAGTTGTTCTATTTTGTCAATAGATTTCGGAAGACCGTAGTATGTTAAATCTGTATTTCTTATAATTATAAAGTCACCCCTGTGAGAAAAATCAACACTCCTTTTATTATGTCTTTCCACCACCATCCCAATCCACTTTATTCCTCTGTCAATAAGCTCTTTTACCAGATAATCCACACTCTCTTCAATACCCTCTTCATCCGATTCTAGTATAAAGGCTACTCGGTGAGCATTACCAATAGGCATAAAATTGGAAGGGGCCCTCTTCTTAAGCCTCTCTACCGCCCTGTTTTGCAATCTCTTCTTAAATAACATAGTTTGCTCTCCTTTCACCTGCACAAATTTAACAAAAATCGGACCACTGGCAACCTGTTATATTTTTTGGATTTCATATCTTTGCATTAACGCAAAATGACAGACATATGTTAAGTGAGGTAATGGGAATGAGTTTGGCGGATATCTTCGCAAAGAGCATTGTTGACTTTGGGGAACGAGATGCATTTTCAACTATTAAAAAAGAGAAGCTAACATACAACCAATTTGGAGAGAGAGTAGAGCGTCTTACAGAGATATTTAATAAGAATGGTATTAAAAGTGGAGAAAAGATAGCAATTCTCGGTAATAATATGCCCAACTGGGCCGTCTCATATATTGCTGCAACAACATCTTCCCGTATAGCAGTTCCCATTTTGCCTGATTTTACTGCTTTTGAAATAGCCAATGTTATTGAACACTCAGAGTCATCTGTAATAATTGTTTCAGATAAGTTGAGTTACAAAATATCCAAGGTAATCTCAGAGAAGTTTGATCTGATTATTAGCATGGACTCTTTAGACATTGTAAAAATCAGAGACGGAGCCGAATACATATTGAATGCTCTTCCCAAACCTGAAGACTTGGCCACAATCATATATACCTCTGGAACATCAGGAACATCTAAAGGCGTTATGCTTTCACATAGAAATCTTGTTACTCAGAATTATATGGCTAATAAACTTATGCCAATATTTCCAGATGATGTATTCCTCTCCATTCTCCCCCTCTCTCACGCATATGAGTGCAGTTTAGGGTTCATACTCCCTTTGAGCAGAGGTGCTCAGGTAGTATATCTTGACGGAGCACCTACACCATCATTACTTTTGCCAGCACTATCTGAGGTTAGACCGACAATTATGCTTAGCGTACCTCTTATTGTTGAAAAGATATACAAAAACAAAATACGTCCCATGTTTACAAAGAACTGGATTATGCAGTTCTTATACTCAATCCACTTCATCAGAAGAGGATTTCATAAAGTTGCAGGGAAAAAACTATGTCAGACTTTTGGTGGAAGGTTAAGATTTTTTGGTATTGGTGGCTCAAAACTGGACGGTGTAGTTGAAAGATTCCTTTCAGATGCTGGATTCCCTTACAGCATTGGTTATGGACTTACAGAAACCTCACCTCTTTTAGCAGGTGCTCTTCCCGGAAAGGTTACATGGCAATCAACGGGTCCTCATTTGCCGGATCTGGAGATGAAAATTCTAAATCCAAATAAAAAGGGGATTGGTGAAATTGTGGTAAAGGGACCAAATGTTATGGAGGGATACTATAAGGATCCGAGCACAACAGCCAGTTGTTTTACCGCTGATGGTTGGTTCAGAACAAAGGATCTGGGATTCATTGACAAGAAGGGGAATCTGTTTATTAAAGGGCGAAAGGATAATATGATTGTCGGACCAAATGGCGAAAACATATATCCTGAAGAGATTGAGGCTGTTATAAACGAACACGATCTTGTGCTTGAATCGCTTGTTGTAAATATTAAGGGCAAACTTACAGCAATGGTTCATTACAACTATGAGCAGATTGAGAAGCTTCATACTTTCAGCGAAGAGGCTGTTGTAAATATGGAGCAAAGGGTATCTGAAATAAAAAAAGATCTGATGGCTTATGTTAATGACAGAGTTAACAAATCGTCAAAAATCATTGATATCATTGAGCAGGCCGTCCCTTTTGAAAAGACGGCTACTCAAAAAATTAAACGCTATCTATACTCTTAATTCCTGAAAACAAGAACATCTTCAAAATAGTCAACTATAATTGGCCTCTCTTTGTTGAGTTCTCCTTTTAAAATTTCTTTTGCCAGTTCATTAACAAGCTCCTTCTGCAGTAGCCGTTTAACAGGTCTTGCTCCATATGCGGGGTCATAACCTTTATTGCATATATATTGTAAAGCATACTCTGAATACTCAAGTCTAAGTCCCTTCTCTCTCATCATGGCACTTATACCCTCTAGCTGCATTTTTACAATCTCCCTTATGTTTTGAATTGTAAGTGGATGGAACATTATTATTTCATCTATTCTGTTCAGAAATTCAGGTCTTACATTATTTCTAAGCAACTCCATAACCTCTCCACGAGTCTTCTCAAGAAGCTCATCCCTGTTTCTGTCATTTAATCTGGACAAGTTATCCTGAATTATAGCAGAACCTGCATTTGAAGTCATTATAAGAACGGTATTTCTAAAATCTGCCGTCCTACCTTTATTGTCGGTTAGTCTTCCCTCATCTAGCACCTGAAGGAGAGTGTTGAAAACATCCGGGTGGGCTTTTTCAATCTCATCAAGAAGGACAACTGAGTATGGCTTCCTTCTGACAGCCTCTGTGAGTTGTCCTCCCTCATCGTATCCAACGTATCCCGGAGGAGCTCCAACCAGCCTTGAAACTGAATGTCTCTCCTGATATTCGCTCATATCAATTCTGGTTATTAGGTTTTCATCATTGAACATGAATTCTGCCAGTGCTTTGGCTAACTCTGTCTTACCAACTCCTGTAGTTCCCAGAAAAAGGAATGAGCCAATAGGCCTTTTGGCATCCTGAAGTCCTGCTCTGCTCCTTCTTATTGCGTCAGAAACTGCCTCAATAGCCTCGTCCTGGCCTACAACTCTCCTGTGAAGAGCCTCCTCCATCCTTAAAAGTTTCTCCTTTTCACTCTCCAGCATTCTTCTGACAGGAATGCCGGTCCATTTAGAGACAACCTCGGCAATATCCTCATCCTCTACATATTCATTGATCATAGTAAACTCTGAGGCTCCCTTCTGCTTCATCAACTCATTAATCTTCTTCTCTGCAGCTACTATTTTCCCATATCTCAGCTCTGCAACCTTACCGTAATCACCGCTTCTCTCAGCCTCCTGAGCTTCAAATTTCAACTTTTCTATCTCAATCTTCTTTTTCTGAACCTGATCAATAAGAGACCTTTCGTGCTCCCAAATTCTGTTCATCTTCTCCCGATCGCTAAACAGAGAGTCTATCTCGTTTGTAAGTTGTGCAACTTTCTCTTTATCTCCCTCTCTCTTTATGGCCTCTCGCTCAATCTCAAGTTGCATTATTCTCCTGTTAAGTTCGTCAATCTCTTCAGGCACAGAGTTTATTGCCATCCTCAGCTTAGATGCTGCCTCATCTATCAAATCTATAGCCTTATCCGGAAGATACCTGTTTGTAATGTATCTCTGTGATAAATCCACAGCGGCTATTATAGCATCATCCTTAATTTGTACTTTATGGTGATTCTCATACCTCTCTTTTAACCCTCTCAATATTGAAATAGCCTCTGATGGAGAGGGTTCATCTACCATAACCATCTGAAAACGTCTTTCAAGTGCTTTGTCCTGCTCAAAATATTTTTGGTACTCATCAAGTGTCGTAGATCCGACTGCCCTCAACTCCCCTCTCGCTAACGCCGGTTTAAGAATATTGGCTGCATCCATGGCTCCATCGCTTCTGCCTGCGCCCACTAATGTGTGGATTTCATCTATAAAAAGAATTACCTCGCCGGAGCTCTCAATAACCTCTTTAACTACAGATTTAAGCCTCTCTTCAAACTCTCCTTTGTATTTGGCACCTGCAATCAGGGCACCCATATCAAGAGAATATATTAATCTTGATTTAAGGTTTTCAGGAACATCCCCCCGGACTATCCTCTGAGCGATTCCCTCTGCTATAGCAGTTTTACCTACACCAGGTTCTCCTACCAGTATCGGATTGTTCTTTGTTCTTCTGCTTAATATTTGTAAAACTCTTCTAATCTCGTCATCCCTGCCTATTACAGGATCAAGCTTGCCAGATGCAGCCAGTTTATTCAGGTTTACGGCATAGGTGTCAAGCGCCTGATAATTTTGCTTGTTCATTTGTCAGTTCTCCCATTTAATTTATTGTTCATAATGCAACAAATCTGCCATCTGCCTGTTTCTGACAAAAAGGCACACCAATTTGGATGCTATGTATTAACTTTGCAAAAAATTCTATAATGAAATTTCCGATACTTGAAGATGGGGCACTACTGCCTCTTGTTGAAAGTTTCTATACTATACAGGGAGAAGGGTTTAATACCGGCAAAGCTGCATTTTTTATAAGGCTTGGCGGTTGTGATGTCGGTTGCAGCTGGTGCGATGCAAAAGAGACATGGAATCCATCTGTGCACCCACCAGTACCCATTGCATCAATTGTTCAGGAGGCTGCCTCTTATTCTGCAAAATCTATAGTAATTACTGGAGGGGAACCTCTTAACTACCCTCTTGACAAACTTTGCTCCCTATTGAAAATGGAGGGTATGGAAATTTACCTTGAAACCTCCGGCTCATCACCCCTAAGTGGAGTATTTGACTGGATATGCCTCTCACCAAAAAAGCGAAAACCTCCGGTTGAAGGAATCCATATGTTAGCCTCTGAGTTGAAAGTTATTATTGAGACCGATGAAGATTTTGTTTGGGCAGAGGAGAACCGAAAAAAGGTTACCAGTAATTGCCTTCTCTATCTGCAGCCAGAATGGAGCAGAAGCTCAGAGATGCTTCCAAAAATTATTGAATATGTTAAGGCGAATCCCAATTGGAACGTCTCTTTACAAACCCATAAATATATGAACATCCCTTAGTGGATTATCTCTTTTTTTATAACTTTGAGAGTTAAACAAAAAACTTTCAAATTGTGAAAAAGAAAATACTTCTCTTAGCCTTAACTTATGCATTTATATTTTTTGCTGATTATGCAACTGCACAAATATCAGGAAGTACTGCGTATAAGTTTAATGTAATTAAAGAGCTTCCTGTAACATCTGTTAAGAATCAAAGCAGGACAAGTACCTGCTGGAGCTTTTCTACTCTATCTTTTATTGAATCAGAACTGTTAAGGATGGGGAAAGGTATACATGACCTTTCAGAGATGTTTATCGTCTCTAATTCATACTTTGACAAATCAGAAAAATATATCAGAACCGGAGGCAAAATCAATATGGCTCCCGGAAGCTCTTTTGGTGACGCTCTGTATGTTATTAAGCATTATGGGATTGTTCCTGAAGAGGTGATGACCGGCCTTAACTATGGCGAGGAGATACATGTGCATAATGAGATGGACGCTGCTCTTTCCGGATACATTAAAGCAATTGAGAGAAATCCAAACGGCAAGCTCTCTTCGGCTTGGAAATCAGGTGTCAAGGGAATTCTTAATGCATATTTAGGTGAGATTCCAGTTAACTTCAGATATCAGGACAAAGAGTATTCGCCTAACAGCTTCGCTGCCTCATTAGGTATTAATCCTGACGAGTATGTATCTCTAACATCATATACTCACCACCCTTTCTACTCATCATTTGCTTTGGAAATCCCTGATAACTGGAGATGGGACTCTTCATACAATCTGCCGATAGATGAGCTGGTACAAGTAGTAAACAATTCAATTGAAAAGGGATATACAGTTCTTTGGGCATCTGACGTAAGCGAAAAGGGATTTACAAGAAAGGGTATAGCAGTTGTCCCAGAAACAGATACAAAGAATATGTCTGGATCGGATCAGGAGAGATGGCTCGGTTTAAGCAGAAATGAGATTGATGCGAAAATTTACTCGCTAGAAAATGTTGTAAAAGAAAAATTTGTTAACCAAGAGATTAGACAAAATGGATATGACAATCTTCAGACAACAGATGATCATGGAATGCATATATTCGGCGTTGCCCGTGAAAATAATGGAGATATTTTCTACATGGTAAAAAACAGCTGGGGCGAGACCGGGGATTATAAAGGGATTTGGTTTGTATCAGAGACTTTCCTAAAATATAAAACAATGAATATTGTTGTTCACAAAAATGCGATTCCAATTGAGATACGAAAAAAACTTAACCTATAAAACAATATGAAAAAATCAATGCTTTCAATTGCTATTGCAATCATCTCATTAGCAATTACAGCGAATTTAAGTGCACAGGGATATATTTTTACAGATGTAGTAAAAGTCCCTGCAACTTCAGTAAAAAATCAGGCATCCAGCGGAACATGCTGGAGTTATGCTGCTGCTGCATTATTAGAGTCAGAACTCCTTAGAACAGGAAAAGGGGAGCATGATCTTTCAGAGATGTTCGCTGTAAGATATAACTATATAAACAAGATGAACGATAATTACCTTAGAAGGGGCAAAGGCAATCTGGGACAAGGTAGTCTGGCCCACATGTTTACCAATATAGTTAAGACACATGGTATTGTCCCTCAGGAGGCTTACAATGGAATTAATTACGACTCTGAACTAAATAATCACAGAGAACTCAACAAATATATTAATGTTTTTTCAGCCGGAGCAGTTGAGCTAAAACAGAAAAGTCCTCAATATGATATCCTTGTGGAGGCAATTCTTGATACATACCTGGGAAAAGTTCCGGAAAAATTTCAATATAGAGGGAAAGAGTACACACCTCTCTCATTTGCATCAGAGACGGGACTCAAAATGGATGATTATATTGAACTGACCTCTCTCTCGCACCTCCCCTACTATCAAGCGTCTGTAATTGAAGTTCCGGACAACTGGGACTATGGAAGGTTCTGGAATGTTCCCCTTGATGAATTCATGTCTATTATTGACAATGCTTTATCAAATGGATATGCAGTTTGTTGGGACGGAGATGTTAGTGAAAAGGGATTCTCTCATAAAAATGGTGTTGCGATCAACCCCGTTGAGGAGATGAGAGAGGAGGCACTAAAATTTGAGAAGATATATCCTGAAGTAAAAGTAGATCAAAAAATCAGACAACAGGGATACGAAAATTTCACAACTACGGACGATCATCTTATGTTGCTAACTGGTATTAGCAAAGATCAGGAGGGAAATAAGTACTATATTACCAAAAATTCATGGGGTACTGAAAGAAATAGCTTTGGAGGCTATCTTAACATGTCAGAAAGTTTTGTCAGAGCTAAAAGTATCTCAATTATGGTACACAAAAACTCTATACCTAAAGATATCCTAAAAAAACTTAAGTTCTGACAATGAGACTAAAAAGTTTCATCCCAAATACAATTACCTCCTTTAACCTTCTGTTCGGTGCTACTGCAGTAATATTAGCTTTCAAAGGAGAGGAAAACGCTGCGGTCTATCTGATTTTAGCCGCAGCATTAATGGATTTCCTGGACGGCTTTTCAGCCAGACTGCTAAAGGCATATTCTGCAATAGGCAAAGAACTGGACTCATTGGCTGATTTGATAAGTTTTGGGATGGTTCCTTCAATATTGATATTCAAAAGATTTGAGGCGTTGCTCTCCTCTAATATGACTGATAGCAACGTCCTCTTTCTTATCTCTCTCATACCACTATCAATCATTCTGTTTTCAGCTTTAAGACTAGCAAAATTCAATGTGGACAGCAGACAAACTTCCGGTTTTCTAGGTTTGCCAACTCCGGCAAATGCTATTCTTATTGCATGCTATATATATTATGCTAATTTAAATCCATCCTTTTATGTTATTGAGAATAGGCTCCTTTTTTGGCCTATTGTATCTATATTGCTATCATCTCTATTGGTAAGCAATATCCCGATGTTCTCTCTGAAATTAAAAAATCTTAAATGGAAAGATAACAGAATCATTTACGGTTTCTTGTTTTTTGGTTTGTGGATAGCTGCATTGGCTGTAGTATTTTCAGTAAACTGGTCCGGATGTATTGTCATTTTAATAGTATCATATATATTATTCAATATCTTCAGGTATCTGTTTACTCAATTAACCGTCAGTCGTGAAAGAAATTAATGCTGAACTTGAGAAAATAAAGCTTCTTATTGAGGAGAGGGAATTAAGGCTTATATTGGACAATAGCTTCAACATGATTGCCAATATTGATCTTGACGGGAGAATATTATACTGTAATGAGGCCTATACAGGTCTGCTTGATTATCCCAAAGAGGAGCTAAAAGGAAAGTCTATATACTCTCTGTTTCACCCGGATGAGAGAAGCCATGTCAAGGAGAGAATGTTCGCACAGCTTTTGGAAAATGGCAAAGGCAGGATTGAATCATCGTTACAGACTAAAGAGGGGTTTTACAGACTGGCAGAACATAGATTCAGATTACTGCCGGGAAGCATTAAAGGAAGTGACACTATTGTAATTACATCACAGGATATAACAGAAATTAAAAGATCTGAGATGGTACTTAAGGTACAAAGAAACCTGGCCCATTCAGTAGTTTCAGCTTCTACATTTTCCGAGTTCTACAACGTTATTGTTTCTGAACTCAACACCGTGATGGAGGTTAATAACGTATTTGTTGCTTTCTATGATGAAGAGAGCGAAATGCTGAGAATGGCGGGTATAAGTGATGAAAAAGAGCGAATTGAGTACTTCTCATCCAAAGGATCTCTCACAGGACATTTGATAAGAGGCGGGAGGTCTGCCATTTACTATTATGACGATATAATTAGACTCCATGAAGAGGAGGGGCTGAATTTACTGGGAACTATTGCACAGGTTTGGCTGGGTGCCCCTGTTAAAAGCGGCAATAAAATAATTGGAGCAATTGTGATTCAGAATTACGACTCAAAGGATGCTTTCTCAAAACTAGATCTTGATATTATTGACATTGTTGCTAATGAGATAGCAAATTATATGGAGATAAAGTCAGCAGAAGAGGCCTCACAGAAGTTAAACATTGCAGTAATTCAATCTCCGGCATCCGTAATAATTACCGACTCCTCCGGCAACATTGAGTTTGTAAACCCAAAGTTCTCACAGCTAACCGGATATGATATTGGGGAGGTAATTGGAGAGAATCCCAGAATACTTAATTCCGGCACACACACACGTGAAATGTACCAACATTTGTGGAGCACAATATCTTCCGGAGAAGAGTGGAGAGGAGAGATTAAGAATAAAAAGAAGAATGGAGAGTACTATTGGGAGGATGTCTCTATATCCCCAATATTCAATGAAGAGGGCAAAATCGTAAACTATGTTGCAGTAAAAGAGGATGTGACTGACAGAAAAAAGTTAATAAATGATCTGATAGAAGCAAAAGAGAGAGCAGAGGAGAGCGACAGACTTAAAACCGCCTTCCTGCAAAATATCAGCCATGAAATAAGAACCCCTATGAACAGTATTATGGGGTTTATTGAGCTCCTTCAAGATCCGGATACAACAGGAGAGGAGAGAGCAGAGTACATTCAGATAATTGAGAAGAGTGGAAACAGAATGCTTTCTACCATCAACGATATTATAAATATCTCCAAAATTGAAGCGGGCATTATAACTCTAAATAATGGACCTGTTGACATGAATGCGCTTTTGTTTGAAATTGCCGGAACTTTCAGGCCCGAGGTTGACAAATGTGGTATGGTTTTACATACTGATATCAATTCAAATGACAGTCGGACTATTATTGAAGGTGATCAGGAGAAGATTTTTGCAATTTATGTCAACCTTGTTAAAAATGCATTAAAATACTCACTGGAAGGAACAATAACAATTGGATTCAGAGTTTCTGACAGTTATGTAATCTGCTATGTAAAGGATACTGGTATAGGAATATCTAAAGAGAAGCAGGTGAAAATCTTTGAGAGATTCACCAGAATTGAGGGAGCCTCTTCAAAAAATGTTGAGGGAGCAGGCCTTGGACTCTCAATTGTAAAGGGCTATCTTGACCTTATGAACGGAGATATATCACTGGAATCAGAACCAGGGAGAGGTTCAAAATTCACCTTCCGTATCCCATTTAAAGAGCCTCAAGCTGACTTACCATCTGCATAAGCTTGGCATCAAGAATTTTATCCACTTTTTCAAAATCCTCTTTTGATTCTAAAGTCTCCTTGACTCCAAAATAGTATTTAATTTTTGGTTCGGTCCCGGACGGCCTTACTGAGACAATGCTGTTATCAGCACTGACAAACTGAAGTACATTTGATTTTGGCAGATTAATTTTGAATCTTAAGTCGCTTATCATATCAACACTCTCAGATTTCTGATAATCATGAATCAATACCACCTCAGACTCTCCCAGCTTTTGAAGTGGACTCTCTCTCAAGCTCTTCATCAGGTCTCTTATCTGTTCAGAACCATCCTTACCCCTCTTTGTTACAGAGAGTAGCCTCTCTTTATAAAAGCCGAATTTTAAGTAAATTTCAATAAGTAGTTCATATAGAGTAAGCCCTCTGGCAGCCGCCCACGCAGCAGCCTCAGCCACCATTACAGCCGCAATAACAGCATCCTTATCTCTTACAAACTCTCCTATATTAAAACCATAACTCTCCTCTCCTCCGCATATAAATTCCCTTTTACCTTCATAAATTCTTACTACCTCGGCAATATACTTGAAACCGGTAAGGACATCAATCATCTCAACACCGTATGCCTCAGCCATGCTTTTTAACAAGTCTGTGGTAACTATAGTTTTGACCATATAATAGTGAGGATTTACGTCCTCTTTAAGCTTACCACACTCTCTCCACCTCTCCAGTATATAATAAGAGAGAATTGATGCCATCTGGTTTCCGTTCAGGAGTTTCATCCTCCCTCTGCCATCCCTTACTGCAATTCCCAGTCTGTCTGCATCCGGGTCGGTTGCCATAACTAAATCTGCATCTGTCTTATCTGCCCTGTCAAGAGCCATTTGCAAAGCAGAGCTCTCCTCTGGATTTGGAGATTTTACGGTTGGAAAATTGCCGTCACTAACGTCTTGTGCAGGAACATTAATAATATTTTTGAATCCAGCCTCTCTCAGGGCTCTGGGAACAATCTTTACACCTGTTCCGTGCAGAGGGGTGTAAACAATCTTTAGTCCAGTTTCTCTTTTAATACTATCAGGCAGAAGAGTAAGTGTCAAAACAGATTTAAGATATGCGTCGTCAAGTTCCTTGCCTATAAGATGAATCTCTGATGACTCAGAAGAGAATAAAACCTGAGAGATATCCGAAATCTTCTCCACCTCAGCAATTATGTTTGCATCGTGAGGAGATGTAATCTGAGCACCATCTTCCCAGTAAACTTTATAACCATTATATTCAGGGGGATTGTGAGAAGCTGTAATCATTACCCCTGCCATGCATTTGTAATGCCTTATGGCAAAACTTAAAACAGGCGTCGGCCTTATATCATCGCACATATATACCCTAAACCCGTTAGCTGCAAATACAGATGCAGTAATTCCGGCAAATTCCCTGCTGTTGTTTCTGCTGTCGTATGAGACAGCAACTGCAGGACAATCTTTACCTTTATATACAGACTTAATATAATTTGAGAGACCTTGAGTTGCCATGCCCACTGTGTATCTGTTAACCCGGTTTGTGCCGACTCCCATCACTCCCCTCAGACCACCGGTTCCAAACTCAAGATTCTTGTAAAATGAATCTTCAAGCTCCTTCAAGTTCTCATTCAACATTCTGTTTATCTCATTTTTGGAATCATCATCAAATGCTCCATTTAGCCAAACATCTGCCCTCTCCCTGAAATTTGTTTCCATATAGCTCATTTTGGACCAAATTTAATGATAAGCAACGAATATTAAAAAAATAAGATAAAAGTAGAGTATCTTTGCCATATGTTTCTGAAAGAGTACATTCCCTTCTATAAAAGGAACCTGAAGGTGGCTATACCTGTAATGCTTACGCAAGCAGGCCAGATTACTGTAAATCTGGCTGACAATATTATGGTTGGGCACCTGGGAACTGCTGAGCTAGCCGGAGTATCTTTTGCTAACTCAATTTTTATACTGGGGATGGTATTCGGTATTGGCTTTACTCAGGGGCTAACCCCCCATATAGGGCAGTCGTTTGGAAGAGGAGATCATGGAAAAGTTGGAGCATTGTTAGAGAACTCTCTGGCATTAAACTTCATTATTGGAGTGTTTCTTACTTTAGCAATGTTTGGCCTGGGTTTCTTTATGAACAGCATGGGGCAGACTGCAGATGTCGTTGATCAGGCAAAATTATACTACAATACCTTGCTTTTCTCCCTCCTACCCTTTATAATGTTCTTTGGCTTGAGGCAGTTTTCGGAAGGAATCGGCATTACAAAATATGCAATGTATATTACATTAATTGCAAACGGAGTAAACATTCTTCTTAACTGGGTTTTGATATACGGTCATCTTGGTTTCAGCCCAATGGGTGTAAAGGGAGCAGCAACAGCTACTCTCATAAGCAGATTATTGATGGTAATCTCATTTCTGCTCTTCTTTTTCAAGCACTCATCATACAACAAATATCTTGCATATTTTTCTAAAAAAATTATTAATAAACATCTATTGAGAGAGGTACTAAGGACATCTGTTCCTCTCTCTTTTCAAAATCTTGTAGAGATAACTGCATTTAGCCTTAGTGCTATAATGGTCGGATGGAGTGGAAAAGTATCTCTCGCTGCCCATCAGGTTGCCATGAGTATGAGCAGTTTCTCATTCATGCTGGCCCTAGGAGTAGGTGCTGCTTCCACTATTAGAGTATCTCACCAATACGGATTTGGAGACTACAAGGCTATGCGAAAAGCAGGCTTTGCAGCCGTCCATTTAAGCGTCGCACTAATGTCGGTAAGCGGAATTGCATATGTCGTTTTCAGAAACTACATACCTATCATCTATACTGAGGATCCCCTTGTGAGGGAGTTGGCTGCCAGGCTTCTGATTATATCTGCGCTATTTCAGATATTTGATGCAATGCAACTCTCCGGCCTTGCAGCTTTAAGAGCACTTGCGGATGTAAAAATTCCACTGATACTATCTATAATTTCTTATTACTTCGTCTGTTTGCCTCTTGGTTATATTTGCGGAGTAACCTTGGGTCTGGGAGCAGTTGGGGTATGGATAGGCTTGTTGCTGGGATTGGTCTTTGCAGCACTCCTGTTTTTATGGAGATTTAACAAAATATCAAATAAGATTATTTCTGACAGCTTAAAATGAAATCTCTGTTAAACAATATCTCATTAATCAAAAAACATCTCTTCTGGCTGATTGCACTCTCCACAATCACCAGAGGGTTACTGGCATGGATACTGGACCTTGGTTCTAACGAAGCATATTACTGGACATATGGCTCCTATCCGGAGCTAAGCCATATTGATCATCCACCCATGATTGGTTGGTTTATTCAACTTTTTACTGTCAATCTTGCATTAGATGGTGAGCTCTTTTTAAGACTTGCATCAATTGTTACAGGTAGTATTAATACTTGGTTGGTATTTGTCATTGGAAGAAGAGTCAGGAACGAAAGAACAGGACTTTACGCAGCATTTATTTATACTGCTTCTGCATACTGCTCTCTTTTTACCGGCACATTTATTACTCCTGATACTCCCCAAAGTCTCTTTTTACTCCTCTCTGTTTACTTCCTTCATGAGGGTTTGACAGTTAAGTATGAGCTTTGTCAGGAGACAAAGATTCTCTGCAGGATTGCAATCCTACTCGCAGGTATATTCATTGGGCTGTCAATGCTTTCAAAATATTCCTCTGTATTTATATGGGCTGGTGCAATAGCATATATGGTATCGTCAAACAGAAAAATTTTAAAAGACATTACATTATATATTTCATTTTCTATAAGCCTGCTATTCCTTTTGCCTGTAATTCTCTGGAATATAGACAATAACTTCATTAGCTTTGCGTTCCAGAGTTCAAGAATGCCTGTTTCAAACTTAACACCGGACCTCTTATCCTTTATTAAATCCTTAGGGTGGATATTATTGTATAACAATCCCCTTAGCATTTCAATAATGGCATTTGCTCTCTTTTCCTTCAGGCGGGATAAATACTTAAAGCCTGAACAATACAAGCTATTCCTTTCGCTATCCCTACCATTTCTGATTTTTTTTATTGGAATCTCTCTCTTTACAGAGAGTAGGCCAAACTGGTCAGCTCCGGGCTTTTATCCCCTTATGTTTATAGCTGCAGCCTATCTGGACAATAAATCAAAAATAGTATCTAATTCTGAGGAGGGCATTATTCCCTTGCCTGTATCCAACTCAATAACTCTGATGCTATTAATGATGCTGATTGTTTTTGTACATCATTTCAGTGGTTTTCTCTCATTTGATTATAAGAAGGAGGCTCATAAAGAGATTGGAGAGGGCGATATAACCTTGAACTACTTCGGCTGGAGGACTCTTTCAAAAGAGTTTGAGAAGATTAAGGCCGATGATGTAAGTGCCGGCCTGATGCCAGAGAAATGCTTTATCCTCTCCGACAACTGGGCACATGCATCACTTATGGATTTCTATGTAGCATCTCCGTCATCTTCAATTGTAAAAACAATAGGTAATCTAGAAGATACAAGAAAGTACGCATGGGTTACTGGCAAACTGGGAACATTCAGATATGGCGAGAGTGCCTATTTCATTGAGTCCTCAATAGAACCAAAGAGGGCAGATGAAATTGGTAAAAGATATTTCAGCGATACACATAAGGCTCGGTCAGTTTATATTAAGAAGCTTGGAAAGCCGGTTCTGAGATTTGATATATACCGTTTAAAAAATATGACAAGAATCCCTGAAAGAGAACTTTGTTCATACACAAAGTATTAATATGGACCCTGTTAACAGTAAATTCAAAGACTTTGTTCAATTATATGCTCAGGAGAGCGTAGACAAACTTCTGCTTTCATTTTCAGGGAAATGCGAATTTGACCTAAAACTGGCTGTTTCAACCATTGAAGTCAGAAGACGATTGCAGAAAAAGGTTCCTGAATGGGCAGCAACAGAGGGTATGGTATTCCCAAATACTGTTTCTGCAGAACAATGCAGCTCCTATATAACAGCACTATTCAAACAACGTTTCTTCAATAAAAACACATCTGTTTTTGACCTTACCGGAGGATTGGGTGTTGATTCATACTATATATCCAAAGCATCAAAAAATGTCATTATGTGTGAACGTGATAATCTTTTGAGTGAATGTGCAGAACATAATTTCAGAATACTTGGAGCCCACAATATAGTTGTTGAGAATATTTCCACTTCTGAATCATCAATATCCGGACTTTTTAAGAAATACTCAGAAACAGAGAGCAATAGAAATGACATTATTGCATACATTGACCCTTCCAGAAGAGGATCCGGCGGTGAGAGGCTACGCTCACTAAGAAATTATGAGCCGGATTTGATTGATATTAAGGATAGTATCCTGAAACACTCTGGAAAAATTATAGCAAAAATTTCACCAATGGAGGATATATCTGAGCTTATGCGCGAAGTAAAAGGTTGTAAAAGACTGCATATAGTTTCGGTCCACGATGAATGTAAAGAGATAATCTTGGAGATTGATGATTTTAATAAAGAGATTGATATTGGAGAGATTCCTGTTGAGGCGTGGAACTACACAAAAGACGATAAATGGGAGTCAGTCAGCTGGACATTAAATGAAGAGAGGGAAATTGATAGTGTTATTACAACTCCGGTTGTTGACATGTATCTATACGAGCCTAATTCGTCTATAATGAAGGGAGGGGCGTATAAGGTTGTAGCAAACAGGTATTCTGTTGGAAAAGCTGATAAAAGCTCTCACATATATTTTTCAGATAAGTTTATTGCCAATTTTCCGGGAAGGATATTCTTAATTGAAGCCATTTATAACTTTAACAAAAAGTGTTTGGCCGAAATCTCTTCCAGATACTCCAGAGCCTCAATTTCCACAAGAAACTTTCCTCTCTCACCGGTTACATTACGAAACAGGCTTAAAATTAATGAGGGAGAGAAATTCCATATTTTCGGAACAACACTCCCTCATAATTTAAAAAAGCTGATTGTTTGCAGTAAAATCTAATCAGCCCTCAAGTTTCTCATTATTTGAATCATACCATATAACTTGCAGAAGATAATTGTCAGAAGACTCTTTTATCTTGAGATTGCATTTGTATTTTAGGGCAAGTTTAAATCTTATGCTTGGAATACCCTTGGTCAGATATGCTCCAAGTATAGGGTTCACTTTTAGTGTCATAGATTTATAGCCCTTTTCCTTAACATAAAAAGCAAGCTGTCTCTCAATTGTTTCGTCAATCAGCAATGAGGATGAGATTTTGCCTGTTCCATTGCAAGTAGGACATGTCTCTGCAGTATTGATCTCCATAGCAGGTCTTACTCTTTGCCTGGTAATCTGCATCAATCCAAATTTAGTGATTGGGAGAATGTTGTGCTTTGCCCTATCGCTCTGCATAAGAGATTGCATATGTTTAAACAGCTTTATTTTATTCTCATTGCTGTCCATATCAATGAAATCTACTATTATGATTCCACCCATATCCCTAAGCCTTAATTGCCTAGCAATCTCTTCAGCGGCATTCATATTGACATCAAAAGCATTTTGCTCCTGATCAGCTCCGGATTTTGCCCGAATTCCGCTATTTACATCTATTACATGCAGGGCCTCAGTATGCTCAATAATAAGATAAGCACCTTGTCTTATGGTAATTACTTTTCCAAAGGAGCCTCTAATCTGTTTTGTAACATCAAAATTGTCAAAAATTGGAAGAGATCCTTTGTATAACTTTACAATTTTCTCGTGTTCAGGAGCTATTATGGAGATATAGTCCTTAACCTCCTCAAAAATTGATTCGTCATTTACATAGATGTTTGTAAATGATTCATTCAGCAGATCTCTTAGTATAGTAGTTGTTCTGCTGTTTTCGGTAAAAAGAAGTTGAGGGGCATTTCCCTTGGCAAGTTTGCTCCAGGAGTCCTCCCATTTTTTTATAAGAGATTTCAACTCTCCATCCAGTACTGCTGCCCTTTTACCCTCAGCGGCAGTTCTAATGATAACTCCGTAATTAGACGGCAAAATACTATAAACCAACCTTTCCAGTCTCTTCTTTTCCTCTTTTGAGGTTATTTTTTGTGAAATATTCACCTTGTCAGAAAATGGCATAAGTACCATATTTCTTCCGGCAATAGATATTTCAGAAGTCAACCTGGAGCCTTTGGTAGAGATAGGTTCCTTAACAATTTGGGTAACTATAAGTTGCCCGGGTTTGAGTATGTCCGCAATTTTACCCTCTTTTTCTAAAATATCATTCAACTTTACTTTAGAAAAAAGTTCGCTGTGAGATTGCTTACTATTGCCAATATGTCTGGTAAACCAGTCAAGGGCCTTAAAGGCAATCCCAAGATCTAGGTAATGGATGAACGCATCTTTGTTGTCTCCAATATCAACAAATGCCGCGTTCAACGCAGGCATTATTCTCTTAACCCTTCCAAGATAAACATCACCTACCGAGTAGTGACCATTGTTCTGCTCCTTATTTAGCTCCATCAATCTGTGATTTTCAAGGAGCGCAATAGATACTTCGGTAGTGTTTACATCAATAATCAGATCTTTCTCCATCGACCATTTTTAAATGAATAAATCTAAAGCAAATCCTGAGATTTGCTTTAGATTATCACGCACTCTAGACTAAAAAAGCAACTCTATTTTTTCTTTTTGTGCCTGTTTTTACGCAGACGCTTTTTGCGCTTGTGAGTTGCCATTTTGTGTCTTTTCCTTTTCTTTCCGCTTGGCATAACTTAGTTTTATTTTTTCTTACTTAAAGTAATATTACTTTACATTGTTCTTAACCTTGTTCATAAATACCTTCGCAGGTTTGAACGCTGGTATGAAGTGCTCAGGAATTACAAGTGTTGTGTTTTTTGAGATGTTTCTTGCAGTCTTTTTCGCACGCTTTTTTACTATAAAGCTACCAAAACCACGAAGATAAACATTCTTGTCTTTTGCCAGAGAGTCCTTCACGCTGTCCATGAAACTTTCAACAACATTTTGCACAGCGATTTTTTCCATTCCGGTTGCTTTTGCAACCTCATTTACGATATCCGCTTTTGTCATAATAATTAAATAATTTAAAGGGTTAGTCAATTTTTTTGACGAACAAAATTACTATTATTTTATTGATTTACGCAAACTTTGGGGTTTTTTTTTAATAATTAACCCCAAAAAATCAACAGATGTCGCCACAATTTATTATATTATGGAGTAATCAGTTACATCTTCAGCAAAAATAGTACCGCAATTATATCTTGGCACAGAGATTGACACATTAAATGAAATTAATGTTTTTCTATTCACACGGAGAAACATGTGACAAAATGACATAATTGAGTTACCATTATATGAAAGTTAAAAATCTGATATTTCAACAATCTGCGGGAGACGATATGAGCATGATACCGGTAATGAGTTTTGAGGGGGGACAGGATGCAAGAGACATTATTATGCCGGACACACTACCCATTTTGGCATTGAGAAATGCTGTGCTCTTCCCTGATACTATTATACCCATAACTGTAGGAAGAGAGAAGTCTGTCAAACTGGTTAGAGAGGTCTATTCAAAGGATAGAATTCTTGGGGCTGTTGCCCAGAAAGATGCAAGAATAGAGGATCCGGGGGATATGGACCTTTATGAAACCGGTACACTCGCAAGAATAATCAAAATTATTGAGATGCCTGACGGAGGCACTACAATTATCCTTCAGGGAATTAAAAGGTTCAGGATTATAGATATACTTTTCTCTGAACCCTACTTTACAGCGTCTGTTAAGTATCTGGAAGAGGAGATAAGCAAAAGGGCCTCTAAGGAACTTGATGCAATAGCCAGCTCCATTAAGGATGCCGCTCTTCACATAATTAAACTCTCGCCAAACCTGCCACAGGAGGCCGCATTCGCTATTAAGAACATTGAGGGTCATAGTTTCCTGATAAATTTCATAGCATCTAGCATGGAGATTGAGAATCCCCTGGATAAAATGGTACTGTTGAGAGAAAACAAGCTTAAGAACAGAGCTCTGAAGCTCCTGGAACTTCTTAACAAGCAAATAGATTTGCTAAAAATTAAAGACGATATTCAGCAGAAGGTTAGAACCGAGATTGATCAGCAACAGCGGGAGTATTATCTAAACAACCAGCTTAAGACAATACAGGAGGAGCTTGGAATTAATAATAACCTTCAAGAGTTTAATGAACTAAGACAACAGGCAAAAGACAAGATTTGGTCAAAACATGTTGCCGAAACCTTTGAAAAAGAGTTGCAAAAACTGGAGAGAACTAACCCAAACTCTCCGGATTACAACATTCAGCTTTCATATGTAAAATTTCTGATTGAACTTCCCTGGGGAGAGACCAGCAAAGATAACCTGGATCTTAACCATGCTAAGAAAACTTTGGATGCAGACCACTTTGGACTGGAGCAAGTTAAAGAGAGAATTATAGAACATTTGGCAGTTCTTAAACTCAAAGGCGACATGAAGTCTCCAATATTATGCCTATATGGTCCTCCCGGAGTTGGGAAGACTTCTCTGGGAAAATCAATAGCCAAAGCTTTGGCAAGAGAGTACGGAAGAATCTCTCTGGGTGGTCTTCATGATGAATCAGAGATACGAGGACACAGAAGAACCTATATTGGTGCTATGCCCGGCAGAATAATTAATGCCATAAAAAAGGCCGGCACATCAAATCCGCTTATTGTCCTGGATGAAATAGACAAGGTAAGCAGCGACTTTAGAGGAGATCCGGCATCTGCACTGTTAGAGGTATTGGATCCTGAGCAGAACACAACGTTTCATGACAACTATTTGGATATTGATTATGACCTGTCAAAAGTTCTGTTTATTACAACTGCTAACAACATCCACACAATTCATCCCGCTTTAAGGGACAGAATGGAAATGATAAATGTTAGCGGTTATCTGGCAGAGGAGAAGAGATATATAGCAAAAGACCATCTCCTTCCAAAACAAAGAGATGCTCACGGTCTTGAGAAGAGTCAGCTTAGAATTAATTCAAAAGGTCTTGATGTTATTATTGACGAATATACAAGGGAATCGGGAGTAAGGGGTCTTGACAAACAAATTGCTAAGATAGCAAGAGTTACTGCAAAGAGAATTGCATTTGGGGAGGAGCTTCCACAGATTCTTGGGCCAAATGAGGTTAAGGAGATACTTGGAATTCCTACAAATCAGCATGATATTCAAAAAGGAAATGAAGCCCCGGGTGTCGTAACAGGTTTGGCTTGGACGCAAAACGGAGGTGAAATTCTGTTTATTGAATGTTCAACCAGTAAAGGTAAGGGAGTTCTTACTTCCACAGGTAATCTTGGAGATGTAATGAAAGAATCTTCAGTAATAGCATATCAATATCTGAAATCTCACCCCGATAAGCTTGGCATGACACATAAGGAGTTTATGGAGAGAGATCTTCACATACATGTGCCTGAAGGTGCTATTCCTAAGGATGGACCCTCTGCCGGTATAACAATGGTAAGTGCAATGGCATCTGCATTGATGAAAAAGAGTGTGAAAAGCGGAATTGCTATGACTGGGGAGATTACACTAAGAGGAAAAGTTCTTCCTGTGGGGGGGATAAAAGAGAAGATTCTTGCAGCTAAAAGAGCGGGTATTAAAACAATACTCCTCTCATCTGAAAATGAAAAAGATATTAAAGATATTAAAGAAATATACATTAAGGGTCTTGAATTCAGATATTTCAAGACAATTGAAGATGTGCTTGAGTTCATTTTCGCATAATTTATGGAGGTGAAAATTGAGAAATCCTGGGCTGAGATTCTTAGGAACGAGTTTGAAAAAGACTACTTTAAATCTATAGTATCATACCTGAAGCAGGAGATTGCTTCGGGTATTACTATATATCCAAAGGGGTCCGGTATTTTCAAAGCATTTGATTCCACTCCGTTTGATCAAGTAAAAGTAGTTATTCTAGGCCAGGATCCTTATCATGGTGAAGGACAGGCTCATGGGCTATCATTCTCCGTACCTGTTGGTATTGCTCAGCCACCATCACTTCAAAACATATTTAAGGAGCTGAGAGATGATTTAGGAATCCCTTTGCCTGACTCAGGTAACCTGGAGAGATGGGCTAATGAAGGTGTCTTTCTGCTAAACTCTATCTTAACAGTCAGAGCGGGTATTCCTGCATCTCACTCAAAGATTGGCTGGTCTCAGTTTACTGATGTAGTCATAAGAGAATTATCTACAAGAAGAGATGGAGTGGTCTTTATGCTTTGGGGAAATTTTGCAAGAGGAAAGCGAGATTTGATAGACCAGGAGAAGCACCTAATACTTGAGGCAGCACACCCATCTCCACTTGCAAGAGGTGCTTTCTTCGGATGCCGTCATTTTTCAAAGGCAAATGATTATCTAGTTAAAAGAGGAGATAAACCTGTTGATTGGAGACTTTAGTCCATTAGTATCTAGATCCAAATATACCTGTTCCGATTCTTACCATTGTACTCCCCTCCTCTACCGCTACTATGTAATCTCCGGACATTCCCATAGATATTTCACTAAAATAGTTAATGTCTGAAAAAAGATCTCTCTTTAGTGAATCAAATGTCCCTTTTAAAGCGGCAAATTCACTCCTCACCTTTGCCAGATCATCTGTAAAAGAGGCCATTCCCATAACACCACAAACCTTAATATTGCCTCTCTCAATTGCAAATTTTGAAGCCTCAAACATTTCATCAAAGGTAAAACCCTGCTTACTCTCCTCTTCAGAAATATGCTGTTGGAGCAATATTGAGGGAAAGAGTCCTCTTTTTGCAGCCTCTTTTGATATCTCAGAAAGCAATTTAATTGAATCAACAGAGTGGATAAGATGAACCCTGTTAATTATCATCTTAATTTTATTGGTTTGCAAACGGCCAATAAAGTGCCATCTTATGTCAGCAGGAAGCCTCTCCATTTTTGCCGACATCTCCTGGGGTCTGTTCTCCGCAAAATCTCTTATACCGTTATTATAGGCCTCCAATATAAGATCATCTGAAATGAATTTGGAAACTGCCACCAACTTTGTAGTTGACGGCAGCTCCTTTAGTATTGTAAGAATGTTATCCTTTATTTTTATTTTCATTTTCTACTCTTCATTTGCTGCTGCTGGGCTTTATATGCCGCATCAAGCCTCTCCTGAAACTTTGATTTCTTTTTCGGCTGGGCTGCCTTCTCCTTAAGTTTTGCATAAATTTTCTCCTCATCAACAAAGAACTTTCTGATAGCCCAGGTCTGGATCATTGTTATCAAGTTTGAAAGAAGGTAATAATAACTTAGACCACTAGAAAAGTTGTTTCCAAGGAAAAGAAGGAATATTGGCATAAAATAGAGAGACATATATTTCATACCAGCCATTTGAGGTCCTGAGTTCATTTGATCTATATTCATCCTTGAGTAGAAGAATGTTGACAATGCCATCAGAAGTGCAAAGAGGCTAAGGTGATCTCCAAACAGAGGGATAGTAAATCCAAAATCAAGAATAGAGTCATAGGTACTAAGATCTTTAGCCCACAAAAATCCCTCCTGTCTTAGCTCAAACGAAGATGGGAAGAACCTGAACATTGCAAAAAGAATTGGAAACTGAAGCAACATAGGAAGACAGCCTCCAAACATACTGACTCCAGTTTTACTGTAAAGAGCCATTGTCTCCTGCTGCTTCTTCATCGCATCCTCACTCTTAGGGTACTTAGCATTGATTTTGTCAATCTCAGGTTTTAAAACCCTCATTTTGGCAGAAGAGATATAGGACTTGAATGTCAAAGGAGAAATAACCAATTTAATCAGGATTGTCAGTATTAGTATTATTATCCCGTAATTGCCAATGAATTTGCCAAGGAAATCAAATACAGTTATGATAACATACCTGTTAATCCAACCAATCAACCATCCACCTAGTGGTACTATCTTTTCAAATCCTTTATCATAGGATTTGAGCGTTTTAAAGTGATTAGGCCCAAAATAGATACTTAGAGGAATTGAGACATCATCACCATCTGTATAAGGAAGCTGCATAAATGACTCACATCTCATAAGAGTGTTCTGAGCATCCCCCTCCTGCATAAATGCATAGCTCATTCTTGCATTACTGAAACTATTATCTGCAACTAGTATTGCCGAGAAAAACTGTTGCTGGAATGCAACCCACTCAACCTTTGTTCTTATCTCTTCATCTGATGTGTCTTTTCTGAGTCCTAAGTCTTCAACACTTTTTACATTTGGGAACTTATAGACAATTGTAGAATAATTCTTTTCATTATCGTACCCTTTCTCAAGACGAGGAATATCCATTCTCCATAACAGATCTGTTGATGTAACATTTCTTGGAATGTGATTTTTCATCCCTTTGAAAGAGAGATCCAGCGAGACCATATAGCTATCAGCTGGAAGAGTATATTTATACTGAATATAAGAAGCTGAGTCAAGATACAGTCTGTATGTCAGGGTAGTATCCCCACTCTCCGTAAGTTCAAATGCGAATTTATCTGTATGAATCTCCTGTCCTGCATATATCCTCATTGACAGATTACCGGACTTCTCTCTGAGTAATACCAGTTCCTGCTTATCATGAGTTGTGAAGTTTTTTATTGTTGCTTTATAGGGCTGAGCTCCAACATTAGAAAAATCTAATTTAACCTTGTCATTCTCAAGCGTAGCAAAAGATTCTCTAAGTCTGCTTGCCTTAATTAACAATGAGTCCTTATAAGGTGAATCCTGATTTAAAATTGGTTCATTTGCCTTTTCAACTGCAACAGTATCAGCAGAAACCTGTCCGCCAGACTGAGCACCAACGGCTAAAGATGTGTCAGTCACTGGCTGCGTCATGATTTGCTCTTCAGTAATTTTTGTATTGTACCAGCTGAAAGCTATCAGAATGACTCCAATTAAAACGAAGCCAAGAATGGAATTTTTGTTCATTATAAAATATTACTCCTGTTGGTTGTCAATAACTTTAATCTTCTCCTCTATTTGTGCAAGCTCCTCTTTTGCTCTGGCAATTTTCTTATCAAGTTCCATGAGCAGGGCATCTGCATTCTTTGATTTTGCAAAGAAGCCCATATTGTTTTCCCAAACAGCTATATCATTCTCCATTTGGCGGAACTTCTGGACAAGTTTATCTCTCTCGCTTCTTATCCCTCTGTCACCTCTGCCGGAACTCTGAAGCTCCTTTATGTGCTTTTTGTATCTGTCAATTTTATGAACCTGTTCTGTAGATCTGATATCGGCAAATTTACTGTCTAGAGCATGCCTGTAAGCAGCCTGTACTCTCTCCTTCTCTTTTATCGGGACAAATCCAAGTTCAGACCACCTGGTCTGGAAATCCTTTAGTGCTTCAATATTTTCTGCAGTCTTTGAGTCTGGTTTATAATCATTTATTTCCTGAATAAGTTCAAGTTTTCTCTTCAGATTCTCCTCATAAGACTCATCTACAGAGCTAAAATGTTTAGACTTCCTCTCAAAGAAATCATCGCATGCAGCTCTGAATCTTTTCCATACAACATCTGATTGTTTTCTTGCTACGGGACCTATCTCTTTCCACCTTTTCTGAAGGCTGATAAGCTGGTCTGTAGTCTTTTTCCAGTCTGTACTCTCCTTCAAAGACTCTACCTGCTCGCATAGAGCAATTTTCCTGTCCAGATTTTCCTGCATCTGAACTTTAAATCCAGAGTAAAAATCTCTTTTTGCATTATAAAAATTGTCGCATGCAGCTCTAAATCTGTCGTATATCTTCTGGTTCTCCTTTCTGGAGGCAAAGCCAATATTTTTCCACTCTGTCTGCAGATTTTCAATCTGTTTAGACAGATTGTTCCAGTCCTTACCTTCAATATTATCAATTGCAGCAATTGCTTCTGCTTTTTCACATATTGCGGCTTTAAGGTCTAAATTATGCTTCTGATCCTCCTTAAGCCTTTCAAAAAACTCCTGCTGTCGTTTATTTATTGCAGATGTAGCCTTTTTAAATCTCTCCCATATTTCCTCCCTAAGCTCCTTAGGAACAGGACCTAACTCTCTCCACTCCTCATGCAATTTCTGAAGCTTTCTGAATGCTTCAACAACATTGCTGTCATTTATAAGCTCCTCCGCTTTGGCACACAGATCGTTTTTAATTTCCAGATTCTTTTTGAGGTCCAGGTCTCTCAATTCGTTATTAATCTTGACAAAATCATAAAATTTTTCAACACTGAACTGATAACTCTCCCATACATCCTTATTTGAAGCCTGAGGAACTGGGCCTGTAGCTTTCCACTTATTTTGCAATTCCCTGAAAGCCGGAAATGTATGATTAAGGTCCTCCTGTTTCTCCAAAAGTCCCTTTAGCTCCTCAATAATTTCTAACTTTATTCTAAGGTTCTCCTCTTTCTGCTTTTCAATATTCTGAATAAAAGAGGTTCTCATTGTCTTGTAATTCTGATACAAATCCTTAAAACCTCTTTCAAGCTCAGCAAATGGATTGTTAGAGATTATGCTCTCCTCACCCTCCTCTTCAACTGAGTCAGGTGTATCCGAAGGAATCTGAAATCCAGCTGCTATCTTCTCCCTTTTCAAGACTTTGTAAAATGCAGCCTTCAGTATATCTGCATTTTTGTATAGTTCTTGCTGATCTGCTCTTTCTAGCATCTGTTGGAAAATTTCAATAATCTCCATAAGACTCTTGGAAGAGTAATCTTGAAAATCAGATAGAGGTTCTTCATGAATCTTATCAGTGAGAATCTCTTCGCCTTTTTGCTCGTTTAGGGCAGATGTGTTCAGTTCCTGGTTCATTGGTACAAGACAATTATATTTAATAACCTGCAAATATAAAAAAAATTTGCCAAAGCGGTGATTTATGTAAATTTGCGCCATGATAAGGATAGATATTTTATCGGTGGTTCCGGAATTGCTTGAGAGCCCGCTTAGTCACTCTATTGTTAAAAGAGCCTCAGATAAAGGGCTCGCAGAGATATATGTTCACAATATCAGAGAGTATGGAAGGGGGGCGTACAGACAGGTTGACGACTACCCGTTTGGAGGCGAAGCAGGAATGGTATTGATGATTGAGCCGATTTTTAACATAATTACAAAATTGAAGGCCGAGAGAGATTATGATGAAGTAATCTATATGACGCCTGATGGTGAGATGCTGGATCAGCCTATGGCTAACAGACTCTCCTGTAAGAGGAATATGATAATTCTATGTGGGCATTACAAAGGAGTTGATCACAGAGTAAGAGAGAACCTTGTAACGATGGAGGTGTCAATTGGTAACTATGTATTGAGTGGAGGCGAAATTCCAGCGGCTGCTCTTGTAGATTCAATAGTAAGACTCATTCCGGGGGCAATTGGAGATGAGATGTCTGCTTTAAGTGACTCTTTTCAGGACGAACTGCTTGCTCCACCTGTATATACCAGACCCGCCGATTTTAACGGATGGCGAGTTCCGGATGTTCTGCTTTCAGGCAATCCCAAACTGATAGATGAATGGAGAGAGAGAGAGAGTCTTGAGAGGACAAAAAAACTTCGCCCATCGTTACTGAAGGGCGAAGATTAAAGACAGTTCCTAATTTGCTAAAAACCGAAATCGTCAACGACTATCTTTTCCTGCTTTTCAACTTTTGGCGGTGTTGCTAATTTGTGTACAGCTCTAGGCTCTACAATCATAGCTTTTTCTGCCGCAGGACATACATATTCGCAGCCCCCGCATCCAATGCAAATATCACGATCAACAACAGGTATTGTCAAACCCTCGTCTCCGTAAGGAATCATAGTAATAGCCTTGGTTGGACAGTGTTCATCGCATGCACCACAAGCAGTATTGTCAGTTACAACAATGCAACTCTCCTCAATAAACTTAACCTGACCTATTTGTGTAAGTTTCTTATCTTCAAGACTAAGTGGCAAAAGTGCTCCGTTAGGACATACTTTAGAGCAAACATTGCAGTCATATGCGCAGAAGTGCTTTTCAAAGCTTAATACAGGCATTAAGAGGCCATCAATTCCATACTGACCTGTAGAAGGCTTTATGATTCCGTTGGGGCAAGCTGCTACACAAGCCTGACATGCAGTACAATTACTTTTAAGATTAGCAGTACTTTTTGCTCCGGGAGGGGCTATTCCGTCAATTGTTTCAGGCTCTTTTGCCGGCATCTTTCTTGAGATTGCTCTGGCCGCAATAAAACTGCCGAGCAGACCCATAGTCAGAATGGCCTCCCTCCTGCCCTTTATAGGAGCGACATCCTCTTCCCTGATCTTTTTCCACATATATTTATAAGAAACCGCTCCTCTTTTGCAGACAGTCATGCAATTAAAACATGCTACACATCTTGATGCATCAATTTGGCCGTTATCAAGATTTATACACTCAGATTTACAGTTTGAGATACACAAACGGCATTTATTACAGCTCTCACTGTCAATAACCGGCCTGAATGCAGAAAATTTAGATATTAATCCCAAAGTCGTTCCAACCGGACATACAGTATTGCAGTACAGTCTGCCACGTAAAGCACTCATGATTATAACAATCATGAGAAACAACAGAGCAAAAATAAATGAGACAGCTATGAATTGCGAATAACTTCTGAAGAAGATAGTTTGAGGAAAAATCTCCGAAAGAAGATTATGCACAAACTGTTCACTTCTGCTTAATATTTCTGAGGATATCTTTCCGTAATTGGAGTATGGGTCTAGCAGTGAAATTACAAAAGATGAACCAAAGACAAGCGGAATTGCTGATATTGCCAGAAAGAGATATCTAAGCCAGCTTATTGGAGAGGTATATTTAAATCTACTCTCTTTTTTGTTTCTGAACAATGAAAAAGATCTCCAAATTACATCCTGCATTGTTCCCAAAGGACAAATAGTTGAACAGTAAACCCTTCCAAACAACAGAACAAATATTAACAGAAAAAGGAGAATAATGGCTGATCCTGTAAAAATCCCCAGTAAAGCTGGGACAAACTGAATTTTCAGGATTGACGAAAAAATAAAATTGTCTCTGTTAGAGAAAAACATAAAGGCCAGAGTGATCATTATTGCCAGAGCAACAGAGAGAACAACCCTGCCCCTTTTAAGCCATTTGTACATTACTGTCAGATTTTTATTCTTTCAACCTTAATGGCATCCAGATTTGTTGTACCCACTTTTGCTCTTTCAGCTCTTTGAATATGTGAAACATCCTCTATCCTCATCTCTTTGAACTGATTGAAAAATCTAAGCGCAGCTGTGTCCACCGCTACAATATCAGTTGAAAGAAAAAGAGCTTTGGCCAAAACAACATCCTCTGTCGTCTTACCCTTTGGTCCATTTTGGGTCATTACTCTGTATGCATCAATTATGTTCAGAACGGGCATTTTTGAGTATGTAGAGCAATCTGCAATGCATTGCTGAAGGTCATTGGCATGCCAGTATCTTCTATCCCAAACAATTCCCATAAAATTCTTCATAGCCATTGTCATCTTAGCTCCACCATGATTTTTTAGGACAGGCACATTTATCCATACGTCGCAATCAATGATTGATTCATGAATCTTTGCCGACTTAAGCCTTACTCCCATTGGAAGCGAAATCTCCCTGTAATACTTCTCATCATGCGCAAAAGCAATTTTTGCTCCGGCTGCTTTTGCCGCTGCCTCAATACCGCTGTTTCTGTAACATGCCTGCCACTCATCGCAAGTGTGATCAAAAACCACAACTTCAGAGGCTCCTGCAGCAAGACAGTCTTTAACTATAGCAGCAACGAGCTCCGGATTAGTATTAGCGGCAAACTCCGGTTTTTTATCCCATCCGATGTTTGGCTTTACCACAACCTTATTGCCCTTTTTTATGAACCTTGACATTCCACCCATCGCAGAGATGCCTCTTTTATACATATTCAAGGGCTCCCCGCCCATTACAGCCACAAGGTCATTCTCCCCCTGAACCTCTTTGCTTTCTGATGCGAAAAGCGAAGAGGGTTTTAGCTGGACTGCCCCGGCTAAACCTCCGAGAATTGCAGATTTTAGAAAATTTCTTCTTTCCATAGGTCTCTTTGTTATTTACACAAATATAACTTATAGCTTTTGCCCGAGCAAAAAAAAAGCTATATTAGAGGAAATTTTCTTTTATGAAAAACAACGTTTTCAAGAGAATATGGAATTTCTATTATGAGGGTTTTACAAATATGACCTCACTTGGAAAAACCCTGTGGCTGATCATAGCAATCAAACTCTTCATAATGTTTTTCGTTCTTAAGTTATTCTTCTTTAAATCAGACCTTAGAGAGTATGACTCTTTTGAGGAGAAGAGTGACAAAGTGATAGAGAACCTTACCAATCCTAAATAATCACTACTAACAACTTAAACCATGATTTTAGCTTCACTTGTTGATTTGTCAAGACTCCAGTTTGCACTTACAGCAATGTACCACTGGATTTTTGTACCTCTCACCCTGGGACTCGGATTCATAATTGCTATTATGGAGACATATTATGTCAGGACAGGCAATGAATTCTGGAAGAGAACCGCAAAGTTCTGGATGAATATTTTTGCAGTAAATTTTGCAATAGGAGTTGCCACAGGTATTATTCTTGAATTTCAGTTCGGCACAAACTGGTCAAATTACTCCTGGTTTGTTGGCGACATTTTTGGTGCTCCTCTGGCAATAGAGGGGATACTAGCCTTCTTCCTTGAGAGTACCTTCTTTGCCGTTATGTTCTTTGGCTGGAATAAAGTGAGCAAAAAGGCTCACTTAATCTCAACATACCTTGTGGCTATCGGAACAAATCTCTCTGCTCTCTGGATACTCGTTGCAAATGCCTGGATGCAATTCCCAATAGGCATGCAATTCAATCCTGATACGGCAAGGAATGAAATGGTAGATTTTTGGGCTGTTGCCCTTTCACCTGTAGCTATAAATAAATTTATTCACACTACAACAAACGGTTATGTTCTTGCTGCAGTTTTTGTGATAGGTGTTTCTGCGTGGTTCCTTATGAAAAAGAGGGAGGAGGAGTTTGCCAGAAAGAGCATCAAAATATCTGCAATTTTTGGACTTATCTCTCTAATTGTACTTATTTGGTCCGGAGACGGCTCTGCTGTTCATGTCGCCAAGAAACAGCCAATGAAGCTGGCTGCAATGGAGGGTCTTTATAAAAGCCATGAAGGGACATCAATAGTTGCATTAGGGGTTCTTAATCCCAAAAAACAAATTGCTGACTATTATGAAAATCCACTCCGATACAAAAATGAAAAGCCTTATTGGTTTAACATATCAATTCCTCAGGGTCTCTCTTTGCTTGTTAACAGGAAAATGGATACCTATGTTCCGGGAATTGAGGACATTCTGGAGGGAGGATATGTTTACACTGACAGAAATGGAGATGAAAAAATTGCCCCTCCTGTTGAAGAGCGTATGGCTTTGGGAAAACTGGCAATAGCCGGTCTTGCAGATTACAGAAAAGCCAGCAAAGCTGGTGATGAGGAGGGAAAAGAGATTGCTTACAGGCAGCTAATGGACAATTTCGACCATTTTGGATACGGATATATAGATAAGCCTCAAGACATTGTGCCAAATGTTCCTCTTACCTTCTATGCATTTCATATAATGGTAACTTTGGGAGGCTTCTTCCTGCTCTTTTTTGCAATAACTATTTTCCTTGAATACAGGGGTATAATAGGAAAACATAAATGGTACCATTGGATGGCAATTGCAAGTATTCCTCTTGTTTACTTATGCTCTCAGGCGGGATGGATTGTTGCTGAGGTTGGAAGGCAGCCCTGGACAATTCAGGATCTTCTCCCTGTCAATGCTGCTGTGTCAGGTGTAAGTCCCGGTTCTGTAAAGACAACTCTTATCATGTTCTTCATACTCTTCACAGTTCTGCTGATTGCAGAGATAGGTATAATGTTAAAGGTAATCAAGAAGGGCCCGGGAGCATAATCTCACCTGTTATAAGAAACTTAAATCAGATAAAAACTATGATATACATACTTCAACAATATTGGTGGATAATAGTCTCACTATTAGGCTCTCTCCTTGTTTTCCTTATGTTTGTTCAGGGGGGGCAATCTCTGCTTTTTGGTACTGCAAAGGAGAAAGATGAAAAGACTTTGCTCGTTAATGCATTAGGTCATAAATGGGAGCTAACCTTTACTACATTGGTTACATTCGGCGGAGCAATTTTCGCCTCTTTTCCTCTTTACTATTCAACAAGCTTCGGAGGGGCCTACTGGCTTTGGATGGCAATTCTTTTTCTTTTTGTAATACAAGCCGTATCATTTGAATTCAGAAGCAAGGCAGGCAATTTACTAGGACCAAGAACTTATGAGATATTTCTGCTGTTAAACGGAACTTTTGGAACAATTCTGCTCGGCGTAGCTGTAGGAATGTTCTTCACGGGGGGAGCTTTTGTAATGGACAAAAGCAGTATTGCAGATTCGTTCAGACCAACAATTTCATATTGGACTAACGGATGGCATGGACTGGAGGCAATCGTTAATCCATTCAATTTACTTCTCGGGATAGTTGTTTACCTTGCTGCACGAACATTGGGCCTGATGTATGTTATGATGCAGATTGATTCAGAATCACTTAGCAAAAAATGCAAAAGTCAGATAAAGATTACCGGACCTGCATTTGTTATGGGATTTGTAGCATTTTTGGTTGCTTTATTTACTATGACCGGATTCCATGTGAACCCGGAGAACGAGTTGATAACTCCAGTCAGATACAAGTATTTCTTTAATATGACTGAGTTGATTTGGCCTATGGTTATGCTTGTAACCGGCGTAATTCTTGTTTTATCAGGACTGACATTAAATATTATCGGGAAAAAGGCGGGTAAAAGCAGCTTCTTCATGACAGGCGGAGGTGTGGTTCTGGCTGTGTGGAGTATTCTTATTTGCGCTGCATTTAACAATACAGCCTATTTTGTATCAACAGTTGACCCTCAATACTCCCTCACTCTTTACAACAGCTCTTCAAGCGAGTTTACACTAAAGACAATGGCATATGCCTCACTTATGGTTCCATTTGTATTTGGGTACATTTATTATGTGTGGAGGGCTATGACAAAGGTCAAAATGAGTAACGAGGACCTTTCAAAGCCAGATACTCACAAATATTAACGGCGACCTGTAACAACCTCACCTTTAGAGTGGTCGTATTCAGAACCTGCAGTACTATGAGGAATTGAATAGACCAGAAGCATAACAAGGGCAGCGAAAATATAAAGATATTTTCTGTTGCCCTTTTTTCTGTTAAGTAAAAAAGCTGACATCCAGACTATAAAAGCGAAAAGTGTTTTATTATCCGTCAAATCCTCTCCAAAAGGCCATCCGGTCCAGTAAGCGTCAAAAGCATATTTCTGAACAACAGGACCAAGTATCAAACCTCCAATACCCAGCATAATAAGAACAGCAATGGCATACCTCTCTATTTTGATATTCTTCAGATAAGCTGCAACTCCGGTAAAATTAGAGAAAAGCATAGCAACAAACATCAAGATTATATGAGGTACCAGTACAAAGGCAGGAACAGGAGCCTTAAATCTGAGAACAACATTGCCATTTCCTACCAGAAAATTTTCCTCAGAATCAACCAGGTAAACAGAATACTGAATTTTTGATGCTGCAGGGAGAGATGGAACTTCAAATGTGAACATATCACCCACTCTTGCTGAGCAGAGAGTATCAAGGGACCAATCTCCCGGATAAAGAGAGTAAACCATAACTGCATTGACCCCATCAGGAAGGTTGGTTGCCATGAATCTTAAAGGAGAGGTTTTGCCTAAAGTTGCATAATCCTTAAGCGCCTCATCATGAGTTAATGTTGTTTCAGTACTTCTTAATAAAACAGCTTTTGAGTTCACTCCTTTAAAATTAAAATCAACGCGTACAGGTTTAGTAGGTCCGGTAACTCTTTGAAAATATACAGCTGACAAGGTGATTACAATTGCAGCTATCCATAGTAGTATCTTTTTCATAACTGAATCTCAAGTTTTAATATTGCACCCTCTCTCTCCACCTCAATTGATAGTAATTCGCCGGCTTTTAATTCACTTAACATTGCCATATATTCATATATATTTGATATCTTTTTATTATTCATAACTTTAATTATATCACCTGCAATCATCCCACCCTTTTGAGCCGGCTTTCCGTCCGAGACAGAACCAACTCTGAATCCATCTCCTTTTTCATATGTGAAGTCCGGAATTACCCCAAGTGTTACTTTAAAAGATGCCCTTGACATTGTTGTAGGTGCCTCGGTTTTTATATATTTTGGTACACCTTTGGATGACATATCAGCAATTAATGAGGATATAAATTCAGAAATCCTGCCTATACCTTCAAAATTAATAAACTCAATATCGTCTTCAGGAGTGTGGTACTGTTTGTGAACCCCTGTTGTGAAATAGAGGACCGGTACCCCTGCTGTATAAAAGGATGAGTGGTCTGACGGTCCGTATCCGTCCTGAGTCATTGTAATGGTGAATTTCTTATCGGTATTGACACTATCAACAATGTCAGCCGCCTCTGCAAAGGTCCCTACACCTCCAATCTGGAGTTTGTTCTCTGTCATCCTCCCTACCATATCCAGATTAATCATTATATCTGGTAATATGTCAAGCTTTTTTAAAGTATCCGCCATTGACCTTGATCCAATCAATCCCCTCTCCTCAGCACCGAAGGCAGCAACAAATACCTGAACCCCCAATGAATCTGCATAACTTGTTAATAATCTTCCAATTTCAATTGCTGCAGCAACTCCGCTGGCATTGTCATCAGCACCATTGTGAACAGCGCTTTCTCTAGGCTTCATACTTCCTGAAGCTACACCTCCCATTCCCAGATGGTCATAATGAGCACCTATCATAACCTTTAAAGGAGCATTGTCTTTGCCATACTTCATTAGTACATTATATGTAGTTCCAGAAACTTGATTAGTAACAGTTTTAATGGAAAGAGAGCTTACAGAGTCGGACTTAATATTTGAATAAAGCTGCTCTGAAATCTGTATAACAGGTAAAGAAAGAGTGGTTATGCCTCCCCTTCTCTGCTCTTTTAACTCCTCTCCGGTGAATATCATAATTGCATCTGCTCCGCCGGATTTATGTTTTGCTGCTAAAAGCGGTATACTGTCATACGATGCCTTAATAACACTGACTGAGTTGTTAAGTATGGCTCTTATTTCAACGGACGGAGATTGAGGGTGAATCATAAAATCTCTCCACTCCACAAGACTTTTTTTATCAATTGTCATAGATGAGCCATAGCCAGTCTCTCTGTACAGAATCAAATTAAAAGGGATAAGTGGTTTCTCTCCGATAACAGGCTTAAATCCATGCTCTTCTAACCGTTCAGCTATGTATTTTGCTGCTTTTTTGTCCTCTTTTGTTCCGGCTGCCCTACCCTTTAGATTGTCATCAGCTAAAAATGACAGTATCTCTTTTATATCACTCTCAGAATGGTTGAAATTTTGGGAATAAGATTTCTGCCAAAAAAAAATACAAATCAAAAGACTCAGATATACAGGTGCTTTCTTCATTTCGCTTAAAAATATTTATTACAAAACTAATTTTTTTTTGGTAGAAAGAAAAAAGGAATTACATTTGCAGTGCACTACTTCACTAATACACCGAGACGAAACAAAACAAAATAGAGATGGTAACAATTGACAATTTACACTTTAATTATTCCAAACACATTGTATTCAATGATGTTACACTTAAACTAGAGGCCGGTAAAATATATGGTCTTCTGGGACAAAATGGAGTTGGTAAGACAACTTTACTTAAAATAATTTCTGGTTTGCTTAATGTAAAAAGTGGCTCATGCAGAGTAAACGGACACAATCCATTCTTAAGAGAGCCCGATTTCCTTGGAGATCTGTTCTACATCCCGGAGGATTTTATTGGACCGGATCTGGTTGTGAACAAATTCGCAAGGCTAAGAGGAGAGTTCTATCCAAATTTTGATTACAACAAGTACAGCAGACTAATGACAGAATTTGAGGTAAACGGAAATTCAAAATTCACAAAGCTCTCATTTGGACAGCAGAAAAAAGCAATTATTGCCTTTGCTCTCTCAACAAACACAAAACTGATATTAATGGACGAACCAAGTAATGGTTTGGACATTCCTTCAAAAGCTCAGCTTAGAAGAGTTATCTCTCAGGCGTCAACAGATGAATCTTGTATAGTTATCTCTACCCACCAGGTAAGAGATTTGGAAAATCTTATAGATCCAATTATTATTCTTGACAGGAATGGTGTTTTACTTAATGAAACTATAGATGAAATCAGCAAAAGGCTCTGCTTTGAATTCGGCGCAACAGTCTCTGATAAAGCAATCTATAGCGAGCAAACTATTGGAGGATACATTAATGTTTGCAGGAACGAAACAAACAGAGAGTGCAAAATAAATATAGAAGCACTATTTAATACAGTACATCAAAACAGAGATCTTATTAAGGATATTTTTAAAAAATAATTAACATGAAAGAGTTTTTCACCATAAATAGATTTTTCAAACTTGTTCAGAAGGAGTCCTCTGAGAGGTTCCACATGATGCTCAAAATATCAGCCATTTTCGCAGCATTGCTTGCGGGATACTGGCTTAGCATGATAGTATTCAGCACAGAGGGAGAGATTACCGCAGCCGGCAGCAGAGCTGGATATGTTTTTTTCTCTACATTAATTGCAATGCTCATTGCACCATTCAACCTATATAAAAGCTACAACCACAGAAAGGGGGGTATAGACTATGCTCTTCTTCCTGCCTCTGTTATGGAGAAGTATGGAAGCATGTTGGTCAATTGCATCATCTTCTTGCCCCTTATGACTTTTGTTTCAGTGTTGGCTGTTGATACAATTATTACTACAATCACACCTTCTCTTTTTGATGGATATGCTATATCAAACATGAATCTAGGGGATAAATTGTCAACTGGGTTTCTGGAGGCAGTAATACTTCAGCTTGGATTCATATACTGCAACCTTCTATTCAGAAAGTACAAAGTTACGAAGACGCTTCTTGCTACAGTAAGTGTTTACATAGTATTTATAATGATTGTTGTCTTTTTCGTAACTGTGGTTTTTAAAGAGGAGTTTAAAATGATGGAGGGGATGTCTGTTAACATTAATATAGCTAATTTCAGCGACTTATCTCAGCTGGATCAGTTTGAAGGCTTTTCGTCACTATTTAAAACCTTGTACTACATAAGTCAGACAATCATTTATGGCATAATGCCGGCATGGTTTCTTTTTGGTTCATATCACAGAATGAAAACACTTCAATACTAGCAAAATGGAATTCAACGAACACAAACCGATATACCTTCAGATTTCCGAGAACATCTGCGATCTAATTCTTACAGGTGAATGGAGCGAAGAGGAGAGAATCCCGTCCGTCAGAGAGTACGGAGGAGTATTAGGAGTAAATCCAAATACAATAATGAGAACCTATGACCATCTACAGGAAGCTGAGATTATTTACAATAAAAGAGGTGTTGGCTACTTTATCAGTTCAGGTGCCAAAATGAAAATAATTTCAATTCAGCGTGAACAGTTTATTGATGAAGAGGTGCCTAAAATTAAGCGTAGGCTTGATCTTCTGGGATTAAAAGCAACAGATATTTTCTAATTTTTTAAAAAGATTTCTTGATTTTTTATTGAAGTGTGCAACTAATCAAGGTTAGTCTTCGTCTAAAGGTGTGAATAATATATTAGGCTTTACAATGTATTTATATTTCACTACAACTATGTATAACAAATTTCTATCACTCTTATTGATCTTAATGATCTCAGTTGGCGCAACAGCCGCCAAAAACAACGGAATAATAACCGGTAAAGTTTCCGAAAAGGGAAACGGCTCTCCCCTCTCTTTTGCAACAATTAGTATTCAGGATAAAGAGAATAAAGTTCTTGGTGGCGCGACATCTGGTGAAGATGGCAAATTCATGATAGACAGAGTAATTCTTGGAGAGTGCAAGGTAAAAGTCTCATTTATTGGCTTCAGAGATACAACTCTTAATGTAAATATTGCAGAGGGTGCAAATATGGTAGATCTTGGAGAAATCAAATTAAGCAGCGATGCTATTGCTATCGCATCTGCAGTAGTAACAGCAAAAATTCCTGTTATTGAACAAAAAATTGACAAGATCATTTTCAACGTTTCAGAGGCTGTCTCAACTCAGGGAAGCAACGGGCTTGACATATTAAGAAAAACTCCAGGTGTAAGCGTTGATCCGGATGGCAATATCTTGCTTAACGGCTCTGCAGTTCAGGTGTGGATTGACGGAAGGCCATCCAATATGAATGGTCAGCAGCTTGAGCAGCTCCTTAGTGGAACAGATGCCTCAACAATTGATAAGATTGAAATAATGGCACACCCCTCGTCAAAATATGATGCTTCTGGTTCCGGCGGAATAATAAATATCAGAACAAAAAAGAATTTCATGAAGGGTGTAAATGGCTTTGCCAGACTCGGATATTCAGCATCTCCATATTACAGTAAAAATTATAATGGTTTAGACGGAACAATCAATCTTAATTACAGAGGTGAGAAGACCAACACTTCGGTTAACTACAGTCCTAGATACAATCAGAGGTTTAATGACTTCTACTCATCAACAAATCTCGGAGATGGTTTAATTTTAGATGGATCAACTAAGTCAGACATGACCCAGAGGTTTCACAATCTTAGAATAACAAATGACTTTTTTATAAACAAGAAAAATGTAATTGGAGTAATCCTCTCTGGTTTTGACAGGTCAAGTGAAGAGAATAGTGATGATGCAATTACAGGAAACACCCTGAGCAGAAACGGAAATTTGATTGAGAAAACAGCAACTTCAATTGACAACAACGACTCTTTCAGAACACTTTATGCAAATCTAAACTACACCTTAACAGTAAAAGATGGGCAGGAGCTTACCCTTAACGCTGACTATGGCAGGTACAGTACTATACAAAAGAGCCTTCAGGAGAATGTTTTCACAGATATTAACGGGGCTCCGACAAAAGATGCGACTCTTTTCAGAAGCAACTCAGATCAGTTAATTGAGATTTATACGGCCAAAGCAGATTATGAACAGGTAATTTTTAAAAATTACAAATTTGAGGCAGGGGTAAAATGGGCTACAAGCCTAACAAACAATGATCTTCAAAGAGATGACAAAATTGGAGAGACATGGGTTCCGAACCAAAATCTGAGCAGTCTTTTTGGATACCAGGAGAATGTTTACGCATCATATCTCTCACTTGCAAGACAATTTGGTCCTAAATGGAGTGTTAAGGCAGGCTTAAGGGCTGAGATAACCGATGCAACCGGTGACTGGATCAGCTCAGACACAACAACACATAAGGTTTATACAGACCTGTTTCCTACATTTTTTGTAGGGTACACACCAAGCAAAGACTTCAGATTTGGTCTCTCATATACAAAGAGGGTAAATCGCCCAAGATTTTTCCAGCTAAATCCATTCAGAATATATGTTGACGCAAACAGCTCTGTTGAAGGGAATCCTGAACTTATGCCTCAGTACGGACATATGCTGAGCCTCTCTCTCGGATACAAGCAGCACTATTCACTGAACCTGATTGGACAAATGATAAATGGCGTCATAATTCAGAACCCTTACTTTAATGTTCAGACTGGAGAGAAGATGCTTAAATGGGAGAATTTCGGCACACAAGCCTTCTATGGCGGATCGTTTTCAATTTCTGAACTACCTCTGACAAAATGGCTGGTACTAAATGCGAATGCTAATCTTCTTGGAGTTTCCAATACTACTGAAGGTTTTAAAAGCAGCTCCATTTATGCAAACGGATATCTGAATGCAACACTCCTTCTACCTAAGAGTTATAAAATTGAGCTTACAGGATCTGTTCAGTCAGGTATTCCTTACGGATATTTTAAAGTTAAGCCGTCAGGTGATGTTAATCTTGGAGTAAAGAAGAGCCTGTTTGACAATAAAGGCACTATTGCTCTGAATATTACTGATATTTTCAAAACAAGGAGAAATAGAGCATCGCTTAACTCTGACATGCTTGATAATTATTACTTCACATCCAATTACAACAGCAGACAGATTACAATAAGCTTCCAGTATCGTTTTGGAAAGGGAAAAGCAGTGAAAGCAAGAAAGGTTGGCAACAACGAAGAGGCTTCAAGAACAGGTGCGGGCAATTAATTCAAAAATAGCAGTATCTCAATAAATTAAAATCTTGAAACAGAAATGAAAACAAAAATTATCTTCTTGATAATGGCCTCTTTTATTGTCATGACTCTGCCATTTAGAGCATATTGCGGACCTAACTCCTCAATTACAGGGAAGGTTATAGAGAGCGTAACAAGGGAGCCGCTTAGCTTTGCTACAGTAGCATTACAAAATTTTGACAATAGAGTTGTAAGGGGTGCAACAACAGGAGACGATGGTCTTTTTAAAATAGAGAATCTGGAAACAGGAAAATATACCCTTAAAATCTCATTTATAGGCTTTAGAGATACTTTGGTAAATGTTGAAATTTCCGATGAGCCAAAAAGAGTTGATTTAGGGAACCTGACACTTTGTGAAGAGACAATGGGTATTAAATCTGCAATTGTTACCGCTAAAGTTCCATTACTTGAACAAAAGCTTGATAAGATAGTGATGAATATTTCAGAGTCCTCTATTGCATTGGGTAGTAATGCAACAGAGATTATAAGGAGAGCACCCGGTGTTACAATTGACTCGGACGGCAACCTGTTGCTTAACGGAAAACCAGTACAAATATGGATTGACGGCAGACCGTCAAATCTAAATGGGAGCGCACTAGAGTCTTTCCTTGAGAGTACAGACGGCTCTACAATAGATAAAATTGAGGTTATTGCACATCCCTCTGCAAAATATGATGCATCCGGATCCGGTGGCATAATCAATTTAAAGACAAAAAAGAATTTCGCAAAGGGTTTAAGTGGCTCTGCGAGAGCAACTCTCCATGCAGGATTCTATGACAAACCATATCCTGCAGCAGATGGGTCAATTATGGCTGGATACAGAGGAGAGAAAAGCAACACAACAATAACCTATAGTCCAAGGATAAACAAATCCTTTCACAGCTTTGCCAGCACAACTCAGTTTTCTGATAATAGAAAAATTGAGAGTTATACACAATTAGACAGAATCGCTAAAGGTCACAATCTAAGGATAAGCAGTGATATATTTATTGATAAAAAGAATATCGCAGGTTTTATTATAAATGGCAGTTTATCTGGCATGAGAGATACAACATCCAATAACACCGGAAATCTACTTTATAATGGAGGCATCCTTACCCAAAAGACAAAAACATATATTGGCAACAACTTCAATTATAACAATTTTTCTCTAAACCTGAATTATACTCATATTTTTAAAGAGGGGACAGAAATAACTTCAAATATTGACTATTACAATTATTATATGCCCGATGGATCCTCACAAAGAAATATATATCTTGATCAAAACGAGAATGAAATTTCAACACCTTATGAATTTAGAAGCAGCTCTGAACAGCTTATAAAAATATATTCAGCCAAAACTGATTTTGAAACAGGGCTTTGGGAAAAAGCGAAGTTGGAGTCTGGGTTGAAATATGCTGTCAGTTTAACTGACAACTCTCTTATCAGAGAAGAGAGAGAGGATGGTCTCTGGGTTGTAAATCCATATATTAGCAGTAGCTTCAATTACAGAGAGGATATTGCAGCTGCTTACGCCACTCTTTCTATCTCACCATCAGATAAATTCAACTTAAAAGCAGGTATAAGAGGAGAGATGACGCAGGCAACCGGAGAGTGGATAAGCTCGGACACCGTTACAAAAAAGAGCTATCTAGATCTTTTCCCTTCTCTCTTTTTTGGATACAATCCCAGTAAAACTATCCGACTCTCAATCTCATACTCAAAAAGAGTTCAGAGGCCGAATTTTGAACAGCTAAACCCCCAAAGATTCTATATTGACTCAGAAAGTTCAATGACAGGAAATCCAGATATTCTTCCTCAATACACGCATAACATCAATATTTCAGCCGGACTTGGAAAATTTGTCACTCTGACCTTAAGAGGAGACTTTACAGAAAAAATTATTGTTCAAAATCCGGGAATTGATCCCATTACCGGAGAGAAGTTATTTATTTGGGAGAATTTTGGCAACATATCAACCGCCGGAGCTGCGGTTTCACTTACAGAACTACCTTTAACAAAGTGGCTGTCATTAACATGTAATGTTTTTGGAGGTAATATGAGCTCAACCGACAAAGATTACTCCGCAAATAGATTTATTGTAAATGGCAATTTCAGAACAACTTTTGCACTCCCGTGGGATTGTAAATTTGAAGTATCCGGATTTTATCAAAGTAAAATGATGTTCGGATATCTTATTGCAAATCCCAGAGCTGACATTACATTAGGACTCAGAAAAAATCTGCTGAACAACAATGCAACAATCTCCCTGCTTGCAACCGACATTTTCAAAACACATACATCGACAGTTAGTACCGCAAACAATCCAGACTTTAAATATGATGTTGACGTTAATTACAGAAGCCAAAGATTCGCAATTACGTTTGTTTACAGATTTGGTCAGAGCAAAGCAATCAAAACAAGAAAAGTTGGTGGCTCAGATGAAGCAGGAAGAGTCTCTACCAGAAATTAAACCAACTACCTGTTTTTAGAAGCTTTGAGAGTGTTCTTCAGAAGAGAAATAATTGTCATTGGTCCAACACCTCCTGGAACAGGAGTTATGAATGAGCATTTTGGAGCAACCTCATCATAAAGCACATCGCCAACAAGTCTGAAACCACTTTTGTTATCAGCCTTTACTCTGGTAATCCCAACGTCAATAACGACTGCCCCCTCCTTTACCATATCTCCTTTTAGAAACTCAGGCACACCCAACGCTGCAACAATAATGTCAGCATTCAGGGTGTGCTCTTTTAATTCCTTGGTCCTGCTATGGCAGATAGTTACTGTGCAGTCGCCAGGACTTCTTTTTTGGGAGAGAAGATTTGCCATCGGCTTTCCAACAATATTGCTTCTTCCTATAATTACGCAGTTTTTACCTGATGTCTCAATATTATATCTATCCAGCAACTCAATTATTCCCCATGGTGTTGCCGAAACAAATGAAGGTAATCCTAATACCATTTTTCCAACATTAACGGGGTGAAAGCCATCCACATCCTTCTTAGGATCAATTGCTTCAATAACTCTTTGCTCATCAATATGTTTTGGCAAAGGGAGCTGTACAATCAGACCGTCAATATCCGGATTATTATTAATCTTCTCAATTTCTGACAGAAGAAAATCTTCAGTAATCTCAGCAGAAAATCTGAGTAATGTAGATTTAAAGCCAACCTGAGCACACGCTCTCTCTTTATGACCCACATATGTTTGAGATGCCCCATCCTCTCCAACGAGAATTGCTGCCAAATGAGGGATTTTACCCCCGGCAGAAACGATCAACTCTACTTCGCGAGCAATTTCACTCTTTATCAAATCGGCCGTTGCCTTTCCATCCAGAATTTTCATCTATGATTAGTTTAATAATTATTATCTTTTTCTCAAAGAGGCCATATTTCTCATGGCACCTTTTGCCCCTCCTCCTGCCATACTCTTCATAACCTTTCTCATATCCTCAAATTGCTTCACAAGTCTGTTTACCTCGGCAATTGAGGTTCCGCTTCCCATTGCAATCCTCTTTCTTCTGTTTCCGTTAAGTATTGCCGGATTGTTCTTCTCCTCCTTTGTCATTGACTGAATAATAGCCTCTATACTCTTGAATGAATTATTATCCATGTCAACATCCTTAAGAGCCTTGCCCACTCCGGGGATCATAGCCGCAAGATCCTTTATGTTCCCCATCTTCTTAATCTGCTGAATCTGAGTATAAAAATCCTCAAGTGTAAACTGATCTTTTGCCAGTTTTTTCTGGAGTTTTCTTGCCTCCTCTTCGTCATACTGCTCCTGAGCCTTTTCTACAAGCGAGACAACGTCTCCCATACCAAGAATTCTGTCTGCGATTCTTCTTGGATGGAACACATCCAGAGCATCCATTTTCTCTCCAGATGAAACAAATTTAATTGGTTTGTTTACAACGGCCCTGATAGAGAGGGCAGCACCACCTCTTGTATCTCCGTCAAGCTTTGTTAATACAACTCCGTCAAAATCAAGCCTTTCATTAAATGTTTTTGCAGTTTCTACAGCGTCCTGACCCGTCATTGAGTCAACCACAAAGAGAGTTTCTGTAGGATTGACAGCCCTTTTAACAGCCTCAATCTCTCTCATCATCTCTTCATCAATTGCTAATCGCCCAGCTGTATCAATAATCACCAGAGAGAAACCTTCGCTTTTGGCTTTTGAAATTGCATTTTTAGCTATTGATACCGGGTTTTTAACACCCTCCTCTGAATAGACCTCAACTCCAACCTGCTCACCTAAAACCTTAAGCTGATCAATTGCCGCCGGTCTGTAAACATCGCCGGCAACAAGAAGAGTTTTCAGGCCCCTTTTATTTTTGCTGTTTAATGCCAGCTTGCCGCAAAAAGTTGTCTTTCCAGAACCTTGAAGACCGGCAACGAGTACTATTCCGGGATAACCTTTAACATTTATGTCTGTTGCTTCGCTACCCATTAATGCAGCTAATTCATCATGGACAATTTTTGTCAGCATCTGTCCCGGACGAACAGCTTTAAGTACATCCTGCCCCATAGCCTTCTGCTTGACATCGTCACAAAAGCTTTTTGCAATCTTGTAGCTAACATCAGCGTCCAGTAAAGCCTTTCTAATATCCTTTAGTGTCTCTGCAACATTGACCTCAGTTATCCTACCCTCGCCCTTGAGAAGTTTGAATGAACTCTCCAGCCTGTCAATCAAATTTTCAAACATCGTATATCAATAATTTTTTATTTACTTAACTCTTTTTTGAATAATCTCATTAAGAACTCCCCTTCCATCGTTATTTACGATTGACTCCAAATGATATCTTACTAACTCTGAATGAAAGACATAAGGATCCTTAAGATATTTATACGCCCCATTCCAGGAATAAATTCTTGACATTGCTGAGGTGAAGAAGAGGGTCACCAGTTCCTTATTGAAATCTTCTCTGTACAGCCCCTCTGAAATACCTCTGTCAATATTCTCTGCAATGATCCTTGAATAAAAAGACATTCTGTTAGTGTGATCAAGCAATTTAAGATCCGGCAGATATTTAGAAGAGTCACTTAAGAGAAGCGGACCAATTTCTGATAGAGATTTATTCATCATGTCGCTTGTAAGATACAGAGCCTCTATTGCATCACGGCCCTGAGAGAGAGCCATGTTAATCTTAAATTCAATCTCCCCCAGTATATGCTGCATCACTGTCCTCATCAACTCCTCTTTGCTGTTGAAGTTATTATAAAGAGTCTTTTTTGTCAGTTTTAAATGTTCTGCAATCTCATCCATTGTCATTTTAAGACCCTTTTTTCTGAAGAGTTCGTAAACCTGCACTACATATTTCTCTTTTGAACTTACTCTGCTCATAGCTCAATATATTACATTTATACTTATTCTGAATAGTATTCCGGTGCCAAATCCCTTTGATTGTATTTCATAGCCATTACCTGTCCATAAGCACCGGCAGATCTTATCGCCATTATATCTCCTCTTTTAGTTTCAGGCAGTAAAGTCCCTTTAGAGAATCTGTCACTTGATTCACATACAGGACCGACAACATCATATTTCATAATACGACCAGTAGAGGTGAGGTTTTCAATTTTGTGCTTTGCCTGATATAGAGCAGGTCTTATCAAGTCGTTCATTCCGGCATCCAGAATGGCAAATTTCTTGCCCCTTCCAAACTTAACATACAATACACGTGATATAAGTGTACCGCACTGAGCTACTATGGTTCTTCCCGGTTCAAAATGAATATTTTGACCTGGTCTAACCTCTAGTCCTTTGTTGAATATACTAAAATAAGTATTAAAATCTGATATCGGGTTTGATTCAGGATTCTCATAATCAATACCCAGACCTCCACCCAGATTTATGTTTTGGATATCTATCCCCTTTTCAAAAAACCAACTCTGAATTTCATTAACTCTCTTAGCCAGCATCTCAAATACCTTCATATCAGTAATCTGAGATCCCACATGAAAATGCAATCCTACAAGCTGAAGATTTTTGCATTTATTAATAGTTTCAATAACATCCTGAAACATCCATGTACTAATTCCAAATTTATCCTGAGACCTGCCGGTACTTATATATTTATGTGTGTGTGCATCAATATCAGGATTAATCCTCAATGATACAGAGGCAACCTTGCCCATGGATGATGCTATTGAGTCAATAATCTCCAGCTCCGGAACAGATTCACAGTTGAAACTAAAAATATTACCTGCAAGTGCAGCCCTGATCTCCTTGTCTGATTTGCCAACACCTGCATATACTACCATTGAGGGATCAAATCCTGATTCAAGAGCAAGTTTCACCTCATTCCCGCTAACACAATCAGCACCAAGACCGTAACTTTTAACAATTGACAATATCCTGTCATTTGCATTGGCTTTCAGGGCATAATGGGCATGATAGCTATATTTTTTTAGATTTGCAGTATAGATGTCAAGGGTTTTCTTCAGCAATCCAAGGTCATAATAGTAAAATGGAGTTTCTAGCTGTTGGAATTCTCGGATCTCGTTTGTATTGAACATTGTGTTAATTTATTGGGGTTTGAACCTGCAAAATTAGTAAAAAACTTGTACTTAATTTAAATTATCTATCTTTGCAAAAAATTTAAATAAAAGAGGATGAAACCAACAAAAAAGGATCTCCTTCAGGAGACAATAAAGCACATTGACATTACAAAACTGGACTCTACCTATCTGATAGACTCCATGAGAGAGATGTCTTTCTCTTCTAGAGACACCGCATCTGCTGCCGACATCCTTCAATTGATGATTAATGACAAGGAATCAACCAATTGGCTCATCCTTGCGGGAAGTACATCGGCAGGTGGCTGTATGCAGGTCTATGTAGATATGGTAAGATTCAACATGATTGATGCTGTTGTTGCAACAGGTGCTTCTATAATTGATATGGATTTCTTTGAAGCACTAGGTAACAAACACTATAAGGGAACTCAATTTATTGATGATACTCAACTAAGAGACAACTACATTGACAGAATATATGATACATTCATAGATGAAGAGGAACTTCAGGCATGCGATGCTACCATTAAGGCTATTGCAGACTCCCTGGAGCCAAGACCATATTCATCAAGAGAGTTTATCTATGAAATTGGCAAATGGCTTTCAAACAACGCAAAAAAGAGCAACTCACTTATCCAGACAGCATACGAGCACAATCTTCCAATTTTCTGCCCTGCCTTCACTGACAGCAGTGCAGGGTTTGGTCTTGTTATGCACCAGGTTGAAAGGATGAAAGAGGGAAAACCATATTTGACAATTGATTCAATTGCAGATTTCAGAGAGCTTACAGAGGTTAAGATGTCTGCCAAAACAAGTGGCCTGTTTATGGTTGGAGGCGGAGTACCCAAGAACTTTGCGCAAGATACAGTAGTATGTGCCGAGTGTCTTGGCTTTGATGTTCCTATGCATCAATACGCGGTCCAAATTACCGTAGCTGATGTAAGGGACGGAGCATGCTCTTCTTCCACACTAAAAGAGGCAAATTCCTGGGGCAAAGTAAACACAGCCCACGAGCAAATGGTTTATGCAGAAGCGACTACAGTTGTACCTGTAATTGTGAGTTATGCATATCATAAAGGTGACTGGAAAAGAAGAGAAGCAAAAAAACACTCGCTACTATTCAAAAACGGCACTCAGGGTACAGGAATCCTTCTACAAGATCCGGTATAGTGAAAAAGATATAGTGAATAAAAGGGGCACCAAAAAGAGATTTTTGGTGCCCCCTTTTTAACAGTAATAAACCGCATTAATTATTTTTTTGCCTTAATTTTCATCTCAGCAATAAAACCTCCGGTTAACCCCATACCGCCGAAAAGCAGTGTAGAGGCACCATAAATAACACTTTGAGTCTGTAACATACTGTAAGAGACATCCCCTGCAACAGGAAACGAGACATTGACAATTACATATCCAATAAGCAGACCTAGACCCAATCCCATTAGAAGCGAGCCAATTCTCAGTGTTAAGTACTGATTTTGTAGTGCTTTCACCTCTCCAAACACCCCGTTCAGATTAAAGCTACTGGTATTAATGTTCTCAAGCGTATCCAGCTTGTCTATCAGCATAAGACGCTCTTTTTTCCTTACAAAAAGCTCAATTACTTTATAAAAAGCGTAGGCTCCAATTCCAAAAGTCAACGGGATAGTAATAAATTCCATCATTGTTTTTAATGTTTTTAGTTAATTTGCAATCTGTTCTTTTGACGAGTCTGCAAAAAAAAGGTTACACACTGTAACCTGGATTTATGTTATGCGTCTAAAAAATAATGAAAAGAGATGAGGAGTTGAATATTATCTTAAGGATCAAGGATGGAGATACCGCTTTGTACAACAGACTTGTTGTTGAGCACTCGCCAAAAATTCTTGCACTGGTAAGAGGAGTCGTTGGCAACCAGGAAGATGCCGAGGAGATATCACAGGATGTATTCGTAAAAGCCTTCTTCTCTCTTAAGTCATTTCGTGGAGAATGCTCATTCTCAACATGGCTGTACAGAATAGCATACAATATGTCAATTACTGCTGCCAGAAAGAAGAAAAGAGTATCTGTTCAAATTGATTCCGTTGCAAACATCTCAGACAATTCAGAAGAGCAGAGAATTGAGACAAAGGAGATGGAAAATAAGTTTAACATTTTATATAAAGCCGTTGACAACCTGCATCCGGAAGAGCGCTTCATTATTCTCTCATTTTACAATTATCAGAAGAGCATAAAAGAGATATCAGAGATAACCGGAATATCGGAGTCAAATGTAAAAGTTAAGCTACACAGGATAAAAAAGAGACTTGGAGTGTTGATAGGAGATAAAATTGATTTATGTTATGGATGAGCAAGATATAAATATCAGAGAGATTTTGTCGCGGAGGTGCGATGAATCTGTTCCGTTTGGTTTTGATGAAAAAATAATGAGAAAAATAGAGCAGAGGAGAGCAATAATAGAGTCCCGTCATGAGACTTTCAAGAACATCTTCATAACCCTGCTCCTGGCCCTCCTGTTTTCTGCAGCACTTCTAATTATTAACCACTTCTACTTCAGAATCAATCTCGCATTGGATATCAACATCTCATTTTCCCGGTTGGCTGAGACTTTAGAAAAGCTCTCTGGTATTTTGAAGTCAGAGGTTTCGTTTACCTGGGTTATAATTGGGGTTAATATTGCAATACTGCTTGGAGTAGAACGAATTCTCTCAAACAGGTTAAAATGGAGAGAAAACAACAACTAGAGAGAGAGTTTACCTGAGTGTTGGGGCCTCAATAAATCATTTACCGTTTTAACCGGATTGAATGTTGATATCGGTACCTCCACAAAAATTGTATTCCAATTACTCATTCCTCCGTTCCAGAGACCAGGCAGCTCAAGAGCCATCAGAGATCTTCCCTGTAAACTTTTATTAGAAATAAGGCAGGCCTCATTATCAATAAATTTTGACAGATTAAATTTTTCACCCTGGTAATTATATAAAGAGCAGACTATATCCACGGGGTTGAAATGTGTTGAACCTGACATCCATCGGCCATAATTCGTATCTTTTTTGTTTAACTGAGCTGCTTCCAGTATTTGAAGCGATTTGGATCCATCTGCCTCCTTGACAATAAATGGTCCTCCACCCGGCTCTCCCTCATTCCTAACCATCCCACAGACCCTAATCGGCCTGTTTAACTTTGCATATAGATACTCCCTGGTAATCTCTTCCGGCAAATCTGGTATCTCAGTACATAGCCTCTCCCTGAGGAACGAGACTATTTCACTGTTCAGCCCCTTATCTGATTCTCCGTCCAACCTTCTCAGAAAAGAGAAGACTTGCTCTCTTGTCTCTATTAGCACACCTGCAATCGTCTCCTTCCAGATAGCCGTATCATCCAGAAAATTCTCTCGGGTAACATTATCAATATTTTTAATAAAAACAATATCACTCTCCAACTCCTGAAGATTATTTAAAAGTGCTCCATGTCCTGCTGGTCTGAAAAGTATTGACCCATCTTCATTTCTGAAAGGGTTCCCATCAGAGTCAAGGGCAATAGTATCAGTAGCTCTGCTTTGAATTGAAAATCTTGTGTTAATCTCAACCCCTCTCTCTCTCTTGTACTTTTTTACAATCTCTCCTGAGTGAGATTTAAATGCTTCTAAATGCTCCTCTGAAACGGTAAACATCAATTTAGCCCCGCCTTCAACTGATTGAGCGTAAAGAATACTCTCTACAATCTGTTCTTCAAATGCAGTTCGTGAGCCATTATTATATCTGTGAAACTTTAACAGCCCTTTAGGTAAAGAGCCGTAATTTAACCCCGAAGGTTCCAGTAACATCCTTAACACGCTCTTCTTGTCGCTCTGGTCAAAGCCTCTGACAGACTTTAAATCATCATAAAACGGAAAGACTTCCAGATTTAAAAAGAAATTATAAGCCGCATGCCCCGGTTTAATATTATTGCCACTTTCAATCAGATCTATTGCTTCGTAAAGCTCCTTAAACATTCTTGTAGCTGCTCCGGATGCAGGTATAAACCTTGTGACCTGGGTGCGCGAGGAATTGAATAAATCTGAGTATCTCTTTTGCTCCTTTTTCCCTATCACCATAATGCCCCTATCTGTCGTTGCAGGAGATACAATTTCTAAAAATGGAAAACCCCTTCTCATTGACTCAACCTGATCCAAAACCACACTCTTGTCAATGCCTATAGACTCAAACTGCTTTTCATCTTTGCTGTTAAACATACTCGTTCTTTATTATACTGTCAAACATACCCTTAACCTCTTCCGAGTACTCCTCTCTGTAGCTGTATCCGTTTCTAATTGTCTCAAATATATCCGGTGACTCTTTCAGTATTTTTGAGTCCTCTCCTATATCATAGAGAGAAAAGATTAGATTGCTGAGATTAACAAATGGCTCACTGTCAGATGAGGGTTTAAACAGTAGCTCTCGTCCGGGAGGGTAATCAATTATAAGATCTGACAATTCACGGATTTTAAAATAATCCCCAAAACTATTAACTGTCATTCTTGTTGCATTAATCTTCCCCTCTATTGAGTAGCCTGCTATATGAGGAGTGGCAATATCAGTAATCTTCATAAGCTCTGTATTAATATCTGGTTCATTGCGCCAAACATCAATCACAATCCCTGAGAGAGCACCTGAATATTTGATTAGTGCCTTTTCATTTACTACCTCTCCTCTTGAACTATTTATAAACATCGCTCCACTCTTCATAGCTGAGAAGAATCTATCATCTGCCATATCCCAAGTCATAGCCGTGAGGGGAACGTGAACTGACACAATATCGGAGTGCTCTAAAAGATAAGAAAGAGGATAGAAATCTCTCTCAGAAAGGTGAGATCTGTCCGGCCCCTCAATATTATTTGCGAAATAACCTGGGTCATTTTGGATTAATGATTTGAGAGGCGGGTCACATCTAAGCACTTTAAACCCTACCCTCTCAGCCAGTGAAGCGAGCCTTTCACCAACATTTCCCGCCCCTACTACTCCCAGAGTTTTGCCTTCAGGACTCTCTCCCCTTTTGTCAAAAACATAGAATATGGATGTGATGACATATTGGACGACACCCCAGGCATTGCAACCGGACGCGTTGGAAAAATGGATTCCGGCTTCTTTGCACCACTCCACATCTACATGGTCGCTTCCTATGGTTGCTGAGGCGATGAACCTGACATTTGAACCCTGTAGCAGCTCTGAGTTACATTTAGTTCTTGTTCTGATAAAGAGGGCGTCGCTCCCCATTATCCTCTCTCTAGTAATTTCAGATCCTTTCAGATATTCAATCTCTGCAAAAGGTTCTATTAAACCTTTTAAAAACGGTATATCAGAATCTGCTGTAACTTTTATAGCTCTCTTCATAACAGAAGAAATTATTTCAAAACAATATCCTTTAGAACCACCTCTCCAATTTTGTCATTAATCTTATCTATAAGACTACCTTTTAATAAAGATAATGAATCTCTTGCGACTGAAGATGTCATTGAACAAAATAGCTTTCCATTATTAAACTCTCTGGATAAGATATATTTTGAATATCTTGTGTCCAAAAGCTCATCAAATGCTGTACAAACAGTATTTCCCACAAGCCCTTTTGCTATGCCCATGGATCTTATATAATCCGGTAACAAATCTCCTATTTTGACAAAATCTTTTCTTTTCATGCAAGATTCCCGTTGTCTATTTCTATTGACTTAGAGTCGTTTCCTATTTTAGCAAGAACACCATCAATCCTCACCTTATTGCTGTCGGTAATAAATATCTGTCCAAATCCTTTTGCAGATACAAGAGTAAGGAGATCCTCTACTCTTGTCATATCAAGCTTATCAAAAACATCATCAAGCAGTAGTATAGGATTTTTGCCGTTCAACTCTCTGAACAATAAATATTGAGCAAGTTTTAGGGATATTAAAAAGGATTTTTGCTGTCCTTGTGATCCGACCCTTCTTATCAATTCACCATCCATGGTAAACAGAAGCTCATCTCTGTGAATGCCCGCTGTAGTATATCCCAGCCTTGACTCTTTATCATAAGCCTCTTTAAGAATTTCCGTTAAAGAGCCATTCTCAAGATCCGATTTATATGCAACAGAAACCGTTTCCCTTCCTCCAGAAATCACATTATAGTACTTAACAACCAAGGGAAGAAAATCCTTTACAAATGCATATCTTTTTCTGTAAATATACTCGGCATTATCCTGCATCCTCTCTGTAATTGTCTCCAAAAGAAGATAATTTACAGCATCCATCTTAAGGAGCCTGTTTCTCTGAGAAAGAAGTTGATTATAGTTTTGCACTCTTCTAAGATATTCTCCGTCAATTTGTGATATCACAGCATTAAGAAATCTTCGCCTCTCCTCCCCAGACTCATTTATTAGACATGTATCATATGGCGACACCATCACAATTGGAACGACCCCAATATGGTCAGACAACCTCCTGTAAAGTTTCCCGCCTCTCTTCAGTTGCTTCTCACCAGTTTTTGAAAGCGACAAGGAGAGCTGTTCAGTAGTACTGTCATCCCGTCTATATTCCCCTGAAACATATGCCGTCTGTTCACTGTGAGAGACAGCAAGGTGATCCTGAGTTGATAGATAGCTTTTTGTCATTGAAAGATAATAAACCGCATCTAGAAGGTTTGTCTTTCCGGCACCATTTTTACCAGTAATGCAATTTAGCTTTGGTGAGAATTCAAGTGAAATCTCTTTGAAATTTTTAAAGCCTGTTAGGGATATTTTATTAAGATACATCTATTAAGGTTTCTATTACAAAGTTACTCATTTTCTACATTAAAAATTTGAGATTAGACAAAATATTGTAAATTTGCACCCTGCTTAAAAAAAGAAGAGATGTCAAAGAAAAACCAACATCAGGATCCTGAACAAACAGTTGAACAGGCGCTGAATACTACCGAACAACTTATTGAGAAGTACAAAAAGCCGTTACTTTATGGTGCGATAGCCATAATAGCAATTGCTGCAATCGGTTTTGCATACCAGCACCTATACCGCAAACCTCTTATCAACGAGGCCCTTGCACAAACATTTATGGCTGAACAACACTTTCGTTCAGACTCCTTTGCCCTGGCTCTAAATGGTGACGGCAATTCTTTGGGATTCGCCCAGATTATTGATGAGTACGGCAATAAAGCGGGAGAGGCAATATATCTTTACGCCGGAGTATCCGAGCTTCATCTAGGAAACTATGAAAGCGCGATCGCTTACCTAAAGAAATACAACGGCAAAGACCCTGTTCTTAAGGCAAGATCCATTAGCAATATTGGCGATGCGTATGCTGGTTTAGAGAACTATAAAGAGGCTGTGTCAAATTATTTAAAAGCTGCCGATTTTGCAGACAATGCATTTGCAGCCGGCTACCTGTTGAAAGCTGGTATAATTTATGAGGAGCTTGGCGATACAGCAAAGGCTCTTGAGGCGTACAACAAAATTAAAGACAAATATCCTCAGAGTGTTGAGGGCTTTGATATAGACAAGTACATTTCCAGACTTGCCAAATAGATCTATCAAGCAACCAAATAAAGTGATTTATGGGAAGAGCGTTTGAATTTAGGAAAGAGAGGAAGTTCAAAAGATGGGGTAATATGGCAAGGGTGTTTACTCGCCTTGGAAAGGAGATTACAATGGCAGCAAAAGCCGGAGGAACCGATCCAGACAATAACCCAAGACTAAGAGCTCTTGTACATAATGCCAGAAGTGAAAATATGCCCAAAGACAATATTGAAAGGGCAATTAAAAGAGCTGTTGAAAAAGATCATTCAGATTACAAAGAGGTTGTTTACGAAGGGTATGGTCCGCATGGCATAGCTTTTCTTATTGAGACAGCTACAGATAATACAACCCGGACCGTAGCCAATATCAGAAGCTATTTCAATAAATTTGGCGGCTCTTTGGGAACTTCGGGAAGTGTTGACTTTATGTTTGAAAGAAAGTGCGTCTTCAAAATCAAGGCAAACGACATCAACCTTGAAGAGCTGGAACTTGACCTGATTGATTTTGGTGCAGAGGAGGTCTTTGCTGATGAAGATTGCATTATGATTTATGGTGCATTTGAATCATACGGAGCTATTCAAAAATTCATTGAGGAGAGGAGCTATGAAATGGTTTCAGGATCATTTGAAAGAATTCCTACAGTTGAGTTGAAAAGCCTCAATGATGAACAGAGGGCTGACGTGGAAAAAATTATAGAAAGATTTGAAAATGACGATGATGTACAGAATGTATATCATACTATGGCAAACTGAAAACAGGACATATTGTAAGAGAAAAAAGTAGTCAAAAACGGCTACTTTTTTTTTGTTAAAACTCTTATTAATGCGTACCTTTGCCTGATATTTACTTACAAATTTCAACCATCTAATTATAATTCGTTATGAAACTGTCCCATATTGAGCACATTGGAATTGCTGTAAAATCATTAGAGTCAGCTATTCCTTTTTACGAAGAGATGCTCGGTCTCAAGTGCTATGCCATAGAGGAGGTAGCAGATCAAAGGGTTAAAACTGCATTTTTTAAAATCGGTCAAACAAAGATTGAACTTCTGGAGAGCACAGACCCGGAGGGGCCTATTGGAAAGTTTATAGAAAAGAAGGGTGAGGGAATTCACCATATTGCTTTTGCAACTGAGGATGGCATTCAGAAATCTTTAGACGAACTAGCCCAGAAGGGGGTACAATTGATTGACAAGGCTCCCCGCAAAGGAGCAGAAGGTTTGAACATAGCATTCCTTCACCCAAAATCCACAGTTGGGGTTCTTACTGAGCTGTGCGAAGATCCAAATAAAGTTAACTGCTAATTATAAATAACAAACAGATTATACAAATGAGCCAGCAACTTGAACAGGTTAAGGCGCTAATTCAACTTCGTGAAAAGGCGCGTCTGGGCGGAGGTCAGAAAAGAATTGACTCTCAGCACCAGAAGGGTAAATTCACAGCCAGAGAGAGAATCTCAATGCTGTTGGACGAAGGAAGTTTTGAGGAGTTTGATATGTTTGTAACACATCGTTGTACAAACTTTGGGATGGAGAAGGAGAGATTCCTTGGTGACGGTGTTGTTACAGGCTACGGAACTATTGAAGGCAGACTAGTCTATGTTTTCGCCCAGGATTTCACGGTTTTTGGAGGTTCTTTGTCTGAAAGTTTTGCAATGAAGATTTGCAAGATCATGGATCAGGCTATGAAGATGGGCGCTCCGGTAATTGGTGTAAATGACTCCGGTGGAGCCAGAATTCAGGAGGGTGTAAATGCACTTGCGGGATATGCTGAAATTTTCCAAAGGAATATTTTAGCCTCTGGCGTGATACCTCAAATATCTGCAATATTCGGACCTTGTGCCGGTGGAGCGGTTTACTCCCCTGCCCTGACAGACTTCAACATTATGACCAGAGGGACAAGCTATATGTTCCTTACAGGTCCTAAAGTAGTTAAGACGGTTACAGGAGAGGATGTGACCCAGGAGCAGCTTGGAGGAGCATCTGTGCACGCTACAAAGAGTGGTGTTGCCCATTTTGCTGTTGACTCAGAAGAGGATGGGATCAGAATTATCCGCGAACTGATTAGCTATCTTCCGCAAAACAATCTTGAGGAGGCTCCGATACTTCATACAAATGACCCTATTGACAGACTTGAAGACTCTCTTAATGAAATAATCCCAGACAGTCCGAACAAACCATATGATATGTATGAGGTTATAGGTGCAATTGTTGACGACGGCAAATTCTTGGAGGTTCACAAAGACTATGCTACAAACATTATAGTTGGGTTTGCAAGATTTAACGGGACATCTGTGGGAATCGTGGCAAATCAGCCTAAAGTTCTTGCAGGAGTTCTTGACAATAATGCTTCAAGAAAAGCTGCGAGATTTGTTCGCTTTTGCGACGCCTTTAACATTCCAATAGTAACTCTGGTGGATGTTCCCGGTTTCCTTCCTGGAACTCAGCAGGAGTATGGTGGAATTATTCTTCACGGAGCAAAGCTTCTCTTCGCATACGGAGAGGCAACTGTCCCAAAAGTTACTGTAACTCTGAGGAAGTCCTACGGAGGAGCATATTGTGTTATGTCAAGTAAACACCTTCGGGGGGATATCAACTATGCATGGCCGACTGCTGAGATAGCTGTAATGGGTCCATCAGGTGCTATTGAGGTTCTTTATGGGAAAGAGGTGGCTGCTGCTGAAGATCCTGCAGCACTTTCTGCTGAAAAAGAGAAGGAGTACAGGGATGCCTTTGCAAATCCATACAATGCAGCCCGCTACGGATACATTGATGATGTGATTGAACCAAGAAATACCCGTTTCAGGATTATCAGATCACTGCAACAACTTGCAACAAAGAAGGTTACAAACCCGCCTAAGAAGCACGACAACCTTCCACTTTAATAAATGTAATCCCGAACAATATGAAAAGATTATTTAAAATATTTCTGTTGTCTGGGCTTGTTTTGGCAGGCACTCAGCTATATGGACAGAGCCAGGCCGATATGTGCATCAACGAATACCTTGTATATAATACAGACGATTTTGTTGATGACTACGGACACAAAAGCGGATGGATTGAGCTTTTCAACTCCTCTTACGGAACTGTAAATATTGGCGGGTGCTACCTGACAAATGACCCGAACAACCTTACAAAATACATTATCCCTAAGGGCGATGTCCTGACAAAAATAAAACCAAGACAGCATATTTTATTTTGGGCAGACAATCAGCCTCACAGAGGTACATTTCACGTCAATTTCAGACTAGAGGAGTCTGACGAGGTGATTTTAGTTGCTTCAGATGGCAGAACAATAATTGACAGAATAAAGATCAAAAAGGATCTTGACACAAATGCCTCTTACGGGAGGATTGAGGATGGAATTGGAACGAGAGACGGGAGTGAAGGGTGGAATCTTTTACAACGCACTTCACCCAGTACAAACAACTCAGGTTCTGATAAAGAGTCTGCCTCAACCATTTTCAAGAGAATTGACCCTTACGGATTTATTATGGCAGTAACAGCTATGTCTGTAGTGTTTCTTGCTCTGATATTACTTTATGTAGTTTTCAAAAATTACGGCAAATATAATATTCGCAAAAACAGAGAGAGGGCTGAACAGACTCACGGAAAGCAGGCTGCAAAAGCAGAGGAGGAGACATCTGCAGAGATTTACGCAGCAATTGCTGCGGCGATGCATATGTATGCAATGGATGATGAGTCTCATGATATTGAGAATACTATCTTAACCATTGCAAGAGTAACAAAGAATTACTCTCCTTGGAGTTCAAAAATATATACGCTCCGTGAAAACCCTTGTAAAAAATAACAGATTAAGTCATTACAATTATGAAAGAATATAAACTGAAAATTAATGGCAACGAATATGCCGTAACAATAAACGACATAGACGATACAATTGCTGATGTAGAGGTAAACGGAATACCATTTAAGGTAGAGATTGAGCGCCCTGCTAAGAAACAGGTTGCTCCAAAACCTAATAAACCGGCACAAGTTACCGCCAACGTAGCAAAGCCTGCCGCTTCCGGCTCAGAGACAGCTGTTACATCACCGCTGCCAGGCGTAATCCTTGAGGTTGTAGTAAAAGAGGGCGATGATGTGAAGAGAGGACAAAAGCTGATGGTTCTTGAGGCGATGAAGATGGAGAATGTGATTGAGGCCAATGCAGACGGAAAGGTAATTTCTATTAAAGCAAACAAAGGGGACTCTGTTCTTGAGGGAGCTCCGCTAATAATCATCGGATAATATGGATAATCAAGGTCTATTTACTCAAATAGCAGATAACCTGTCACAATTCCTGCAATATACCGGATTTGCCAACGCTACCTGGGGGCATATCCTTATGATTGCGATAGGTCTGGTGTTTATTTATCTTGCTATTAAAAAAGATTGGGAACCACTTTTACTGGTCCCTATTGGATTCGGTATTATAATAGGCAATATACCGCTGTTTCCCGGCTTGAGTGTAGGTGTTTATGAAGAGGGTTCTGTTCTTAACATACTTTACCAGGGAGTGCAGCAGGGCTGGTATCCACCTCTGATCTTTTTGGGAATTGGGGCAATGACAGATTTTTCTGCTCTCATTTCAAATCCCAAATTGTTGCTTATAGGTGCTGCTGCTCAATTTGGTATCTTTGGAGCCTATGCAATAGCTCTTTTAATGGGCTTTTCGCCTGCAGAGGCAGGTGCAATTGGTATAATCGGCGGTGCTGATGGTCCTACAGCTATCTTCCTCTCTTCAAGGCTTGCACCAGATCTCATGGGTGCTATTGCTGTGTCGGCGTACTCCTACATGGCATTAGTACCGGTAATCCAGCCCCCGGTTATGAGACTGCTTACAACTAATAAGGAGAGACTCATTAAAATGAAACCTCCCAGAGCAGTATCTCAGACTGAGAAGAAGCTCTTTCCTATTATAGGTTTCCTTATGACTGCCTTTATCGTTCCTTCAGGTCTTCCTCTACTAGGAATGCTGTTTTTTGGCAATCTACTTAAGGAAAGTGGTGTTACAAGAAGACTTGCAGAGACTGCCCGCGGACCACTTATTGATGTGATTACAATTTTAATTGGTGTTACTGTTGGCTGTTCAACACAGGCAGACAAATTCCTTCAGTTAAAATCAGTTTACATTTTTGTTCTTGGAGCAACCTCTTTTATCATTGCAACAGCTACGGGTGTTCTTTTTGTAAAACTATTCAATGTTTTCCTAAAAGAGGGTAACAAGATAAATCCTCTCATAGGAAACGCAGGTGTTTCAGCAGTGCCGGATTCTGCTAGAGTTTCAAATAATGTTGGGCTTGAATATGACAAAACAAACTATCTTCTCATGCATGCTATGGGACCAAATGTGGCAGGAGTGATAGGAAGTGCTGTGGCTGCCGGTATCCTTTTGGGATTCCTCTCATAATAATGAAATCTTTTAATAAATAGAAGGGCTTCTAAAAAGAGGCCCTTCTCTTTTTTACATATATCAAATAGTTAAAACCTGTCTATTTTTATACGATTTATTTAGTTTGCAAGAGTAAATTTACTCCCCCTTTTTAAAAAAAAATTGTAAATTTGTGAATTCACATTAATTTACATGGTATGCAAAACAAGTTGCAAGAGCTAACAGACAAATTGTACAACGAAGGTCTGTCAAAGGGTAAACAGGAGGCTGATGAAATGGTTGCCAAAGCAAAAAGAGAGGCTGCTACAATTCTGAATGAGGCTAAATCAGATTCTGAAAAAATTATCTCTCAGGCAAAAAAAGAGGCAGCTGATTTAAAACAAAAGATGGAGGCTGAAATTCAGATGGCCTTCAGGCAAACAATCACCTCGCTTAAAAATCAGATAGAAAACACCCTTATTTCTAACTCAATCAACAAACATGTCTCTTCAGTGTCAGACAATACATCTTTCCTGAAAGATCTTATTATTGCAGCCATCTCAGCATTTAATCCAAAGGGTAGCGAAATGGTATCTCTCTCGTTACTCTTGCCTGAGAACAAAAGAGCAGACCTGGATTCATTCATTATGAATGAATCTACAAGGCAAATGATGGAGGGTGTGGAGGTTAAATTTGAAAATAAACTCCAGAACGGATTCAAGATAGGTCCTGCAAAAGAGGGATACCACATTAGCTTTACAGACAAAGATCTTCAGCTTCTGTTCAGCGAATATCTCAAGCCTAAGACTAGGGAATTTTTATTCAAGGATTAGTTATGAACAACTATCCATATCTAATCGCGGGGCTCCCTGAACTTTTCCCGGATTTTGAAAAGAGCAGCCACAACATAGATCTCCTTATGACTCACATAAGAGAGAATACTCATCCAAACGATATAAAATATCTGGATTGGCTTATTTTTGGGCTTAAGGGTGAGAATCTCACATCTCACTTTTACAGGGAGGTTTTTAAAACCCGTAACAGGTTTCTGAAAGAGTTCTTCAGATATGATCTTGATATGCGTAATATCCAGGTTGCATATATTTCTAAACAGGGCGGTATTGACTCTTCAATGCACCTGATTGGCCGGAATGACCTTGTCAATGCTATTATGAGCAGCAGGGCGGCTGATTTTGGTGCTTCGGAATATTTTGAAGATGCCGGAAAGCTAATCTCACTTCTATCAAATCAAAATATTTTGGAGAGAGAGCAGGCCCTTGATCTGATGAGGTGGAACAGGGCACTTCAGATAACAATATTCAACTATTTTGATATTGATTGGATACTTGGATTCGTTACCAGGCTTGAGATTGCCCGAAGATGGGATGCTCTTGACCGCAAAATTGGAGCTGAATTGTTTAAAAAGCTTGTTGACGAAGTAAGGGAGACATACAGGAAAGATAACAAAGAGGAATAAGAGAAATAATTTTTTATAAGATATGAAAACCAGAGGAACAGTTAAGGGGATCATCTCCAACCTTGTAACCATAGAGGTTGACGGTCCCGTTTCCCAAAACGAGATCTGTTTTATTGACCTTGCAGGAACCAAACTAATGGCTGAGGTTATTAAAGTTACAGGTAAAAATGCCTTTGTTCAGGTGTACGAGAGCACAAGAGGTTTGAAAGTTGGAGATACTGCCGAGTTTGAAGGGCATATGCTTCAGGTTACCTTAGGTCCCGGCATACTGTCAAGCAATTATGACGGTCTGCAAAACGACCTGGAGACAATGGAGGGTGTTTTCCTTACAAGAGGAGAGTACACAAGACCCCTGGATCTTGAAAAACAGTGGGAATTTGTACCTCAGGCCAAAGAAGGAGATGAGGTATCTGCTGCCTCATGGCTGGGAGAGGTAAAGGAGGGCTGGCTTCCCCATAAAATTATGGTGCCATTCTCTATGACTGACAAATATAAAGTAAAATCTGTTGCTCCATCTGGTAGTTATAAGGTTACAGATACTATTGCTGTTGTATCTGACGAATCAGGCAATGAGCATAACATTACCATGATGCAGAAATGGCCGGTGAAAGTTGCTATCACAGCCTATAAAGATAAGCCAAGGCCATACAGGATAATGGAAACAGGTGTCCGCACTATTGATACTTTCAATCCAATGGCAGAGGGCGGAACAGGATTTATTCCGGGACCATTTGGATGTGGTAAAACAGTGCTTCAGCACGCTATATCAAAGCAGGCAGAGGCCGATGTTATAATTATGGCGGCATGCGGAGAGCGTGCAAATGAGGTTGTGGAAATTTTTACTGAGTTTCCTGAACTTATTGACCCAAGAACAGGCAGGAAACTTATGGAGAGAACCACAATTATATGTAATACATCAAATATGCCTGTAGCAGCCAGGGAGGCATCGGTTTACACAGCAATGACAATTGGTGAGTACTACAGATCTATGGGACTTAAAGTCCTTCTTTTGGCCGACTCAACATCAAGATGGGCTCAAGCATTAAGAGAGATGTCAAACAGAATGGAGGAGCTCCCGGGAGCAGATGCCTTCCCAATGGACCTGCCGGCAATTATCTCTAGTTTCTATGCCCGTGCAGGAATAGTAAACCTATACAATGGAAGTACAGGTTCTGTAACATTTATCGGGACAGTATCTCCTGCAGGAGGAAACCTTAAGGAGCCTGTTACAGAGTCAACTAAAAAAGCTGCAAGATGTTTCTATGCTCTTGCTCAGAACAGAGCTGATAAAAAGAGATATCCAGCCGTTGACCCTATTGACTCATATTCAAAGTACCTTGAGTATCCTGAGATCATTGAGGATCTTAAGAAGAGAATAAGCGAAGATTGGGTTGACAAAGTACTTAAAGGCAAAAACATTGCATTGAGAGGAAAAGAGGCGTATGATCAAATCAATATTCTGGGGGATGACGGTGTACCCGTTGACTACCATACCAGATACTGGAAATCAGAGCTACTTGACTTCATAATTTTGCAACAGGATGCTTTTGACAAAATTGATCAATCTACGCCACTAGAGAGACAAAAGTTCATGTACAATCTTGTAATGGATATTTGTGATCAGGAGCTTGATTTTGATAATTTTGAAGAGTGCTCTGACTACTACAAAAAACTGATAAACATAATGCGTCAGATGAACTACTCTGAATACCAGAGTAAAGAGTTCAACAACTATCTTGAACAACTAAAAAAGGAGATTGAAAATGGCAACTAAAGCATTCCAGAAGATTTATACAAAAGTTGAAGCCATTACAAAGGCAACAATATCCCTCAGAGCTGCAGGCGTGGCAAACGAGGAGCTGGCTACAGTCTCCGGGAGGCTGGCTCAGGTTGTGAAACTAAAAGATGATCTTGTAACCCTGCAGGTGTTTGAAGGTACTGACGGCATTGCAACAAACGCTGAGGTTGTTTTCTTTGGAGAACCCCCTACCCTGCATGTCAGTGACGAATTGGCCGGAAGGTTCTTCAACTCATACGGACAACCAATTGACAACAGACCCCCTGTTGAGGGAGAGAAGAGATATATTGGAGGACCGTCTGTAAATCCGTTTAGAAGGAAACAACCATCTGAGCTTATCCCTACAGGTATTGCGGGTATAGACCTTAACAATACTCTTGTTTCCGGACAGAAGATTCCTTTCTTTGCTGACCCGGATCAACCGTACAATCAGGTGATGGCACAGGTGGCACTCAAGGCAGACGTTGATAAAATAATCCTCGGAGGGATGGGTTTAACAAACGATGATTATCTCTACTTCAAACAGATGTTTGAAAATGCAGGAGCCCTGAATAAGATCATCAGCTTTGTAAACACAACTGAACAACCTCCGGTTGAGAGGCTCCTTATTCCTGACATGGCACTTGCAGCAGCTGAGTATTTTGCTGTTGACAAAAACGAAAAGGTGCTGGTTCTGCTGACAGATATGACGCTATATGCAGATGCATTGAGTATAGTGAGCAACCGTATGGATCAGATTCCTTCTAAAGACTCTATGCCCGGGTCACTATACTCAGATTTGGCAAAAATTTATGAGAAGGCTGTTCAATTACCTGACGGAGGTTCAATTACCATTATTGCTGTAACGACTCTTAGTGGTGGAGATATAACACACGCAATACCGGACAATACCGGCTATATTACAGAGGGACAGCTATTCTTAAGAGCAGATTCAGATACCGGGAAAGTGATAGTTGATCCTTTCAGATCTCTCTCCAGGTTAAAACAACTGGTTATAGGCAAAAAAACAAGAGAGGACCATAACCACGTGATGAATGCTGCTGTAAGGCTATACGCCGACGCTGCAAATGCAAAAACAAAGTTGGAAAACGGATTTGATCTCAGCGACTATGACATGAGATGTCTTGACTACGCAAAAGCATACTCCAGAAGGCTATTGGCTATTGATGTAAATATAAACACAACTCAGATGCTTGATACTGCATGGGAGCTGTTCTCTAAACATTTTACAAAAGAGGAGCTGAGCATCAAAGAGAATATCCTGAACAAGTACTGGAAAACCGCATAGATTTCAATTATGGCTATTAAATTCCAATTTAACAAAACCTCTCTTAACGACCTGAACAAGCAGCTTAAGGTTAGGACTAATGCATTGCCAACCCTTAAAAATAAAGAGTCTGCCCTTAGAATGGAGGTTAAGAGAGCAAAATACCGCTCTGACGAGCTATTGGAACAGCTGGCCTCATCTCTGCAATCATTTGACTATCTGGCTGGTTTATGGAACGAATTTGAACCCGGACTGATCTCTGTTAAGGATGTAGTTCTTGAAACGGTAAAAATTGCCGGAATAAAGACACCCTCTCTGAAAGAGGTCATATATGATGTTAGACCCTACAATCTTTTTTCAAAACCTGTCTGGTATGCTGACGGAGTTAAGATTCTTCAGCAGCTGGCTCAACTTGGAATTGAGTCTGAGATTTATCTTGAGAAGATGAGGCTGCTTGAGTTTGCAAGAAAAAAGACTACTCAGAAGGTAAATCTCTACGAAAAGGTTCAGATACCGGGTTATAAAGAGGCGATACTAAAGATAAAGCGATTTATGGAGGATGAAGAGAACCTCTCTAAGGCATCTCAGAAAATCGTAAAAAACAGACAACAACAGGAGGTGGCTGCCCTATGATTACAAAAATGACAAAATACTCCTTTATTCTTTTTCATAAAGAGGTTATGCCCTTTTTAGAAAGAGTTCAGGAGATTGGCATGGTGGACATCACCAGAGAGAATAAGGCTGTTGATGATCACTCAAAAGAGAAGTTTGCTCTGCTTGAAAGATACTCATCTGCAGAAAAAAGCCTTAATTTATTACGAGAGTCTCTCTCTCAAACTGAGATACAAACAGATACCGGCAATTTTGAGAAGCTCACCTCTGAGGAGTTGCTTCTTGTTGCAGAGAGTTCGCTTGAAGAGAGGGAGATGCTGTCAGCAGAGCTTAAAAGCCTGACCAGAGAGAGAGATGAGGCCTATCAATGGGGGGCTTTTACTAAAGAGGATATTGATAAAATATCTTCTCTGGGATTCAAGATGCACTTTTTCATAATCTCTGAATCTAACTATAATCCTGATTGGGAGAGTCAATATATTCTTCACATTCTATCTAAAGAGGATGGTAAATGTCGTTTTGTCATATTGCTCCCTAAAGAGGAGGAGTTACATTTTAAATACCCCGAAAGTAAGTTCCCGGTTAACTCATATCATATCATTGACAAAAAGATAGAGGAGAATTTGGAGAGGAGTGATGCTGTTCAAAAGAGGATTGCCGCTCTTATAAACAAGATTGACCATCTGAAATCCGGGGCTGCAGCCGAGCGGGCAAGACTTGAACTTCATCTTGCGGGGGAGGCCTCTGTCAAGGAGGCTGAAGGAACTATTGCAGTGATGACTGGATTTGCTCCTGCAGAGAAGAGAAAAGAGTTATTGGAGTTTTTTGAAGGGACCGGAGTCTATTTTATGGAGGAGACGGCAAAAGAGGAGGACAATCCGCCTGTTAAGCTAAAAAACAACTTTTTCACCAGATTATTTGAGCCAATAGGTGAGCTTTATATGCTTCCTAAATATGGTGAGTTGGATTTAACCCCTTACTTTGCACCTTTCTATATGCTCTTCTTTGGGCTATGCCTGGGGGACATCGGTTATGGAATAGTATTGCTGACCGCAGGTACAATAGGAAGATTCAAATTGCCTAAAATGAGGGGCTATATGATGCTGGTACAGTTTCTAGGAGTTGGCTCAATGATTATGCCGTTGCTAAATGGTGTGTTTTTTGGAGCTAAGCTACAGGACATCATCCCCATGCCAGACTCTATTAAGGAGCTCTTCTTCTCTGATATTAAGATGTTTTGGTTTGCAATAATCTTTGGACTGTTCCAGATAGTTTTTGCGAGGCTGGTAAATGCCATAGACTCTATGATCAGAAAGGGGTGGCAGCATGGAATGCACAATCTTGGATGGGCAATTTTAGTTGTTTGGCTGGCACTCATTTACGCAGGATCAATGATGCCCGAACTAATTATTCCTGCTTATGTAAACTATATCGGATATGCCGGACTTGCATTTATAATATTCTTCTCTTCCACTCAAGGAAATATTTTCGCACGAGTAATGAAAGGCGCATTCTCTCTTTATGATATAACCAGCATTTTTGGAGATATGCTCTCTTATATAAGGCTTTTTGGATTGGGTACAGCAGGAGGTATTCTAGGCTTAGTTGTAAATTCTATTGCTATGAATATGTCCGGTATCCCTTATGTCGGGTGGTTTTTCACAGGTTTGATGCTGTTAGTAGGCCATACTGCCGTACTACTGCTTAACAGCTTAGGAGCATTTGTTCACCCAATGCGTCTAACTTTTGTTGAGTTTTATAAAAATGCCGGTTTCGGAGGGGGAGGCAGAGCCTTCAGACCACTTACAAAAAATGATAATTAATAATAAAAACAACAATAAAACATTTTTAACATTATGGAACAATTATTACCATTGACATTAGCCTATGTAGGAATGGGCATAATGCTTGCCGTTTCATGTATCGGCAGCACCATTGGAGTTACAATAGGCGGAAACGCAACAATCGGAGCTCTGAAGAAAAATCCCGATATGTTTGGTTCTGCGATGATTCTCTGCGCGCTTCCCTCTACTCAGGGTCTCTACGGCTTTGCAGGATTTTTCCTTATGCTCAACAGACTGCTTGAGATGCCTATATTGAGCCTTGGTCAAGGTTTTGCGATTTTTGCAGTAGGTGTAGGTCTTGGAGTAGTTGGCTATTTCTCTGCTCTAAAACAGGCCTCTATCGTAGCTAATGGAATTGTTGAGATGAGCAACGGGCAGGATGTGTTTGGTAAGACGCTTATTCTGGGTGTATTCCCTGAGCTATATGCAATCCTTGCATTTGCAGCTGCCTTTCTTGCAATTCCTGCATAATACTGTAAAACAAAGTAATAATCGAAGCCGAAGAGATTACTCTCTCTTCGGCTCTCTTTTTTTTGCTATCTTTGGTTGATTTAAATATTAGAAAAATGACGCTAATAAAATCTATTTCAGGGATAAGGGGAACCATTGGCGGGGTGCCGGGAGGGGCACTTACACCGCCGGATATAGTAAAGTTTGTATCAGCATACTCATTCAGGCTTAAAAAAAGAATTCCCGGTAAAAACAGATATAAGGTTGTTGTGGGAAGAGATGCAAGGATCTCAGGAGAGATGGTAGAGCAACTGGTTTGTGGCACTCTTATGGCTTGCGGAATTGATGTAATCAACGCCTCTCTTGCATCCACCCCTACTGTGGAGATGGCTGTGACATTTGAAAATGCTGACGGAGGGATTATTTTAACAGCATCTCATAACCCCAGACAGTGGAATGCTCTAAAACTACTAAATGAAAGAGGAGAGTTTCTGGATGCAGAAGAGGGTGCAAAACTACTTGAGTGCGCTGAGAATTGCGAATTTAGTTTTTCAGAGGTAGATCAGATTGGAATCATTACCCATAAAGATTTTACAAAACAACATATTGAGGCTGTACTCTCCCACCCTTTAGTAGACACCGAAGCAATCTATAGAGCTGGATACAAAGTAGTTGTGGATGCTGTTAATTCAGTAGGAGGAGTAATTATGCCACAGCTTCTTGAGGCACTTGGAGTCAGCTGTATAAAGGTTAACTGCGACCCCACCGGACAGTTCGCCCACAATCCTGAGCCACTGCCAGAACACCTAACAGAACTCTCATCAAGAGTCGTCAGAGAGGGGGCAGATCTTGGCATATCTGTCGATCCTGATGTTGACAGGCTCGCCTTAATATGTGAAGATGGAAATCCGTTTGGAGAGGAATATACTCTGGTGGCCGTTGCCGATTATATACTAAGACATAAAAAGGGTCCGACTGTATCAAATCTTTCATCGTCAAGAGCATTAAGAGATATAACAGAAAACGCAGGCTGTGAATACTATGCTTCTGCAGTGGGTGAAGTAAACGTTGTAACTGAGATGAAGCGAGTGGGAGCTGTAATTGGCGGAGAGGGGAACGGTGGAGTTATTGTCCCTGATTTGCACTATGGACGAGATGCAATGATAGGAATAGCACTTCTTTTAAGCCATCTTGCAAAAGAGAGAAAATCACTTACTGAGCTTAAGGCAGATTACCCACATTATTATATATCAAAAAATAAGATTGAACTCTCTCCAGCTATTGATGTTGACTCAATACTGGCAGAGGTAAAGAGGCGTTTCTCCAAATACAGGGTTACTGATATAGATGGAATTAAGGTTGATTTTGACGCTGACAAAAGATGGGTACACCTTAGAAAGTCAAATACAGAGCCAATTATCAGAATCTATGCAGAGGCCTCTGCTGAGGAGATAGCATCTGCACTGGCCGGGGAAATGATAAGTGTAATTAACGAAATAATGAGTACTTAATATGTTTTCATTCAGAACGACACCTTTAACCGAACAACCAGATGTTGTCCTAAGAGGCGGGAGGTTAGCTGTGCTTTGTAATCAGACCTCATGGCATCCTTTAAAGGGCGAGTATCTTTTTGAGACTTTGCATAAGAGAGGTCAACTTAAGAGAGTGTTTATCCCTGAACACGGTCTATTTGCAGAGCTTCAGGACCAGGTAAAACTAGACTCAACCAGTGATTATGACAAACTTGCTCCTGGATGCGAATTTGTCTCACTTTACGGCAGTAGTGAAGATAGCCTGTCTATTAGAAAGGAGAAGCTGGAGGATATTGATGCTCTCATAATAGATATTCAGGATGCCGGAGCAAGGTACTACACCTTTCCTATGACAATGCTGAACCTCTTCAGGACACTTAAAGAGAACTCTATCAACCTGCCTGTATATGTTGTTGACAGAATTAATCCTATGGGAAGGCAGGTAGAGGGTACAATGCTAAAGGAAGGGTACTCATCATTTATAGGTGAAACCGGGATTGTACACAGACACGGTCTTACACTCGGAGAGTTGGCAAACCTCTTCTACACAGAACTTAACGGCAAATTTCCTTTACATATTATCTCATATCTTGCAGAGCCTGTTAACAGAGAGCTATTGCCCTGGAGCATCCCGCCATCTCCAAATATTCCGGGCCTCTTTACCTGCCATTTTTACAGCGGACAGTGTCTTTGGGAGGGTACCAATGTCAGTGAAGGAAGAGGCACAACAAGACCTTTTGAAATTTTCGGTGCTCCTTTTATAGAGAGTCTGACAGATTTTAACAAAAAAAATGGCTGTGAAAACTGGAATGATCCGTCTCACCCAATTGCAGATCAAGGTGTTTACATAAGATGGACCAGGTTTATACCTCAGTTTCATAAATTTGCCGGTCAGGTATGCTCAGGGTTTCAGCTTCACCCTATTCCCGGAAGACAGTACCATGCATTGGCACACAATTTGAGAATTATGAGGTTCATCCGAGAAAACTGCAATGAGTTTGCATTCCGTCCCGGCAGATACGAAGCAGGAAATGATAAAAGGGCAATAGAGCTTCTATGCGGAGATCCTGTATTGCTTGATTACCTGGAGGGAAGAGAGAGCTGGGTGACAATCAGGGATGAAATGAAGCATGAAGAGCAGAAGTGGATACGTAAGGCTAAAAGAGTGCTTCTTTATGAAGAGCAGCTTTTCAGGTGCAAATAGTTTGAATATAAAACACAAGAGTAATATGTCTAATCCGGTTTTAAGCGAAAAGATTTTTAGAAGAGAGGCATCGTTGGACGCTTCAGGAACAATGACAGTAAAGGGAACTGCACTGAAGTCAATTGTGCTTGCATTAATTGTATTTGCTGGTGCAGCATATACATGGAAAATATTTAATGAGTCTATAAATCCATCATCAATTCAGCCATGGATGTGGGGTGGTCTTATTGGAGGGTTTGTTGTTGCTATGATTATATCATTTAAGCCCAATTTTGCTCAATATCTCGCTCCTGTATATGCAGTATTGGAGGGTCTGTTCCTTGGTGCAATCTCGGCAATGTTTAATGCGGCATTTGCCGAAACAGCTCCCGGTATTGTTATGAATGCTGTATTGCTCACTATGATGACTGCCTTTGTTATGTTCCTCCTTTACAGGAGCAGACTAATAAAAGTTAACGAGAAGTTTACTAAAATTATTACTGCTGCCGTAGGTGCTGTTGCACTTTACTACATAGTTAATATTATTCTCTCCCTGTTTGGTGTAAACCTGGTAATGCTTCACAACAGTGGTCCGTTAAGTATCGGAATTAGTTTAGTAATAGTAGGTGTTGCAGCATTCAGTCTCATGATGGATTTTAACTTTATTGAGAGAGCCTCGGAGGCAGGTGCACCTAAATATATGGAGTGGTACGGAGCCTTCGGCCTAATGGTAACCCTAATATGGCTCTACCTTGAAATTCTTAAATTACTTGCTAAATTCGCAGGCAGCAGAGATTAAATTTTTGCACAGTAAAATAAATATTTGTACTTTTGCAACCCCATAATAATTAACAACAATAGTAATGAAAAAAGGAATACATCCCGAAACCTACCGTCTTGTAGCTTTCAAGGATATGTCAAATGACCATGTATTTATCACACGCTCGTGTGCAAATACAAGAGAGACAATTGAACACGAGGGAGTTGAATACCCTGTAATTAAGGTGGAGATTTCAAATACTTCACATCCATTCTATACAGGTAAGATGAAACTGGTTGATACAGCCGGTCGTGTTGATAAATTCCTCAACAGATACAAAAAGGCACAAAAGTAATTTGTCCATAAAGTACACACACTAAAAAAAACCATCTGAATGACTCAGATGGTTTTTTTAGTTTTCTGACAGGAAACTTACTCCTTCTTTTTATCTCCAAGCTTGAATACCACAGGAAATGTATATCTGACACTTACCGGTTTACCCTGGTGTAGTGCAGGCTCCCATTCAGGTGACTGAGATACAATTCTATATGCCTCCTTATCCAGGAGATCATGGACTCCTTTAACTATTTTTACATTCTCTACCTTCCCCTTTTCGGAAAGTAAAAACTGAACAATAACCCTACCCTGAACACCCTCTTTTTTAGCCTGTTCCGGATATACAACCTGACTCGTAACCCATTTAGTAAAATTTGATTCATCGCCCCCCTGGAATTTTGGTTTTACATCCACAATGGTAAAAGGGATAACTTTTGAGGTATCCTGAGGCAATACCTCAGGAGAGTTCATTACTTCACTGATTGTAACTTCATTTTCCTGAGTCTTGATTTCGGCTTTACTAAATGAAGTAACAGAGAACAGCAGAAGAGCGGCAACAGAGAACAAGGCAATAAGCCTGGCTCCCACTTTTGATTGTTTAAGATTTTCCATTTTAATAAATCTTTTAAAAGTTAATGACTTGTGGAGGCTGTTTGATATATCCGGGGCTGAAGAAAATTGGGATAAAAAGATTAGCTCTTGGTACTCTGATATGTCTGCTCCATAATTTAGAACATCCATATCTGCCTGAAACTCATGAATCTCAATTAGTTTAGATTTGAGTATATACATAAAAGGATTAAACCACTGAACAGAAATCAGAAGGTTCATAAAAATAATATCTGCAGTATGATTTCTTTTTATGTGAGATAATTCGTGCCTGACAATCATCTCCCTATCATTGGAGTTAAATGTATCTGGCAAGAATATCAATTTACCAAAAGAGAATGGCGTATCTATCTCTTTCTGCTTGTAAATTGAGTACGATTTTGATTTGAAAACAATTTCAGATCTACTCTGGAGTATAAATATCTTTACGAGTTCAATCAGGTATTTGGAAACAAAAAACAACGATATTAATCCAAAAAATAAAAAAGAGTAGCTCATTAGCTTGGGTCCACTCATCTCTGTTGTCAGACTTGAGGAATAATCGCTGATTACATATGCCGGATTTAAAAGATATCCGGGAACAACAGCGTTTGAAACCGGAATACTGATAAGTGGAAAAATTGTTGCCAGGAGCGATGATACGAGTATTGATACTCTTTGAAATGAATAGTTATTCTCCTTTGAAAAAATCAATCTGAACAGCAGAAGAAACACGGCTCCGCAAACTAGCGATTCAGCCATATAGCTTATTAAAGCATTCATGATTAACTACTTTTTTTCTTAATAATTTTTATTAGTTTATCAGCCTCTTCAACTGATAACTGCTCCTTTTTAGACAAGAAGGAGACCATATTCGCAACAGATCCGGAAAAAAAGGAGTTTACTATTCCATGCATTAACGAGTTCAGATAAGAATCTTTATCAACTACAGGGAAGTACTTATGAGTGTTCCCATGGGATTCATGTGAAACAAACCCTTTTTTCTCAAGTATTCTAACAATAGTGGAGACAGTATTGTACGCCGGTTTAGGTTCCGGCATCTCTTCAAGGAGATCGTTAACGTATGCGCTCTCCTTATCCCAAAGCAGTTGCATAATTTGCAACTCTGCCCTTGTCAGCTCTTTTACTTTTTTCTTATCCATTTTTAAACTAATTTAATAGTTGCTTAACTAAATATTTAGTTGCAAATTTTGTGCCAGTAAATCATTAAGAATAAGATGTTATCTTTGCAGACAGTAAAAAAAGGAGACTCATATGAACAGCCTTCAGGAGTTAGCTGAGAAATACAACCATACAGATTACTTTAAATATGATCCAATAATTTTCCCCAGACACTTTAAGGATCTTTGGTTAAAGGGGAAGGCCTCTCTTATGGATATTGAGATCTCCGGGATACTATGCGCACATCTCGCCTGGGGCAGAAGAGAGATGATTGTAAGGGATTGCAACAAACTGATGGATGAGATGGAGTGGAGACCTTATCACTATGTTATGGCTGGAAACTACAGATCTGACCACACATCTCTTCACAGAACCATTAAATGGAGTGAAATATCCACGATTCTTAAGAATCTTAAGGAGTATTATTCAGGAAACAGCTCTCTGGAGATGCTTGAACCAGAAGAGTACAGAGAGCGCATTTTTGGACGCAAGAAAAATCCTAAGGCTGCCAACAAAAAGATTCATATGTTCAGACGATGGATGGTAAGGAGTGACGGTAAAGTTGATCTGGGAGTTTGGAAAAACATTTCCCCTGAATCACTGATAATCCCCCTTGATGTGCATGTTCACAGGATGGCCCTTGAAATGGGTATTACACAAAGGAAAAGCTCCGATATTACTACTGCTACAGAGATAACAGATTATCTGAAGGCTATCTTCCCCGGAGATCCCTGTTTAGGTGACTTCGCACTCTTTGCATACGGAGCATCAGGAAAAAAATAGCTATATTTGGTTAATAGTATTAATCTATCCCTATGCCCAAACTTTATATAATTTCAGGGTGCAACGGTGCCGGAAAAACTACTGCATCATATACAATTTTACCGGAAATGCTGGATTGCAGGGAGTTTGTCAATGCAGATGAAATCGCCAGAGGTATATCTCCATTTAAGCCAGAAAGTGTCTCAATTCAAGCAGGGAAGATAATGATTGAGAGGATAAGCAACTTAATGGCCAACGGCACGGATTTTGCGATTGAAACAACGCTGGCCACTAAGATTTATGCTAAAATCATCAGGTACGCACAAGAGAGAGGTTATAAAGTCACATTACTTTTTTTCTGGCTATCTATGCCAAACCTTGCCGTTGAGAGAGTTAAGATGAGGGTAGCATCAGGCGGCCACAATATTGAAGAAAAAACCATAAGAAGAAGGTACGATATTGGAATAAAAAACTTATTTTCGCTTTATATTCCACTATGTGAATACTGGATGATAATAAATAACTCTACAATTCCGCAAGAGCTTATAGCTGAGGGCGGAAAGAGTATGGAACCTAAGATTTACAACAAAACCACCTACAACAAACTAATTAATTATGAGCGAACTGGAGACTAAAGAGCTACGACAGAGCATACTCAATGGTTTAAACCTCGCTTTTCACAGACTCATTCAGGAAAAGAAAAAAAACAATTCGGAACTAGCCTTTTCAAACAGAGGAAAAGTGGTGAAGGTAAAAGCCACTGACCTTTAGACCCAACTGAGAATAAGATAATGATAAAGGGTATTTTAACTTTACTGCTGCCAATATTATTGTGCAGCGGTGATATTTTTGCACAAATCAGATTCTCTTCTGGTTTTGAATCAGGCAGCCTAGGCGAAGTCAAGCTGATTGACTCAGTTCTGTTCAGCAAAAGAGCTGGCGACACTACTCTTCACATCTCTTACCAGGTTAATTCAAGGTTTGATCCTTTTAATCCCATAGATACAGCACTTCGTCCAAGTGCAAGGTGGTACTACTTTAGAATGGATGGAGTGAAAGATAAAATGGTCTATCTAGAGATTAAGAACACTGAGGCTTTAAGGCCATTTTACAGCTATGACGGAGTCTCATTTTTCAGATTTACCAAGTCGGAAAATCCTGAAAAAGGTTTAATTGCAAAGAGATTTGAGAAGGATACTGTTTATATCTCTCATTTCTGGCCATATACATATAGCAGGCATATAATGAAACTTGAGGAGTGGTCGGCTAACAAGTTCGTTAAAAGAGAGGAGATAGGAAGAAGCAGCAATAATCTGCCAATTGATATGCTTACTGTAACAGATACAATTTTTTCAGATGAGAATAAAAAGAGAGTCTGGATACATGGCCGCTCCCATCCCAGTGAACAACCTGCGAGTTGGCATCTGGAGGCACTGACCGACTATATTTTATCTGACAGACCTGAAGCACAAGATCTTAGAAAAAACTCAATAATTTACATAGTCCCATTTATAAATCCTGACGGGGTTTACGGCGGATACTCACGTTCAACATCAACGGGAGTTAATATTGAGATAAACTGGGATAGGCCTGACTCTATGACAATGCCTGAAGTCAAAGCTCTTAAAGCGGCTCTGGAGAATGTAACATCAAAGAAGCCACTTGATATACTACTCAATATGCATTCTCAGATAGCAAACTCTGCTTCATACTGGATCCATACAGCGGAGTCCACAACAGAGAGGTTTCTGGACAGACAGCTTCTGCTATCGGCTCTTACAATGGACGACAGAAGGTATTACAGAGAGGAGGATGAACAATTTTCAGCAGTAGCATCCAGGTATGCAGAGGGCTGGATATGGGACAGATTTGGTGAAAACACACTTGCAATAACATTTGAGACACCATATACATTCTATAAAGAGAATCCTGAGGGAGAGTGGGTATCCGTTGATAATTTGAAAGAGCTGGCTGAGGATACCTTTTACGCTATATATGATTACCTGATGATTCCCGGAGAGAGAAGAGTTATAATTGAAACGGAGAGACTAAAAGGCAGAGGTTGGAAAGTAGGTGAAAGAAAGGAGAGAAGATACTTTGGAGATGATTATCACATAGATGAATCGGGAAATGGAAAGGCAATCTTCAGGCTGGACAATTTAACCAGCGGTGAGTATAAAGTATATAATTTCAAATCTAATAAATGGGTAGAGATGGACATTGTCCTGCAAAAAAGAGATGGGAGATTTGTATATAAAGCAAAATCCGCTCAGTTAGAGGGAGAGGCAGATGCTATTTTGCTGATCAAGCAATAAAATATTTATATTTGCATCATATTATGCGGTAGTAGCTCAGTCGGTAGAGCATCAGCTTCCCAAGCTGAGGGTCGTGGGTTCAAGCCCCATTTACCGCTCAAAACATAACCCCTTAATTACAAGCACTTATAAGAATTCACTAATCTTATGAGTGCTTTTTTTGTATCAAAAAATAACACATATAAACAAATATATTTGCTTATATTTGCATGAGAGTTGTACCAAAGTTGTACCAAGAATCTAGATTATGGCAAAAGCATCAATAGTTATTCTTGAAAAAAACAGAAGAGCTGACGGGTCCTACCCTGTTCAGATAAGAATCTTCAACAACGGCAAACACGCCTACATGGATACTGAAATATCAGCCAACAACTGGGAATTGACGATACAGAAGGACAGCTCTGTCCTGGGGATTAGTGATAGAAGGTTGTATAGGAGAGCGGATGACTATCTCAAGAAGGTAGAGGATGCGATGAACACCCTTGCTCTTGATAGCCTCTCTGCTAGGGAGGTAAGAGAAGCTGTTATGCTTGAGATACGGAAGAACAAACGCTCTGCAACAGGCATCAACCTGATTGATTTTCTTGAGATGCGAATTTCTGAACTCAAAGCAAAAGGCAAAACAGGGATGTCCGCGAATGCAAAAACCCTTAAAAACTCCCTCATTAAATTCATTGAGCGACCTATATTGTTTTCCAACGAGATTAGACCACGATTCCTGAAAAAATATCAAGAATATCTAGAGCTGCAAGGACTGAACGAAACCAGTCAGTACAATATGCTTAAAGAGCTTCGTACAACATTCAACGCAGCAATAGAGGAATATAATAAAGAAGACGACGGCGATATAGTTATTAAGAACTATCCGTTCCGGAAGTACAAATTAAAACAGCCCCTAACAGATCACCGGGGGCTCTATGCAGAAGACATTATTCCGCTATACCGGCAGTATGACAATTATGATAGCCTATCAGGTAGAGAGCGACTGGCCCTTGATGTGTACTTTTTGTCATTTTTCTTGATAGGAATTAATTCTGTGGACTTATACTACCTCACCTCCAACAGCATCAAGTCCGGGAGGCTTGTTTATAACCGAAAAAAAGTAAAAGACAGGAGGGAGGATAAGGGGCGCACATCTATACTGATTGAACCGGAAGCAATGGTAATTATGAAAAAATACCTTGCTGATAAATCCTCAAGTATGCTCTTGCGCTTCTCTAATAGATACCGCACGCCCGGTAATTTCAATCACGCCATCTCAACAGGGCTTAAGGGTCTGTGCGAGAAAGCTGGCATCAACCGTATTACATACTATTCTGCACGTCACTCGTGGGCGACAATAGCGAGAAATAAGTGCGAGGTTGACAAAGATGATATTAACCTTGCCCTAAATCATATTGAACAAAACAGAGCGATGAGGACAACTGATATATACATCAGACCGAGCTACACCCGGGTTGATCATGCAAATAGAAAAGTTATTAATCACTTCTTTTCTGAGCTGCAATCGTCTTTGGAGAAAGCATCTCCCCCTCCCCTATCAGAAGCCACCGTTCCTCAATCTCCGGAAGAAAAACAATAATTTTCTGCACCATTTCCAGATTAGCCGGCCGTATGTCATTAATACAAGCGTATAAACTAGCATAAGGAATATCGGCTACCCTTGCGAATTCCTTAATAGTTCTGCCTGAATATTTTACCACGAATCCAATCCTCTGATTGATACTATTCATTGTCTTGACTGTCGTCAATTTATATTAGCTGCATAAGTGAGTAAAAAATACTAATAAATAGCAAGAATGATAGTATCACAATCGGGACTGATGATGGGTTCTCTCCCAGCTTGCGCAGATGCACAAAGTTGATAATCACTCCTGATAAAACGGCAGCAAGAAGACCTCCGCCGACAGCCGATCCCTGATAATTACCAGGTACAACAGCAGCAGAGAGTAACACGAGAGCAATAAGCGCAAAGAGCGGAATAAAGATAGCTAGTAATCGTGCTGTTTTTTTTGATTTTGTTTTAACGAGCAGGGTTGCTATCAGCGTGACCACTGCAAAAAAGGGTATTGATATCATATCATTATTAATAATTACCGTATGGAGTAATGCTTTTCCCCTCCCATTTATCAAACGTTATGCCCATGGTGTTCGTGGGCTCGTGTCTGTTTAGTCTGACATATACATATAGCGATATTGCAAACATGAGCACAACAACTACAAGACAAGTCCATTTAAACACATCTTTTTTCATATCATTTAATCTTTAATAGTTCATCTTTTCTCTGCGTGGAGCCCCTGATGTTGAATTTAATTACATTGACGTCTATGTACTCCGGCTTCAGGGGCTCATAAGCTATGCACTCTTCGCTTTTTTTGACACTTCAACAAGTTTTTCAATTGTCTCCTGCTGAGAAATAATAGTACCCGCCTGCTTTTGTACTAAAGACAAGGCGTCTAGGTAAAGTTTTTGATAGTTGTCATTAATATTCTTTTCTTCTACCAATCTCTCTTCTCTCTCCCCCTGAAAGTATGCACTACTTACATCACTAGAAAGTTCGTCCTTAAGTGATGTGCCTAGATTCTTCAAGAAATCATCAATCTCTGTCAATAATTTCTGATAGCGACCAAGTGTCCTATACAGATTCGCTCTGTCAACACCTAGTCTAAGAGCAACCTCAGTCTTAGTTACTCCTTTTTTCTTCAGTAAGGCATCAAAATTTATCATCTCATTATCAATATGTTGGGGTATATTTCAAAAAATTATGTGTCATTTATTGCAATATTGTATACATCGTGTTAAATTTTAGCATATATTTGTGTTAAATATTGCCATTATAGACACACAATGTGTGTATATAATATTTATTGACAAATCTATACTAAAAAATTAACATATGAGCATTAAAAAAGCAAAATCTCTTAGTGAGAAGCTTAGGACTCTACCAGTTGGAGAGTGGCATATTATAAAAAATGCGCAGTACAAGGCCTCAACAGTCAAAAATACCGTATCAAGATTAAAGAAAGATGGATATGCGTTTATGCTTACTGAAAAAGGATGCCCTGACTATATAAAGATTCAAAGAACGGAGGCGTAACCATGGACAACAGCGAACTCCTATCTGCAATATACAAGCTGCAAAAAGAAGCCACAAAGATAGCCCTGGCAGAAGTGGGGCTTGTTTCTCCTGTTATTAACAAGAGTCAAGCATGTGAAATATACACCAGGACGCAGGTTGAAGAGTGGGCTGATAAAGGGCTTCTGAAGGCAACTAATAAAAAGAAAGGAAAGAGCTCAACAATATACTATTCAAGAGAAGACTTAGTAAAACTATCCCTCGGGGTTGCTGAGCATATGAACGTTTCGCCAAGCGGGGCGAAGGGTACGCGCAGGAATAAGTTGACAAAGGGGCCTCGGGGTACATGATATCTCTTTGCAACAGAGTGGCGACTCAGCGTAAAGTTATTCAAAGCCATTCTTGCGAATCGCTGACAGCCCGGAAATACGGGCAATTTTGAAAACACTAAACACACAACTATATGAATACACAATTTCCATCAATTCAGATTTTCTTAAACCCCACCCTAGGGGAGATAAGAACAACTCAGATTAATAACACGCCATATTTTGTTGGTAGGGATGTAGCTACAGTACTAGGGTACTCTAAGCCTGAGAATGCCCTATCACAACATGTTGATCCGGATGATACCCTAAAACAGGGTATCATAGATAAATTAGGAAGAGAACAAGAGACCACACTAATTAATGAGAGTGGTTTATACGCACTGGTGTTTGGCTCCAAGTTGCCATCTGCAAGAGAGTTTAAAAAGTGGGTAACATCTGAGGTTCTCCCGGCAATCCGTAAACATGGGATGTATGCAACAAGCGAACTTCTTGACAACCCTGACCTCCTCATTAAAATAGCAACCGAGTTGAAAAACGAGAGAGCAGAGAGAGAGCGTATCTCTAAAGTCAACGAATCTCTTAATGCTACTATTCAGCATCAGGCTCCAAGAGTGCTATTTGCCAGGGCGGTTGAGACCTCGCAGAGATCTATTCTGATTGGCGAGCTCGCCAAGATCTTAAAACAAAACGGAATTGAGATAGGACAGAACAGGCTCTTCACAGAGCTTCGCAATACCGGTTATCTATGCAGAAAGGGAGACTACTACAATACCCCAACTCAACAGGCAATGGAGCTAGGTCTATTTGAAATAAAGAAGACCTCTATTACAAAGCCGGATGGAACGACCCTTGTCACAACAACAACAAAGGTGACAGGGAAAGGACAAATCTATTTTGTCAATAAGTTTCTCAAAAGAAAACAACATCAAACTGCATAATCATGACAGAACTTACACTTAAACAACAGGAGGCTCTTGTGGAGATGAGAGGCGATGTGATCAGCGCAATAGAAGACAACATAGGAGTAGAGATCAGATTACTCATGTTTACATTCTACCCTATGTCACGGCAGTATGGATGCTCAGTGGCTCTGAAGGATAGAGTTTACTTCGGCAAAGGGGAGAGCATTGACGCAATGATTAAAGACCTCATCAGGGCCAAGACAACAGAAGTATACATCCTCCCATCTATGACAATTTTTGAAAGACAAAGGGTGTAAACACAAGGGCCGCAAGTACACGACAAGCAGCCCTTTTAACACAACTATGAACACAGAACTAACTGCGAACACAGAACGACACAAATATAGCAATTATGAAACAAATCAAACTACGATCACTTGAATTATTGAATTTCAAAGGAGGAACAATGAGTATCAACTTCAATGAGCACACTACTATTGAGGGAGATAACGGAACCGGTAAGACAAGGGTATTTGACGCCTTTACCTGGCTACTATTCGGCAAAAACTCAGCCGGAGATTCTGTTTTTGACATCAAAACACTTGATGAAAACAACGAACCAATACACAGACTCACACATGAAGTGAAGGGTCTGATTGACGTAGACGGAAAGGAGGTTGTCTTATGCAGGTCCTATGCGGAAAATTGGAAGAAACCTCGCGGAAAAGAGGAATTGGTTATGGATGGTCACTCAACAACCTACTCAATCAACACAATTACAGTGTCTCAGGCGGAATATGAAAAGTTTGTCAGCGATATGTGTCTTGAATCTCAATTCAAGCTGTTGACTAATCCACTAGCCTTTAATTCTCTTCCTTGGGAAAAACAAAGAAGCGTGCTCATTGATATGGCCGGGGGTGTTGACCCTAGATTAGTGCTAATAGGCAAGAATAGCTACTTGGACCTACTAGAGAGAATGGGCGATATGGAGGAGAAGAGGTATCGTGAAATGCTAAGAAGCAAAATCAGCAAATGTAAAGAGACCCTAGAAAAAATCAGTCCTGCTATTGAAGAGGTACAGCGCATGATGCCCGCTGAACAAGACTGGGTCAGTGTGGAGCAACTTGTAAAAGAAAAACAGGACAATGTTGACACAATTACAAAATTATTGTCCTCTTTCAGTAGCCAGATGGACGCTAGGAATGAGGCAATAATGAAAAGGTCTAACAGGGTATTGGAGCTCAAGCAACAGATGGCTGAGCTTGTTGCCATGGCCAAAAACGATGCCATGAAGTCTTATTACCAAGACTTAGAGAAATGGAATAAAGAAGAGGGGGAGAGGCAGAAGGTAGCCGGCAACCTGGCAAGGCTCAATAGCGAGAAAAAAGAATTGGAATCAAAGATTGGGAAAAAACAAGCTGAGATTGACGAGAAGGTAAAAGAGTGGTACACTGTTAACGCCGAGAAGCTTGTTACAGATCCTGCAAGCTACTCATGTCAATATTGCGGAGCGGAATACTCCCCTGACAAGATCGTTGCGATTCAGAGCGAAGTGTCGGAGAAGTTTAGAAAAGCCAAAGCGGACAAACTAGAGGCCATAACACAGCAGGGACAGACCCTTGAAAAAGAGAAAAACAGCATGAAGGCTAGGCTGGACGAGGTAGAAAAATTGATAAATGAGATGCCTATCATTGAGGGAACCGCTTCCTCAAAACCGGTGCAGCCCACATTCGTTTACGCGCCTGACAAGAGATACTCTGACTTGCATGAAGAAGTTGAATTGCTATCAGCAAAGCAAGAGGATGCTTTTGACACAACAGAACAGAATATCCTTAAAAATCAACTTGACGAAACAATAAAAGAGATTAAGGCCCTGAATAAAACCCTTCAAGACAAAGATCTGATTGTGAAATATAAGGCGAGAATAAGGGAGCTTGAAGAGCAGGAGAAAGCGATCAATCAGGAATTGTCAGGCCACGAAGGAGAAGAACAATTGCTTCTTGAGTACTCTAAACTGATGATGGAAGCTGTTGAAAGCGCGGTGTCGTCAAAGTTTGAGTTTGTCAAATTCAAGTTATTCAACAAGCAAATTAACGGAGGAGAGACACCTACCTGTCAGGCGATGGTAAATGGGGTCCCTTTCCAGTCCTTAAACAATGCAATGCGTATCAACGCAGGACTAGACATTATCAGAGCATTACAAAACCATATAGGCATAGCGGCTCCTATCTTCATTGACAACAGAGAGTCAGTAGTTGAGATTACCCCGATGAATTGTCAAATCATCAACCTTGTAGTTAATAAATATTGCAAATCGCTTAACATATCTTAATCATGGCAGAAAACACACCAGCAAAAAAAACACGCGCCGATCTTATCAAAGATGCTATGAGCGCACCATCCGTTCAGGAACAGTTTAAAAACGCTCTTGACAAAAATGCAGGCCCATTCACGGCCTCACTTATTGACCTTTACATGGGAGATAACAAATTACAGGCTTGCGATCCTAAGGCTGTAATCATGGAGGCCCTGAAAGCCGCTGTACTAAAGCTCCCCATAAACAAGGCTCTGGGATTTGCATACATAATACCATTCAACATTAGCGTTAAAAACCCAGACAACACCTATTCATCGGTCCCTACTCCTACGTTCATTATAGGCTATAAAGGACTGATACAGCTCGCGATGAGAACAGACCAGTATAAGCATATCAACGCAGATGTTGTGTACGAGGGTGAGCTTAGAACAAAGAACAAACTCACCGGGGAAATTGACCTATCCGGAGAGGCCACCTCAGACAAAATAGTTGGTTACTTCTGCTACTTTGAATTGCGGAATGGTTTCTCAAAAACCCTGTATATGCCGGTTGAAAAGATGGCCGCATATGCTAAGAGGTACGCTCCTACAATTAAGTATAGCACAGATGTCACTGTTGAAAAACTTATAGCCCTTGGCACTTCGGGTGTTAGTAGCAGTTCGGTTGGATGGACCGGAGATTTTACCTCTATGGCCCTAAAGACTGTCACTAGGAACCTGCTCTCTAAGTATGGCTACCTCTCTATTGAGATGCAACAGGCTATTGTTGAGGATAGGGATTATGATTATGAGGACGAATCTCGTAATAACAGGCTGAATGAAGCCGGGGCAAAGAAAATCAATACGCAAAACATTGATTACACCCCTTCTGAGGTAGTTGCTGAACAGCAAGTGGACGATTCTCCAAAACCAAGTTTCGGTAATAACTAAGACTATGAAAAAAGAGGAATTAATAAAAAGATTATCGGCCCTCCCCGCTAATGCTGAGGTGGTTCTGGCAGACGCTAGTCACGAGGACAGTACTCCGATTGAAATCACAAGCGTAGAGGAAATTGAGTGCGAAAAAGAGCCTGGCTCAACAGGTGTAATCTTCTTTAATAACTAGGATATGAAATTAAATATACTCGGCAGCTCTTCTGCAGGAAATTGCTATATACTTCAATCAGATTCAGAGGCTCTTATTGTAGAGGTAGGTTTAAGAATGACCGCTATAAAACAAGCCCTTGGGTTCAATCTGAATAAGGTTGCCGGGTGTATTGTTTCTCATCTTCATAATGACCATGCTAAAAGTGTTGAGGATATGATAAAAGCCGGAGTGGATGTATATGCTCATGGTTCTGTATTTGAAGCCAAGGGTATTGAGCATCGTAGAGCAAAAATAATTATCCCTGAGAAGGGATTTACGGTTGGACAATTTAAGGTTTACCCATTCCCTGTTGCTCACGATGTTCCTACTCTTGGTTTTTTAATTAATCATAGTGAAACCGGCAATATCCTTTTTTTAACCGACACTTTCACTTGTGATTACCAATTTACAGATCTATCTCATATACTCATTGAGGCAAACTACTCAACAGATATGCTTGACAAAAATATTAGTTCCGGGAGGACTAATAATGGTATGAAAAGAAGATTGCGTTACTCGCACATGGAGTTGCAGACAACAAAGAAGCTGCTCTCTGCTCACGACCTATCTAATGTTAAAACCATAACTCTCATCCATCTCTCTAGTGACAATTCGGACGAGAAGAGATTCGTTGAAGAAGTAAGGGCATTGACAGGGATCGTGACAAGAGCCGCATCATCAGGTTTAGAAATTGAATTACTCTCAAAACCTTTCTGATATGATAACATCGTATGACGACCTATTACAAGAGGCTCAGGCCCTGCAGGACTTTCTAGAGAGCGAAATTCCGGAGGACATCAACATTGTAGTTGAGAGAGGAAATCAGCTTTCATCATACCTGGCAAGAAGCGGGAAAATGACTGCAGACGCAAAATATTGGATGAACATCCATCAGAAGCAGTCAGCAGAGAGAGTAATTGACTTATTAAGGGAAGACCTGAAATTGTCCGCAACATCTCAAAACAGCCTTGTAGAAGCCTATTCAGCAGACCAACGATACCTATACAACTGGACTGAGAGACTGAATAGGGCGTGCACCCATCAATTAGACTGGTGCAGAACACTTGTCTCCAAGGCGAAGGCTGAATTACAAGCCGGAATATAGGCGATATATAAATTATTAACAATTAAACTAATTAAAAACAACAACCACAATGAGTACAAACGAAAAAAAACAAGTAGGAGACAGTGCCTCTGCGGGATTGATGTACGGCTTAGAGCACATGCTTGAAAATGCAAGAGCATTAGAATCGCGGCTTCGCGATGTCGTCAATCGCCTTGATAGTGAGTGTGTCCCTCCAGTAGAAGATCCCGTTGACAAAGATGTGCGAGCAGGTTTCTTCCCAGCTGCAAGAGAAATTATGCACAGGACAGAGGATGTCCACAAAAGGACGCACGAATTGGCTAACATCCTTCTTAATTTATTATAGATCATGATTGAAAAAGACCTTGCAAGGGGAGCAAAAACCCTATTGAAGTTAAGCAGATGCTTGAGGCAAACTGCTCCGGAGTTGAGCGATACGGCTACCGTCAGGACCTGACTCAGGAAGAACTTGATGATTGTCGCACACAGCTCTCAGATGTGGCAATTAAACTCTCTCGTCTTGAGGACGAGAAAAAGAGGATTACAGATGAGATTGAGGCGAAAATTAAGCCAATATCCGGAGAGTACGGAAGGCTACTATCCCTCATTAAAGAAAAGTCAATTTTCAAAGAGGAGGAGTGCTTTAAGTTCTTGTATGAAGACCAGAAGCTAATTGCCTACTACAACCAAGAGGGCAAGCTCGTGGGTCAAAGAAGAGCTAGAGCGGATGAACTACAAGGAAATATTTTCCGATTCAAGAAAGAAGGTACTAATGACTAATTAATACTAACAATGAACAACAATAACGAAAACAAATTTAACATCACACTAGCACCCGGCACAGAGAAGGCCGAGTTGATTATCAGGCAACTTGACGAGCCAAACGAGGTTCCGGTAAAAGCTCCTTTAGCACTATCTATAAGCGGAGTAATAGGTTCTGTAAAAACATTCCTTGAAACAAGAGATATCTATGTTCCCGAGTCACATATTCTTGTTGACCGGGAGAATATGACAATAACTCTCATTGTCAATGAAAATAACTACTACGAGAAATGCCAGATAGTTGGCAAGATTGAGGCTCACCCATCTTTTCAAGCCTTTGGTATCAACACAGGCAAAGTATGGACTCCTGCTAAACTTGGACTATTCTGCAAGATGAACAGGGCTTTCTTCGCCAGTAAGGAAGATAACATGAGACTTGTAAAAGAACTCATGAACTTCAATGGTAAAGTAAACAGTAGTATTGAGACTTCTTTGAGAGAGAATGGCAGCAAGACAGACAACTTTGAACAGGTTGTTGAATCCAACATACCAGCGGCCTTTACTCTTAAAATTCCGATTATCAAGGGAGGACCCGTTGAGACTCTTGAAATAGAGACTTTCGCAGATATTGATGGTCGGGATGTATCATTCACACTTCTATCTCCAGGGGCTAATCAGACAATGGAGGAAATCAGAAACGAAGTGATTGACAAGGAGCTTGAGGGAATAAGAAGCCTCAACCTCGGGATCACAATCATTGAAGTATAAACAACAGCAACAAAGAACCCTCTCTGAAAGAAGGGAGGGTTTAATACTAAACCACAATGGCACTAAGAGACCAACCATATTTACCACTATATGTTCAGGATTATCTGACCGATGAGAAGCTTAATATGTGCAGTCCGTCAGCTCAAGGAGTATATATAAAAATTATGTGCGTTTTGCACAAACAAGACACGTACGGAGAAATGACTTTGTTTAAACAAAAGGATAAACAAAGCGAGAGCACGATCAGAAATTTTGCTTTAAAGTTTGCGAAGCTTTTGCCTTTTCCCGTTGAAGTAATCTTCTCTGCACTTGAGGAGCTTGTTGATGAAAAGGTTTTAATCATAGATGGAGATAAAATTTCACAACTACGTATGGTTAAGGACAATGCAGTTAGTCAAGCGAGATCAAAAGCCGGAAAAAAAGGAGGCGGGAACCCTGCTTTGTTTAAACAAAATGAATGCAACCAATATAAACAAGGAGATAAACAAAACACTGAATATGAAAATGAATATGAAAATGATAATATTAATGATATAAACTTTTCTTTGCTTCTTTCTTTTTTAGACACAGCCGTAAATTCTTTACCGGAAGACAAGGCTTGTGAGTCAAGAATATTTCACGACGCAGTTTATGACCTGCTTTTAGAGCAAGGATATGAATGCAAGTATGAATACCCAATCCAAAATGGTCGCATTGATATACTTGTAATACTGCCAAACGACGAACTGGTGGCAATAGAACTGGATAATAGGACTCCTCGCTCTAAAAACATTTTAAAAACAGAGGGATTGAATATGAGGTTTATATCAATCCTGCGTGACCCATACCCAAACAAAAGCTACTCTCAATTCAATATTGATGGAGTGGTTCAGTATAAGAAAAGATTGACAGGGTCGCTTGAGACGGTTGAGGAATACGAGTTTTACCCTTTTGAGGAGTTTTGGAACGACTACGACAAGAAAGTAGGGGAAAAAGAAAAGCTGTCAAAGAAATGGGATAAAGTGTCAATCAGAGACAGGAAGGCTGTCAAAGAATACATCCCGAAGTACAAGGCTCATCAGCCTGATAAGAAATTCAGAAAAAACCCGGAGACCTTCCTGAATAACAAGAGCTGGAACGACGAACTGATACCATCTGGGGCACAAGTGAAACCAAAAGGAGTAACAATAGTACAGTCGCAAGAAATATTCAACGAACTAAACGGGAAACAATGAGAGCAACGGACATCATAGAAGTACTTAAAACTGACAAACTGAAAGACCTAAGCACTGCCAGTATGATGAAGGTGGTAACATCGGCCATGCTAAGGATTTTCACCCTTTCCGGAGCCGCTAAGGGGTATGACAAACAGCAACTCAAAGAAGAGATTGGAATATTTTCAAGCACTTTGCTTTCAGATCTTCGCAATGAATTCAGCGAACTCCACTCAGGAGAGATAGGATATGCTTTCATGTGTGGACTAAAGGGCGATTTTCAAGAAAAGACCTTTGGGTTGAATTATAAGACTTTTTACACTTGGTTGAGTTGCTATTACTTTTCTCCGGAAAGAGCAGAAGCAATTAATAACGCTAAGCGACTTTCTGCTTCAAGACAGATAGCACCTACTTCCTCGCTAACAGAATACGAGAAAGAGGAGATAATCAAGAATAACATACAGGCATCCTATCAACTATTCCTTGCTGGACCATATCAAGCTAGTGCGGGAACGATGGGCAGTGTGATAGCAGAGCATTACAACATCCAAGACCTAGGCGGAGCAATGAAGAGATACTTGGTAAGAGTTGGCAAGATGAATATCAGTGAAACAGTTGGAGGGTTCTTTATTCGGATGAAAAAACAATCAGTTAAAAACATATTTGAAAATGAGCGAGATTGACAAAGAGGCTGTAAGACTAGGGATTATCTCTCTAATATGCCTTGCTGGGATAATAGCGATATACTATACTGGAAGAAGAAATAAAACAAATTTTAAATAAAAACTTAACAACACACAATCATGCATTACGCAACGATAATTGGAAGACTAGGCGCAGATGCCGTTTTAAAAGAAATTAATGGAAGGCAATTCGTTTCTATGTCTGTGGCTAGAGACGAAGTAATTGGAAAGTCTGCAAGCGGAGAGCCGGTAAAAGAAGCTATCTGGTACAATGTTACTCTGCATGGCAACGGGGGTAATAGACTGCCGTTGCTACTTAGGGGATCAATGGTAACGGTTATTGGAAGAGAAAGGACGAATGTGTACCAAGACAGAAATGGCGCATGGAAGGTAGGGTTTAATATCTATGCCTTTGATGTTTATCTATGCGGAGGACAGAAGCTAGAGCAATCAACTCCTACACAACAAGTCTCAGATGAAACAAGAACCGTTGAGATATTCCCTGGTAATAATTCATCAGACGGAATTGATGATCTACCAATGTAGGAAATGGCGAAGAAACCATTTAGGGCCGAAGGCAAAAGAAAGCACTTCTGTCGTGACTGCAAATTACATTTTGGAGAATACTCCCACCCTGTTATCAAAGGGAAATACGACACAAGTAGGAATATCCTCTGCCGATGCCCTTACTCAGAAAATTCAAAATTATTAGACCACGAAAATTGTAAAAGAATAGAACTATGAAAACAGGAATTGAACTTATTGCCGAGGAGAGGCAGAGACAAATTGAGGCTGAGGGTTGGACAGCTGAGCACGATAAAGAGGAGCACGCAATGGGAGAATTGGCACTTGCGGCATCGTGCTATGCTATGATACCAGAACTTAGGCCTTCAGAACTGCCTCCATCTCACTGGCCGTGGTGTGGTTCTTGGAAGCCCACCCCTAGTGACCGCATTCGTGAGCTTCAGAAAGCAGGAGCGTTGATTGCAGCCGAGATTGATAGACTACAAGCAGAGGAGGAGGGCGAGGAAGCAAAAACAGATGAGACAAGAACAATAGAGTCGCTACCAATAAAGCCTCTTTATAAGCGAATGTTTGAGATAATATTAGACGAAATGAATCTTGATGATGTGAAGAACAATACGGGGTTGGTAAGAATTAGCAACATTTTCATTTCTGCTGATAAAGTAAAGCAAGGAGGGAGGGTCTCTGTGGGTGTTGATGAACAGACTATGATTGACTTGTTAAATAACGAAGTTGTCCCGCTACTGATATTAGTTAATAAGAATGAATATTTCAAAAGAAAGGAATTATGAAACTATTCGCAATAAACGAAACGGAATGGATTGCTGCAAAAACGCAGGAAGAGGCCATTGAGTTTTTAGGACTTGAACTAGATGAGATTAAG
>MKTA01000032.1 GCA_001897515.1 Bacteroidetes bacterium 41-46 | reverse complement strand
CATCTTTAACTAAAGAGTCTGATGATCAAAAATCACCAGACTCTTTTTTTTTGCTGTAATTTATTAACTGATATAACTTTTAGAGGAATTTTTTTATTATTTTTATTTCATCTAAACTTAATTTTGAATGAAAAACTTTATAAAAAAGTATGAGCGATACGTATTTATCGTACTCTCAGTTATATTAATGCTATATATTGCTGTAGAAATATTTGAACTTGTATATCAATTTTTCCTTTCAATACTTTCTCCCGAGCAATCAAACGGTAGATTGCTGGTCTCAAACTCTCTTCTTAAAGATTTTCTTCCGATATTTTTTAATATTTTGATCGCTATTGAGCTTATTGATACATTTCTCGTTTATATGCAGAAGCACTCAATTAAAGTATTAAATATTCTTCTGATTGGTCTTATTGCAATTGGCAGAAAACTTATAGCTTTTGACTTTAATGATCTTTCAGGACTCTCTAATTTAGGATTGGCTGCATTAATAATAGCTCTGGCAGGTGGCTATTACTTAATAAAGAAAGATGAATACAAAGAGAGGGAGTGCGAAGACAAATTTGATAATAAAACGGAATAATCTATAAGTTATGAAACTTCAAAAAATTGCCATTACAACATTGGCTGTACTGGTCTCTCTGTCTCTATCAGCTAAGCAAAACGGTAAATGGGCCATAGTTATACATGGAGGAGCAGGAGGAGCTCCCAGAAACTTAACTGAAGCAGCAAAAATTAACTATGAAAAACATCTTGAAGAGGCCTTAAGAATAGGTGTTTCAATGCTGGAGAATGGAGAATCTGCTCTTAATGTTACACAAAAAGTTGTCAACTATTTGGAGGATTGTCCACTCTTTAACGCCGGGAAAGGAGCTGTAATGAACATTGATGGCATTCATGAACTTGATGCAGCAATAATGGATGGCTCAAACCTTAAAGCTGGTGCAGTTGCCGGAGTGAGAGATGTGAAAAATCCAATAAATGCTGCAAGGCTAGTAATGGATAGCACATCCCATGTCCTGTTAATTGGAGAGGGAGCATCATCATTCGCAGCTAAAATGGGGCTAGAGTTAGTTCCAAATCAATATTTTTCAACAAAAGCCAGAGTAGAGCAAAACCGGGAGATTATAACCGGAAGAGAGAAAAGTGACCCAAGAGGAACAGTAGGTTGTGTCGCACTGGATCAAAACGGCAATTTGGCAGCTGCTACTTCAACCGGAGGCATGTCAGGTAAAAAGTGGGGCAGAGTAGGAGATGTTCCAGTTATTGGAGCCGGCACCTATGCAAATAATTCTACTGCTGCAATATCCGGAACCGGTCATGGTGAATTTTGGATAAGGAGAGTCGTCGCATTTGATATTTCGGCATTAATGGAATATAAGGGTTTGTCTTTGATAGATGCCGCAAACGAGGTTATTTTTAAAAAAATAGATCCAATGGGAGGATCTGGTGGAGGAATAATTGCAGTTGATCCAAACGCAAATATTGCTATGGTTTTTAACACCGGAATGATGCACCGTGCCTGGGCTACTTATAAGGGAGATGCTGGTATAGGTGTTCTTAAAGGCCAGGAAAAATTTATTCTTCTAAAGTAGCAGCTATGAAAAAAATTACATTGGGACTTCTGCCAAAAGTAATTATTGCGATTATACTTGGCATAGGAGCGTCTTACATACTTCCATTACCAGCTATCAGAGTTTTTATTACATTCAATTCAATATTCGGAAATTTCCTTGGATTTGTTATACCGTTGATAATATTGGGTCTAGTGGCACCGGGTATTGCAGATTTAGGAAAATCAGCTGGTAAATTGTTAGCAATAACAGCATTGATTGCTTATGGATCAACTGTAATCTCCGGAAGTTTTTCATTCTTTACAACTAAATGGTCTTTACCACTTCTTATGGAACAAAATGAGACCATCGCATCATTTGAAGAGTTGGCATCAAAATCTGTGAGCCATTTTTTTACGATTGATATGCCTCCAATTATGAGTGTAACTTCTGCGTTAATTTTCGCATTTGTCATAGGGTTAGGAGTATCTGCATTATCTGCTGATTCAATAAAAAAAGTATTGTCTGAATTCAGAGATTTAGTAACCTTAATCATTGTAAAGGCGATTATTCCGATTCTTCCACTTTACATTTTTGGGATTTTTTTAAAAATAGCTGCAGAGGGTCAGGCATCAATGATTATGGGCCTTTTTTTTAAGGTTATCATTGTAATATTTGCTATGCACATAATTTTATTGCTTGTGCAGTTTACAATAGCTGGTATTGTTGCTAATAGAAATCCCATCAAATCACTTTTAAATATGATGCCCGCATACATGACTGCCTTAGGTACTCAGTCATCCGCTGCGACAATACCTGTAACTCTTGACAGGGCTAAGAAGAATGGCGTTGACCCGGAATTGGCAGATTTTGTAATTCCACTTTGTGCAACGATACACCTTTCAGGCAGTATGCTAAAAATTGTCTCCTGTGCTTTTGCAATAATGTGGATGATGAATATGCCATACACAACGGAGATGTTCTTGGGCTTCATATTTATGTTAGCAATAACAATGGTAGCGGCACCGGGTGTTCCCGGAGGAGCCATAATGGCTGCAATTGGAGTACTTCAATCCTTGCTAAATTTTAATGAACAAGCCATAGGACTTATGATAGCACTATATATCGCGATGGATAGTTTCGGAACAGCATGCAATGTTACAGGTGATGGAGCAATTGCATTAATAGTAAATAAGATCCATAAAAAAATCAGCGCCCCGAATCCTTAATCATGCTTAATAATTCAGCAATAAACTCATCCTCATTAGTTAGCTCTGAAATCGTCAAATGCATCCTGTATTTCCAATAGTGTTTTGGATTAGCAGGTATATTGATTCTCTCAGAATGAGGATTTTCTCTTCTAAGACCAGAAGAAATTGAGAGCCAGTCCTGAAGGGGTAGAATTGTTAGCATAGATCCTGATGAAAGATGGTTTTTAATAATTTTCTTACAAATCCAAGGCTCGCAAAACTGAGGCGGATTGCCGGACTCTCCAAGAATTAGTCTATAATAGTCATTTGTAAGCGTTCGGTTCTCTTCCCACCAGCCTCTGATAGTGCTTGTGTCATGAGTGCCTGTAGTACAAACTGACAAATAGGGATAGTTGTTTGTATTACCAAATTTACTATTTGGGTCTTTAGGCATTCTCTCAATTTCAAGAGAGAGAATTCTTAAGGAATTCATTGCTGAAGGAACACATGAAGGTATCATCCCCAAATCCTCTCCGCATACTAGCATATTTGTTGAAGAAATTAGTGAGGGAAGCTTTTTCATTGCATTATAGAACCAGAAACCATCATTTCTGTGGTAGAAAAATTGATTGTAAATCTTATTATAAGCCTCTTTTTTATGCTCTGGAAGACTTGAGTAGGACTCAGTAAATTGAGATGATATTCTGGGATGATATCTTTTTAAATCATATGGATCCGGTATAAAAAGAACCTCTGAAACAATAGAAAAGAGGGACTCTCTGAATTTATCCAGTTCTGGATTATTATCAATGAAAATTCCAATATCTCGTTGAGTTGAAAATTCTTTTTTTAATTTAAGGAGATCCCAGCCAATATTATCAAAAAAGATCTCTGTAACAATTAAATAATCATCTTTGAATATATTCTTTAAACTAGATTCTCTGATATATGGTATGCAGTCTCTTTCATAATCAAACTCATATCCTAAGTTTCTAATCTCATCGGCAGTGAATGGTAAAGATGGATTAAAGTATCCCAGCAGACCATCTACTGCATTTACAGGGATCTCCCAAATTCTAAAAAACCCCAAAATATGATCTATTCTGTAAGAGTCAAAGTATTCTGACATTTTTCTGAATCTTTTTTTCCACCACTCATAACCATCTCTCTCCATGACATCCCAATTGTATGTGGGGAAACCCCAGTTTTGTCCTTTGATAGAGAAATCGTCTGGGGGAGCACCTGCCTGTCCGTTGAAATTGAAATAATGTGGTTCAAACCACGCCTCTACAGAATTCTTATTAATACCTATTGGTATATCACCCTTTAATATTATTCCCTTACTATTTACATATTCGTGGGCATATTTCAGTTGCCTGTCCAAATGGAATTGAATAAAATAGTAGAATGCAATTTCTGAATAGTGTTTACTTTCTGGTTTTGTGAAGATTAGAGCATCCTCTTTTCTGTATGTGCTCCACTCTTCCCAATTTGAGAAATCTGGTGTAGAGAATTTATCACGAAAAAATGAGAATAGTGCATACGGTACAAGCCAGTCTTCATTTTGTTTAAAGAACTCTTTAAAACTTTTTGACTTTAATGTTTTCTCTCCCTCTTGTTGATACAGCTTTCTTAAATAGCTCCATTTTAAAGCAGCAACACCATCATAATCAATCTCCTCCAGACTATTAAGTCTCGCAGCCTCCTTTGTGTGTTTAATGAAAAACTCTTCATCTTTTATTCTTCCTGCATCTAATAAATTGATATAAAGGGGATGAAGGGCAAAGATAGAGATAGCTCCGTAGGGATATGAGTCCTCCCATGTGTTATTCATGGTAGTATCATTGACCGGAAGAATTTGAAGGACTCGTTGTCCAGTTTTATGAAGGAAATCGGCAAATGGGATTATATCAAGAAATTCTCCTATTCCGCAACTATTTTCACTTCGCAAGGAGAAAACTGGTATTGCCGTACCAGCAAAGCGTCCTCTTTCAGCTGGTAAGTTTAATGTATGATTATTAACAATTATTAAATCAGACTTATTCTCATATTCTGGTATGAATCTGTTTATACCCTCTTCCCATTTCATTGTGGAATCACCACTCTTTAATATAAACTTATACTCAGTTAAAGGAGGAACCTCTGCTTTTTTAAACGAGACATGCCAAATGCCAGAAAATGATCTATGCATTTTTACTGCATCGTTTTCGTTCCATTTTCCAAGAGCATCAGTACTTCCAGAAATGCATATAAATTGATTGTCTTTTATATTGTTAGCTGAACAAGTAATGAGAATGTCGCTAAAATCTACAGAAGAGATGTTTTCAGATTTATAAAAAACATTCCGGAATGCATTTGAACGAAATGGAGTCTCCTCATTATATTGTTGCCATTGATCATAAACAATACATTTATTGAACTGCCCAAACTTAAGAAACCTTGTCGGACCAGCCTCTGGCATTGTTTTTCCTTGCTCATCCTTAAGAAAATAAGAATAGGAAATATCTACGTTACTCTTTAATTTTAAGGCGTACCTCCATTTACCATTAGAGTATTCCATCTTAACAGCCTCTTCTACTCTCAGAGAACCAAGTTCAGGGATTGATCCTGTTATAAAAATCTCTTCACCGGGACGAGTATCAAAATGAATTTCAAATACTATTTCACTTTTCATATTTCCTCTATTATTACATTCATCTATCACAAACCTAATTTAATTTTTTCAAATAACCTTATTAGAATAATATTTTCTATATTTACATATAGTTGAAAACTAAATGAAATCATCTGTTTTTAAATCAAGTGGAGATAAGTCCAGTGATTTGATATTCGTCAATCTGGTAGTGCATCTGTTTGCAGCTACTCATGCATTAGTATGTATGTACCTTCGGTTAAAAGGAATTGATGATGGAATATTCCTTACAATCTTGACTTTATTGATGATCATTCTCCTTATTAATTTTTTTAATGGAACTACAGACGTTTTTGTTTCACTCTCTTTATTGTCACTTTTAGCTGGATTTTATTTAGGAACAAAAGGTGCTGATTTATTTGCATTAGCTTTCCCTAATTCTCCAGTTCTAACGCATGTTTTGGCTACCATTGCTGTTACCGAGATTCTCGGATGGATGGTATTCTTTATCTTAAGGAAAAGACTTATAAAAAGATGAAAAGTATCTCTTTACGCAGAGTATTTGAATTCACGATTTTAGCACTTTTAGTATTAGGATTTAGAGTTCTTTTCCAGGAGTTGATGCCAATGTTCCAAGAAAATCTGAATCTTACTTTCGGTAAATTTCTCGTTAAACTGCTGTCAAATTATCCATTGACTCTCTCTATGCTTTTATTAGATTTTGCTATAGTATATATAGCAAACAGATACATAAAGGAGCGATGGCCCTATATAAGTATTCTCTTTACATTTCTATCCTCTCTGTTAATTGCTGTTCTTTCAGCATTATGGATTAGGATTCCTATATGGAGTGATGCACATGGTTACAGATTTTTTGCTGACATCTATTTCAATCTGACTCTTTTCACCAGTTTTGTGTTTAATCTTGTAATAGTCTCATCTCTACATATATATTTCTATTATACAACTAAACAGGAGAGAGCGCTAAAAATGGAGATCGGCAAAAAGAATAAAGCCAGATACCAATACACTCAGCTAAAAAACCAACTTAATCCACATTTCCTTTTTAATAGTTTAAATGTCCTGGATTATCTCATATTTGAAGATCAGCAAAGAGCAAGTGATTTCGTAAGAAAACTATCTTCAGTTTACAGATATCTTCTAAAGAAAGAGGATAAACCTGCGGTTAGAATATCAGAAGAGATTGAATTTGTATGTCAGTACTTTGATCTGCTTAAAGAGCGTTTCAGGGATGCGCTTACTCTTAATCTATCAATCCCCGATGATATTTCCGGAAGGTATATAATTCCTGGTGGGCTACAAATGTTGGTGGAAAATGCCGTTAAACATAATATGGTCAGCCAGGAGCATCCTCTGATTATCTGTATATTTGCAGATAATAATATGATTGTTGTTAAAAATAATTTGCAACTCAGAATGACAACTATTGATTCAGGTGGTGTAGGACTGAAAAGTATAAAAGGTCAGTATCAATACCTGTTTAACAAAGATATTTCTGTAATATCAGGCCCAGATTTTTTTCAAGTAGAACTTCCAATAATTGACTCTCTATGAGAATATTGATATTAGAAGATGAAATACCGGCTCAATTGCAAATAAAAAAGCTAATTGAAAAGAATTTCCCTGAATTTGAAATTGCCGGGACTCTAAATTCAGTCATATCTGCTTCTAAATGGCTTTCACATAATAGTGCAGATTTAATATTTATGGATGTAGAGTTGTCAGACGGAGTTTGTTTTGAATTATTTAATCTTATTGAAATTTCTTCTTGTGTAATTATTACTACTGCTTATGAAAATTACGCGATAGAGGCATTTAGGGTGAACAGTATTGACTATCTTTTAAAGCCTCTGGATGAAAGAACTTTTGTTAAATCTGTTGAAAGATGCATTAAAATGAGAGAGAGTTATATAATTCCTAAAGATGTCATCTCCAAAATATCAAATTCTTCTAAAGTTTATAAGCAAAGATTCACAGTTAAGCTTGGTACACAAATTTATATTGTAAACATTACAGACATTGCCTATATATATTCAGAGAATAAGTCAACCGTAATTGTAACTAAAGACTCAAAAAAATTGTTGACAGACTTTTCTCTTGACTCAATTGAGGAGCAGTTAAACCCAAATTTGTTTTTTAAACTTTCTCGTTCATGCATTGCTGAAATTAATTCTATTGAACATATTACCAGGCATTTCAACTCCAGATTAAAGGTTCATCTAAACCCGCCACATAGTGAAGATATATATGTGAGCAGAGTTAAAGTCTCTCAATTTTTGGAATGGCTTGAGGGATCTGGGAATAATTAGATTCAGTTCATAATACAATTCATGCAGTTCGTCATATATTTCCGACAGTTCGTCGGAGACTTATATTCATTTGTATCATATTCCACTATTTTTATAAAAATATGTTTTAATTATGATGCAGAAAAGAATGTCTTTCTGGGACATATGGAATATGACATTTGGCTTCTTAGGTATTCAATTTGGGTTCGCCCTGCAGAATGCCAATGCCAGCAGAATATTACAATCATTTGGCGCAGATGTTGAACATCTATCTTGGTTTTGGATAGCTGCTCCCCTTACAGGAATGATCGTTCAGCCAATTATTGGGCACTATAGTGATAAAACATGGACTAAGCTGGGTAGGAGAAGGCCTTACTTCCTTTTTGGCGCGATATTCACTGCAATTGCTCTTGTAATAATGCCTAACTCTGAAATGCTTGCCCACTTTCTCCCTCCAATGTTAGTTGGTGCCGGAATGCTTATGATTATGGATGCTTCAATAAATGTAGCAATGGAGCCATTCAGAGCATTAGTTGCAGATTTGCTACCTTCTGACCAAAGAACGCTCGGATTTTCTATACAAACTTTTCTGATTGGAACTGGTGCGGTTATTGGATCGTGGCTACCATACATTTTAGCAGAGTGGATGGGTGTTGAGAAGGCCGCAGCAGAGGGATCTGTTCCTGATAATGTAATTTTCTCATTTTATATAGGTGCAGCTGTTCTAATTTCCTCAATAGTCTGGACAGTTGTAAAAACTAAAGAGTACCCACCTGAAGATATGCCTGAGCAGGTAAACAGGAAAAAGAGAAGTGGCTTAGCAGAGATATTCAGTGATTTTATGGCTATGCCTAAAACAATGAAGCAATTAGGCATCGTTCAATTTTTCTCTTGGTTTGCACTTTTCTCCATGTGGGTATTTACAACACCTGCTGTCGCAGTTCATATTTATGGAGCAGATGTTTCGGATACATCATCTGTACTTTATCAGGATGCTGCCAACTGGGTAGGAATCATCTTTGGCGTATATAATCTTGTAGCGGCTATTTATGCTCTTCTTCTCCCTGCTATTGCAAAACAGATTGGCAGAAAACTAACTCACTCTGTATCACTTTTGTTTGGGGGTGCAAGTTTAATATCGTTCTATTTTATCAATGACCCAAATTTGCTTATACTTCCAATGTTGGGAATCGGGATGGCATGGGGTAGCATACTTGCAATGCCTTATGCAATTCTGGCAGGTTCTCTACCAGCAAAGAAAATGGGTATTTATATGGGAATCTTTAATTTTTTCATTACTCTGCCTCAAATAATTAATGGTATCGTAGGAGGTCCTATCGTTAAGAGGTTTTATGATTCTCAGGCAATATTTGCAATAGTTATAGCTGGGGTGTTTTTACTTATAGCCTCAATTACTGTTGTTTTTGTTGATGATAAGGATGACAAAGTTCAACTTAGAATATTTAAAAAATAACCAATTATTAATTTCTTAAACTAAAATTTATGAAGCGATTAATCATGATAATATCCATTCTGTTTATTATAACAGAAACGGATGTTTTCGCTCAACAAAGATTCTCTTTATCGGGAACCGTTGTTGATTCAAAAAACGCTCCATTGATTGGCGTGGCCGTTGTGGAAAAGGGTACGTTAAATGGAACTGAGACCAATTTGGATGGCAAGTTCTCTATCAATGTGAGTTCAAACAATTCCATACTTGTCTTTACATATATGGGGTTTGAATCCAGGGAAATAATAGCCTCTCAGGCCACTGTTGTTCAACTTCAGGAAGATGCAAGATTTCTTTCAGAAATTGTTGTAATAGGTTATGGCCAAGTGCGGAAAGAGGATGCAACAGGATCTATTGTTGCAATTAAACCTGAAGTGCTCAACAGAGGCGCGATAACTGCCCCTCAGGAGCTGTTGATTGGTAAGGTTGCCGGTGTTCAGATTACACCAGGCGATGGCAGCCCAGGATCTGGAGCTCAAATAAGAATAAGAGGAGGAGCTTCATTAAGAGCCAGCAACGATCCTCTTATTGTTATTGACGGAGTCCCAACATCAAATGATGCTGCACCGGGTATGAGAAACGGCTTGGCATCAATTAATCCTTCAGATATTGAGACTTTTACTGTATTAAAGGACGCTTCTGCAACCGCTATTTATGGAGCAAGAGCGTCTAATGGTGTAATTATTATCACTACAAAAAAAGGGACTAAAAGATTCCAAATTGATTATAATTCTACCTACTCAATCAATCAGAATACTAAAACAATTAGCTCTCTGAATGCAGCCGATTTTAAAACAAAATTGATGGAGGCATACCCGCAAAACACAACAACCGGAGCAGCTGCATTAGCATTAATGGGTACTAATGACACAAACTGGCAAAATGAAATTTATCAGTTAGGTTTGGCAACAGACCAAAATCTTTCGGTATCGGGTACATTAGCTCAAATCCCATACAGAGTATCTTTAGGTTATAATAATCAAAAAGGGACACTTAAGACATCAACTTATGAAAGAGTTACTGCAGGTATAAACCTTACGCCCTCATTTTTTGATGACCACCTTAAGGTAGTTGGAAATTTCAAGGCTGTAGTCAATAACAATGATTATGCTGATGGTGGTGCTGTAGGAGCCGCAGCATTTTATGATCCGACACAGTCTGTTTACAATCTTAAGGGTGATGGTTCAATCAACTATGACCTTTTTAATGGTTTCAGAAACTGGGGAACAGCTCAGTTACCAAATACACTGAGCGGGACAAACCCACTTTCACTACTCTATGACAAATATGATAACGCTAGATCAAACAGATTTATTGGAAATCTTGAGTTAGATTATAAAATGCACTTTCTACCAGATTTGAGAGCACATTTAAACCTGGGATTTGATTATGGAGTTGGAAAAGGGACAAACGGAGTTCGTCAAAATTCGTTTCAGTCTTGGAAAGATGCTGATTTTAAAGGCGTCGGAAGAAAAACTGAGTGGAATAACCAAAGACGAAACTCTGTTCTTGATTTCTATCTAAACTATGCCAAAGAGATAGAGTCAATTGACTCTAAAATTGATGTAATGGCTGGATATTCATGGCAACACTTCTACTCTAAAGATTACAGTAAGGAGCTTTCAAATCATGATACCAGTCCTGTAATTAAAAAAGAGACAACATATCCAACTGAAAGTTATCTTGTATCATTCTATGGTAGATTAAATTATACATTTAAAGACAGATATCTGCTAACATTAACTCTTAGAGATGATGCCTCTTCAAGGTTCTCTCCTCAAACACGATGGGGTCTGTTCCCATCTGCTGCATTTGCATGGCAGATAAACAAAGAGTCCTTTCTTAGAAATTCTAAGACTATTAGCGATATGAAGCTAAGAGTTAGCTATGGTGTAACCGGACAACAAGACCTGGGTTTAAATGATTACCCGTATATTGCCCTTTACAATCAATCTACCATTTATTCAAACTATATGTTTGGTTCAACCTTCTATCCTCTTCTGAAACCAACAGGATATGATGAGAATATTAAGTGGGAGGAGACTGTCTCTTATAATATTGGAATGGACTTTGGATTTCTGAAGAATAGGATTACTGCTTCAGTTGATGCCTATATGAAAAAAACGGATGATCTTTTAAATGAAATTGATGTTGCTGCCGGAACAAACTTTGCAAATAGAATTGTAACAAATGTAGGTAATCTGGAAAATAAGGGTATTGAACTAAATATTAATGCTGTCGCAATTGACAATCCAAACTTCGTTTGGGAAATTGGTGTTAACGGAACTTGGAACGAAACTGTTATTACGAAGCTTACCGCAAATAATAATCCGGATTACTTAGGAATTCCGACAGGAGGCGTCTCTTCTGGAACAGGTGGTACTATTCAAATGCATAGTGTCGGAAAAGCACCAAATACATTTTACACATACAAGCAGGTTTATGACTTGAATGGTAAACCAATTCAGAATTTAGTAGTTGACATGAACAAGGATGGGCAAATTACTGAAGCCGACAGATATCTGACAGATTATAGCCCTGCACCAAAATACTATTTTGGATTAAGCAACATGTTCACAATGAAAGATTTTGATCTTGGTTTTAACTTAAGAGCAAATATTGGGAATTATATGTTCAATGACTTTGCTGCTGGTAACTCTACTACCTATAATTTTTCAAATCAGGGATTCCTAACAAATATGGTTGATGTAGTAAATAGAACAGGTTTCATAAGAAGCAACTCTCCTCAGCAAATTAAGTCAGATTATTTTATTGAAGATGCATCATTCCTCAAAATGGACAATATTACTCTTGGATACAACTTCAACAAACTGTTCAAATCTTCAATAAAAGGGAGACTAGCCTTCTCTGTACAAAATGTATTTGTAATAACTAAGTATTCAGGACTTGACCCTGAGGGGTGGGGTATTGATAATAACATATGGCCAAGACCTCGCATATATACATTAGGATTGAATTTAACTTTCTAAAGCACGACTTATGATGAAAAAAATTAATATTATAGCGACAGTTTTGTCAATTTCAATCCTGGCTACATCGTGTCTAAAAGATCTTGACACTAGGCCTTTGGATGATAAAACTTTTACGGTTGACAAGGCATATGCAGACCAGGCAGCATATCTGCAGGGGCTTGCAAAAATATATTCTGTAATGGCTGTATCCGGACAAGACGGTGCCGGGAGTACTGACATTACCGGTTTAGATCCAGGTAACTCTCAATTTCTAAGGAGTCTCTGGAACCTACAAGTTGTTACTACTGATGAGTGTAAAAACGGATGGGGTAATGATTCATGGGTGCCAGAACTTAATAATAACACCTGGAGCGATATCAAAAATGAGTCAATTGACGGAGTTTATTACAGGTCAATGTTTATTGTAGCTCTAGCTAACGAGTATCTTAAGCAGACGACTAGTGAAAAACTTGATCAGAGAGGACATACCGCAATTAAAGCCGAAGTTGAAAAATACAGGTTAGAGGCAAGGTTCATGAGAGCCTTAGCTTATACAATTCTAATTGATACATATGGTAATCCTCCGTTCATTACAGAAGAGCATCCTATTGGCAGTTATATGCCAGAACAAATTGGGAGAGTTGCTTTGTTTGAGTATATTGAAAGTGAACTTTTAGATATTGAGTCTAAAATTGCAGCACCAAGAACAAATGAGTATGGGCGAGCTGATCAAGGAGCTGTTTGGTTTCTATTGGCCAGACTTTATCTTAATGCAGAAATATATACCGGAACAGCTAAATGGACAGAGGTTATTACTTACTCTAAAAGAGTTATTGGTGGTGGATACACTTTAGCTCCGGAGTATAGTCACTTATTTATGGCTGATAATAATACTTCTGCTGCAAAAAATGAGATTATTTTTTCAATTATTTTTGATGGGAATAAAATTCAGACTTGGGGTGGAATGACTTATTTAGTTGCTTCATCAAGATCTGGAAGCGAGAAAGACATTGTGGACAATGGGACTCAACAGGCTTGGGATGGAAACAGAGCTACTGAGAAACTTATTGACAAATTCTCATATACAGATGTAACAGGAGATTATCCACTTAGTTCGGATAAAAGAGCAATTTTCTTCAAAAAAGGCAGAAGCAAGGAGATAACAAACCCTCTTAATACATTTACAACACAAGGTTGGTCAGTATTTAAGTTTACTAACAAAACATCAACAGGAGGCAAAGGTGCTCACAATGATTTCCCTGATACAGATTTTCCATATTTTAGACTTGCTGATGCATATTTAATGCTTGCTGAAGCAGTTGTAAGAGGAGGGTCAGGATCTTCAACAGGTGAAGCACTTGGGTATGTAAATCAATTGAGAAGAAGAGCTTATGGTAATGATTCCGGTGATATAAGCACTATGAATTTAAATTTCATAATTGATGAGAGGTCACGCGAACTTTATTGGGAAGGGACTAGACGCTCTGATCTTATTAGATTTAACATGTATACTGGATCAGCATACTTATGGCCAATGAAGGGGGGACAACCATCCGGGGTTTCAATTGATGCAAAATATAATCTATTCCCTATACCAGTTGCAGATTTGATGGCTAATCCCAACTTGGTGCAAAACACAGGATATCAAAATTAAAAGGTTATGAAAATAATTAAATATACATTCTCAATATTGGCTTTGATGCTGTTAATGGTATCTTGTACCAAAGATGAAAGCCTAAACGTGGTGTTCAATCCTGCAGACGCGGTCTCAGGGGTTCTTTCTACTCCCGCTGCTATTGTGTTGACTGACGCATCAAAGGGAAACGATCTTCCTGCATTTACGTGGAGCCCAAGCTCATTTGGATTTGACGCAGCAATTAATTACACAATAGAAATCGGATTGGACGGTGATAATTTCTCAAAACTTAGAGTAATTGGTTCAGTGTCTACAAACAGACTTGTTGTTAAGCAATTAGAGTTGCAAAGTGCTTTAGAGAAACTGGGAGTTGTCCTTGGAACAACTGCTTCTATTCAGATGAGAGTAAAATCTCAAATTGTAGATCAAATTTCTCCGATTGTTTCAAATTCTGTAAAATTCAATGTAACTACATTTAAACCAGCAGAGAAGGAATATCCAAAAGTCTGGATTGTTGGTGGTTACTGCGACTGGAATCACTCAAAATCGCAATTCCTTTATGACATAAACGAAGATGGTGATTTCTATGAGGGTTGGGTTGCATTCAACGGTAAAGCCCAGGATGGCTTCAAAATTACATATACAGGAGGCTGGAACGGAGATGATATTGGCACTAATGATGTGGCTGTAGTAAATAACAAGATAAAAGTTGAACCTGGTGGAAACATCACACTTTTTGATGGTTTAATTATGTATTTGAAACTTGACAACAGAGATCAGAATAACAGAACACTAGAGAGAGTAAAGACAATATCAAGAATAGGTCTAGTCGGTAGTGCAACCCCTAGTGGTTGGGGCAGTCCTGATGTTGAGCTTCTGTTCAATACAAGCACAAACAAATTTGAAGCTACAGTAACTTTAACTGACGGAGAGGTTAAGTTCCGTGCAGATGATGATTGGGGGTTAAATTGGGGACCTTATAAATCTGATGAAGGCATGAATCCTGATCAGCTTAAGCAGGGGGGTGAAAACATACCGGTAACTGCTGGAACATATAAAGTTGTATTCAATTTAAATAAGGTTGTTCCTACTTTTGAAATTACTCCTGTTGAGTAGTAATTTGAATTTGACAAGTGGGGAGAGATCATGATATAGATTGCTCCCCACTTTTTTATAAAAATTTGAAGATGAAAATACTCCATTATTATCTTATTATTATACTTCTTTTGGCTTCTTGTACGAAAGATGATAAACCCGCTCCGAACCCAAATCCTAAACCTCCAACTGATATTAGAGATGATATTTCTCAATATGATGCCAGACAATGGGATGGTGTAAAAAGAGGTGATATTTTTTATCAAATTTTCGTTAGGTCTTTTGCCGATAGTAATGGTGATGGTATTGGCGATTTGAGAGGTATAACAGCAAAACTAGAGTATCTTCATCAATTAGGAATAGCAGGAATATGGCTGACACCTATCCATCCATCGCCCTCATATCATGGATATGATGTGGATGACTATATGTCTGTTAAATCAGAGTATGGAACAATAACAGATTTTGATGCTATGATTGCCAAAGCGAACTCTTTGGGAATTAAAGTAATCCTGGATTTAGTCATAAACCACACTTCTAAAAACCACCCATGGTTTTTAGAGGCAATTAAATCTGAAAATAATCAATTTAGAGATTTCTTTCTTTTTGCTAAGTCAACAGAGATTGAGAGTTCTATAGCATCGGGGAATATTCCAATGACGAATTATTATTATTCTGGACATTGGCATAATGTTCCATCAGGAACGACGGATTACAAGTATATGGGTATGTTTTCCGATTGGATGCCAGAGATAAATTATGGGCTGTCTGACACTTGTGAAAACTCAGAACCGTTTAAGAATATGATTGAAATATCAAAATTCTGGCTTTCAAAAGGTGTGGCAGGATTTCGTCTGGATGCTGTTAAACATATTTACCAAAACGAAACTTCAGATGAGAATCCAATATTTCTTGGAAAATTTTTCAACGCTTTGAAGAGGGAGAAGGATGACCTATATATGGTTGGAGAGAATCTTAGCGGAAATTATAAGGATGTTTCTCCTTACTACAAAGGATTACCTTCTATGTTCAATTTTGATGCTTGGTATAAATTGATATATGTTATAGAAAATTCACATGCAAAATGGTTCCCAAAAGACATCATTGAGATGGAATCCAGCTTTAAAGCAAACAGATCAGATGCTATAAATGCAACAAAGCTTTCAAATCATGATGAAGACAGAACTCTTTCAAGGTTGGGAGGAGACCCGGCCAAAGCAAAAATAGCGGCAGCAGTATTACTCACAATTTCTGGATCTCCATATTTATACTACGGTGAGGAGATTGGAATGTTAGGTATGAAGACAGGCGGAGATGAGAATGTAAGAGAGCCATTCTTATGGGATGTATTAACATCAGACAATTACAGAACAACATGGAGAACCCCAATGTACTCCACAGATAACTTAGTAAAACCACTTGAAATTCAGAAGAAAGATTTGAATTCAATTTACAGGGTATATGAGAAATTTATTAAACTCAGGAACACTTATCCATCTTTAGCCCAAGGTTCCATATCTTATCCAAACTCATATTTTGAAACATATGAGAAAAATTTTATGGTTTTTTTCAGGGAATATCAGGGGGAAAAATTAATGGTCATTCACAATGTGTCTCCAAACATATCAACAATCGCAATCAGTGAGCCCATCAATAAACCAATTGCAGATATGGGAAAGGTGAACTATACAAAAATTAACTCTACAACTTACTCCGTTACGATGCCTCCTTATTCCACTATAATATTTGAATTATGAATAATTTGAAAATAGCACTTTTTATTATCCCATATTTATTGATTTCATGCATTAATAGTCAAAGCAGCAATAAATTTGAAGAATTTGAAGCTGCTCAACCAGTAAAAATTACTGCAGATACTACAATAATTCTTATCAGAGATTACTTCCCCTCTCTTGACTGTATTGACTCTATTAATTCATTAACTCTTGGAATCTCTAAGTATAATAGTAATTTTGATACATTAAGAGTAATTACGCTACCAGAGACAAAGAGAATAAATGTAATTTCAATCAGTTCATCCGGAGAAAAAGGAAGTCTTGTAGTACTAGACTACAGAAATATTAACAGAGAATCCAATACAGAGCCTGTAATAGCAGTAAGTAGCGGAATAAAAGGGGAAAAGATTGCAGCGGAAATTTATGGAAAATCTCCAGAATATATTGTACTATGGCAAAACACTCTGGTTGACCCATTCCATATTGAGGAAAAAAGAGACAAGTCACATCATTATGGAAAAGTTGTGTTGAATATTGAGATTCCTTCAAATGCGAAAAAATTTGAGCGATCATATTTAAGGCTATACTCTGCTAATTCCTCAACACAAGGTAACGATATCTTAATACCATTGAATAATGGGCGAGTTATTGAATCTGCTTCATACCTTAAAAGAGATGATAAACATTCACAGATTATGTATTCTCTAATGATTGACAGATTCAGAGACGGGAATCCTTACAATACAATGAAGTTAAATAGTCCGGATGTTCTTCCAAAAGTTGATTATTACGGAGGAGACTTAGAGGGTATTATTGAAAAGATAAAATCTGGATTCTTCAATAATTTAGGTATTAACACTATATGGATTTCACCAATTACCCAAAATCCATTAGATGCCTGGGGTCAGTTTGAAGACCCAGTAACCAAATTCAGCGGATATCACGGTTATTGGCCTATTTATTTAACAAAAATTGACAAAAGATTCGGCAATGAAGAGGTTCTAAAGGAACTTCTATTTGAAGCTCACTCCCGGGATATCAATGTTATCCTTGATTATGTTGCAAACCATATGCATATTGATAGCCCCACACTAAAAGCAAATCCTGAGTGGACAACCTCTCCTGTAACACCTGATGGCAGACCTAACTTTGAGTTATGGGATGAATTCAGATTAACTACTTGGTTTGACAAGCATATTCCCTCTCTTGATCTAGAGCGTAAAGAGGTATATGAACCAATGACAGATTCAGCTCTGTTCTGGATAACAAATTTTGAATTTGATGGATTCAGACACGATGCAACTAAACATATACCGGAAGTTTTCTGGAGGAGTTTAACAAAAAAAATTAAAGAGTCAAGACCGGGGAAATCTATTTATCAAATAGGTGAAACATATGGATCCCCATCACTTATTAATTCATATGTGAGAAACGGGATGCTAGACGGACAATTTGACTTCAATGTTTATGATTCATTCATTTGGAGTATTATTAATTCTGACGGATCATTCGCCAGCGTAATGAAGACACTTGAGGAGAGCCTGAGTACTTATGGCTATCACAATCTAATGGGATATATAACCGGGAATCATGACAGACCCAGATTTGTTTCATTGGCAGGAGGTGATCTTTTGGTTGATGAAGACTGGAAAAAAGCAGGCTGGAAAAGAGAAATTGGTTTTGGCAGATCTGAGGCTTATGATTATTTGTCAGTTCTTCATGCGTTTATATTAACAATACCTGGCATTCCAACTATATACTATGGAGATGAATATGGTGAGCCGGGTGCAAACGATCCGGATAACCGCCGATGGATGAGATTTGAAGAATATTCAGAGAGAGAGAGAGCCGTTTTAGATAACTTTATTAAGCTTGCGAAGTATAGAAGTTCATCTATGCCTTTAATTTATGGAGATTTCATTCCATTAGTATCAGATAATGATATAATTGCATATATGAGAGTTTATATGGGACAGATAGTTATAATAGCTTTGAACAAATCTGACAAACCATTGAAATTAGATTTAAATATTCCCATAGATACAGATATTTCGTCACTTAAATCTAGAACTGGTAAAATCATATCTGCTGATTCAAATAAAATCACAATAGAAATTGAGCCAAGAGGATATACATTACTTAATAACTAAAATATTTATATGAAAAAATTAATAGTTAGCCTTTTAATAGTTGCTTCAATAATCCCTCTATCTTGCAGAACCGCTAAGAAGCTGATCATTTCAGAAGTGGAGCATCCCGAGTGGATTTCTGATGCAGTAATATATGAAGTAAATACGAGGCAATATACAAAAGAAGGAACTTTTAATGCATTCTACGATCATCTTCCAAGATTAAAGGAGCTGGGCGTGGAAATATTATGGTTCATGCCAATTCATCCTATAGGGGAAAAAGACAGGAAGGGCAGTCTTGGAAGCTATTATTCTATAAAAGATTATAAAGAAGTAAACCCGGAGTTTGGCAATTTAGATGATTTTAAAAGAGTTGTAGATAAAGCTCATGAACTGGGGATGAAGGTCATTCTTGATTGGGTTGCTAACCACACATCTAGAGATGCTGAATGGTTAAAGACAAATCCAGAATGGTATGTCATGGATTCTGTAACCAATTCTCCTGTTGCCCCTTTTGACTGGAGTGATGTGGCTAAACTGGATTTTAACAATAAAGAAATGAGAGCATCTATGCTTGATGCAATGAAGTTTTGGATTAATGAGGCAGACATTGATGGATTCAGATGCGATGTTGCAAGTGAAGTTCCAATAGATTTCTGGGAATCTGCTGTAAAAGAGATTAAAACAATAAAGAGAGACATATTAATGCTGGCTGAGGCCGAGGAGCCTGGATTACAGAAGAGGGCATTTAATATGTATTATGGATGGAGATTTCATCATATAATGAATGGAATTGCTTCAGGCAAATACAATGCTGATACCATAAGAGCATATTATAAAAGAGTTCACACTCGTTTCCCGATAAATACAATCGCCATGCATTTCACATCAAATCATGATGAAAACTCATGGAATGGAACAGAGTTTGAAAGACTTAAAGATCATTCTGAACAAATGGCGGCTCTAACATTTATACTTCCGGGCATACCACTCATTTATAATGGACAAGAGATTGGATTCAACAGAAGGCTTGAGTTTTTTAAAAAGGATTTAATTGATTGGACGGGTAATGAATATTTTACAGATTTTTACAAAAGCTTGATTAAATTAAAAAAGGAGAATACTGCATTAAGTTCTTTAAATTTTGAAGGGTATAGAGAATTGGAAACTTCCTCAAATAGTAATATATATGCTATTGAGAGATTCGCCGGAGATAATATTGTTATAGGAATATTTAATTTTAACTCAGAATCAGTAGAGATCCGTTTAAAGAGCATTCCTAAAGATCTCAAGTTTACAGATTTTAAGACCGGAATAGAAAGAGATCTCTCAGAGAGTATAATTGTTGAACCATATGGATATATGATATACTTCAAATAATGAAAGCTTATAAATTTACTTTTCTTACAATTGTATTTCTCATTTGTTCTTCACTCGCCTACACGTTAGAAATTTCCAGAATTGAGCCCCCATCCTGGTGGAGCGGTATGAAAAATCCAAATCTACAGATTATGCTGTATGGAAAAGACTTAAAAGACTCCAAGGTTGAAGTGAAAGAGGCTGGAATTAAGGTTCATTCAGTAGAAAACGCAGACTCACCAGATTATTTGTTTATAAACATATTAGTCTCGCCAAATTTAAAACCTGGCAAATATAAATTTACTGTATCCAACCAATCTCAGAGTAGAGAATTTGAGTATGAAATTAACCGGAAAGGCTCAGGTTCTTCTTATACAGGAAGTGGATTTGGGCCAGCTGATATGGTATATCTGATAATGCCTGATAGATTTATCAACGGCGATACTTCAAACGACAACCACCCTGAAGCATTGGAGGGGGTAGATATTTCAAATAAATATGGAAGATATGGAGGTGATATAAAGGGAATCATTAACTCCCTAGATTACTTAAAAGAGTTAGGTGTGACGAAAATATGGTCAACGCCTCTGTTGTTTGACAACGAACCTGTAGCATCTTATCATGGATATGCATGTGCAGATTATTACAGAATAGACCCAAGATTCGGGGATAACGAACTCTTTAAAAAGTATGTTATGGAAGCTGGAAAAAGAGGAATCGGAGTAATAATGGATATGGTACCAAATCACTCAGGTCTCTCTCACTGGTGGATGAAAAATCTTCCGTTTAATGATTGGGTTCATACTTTCCCTCAATATACTCAATCTAATTACGCGATGTCAACTCATCATGATATCCATGCTTCAGTTTACGACAATGTCAAATGCACAACCGGATGGTTTGATACATCAATGCCAGATATGAATCTTAATAATAAATATCTCCTTACATACTTCATACAGAATGCGATTTGGTGGGTAGAGTGGAGTGGTTTATCCGGAATAAGGGTTGATACATATCCATACAGTGATAAAAATGCTATTTCAGAATGGACAAAAGCTGTAATGAGCGAATATCCGTCTATGAATATTGTCGGAGAATGCTGGTTCTCAACACCTCAGGAAATTGCGTATTGGGAAGGGGATGCAAGGAACAGAGATGGCTATTCAAGTAATTTGACGAACGTTATGGATTTTCCGCTTCAGGAGGCAATTGGCAGATCTTTAAACAGAGATGGTAACCCTGGATGGGGTGAGGGAATGTTTGGAATATATAGATCCATTTCATTGGATAATATCTACTCAGATCCTTTTAAATTGATGATATTCGCAGATAATCACGATACAAACAGAATTTCAGAGGTACTTAAAGGTAATAGAGACAAATTCAAAATGATGCTTGCAATTATTGCAACTATGAGGGGTATTCCACAAGTTTATTATGGCACAGAAATTATGATGATGACACCCGACGGAAAACTTGGACACGGTGAGGAGAGGATGGCAATGTTAAGAAGAGGACAATTTAATAATGAACAGATGGAGATGTTTGAGTATGTTTCTCAACTTTTTAACTGGAGAAAATCATCTGATGCTGTAATAAAGGGTACTATGAAACACTATTGGCCAAATGATAATCTATATGTCTATTTTAGGAGTTATGGAGATCAAAAAGTTATGGTTGTCACAAATAATAACAATAAAAAGCTTGAACTAAACTGGAACATATACAAAGAGTCGGTTAGTTTTGGAGAGAGGGGAATCAATATAATTAACCATAATGAAGTTATTGCCGGCGATAAATTTTTAGTTAATCCTCAATCTACATTTATTATAGAATTCAAAAAATAGATTAGTTATTCGTATATTGCGTCTCTATAGCTTTTATAATGAAATTAGCATTATGCAATATACCAATTATTTGGGAGAGGTTGGACCTTAACCTTGAGTATTGCGAAAAGGTATGTGATACTCTTCAAAATTTAGATTCCGGAGTAGAGTTGATCCTCTTTCCGGAATTCTTTACTTATGGGTTTACAGTGGACTCCTCTCTTTGTGAAGTGGATAATGGAGACACCCTTTCCTGGATGAAAATGAGTTCCGAAAGATTAAATGCTGCAATTTATGCCTCAGTCCCGGTCAAAACTGAGAGTGGATTATTCAACAGAGGGTATTTCGTAAAACCGGACGGTAAAGTAATAAATTACGATAAAAGACATCTGTTCTCCTATGGGGGGGAGGATAAAAGATTTAGCCCGGGAGAAGAGAGAGTCGTTGTTAATCATAATGGTTGGAGGATTTTACTGCAAATATGTTATGATTTAAGGTTCCCTGTCTGGAGCAGAAATATCAACCTTGATTATGACTTGGCACTTAATGTAGCAAGCTGGCCATCATCAAGATCTTCAGTTATTAGGAATCTTGTCGCAGCCAGGGCAATAGAGAACCAATCTTTTTACGCTTTTCTAAACAGATCAGGATGCGATCCCTTATCAGACTATAGTGGAGAATCATTTATATACTCATGGAGTGGTGACATTATAGAACCTGTATTGCAGTATTCAGAATTGAATATAAGCTTGTATGAAATTAAAAAAGAGAAATTATTATCAAACCGAGAGAGTTTTCCAGCGTGGAGAGATGCAGATAAGTTTAAAATTATTAAATAGTTAGAGTATGAGACATCTTATTTTTATCAGGATATCAGTTTTAATACTAATTGCAACTTCTTGCAACATTACTGAACCTTCTGATGGAAATTACAAACTGACAATTTTTGCTACAAATGATGTTCACGGGAAGATTTTTCCTTACGACTATATTGATTCTCTCCCTTTAAATTACTCATTATCATCTGCTGTGACAATTATTGAGGAAAAAAGAGGGGAGGTTGGTGAAAGTAATGTGATTCTAATTGATAATGGTGATCACCTGCAGGGCGATAACTCAGCATACTATTACAATTTTATTGACACATCATCTACGCACATATTCAGTGAGGTTTTTTCATGGATGAGATATGACGCTGTAGTAGTTGGTAATCATGATATAGAGGCAGGACATGATGTTTACGACAGACTCTTTAACAAAGAGGGAGTACCTTATATTGCAGCTAATATTATTAATCTAAAAAGAGGACTACCATACTTTGAGCCTTACAGAATAATAAAAAGGAATGGTTTAAAAATAGCTGTTATTGGAATGACGAATCCAAATATCAAAAAATGGCTCTCCGAGGATCTCTGGTCAGGGATGGAATTTGAAGAGATTCTTCCCACATTGCAAGTATGGGTTGATAAAATTATTAAGAAGGAGAAACCTCACATTGTTATTGCTGCCATTCACGCAGGCCTTGGGGAGCTAGATGCTTATGACATTGAAAATCCAGCCAGATTTGTTGCTGCAAATACTAATGGGATAGACATTGTCCTCTCTGCTCACGACCATAAAGCAACATCCGAGAAGATTTTTAATGGGATGGATACGGTTCTTCTATTGTCAGGAGGGGGAAGATCTTCACATATTTCTATGGCAGAAATATCACTAAACATATTAAAAGGCAAAATAGCTCATAAGCATATTGAGGGACGAGTAATTTCACTAACCGGAGTTGAGCCACATAACGAATTTGTGAATTTTTTCAAGAGTCACTATAATAAGGTAAAAGTGTTTACAAATACTGAAATTGGCAAGTTGCTGAATACTGTCAGATCAAGAGATGCTTATGCAGGACCATCATCCTATATAGATATGATTCATAAATTACAACTTGAGAATACAGGTGCTGATATCTCTTTTGCAGCACCTCTATCACTGGATATTACAGTTATGTCTAAAACATTGAACTTTCAGGACCTGTTCAGTATATACCCTTTTGAAAATCAGTTGTATGTAATCTCAATGACTGGCAAGGAGATAAAGGCTTATTTAGAGTATTCTTATTCAAAATGGATTAATATGCTTAACACATCTGAAGGACACCTTTTAATGATAAATCCCTCAGGAAAAGGAGAGAGAGGAAAGTTTAAGAATCCCTTTTTTAATTTTGATTCTGCTGCAGGAATAAAATATGAGGTAGATACACGAAAAGACTTAGGAGAAAGAATTAATATCATTTCAATGGCAGACGGGTCTCCTTTTAAGATAAACTCAGAGTATAAAGTTGCAATGTCATCCTATAGAGCTAATGGGGGAGGGGATTTATTAACTGAAGGGTCAGGACTATCCAAAAATGAATTAGAGAAAAGAGTCTATAAAAAGATGGGGGATATTAGAGAGATTATGTATAATCAAATAAAAAGGGACGGCTTTATTGAAGCAATCCCTCTTTACAACTGGAAATTTATTCCTGAAAAAGCTGCATCTGAGCAAATTCAAAAAGATTTAAATACTCTTTTTGGACCCTCTATTTAGCAAAACTAACAGATCTTGTCTCTCTAATCACAGTAATCTTCACCTGACCAGGATATACTAGTTCTTCCTGAATTTTTTTAGCAATGTCTAGTGAGAGCCTTTCAGAGTCCTGATCTGTTACCTGTTCGCTTCCTACTATTACTCTTAGCTCTCTTCCTGCCTGTATTGCGTAAGTTTTGGTAACACCCGGATATGAGAGAGCCAGGTCCTCCATCTCTTTTAATCGCTTTATGTAAGATTCAATTACTTCGCGTCTGGCTCCAGGCCTTGCTCCGGAAATTGCATCACTTACAAGAACAAGAGGTGCTATTAATGATGTCATCTCAACTTCCTCATGATGTGAACCAATTGCATTGCAAACCTCTGGTTTCTCTTTGTACTTTTCAGCCAACTTCATTCCTAACACTGCGTGTGGCAATTCAGGATCCTCATCTGACACCTTTCCAATGTCATGCAATAATCCTGCTCTTTTTGCAACTTTTGTATTTAGACCCAATTCAGAGGCCATTGTAGCACAAATATTAGCGACCTCTCTTGAGTGTTGAAGCAAATTTTGTCCATAAGATGAGCGATACTTCATTCTCCCAATAAGCCTAATCAACTCTGGATGTAAACCGTGAACTCCTAAATCAATACAGGTTCTTTTACCTGTTTCCATTATTTCATCGTCAAGTTGCTTTTGAACTTTTGTTACGACCTCCTCAATTCTAGCAGGGTGAATTCTACCGTCAGTCACTAACTGGTGGAGTGCTAATCGCGCAACCTCTCTTCTGACAGGATCAAATGCAGAAAGAAGTATTGCCTCAGGTGTATCGTCAACGACAATTTCAACTCCGGTAGCAGCTTCTAAAGCTCTAATATTTCTTCCCTCTCTCCCAATTATTCTGCCTTTAATTTCGTCGCTTTCAATATTAAAAACAGTAACAGCATTTTCAATTGCTGTCTCGGGTGCAATTCTTTGTATTGTATTTATAACTATTCTCTTAGCCTCCTTGCTAGCAGTTAGTCTAGCCTCGTCCATCACTTCGCTGATATATGACATTGCCTCTGACTTTGCTTCCGTCTTCATTGTTTCTATCAGCTGATTTTTTGCATCAACAGCTGAGAGACCGGCTATATTTTCAATTTTCAAGATTGCCTCTTGGCGGAGTTTCTCATATTCATCAATTTTTCTCTCCATTAACTCTTGTTGAGCTCTTATTTGATCTCGTTGAATCTCAACCTCTTTTTGTTTCTTCGCTAGTTCCTGATTCTGCTGATTAAGTGATATCTCTTTTTGTTTAATGCGGTTCTCTTGTTGAATAATTACATTACTTTTTTCAAGAATTTGCTGTTCATGCTCTGTTTTGAGTTGAAGAAATTTCTCTTTTGCCTGAAAAATTTTCTCTTTTTTAATATTCTCACCGTCTTGTTCAGCACATTTAAGAATATCTTCTCGTTTTTTCTTTAGGATGATATTGTTTCCCACATAGTAGGCCAATCCGAAGCCTGCGATAGCGGGTAGAATGATAGAAAGTATTATCTCCATTGTGTGTGTATATATGTAGTTGTGTGTCAAAAAAAGCCGTTGGTTGCTGTTTAGACAAAACCTTAATAAATTAAGATTTGAGCTCCGGCTTAGTGTCGCAAACTTCCAACGTCCTGCATGCAGAATCCCCCGAAGGGTAACCTAGGCCTGTTTTTGACTGCCGAGTAGGCTCGGTATTGTTTTAATGTTGATTTTGGCAAAGAGCTAAACCAACGGCAAACTAAAATGCTGCTTCCTTAAAGATTGACACTTATATATTCATCAAGGAGATTGCTAATGTTCTGAATTTCATCAACAATATGAGAAGACTCCTCTCTTTGCTCAGCTTCAATCAGCCTTATTACAAACTGAAGTAAAGTTATTGAAAGAGCGTCCTGTATGTCTCTGTTAGTATAACGCTTTCTGTACAAATCAACCTTTTCGTTAATAATTTTAACGGCTGTACGAATTTTCTCCTCATCCTGAAGTGATATCTTCAGTGGATAATATCTATCAGCAATGCAAATCTGTATGGACTGTTGTTCGTTCATCTCTTTAGTCGTTCAAAAGCGCAATACACTTATCTATCTCCTTGATTATCTTGCCAACCTTTTGCTTTGCCTCTCTGACATCAGAGGATGATGTCTTAAAGGCCTCAGCTAGCTGTAAATTACTTATTTTTAATTCTAATTCTTTTACTTTATTGTTACTTAAATCAAGCGCATTTTTTGTTTCCAGTAATTCTTTAGATAGGCGAGTGTTATCTGAAGACACATGTTCATACTTTGAGATTATTATCTCAATTTTCCTCTTCAGATTGTTCAACGCTGATTGATAGTCTTTACTCATAACAATAATGCACTATTGCAAAGATAATAATTTATTAAAATCTGATGCAAAAAAAAGAGTCCGGCTGTACTTTATCAGCCGGACTCTCTATTTAATGACCTTTAAAATTTAAAGTATATTGTGCATTACTAATCTATCCATACCCGCAGCAATAGCCTTTTCGTTCATGGGTATCAAAGAGTGATGCCTTTCAGGGATTGACTTCTTTAAGCCTTTAATTACATTCTCCATTGTAACAACAGGCCTGAGTTTCAAATAAGAACCCAGGACAACCATGTTATACCCCTTAGAATTACCAATCTCAGCTGCAATATCTACAGCTGCAATGGAGCAAATTGTAATATCTTTCCTTTGTGGCAGCTTGGTTATTCCATTAGGATCATATATCAGTAGTCCTCCTGGCTTTACTGCTGATTCAAATTTATCAAGCGATTGTTGGTTTAGAATGATTGCAACATCAAACCTGCTTAGAATAGGAGAGCTGATTTTTTTATCGCTCAGTATTACTGTTACATTTGCAGTTCCGCCTCTCATCTCAGGACCATAAGATGGCATCCAGGTTACCTCCTGACCTTGGATTATTCCTGAATATGCAAGAATCTTACCCATTGATAACACTCCCTGACCTCCAAAGCCCGCTATAATTATCTCTTCTTTCATAATGTTTACGTTTTATCTATCTTTAAGATCTCCCATAGGATATTCAGGGAACATATTCTCAACCATCCACTCGTTTGCTTTAACAGGTGATAGTTTCCAACCAGAATTGCAGGTACTAACCACTTCTACAAAAGAGGTCCCCTTGCCTAGAGCAGAGTTTTCAAAAGCTTTTCTAATTGCACGTTTAGTTTTTCTTGCAGAAGCAGCGTTATGTACAGATTGTCTGGTCACATAACATGTCCCCTCAAGCTGAGCAATAAGGTTTGTAATTTTTAGTGGCTGGCCATGAAGTTTTGGATCTCTTCCGTATGGGCTCGTAGCTGTTTTCATTCCGATTAGAGTAGTAGGAGCCATTTGACCTCCGGTCATACCATAAATTGCATTGTTGATAAAGATAACAACAATATTCTCCCCTCTGTTGCAGGCATGCATAATTTCAGCAGTTCCTATTGAAGCCAAATCACCGTCTCCCTGATATGTGAAAACATATTTCTCAGGGTGCAATCTCTTTGTAGCAGTTGCAAGTGCAGGCGCCCTGCCGTGAGCGGCCTGTTGCCAATCAATATCAATATAATTGTATGCAAAAACGGCACATCCAACAGGAGAGATACCAATTGTCTGTTCCTGAATGCCCATCTCCTCAATAACTTCAGCTATAAGTTTATGAACAGTACCATGCGAACAACCCGGACAATAGTGCATTGTTGTACTGGTAAGAACAGGAGTTTTAGCGTAAACCCTGTTTTCTGGTTTGATTATATCTTTTACATCCATAATTGCTAGATTTAATTGTTAATAGACTTTTTGAATGCCTCAAAAACCTCCTCTGGCGATGGGACAATTCCGCCAAGTCTGCCGTAGAAATTCACGGGAATTCTACCGTTTACAGCAAGCTTAACATCCTCAAGCATCTGGCCTGTACTAAGCTCAACAGACATCATTGATTTCAGCTGAGGTACCATTCTGTCTATCTCTTTGGTCGGGAAGGGAAATAGAGTTATAGGTCTGAGTAAACCAAGCTTTATACCCTCTTTTCTGGCCATCTCAATTGTACTTTCACAAATCCGTGACATACAACCATATGCTACAATAACATGCTCAGCATCTTCACATTGAATACTCTCAAACCTAACATCTTCATCCTCCATTCTCTTATATTTTTCAATAAGAGTGTGGTTTAAGCGCTCATGAACAGCTGCATCAAGTGCCAATGAGGTAATTACATTTTGCTTTCTCGCTGGAGTTTTACCTGTTGTTGCCCAAGGCATATTCTTAACAATCTCTTCATTGGTCCATCTAGATTTCATAGGCCTAAGCTCAACCTTTTCCATCATTTGTCCAACTACTCCGTCTGCCAATATCATTGAAGGATTGCGGTATTTAAACGCCAACTCAAAACCGAGATCTACAAAATCATACATCTCTTGTGCAGATGCAGGTGCAAGTACTACCATTCTGTAGTCTCCATGTCCACCTCCTTTACATGCCTGAAAATAGTCTCCCTGTCCAGGCTGAATAGTTCCTAGTCCGGGACCACCTCTTACTACATTTACAACCAGACATGGAAGCTCTGCACCAGCCAGGTAGCTAAGCCCTTCACACATTAAACTTAAACCAGGACTACTGGATGATGTCATAACCTTTTTACCGCATGATGCACCGCCATACAACATGTTTATTGAAGAAGTCTCGCTCTCAGCCTGCAATACAACCATACCTGTAGTCTCCCAGGGTTGTTCATCCATAAGAGTCTCCATAATCTCTGATTGAGGAGTAATTGGGTATCCGAAATAACCATCACATCCGCATCTGATAGCAGCGTGAGCAATGGCTTCGTTACCTTTCATTAAAATTTGTTCTGCCATATTATTCTTTCTTATATTTTTATTATCAGACTTTTATCCTATATACTGTTATACAGGTGTCAGGACAAACAGTTGCACAATTTGTACATCCGGTGCAACTCTCCGGAGATTCCATATAGGCGTAGTTATAACCCTTGCTGTTGACCTCTCTGGCCAGTGCGATGGTTTGAGTAGGACAGTTTACAACGCAAACACTACATCCTTTGCATTTTTCTGTGTCTACCACGATAGCTCCTCTTAATGCCATATCTAAAGTATTTTAGTTTTTAAAGATTATCTACAAATTTAGATGAAAATATTTTAAATTGAAAGAATTTTCTTTCATATTTTACAAAATTATCTGGAAAAATAATTAAAACCTTTAATAATGTTATCAATTATGTAATTCCAGCGTAAAATAATACCGATTACGAGCAAAACAATAAGAATGATGTAGCCCTGTTGCATCTCTGTAAGGCCGGCAAACCATTTTATAATTTTTTTTGGTCCACTCATGAATCTTAAAGTTTCTCAATTCTTATCCTTGCATCAACAGCCACAACCTGTTTTGAATTGCCCAACAGAGGATTGATGTCCATTTCAAAAATTTCAGGTGCTGTAATGCACAGTGCAGAGAGTCGTCTTACAGCATCTTTATATAATGTCTCATTAACCCCATCTTGCCCTCTTGTACCCTGTATTATCTTGTATCCCTTAAGCGATTTTATCATTTTATCTGCCTCAAGAGGTGATATTGGAGCCAATTTTGAGGATATATCTCCCAAAGCTTCAACAAATATACCACCAAGGCCACACATAACAATATGACCATATCCATCTTCTCTCTTAGCTCCTGCAAATAGCTGAGTTCCTGACAGCATAGGTTGCAATAATACAGATGTTGTTTCTGGAATTTTCATCATTCTGGTAAACTCTGAAATCAATGTTTCGTCGTCCATTATATTCAATGCAACACCTCCTACGTCGGATTTATGTACAGGGCCAATAACCTTCATAACTATAGGATACCCAATCTCTCTTGCTAGCCTCCTCAAATTTTTCTCATCATTAGCAACAGCCTCCTTTGCTCTCTGGATGCCTGCTGCATCCAGTAGTTTTTGGACCTGAACAGGGGAGAGATAACCATTTTCTGAGCCATCAATTATCTGTCTTATAATCTTTTTATCAACAGGGGTTAATTCAATTTTTTCTTCCGGGATATCTACCGACATAACTTTTGATAATGCAGATCCAAAGAGGACTTCATCAGGAAAACTTATTCCTCCCTTTGATTGGAAATCAGAAATCTCGTCTTTAACATTGACAATGGAGGGTAGAATGGGATATATTGGTTTTGAGCAAGTTTTAATCTTATTTAGAATCAGATTATAAACGTCATAGACAGTAGTAAGACCGGGAGAACCAAAAATTACAGCAATAGAATCTACATCAAAATCATTTTCACATGCATCAATTATGTGAGATAGTTGCTCGGCAGTTCCGGTTGCTAAAAAATCTACTGGATTTGCTGTTGAAGAGCCCGGATATAATTTGTTCAATAACTGATCTGCTTTGTCTCCGGAAAAATGAGGGATCTCCATTCCGCCAGAAGAGAGAATATCAGTAAGCATTACCGCAGGACCACCTGCGTGAGTGACAATTGCAACTTTTTTCCCTTTTGGTCTTGGGTGCATTAAAATTGATCCGACATTTATGAGTTCAGCTCTGCTGTTACATCTGATTATACCAGCTTTATCAAACAATGCTGCTACAGCCACATCTGGACTTGCAAGAGCACCTGTGTGGGAGGAGGCTGCTCTGCTTCCCTCTTCGCTAGAACCGGACTTTACAGCAGCAATCCTGGCTCCTTTTAATATTAGAGACTTAGCATGCTTAAGCAACATTTCAGGTTTGCTGATATTTTCTATATAAAGGAGTTTGACAGGAGAGCTGACACCGTGAACATATGTCTCATCCATATGCTTTAGTATCTCTTCTACTCCTGTTTGGGCACTATTCCCAACTGAAAACACAGAGGAGAATTTTAACCCCATTTGCATAGCTGCCTCAAGAATAAAAACAACTGTGGCTCCTGATCCGGAAATAATATCAACTCCATCTTTATCTAACTCCGGTATTGGCTGGGTAAACAAACCTGAATACTCAGGAGTCAATACCCCAATACAATTTGGACCAATCAAAGTAGCACCTGCGTTATTTACAGATCTTACTATCTCTCTTTCAAGCTCTGCACCCTCTTCACTATCCTCATGGAATCCTGCAGAGTATATTATTATAGCTTTACATCCTCTTTTTGAGCATAAATATTCAACTGTTGATGGACAAGCAGTAGCCGGAATTGCAAGAATAGCTAATTCAACATGAGGTAAATCCTCCAATGATTTAAAACTAGGAATCCCTTGTACTGTATCTGCTTTGGGATTAACAACGAATAAATCACCATTAAAACCCTTATTGATCAAATTTTTTAATGCACTTCCCCCTGTCTTTTTTGTGTCATCTGAACCACCAACTACTACAATGCTCTTTGGCGACAATAGCTCCTTTGTAATCATATATTATAATATTTTGGGTGCAAATATAATGAAAAGCAAATATTTTACTTAAATAACTTTATATCTGTAATGATATTTGTTGTTTTGTTTAATGAAATGTAACCTGATTGTGTTTTAGTGGTTTTATAGTAGGAGTGCCAAAAAATGGTATCTTTTGTATCGATTACATAATAAAAATGATCTTTATAATCCTTATAATCAAAAGGAATAGAGTTGCCTTTAAAATAGATTTCCCATTTTTTTGCCAACCTTCCCGGACCTTTATAAGTGGAAAAACCTGATAGCAACCATGCATTTGTCAAGTATAGTATGTTTTCTGATTCTTTTATTAAAAGAAATTCATAAAGAATCATACCGCACTTTTCTGGTGAAATTCCATGGAGTTTTGTTAATGACAGGTAGGAGACAAATTCATTAAGGAAGTTTGATTCAGAGTTAATTAATCTTACGAATACACTTCTCCATTTTGAATCGTTATACCACAAATCTGAAACTCTTGAGAGGATGTTTGCCTGCAAAAGATCTGAAAAACTCATGGAATCTGATTCCAAGACTTCATACTGAGGTATTGGAGAGAATTTTAATTTGTAGTAATTGCTAAAATTTCTGAATTCTGTACCTGGAAGTACCTTTAAAAGCTCAACCTGTATCTCACTAACACCTGATTTTGCTAATTGAGAGAAGTCTTCAAAAAGTCTGATAAGTGTATATCCCGGTAATCCAGCTATTAGATCTGCATGGACCTCAATGTTTCTCAATCCAGCTAAATACTTCAATCCCTCCAGAGAGTTTAGAGCCGTCCCTTCTCTCCCTGCAATTTTCAGAACGTTCTCACTCAAACTTTGAATCCCAACTTCTGCATGAATCATATCTTGTGGTAAAATTTCTATTGCTCTCTTAAAAGAATCTGAAATAAATGCGGGATGAATCTCTAAATGAAAGCGTAGTTTCCCTGCAAATTGAGACATAATTTTTATTATTTCACATGCGTGCTTACTATTGGCATTAAAAGATCTGTCTAGAATCCTTACCTCTTTAACTCCATTATTAATTAAGTTTTGCAATCTTAATTTAAACGACTCATAATTAATAAAAGAAACTCTCTCTTTACAGCCACTGACACAAAACTTACATCCATTAAAACAACCTCTTGATGTTTCAATCTGTACAAAAGGCTTATTAAAATCAAAGAAAACTGATTTTTCAGGAATTTGTAATATTGAAATGTCAGATGAGCGAACCCTTCCATTGTCAATATATGAATCATTATAGAGAAGACAAACGCCTTCTATTTTAGAGATATCCAAGCTATTAATTAAGGAGCTGACTAACAGAGGATAAACCCGTTCTCCCTCACCTCTGACTACTGCGTAAATTTCTTTGTTATGATTTAGAAAATTTATGTTATCGCCAAGGAACTCAGGACCACCTAATATTATTTTAAGATCTGGTAATAAAGCCTTTATCCTTTTTAATAATGAAGTAACATACAAAGAATTAAACAGCCAGAGCGTGGAAAAAAGCACGTCTGGCCGTTTTATGAGAATTTGAGAAATTAAAACTGACGTATCAGTAGAAGTTGTTCCTGATACAATTGACCACTCGGCAGCATCTCTTAATTTATAATCAAGTTGAGCATCTAATGATGGAATAGCTAGAGATGAATGAGAGAATGAAGAATTGATATCAAGCCAAAGAAATCGCATTTTTTGCGACAAAAGTAGTCATTTAATCCTCAATGGGCTCAAAATCCTCTTTACCTACTCCGCACACAGGACATAGCCAATCGCTTGGAATATCTTCAAATGCAGTCCCTGGCATTATGCCACCATCCGGATCGCCCTGAGCAGGATCATAAACATAGTCACAAACTATGCAAACATATTTTTTCATAAATGTATTATTAAGTGATTTCTGTATACAATTATAGCACATTTTTTCCATAAAAAGCTAATTTTATTGTATAATTGTAAGATAAATTCAAAGAGAAATATATGGGTTCCATTTTGATAAAGAGGGCTATACTTGAAGGGGTTGAAAAAGACATTTTAATTATAGATGAAAAATTTGACAGAATAGGGGATGAGATAATGTTTGAAGCTGACAAACAGATTGAGGCTAATGGGAAGTGGGTTATTCCGGGTTTTGTCAATATGCATACTCACGCAGCGATGACGCTTATGAGAGGAATAGGTGAAGATATGCATCTGATAGATTGGCTTGAAAACAAGATTTGGCCTGTTGAAAAAAGGTTGGACGACGAGATGGTATATTGGGGAAGTAAGCTTGCAGCCTTAGAGATGATAAAGACAGGAACTACAACATTTAATGATCAGTACTGGAAGGTAACATCTTCTGTAAAAGCAATAGAGGAGTCTGGTCTTAGATCTGTTCAGCCATTTGTTATTTTAGACCAAATGGATCTAAGCAGATCGGAACAGATTAAGTATGATTGCAATGAGCTGTATATGCAGTCTAAAGACTGGAGTAATTTACATACATTTTCTATTGGGATACACTCTCCTTACAGTGTTTCAAAGGAGATGATAAAATGGGGATCAGATTTCGCAAAAGAGAGGGGATTGATGGTTCATATTCACTTATCTGAAACCGAATGGGAAAATAATGAATCTTTTAAAAAACACGGAGTATCTCCCACTTTATACCTTGAGAAGTTGGGAGTTCTCGGGCCTGAGGTAATAGCTGCACACTCCTTATGGCTTAGCGATCAGGATATTGAGATCCTTGCAAAATATCAGGTTAAGGTTGTTCACAATATAAACTCTAACCTAAAAATTGCATCCGGCTATAAATTCAGGTACAATGAACTTAGAGATGCCGGAGTTAATGTTACACTAGGAACAGACGGATGCGCATCATCTAACAATCTTGATATGCTGGAGGCAATGAAAACTGCAGCTCTGGTTCAGAAAGCTTGGAGAGGCGATCCAACTTCGCTTCCTTTGAATGAGTTGATGAATATTGCCACAATAAACGGAGGAGAAGCTTTAGGAATAAGGACAGGAAAGATTGAAGAGGGCTGGTATGCTGATTTTTCTCTGGTAGATGTAGCCAACTATGCTTTTACTCCTAATATAAATTTCCTTGCTAACTTGATTTATTCTGCAAACAGCTCTTGCATAGACACCGTTGTTTGTAATGGAAGAATTGTAATGGAAAAAAGAGTAGTTCCAGGAGAGAGTGAGACAATAGAAAATGTTAACAGATTATATAAAAAACTACTATAAATTATGGAGTCGATAAGAAGAATAGACGAAGCTGCTATCTATATCAGAGAGAGATCAAATGGCTTTAAGCCGGTAGCCGGGATAGTACTAGGAAGCGGTCTCGGAGGATTGGCCGAAACCATTGAAAACAAAATAGTTATCCCTTATGCTGAGATACCAAATTTTGCAAGATCAACAGCAGTAGGACATAAAGGGAACCTGATACTTGGGGTATTAGGCGGGAAAAATGTAATTGCTATGCAGGGAAGGTTTCACTATTATGAAGGCTACGGTATGGACATTGTCACTATGCCTGTAAGAGTTATGAAAAGATTGGGGATATCCTATCTCTTTGTCTCTAATGCCGCAGGTGGGATAAATCCTTATTTCAAAGTTGGAGATCTTATGATTATACGAGACCATATCAATCTAATGCCTAACCCGCTGATTGGCAAAAATATTGACGAGTTCGGGCCAAGGTTCCCAGATATGACAAGACCATATGATCCCAAACTCATTAATCTAGCTGAAGAGCTTGCTGACAAGCTTTCAATAAAATTAAAAAAAGGAGTATACCTTGCTGGAACAGGACCAACCTACGAAACACCTGCCGAATATGGATTCTTTGGAAGAGCAGGAGCAGACGCTGTCGGGATGTCAACTGTTCCTGAAGTAATTGTTGCACGTCACGCCTCTATTCCTGTTTTTGGTATGTCCGTCATTACAAATGAGGCCCACTCATTTTCTGAGGACTATGTAAACGATGGGGATGATGTTGTAAAAGCCGCAAATGCCGCATCAGAAAAGATGTCAAAGCTATTTAAAGCTATGATTGAAAACTTGTAATAAATAAAGCTATGACAGAATTTAGGCCTATACCGAAATTATATTATGACCAGGCGTTTGCACTGTCATATTATTCAGAAATTTTATGGCAAAAGTCTTTCGTTGAGGGGAATGGGGGCAACTTATCTATAAGATTGGATGAAGATCTTTTTATGATAACCCCCTCAATGCATTCAAAAAGCGGATTGAATGAGACAGATTTTGTAATAGTAGATTCAAAAGGGAACAAAATTTATGGAAATAAAAAAGCCTCTTCTGAACTGTTTACTCATCTTGCTATATACAACAATAATCCGGAAATAGGGGGCATTGTGCACTCTCACCCACCTTATGCGTGCTCCTACGCTTTTAGTGAAAGCGTCCCTTCTACACCAATGAGTGCAGAGGCAGTTATCTGGATGGGACAATTAACATTAGCTCAATACAACACTCCCGGATCCTCAGAGCTACTTGAGCAGGTTGAAACTCTCTCAAAGGGAAAGAATGTTTTACTTTTGCAAAACCATGGTCTTTTAACATGGGGAAAGAGTATTGAGGAGGCATATTGGAGGACAGAAGTTGTTGAAGCGCATTGTAAAATTTCTCATATCATGGAGACAAGGGGTTCTCAGCCCAGACACTTTACATATAAACAAATGACCCAACTAAGCGAACTGAGAGTCAAGTTTTTGAAGAATGAATAGAACTCCTCTTGGTTTTGATTCTATTGAATTTCCGCCTGACTGCAGCTGGATAAAAATTATTGACCAAACACTTCTTTCTGTAAAGGAGGAGTTTCTGATTATAGATAATATTTATACTCTAGTTGATGCAATTACAAAATTGAAGGTTAGGGGGGCACCTGCTTTAGGTGTTGTCTCTGCGGCAGGCATTGCAATGTCAATCAGTGGTTCAAATGGTTGTGGTTTTAATGAGATTAATTCAATAATTGAGAACGCAGCTAATATAATTTCTAATGCAAGGCCAACAGCCATAAATCTGAAGTGGGGAGTTGAAAGAATGATATGTTGTTTTAAGAAAAATTTCTCACCAGCAGCATTCAACTTGTCAGATTGCAAATTGACTTTAGCAAAGGAGGCTCACATTATTAAAGAGGAAGATATTAAAATGTCCATTAATATTGGAGAGAGAGCCCTATCTCTTCTTAAACCCGGATACAGACTTCTTACTCATTGCAATGCCGGACATTTGGCAACAGCCAGATATGGTACAGCACTAGCCCCAATCTATCTTGGGAATGAAAAAGGATACTCATTTAAGATATTTGCTACTGAAACCAGGCCACTAATGCAAGGAGCCAGACTTACTGCATATGAACTTAAAAAAGCCGGTGTAGATGTTACATTAATCTGCGACAATATGGTTTCAGAACTTATGAGAAGGGGAGTGGTAGATGCTGTTTTAACAGGATGTGACAGAATTGCAGCAAATGGTGATGTTGCAAATAAAATTGGGACATCTTCAATTGCTATACTATCCAAACATTATAATATACCCTTTTATATACTGGGACCAGAGAGTACTATTGACCGCTATACTGATGATGGAGATAAAATTATTATAGAGGAGAGAGATGGTTTTGAAGTAACTGATATGTGGTTCAGTAAGAGAGTAGCACCAATTGATGTAAATGTCTTTAATCCGGCATTTGATATCACTAAATCAGAATTAATTACGGCAATTATCACAGATAAATCTATTTATCACTACCCCTACTATTTTTCTAGTGTGGAGAAATGAGCCATATTTGCAAAAAAAAGTAAATGATAAAGAATATAATCTTTGACCTTGGAGGCGTTATTGTAAAGCTAGATAAAGTACGTTGCATTGATGCATTCAGCTCTATAGGCCATCCTGACTTTGGCAGAGTTATTAATGAATACTTTCAGGAGGGCTTCTTCATGGATTATGAAAAAGGTCTTATTTCCACAGAAGAGTTTCGAGATAAAATCCGTGATGAGATAAAAAAATATGTTACAGATGAAGAGATTGACTTTGCTATGTCATCTTTTTTACCGGGAATCCCAATGCAGAAATTAGAAGCACTAAAACATTATGCAGATAATTACCGCCTTTTCCTACTAAGCAATACGAATCCCATTGCAATAGAAACAGTAAAACCAATGTTTCTTGAAGGAGGGATGAAAATGGATGAATATTTTGAGAAAATGTACCTCTCGTATGAAATGAGGTGTGCAAAGCCGGATCCGGAAATTTTCAAAATGCTCCTTGATGATTCAGGAATATCTCCGGTAGAAACCTTGTTTGTTGATGATTCTCAAATTAATCTTGATTCAGCGTCAAAATTTGGAATAAAGACAGCTCTTATGCTACAGGAGAATGATCTTATTAAAGACCTTAAGGTATATCTATGCTAATAGTCCCGGAAGATTCAAATTGCGTGTCATTTATATCTCTGTCTTCAGGAAGCAACGGGAACTCATACTGGTTTTCAAACGGAGAAGTCTCTTTTCTAATTGACTTTGGGATTGGGATGAGGACAGCGAGGAAAAGACTGGCAGAGCATTCTGTATGCCTTGATAATATTGATTTTGTTTTAGTTACACATGACCACATTGATCATATAAAACATTTGGGCAGCCTCTCTGAGAGATCTTTTAAGCCGATTTGCGCAACTGAATCTTTACACAAAGCTTTGAATTCTCACTTTGTTACCAGAGGGAAGATTAATCTGTCAAAAATCATAATTGAGTCAGAATGCCAATTTGAGTTTAATGGTGTAAAGATTACTCCTTTTCCGGTCCCTCACGATGGGACAGATAATTACGGGTATTTTATTAACATGTCTAGTATAAAAATAGCCGTAATTACTGATATCGGACATGTTACTGACACAGTCTTAAAATACGCGTCAATGGCAGACCATTTAATAATAGAATCAAACTATGACTCTGCAATGCTTGAATCCGGTCCCTATCCAAAAGTCCTTATTGACAGAATCAGCAAAGGCAGAGGACATTTAAGTAATGCTGAAACAGCTGAGGCTGTTAAAAAAATCTTTCACAAAAATCTTAAAACATTGTTATTATGCCATTTAAGCGCAAATAACAACACTCCCGAGCTCGCTTTGGAATCAACAGGGATGGCCCTTTTAGAAAAGGGGGCCATCCCAGGAGTTGATTTAACACTTGAGTGTCTTCCAAGAGGAAGGGCATCAAGAATGTACAAATTTGAATAGAGACCTAGTCAACAAATTGTTTTGCAAAATATTTGGCTGTTAACTTCTCCCCGGTTGACCTCTCTATCATCTCATTCCATTCATACCTCATTCCGGCTTTAAAGACATTTTCATGCATCCATTTTCCAACCTCTTTGTTACCGGTATATGATTCATTTCTGTAGTCTCCAGATTTTGTAATGTTATCTACAATATAATAGTGCATTTGTGAGGCAAGAAGTTCACCTAGCTGATAATTGTGGTAATAGCATGGGTAAAGTGCAATATGAATTTTTGTTGCCCAGTCAGGCATATCTCTGTTAAACGGTTTGTTTAACATTTGGTATTTCTCAACCAAATTCCACCATAGAGAATTTAAATCCTGATCGGGATTTGAGTACATCTCTTTTTCAAATCTGTAAACGACCTGAACCCATCTGCTAAAAACAAGTTGTTGAAGTTTAAGAGAATTATAGCAATCATCTTCAATCAAATTTTTCTCGTCTACTGACAATCCTAAGTTTTGGAGCATCCACTCCGGATTTCGTGAAAGCCTGCCGAATATCATTGCAACAGCTTCAGTTGTAAATGCATGTGCAGCATTTCTCAGGAAATATGGATTAATCGGATCGTCATGGCCAAGTGCGTAAACACCATGTCCAAATTCATGTAGCATAGTGCCCATCCAAGACTCATTATCTGCAATATTTGCCAACACTCTAACATCTCCAGATGCATCTATATCAATGCAGTATGCGTGCTGATTTTTTCCTGGCTTCTCATAAAGGTCGCTACTTCTCATTATATCACTAACATCTAGTCCGATTCCTGAGTAAAAGCTTGCAGTGAGTTCTTCTAGGTTCTGACCTTTGTAGTACTTGTCTAAATCAACTGAGTAAAGTTTAGGCGACTCTTGAAAAAATCTACCCTGAAAATGCCAAGGCATTAATTTTTCTACTGGCACAGAGTATTTTTTTGAAAATAGGGAATTCATCTCGTCCTTTAACCTTTTAAATTCATCTCTTGTCAGAGAATCAAGTTCATCAAACAGAGCAGAAATATCCTCTGGATTCTGTCCTGAGAGCTCAAGTGACATTGTATGATAATTGTCATAACCAAGAGATCTGGCAAGCATATTTCGCAATTTAACGACTTCAATAACATCATAAGCGACAAATGGACCGATCTCTTTGTGAGCTTTCCAGACCTCTTCAAGTTCTCTGTTATCTACAGAGGTCTGCAATACTCTTTCAACTTCATTATCCGAGATCTCAATTCCTCTAAATTTTGCTCTGAACTCCGCATATTTTTGTTCAAGCATTGTAGATTTTTTTATAATCTCTTCCAATAGGGCTGTGTCTGCCTGATTTGAAAGATAATTATTATACAATATATCCAACTGTCTTTTTAAAATGGGATCTTTAACCTTATCACTTTCCCTTATCTCCTTAAGCTTGTTAAAAACAACTTTGTTTGAATAAATCTTAGACGTTTCAATATTAGCTTCAGAATACTTAGCAAATTCTTCCGGATTGCCAGTAATTGTTCCATTCCAATATGCATTTGAAGCTCTTATTAAAAGAGGGTGTACCTGGTTTTGAGTTTCACAAATAATTTTTTTTAACTCCATCTCATCCTTATTTGTACAGCTTGAAATCATAATCGTCAATACTGCCATTAAAATAAATGTTTTCATTGTCTATCTTTTTAACCGTTTTTTAAACGTTTTGACTGAAAAAATAATTACATCCTCCAAAGGTCTGTCATTATTGTCTGTTTCAACATCAGAAATAGCACCTACGACATCCATCCCGGAAATTACCTCACCAAATACAGTATATTGAGTGTCTAGATGAGGTGTTCCGCCATTTTTTTTGTAATACTCTCTTATATCACTCGGAATTTTATACCCTGACTCCTTACCAATAAGCCTGTTTCTGTCATTAATCCTTTTTTCAGCTAAATTTAGAGATTCGTCATCATGAATTTTTCCTTCAACAATATAAAATTGTGATCCAGAAGATTCTCTGCCTGGGTTAATATCATCACCCTCTCTGGCTGCAGCAAGTGCACCACGTTTATGGAATAGTCCGGGAACAAATTCTGCCGGAAGGTTTAATTCCGGCCCACCATTTCCGTAAATCTTTCCAGGCTCTCTCTCTTTTGAATCCGGATCACCAGATTGAATCATAAAATTATTGATCACCCTGTGAAAGAGCACCCCATTAAAATACCCTTTTTTAGCAAGTTTAAGAAAGTTGTCTCTGTGAACAGGTGTGTTATCATACAACATCAAAACAATCTCTCCTTTAGAGGAAATAAGCTTTACATGCCATACTCTTGATGATGCAGAAAGATTATTTGTATTAATTATTGATGAAAACAGGAGTAAGGTTGATATCAATAATAATTTTGCAGTTGTCTTTTTCATGTCCGATGTTATAATTGAGGACCGCAAGCTACAAGCGCTTTAGCTGCATCATTGTCACAGTATTGTTCAAAATTTTTAATATACTTGGAAGCCAATGAACGTGCCTTTTCTTCCCATATCACACTATCAGTATATGTATCTCTTGGATCAAGTATTCCATCGGAAACATCATGAAGTTTCACTGGTACTGTAAGATTGAGCACAGGGATTATTTTGGTCTCAGCTTTCTCAATTGAACTGTCAAGAATTGCATCAATTATTGCCCGCGTATCTTTTATTGATATTCTTTTTCCTGTTCCATTCCAGCCTGTATTGACCAAATATGCCTTAGCACCATGCTCATCCATCTTTTTTGCCAATGTTCCTGCATAAACAGTAGGGTGTAATGTTAGAAATGCCTCTCCAAAGGCAGGAGAGAATGAAGGGAGAGGCTCTGTAATCCCCCTCTCAGTTCCGGCAAGTTTGGATGTATATCCGCACAAGAAGTGGTACTGTGCCTGATCCCTGTCTAATATTGATACTGGAGGCAGTACACCATATGCATCAGCAGAAAGATATATTATCTTTTTTGGATGCCCGGCCTTTGACGGGAGAACAATTTTATTAATATGATATATAGGGTAGGAGACTCTTGTATTCTCTGTTACAGAAGCATCTGAAAAATCAATGCTGCCATCTTCATTAACAGTTACATTTTCTAATAGTGCATCTCTTTTAATTGCCCTCCAAATATCTGGTTCATTCTCTTTGCTTAGATTAATTGTTTTTGCGTAGCACCCTCCTTCAAGATTAAATACGCCATGGTTATCCCATCCATGTTCATCGTCTCCAATTAAATATCTTTTTGGATCAGCTGAAAGTGTTGTTTTTCCTGTACCGGACAATCCAAAGAAAATAGCGACATCACCATCTTTTCCAACATTTGCAGAACAGTGCATAGAGGCAATACCTTTAAGAGGTAAGTAGTAGTTCATCATTGAAAATATCCCCTTTTTCATCTCTCCACCATACCAAGTGCCACCACATACAGAAACTCTCTCTGTTAAGTTGAATAAAACAAATACTTCTGAATTGAGATTGTGCTCTCTCCATTTTGGATTAACAGCCTTTGAAGCATTAATAAAGACAAAATCCGGCTCACCATAATTGTCCAACTCATAATTAGAAGGACGTATAAACATGTTAGTTACAAAATGAGCCTGCCACGCAACCTCCATTATGAATCTAACTTTCATTCTTGTATCTTCATTTGTCCCACAGTATGTGTCCACCACATAAATAATATCCTTATCAGACAACTGATCCTGTGCAATTTTCTTGCAGTCATTCCATACTTCTAATGAAATAGGTTTGTTAATGGTTCCGTCCCACCATATTGTTTCGTCTGTAACATTATCTTTTACAATGTATTTGTCTTTTGGCGACCTTCCAGTAAAGATGCCTGTCATTACTGCTACTGCACCTGTATCTGTGAGTACGCCTTTGTCGAATCCCTCATTTTTTTCATCAATTTCAGCCTTGAACATCTCTTCGTAGGTGGGATTATACATCACCTTTCCGACATTTACAATGCCATACTTTAATAAATCAGAAGCTATCATCACAAGTTTAGTTAGTTTTGTTTAAGTTTTGTTTAAAGTTTTTATCTATATTCAAACAAATTTAACGAATTATTTACAGATAATTCAACTTATTTAACAATGTCAAAATCACTGGAGATACTTGAGCGATACTGGGGTTATACAACCTTTAGGCCCATGCAGGAGGAGGTTATAAACTCTGCATTGGAGGGGAGGGATACACTGGCATTAATGCCTACGGGAGGAGGAAAATCTATTACTTTCCAGGTCCCAACACTAATAAAAGATGGTATATCCCTAGTTGTCACTCCTTTAATCGCTCTTATGAAGGATCAGGCTGAGGCATTGAAGGCAAAAGGGATTCCAGTTATAGCTATTCATTCCGGATTAAACAGTGACGAAATAGATGCACTCATTGACAACGCTATACATGGTGATTTTAAGTTTCTCTATCTCTCTCCTGAAAGACTGAACAGTGAATTGTTCAGGGCAAGGGTGTCTAAGATGAATATTAACTACCTGATTGTTGATGAAGCGCATTGCATTTCACAATGGGGGCATGATTTCAGACCAGACTATCTTAAAATTAAAGAGATTAAAAGTCTTATTTCACCAATTGCGACAATTGCGGTTACAGCAACAGCTACACCAACTGTTGTAAAAGAGATAATTGAGAATCTTGAACTTAATACTCCAAATATTATAAAATCAAGCTTTAGGCGGGATAATCTCTCATATGTGTGCAGGGAGGCTGATGATAAATATCTTCAGCTCTTGAAGATTATAAGGGTAATTGATGGCTCCGGTATTGTTTACGTTAGGGAGAGGAGAAAAACAACAGAGGTATCAGATTTCCTTCAGGCTCACGGAGTATCTGCAGAACCCTTTAGTGCAGCACTTGCGCCTGCTTCAAGAGCCTTAAGGCAAGACGAGTGGAAGAGTGGGAATCTGAGAGTAATCGTTGCAACTAATGCCTTTGGAATGGGTATTGATAAGCCAGATGTAAGATTTGTGTGTCACCTTGATCCGCCTGAATCACTTGAAGCATATTATCAGGAGGCTGGAAGAGCTGGAAGGGACGGAGTTAAATCATTCGCAATAATGCTCTGGAACAGACAAGATCCTGGACGATTAAGAAAAATACTCTCAACGACATTTCCCTCCGAAGAGTATATAAAAGGTGTTTATCAGAAGCTCTTTATATATCTTGGCTTTGCATATGGTTCCGGCAAGGATAGAATTATTAATTTCAGCCTTAAGGATTTTTGCAACTCTAGTTCATTGCACCCCGTACCAGCTTATCACTCGCTGAAATACATAGAAAAAGAGGGTTACATTGAACTTACAGATGAAATGGATAATCCTTCAAAAGTTAAATTTATTGTAAACAGGGATGAGCTATATAATGTGCAGTTAAAAAATAATTCACTTGACGCCTTTATCAAAACTCTTTTAAGATTATACACAGGACTCTTCTCTGTCCCTGTTGCTATTGATGAAGAGTATATAGCAAAGTTAACAAGAAACAGTAAAGCGGCAATCACATCTAGTCTTATAAGGCTATCAAGAATGGGTGTTATTTCATACTCCCCTGCGGTTAGATCTCCTCTTCTGATTATTAAAAAAGAGAGACTTGACGAAAGAAACTTTAGAATTGACAATAACAATTATCTAATGTTAAAGAGCAATATGGAGGCCAAAATTGAAAGTGTTATAGCCTATTTTCAAAATGGAGAGGTATGCAGGGAGAGGACATTAACTGAATATTTTGGGGAGATTGCACCCCAAAATTGTGGCAGGTGTGATACATGTCTTGGATCAAGACACAGAAAAGATAACTCAGACTACTATTATTCAATAGAAGAGAAGGTCTTTGAAATTTTGTCCAAAGGCCCGAAAAGTATGGCCGAAATTTCCCTTGAAATTGACGACGATACCAGACTCTATGTTGAAGTGGTCAGAGACCTTACAGAGAGAGGAGCTATTAAACTGGAGGGGGAGATATTCACATTGGTTAGTGAATAAGGTTTAACAACCTGATTCAATAAAATTACACAATTCGTTATAAAGGGAGTGAACTGGTAATCCCATAACATTAAAATAAGAGCCTTCTATTTTATTTATTGCAACATATCCTATCCACTCCTGAGCCCCATAAGCACCTGCTTTGTCAAAAGGCTTGTAATTTTCAACATAATAGAGTATCTCTTCATGAGATAAATCTTTGAAATATACATTAGTGGATACTGAGAAACTTTTTTCACCTCTATTACTCTTCAAATGTACTCCGGTTACAACAGTATGCATTCTCCCGGAAAGAAATGATAGCATATCAATTGCCTCTTTTGAATTATCTGGTTTTCCCATTATCTTACCATTACAAAAGACCATTGTGTCAGCTGTCATTAATATATCTCCATTTGTTAAAGGTCGTCCAAAATTGTCTGATTTCATTTTTGCAAGTATCAAGGGGATATTTTCAGATTGTTCCAGCTGATTATAACTCTCATCATACTCTTCAGGTATCTCAATTTTAAAAGGAATATCAAGGCCGGAGATTAACTGATGTCTTCTAGGTGAAGAGGATGCAACAATAAGCATCCTTCCTCTAAACAATTTTGATAGTGTACTCATCCTGAATATGCCTCGGGCGTGATATCCCATTTATTTTGTATTTTCATAACTTGCTCAATAACATCTCTTACACAGCCTTTACCTCCACCATATATTGATATATAATCACACACATCTTTAACCTCATTTACTGCATCTGAAGGACAGGAAGAGACCCCGGAAATTTTTAAAACATCAATATCAGGAATATCGTCACCCATAAAGAGAACCTCATCAGAAGTAAGACTATGTCTGTTCAGGAAATCACTAAAATCAGGCATTTTCTTTATTGATTTTAGATATATGTCTTCTCTTTTGACTCCAATCTGAAGGAATCTCAAAGCTATTGACTCGGAGGATCCTCCGGTAATTATTGCCACAGGAAAATCCTTCATAATTGCCACTCTTACTGCATATCCATCTTTTGCATTATGTGATCTAAGTAAATCTCCGGTTTCTGTTGCAAGAACCTGACCGTCGGTGAATACTCCATCAACATCAAATGCAAATGCTTTTATCTTATGCAGCTTAACTTTAAAATTTGACATTTCTTTGATTTAATTGTTTTAGTTTGTCCGTAATACTTTTTGAGATTAACTGATAAATTTGAATATGTTCGGGCATATCCATTAAAGCATCAAGATGTTTTTTTATAGTGTCAAAGTCTCCTCTTGATTCTGGGCCAGTCTGTACAAGGGCAGGATCTCCGTATAAAAACGCTTTTCTTATAGTCTCTACAGCAAGAGGCAAGAGCAAAACATGGTTAGGAGAAGCTATCTCATAAGCAAGTGCTGACAGATAATTTGCAAATGAGCTAACATAAACCGCAGCGATTTGCATTTTAAGTCTGTCAGAAGATTTGACAACAGAAAATTCAGAACCAATTGTATTGCATAAGTCTTTAATTTTCTGGCCACTAAAATTATCTGAATACTCAATCAGAAAAGGAGTAATAGAAATATCAATAGGTTTATTTTTACTTAATGTCATTAGTGGGTAAAATACTCCGTATGATGGAAGATTACTAAGTGAATCAATTGATACAGCTCCACTTATATGACATACTGTTGTAAAGCCATCCCTTACACTTGAAATACTTAAAACATTCTGCGTTACCTCGTCTATAGCCTTATCGGATACACTTAACAGAATAATATCCGATCCGTTTGCTGAATCATAAGAATTTGAATAGATTGTATCAGCAAGTTTGTATGGATTATTTTCTGGTTTGTTTAGAATTGAGGCTAACAATTTTGCAGAATCAATTCTTCTGTTTATTACAGATATTACCTCAACACCTGAAGATTTCAATGAAACAGCCAGCCGGAAACCCGCATTTCCAACTCCAATTATGGAAACTCTAATCCTGGAATTCATCTCGGCGAGCCTCCGGTTGCAAACTGAGGAATGCTCTCATTTCCCTCTTCAGAGACACTTTGGATAGCAAAAAAATAGTTGTCTTTACTGTATGGAATATCTATTGAATTTCCCTTAACGAATATTTTTTTCTCCCAGTTAGATTTATGCGTCTCCCTTATAAGTATGTAATATCCAAATGGTTTTTTACCCTTATTTGAATCCTTCCACGAGATTTGACTTGAGGAAGAGAGCTTAGATATATCTATGATAACACTATTAGGTTTCTCTGGAGCGAATGCTAAGTTCAAAAGTGTTGCCAGATTAGCCTGAGTGTTCTTTTTTACATATTCAATATCAACGCCTTCAATCAAATCTCCGTAATGTTTACCATCCCTTGTACCTGGTATTTGGTGTGTTCTGTCATAATTTTCAAAATACTCACATAACCTTACAGAAGCGAATCCCTCCCTGTTAAACGGAGTGTGGTCACCGCCTCTACCAAACCTATCGTTGCGGTAAATTAGAGTAATCTCCAGGTTATCAACATATCTTTCAGAAATTTCTTTGATGTATCTGGCAAGTTGTCTTGAATCACTATCATTTTCTCCGGAGTTATACTCTCTTATCTTTTTCTCTTGTGGACTCTCTGAAAAAGGGATATTTTCCGAAAATACTCTCAATCTGGTATTATTTGATATCTCAGTACCGCTTGAGCGAGAGTTACCAATCATGTCATTGTTAATGACAGCATTTATATTCCACCCCTCTCTCTTTGCTACAGATGCCATATAAGTTGCACCAAGTAGACCATGCTCCTCTCCTGATAGAAATATAAGTTTCACATTTACTGGCAATTGAGGTGTTATGGATAATATTCTAGCTATCTCCATTAATGCAGCAACGCCGCTTCCATTATCATTAGCTCCTGGTGCGAATGTGGTAGAGTCAGTATTATCAAACGAGCGACTATCATAATGGGCGAGAAGCACAATTGTTCTGTCTGTTGTTAAATCGCTCCCTTTAAATTCTGCAACAATATTTTTTAGTGTTATCTCTCTTAAAAGTCTGGTGCCACTTCCACCAGCTCTGTAGCTATATTCCTTTACTGAAAGAGCTGAATTAGCCTTCGCGTATTTGTCAAGCTGTTTTTTTATAAAATTAGAAGCAGCTCCTATTCCCTTATTATTATCAGTTTGAGTACTGAGATTATGCCTGGTATATATTGATACCAAATTCAATATTGTTGACTTCAAACTATCTGAATCAACACTTGATATTGCATATGCTATTCTACTGTCTTTTATTAAAATCTGCTGGGAGTATAATATATTTGAAAGCAATATTAGAAGGAGGGTTACAGAATAATTAATTATTTTCATAATAACACTAATAAAGTTGGAAAAAATGCTCAAGCTCCTCTATATAATTTCCCGGTATAAGAATAGTGTGGTTTCCAAGATGGGAATTTAGGAATGTATCTATCTCTTTTTCATTATCAAACACAAATTTAACTTGTGTTCTGCACCTCTCAGCAACTCTGGTGTTTTCAACAACTCTACCAGAAGCGCAAAACATAATATCAAGACTTTCACCACCACATTTAAAAAGTGTGTAATTCCCCAGAGTGAGCTCTGCTGCAACTCCAATTCCAATCCCTGATTCAAAATGAGATGGCAGTTTAAATTTATCGGAAAATGATAGAGGCGTTGTACAATGTGCAAAATCTACACTTCTTGTTGATCTATCAATAGAGGATGGGTTTGCCATGAAAACCGGTTTATTAAGTAGCGCCCTGGCAATAATCATTGACCAAAGTGTTGGTATATCTCCTTCACATCCTGATACTAAGCCCTTATCATTTAAAATTGACAATGCAAGACATGCTGTAGTTTTGCATGTACCAATAACATCAAAACATTTGATAGATATTGCATTAAGCTCATTATCCTGAACAATTTGTTTAATTGCATTGTACATCTTTACAGCCTCTATAACATCTCCCTTTGTCCTTCCTCCGTCAATTACTTTAGAATAATCAGTTATGAGTTTTTCAGACTCACTTGAGGTAAGTGCATATTTGCCGCTGTATGTATCTATGTTATTGAATCTCTCTTCTAATGATGAAATTGGTATATCAATAAACTTTACTCCCAGCCTTGAAGTCAACGAATATTTATCAACATCTGATGCAATCAACCATGGAGAGGCTTCACCTATCAATCCTACTTTTGTGGTTGAAATCTCTTTAAAAGCTTTATGAACATTTGAAAGTAGAGATATCTCCCTATGAAGGTTGCTCATGTAATCTTCTGTTGGGTTTATAGGGAAGTTGAGATGTTTATGTTTAATTTTTCTACCACTAAGCCAGCTGGATATCTCAAGGGTAGCTGCTAAAGAGTTATGGAAAGAGTCGCTTAAAATAACCAGGGGCCTTGATATTTTTTGCCAATTGCTAAGGAATAGCTGCTCAGTACCTCCGGTAGCAATAAATGCAATTGCAAACTCCTCCTGTCCTTTTATTGGCTCATACTCCTGTGCACTAACAATTTTTAATGAATAATTTTTCTTAAAATCTGAGTAAAGAGCCTCTCTGGATCCGGATACAGATTGATTATCATGGAGATTAGAGGCAAATACTACTAGGGTAAGGTTTATTTCCATAAAATGCTTTTAATTTTGCAAAGATAAAAATTTTAATCAATATGGGTTTTGCAAACAATCCCCTCGCTTAAGTGTTAATACCATATTAAAAGCGTTATGAAAGAGAGTGATTCTAATGATTCTACCGGCAATATTTTAATTGCATTTTTGTTAAATCTTTGCTTTGCAATTATTGAATTGATTGGAGGAGTTGTAACAAATTCAGTTGCAATTCTTTCTGATGCTATCCATGATTTCGGAGACTCTCTTTCTCTTGGAGTAGCCTATTATCTCCAAAGAAAATCAAAAAAGAGGGGTGACGACAAATTCACCTATGGATACAGACGATTCTCCCTATTGGGGTCTGTATTTATTTCGGTTGTTCTTCTTTTTGGATCAATGATTATGATCAGCGAGAGTATTGAAAGATTGATTAATCCTCAGGAGAGCAATGCCTTTGGAATGATAGCACTCTCATTGCTTGGTATAGTCGTTAACGGAGTTGCTGTAATTAAGCTTAGAAGAGGTAAATCTCACAATGAAAAGGCTGTAACTATACATATGATGGAGGATGTTTTGGGGTGGGGGGCAATTCTGATTGGAAGCATAATTATGTACTTTACCGGCATTTCATATATTGACCCTCTGCTATCATTAGTTGTAGTAATCTGGGTAATTATTAACGTTTATAGAAACTTAAAAGAGACATTCTCAATTTTGCTCCAACAAGTACCACCTGAATTAGATATATCTAAATTAGAGCATATAATTGCAAATTTAGATGGTGTAAAATCAATTTCTGATTTTCATGTGTGGAGTATGGATGGGGAGAAAAACATAGCTTCTTTACACTATGTTTGTAATCCGGATTTTGACTCAAACAAGGTTAAAGGAAGCATAAGGTCAGTTCTCTTGAGAGAGGGTATTGAGCACTCAACTATTGAACAAGAGAAACTAGATGAATCAGACAACTATAAAGGGAGAAGGGAGTGCAGATAAAAAATAACAGTCGGGAAAGCTTTTCCGACTGTTATTAAGATGTTAAAGAGAATACTACGCTTCCAAAGGCTTCTCGCCTTTTACTGCTAGAAACGAGCCCATTTTAAATTCTGTAAAATCTCGTATATAAGAGAATCTTTCGTTATTCCACGATTTTGATTTATCAAGAAATATTTCCATAGATGCGGCATAACTATCTTCTCTTTGAGTGTCACCAAGAAGAAGGTAGCTCATAATAATGTGAGAGGCCATCTCAACGAGCCTTCTAGCATGAAAGTCAATATATTCAGAGTCCTTATCTGCAACAATTTGAACTGCTTTTTCATACTGGTCAGTCATATCAATTATCTCTCTTTTATACGGCTCATACTCTGGCTTCACTGAGATTTTTTCATACTCCCGCATTTGAGCTAAATATGATCCATTTGTAACATACCTTTGGGCCGCAACAACCTGAAGCTGTGAGGTTCCCTCATAAATTGTAGTAATTCTTGCGTCTCGGTATATTCTCTCAATAGGATAATCCTTCATAAATCCTGAACCTCCATGTATTTGCAAAGAATCGTAAGAATTCTGATTGCAATACTCAGATGATACTAGTTTAAGCATAGGTGTAAACATATCTGCAAGCTTCTGATACTTTTTTGATTCAGCTCGCTCATCTGGTGACAACTTCCTCTCCTCTGCAATAAATCCATATGCTTTATATATATCAACAAATCTTGTTGTCTCATATAATAGAGTTCTTGATGCCTGCAACTTGGCCTTTATCAGTGCAAGCATCTCGTAAACAGCAGGGAATTGAATAATTGGCTTTCCAAACTGAGCTCTTTCATGTGCGTATTTTAAAGCTTCTCTGTACGCGGCTTCAGAAATACCTACAGACTGAGCACCAACACCAAGTCTGGCTCCGTTCATTAGCGACATAACATATTTTATCAAACCCAGCTTTCTCTCACCAACTAGTTTAGCCGGTGCGTTGTTAAATACTAGTTCACACGTCGGACTACCTTTTATTCCGAGCTTGTTCTCAATTCTTCTGACAGTTACACCGCCCCATTTCTTATCATACACAAAATATGAGAGCCCTCTGCCATCTGTTGTTCCCTCCTCCGATCTTGCAAGAACCAGTTTAATTTCGGCATCTCCATTTGTAATGAACCTCTTTACTCCATTAAGATACCATCTGTTCTCACTTTCATTATAAGATGCCCTTAGCATTACGGCCTGCAGATCTGAACCTGCGTCTGGCTCAGTAAGATCCATTGAGCAGGTTTCACCGCAATTGATTCTTGGAAGAAACTCCTTTTTTATCTCTTCTGATGCATATTCATTAATTGTTTCAGCACAATCTTGAAGCCCCCAGATATTTGCGAATCCAGCATCTGCTCTTGCGACAATTTCAGCCGACATTACATAAGGAACCATAGAGAAATTTAACCCTCCGAATTCACGGGGAAGAGCCATTCCATAAAGACCGGCCTGTGTTAAAACATCTTGATTTTGTCTTGTTCCAGAGGCGTAGTAAACTCTTCCTTCATGATGAACAGGACCAGATTTATCAACGTTTTCGGCATTTGGAGAGATTACATTTCCGCAGATGTCTCCCATAATTTCCATTACCTTATCATAAGAATCAATTGCATCTTCAGCTGTGCAAGGAGCGTAGTCAAATTGCCCTGAATCTCTGAAATCCTGCTCCTTTAAAGATACAATCGTCTTCATAAGAGGATGTTCAAACTGAAATTTCAGATCTTTATTGTCTTTGTAAAAATTAGCCATCTCTATTTGCTGTTGTTTTTGTACGACTTAATCATTCTCGGAATAACCTCAGTAAAATCACCAATTATTGCATAATCAGCTATCTGATTAACAGGTGCAGAGGGGTCTGTGTTTATTGAAATAATCATTGCAGACTGATCCATACCGGCAGTGTGTTGTATCTGGCCAGAAATTCCAACAGCTATGTAAAGCTTTGGTCTAACAGTTACACCGGTTTGTCCAATTTGCCTTGCATGATCCGCGAAACCTGCGTCAACTGCAGCTCTTGATGCTCCAACCTCTCCGCCTAGAACACGGGCAAGTTCAAAAAGCAACTCAAAATTCTCTTTTGAACCAACTCCAAAACCTCCTGCAACTATTACAGAAGAGGACTTAATATCAATTTTTCTATCCTCTACGTGCCTTTCAATAATCTTAACTATGAAATGGATATCATTCAGGATTTTATCAACATCAATTTTTACGCACTTGCAATCAACAGGTCGATTCAGAGGCTCCCTTTTCATTACACCTTCTCTGACAGTAGCCATTTGTGGCCTGTGGTCCGGATTAATAATTGTTGCAATAATGTTACCTCCAAAAGCGGGCCTTATTTGATACAGTAGATTTTCATACGTCTTAGCAGACTTATTATCAGTATGTGGTCCAATTTCTAACGATGTGCAATCTGCTGTCAATCCGCTGTTGAGAGCTCCTGAAACCCTTGGAGCCAAGTCTCTTCCGACACTTGTAGCTCCAAACAGAGCTATTTGCGGGCTCTCTTTCTTTAGTGTAGATATTGCTATTTCCGCATATGGAAGAGTCAGGTAGTTCTCAAGTCTCTTATCATCTGCCAGGTGAACCTTTGAAGCTCCGTATTCAGCAAGAACAGGAATGAGATTTTCTACACCAAATCCAATCAGCAATGCCTCCAGTTTGCATCCAAGCTGAGCTGAAAGTGCTCTCCCCTTAGTAAGAAGTTCCAGACTGACATCACTTACATTTCCGTTTTCAGTCTCAATATATACAATTATATTATTCATTATCTAATATTTATTATATTAACCTATTGTATGCGAAGCTATTAATTCCTTCATTAGGGAGTCAATATCTTGCGGGGATGAGGTAAGTCTCTTAGACTCTTTTGCCTGAAAAACAATGTTTTCAATCTTTTTAACCTTTGTTGGAGATCCGGAAAGGCCATAATTTTTCTCATCACCTCCAATTTCATTAACACCCCACTCCTCAATTTTCAGATAGTCCATTGTGAATAGTGGCAGATATGAGTTATGCTCATTATCCTGTTCTTCCGACAAAGTCCTTGCATGCTTATATTTCATCAATTGTTTTGCATTTCTTGGTCTGCATTCAGGGGCTGTAGCATGTACAGTCACTACAGCCGGAAGAGAAGATTCAACTACCTCAATGCCTCTTTCCAGTCTTCTTTTGACTGTTATAGTATTACTATTTATATCAATAACCTCTTCTGCATAGGTAATTTGAGGAAAATTAAGCTTTTGTGCAACCTGTGGTCCAACCTGAGCTGTGTCACCATCTATCGCCTGCCTTCCAGCAAAAATAAGATCCGGCTTCATTTTGTCAAGTGCCATAGAGATTGCATAAGAGGTAGCAAGTGTATCTGCACCTGCGAACTTTCTGTCGGTTAAAAGGACGCCACCATCTGCACCTCTGAATAGACCCTCTCTAATTATATCTGCTGCTCTGCCGGGTCCCATAGTAAGAAGATAGACTTTAGTACCGGGGTTTTTATCTTTTATCCTGAGGGCCTGTTCAAGAGCGTTCATGTCCTCAGGGTTGAATATGGCCGGAAGGGCCGCTCTGTTAACGGTGCCATCTTCCTTCATTGCATTTTTGCCAACATTTCTTGTATCTGGCACTTGTTTTGCCAGAACTACGATTTTAAATGCTTTCGTCATATTTGTTAATTATTGTTTTCAGGCCTCGGCATTATTATTACCAAAGGCCATTGGAATAGATCCATTCTCATTATTATGAATGATAATTTCTCCAAATTGATCTTCAAACTTGTTAATATTATCCTCTAGTGCTTTAAGCACCCTTTTTGCATTCTCTGCAGTCATAATTATTCTACTGTCAACCTTAGGTTTAGGCACCCCTGGCATCATTCGTATGAAATCAATTATAAATTCACTACTAGAATGTGTAATTATTGCAAGATTTGAGTAAGCTCCTTCGGCAACTTCTGCACTCAACTCTATATTTAGCTCATTATCAGCGTTCATTTTTATTAGTGTAATTATATGGTTCGCAAATATAAGATAAAAATTCATACATTTGTAGATTGTTAAATCATATAAAGTTTTATGGAGATTCCAGCAAAATACGACCCCGCAGGGACTGAGGAGAAATGGTACTCATACTGGCTAAGCCACAAATTATTTCATTCTGAGCCGGATGAAAGGGAGCCTTACACTATTGTAATACCCCCCCCTAACGTAACAGGAGTACTTCATATGGGACATATGCTAAATAATACAATACAGGATGTATTAATCAGAAGGGCAAGAATGTCAGGCAAGAATGCATGCTGGGTTCCAGGAACGGATCACGCATCAATTGCTACTGAGGCTAAGGTTGTATCCAAGCTCAAGGCAGAAGGTATTGAGAAATCCGAAATAACGAGAGAGGAGTTTCTTAAACATGCCTGGGATTGGAAGGAGAAGCATGGTGGAATTATTCTTGAGCAGCTTAAAAAACTGGGTGCATCTTGCGATTGGGATAGGACTAAATTTACAATGGACCCAGAGTTAAGTGATGGCGTGATTAACACTTTTGTACATTACTACAAAAAGGGGTTGATATACAGAGGCGTCAGAATGGTGAACTGGGATCCTGAGGGTCAAACAGCTGTAAGTGACGAAGAGGTAATCAGAAAAGAGACAAAATCAAAATTATATCATTTAAGATACTATATATCTGATAATGGCAAAAAGACCGACAGGTATATTGTTGTTGCTACTACCAGACCTGAAACAATAATGGCTGATTCAGCTGTTTGTATTCACCCTGACGATGAAAGGTACTCATATCTTAAAGGTAAAAAAGTTTTAATCCCTCTGATAGAAAAGGAGATTCCAATTATTCAGGACAATTATGTAACCATGGATTTTGGAACAGGATGCCTTAAGGTTACTCCTGCACACGATATAAACGACTATGAGATTGGGTTAAGACATAATTTGCCTTTCACAGACATAATAGATAAGTGGGGAAGACTTAATGAAGAGGCAAAGATATTTGTCGGAGAAGAGAGATTTGAAGCACGCAAAAAAATTGTGGGAATGCTTTATGAAAAGGGGCATATGGAGAGAGAGGAGGATTACACTTCTCAAATTGGATACTCAGAAAGGACAAATGCAGTAATTGAACCAAAACTATCTCTTCAGTGGTTTATGAAGATGGATGATGCAGCCTCCAGAGCCTTAGAATATATAGATGAGGACAAAATTAAACTTATACCGGATAAGTTCAGGAATTCATACAGACACTGGATGGAGAATGTAAAAGATTGGTGCATATCCAGACAATTGTGGTGGGGGCAGAGAATCCCGGCATGGTACCTGCCTGACGGAAGCTATGTTGTAGCTGCAGATATAAAAGAGGCATTAGTTGAGGCAAAAAAAAGAGACTCTGGAATTGAAGAGCATATGCTTATACAGGATCCCGATGTACTGGACACATGGTTCTCTTCCTGGCTGTGGCCAATTTCTGTTTTTGATCCTGAAAAACCAGGATTTCCAGATAAAAAGCCAAACAGAGATCTTGAATATTACTATCCAACCAATGATCTAGTCACTGCTCCTGAAATCCTGTTTTTCTGGGTAGCGAGGATGGTTATGGCTGGTGATGAGTTTTGCGGAAATATGCCTTTTAGAAACGTATATTTAACCGGAATTGTGAGAGATAAACTTGGAAGAAAGATGTCTAAGTCCCTGGGTAATTCGCCAGATCCCATAGATTTGATGAAGATTTATGGTGCAGATGGAGTCCGTGTTGGTATGCTACTCTGTAGCAGTGCCGGAAACGATATACTCTTTGACGAGAGTCAGGTTGAACAGGGGAGGAATTTTTCAAACAAAATATGGAATGCATACAGACTCGTGTCAGGATGGGAGAGTAGCGATAATGTTTCTCAAAACGAAAGATCAGCCACTGCAGTAAAATGGTTTGACAATCTGTTGTCATACTCCTTCACAATTATTGAGGATCATTTCTCAAAGTTCAGAATATCTGATGCACTTATGACATTGTATAAGCTATTTTGGGATGATTTCTGTTCTTGGTATCTTGAGATTATTAAGCCTGGCAGAGGAGAGAAGATTGACATCCATACCCATCAGTCAACAAATGAGTTCTTTGACAAGCTTTTAAGATTGCTTCACCCATTTATGCCATTCATTACAGAGGAGCTATGGCAGAATCTAGAAAAGAGAGATGAGGGCGATAGTATAATGATATCATGTATGCCTAAGGCAGTAGAATATGACTTATCATTTATTAAGAAGGCAGAGGAGTGCAAGGAGGCCATAGTTAATATCCGGAATATAAGGCAGTCACGTAATATTTCACTTAAGGAGACTCTAAAACTCTTTGTTACAGACAACTCAATTCCGTCTGAACTTCTGTCATTTATAACAAAATTGGTAAATATTGAATCTGTAAAACCCATATCAGAGAGAGGGAGTAATAATGCCGGAGCCTCTTTTATGGTTGGTACGACAGAGTTTTTCATACCGCTTGATAATTACATAGACAAAGAGCAGGAGGTAGAAAAAATTGACGCAGAGATTAAAAGATTGGACGGATTTTTAAACAGCGTAAATAAAAAACTTTCAAATCCAAGATTTGTGGAAAGTGCACCAAAAGAGGTTGTTGAGACAGAATACAACAAACAGAGAGACGCAATTACAAAAATTGAAAAACTAACAAGAGCCCGTGAGGATTTATTAAAATTATGATAAAGATTTGTGCTACATATAAATTGTGTTTGATCGCAGTTTTTGTAGCTGTGATTTTACACTCTTGTGAAAAAGTAGCACAACTAAGTGACGATAACATAATTATTAGCGTAAGTATTGACAATGTTGAACCTGAAAAGGTTCTTCTGGATAATCCTGTAGTTGAAGAGTCATCAGTAATTATTCCAGTAAAATTTGGAAAATATCTCTTTCCGCTTAAGTTATATCCAACAATAATCTGTAATGACAGCAAGGTAAAAATACTTGGTCTTGAAGATGATGGCTCGTTGATTTTTCCTGTCTTAAATTCAATTAATACAATTACAATAGTTTCTGAGAGCGGAATGCCAAAACGATATGAGATTAAGCTTAATCTTATATCTTCCAATGAGATATCCGAGATTCTGAAGTTCAAGATTAAGAGTTCATCTAATGGTATTTTAAATGTAGGAGAGGAGGCTTTTGCTGACCCCACAGAGTCTATTGTAAAAATATACGCTGTTGATCCAACTTATCCCCTGATTATCAATCCCGAGGTTGAGGTTTCAGAAGGTGCTGTATTTACCGACTGGGAAAAGGGAGAGTCGCTAACATTTTCGTTTCAGGGAGAAACAAAAACATTAAACTTATTAAGTGAGAGTGGGAGAGAGGAGAAATGGCAAGTTTCTATAATTAATGCTAAAGAGGATATTACATCAAACCAGAGGCTTATTAATCCATTTAATCATTTTGATGCAAAATTTACTTCATCTTTACATAATTTAGACACTGTCACTTTTAACACAAAAGACCGGCAGGTAATTCTTTACTATTCAGGAGATAAGAAAGCAGAAAACTTTGGCGTACTTTTCAATTTTAGTTTTAATGAGTTCATTACAGGTTCCTCGGTATATAGTGGTGAGGAGTATATTTTTCAAAATGAAGATGATTCCCACCAGTTAATTATTATAGACAATATAACCGGAAACTATAATAAATGGGAAATTGTTTTTAGACAAACAAACACAATTATAAAAGTAACCGGAGTAGAATGGGGCTCCTATTATTCATCTGATAACGACATAAAATTAGGTCCTCCTGAGATTTATCCGGAATTAAGAGAAATCTCCATCCCTGTTCTCTCAAATGGAGAGTTTCCACTGATAATAAACGATTTCTCTATTTTACTTTCACAACCCACAGAGAATAGTCTCTCTGCTGATATCAACTTTTCCTCTATGAATGATTATAAGACATTTAATCTTACAAGAAATGGCAAAAATGAATTATGGTCATTAAAGCTTGTAAATAGATTAACTCCTCTTTCAAATCAGGCGGATGTGACAGGTTTCCATTACGGTAAACCCTCTTTCTCATACTCAGTTGACGAAATATATATTGAGCCGGAAATTAGTGAAATAGTAATTGTGTGTGAAAATTTTGAGTACAATACCTCTTTAAAGCTTACTCCAATAATAGAAACATCTACCGGATCAAAAATTGAGGGGATGGTCTCAGGAGGTGTTGTTGAAATTCCTTGGGGTGGTACAAAAAAATTCAAAATAATTTCTGAGAGTGGCAGCTCCAGAGAGTGGACAATAAGAGTAATACCTGCACCCCAGCTACCTAACAAAGATTTTGAAGAGTGGGTAGTACATCCTCAGTTTAAGAGCCTAGAGACATCCATCTTCCCAAGTGATGGTTCCGGCTGGAACAGCTCAAATAATCCATCAGCAGTTAATGTAGTAAGAGTGGATGGCTACCAATCAAAATATGCAGCCAGAATACTCACAAAACTTTCAACAATAAATTTTGCAGATATAATTAAGGTCACTTCTTTAACTTCCGGAAATCTCTTTTTGGGCAAATTTAGATATAGCACGGCTACAGCAGATGTCTATTCACCAGGAAGAATGATTGTAAAGGGGATACCATTTAACACATACTACCTGCCTAAACAACTCATTATCTGGCATAAATACCGAAAGGGAGAGACCTTAGTAAAAACTTCTCCTAAGATTACTTCAACTACTATTCCTGCTTTCAATCCAGTTGAAACAGTCGCCGGAAATGACCAGGGATTGCTTAAAGCAGATCTTTGGAACAACTCTCAGGAGAATCTTGTTGCATCTGCCTCTTATATTTTTTCAGGGAATAGTGAATGGACAAGGTCAATAATTGATTTTTCTTATGACAATTGGATGGAGGGTTCAAAATATATTTCAGTTTCAATTTCATCTAGTATCTTTGGGGAAATATTTACAGGCGCAGACGGGAGCGTGCTTGATGTAGATTCAATAAGATTGATTTACCACCTGCCCGGTAATGGTTCAATAAAAATTAAATAGGTATGTTCACATCTGAGACAACTCTTGAAGTAAGATACTATGAAACAGATCTGATGGGCATTGTTCATCATTCCAATTACATAAGATATTTTGAAACTGCCAGGAGCAAAGCATTGAAAGAATTGGGTCTTCCAATTAATAAAATTGAAGAATCAGGGATTATGATGCCTGTTATTCATGTTGAATGCGATTATAAAATACCCGTTAAAATGGGGGAGGAGATAAAAATTATCAGCACAATAAAAGAGCTACCAAAAGTTAAGATTAGGATTGACTCTTGCATTTTTAATGATAAAAACGAGAGAGTTGCTTCAGGTAGTGTAACATTGGGTTTTATCCATTCTGATAGCAGAAAACCTACAAGAGCTCCAGAATATGTAGTTGATGCATTTAAACCATTTTTTGAAACAATATAAAACAAACAAAATGAATAACCTACTTTTTCTTGGCTCAATAGGAGCAACAGAGATTATCATTATAGCCCTCATTGTCCTTTTACTTTTTGGAGGTAAAAAAATTCCCGAATTAATGAAGGGTATTGGTAAAGGGGTAAAAAGCTTTAAAGACGGGGTTAAAGGTATTGAGGATGAAATCAATACAACAGATACCAATAAAGACAATGAGAAGAAGTGAGTAGCGAGATGACCTTTTGGGATCATCTGGACGAACTTAGAGGTGTTTTGTTCAGGTCTGCCATTGCGATTATTATTATTGCCGTGCCTGTATTCCTGGCAAAGGAGTATCTCTTTGACTATATTATTTTTGCACCAACTAAACAGAGCTTTATACTATACAGGTGGCTTGAAGGTGCATTTCCGTCAGATTTCAATATAAATCTGATTAACATTGATCTTTCTGCCCAGTTTTTTATCCATATATCTGTTTCACTAACTCTGTCGTTTATACTGGCAGTCCCATACATTTTATATCAATTTTGGTCCTTTATTAAGCCTGGTTTATATGAAAACGAACAGAGAGCAACGCGCAGAGCATTTGGTTTCGGTTCCCTGCTATTCTTAACAGGAGTTGTTATTGGATACCTCTTTGTATTTCCTCTTACATTAAGATTCCTTGGAACTTATCAGGTAAGCGAATATGTACCCAATCAAATCTCTCTTCAATCTTATATTTCAATGTTTACCCGGCTGATTCTCATTATGGGGATTGTATTTGAGATGCCGGCACTTGCACTCATATTGTCCAGAATAGGCATTATCAGCAAATCATTGTTAATAAAGTACAGAAAACACGCATTTGTATTTCTTTTGATAGCTGCAGCCATAATTACACCAAGCGGAGATGCTTTTACCCTTATGGTAGTTGCGATGCCGCTTTATCTTCTTTACGAATTCAGCATACTTATCTGTCGTGATATCAATTAATGACCTTGTAGTAACCTTTGGCGGTTCAGATCTCTTCAGTGAAGTTAATTTCCATGTCGGTGACAGGGACAAAATCGGACTGGTTGGAAAAAACGGATCCGGCAAATCTACTATTTTAAAAATACTTGCTGGAGTAGGGAGACCCTCTTCCGGTAAAGTAATGATTCCATCTTCTGAAAAAATTGGCTATCTGCCTCAAGAGATGGAGCATAATAAAGACAAAAGTGTAATTGAGGAAGCTATGCTTGCATTCTCTCATATAGATGCTATTAAAGAGAATATTGACAATATTTCTCTAAAACTATCTGAAAGAAATGATTATGAAAGCGAAAGTTATCATAAACTTATTATTGAGCTTAATGATCTACATGACAAACTCACAATAATTGAAGATGGCAATCCCAGAGGCACGGCAGAGAAGACTCTGTTTGGATTAGGATTTCGGCCAAAAGAACTAGATCGCCCTACATCAACCTTTAGTCAGGGGTGGAACATGCGTATAGAGCTGGCGAAAATCCTGCTTTCATCTCCTACAACTCTTCTTCTGGACGAACCCACAAATCACCTTGACATTGAATCTATACAATGGCTGGAGGAGTATCTTGCATCATACCAGGGGGCACTTATACTTGTTTCACATGACAGGAGATTTCTTGATAGTGTTACAAACCGAACTGTAGAGATTATGCTTGGCAAAATCCACGATTATAAGGTACCCTATTCAAAATACCTGATATTAAGAAAAGAGAGAATGGAGCAGCAGAGAGCTGCATTTGACAATCAACAGAGATTAATTGAAAAGAGCGAAGAGTTTATAGAGCGTTTTAGGTACAAGGCGACAAAGTCAAACCAGGTTCAATCAAGAATAAAGCAACTAGACAAGATTGACCGAATTGAAGTAGAGGAGGATGATAAATCTTCAATTTCGGTTAAGTTTCCATCTGCTCCCAGATCTGGAAATGTTGTACTTAAAACAAAGGAACTAGGAAAGTCTTATGGAGAGAAAACGGTATTCAAGGGGGCAGATATTGTCATAGAAAGAGGAGAAAAGATCGCTCTTGTAGGAAGAAACGGAGAGGGTAAAACTACATTTATGAAGCTACTTTCTAAGGAGATAAATCCAAGTCATGGGGTAATAGAGCTTGGACATAATGTCTCTTTAGGATATTACGCTCAAAACCAAGACGAACTACTTGACTGTAATGACACAGTTTTTGAAACACTTGAAAAAGTAGCTGTTGGGGATGTCAGAACAAGGCTTAGAGATATACTTGGAGCTTTTCTTTTCAAAGGGGAAGATATTGACAAAAGGGTATCTGTTTTAAGTGGAGGAGAGAAATCCAGACTAGCAATGGCAAAACTGATTCTCAAGCCATATAATCTTCTTGCACTTGATGAACCGACTAATCATATGGATATCAAATCTAAAGATATTCTAAAGCAGGCTCTTTTAAGATATAATGGCACCTTGCTAGTAGTTTCTCATGACAGAGATTTTTTAGATGGCCTTGTAAATAAGGTACTAGAGTTTAAAGATGGAAGAATAAGAGAACACATTGGATCCGTTTCTGATTATCTTGAAAGGAAAAGAACTGAAGAGGTGTTTGAATATAATATTGAGAAAAATAAAGATGATAACTCTGCCCAGCCAATAAAAAATATTCAAAATAATGGAAGGGAAAAGGCAAAAGAGGAGCGTAGAAAACGTCAGCAAATTGAAAGATTTGAATCTCTGATAGAGGAGTGTGAAACGGATATAGCAAATATAGAAACTGAGCTTGCAGAGTTAAAAGACAAGGCAAGACTTAGTGAACTAATTAATAATTATAATGTTTTAAAAGAGAGACTTTCAAAGCTTATGGATGAGTGGGAGTCTCTGCACAATTAATTTAAGATAATGGAAAATAAAAGCGAGTATCTTTTTGGTATGCACCCTGTTACGGAGGCTCTGAAGGCTGGGGAAAAAATTGAAAAGGTAATGTTCAGACAGGGGTTAGAGGGTCCCCAGTTCCACAAGTTGCTTAAGCAGCTTCAGGAAGCAGGTGTAGGGGTACAGTTTGTTCCGGAAGAGAGGTTAAACAGAGTAGCCAAGGGTCGTCACCAGGGCGTAGTAGCTCTTATCTCACAGGTTGATTATGTAACTATAGAGAAACTCATAGAGGATGCCTTGTCTACAGATAAATCGCCAATGGTGATATTACTTGATGGAGTGAGCGATGTCAGAAATTTTGGTGCTACTGCTCGAAGTGCTGAGTGTGCAGGTGCTAAAGGGATAATTTTACCAGCAAAGGGGGGAGCAGCTGTAAATGCAGAGGCAATTAAAGCCTCAGCAGGAGCGTTGCTGAGAATTTCCACCTCTAAAGTCCCAAATTTAAGAACAGCTGTCTATTTGCTAGCAGAGAATGGTTTCCAGATTGTCGCGGCCACAGAGAGAGGAGACAGCAGCATATACGAGATTGACTTCAATAAGCCGACAGCAGTAATAATGGGATCTGAGGACAGAGGTGTATCAGATGCATTATTGGGGATTGCAGATATTAAAGCCAGGATCCCTCAGGCCGGAAAAATTGGATCTCTTAATGTTTCGGTAGCTGCTTCAGTAATAATGTTTGAAGCTATGCGCCAAAAGGGCGTCTGAATTCCGCCAAAACTATAGCCGTTGCAACAGCAACATTCAGGGATTCTCCTCTTGTAGATTCGGGTGGATAGGGGGGAATTGTTATTTTAGTCTTTATTAAAGACGTAATCTCTTCGGAGATACCATCAGATTCGCTTCCTAATACTATAAGTCCTCTTCTCTCAAGTTGTGTCTCGTAAATTGACTTTGCGGCCAGAAAGGTGCCATAAACAGGCATTTTCTTAATACTGCCTCCTATAAGCTCCTTTAAGTTAGTGTATTGAACGTTTACACGAAAAATAGCACCCATTGTGGCTTGTACACATTTTGGATTATATACTTCAACGCTTCCGCTTGATATGTAAATGTTGTTTATACTGAACCAGTCTGCGATTCTGATTATAGTTCCCAGATTGCCCGGATCTTTAACAGAGTCTATTACTAAATGAAGTTTTTCTTCATCAGGTTTTACTAAACCTTCATTCTCCTCCATTTTTATTACAGCCAAAACAGGTGAAGGGGAGGAGAGCAGAGATATTCTAGCCATTGCATCCTCACCAATTTCATCTCTTTTGTACACCTTTAAGATTGTCGCGCCACTTCTCTCAGCCTCATGCAAAAGCTTCTCTCCTTCAATAATAAACATTGAGTGTTCATCTCTGAACTTCTTTTGAGACAAAGATTTGACAAACTTCAGCTCCTGCTTTGATATCATCAGTAACCAAGTATTTTAAGCATTGATTTGTAGGTCTGTTCTTTGCTGAATAGCTTAGTAAAGTACTCCCCGTTTTCATCCAAATCAATAATAATATGCTTTGGAGCAGGCTGCAGACAGTGCTGTATTCCCCCGAAACCTGCTATGGATTCCTGATAGGCACCTGTATGAAAAAACCCTATATACAAAGGATCCCCTCCATTTATAACAGGAAGAAATATTGCATTTGCATGCGCTTCAGCGTTATAGTAATCCTGACTATCACAAGTCAGACCACCTAGAAATACTCGTTGGTACTCATCGTTCCATTTATTTACAGGTAGAAGTATAAACCGTTGCTTAAGACCCCAGGTATCCGGCAATGTAGTCATGAAAGAGCTGTCAACCATATACCATCTCTCCCTGTCATTCTGTTGTTTCTGTCCCATGACCTGATATATTGTAGCACCACTTTCGCCCACCGTAAAACTTCCAAACTCTGTAAAAATATTTGGTTCTGGAATTCCCCTTTGCTGACATATGCTTTTAATTTGAGCAATAATCTCCTCTGCCATATACTCATAATCATAATCTTGCGCCAGAGAATTTTTAATTGGGAATCCCCCTCCAATGTTCAGTGAGTCTAACTCAGGGCAGACAGCTTTAAGATCACAATATACAGAAACACACTTACTTAATTCATTCCAATAGTAAGCATTATCTCTTATTCCTGTATTGATGAAAAAATGAAGCATTTTCAAAGAGAACTTTTTGTTCTTTTTAATCTTGCTCTCATAGAAGGGCATAATATCACTGTAACGTATTCCAAGCCGAGAAGTATAAAACTCAAATTTTGGCTCCTCCTCAGCCGCAATCCTAATTCCTATTTTTATATTGCTTTCTATAGCCGCATCAAGTTGATCAAGCTCATTCATGTTATCAAGAACCGGAATCGTATTCTTCCATCCATTCTGAATTAGTCCGGCAATATTCTCAATGTATATATCCTTTTTATATCCATTACAAATAATATAGTGCTCTTTGTCAACAACATTCTGTTCATACAGTGATTCAATAAGGTTTAAGTCAAATGCAGATGATGTCTCAATATGAATGTCATTCTTCAATGCCTCCTCCATTACAAAAGAGAAATGAGAACTTTTCGTACAATAACAATAATTATACTCTCCTTTGTAATCAACCTTTGCCATTGCAACATTGAACATTCTTTTTGCTCTCTGAATCTGAGAAGAGATTTTTGGCAGATAGGTAATTTTCAAAGGAGTTCCATATTGTTCTATCAAATCCATTACCGGTATATTGTGAAAGTAGAGTTCTCCATCTTCTACCCGAAACTCATCTTGTGGAAACTCAAAAGACTGTTCAATCAAATCAATGTATTTATTCTTCATCTTCTAAATGTAACTTAGTTGGATTGCATATTTTACATCAAAGTAACTCGCTCGGATTACTTTTGCCCGCAAATATATTTCTTTTTTGTCTTTTCTCTATAGAAAAAAATATTATTTAAGTTATTTTTGCATAAAATTGATAATCAGGATGAAGTGGTGTAAAAGGTATTTCTTTGCTTTTGCTTTGATTATAAGCATCTTGAATTCATGCAGCACTGTAAAGGTTGTTCCGGATGGAGAGTATCGTCTAAAGAAAAATACAATTTATATCCCTGTTAACTCAAAAGTCAAAGAGTCTGAATTGGCATCTTATGTACGGCAGAAACCAAACAGTGAGTTTTTATTTGGATGGAATCCTTTTTTAAATATATATAACTGGAGCGATGGAACAGGAAGCGGTTGGGATAGATTTGTTACCAGACTCGGACAGGCTCCCGTAATATTTGACAGCGCCCTTGTTAAAAAAAGTAATGAAAATATTACAAGCCATCTAGAATCAATTGGATACTACAATAGTACTGTAAAGGATAGTATTAAACTTAACCGAAAGCTTGCTTCAGTAACTTATACAGCATATCCGGGTAAAAGATATATAATTTCAGATATTACCTATGAAATTACCGATGATTTAATACGTGACATAGTCTTAACCGACACCTCATCATCATTACTTAAAGTAGGCAATTATCTATCAGAAAAGGTCTTAGAGGCAGAAAGTGAGAGGATAACTACAAAGTTAAGAGACATTGGATACTACAATTTTTCAAAAAATTATTTCTCTTTTATTGCAGACACCTTGATAAGAAAGGACTCTGCCACTATAATGGTAAGAATTCTTAATCACACCCGGAATGAAAAACCGGAGGAGTCCAGACCTCATAACAAATACAGCATTAATAGTGTGAAAATACTTACAGTCAGTGACCCCTCTTCACAAAATCTAACATCAGCACAAGAGAATGACACACTTATCTTAAATGGTATAGAAATTATAACTCCGGGTGAGAGTATTGTTAGTCCTTCGGTTTTGTATAAGATGAATCAAATAAAGCCTGGAGAGATATATTCAGAGAGCAAAGTAAATAGGACTTATGACAGATTACTGGCATTAAGACTCTTCTCAGGAGTTAACCTTCAATTTGACGAGAATACTAAAACAATCAACGATTCTATATTCAATCCATCTGTTAACGCTACTATAAGACTTACACCATCAAAAATGCAGGGTTATAAGATTAATATTGAAGCATCAAGTAACTCAAATGGTTTACTTGGAGTCTCACCTGCAATTTCCTACTATCATAAGAATATTTTTAAAGGCGGAGAGTGGCTAAATCTGGGATTTATGGGTAATTTTCAATTTAAAATAAATGATCCTGTTAAATCAACCGAACTAGGTGTATCCGCTGGAATCTCAACTCCAAATTTTCTGCTTCTTCCCGACAGGATATTTAAACACTCAGTACCAAGGACCGATATTACCTTAAGTTACAATTATCAAAACAGGCCGGAGTTTACAAGGAATCTAATATCTTTTAATTACGGTTATAACTGGAATATTGGAAGGATATACTACAGGGTAAATCCTATTCAGCTAAACATAGTTAAGCTTAATAATATGTCTGAGACTTTCTATGAGAGTCTTACAGATCCTTTTTTAAGAAATTCATATGTAAACCACTTTGATATGGGTGCTGGAGGAACAATTTTCTATACAACAGACCCCTCTCCATATCCAAAAAATTCTTTTTTCTATATCCGCTGGATAAATGACATATCCGGCAATTTGCTTAGTCTATTCAACTCAAAATTGCCAACCGACTCAACCGGCTCAAAAACTGTATGGAATACACCATATTCACAGTATTTCAGGACCGATTTTACAATGTCTAAAACCTGGCGGATTGACGAGAAAAATGCATTTGCTGCACGTTTTAACGGAGGTGTCGGAATAGCTTACGGAAATTCAAAATCGGTACCATTTGAAAAACTTTTTTATGCCGGAGGTGCAAATAGTTTAAGGGGATGGCAAGCAAGATCTGTAGGACCGGGCTCAGCACCATTAGATACGACATTCTCAATTCCAAATCAGACAGGAAACCTTAAATTGGAACTTAATGCAGAATTCAGATTCCTCATGTTCTGGAAAGTTGAAGGGGCCGTTTTTGCTGATCTTGGAAATATATGGACTATAAAAGGAGAGCAGGGGAGAGAAGAGGGAAGATTCAGATTGAATGACTTTTACAAGAGCCTTGCTTTCAACTGGGGATTCGGAGCAAGGTTAAATCTTGATTTTGTTATATTACGTCTTGATTTAGGTATGGTCGCGTATGATCCTGTTAAACAGAACTGGATAAAACCGTTTAACTGGTTCAAACGAGATACCTATAGCCTTCAGTTTGGTGTTGGTTACCCTTTCTAGAGGCTTAAAGAGAGCAGAAACTATTTCCCGATACAGAATTTGCTGAAAATATTCCCTAGTATCTCCTCTGTGTTGATCTCTCCAACAATCTCTCCTAAATGGAACAGGGTCTCTCTAATATCCTGAGCTAGCAGATCAGTTGGAGCCTCAGCAATCATTCCCTCTTCTACCCTTACAAGTGCATCCAAAGCAAGATTAAGGGCCTGATGATGTCTTAAATTGGTAACCAGTACGGCATCAGAAGGGATATCTGAAACTTCACCGGCATTTGATATTTTATCCTTCAAAACTGAAACACTATTTTCACTCTTTGCGGAAAAAGGCAATACTGCAAATGGCTTAAGACTTTTACCTTCTGCAATATTATTGACCTCTCTTAGCAACTCTGACTCTCTTTCGGGATCATTCACAGTATCACATTTGTTTATCAGAATAATCAGGGTTTGCTGACTAGAAGAAATTATCTCAGCTATTTTTGATACTCCTTCTGTAAAATCATCCGGTCTCTCCGAGTCTAACATCAAAACAACAATATTAGCCCTTTTAATCTTCTCATAAGTTCTCTCAATACCTATTATCTCTATTTTCTCCTCCGTTTTTCTTATTCCTGCTGTGTCAATAAATCTGAAAGCTGTCCCGTTAATATTTACGACATCCTCAATAAAGTCTCGTGTTGTTCCGTGAATTTCTGAAACTATTGCTCGCTCCTCTCCCAATAATGAGTTTAACAATGTGCTTTTTCCAGTGTTTGTTGCACCGACAATGGCCACAGGAACACCATTTTTAATAACATTACCTAGAGCAAAAGAGTCAATAAGTCTCTCAATATGTGACCTGACCTCTACTAGCAGAGTTTTTAGATTATCTCTATCAGCAAACTCTACATCCTCATCACTAAAATCCAGCTCAAGCTCCATAAGAGAGACCAAATTCAGAAGTTTGCTCCTCATTTGTGACAACTCTTTTGAGAATCCACCCTTCATTTGATTAATTGCCACTCTGTGAGAAGCTGAAGTTTCAGATGAGATAAGATCTGCAACAGCTTCTGCTTGTGATAAATCTACTTTGCCATTTAAAAATGCCCTCATTGAAAACTCACCAGGCATTGCCTGCCTTACCCCCTTGGAAAAAAGAATCATCATAATCTCTTTTCTAATGAAAACAGATCCATGACAGAATATTTCAGCTGAATTTTCACCTGTATAAGAGGCTTTTCCCGGGAAGGAGACAACCAAGACCTCATCTATTAGATTATTCTCTTTAGAGATATGTCCAAACCTCATCATTCTTGATGGTCCTTCCTGAAATGACTTGCCAGAATATGGTGTAAAGATCTCATTTACTATTGATATAGCATTTACTCCGCTTACTCTGATTACTGATATTGCTGTACTTCCACCAGGTGTCGCAACAGCACATATAGTATCTTCTTTGCCGAACCTACTCTGTTTTATATCCATTTTAATGCCTCTCTTTTACTCAATTTACTAATTCTATTTACCTCAACAAATTCTCTTACCCATAAAGCATTAGTCCTTGCGTATTGTCTTAACGCCCATCCTATAGCTTTATCAATAAAGAATTCTTCTGTGTCATTATTCTTAAGTATAGCTTTAGTTAATATCTCTATATTAGTGTTATGCTTATACTTAAGCTGAAATAATATTGACATTCTAATTAGCCAGACATTCCCTGAATCCATCCATTTATATATAAAATTCAAAACATAATTTGGATTCTTCAAATATAAAAAGCCCACCAACGGAGCAATTGAGTCTATTGTATCCCACCATGGTTTTATATAGGCTAACTTCTCAATATTTGATATTTCAGTAGGATCTAAATTATTTTTCAATCTGCTGATATAGCTAATTGCAAGATAGGCAAACTCCCTTTCAGATCTGTTAAAACACTCATATACAAAAACCCAGTCTATTTTTTCAGATTTGTCTAACTCTAATAGAAAGGGGCGGGAGAGTTCAGCTCTTCTAACAGACCCTATTCCCAAAAATGGAAATTGATTTCTCATATACGCAGCCATCTGAGCTCCCCTTTCGGAGTCTCCGCTACTGTTGAATAACTGAAGTATTTCAGTCTTTTTCATTTTTTAAAACTAAAAGAACAACATTTTCAAGGTGATGGGTATGAGGAAACATATCTACAGGCTGAACTCTCTTTATCTTGTAACTATCTTTAATTAAAGAAAGATCTCTGGCTTGTGTAGCAGGGTTGCAGCTGACATACACTATTTTAACAGGCTTTACCTTCATAATCACATTAAGCACATCTGGGTGAACTCCTGCTCTTGGAGGATCCAGTACAATTACATCAGGAGCTCCATTCTGCTCTATAAAAGACTCTGTTATCATATCCTTCATATCTCCGGCATAGAACACTGCGTTTGATATTTTGTTCAAGTGAGAGTTTATTATAGCATCCTCAATTGCCTCCGGAACATACTCTACACCTATTACTTTTGCTACTCTTGAAGAGAGAAAAAGCGCTATAGTCCCTGTTCCGGTATATAAATCATATAATGTTTCTGTCCCATTTAATGATGCAAATTCTCTGATAATTGAGTAAAGCTTGTATGCCTGAAGACTATTTGTCTGATAGAATGATTTCGGTCCAATTCTGAATTTTAGCCCCTCCATCTCTTCGTAAATGCAATCTCTTCCATAGTAATTAATTACCTCAAGATCATTTATTGTATCATTCCTTTTTCCATTAACCACATAGTTAAGTGATGTAATTTGAGTAAAAGTTGATATGAGAGAGGTCATTAAATTGTCTATCATTTCTTTATCAAAATAACTTACAACAAGTATAACCATCAATTCCCCTGTAGAAGTTGTTCTAATTATCAGGGTTCTGAGAAACCCGGTATGTTCCCTTAAATCATAAAATGAATATCTGTTTTCTAAAGCAACTCTTTTAATGTAATTTCTAATTTCATTAGATGGATCATCCTGAAGGTGGCACTTTTCAATATCAAGGACTTTATCAAACATCCCTGCAATATGAAAACCCAGCCCGTATCTTTCAAATTCGCCTAAATTCTCTGCCTCTGAAAGAGACTCAATCCACCTTTTATTTGAGAAGGTGAACTCTAGTTTATTTCGATATCTGACAACTCTTTCAGAACCAATAATAGACGAAATCTCCGGTAAATCAAGATTCCCTATTCTTAATAGCTGATCCTCTACTTGTTGCTGCTTATATTTTAGTTGCATAGAGTAGGGCAGAGGCTGCCATTTACATCCTCCGCATACCCCATAGTGACTGCAAAAAGGATCTAGTCTGTGAGGGGAGGGCATAACAACCCTTTTTACGACTCCCTCCATCCATCCACTTTTTTTTCTATGTATCTCCACATCAACAATATCTCCTGGAATTGCAAAGGGCACAAATAAAATTTTCCCGTTAATCTTTGCAATTGAACGACCCTCTGCAGCTACAGATTCAATAACAACTCCCTCTAAAACCTCTCTAACTTTTTTCTTCATTGTTTGTTAATATATAACGCAAAATTAAGGTTTTTCGTAAATTCGTAAAAGAAACATTTAAACACTATAAAATATGAAGGCTTATTACAGACTGACAATATTAATATTGACTCTAAGCTTCAATATTATACATGCCCAGGAGTACTATTCAGTATCTGGAAGAGTACTGGATGCCTCAAGCAAAAGACAACTTAGTTATGCATCTATTCAACTGTTATCTACCAATATAAGCAATGTGTCAAATTCTGAAGGTAACTTTCTTTTGAAAATTCCCTCTATTTTAAAGGCTGACACTCTGCTTGTCTCGTATTTAGGATATAAAACTCAAAAAATTGCCATAAAACCAGGATCAGATCAAAGGGTTAGTGTATTGCTAAATCCTTCAGAGATAAGTTTAGCACCAATTACAGTGAGACCTCAGGATGCTTCAGAATTAATGATGATGGCATTAAACAGAATTGATCGTAACTATCATGTTGACCCAATGCAAATAACTGCATTTTACAGAGAAATGATAAAAAAAGGGAACTCCTATGTATCTATAAATGAGGCTGTACTGGACATTAACAAATCTGCTTATGGCAGATATGGTGTTGATCAAATAGGTATTTACAAGGCAAGAGGGAATTATGACTCCAACAGGATTGATACGCTAATGGTTAAATTTCAGGGGGGGCCAAATTCCGCGCTTGATATTGACGTAGCAAGGGATCCTTTCTTAGGCGTTGAACCCATGCTAATTAAAGAGTATTATGATTTTAAAATGTCTGCTCCTGTTACCATTGACAACAGATACTTTTATGTAATTGAATTTAACCAAAAACCCTATGTAAGCGATGTATTCTTCAGAGGTAGAGTGTATATTGAATCTCAATCAATGGCCATTGCAAGAATTGAGTTTAATATGAATGTAGAGGAGAACCCAAGGGCAAATTCATATTTTATCCGAAAAAAACCTACTAATCTTAAAATGGAGGTTTTATCCGCTGCTTATTTGGTAAATTATAAAGAAATCAATGGACTCTGGCATTTTGACTACTCAAGGACAGAAGTTAAGTTCAATGCAAAATGGGACAGAAGATGGTTTAGAAGTACATATACAATTATGTCAGAGCTTGCAACTACAGAGATATCAGATCGTCAAAGAAAAATTGAAAACCAAAACAGAATTCGTTCAAGAGATATTATGTCTGCAAAAGTTCAGGATTTTACAGATGATAATTTCTGGGGTGGATACAATATCATTGAACCTGACGCTTCAATTGAAAGTGTTATTTCAAGGATTATTAGACAGTTAAGTCGCAGAGAGCGAGAAATTCAATAATAACAACACAATTTATATTATGTTAAATAGCCCCGAAGAGAACCAATTTAACTTAACTCAGCCATTAGCCGAGAGAATGCGCCCCACTACCCTTGATGAATATGTGGGACAAGAACACCTGGCAGGTAAAGATGCTGTTTTGAGAAAAATGATAGAGAGTGGAAATATTTCCTCATTTATTCTCTGGGGTCCTCCTGGTGTTGGCAAAACTACTTTGGCAAAAATAATTTCTCATCAACTAGAACGTCCCTTTCATACACTATCAGCAGTCAATGCTGGGGTCAAAGATGTAAGAGAGATAATTGAAAAATCTAAATCCCGCTCAATTTTTCAAAAAGGAAGGCCGATTCTTTTTATTGATGAAATTCACAGATTTAATAAATCACAGCAAGATGCTCTCCTTGGCGCTGTAGAGGATGGCACTATAACCCTGATTGGTGCTACAACAGAAAACCCTTCATTTGAAGTAATTACCCCCCTACTCTCTCGATGTCAAGTATATATACTTAAACCATTAGATGAGGCGGATCTTGAGAAATTATCTAGAAAAGCTATAAATGAAGACTCTCTGTTAAGGAGTAGAAAGATTGAAATATATGAGAGTGATGCTCTTTTCAGATTTTCTGGTGGAGATGCCAGAAAGTTGTTTAATATTATTGAGCTCATTGTCTCCTCATTCTCACCAAATGAAGAGATAATAATTTCTAATAACCTTGTAACTGAAAAACTCCAGGAGAATATTGCAATTTATGATAAGAACGGAGAGCAGCATTATGATATAATTTCTGCCTTTATTAAAAGCATAAGGGGTTCAGATCCAAATGCTGCAGTTTATTGGATGGCCAGAATGATTTCTGGAGGTGAGGATCCTCTTTTTATAGCCAGAAGAATGATAATCCTTGCATCTGAGGATATTGGTCTTGCAAATCCCAATGCACTCCTTCTTGCAAATGCTTGCTTTGAATCCGTAAGTAAGATTGGAATGCCTGAATCAAGAATTATTCTCTCACACACAGCAATATATCTTGCCACTTCACCAAAAAGTAATTCGGCCTATTTAGCAATAGATGAGGCACTTTCCATTGTTGAAAAAACAGGATATCAACCTGTTCCGTTACATTTGAGAAACGCTCCTACTAAACTTATGAAGAGCATAGGGTATGGCAAAGACTATAAGTATGCACACTCTTATGAGGGGAATTTCACAGATTTGGAGTTTATGCCTGAATCTCTTATGGGGAGCTGTATTTATAATCCTGCTAATAATCCAAGAGAAAGAGAGATACGTTTAATGCTTGAGCGTATGTGGAAAAAGTATGGATACTGATAACAATTTTTAACTACTTTTGCAGTTCAATTTTAAAGTTATGATAATTCACGGTGATTTTACAAAGAGGTACGAGAAAATCCCGGTAGATATCTACGAAGATTCTTCCGCAGCATCACTTCTCGTTGCCGAGACCATTGCAGAGCTAATTAGAGGTAAAGCCAGAAAGGGACAGAATTGTGTTCTGGCTCTTAGTGCAAGTTCATCTGCAATACAGGTTTATGAGGAACTGGTTAACATTCACAAGAAGAAGGACTTATCCTTTAAAAACGTTCATTTATTCTCTGTTGAAGAGTATTGGCCCCTGAATAAAAAAGAGCTTCAAAGCCATTACCGCTTTTTTCAGGAATACCTGCTGGATGGTATTGAGATACCATCAGAAAATATCCACTTTCTTGATGGTGAGATTAAAAAAGAGGTTGTTCATGATTATTGCGACAACTACGAGCTTCTGATTAAAAAATTGGGAGGTATTGATGCTTTAATTACAGGTGGGATGGGATTTAATGAACCTGGTTCATATTATAATTCAAAGACCAGGCTTATAACATTAAACTACTCATCCAGAATCTCTGCAGCGTCAGAATTTTTCGGAGTGGAATATGTTCCATATCATGCCCTTACAATGGGTATTGAGACTATCCTATCAGCAAAAAAAATATTCTTCCTGGCATGGGGCGAGGGTAAGGCATCAGCTATTGCAAAGATGGTTGAGGGTTCAATCAATGAGCAAAATCCCCTATCCTATCTTCAGCAACATGATAATCTTGAGATAATAATTGACCTGCCAGCAGCTGCTGAACTGACCAGGGTCAAGACGCCGTGGTTGACAGGAAGTGTAGAGTGGACAGACTTTATGATAAGAAAATCTGTATTCTGGCTTTGCAAAAAACTTGATAAACCAATATTAAAGCTAACTGATAGAGATTACAATGACAATGGTATGAGTGATCTGGTCACCGAGAAAGGACCAGCAAGCAAAATAAACATAAAAGTATTTAATGATTTGCAACACACTATCTCAGGATGGCCGGGTGGTAAACCAAATGCAGATGACTCAACAAGACCGGAAAGAGCAAAACCTTTTCCTAAAAGAGTTGTAATTTTCAGCCCACACCCCGACGATGATGTAATATCTATGGGGGGAACGATGGCTCGTCTATCTGAACATGGGCATGAAGTACATATTGCATACCAAGTTTCTGGAAATATTGCTGTTTTTGACCATGATGCCGTAAGATTTCTTGACTTCCTGAGAGATAGTGCTAAGATATTTGACTTTGATACAGCTAAAAGCGATAATATTTACACAACTGCTCAGAAAGAGCTCAGTATCAAACACCCCGGAGAGCCCGATAGTCCTAGTATCAGGGCTGTAAAAGGGGCTATCAGAAGAGGAGAGGCAAAAGCAGCCTGCAGATATTTAAAAATCCCGGAAAACAGAGTTCACTTCCTGGATCTCCCATTCTATGAAACAGGAGGTGTGAAGAAGAAACCAATTAGCAGCGCAGATATTGAAATTGTAAAAAACCTCCTGCAGAAGATTAAACCTCATCAGGTTTATGCTGCAGGTGATCTGAGCGATCCTCACGGAACCCATAGAGTATGTCTTCAGGCAATATTGGCTGCTTTAGATGAGCTAAAAGATGAAAAATGGATTAAGGATTGCAGAGTTTGGCTTTACAGAGGTGCCTGGCAGGAGTGGGATGTTGCAGATTCTGACATGGCGGTTCCTTTGAGTCCAGAAGAGGTTAACATTAAAAGAGAGGCTATATTCAAACACCAGTCTCAAAAGGACCGTCCTCTATTCCCCGGATCTGATAAGAGAGAGTTCTGGCAACGTGCTGAAGAGAGAAATCATAACACAGCATTACTGTTTGATAAATTAGGAATGGCAGAATATCAGGCAATTGAGTTATTTGTAAGACATGATATGTAAAATAACTTAATTTAACTCATTACAAAGGGCCGGCTAAAGTAAATTTTAGCCGGCCCCTCTTTTTTAAAAAAGGGTGGATTCAACAATATGATTAAATGATTGTTTTACTAATAAATCATTAACAAAAAAAACATGTTCAAAGAATATAACCCAATAAACAACAAGGAGTTTCAGATACTTGACCATAAAGGAAAAGTTGTGGCCAAAGAGATGATGCCTCCAATAAAGGATGATGAACTTCTAAAAGCCTACAAAGAGATGCTCTTTGCAAGGACAGCTGACCTACAAATAGTTTCATATCAAAGACAGGGGAGAATTTACACTTACCCCCCAAATTATGGACAGGAGGCAATCTCCGGAGCGGTTGGAGCATTAATAAAAGATAGCGACTGGCTTGTCCCTGCATTTAGAGAGATGGGAGCTATGCTTGCAAAAGGTGTGACGTTAAAAGAGCTTTTTCTCTATTTTATGGGATATGAGGATGGATCAAAATTCAGCAAAGCAAAAAAGACCTTGCCAATAAGCGTTCCTATTGCTTCACAGCTTCTTCATGCAGCCGGACTTGGATATGCAATCAAATATAATAAAGAGAAAGATCTAGTCTATGCTTTTGTGGGAGACGGTGGAACTTCAGAGGGAGATTTTCACGAGGCAGTAAACTTTGCAGGTGTTTGGAAGGTTCCGGTAATTTTTATTATACAGAATAACCAATATGGTATCTCCACCCCTACCCGTATGCAAACTGCATCCGATAATCTTGCAGTTAAAGCAATTGCTTATGGCGTAAAAGGAATTAAAGTAGATGGCAACGACTACTTTGCAATGTACAAGGCAATTCAGGAGTCAATCAAGGTTTGTGAGGCTGGAGAGGGACCAGTTCTGATTGAGGCTGTTACATATAGAAAAGGTGCGCACACTACATCGGATGATCCAACTAAATACAGGACAAAAGAGGAGGAGGAGCAATGGGATTTAAAAGACCCTTTGAAGAGATTGAAAAGCTATCTGATTGCTAAGAAAATTTGGAGCGACAAAGAGGAGGAGAAGGTGATTGAGCAGTATAAAGTAGAGGTCGACCGACAGTTTCTTGAAGCAGAAAACTACGGCCCTTATCCAAAAGAGGATATTTTCAAGTATATGTATGCCGAGATGCCCGACGATCTTAAAGATCAGGAGAGGGAATATGAGAGATTTATGGAGTGGAAGGCAGCCAGGGCAAAATAATAACTAACCAAACAAGAGAAAGTGTAATGAAAATAATGAATATGGTCAATGCTATCAATGATGCATTGGATATCAAGTTAAAAGAGGATAGAAATGTTGTTGTTTACGGAGAGGATGTTGGTGTAGAGGGGGGAGTTTTCCGGGTTACCGAAGGGCTTCAGATGATACATGGAGCAGAGAGAGTTTTTGACTCTCCGCTTGCTGAATCCGGCATTGTCGGGACAGCAATAGGAATGGCAATTGCTGGAATGAGGCCAGTTGTAGAGATGCAGTTTTGCGGTTTTATTTATCCTGCATTTAACCAAATAATAAGCCATGCTTCAAGAATGCACAATCGCTCCAGGGGAGTTCATAAGACGCCGATGGTCATAAGAATGCCTTATGGAGGGGGAATCAATGCACTTGAGCACCACAGCGAGAGTATGGAAGCAATTTTTGGACACATACCCGGTCTTAAAGTTATAGCCCCATCTACACCCCACGATGCAAAAGGAATGCTTATATCTGCTATTGAAAGCGATGACACAATACTTTTCATGGAACCAAAGAGGATATACAGAGCAATTAAACAGGAAGTAGCTGAGGGTAAGTACACGATTCCTTTGGGTAAAGCGAACGTTCTTAGTCAGGGCAAAGATGTAACAGTAGTATCTTTTGGGGCAATGATAAGAGAGGTTCAAAAGGCTATAGTTATGGCAAAAGAGGCCGGTATTAGTGTGGAACTGATAGATCTTAGATCAATCTATCCTATTGACAAAGAGACAATAGCAAAATCTGTTAAGAAAACAGGCAGAATAATTACCGTGACAGAGGGCCCAAAATCTTTCGGTCTTGGAGCAGAGATCAGTCAAATTGCAATTGAAGAGGCATTCCTTCATCTTGAGGCTCCTCCTGCAAGAGTATCTGGTTACGATGTAATAGTTCCGCTACCAAAAGGAGAGCATCACTATATGCAAGATCCTTTAAAAATTTTCTATGAAATTGAAAAAATTGTAAAATACTAGGTTTATGAGATATATATTTAAATTCCCAGATATAGGCGAGGGTCTTGAAGAGGGAACAATAGTTGAGTGGCATGTGGAGAAGGGTCAGAACGTAAAGATGGGAGATTCTCTTGTAACTATGGAAACCGATAAGGTAGTAACAGCAATACCCTCTCCCAAAGACGGAATCATAGCGGCAAAGTTTGGAAAAGTAGGAGAAACAATCCATGTGGGTTCTGCTCTTGTTGAGATAGATATTGCAGGTATTGAAGGTGAGGCTGCAATTACCGAGGCATCCAAAAGTGAAGCTGTTGAAGAGGAGGGAGCAGGCGTTGTTGGAACCTTGGAGGTAGCCGGAAATTCTGCTGTCCTATCAGCCAGCAAAGAGGGAGTGGAGAGCTCTTCAATATTAACTGAAAAGCCAGCAAAGGTATTGGCCACTCCTGTAGCCAGAGCACTAGCCAAAGAGAGTGGTGTTGACATTAATGTTGTTAAAGGAAGCGGACCTGCCGGCAGAGTTACTAAGGAGGATATAATCAGATTTATTTCCACTTCTTCACAAATGGGCTCCTCCCCTGCTCAGACAGACTCAAAAGGTAAGAGTCATCAGCAAAATATTGAGATAGAGCCTCTATCTCAGATTAGAAAAACGATTGCAAAAAATATGATTCAAAGCAAGCATAATGCTGCTCACATGACTGTTTTTGAAGAAGTTGAGATAAGTGAACTAGAAAGGGTGAGAAAAAAATACAAGGATAAATTTTCTCAGGAGGGGATAAAACTCACTTATCTTGCTTTTATTATAAAGGCAACTGCATCTTCCCTTAAAAAATTCAGAGCATTAAATACAGAGATGGATATGGAGAGAGGCAATATGATCTATAAAAAGTACTACAATATTGGGATAGCAATTGATACACCAAAAGGACTTGTTGTACCAGTAATAAGAGACGCTGATAAACTTTCAGTAAAAGATATTGCTACCGAGATACAAACTCTATCAGATAAGGCGAGAGATGGAAAACTGACACTTGATGACATGAAGGATGGAACATTCACAATTACAAGCTATGGAAGCATAGGAGGTCTTTTTGCTGTTCCTGTCATTAATTACCCCCAGGCGGGTATCCTTGGGATAGGGAGAATTGATAAAAAGCCTGTAGTTAAAGGGGATCAAGTTGTACCTGGTATGGTGTTGCCACTTTCACTCTCTGTAGATCACAGAATTGCTGATGGTGGTGAAACGGCAAGATTCATTAATTCAATAATGTACTATCTTGAGGATCCAGTTAGTTTAATAATGGAATAAATTTGGGAGGAAATAAATATGTACGACTTAATAATAATAGGTTCAGGCCCGGCAGGCTATGTTGCGGCAATCAGAGCCGGCCAGGTTGGACTAAAAACCGCCATAATAGAGAAGAATCAGATTGGCGGAATGTGCCTTAATTGGGGTTGTATTCCCTCAAAGGCGATGATGGAGAGTGTAAAACTTTATCAGAAAATCTCTAAGGACTCAGCACGTTTTGGTATAGAGGGAATTGACAAAAAAGCAATCTCCTTCAACTGGAACAAAGGTATTAAGAGAGCTGATACAATCGTTAAGAGACTGACCGGTGGCGTTGAGTTTCTATTGAAAAAGAACGGAGTTGATATAATAAATGGTGAGGCTAAAATAATTTCATCTAATTCAGTATTAGTTGATAACAGACTACTTGAAACTAAAAACATCATAATTGCAACTGGTTCATCATCTCCCAAAATTGATAATGATATTGACAACCTGGTAGTTGAGCCTAAAAAGCTCTTTTCTGAAAGGGAGATTCCGCAAAACATCGTGGTTATAGGAAAGAGTCCTGTCGCAATTGAGCTGGCTCAATTGTTTAATATGATGGATAAAAATGTCACACTTATCTCAGATTCATCCCATATAATGCCAAAAGCAGATTCTTATGTTCGGGATTACATGGCCGGAAAACTTAAAAAGGATAAAATTGAGATTATTTACAACACAACAATAACAACTACAAAAGGAATTTGGAATAATGGAACTCTTAACTTATCAGGCAAAGAGATTGCTTGTGATTTAATCATCAATGCGGCGGACAGAAAGGCTAACATTCTCCCGTCAGACTTGGATTTTGTTATCCAAGATGGTTATATACAAGTGGATGAATATTTTGAAACGTCTGTTAAAGGGATTTATGCTGTTGGCGATGTAAACGGTACGGCTATGTTTGCTCACATCGGCTCTGCACAGGGGCTCTTTGTGATTAACAGACTAAAAGGAATTGAGGGTAAACTTGATATTTCTAAACTCCCAATGAATATGTACACAGTTCCTGAAGCCGCTCAAATTGGTTTTACAGAAGAGCGTCTTAAAGAGGAGGGTTATGATTATAAAGTTAGCGAATTTCCACTCTCAGCCAACGGCAAAGCTCAAACAGAGGGAAATGCAGAGGGTTTTGTCAGAATTTTATCCGACAACAGACTGGGAGAGGTATTAGGTGTGCAGATAGTTGCTCCTAATGCGACAGATATGATAAATGAGGCTGCTGCATATATTCAGCTTGAATCAACTGTTTATGATATCGCACAGACAGTTCACACACACCCAACCGTATCTGAGGTGTTTATGGAGGCTGGCTTTGAGGCCGTAGATAAAGCAATTCACAAGTAGAATGAAGTTCACAGACAGGCCCATTTATGGGCCTGAACTTTTAATAGTATGAAAAGAGAAGTAAAAACCCTACCCTACTCACTTCCTGATATTGATGTGTTATATAACAATAGAAATCAGAGATATAAAATTTGGCACCCCGACCGGACTTATATAGTTTTAGGAAGATCTAATAAAGCAGAAATTGACTTGAATCTAGATTTAGTTTTAAAAGATAACATTACTGTACTTCAGAGGCCTTCAGGCGGAGAGACAGTTGTATTAACACCTAAAACTATTATTTTTTCTATAACTATTAATGCCGGCAACTCTGAGACACCAAAGTCTCTTTTTAAGAGAATCAACCAATTACTTATTGAGGAATTTGAAAAATCTGGCGTTGTTGGAATCCACTCCAGAGGCATCTCTGACCTCTCTATTGGCGAGAAGAAGATTATGGGATCCTCCATGTACTTAAAAGAGAGTCTCTTTTTTTACCATGCTGTACTAAATATTTCTGAACATGCAGATATAATTGCTGCGTATCTTAAACATCCAAAAAGAGAACCAGAATATAGAAAAGGGAGAAGTCATACAGATTTTATTACATCTTTGAAAGAGAAGGGCTATAATCTTTCAGGAAAAGATTGCGAATTAATTATTGGCAGTGCCATAGAAAAATTCTTTATAAACGAATCAGTTAAATAATAATTTTTAAATTTGGCGATGTTGTTATAATTGACAAAAATAAGAGAGGAGTTATGGACAATGTATTTGATTTCTCAGGAAAGAAATTGTTGTTGGCAGAGGATGATGAACCTAGTTTTCTACTCTTAAAAGCAATACTTAAAAGAACGGGCATTGAGATTATCAGGGCTAAAAGCGGTCGTGAGGCTGTTAGTTTTGCTCTGTCTGATGAAAACATTTCAATTATTCTGATGGATATTAACATGCCTGATATGAATGGTTATGAGGCAACTGAGGCCATTAAGAAGGAGAGATCTAATATACCGATAATTGCTCAGACTGCTTATTCTGTATCCGGAGACAAGGAGAAAATACTGGGATCAGGTTTTGACGACTATATATCAAAACCCATCAACAAAACTGAATTGTTTAAGATAATTGAAAGAAACTTACTGTAATTATGTGCTTCTATTTCAGGCAGACAAAAGAGGCCCTGGAGGTGGCAAACAGATTCAAGGTTAAGAAGAGTGAAGTTTTCCAATCCACACCAAACAGGGAGTATAACGGGTTTTCTCATCCACTTTGCGAAACTATTACAAACAGAGCCCCAGACTCAATAACTCCTCTTTCATGGGGACTAATACCCGGAGAATCTTCAAATAACTATATCAGGTCAAAAACGCTGAATGCCAGGATTGAAACACTTGAAAAAACCAAGTCATTCAAAAATTACATAAATGATAGATGCCTTGTTATTTCAGACGGATTCTATGAATGGAAACACATAATTAAACCAGGTGGAGTCATTAAAGAGAGATATCTGATAACAACTCCTGAAGAGAATCTTTTCTCTTTTGCTGGAATATGCTCTTGGTGGAGAGATTCAGCTAATGGCAGTATTACAGGCACGTTCGCTATCATTACCACAGCGGCCAATAATATTATGAGTGAAATACACAATACAAATAAGAGGATGCCGGTTATTCTTAGTCCCAAAGATGAAAAATCTTGGTTAGAGGGAGCTGATTACAAAGAATTTGCACTTCCTTACTCTGTTGATCTTATTGCAAGACCCTCTCCTAATTTCACAGAGAACAAAAAGAGAGGAGATTTGATGAATCTCCTCTTCTAATTAATAATTTTATTACTGAATGTCTATCAATCTTACAGGCTTGGGTTTAGCCTCTTCCCTTTTTGGTATTGTAACAAGAAGGATACCCCTATCATATTTAGCCTCAATCTTATCACTCTCAACTGTCAAAGGCAAGCTAAAGGATCTGCAGAATGACTGATAGCTGAACTCCCTTCTGCTATATGACTCCTCTTTTACCTCGTTTTCTCCCCTCTTCTCAGAAGATATTTTAAGAGTACCTTGATTAACCTCAATGGAGAAGTCGCTTTTTTCAAGTCCCGGAGCAGCAACCTCAATAATAAAATTGTCGTTGTTCTCTTTAATATTGACCGATGGAATAGTGGTGTTTGTTCTAGAATAATTCTTCAACCCCCAGTCACTCCAGTCATTATTCAGGAAATCATCAAAAATGTTTGAAAATCCCGGTAAATTTTGATTTCTTCTTATTAGTGCCATAATTTTTCCTCCTATTATTTTTATTGTTTCTTACTTAGATATATCAAAGTAGATACCAATCAATAAAAAGTGGAGAGATAGAGACACTTTGTCATTTATTGTGCTTATTATCTGACAAAATTTCCGCCAACTAACTGACAATCAAAGCTTATTAATCCACTCTAATATAATTTTAATTACACTTTCAGAGAAGGTCTCTTCAATTTTTGAATATTCAGATGGGAGTCCGGTTGAGGAGTGTTGAAAGAGATGATTTACTCCATCCACGCCAACTATTTTAATTTTCTCTTTATTTCCATAGTTATTGCCTATTATCTCAAGATTCTCAACAGGAACCTGTAAATCTTTTGTTCCGTTTATTGCAAGAGCTGGAATATTACACATTTGTATGGCTGGGAGTGGATCATAAAGTAAAAACTCAATCATCCAAGGATTTACAACAGTTCTTGCCTGAGATTTTATAACGCTCTCGCTCTCATCCGGAACACTTTTTCTTATAAAATCTGTAACTATCTCAAATAACATTGGATTATCTCTGTTGTTCTCAATTAGCAGAAACATCTCTCTTGAGGTTTTCTCATATTCATCCAACTCCTGCTCACCCAATCCTGAGCCTGATGCAATCAATCTCTGCTGTCTTAAAATAATCTCTGATCCTTTCATGGCAGGAGCCGCTAACAGGACCATAAAGTCGGCGTAATTGCCCTCAGAGGCTATCATTGGGGCAATGATTCCACCTTCACTATGCCCAACCATACCTATCTTAACCATAGCCAGCTCCTCTCTCTCTCTTAAATACTGAAGAGCTGCCCTGGCATCAGTTGCAAAATCCCTGGTTGTTGCAATTGCTGGGTTTCCTCCAGACATTCCAGCACCCCTATCGTCATATCTAAGTACAGCCACACCGTTTTTAGTAAGATAATCAGATAATACCAAAAAAGGTTTATGGCCCATAATCTCACTGTCTCTATTCTGTATACCACTACCCGATATTAAAATGACAGCTGCCTTTACTGGGCCGCTTTGAGGAAGAGTGAGAGTACCAGCCAACACAATGCTGTCCACTCTATTAACAATTAAAACATCCTCTGATTTATAAGGAAAAGGCTTTTTGGGCTCCTGAGGTCTTTTACTTGATTCAAAGGCTCTTCTGGACATGTTCAAAGGAATTGAGAGTCCACCCTGCTTAAATGTACCCATTAATCTGTCTCCTGTATATACAGCTGTATATTCAATCATTGCCCCTGCAATAGTTAATCTAAGCATTGAATTTTCATAATTTACAGAGGTCGCAGTTATACCAAATGCACTTTGATCGGGAGAGTCCATATCTGCTGTATAACCACTCTCTCCCTTTTTTACGTGAAATGCTATTTTAAGCTCAACTCCCTGAATATTAAGAATGCCATACCATGAACCTTCTGGCCCTGTCGCCTCCTGAGCAAAAATCTTAAAGGGGAAGGAATTGATAATTAATAAATTCGTTATTGCAATTAAGAGTAATTTCTTCATAAAAAAAAAGCCTGTATCTCTACAAGCAGCATTTTAGATTGTGAACTGTACGTGAAATCCGACGACCGGATATTTTAGCTCGTTCATGAAAAATTGAAAATAGAGATGTTTGAACAGAAGTACATTAGCTCCAAGATTGAAATCTCTTGAGTCGTATTCTGCAATTATGTTCAAATTTTTATAGAAGGCAGGAGAGAAAGAGATACCTCCAGAAACAGGAAACTCCTGTTTTACGTGTACACTTACCGGTATATTATAAGCAGCATGCAAACCTAGTCTGTTTGCTCCAATGTCAAAGTGTTTTGTCAGCGCAATATAATGTGTGCCGAAAAATTTATTACCCTGAGCATAGCCGACAAGACTAGTTGTAGAGATCACATCATTGGAACCAATAACAACAGCCGGCCAGTATTTTCCTTCCTTAACCGGTCTAAGTCGAACAGATATTGACCTGTCAACATTACTGAAATATCCTGCATCCCATAAATCAAATGCAGTATTATTCATTGAGACCTCTACAAATGAGAGGAAGGTTATGTTTATAAAGAAGTTAAATGTATGATAATCCCAAGTATCAGTTGTAAACTGCTTTGGGAGGAAGTTTCCACCAATTTTAACAGTCCTGTCCGGAGACATCTCTGCCGTAGGGCTATTAAGAAGCCCGGTTACGCCAAGAGTTGTCTGTGCGTTTAAAAAAGAAGATGTCAGGAGCAGAATAGCTGCTCCCAACATCATCTTTGTAATTTGGATCTTTAATCTCATTCAGAGACTTGGTTCAAAAGTTATACTGTACCGCCTCCACCAAGACCGTGATCGTGACCGTGGTAGTGTCCGTGAGCGTGCTCATCATAAATCAGATGTTCAAAGAATAGCTCAACTGCACCAGCGTGAATAGTTGTAACGACAATTGTTTTCTCTGTTAACCCATCAAGTGTCTTTACTTTAAGAGTATAAGTCTTAGTGTTAAATGTTTGTTTACCTGTTACAATCATGTAAGTAAGACTTGGGATTTGTTTTTCAGAAACAAATGCATCTTCACCAGATGTGAAAGCATTTTGAGCTTCAATTCCTCCATTGTGGTATTTTACAATATTCTTGATAGAGTTAATCAGTTGCTCTTGGTCAGCACCAGTTATACCGGCGGCGTTAAGAGTTGCATCAAGAGGCTGTGAGAATACATAACCACTCTTCTTAATATGCTTCCAGTTGCTCCATGAAACACCTGTAAGGCCTCTATTAATCTTAAGGCTATCAATAACTGTAATAGGCTGTTCAGAAGAAGCACCTGCAGCGATAGGAACATCAAATGCAAGTTTGTACATTGAGAAGTGGCTGATTGATGTTACATAATCATTAGCAGTAGCATCAAATGTTACAGGAGTAGTCTGAGTAACCCAAGCGTTATTTGTGAAGTACTGAAGGATAAGATTTGAGTACCTGTAGTTTGTAAGAGGGTTGTCAACTTTCAATGCAAGAGCAGGAGTAAATGTGTATCCTGTTGGAGCGAAGCTAAATACCTTCAGAGGCGCATTAAGTGTAGTGCCGGCAACCTGGTCGTTAGCTTGAACAGCCAAAATCTGATAAGGAGTTGTTATTGTTGCTCCGTTTGCATCTTTAACTACTGTATTGGCAGCAACTGTCAATGTAGCATCCTGAGCACCACCATCAATAAACAGAGTTCCTCCAACTGATGGCTCAATATAAGTTCCTCCTGGAACATATGGAACCATCTTAGCAGATACAGTATAAATCATGGCATGATTAGGAGCTGCAGGCTGGAATTCCAGCGTTATAGCAGTTGAAAGAAATCCGGCTTTTGAAAGATTGATAATATACTTGCCTGCTGATGTAAGGTTAAGAAATTGGAATTTACCTGCATTATCAGTTGTGGTAGTCAGTGTTCCCATTTGAACAGTAACACCTGCCAGAGCTGCATTAGTAGAGTTGTTATAAACCTCTCCTTTAATTGAGTAGGTGGCAGGCTGAGGCTGAGGAAGAGGTGTAGGCTCATCTACCTTTGTGCAAGCACTTGTAAAAAGCGCGAACAGGAGTGAAGCAGATGCTACTCCCATCAGTTTTGTAAAGAATTTTCTTGCTTTCATAAATCTTGTTGGTTAATTATTGGTTAATTTTCAAATAGTTGACTTAAATGTATTCTGTTAAAAAAGTTGTACGACGAATTTTCGTCGGGAGAGGTTGTGAAATATCTTCCGTGATAAGTATATGGTCTGGCAATATACTCAAGGGGGAAATAGTCACCTGCAGAAACTCTAACAAATTTGTTCCTGTTATGTTTATAGGGCGGAAGGGAAATTGCAAAAAAGAATCCCCCGTTTATAGGATAGTCGGGAATATCCATAGTCTGGACATAAAATCCAACTGCAGAGTTTTTGAAATATCTTGTCACCTCTCCACGTACTGAAATATCATTTCCCAGATATTTTCCTACGGATGCACTAAATATCATTTTAAGAGGCTTATATACATAATTTGCACCAAGTTTCCAGGTTAGTGTATTGAATCCGGAGTAGAGCCAGTCATCAAACATTGGAACAGAGTACGCAGTATAACTAACCTGTCCGAACACACCCAAACGCTTGCCAATAGACTTATATAATTTTAAATCAGCTCCTGCTCTGAACATATTGAAATTACCCAATGTTACCATGGAGTATATGTTGTAAGGCAGACGAAACTGCTGCGAAATGGTAAGAAATCCCGGACGTATCTTTCCCTCTTCAACAGAGTAATCATTAACAACCGGGAAAATTATCTGTGCTGTAGCCTTTGCACCTCTCCACAATGATACTTCAAGTGTGGGGTTTATATTGAATTGCAAAAGATACATTACATCAAGCCTGGAATTTTTAAATCTGAATGTAGGATAAAGTTTCAAGTCCAGCTTACCGGCTGATTCGTATTCAAATTTTGTCCCATCATAAGAACGAATCTCACCCATTGCCTCCTCCAGCATGAAATCAGATTTCCAAATTGTCTCATCAGGACTCTTCAATGATGCGTAAGTCCTAAGAAGAGGGATCTTTTCATCCATTAATACTATTTCAACATTATCTGTTAAAAATTCGTTTTTCAATAGTGAAACCTCCTCCCTTGCCGCCTCTACTGCTCTCTGTTGGTTTGAATATGATTTATTTTCCAAAAAGAGTATCTCTTTTCCTGGTTTGGATATATGCCTCACATTTTCAAATCCGGCATTATTTAAAGCATTCTCAATCTTGCTTTGTGCTGTTGCAAACAGGCTGATTTGCAATAGAACAAAGGCAAGGGTAAAAACCCTGCATAATTGTTTAACACCGGAAAGCTTTGATTCCATTAAGTTTAGGTGATTCATGTTCACTATTGCAAATGTAATATTTTTTTAATTCTAATCAAATTATTTTTAATTCATTATGTTTTTTTTAACATTAATTTAACATCTCATTCTTAAATAGTAATTTTGCATAGAATAAAAAATAGCCTTACAAAATATAACTTTATATATAATAATATGATTATCAGAGCTAAATCTGGACTTGAACTATTCTCTCCAGAAGAGAAGAGCACAATTTCAGTTACACTTTCAGAGACGCCGGTTCACGCTGGCTTTCCATCTCCTGCTGACGACCACCTGGAAAGCAAGCTTGACCTGAATAAAGCCCTGGTAAAGAACCCTGCTGCCACATTTTTTGCACGAGTTAAGGGAGAGAGTATGGTTGGAGAGGGTGTGGATGATGGAGATATACTCGTAATTGACAAGTCTGTTGATCCTTACGAAAACTGTCTGGCAGTTTGCTATCTTGAAGGAGAGTTTACACTTAAGCGAGTAAAGGTTGATGGTGACAATCTGTTACTGATACCTGCCAATCCAAAATTTAAAACAATAAAAGTAAGCAGAGAGAATGATTTCTATATTTGGGGCATTGTAAGGTATCTAATTAAGAGGGTTTAATGAAAAATGTAAGAATTTTGTTCAAAGTACTGTTCATAATATATATATGTATGGTTCTGTTCCTTTGTCTATACTCCTTCAAAGAGAGCGACATTGATTTATCCAGCTATATTTTTGGCATAAGAGCAGACAGAGTGGCCCACTTTGTAATGTTCTTCCCCTACCCCTTCTCAGCATGGCTGGCTGTAAAAGGTGAGTTGAGAGAGAGATTTGGCAAAATGTCCCACGCCATTGTACTTACCTCCGGAGTCATTTTAGCTCTTGCCGCAGAGGCTTTGCAATCCTTAACACCTGCACGGGATACTGATCCGCTGGATTTAGCATCAAATATTGCTGCTATTATTTCTGCTTCAATAATAATTTTTGCTCTGGAAAAAACAATTGACAATGTTTGGCCTGATAGATTGCAATAATTTCTATGTCAGTTGTGAAAGAATCTTCAACCCCTCTTTAAACGGGAAACCTGTTGTGGTACTTAGCAACAACGATGGGTGCGTAATATCAAGATCTGAAGAGGCTAAATCACTAGGCATAAAGATGGGAGAGCCGTTTTTTAAATTGACCAGCTATATAAAAAAGAGCGGACTTATATGCTACTCCTCAAACTTTCCTCTGTATGGGGATATATCAGCAAGAGTAATGGATACTCTTCGCAGAGAGACTCCTGGAATAGAGATATATTCAATTGATGAAGCATTTATGGATTTAAGAGGAGTATGCGAAAAGGATGCAAGATTACTGGGAAAGAGTCTGGTGTCAAAAATAAGAAAAGAGATTGGTGTCCCAATTAGCATAGGTATCTCAAAAACAAAGACACTTGCAAAGATTGCAACAAAAATGAGCAAAAAATATCCCGCCACCATGGGATTCTGCTTCATAATCAGGGAAGAACAAATTGCAAAGGTACTATCAGGATTTCCTGTTGAAGATATCTGGGGAGTGGGAAGAGCCTACTCCAAGATGCTAAATCAATCAGGAGTAGATACCGCAGCAGATTTTTTAAAAAAGAGTGACAAGTGGGTCAGGCAAAAAATGGGTGTAACAGGGCTAAAGTGCTGGAGAGAGCTTGGAGGAACGCCTTGCATAAGTTTGGAGGAGTCTGTACCTGATAAAAAACAGATCTGCACAAGTAGAAGTTTTTCATATGACATATTTGACATTGAGGAGATCCTTAAAGCAATAGCTACCTTCTCCTCATACTCTGCAGAGAAACTTAGACGACAAAACGGAGTATGCAGAGAGGCAATAGTTTTTCTTCTTACTAACCCATTCAGAGAGGGAGCAGAACATCATAACCAAAGCGTACTTGTTACTTTTTCCGACTATACTGATAATACTCTTAAAATAGCATCAAATGCTTGTTATGCAGTAAGGGAGATTTTCCGAGAGGGATATGGATATAAAAAATGCGGAGTAATTCTCTCGTCAATTATATCAAAGAGTGAGAATATACCCTCATTGTTCACTCCTCATGAAGAGCTCTTCAGAGAGAGTGCTCTAATGAATGTATTGGATGAGATTAATGAGAAATATGGAAAGAGCAGTATAGTTACCGCTGCAGCTGGAGTAGAGAGAATAAGAGCAAATCAGAATTTATTATCTAAAAGATATACAACATCTTGGGATGATATTATTCAAGTAATAGTTTAATTATTGAATATGAATATCCCTCAACACTGAATTCAATTGTTTTATTTGAGGATAGATCAATATAGCCTGTTGAACCACTCTTCAAGTTGAAAAATTTCCTTGATAAATTGTTGGCAATATTCCAGTGATTAAAAAGATGCTCAGGAATATTCAAATGTCCGTTAGCTTGATAATCTGAGAAATTAACAATTACAAGTATCAATTCTGTGTTTAATCTCCTTGCAAATGAAAAAAGTCTGTTTGAGTTGTAATGATTAGATGATTCATTTGCATACTGAAGATCAAATGTATCTCCATCTCTAAGGGCTAATTCGTTAATTGCAATATTTAAAAGGAACTTATATTCATTATATAGATAACTATTGTATTTGCCTTTATAATAATCATTTAATACTTGCAATGACCAAAAATCAAAGATAGAGGTTCTACCATCCAAAGTACTAAAACCTTCTGAATCCATACCTCTCTCACCAAGCTCCTGTCCAAAGTAAATCATAAATGGCGCGCTATTTAAAAGCAGAGATACAGCTACAGCGGGTAAAGCTCTCTCAGGGAAGCCGGCAACATAATCAGACGCGACTCTTTGTTCATCATGATTTTCAAGAAAATTAAGCATTTTATGCTGTATTTCGCCTAGAGATTGCCAGCAACTTGATATATCAGAAGGGTTTCTATTGCCCTTAATTATGTCAATAATAGTATCATACAGACCAACCTTATCGTATAGCAGGTCAAAACCCGAGGCTAAATATAATGAGTATTGCGCAGGGTCATAAATCTCAGCAATAAATATAAGATTAGGATATTGAGCCTTTACACTATTAATTGCGTAATTCCAGAATTCAGCAGGAACCATCTCAGCCATATCACACCTGAAACCATCAACTCCTTTCTCTGCCCAGTATTGCAATATATGTTTCATCTTTTCCCATACGGGCGGATAGGGTTTGAAATAACTATTACCTCCTGACTGATAATCAATTCCATAATTTAATTTTACTGTTTCATACCAATCATTCTTAGAAGGTCTCTCTGAAAAGCAATTATTTCCGGTTGCTTTAGCTGGCACCTCACTGAAAGTCTGAATAACTGAACTATCAGGTGAAATAAAGCTTGCGCCTGGAATGTAGTAATGGTCATTTTGCGGAGAAAAAGAGAGAGACTCATCATCATCAACGCCAAAATCTTTATAAAGTCCGGGATTCTTATCTGATTTGTAATTTCTGGATATATGGTTGGGAACAAAGTCAATAATCACCTTAAGGTCCGCAAAGTGGCATCTGGATACAAGCTCTTCAAACTCCTCAATCCTATTATCATGATTATTTGCAAGATAATGAGCAACATCATAATAGTCCTTTACGGCATATGGAGAACCTGCTATGCCTTTGACAATTTCCGGAGGGTCTGTAAGGCATCTTTTATCTAAACAAGGAGTTTGAGTAGCATGCTCTATAATTCCTGTAAACCAAACATGTGTACATCCGAGTTTTTTAATTCTCAACAATTCATCATCATTAAAAAAATCAAATTTACCGACACCATTTATGGTAAAAGAAGATCCGGGAACAGGGTTCTCTCTCCTGTTCCCGGATAATCTGGGAAATGTTTGATATATAATTATCTTGCCATTCACACTCTATTTCCAGTTCAGGACCTTTTTAAAGTCATACTCTTCTGGATTTGCAATATATTCAGAGGCTGCCTCATAGTCATTTTCAGTTATATATTGCATAATATTGTTTATTACAGCCTGAACCCTGTCTGATTCTAAACTTACAAGTCTGGGTGGAATCTTTCCTGTCTTTGGATCTTGAATATCCTTAAGGAATAGTGGTTCAACCTTTCCAAGGTTGTCAATATATACCATACAACCCGTTTTGCCTTCATCAAACAGCTGATGAACAGCAATTCCAAGCTCTGTACAGTATACAAGATCATAAGCAACGGGAGGCTGACACCTTAATTCATAACCAAGCTCTACGGGTCTACACTTTGTCTTAAGACCTAATTTACGAAGTTTAGCCTCTAATAATTCGTTAAAAATGTGTGCTTTAGATACTTTTCCAAGCTCCGGATGACCGTGGTCATCATATGAAAATATAACACCGGACTCTTTCAATTCGTTCTCATCAAGCTCGTGGAAAACACCCTCAGATATCATCACAGAACCATAATCAATTCCTAAAATCAATCTCTTAACTATTGAAGAAATAGCTAGTTTGGTTATTTTATCTAAAGTGATAGCTGTTTTATTAAACATTTCCGGAATAACAATCATTGGATAGTGAGCAGCCGAACCGATGCCAAAGGCTAAATGGCCTGCAGACCGTCCCATTGCACAAACTACAAACCAGTTATTACTGGTTCTTGCATCCTCATAAACGGTTGTTGCAAGTCTTGCACCTTCTGATTTTGCTGATTCATATCCAAAGGTTGGTCTTGCAAGTGGTAGCGGTAAATCGTTATCTATTGTTTTAGGAACGTGGATATTTGATATTGGGAAATTGTGTTCAGTCAAAAATTTTGCAACCCTGTTAGCTGTTGAAGCAGTGTCATCTCCACCAATTGTAACAAGTAGTTTAATATTATTATCTCTAAAAAATTCAATATTGAAATTCTGTTCAAAATCCTCAGGAGTAGGCTTATAACGGCTCATAATCAAATAAGATCCCCCTCTGTTAAAGATTGAGTCAGCTAAAAGAAAATCTAACTCAGTGTACTTAGGACTTTTAGAAAAGAGTCCTTTATATCCACCGTGTAATCCAATAACTCTATAACCGTTTGAAATGAAGGTTTTCGCAATACTGCCTACAACAGTATTCATTCCTGGCGCGGGACCTCCTCCCGTAAGAATAACAATTGATTTTTTCATTACTTTACTTAATTGAGCGTGCAAAGTTAACAATAATTAAAAAATATGTAAATTTGTTGGTTAAGATTATGAAGAAAAATATTTCAGAGGCATCAAATAGAATCAAACTGTTAAGAGAGGAGATAGAGAGGCATAATAAGAGCTATTATATAGATAATCAGCCTATTATATCTGATTTTGAATATGATTTGCTCATAAATGAACTTCAAACCCTTGAGAACAAATTTCCTGAGCTAAAGGAGATAAACTCACCATCTGTAAGGGTGGGAAGCGATATATTGCAAGGAGAGGAAAAAAACTCCTTTGTACAGCGCTCCCATAAACACCCTATGCTTTCCTTAAGTAATACTTATGATAAAAGCGAGCTATTATCGTTTAATGAGCGTATTATAAAATCAACAAACACCTCTTTTAGATACGTGTGCGAATTAAAAATTGATGGTTCAGCTATTTCGCTAACATATCGTAACGGCTCATTATTATATGCCTTGACAAGAGGTGATGGAGAAAAAGGGGATGATGTTACTGCCAATATATTAAAAATTAAATCTGTTCCTAAAAAATTAAAGGGAGATAATTTCCCTGAAGAGCTGGAGATTAGGGGTGAAGTATTTATGCCTTGGTTGGCTTTTGAAGAGTTGAACAGAGTAAGAGAGGAGAATGAGGATCCACTTTTTGCAAACCCAAGAAATGCCGCAGCAGGGTCTCTTAAATTGCTTAACTCCTCTGAAGCTGGAGAGAGAGGACTTGATATAATATTGTACCATGTAATATGCGAACCTTCAATATTCAAAACTCACCACGAAGCATTAGAAGCCGCAGAGTCATGGGGTCTGCCAATTTCAGAGCACACAAGAGTCTGCAGTACAATTGGAGAGGTAATTGAGTATTTAGATTACTGGGAGGTGAATAGGAAAGCCCTTCCCTATCCTACTGACGGCGCTGTTATTAAAATAGATAGCATTGATCTTCAAAGAGATCTGGGTTATACTTCAAAATCCCCAAGATGGGCTACTGCATATAAATTTCAGGCGGAAAGAGCTTTGACCAGATTGATATCTGTTGATTATCAGGTTGGACGCACCGGTGCTGTCACACCTGTAGCCAATCTGGAGCCGGTCCTTCTCTCCGGAACAACGGTTAAGAGGGCCTCTCTGCACAATAGCGACCAGATGAAGGTTCTTGACATTCATATTAATGACTTTGTATATGTAGAGAAGGGAGGAGAAATTATTCCTAAAATTACCTCTGTTGAACTCTCAATGAGAGTTGCAGAAGCAAATAGGCCTATGTTTCCGGAAATATGTCCGGATTGCGGTACTAATCTTTCAAGAGCAGAGGACGAGGCAAAGCACTTCTGTCCAAACTCAACAGGTTGTCCTACACAGATAAAGGGCAGGCTTATACACTTCTGCAGCAGAAAAGCAATGGATATTATGGCCGGAGAGGCTACAGTAGAGCTCCTTTTCAATGCCGGAATGCTAAAAAGTCCTGCAGATTTTTACATGCTTAGAGAGTCGGACCTTCTTCAGTTTGAAGGATGGAGAGAGAAAGCTGCATTAAGACTGATTTCAAGTATTGAAAATTCAAAAAAGGTCCCATTTGACAGAGTTCTATTCGCACTAGGTATTAAGCATGTTGGAGAGACTAGTGCTAAATCACTTGCTAACCATTTTGGCAATATTGATTCATTAATATCTGCTACTAAAGAACAATTAACAGACATTGAAGATGTTGGAGATATTGTTGCAGGGTCAATTACAGACTTTTTCAGTAAAACTGACAATATCATGATGATTGAAAAGTTAAAGGAGCATGGTTTAAGTTTAAAAGGCAAATCTGATAATTCAAACAAACTTTCAGAAATTCTCAGAGGAAAAAACATAGTAATATCAGGCAACTTTTCAGTTTCAAGAGAGGAGGTTAAGACTATCATAGAGATGCACTCTGGGAAAAACAGCTCTTCAATCTCATCTAAGAGCTCATATCTTCTTGCTGGCAATGAAGCAGGACCCGCAAAACTTGAAAAGGCAAAAAAGCTTGGAATAGAGATTATCACAGAGGAGCAATTCAAAAGATTAATTGAAAATAATTGATTAATTTTGTAGGATATTTAACAATATTCAACAATTAGCATTTACAAGTATTTAATATGAAGCAGATAGTTGTCAGTAATAATATCTACTACTTAGGGACAAACGACAGAAAGAAGTCTCTCTTTGAAAATAATTGGCCACTTCCAAATGGTGTGGCATATAACTCATATCTAATTAATGATCAGAAGACAGCACTTATAGATACTCTTGAGTTTGGATCCAAAGAGGATTATTTGAACGAAATTTCAGATCAGCTAAAAGGAAGAGAACTTGATTACCTGATAGTCAATCATATGGAGCCAGATCACTCTAGTATGATAGGTATTTTGATGAAATTTTATCCCGATCTTAAGATTGTCTCAAATATAAAGGCTTTTAAAATGCTTGAAGCCTATTTCGGAATATCACCTGAGAATTTTATAGAGGTCAAAGAGGGAGAGGTGCTAGATCTGGGATATCACAAACTTTCATTTCATATTACCCCCTGGGTTCACTGGCCGGAAACTATGATGACCTTTGATACAACTGATAGTGTACTATTCTCATGCGATGCATTCGGTAGCTTCGGAACACTGGACGGTGGGATATTTGATGATGAGATTAATTTTGAACGCTTTGAGGACGAGATGAGGAGATACTACTCTAACATTGTCGGTAAATATAGCAATATGGTTCAAAAGGCTTTTGTCAAGTTAAAGGATATTGATATCAAGATAATTTGCCCTTCTCACGGCCCTATATGGAGAGAGAACCCTGGAAAAGCGATTGGACTTTATGACAAATGGAGTAAACATGAATCAGAAGAGGGGGTAGTGATTGCATTTGCATCTATGTATGGAAATACCGAGAGAATGGCAGACTATGCAGCCAGGCTCATAGCAGAGAGTGGTGTGAAAAACATTAGGGTGTATGATGTTTCAAAAACGCATGCCTCTTTTATTTTAAGTGATATCTGGAGGTATAAAAGCGTAATCCTGGGATCATGTGCCTATAATGCAGGTATGCACCCTATGATGGAACATCTTTGCCATGAACTGACTGTAATAAACCCTAAGGATAAGAATTATGCCCTTTTTGGATCTTACAGTTGGAATGGAGGCGGATTGAAGTCACTACTCTCTTTTGCTGAAAAGATGACATGGACTAAGATAGCAGAGCCCGTAGAATTAATGGGTGCTCCTGATATTTCTAAAATGGAGGGATTTAGTTTGATAGCAAAAAACATTTTGTAGATGGAGAGAGGAAAGAGTTTAAGAGTTGATAAAATTGTGGAGAGCTCAGACAGTGCAGCTGCATTAGGGTCCGGTCTCTTGGATGTATTTTCTACTCCGGCAATGGTTGCGCTTATGGAGAAAAGTGCGCATCTTTTGGCTAAAAGTATGTTGCCGGATAATCAGGATACAGTTGGCATAGAGTTGATGATTAAGCACTTAAGAGCGACACCCGTTGGATCTTCTGTTTACGCAGAGGCTGAATTAGTTGAAATTGACGGAAGAAGACTTGATTTCAAAGTCACTGCCTATGATGATAAAGGAGAGATAGGCAGCGGAAGGCATACCAGATTTATTATTGACCCCGTTAAATTTATGAATAAACTGAATTGAAGAGATATAAGGAGATACAGCATACCTATCAGAGAGTCCTGAAGTTTCTTATAAACGACATCTGGAGGCTTGATCTTTCTGAGCTCAGCATCATGAGAGCACGGATGATACGCTATCTTAAGGTCTTTATAATAACTATTAAAGGATTTTCTAACGACAAGGTGGGTTTACAGGCTGTCAACTTAAGTTTCTTCTCTGCGATGTCTGTCGTACCGTTTGTTGCAATTATGTTTACTGTAACAAAGGGTTTCGGTCTTGCAAAAAATTTAGAGGTTCTTCTTCTTACTTACTTTGCTGAAAATGAAGAGATAATTGAGTACATCCTACATTTTGCCAATAATATTCTTGACTCTGCTGAAAATGGATTCTTTGGAATAATAAGCTTCATATTCCTTCTTTGGACCGTTATATGGCTTATGCTTAGTATTGAGAAATCATTCAATGATATCTGGAAGGTTGAGGACAGGAGGTCTATTGCCAAAAGAGCTCTATACTACCCTCTCCTGCTTTTAGTCTCTCCCCTGATTATTTTAATTTTTCTCTCTCTCGCTCTGATCTATACAAATACATTAAAATCCGTAGGGCTTCAAATTGACAGAATTATCCCCATTACTTCAATATTCACATGGCTTACATTTTACGGAATTGTTGCACTAGTCTTTTCTGTAATGTACTACTTTATCCCAAATGTAAAAGTTAAGTTTGCCGCAGCATTCAATTCATCACTTGTTGTCTCCCTCGCATTTGTATCTGTACAGTTTCTCTATCTTGAGACTCAAATTCTGGTTTCAGGCCTTAATGCAGTTTACGGAGTCTTCGCTGCAATTCCTCTGTTTCTGGTTTGGATGAACATAAGCTGGACAATTATTCTATTTGGTGCGGAGCTTTCGCACGCATATCAAAATGTAGATAAATACAATATTCAAAATGAAAATGAACCTTGAACTTACAAAGGATGCTGTTGATTTCATTAATGATGAAAAACTGCACAATCTTATAAATAACACAAAAGAGAATCCGGTAAAGATTCGCGATATATTTCAGAAAAGCAGATCTAAACAGGCTCTGAGTGTTGAAGAGACAGCAGAGCTTTTGGCAATAAAGTCTCCTGAAATGCTAGAGGAACTTTATCAGACTGCAAGAGATCTGAAAAAATCAATTTATGGAAACAGAATTGTACTATTTGCACCGCTTTACATTGGTAATTATTGCATAAATAACTGCCAGTATTGTGGATTCAGAAGTTCTCTTTCAAGAGCAGTCAGAAGGACTCTTACAGACCAGGAGTTAGTTGCTGAGGTTGCCCAGCTTGAGAAAGAGGGACACAAAAGATTAATTCTTGTATATGGCGAACATCCAAAGTACACACCTGAATATATAGCACAAACTGTAAAGACATGCTACAACGTGAAGGTTGGTAATGGCGAGATAAGACGGGTGAACATAAATGCAGCTCCTATGACAATTGAGGGCTTCAGGACGGTTAAGGAGGCCGGCATAGGGACATTCCAGGTATTTCAGGAGACTTACCATAAAGAGACATATAAAAAATTTCACCCTGCACCCGGAGTCAAAAGCGACTATATGTGGAGGTTGAATGCAATGGACAGGGCGTTTGAAGGGGGGCATGATGATGTTGGAATCGGAGCTCTTTTTGGATTATATGACTGGAGATTTGAGGTACTGGGACTGGTTGAACACTCTCACCATTTACAAGACAGATATGGAGTGGGTCCCCATACAATAAGCTTTCCTCGTGTTAAACCTGCTTACGGACTTGACCTGCACCTCCCTTATCAGGTTACCGATGATCAGTTTAAGCAACTTGTTGCAATATTGCGTCTTGCTGTGCCTTACACAGGCCTCATAATGACGGCAAGAGAGAGTGCAGAGGTTAGGGATGCGGTTATTGAATTTGGAGTATCACAGATAGATGCCGGAACCAGACTGGAAATTGGGGGTTATCAAGAGGAGAGAGGAAAAAATCAGGAGCTTGACAGAGAACAATTTGAAGTAGGTGACAGAAGGGAGCTTGATCAAGTAATAGAATGGCTGCTCACAAAAGGATTTATACCTAGTTTTTGTACATCTTGCTACAGAGTAGGAAGAACAGGCGAACATTTTATGGAGTATGCCATACCTGGTTTTATTGGAAGATTTTGTACCCCAAATGCAATGCTCACTCTGGCTGAGTATTTGGAGGATTACTCATCTGCTGAGACTAAAAAAGCAGGCTATGAACTTATTGAAAGAGAACTTTCATATATAAAGGATGAGAAAAAAAGAGAGGATGTTGCATCTAAACTTTCACTGATTAAAAACGGTAAAAGAGACTTACTTTATTAATAAAAATATGTTTACCGATAAGGATAACGAGCTTATTGAGAGCGAATTTGAGGAATTAAAGCTAGCAAGCTTAAAAAGGTGTGCTAATCAAGCTGAATTTGAGATTGTTCTCAAAGCCTTTGAGTTTGCAAAGGCTGCACATAATGGAGTAAGAAGACGCTCCGGAGAGCCATATATCCTTCATCCCATTGCTGTATCCAAGATAGTGGTAAAAGAGATTGGTCTGGGATACAAATCTATTGTGGCTGCCCTTCTGCATGATGTAGTTGAGGATACAGAATACAATACAGATGATATTGAGAGACTTTTTGGTGCTAAAATCGCATCTCTGGTTGATGGATTAACAAAAATTAAAAGTGCTTTTGATAGTGGCACAAGTAGTCAGGCAGAGAACTTTAAACGTATTCTGCTGACTCTAAATGATGATGTCAGGGTTATTCTGATAAAACTCGCTGACAGACTACATAATATGAGGACTATTGAGTTTATGCCTGAGCATAAGCAGTCCAAAATTCTCAGTGAGACGATGTATATTTTTATACCTCTTGCTCATCGTCTTGGTCTGTACAGCATTAAATCTGAGTTGGAGAATATATGGCTAATGCATACTCTGCCTGCAGAGTACGAGAGCATACAGGCAAAAATTTCACAAACGGTTGCTGAGAGAGGCTGTGCTATGGACAGTTTTATGGAACCTATATCCGAAAGTTTAAATAAAGCCGGTTACAAGTTCACTGTTTCAAAAAGAACCAAAAGCCCCTACTCCATCTGGAGAAAGATGAATGCGAAGTCTATTCCGTTTGAACAGATTTATGACCTTTATGCCGTCAGAATTATTTTTGACGCAAAGCCCGACCAACCTGAGAGAATTCAATGTTGGCACATCTATTCACTAATAACTGAGCTATACCTCTCAAAAACAGATAGAATCAGAGACTGGGTCAGCACTCCTAAGATTAATGGATATGAGGCTCTCCATTGTACAGTAATGGCCCCTCAAGGCAACTGGGTAGAGATTCAGATCAGGACCTCCAGAATGGATGATCTGGCTGAGAGAGGTGTAGCTGCTCACTGGAGCTACAAAGGAAGCTCTCCCTCAGAGGGAGAGATGGACAAATGGCTTAATATGGTAAGAGAGGTATTAGAAAATCCCGATGTTAATGCCCTTGAATTTCTTGATAAGTTCCATACCGGGCTACTCTCCTCTGAAATCTATGTTTTTACGCCAAAAGGTGAGTCAAGATCTCTGCCAAAAGGTGCGACAGCTTTAGATTTCGCCTACGCAATCCATACTGAGGTTGGAAATAAAGCTATCGCTGCAAAGGCAAACTTTAAACTGGTTCCGCTTACATATGAACTGAGGAACGGGGATCAGATAGAGATAATTACAGCTGAGTCCCAGAGACCACAAAGAGATTGGCTGGAATTTATTAAAACCCCAAAGGCAAAAAGCTTCATTCTTGATGCGCTTAAGTCAGAAATTAAAGACTCTCAGAAGAGGGGTCAAGAGATTTTAGATGAAAGACTTAAGTCAATGGGTATAAGACCAATGTCCAGAGTTTACAGGAAACTCTCAGAAAATTACAAGCTCAACAACAGAGAGGAACTTTTTAGTAAAATTGGAGCCAACCTTATAGATCTGGCAGACTTATCAAAAGTATTAAAAAAGAACACAACAAGTAAATTTGTCAGATATTGGAGTCTTCAGTTTTCAAAAATTACAGGAGGAGACTCCGAGGGTAAATGGGATTGGCAGGGCGAGGAGGAGCTTTCTGATGACCCTGTTGAAATACAGAAAGTACAGGAAGAGAAAAGAGCTTCAAAAATAGATATTAAAAAGGATTTTCTGCTAAAGGAAAACCCAGTGGAGAAGACCCTGTCATATCAGGTAGCTGTATGTTGCCGGCCTATCCCCGGTGATAAAGTTATTGGGTTTATTGATGATAACGACGTTGTAATAGTTCACAAAAACAGCTGTCCTGAAGCCATACACATGGCTTCAAGGGATGGAGAAAGAATTGTAAAGGCTAAATGGAGTAAGCACACAGTCCTCTCTTTTCTTGCAAGAATAAATATGAGAGGTATTGACAGACTTGGGATAGTTAATGAACTTACACAATATATTACATTAGTTCTTAGTGTCAATATCAGAAAAATATTCATAGAGACCCATGATGGAATATTTGAGGGATATATTGATCTTTATGTACACAGTGTTGAAGATCTTGAAAAACTTATGAAGCAAATGTCTTCAGTTAAAGGTGTTATGAGTGTTGCCCGCACAGAAATTAAGGATAATCAGTAACTGATGCTTATGAACCAATTTAGACAAACATATACTTTAATTATCATTTTAATTTCCATTGGTTTAATTAATCTGTTTCAATCCTGTGCAAATACAACTGCACCACCCTCCGGTGGTGTGAAAGATACTCTGGCACCTGTTCTGGTCAAAGTCACCCCTGATTCAAACAGGGTCTTCTTTCCATTAAAGGGAGAGAAAATTGAGTTGAAATTCAACGAATTTATAGTCTTGAAAGAGGCTGAAAAAAATATTGTTGTATCTCCTCCTCAGGCAAGAAGAGTTGAAGCAAAGGTTCGTGGAAAGAGCGTGATTGTCCAATTCAGAGACTCTCTCAATCACAATACAACATACTCTGTCTCTTTTAATAATTCAATTGTTGACAATAACGAAGGTAATGCATTCTATCCGTACAGATATGTATTCTCAACCGGAGATAGTATTGATTCATTAATCTCTACAGCAGATATTGTTGATGCGGCCACTCTGCTACCCCTTCCTGGTATAACTCTTGCCTTTTACGAAAATCATTCTGACTCTTCCCTTTATAACCAATTGCCATCAGCAATTTCTAAAAGTGATAAATGGGGCCATTTTGTTATTACAAATTTAAAACCTGTGCCATATAGAGTCATAGCCTTTTCAGATGAAAACGGAAATAATATTTATAATCCAGAAAATGAAAAACTCGCATTTTTAGACACTCTGTTTACACCCTCTAAGATAATGAAGAGAGGGATGGCGGAACTTGCTTATGTAGATCCAAAAGATACAACTGCATCTCTTGCCAGAAAGAGCGATTTCAGACTCTATCTATTTAGAGAAGAGGCTTCAAGACAATTTGTCAAAGAGTATGAAAGACTGTCAGAAAGAGAGTGTTACATAAAATTTAATGCCCACAATGCTGTAATTGATTCTTTAGGTTTTAATGAGATAGACTCTAATCAGATTATCAAGAAATTCAATATCACAAGAGATAGTCTTACCATTTGGATTAAGGGAGACACTAAAAGAGTTCCGGATACATTAAATTTTTCAATTAAGTATCTTAAAACAGATTCTTTGGAAAATCTTGTAATGACAAGAGAAAATTTCAGGTTTCTGATCCCAAGAAAATCAAGGCAACAAGAGCAACGTGAAAAAGAGCGTAAAAAAGATAGCAGACCAAATATTTTAGAGATAAAACTTGACGCCAATCCGGCCTTAGTTGAAAAAGAGGGTTTCAAACTTGAATTTCCGGCACCCATTGAGTCAATATTAATTGACAGCATAAAACTCATTTCGCTTACTCCAAAAGGACAAGAGGCTTCTGAAAAGTTTAAACTAAAGGCTGATACTCTGGAGTTGAGACGATATACTGTATTGCCTGAAAACAGACTACAGCAGGGTTATGACTACATCTTATCTGTTGATAGCAGAGCTTTTACCGATATCTCAGGCAATTACAATGATTCAACAGCAATTAAGATTATGCTTCCAAAAAGCGATAAACTTGGGAGAATAGATCTTGAAATTAAGGGATCTGATGGTGGTTCCTATGTGGTTGAACTAATTAATCAGGCTCGTGATAAGGTATTCAGATCATACAGAATAACATCTGACGCAATCCTTGATTTTCCATACCTTGAACCCGGGAAATACTCTATAAGGGTATTCAAAGACACAAATGGAAACGGAATCCTTGATTCAGGGCTACTGAAAGAGAGACGACAACCTGAGATGGTTAGGCTATACAAACTTCCTTCCGGCACTGAGATCTTTGATCTTAAAGAGGGTATGGAGTTGTCTCAGGGTATTGATCTAAAAGAAATTTTCAGATGAAAAAAGTAATAATATCAGTTATAACAATATTTTCTCTGGTATTATCTGGAGAGATTCAGGCCCAGAATAAATTACACATGGCAGGGGTAAGTTACGGTTATAACATTTCAGGGGTCTATTTTGATCCTCCACTTGAACACAGATCTGTAAAGACTTTTAAAAATTTCTCTCTGCTATATACCTACTATCATGATATCTGGGGCTCCTCACCCTATTTTGGACTTCAGACAGGTTTGTCTCTGATGGAGACCGGCTACGAAGTGGGTGGCGAGAGGCTGGTCTCTCAAATGTATAGAGTTCCTCTGGTATCTCAATTCCACATTGATTTTTGGAAAATGAGACTACTTCTGAATCTTGGAGCATATGGAGGATACAGAGGCAAACGAATAGAGCCAAATTGCCTGCCATATGAAGATGGAGACAACAGGCTTGAATTCGGAATAATCGGAGGGGGAGGCCTTGCATTTGTATTAAAACCTTTTGAGCTACATCTGGAGGCAAATTACAATTATTCTTTAACTTATCTGAATGATCCAAGAAAAGGCGGAGTTACAAGACCACAATACTCTTATCCAAATCACTTGATATTAAGTGCTTCGCTCTTCTTTCATATCAAATCAAAATGAGACATATAGTTGTTAAAATAGGAGATCTTCATATTGGAGGAGCTTCACCAATTGTTGTACAGACAATGTGCAATACTTCAACCCAGGATATTGACTCTTCTTACAATCAATGTCTTCGTCTGTCAAAAGCTGGTGCACAGCTAATTAGACTAACCTCGCAAGGAATGAAAGAGGTAGAGGCACTGAGAGTGATTAAAAGGCGTCTTATGGATAATGGAATTACTACCCCACTCTCAGCAGATGTCCATTTTACAGCTGATGTGGCTATTGCTGCAGCAGAAGTTGTTGATAAGGTCAGGATAAACCCTGGAAATTTTGCCAGGGACTTTGAAACGGCAAGAATAAAATTCCATGAATTAATTACGGTATGTAAAAGAAGAGGCGTTGCTTTGAGAATAGGAGTAAACCACGGATCTTTAGGAGAGAGAATAATAGACAAGTACGGAGACTCCCCTGTGGGTATGATGCAATCTGCTTTAGAGTGGATTAAAATGGCTGAGGAGTTTGATTTTGACCAAATAGTCATCTCACTTAAGGCCAGCAATACTTTGGTAATGACTGAGGCGTACAGATTACTTTATAATGAATTTAAGCAAAGAGGTATATTTTATCCTCTTCATCTAGGGGTAACTGAGGCTGGGAACGGACAGTCCGGACGCGTTAAATCATCCGTTGGCCTTGCAGCACTGCTTAGTCAAGGCATTGGAGACACTCTGAGAGTTTCTCTTACAGAGGATCCTGAAAATGAGATCCCGGTAGCCAGGTTTATTGCCAATTATCTTAAAGAGAAGAGATCAAATACTGGAGAACAAAGAGATAGAGTAATAAAGGCATCCTACAACGAAGATTGCTGGGATAATTTTATTCTTAAAGCGAGTTGTGATCTTGGTCCTCTGCTGCTTGACAAAATTATTGACGATGTAATATTTGAAGTCTCAATAAATGGAGCTCCTGCCGATGTGGAAAAGGTCTCTGTATTCAGGGATGATCTGCTTCAGGCAAGCAGAAGAGTCTTTTCTAAACCGGAGTATATCGCATGTCCCGGTTGCGGAAGAACTCTTTTCAATCTTGAGCCGGTTTTTGAGGAGGTTAAAAGAAGGACAGCTCATCTCAAGGGGTACAACATTGCTGTAATGGGTTGCGTCGTTAACGGACCCGGCGAAATGGCTGACGCAGACTATGGCTATGTCGGTGAAGGTAAAAACCGAGTTAGTATTTACAGAGGAAAAACTGCTGTTTACAGAGCAGTTCCTGAAAATGAGGCTATTGACAAGCTACTTGAACTCATTGAGGAAGACGTTCGCAATAAACTCTTCCGCCCTCGGCTTTAGTAACAACTAATTCATCACCTTTATCTGCCATTCCATATTCAAGAGTAGCTTCATACCATCTCCCATCTATTTCAACTTTTCCGGATGGCCTCAGGCTGCTTGTCGCTATTGCCCTCTTACCAATTAATGTTTGAAGTTTGTCTTCAACTCCTACGAATCCTGTATTAGACTCAAGACTTGTTTTAAGCGAGAGATACGAAAAGCTCTTGCCGGGATACAATCTTCCAGCGAGCCAAATTGACAGTACGAGGGAGGAGAATCCAGATAACAGAACAATAGACAAAGGTTTAATAATCACGATAAAATCAACTCTCCCATCAAAATAGAAGAGATTATTGTCAATCATTGCAAATACCAGAGAGACAACAGTAGCCAATATTCCTGAGATACCGGCTATTCCAAATCCTGGTATTACAAATATCTCTGCAAGGATTAACAAAACACCGACAATAAACAGGATTATCTCCCAATTTTCGGCAAGTCCCTCAAGGTAGAGAGGGGCAAAATAGAGTAGAGCGGCAATTACGGCTGCTGCAGAAGGAAATCCGATTCCCGGACTCTGGAGTTCAAAATAGAGACCACCTATGATTGCCATTAGTAAAAGTCCCTGCAGCATGGGCGAAAGAAGAAAAGAGATCAGCTTGTCAAGTGACGAAATCTTCATCTCTTCAACAGTATAATTCTCTCCATTTACGAGCATAGTTGCAACCCCGTAAATAGTTGAAGCTGACCCTTCACAATAACCGTTGGCAATGGCCTCCTCCATTGTAAAACTAAGAACCTTTAGACTATCGTCGGCAATTCCGGGAACAACTATAGATGGATCAACCATTGCCTCTGCAATTAATGGATCACGGCCATTTGCCTGAGCAGTAGATCTCATCATCGCCCTCATAAAAGATTGGTATTTGTCCGGCATAGGTTCTCCTGACTGATTTACAACAGTTGCTGCCCCAATTGTGCTACCGGTTGTCATATATATAGAGTCGCACGCAATGCTAATCAGCGCTCCTGCTGAGACTGCTTGATTATCAATGAAGGCTGCTACTGGTTTCCCAAATTTAAGCAAAGCACTCCTCATACTGTCTGCGGAAGCTACTGCACCTCCATAAGTGTTTAAATGTATAATAACAAAATCAGCCTCCCTCTCTGTTGCCTGTTTAAGACCTTTGCTAAGAGTACGCTCAGTTGCCTTTGATATCTCCCCTTTTACGGGTATTACAAATACACGCCTGTCCTCTGCAGAAGATACAAAGGAGATTAGCACTGTTAAGAATGCCAGAAATAATCTAAACATAGTAATGGTGTTGGATTTGGTAAAGATAATGTTATTTTTGCATATACAACAATTAACACCAGAACTATGAATATGAAGAGAATTTCCCTTTTGTTGCTGGGGCTATTTTTTACGTTAGTCTCATCTGCACAGACTCAATGGATCCCGGTTGATCCTGATGATGAAAATTTTTCTGAGAGTTGCACCTCCATAATGGTAGGAAAAAAGGCAAGCACAGACGGCTCTGTAATGACTGCTCATACTTGTGACTCCAACTACCGTACCTGGGTGGAGATGACTGCCAGGAAAAAATTTAAACCGGGAGAGAGTGAGCCTGTTTTTTGGGGAGTCCTCCATAACGAAGAGCCTTGGGATACAAGAAATGTAGTTGAGAAGGGTCGGATACCGGCTGTTGAGGAGACCTATGCCTACCTTAATACTGCTTACCCCTGCATGAACGAGAAGCAACTTGCTATGGGAGAGACCACAATTACCGGGAGGGATCTTTTGGTAAACAAAAGTGGGCTTTTTTTGATTGAGGAGTTGCAGAGAATTGCATTACAAAGATGTAGCACAGCCAGAGATGCAATTAAGCTAATTGGCAAACTTGCTGAAACATACGGTTACGGAGATTCTGGAGAGTGCCTTACTATAGCAGATAAAAAAGAGGTGTGGCAACTGGAGATATTCGGATCAGGTCCCGGCAAGCCATCTGCCATATGGGTTGCTCAAAGAATTCCGGATGACCACGTAGGTATATCTGCAAATATTCCCAGAATATCCAATGTAAACTTTAATGACCCGGATTTTTTCATGTATAGCAATGATATTAAAGAGAGATGTAAAAAGCTGGGCTTATGGGATGGAAAAGAGGAGTTTAAATTTTGGAAAATCAATAACGGAAGAAAGCCATTCTCAATAAGAGAGTACTTCGTTCTTAACTCAGTAGCGCCATCACTTAACTTGAAATATGATGCAGAGGAGTTACCTTTCTCTGTAAAACCTGATAAAAAGATTTCAGTTAGAGATGTGATGTCTTTCTATAGGGAGACATATGAGGGGACAGAGTGGGATCAGACAAAAAATTTAGTTGCGGAGATAACCAGAAGAGATTCAAAAGGAAACGAATACAAAGATACTATAAAGCCAGTATCAAATTTCATGAGTAATGAGATGAGAGCTCTTTTGAACTCTGTAAAACCAGGTGTTACGGAAAGAGTAAGAGGAATTGCTGTTATTCAGTGTTCCTATTCACATATTATTCAACTAAGAGATTGGCTGCCGGATGAGGTTGGAGGAGTTGCATACTTCTCTTTTGACAATCCTGCGCAGAGTCCAAGAATTCCAATATACTCTGGTACAATATCTCTACCAAGCTCATTTTATGTTTGCGGTCAGCACAGATACCGTGAAGATGCTGCGATATGGGCTTACAGGGAGACTAACAGAATCGCTACAATCAACTGGGATAAAACAAGGGGGATTCTTGAGCCGGAAATTGCAAGATTTGAAGATGATATGTTCAGGACCGCCCCATCTGACGAATTTGAGGCCACTGAGTTAATTAAGGCAGGAAAGAGTGATGAGGCAAAACAGCTTCTAACCAGGCGTACTCACGATTATGCACTTTCAACGATGCAACGCTGGAAAGATCTTAAAGCTCAGTTGTGGTCTGTTTTTGCCAGAGCAATGTAATTGTATATGGTATTTTTTGAATATTAATACATAACTTTGCAGGAATTTATTAAAAGATTTTTTAGAAAAAGAGATGCACAAATACAAACCCGCAACACTCGTTCTTGAGGATGGAACAGAGTTTTCCGGTTACTCATTTGGAAACGACCAAGCCATTGATGGTGAGGTCGTTTTTTCTACTGCTATGGTGGGTTATCCGGAGAGTCTCACAGACCCCTCCTATTCTGGTCAGATACTCTGTGTAACCTTCCCCCTGGTTGGGAATTACGGAGTGCCTGCAGATTCTGTAACAAATAGTCTTTCATCATTTTATGAGTCAGAAAAAATTCATGTCAGAGGATTGATTATTTCTGATTATTCATTTAATTACAGCCACTGGAATGCCTCAAAAAGCCTTGATGAATGGCTTAAGGAGAGCAAAGTGCCCGGAATTTTTGGTGTTGATACAAGGGAACTCACCAAAATATTGAGAGAGAAGGGATCCATGCTTGGTAAAATCGTTCCCTCCGGGGCGAAATTAGAAAAAATTGAGGATCCGAACAGATATAACCAAGTGGATATAGTCAGCTGTAAAGAGGTACTAAGATATGGTACAGCTGAGGGGAAAAAGAGGGTTCTGCTGGTGGACTGTGGTGTTAAACATAACATTATAAGATGCTTTATCAGCAGAGGTGTTGAAGTAATCAGAGTCCCATGGAATTATGACTTCTCCAAAATTGATTACGATGGACTTTTTATCTCAAATGGACCCGGAGACCCTAACTTTTGCGACGAGGCTGTGGAAAACATAAAAAGTGCATTAAATAATGACAAACCAATATTTGGTATATGTATGGGAAATCAGCTTCTCTCAAAAGCAGCAGGAGCATCTGTTTTCAAATTGAAATATGGCCACAGAAGCCATAATCAGCCCGTAAGAATGGCCGGGACCAACAGATGCTTCATTACGTCTCAGAATCACGGCTACGCAGTAAATGACGCAACGCTGGGAAAGGATTGGGAACCTCTCTTTGTTAATATGAATGATGGAACTAACGAGGGAATTAAGCATAAATACAAACCATTCTTCTCATGCCAGTTTCATCCGGAGGCCTCAAGCGGACCTACTGATACAGAATTCCTTTTTGATGATTTTATAAAACTTCTTTAGAATGATTGACACCACTATAAAAAAGGCACTTATACTTGGATCCGGAGCTCTCAAGATAGGTGAAGCCGGAGAGTTTGACTATTCAGGTTCACAGGCTCTTAAAGCACTTAGGGAGGAGGGCATTGAGACAATTCTCATTAATCCAAATATTGCAACTGTTCAGACCTCTGAAGGTGTTGCAGATAAAATTTACTTCCTGCCTGTTACACCTCATTTTGTAGAGGAGGTGATTAAAAAGGAGAGACCTCAGGGGATACTGCTTGCATTTGGAGGGCAAACTGCTTTAAATTGCGGAGTGGAGCTTTACAGGAGCGGAATTCTGGAGAGATACAATCTAAAAGTGCTTGGTACACCAGTACAGGCAATAATGGACACTGAAGACAGAGAGCTTTTTGTGAAAAAGCTTGATCAGATTGACGTCAAAACCATTAAAAGTAAAGCTGTTGAGGATAAGGAAAGTGCAAGAAAGGCGGCTGAGGAGCTGGGCTATCCGGTTATAATAAGAGCAGCATACGCACTTGGTGGACTTGGAAGTGGCTTTTGCAATGATGAAGATGAACTTGACTCACTATGTGAAAAGGCATTCTCCTACTCTCCTCAGGTTTTAGTTGAAAAGTCCCTTAAAGGATGGAAGGAGATTGAGTACGAAGTGGTAAGAGACAGATTTGACAATTGCATTACTGTATGCAATATGGAGAACTTTGACCCGCTGGGAATTCATACAGGAGAGAGTATAGTGGTAGCCCCGTCACAAACCCTTACTAACAGCGAGTATCATCTTCTAAGAGAACTCGCAATAAAAATTGTCAGACATATTGGAATTGTTGGGGAGTGCAATGTACAGTATGCATTTGATCCACTTTCTGAAGATTACAGAGTTATTGAAGTAAATGCAAGACTTAGCAGGTCCTCTGCATTGGCATCAAAAGCAACAGGCTATCCACTTGCCTTTGTTGCAGCCAAATTGGGTTTGGGATATGGCCTGTTTGATCTGAAAAATTCTGTAACAAAGAGTACACCAGCATTCTTTGAACCCGCTCTGGACTATATTGTCTGCAAAATTCCAAGATGGGATCTCTCAAAGTTTCAGGGTGTGTCCAGAGAGATAGGCTCAAGCATGAAGAGTGTAGGCGAGGTAATGGCAATAGGCCGAACCTTTGAGGAGGCTATCCAAAAAGGTTTAAGGATGATTGGACAAGGTGCACACGGTTTTGTGGCCAACAGAGAGATAACAGTTCCTGATATTGATAAATCCTTGAGGGAGCCTACTGACAATAGGATTTTTGTAATCTCTAAAGCATTTAAAAAGGGTTACACAGTTGACGAGATCCATGAACTTACAAAAATTGACAGATGGTTTCTTGACAAATTGTATAATATCCACAAGACATCTGTTGAATTGGCAGAATTTAACGATATAGAATCCCTCTCTTCAGATTTGCTAAAACTGGCAAAACAACAGGGATTTTCGGATTTCCAGATAGGAAGATTGCTTTATAAGGATATAATTGATGTGGATGACGCATCTGCAAAAGTAAGAGCTCTGAGAAAAGAGATGGGAATAGTACCCGTTGTAAAACAGATTGACACTCTTGCTGCAGAGTTTCCTGCAGTTACCAACTACCTTTATCTGACATACAACGGAACACATAATGATGTTAAATACCTTGGAGACAGAAAATCAATTATTGTACTTGGCTCTGGAGCATACAGAATTGGCAGCTCTGTAGAATTTGACTGGTGCAGCGTTAACGCACTTGATACAATAAGGAAACAGGGATGGAGGGGTGTGATGATAAACTACAACCCGGAAACTGTCTCTACAGATTATGACATGTGCGACAGGCTCTATTTTGATGAGCTTACCTATGAGAGGGTTATGGATATTTACGAACTGGAGAACCCCGGAGGAGTAATTGTATCGGTTGGAGGACAAATTCCAAACAATCTTGCCCTCAGACTTGATAAAAGCGATGTAAAAATTCTTGGCACATCAGCCAAAAGTATTGACAATGCAGAGGACAGGCACAAGTTTTCATCAATGTTAGACAGATTACAGATTGATCAACCAAGATGGAAAGAGCTTTCAACATTAGAGGATGTACATGAGTTTGTTTCACAGGTAGGATATCCGGTTTTGGTTAGACCCTCATATGTTCTCTCAGGTGCGGCTATGAATGTGTGCTCAAACGATTCTGAGCTTGAAGAGTTTCTTAAGCTTGCAGCCAATGTCTCAAAGAAGCATCCTGTTGTGGTCTCTGAGTTCATACAAAATGCAAAAGAGATTGAATTTGATGCAGTTGCTCAGAATGGGGAGGTAAAAGCATATGCAATATCAGAACATATAGAATTTGCAGGAGTGCACTCAGGCGATGCTACTATACAGTTTCCGCCTCAAAAGCTATATGTTGAGACAGCCAGAAGAATTAAGAGAATAGCACGCAAAATAGCTCAGGAGCTTGAGATTTCCGGTCCATTCAATATTCAATTCCTGGCAAAGGAGAATGACATCAAGGTAATTGAGTGTAATTTAAGAGCTTCAAGAAGTTTTCCTTTTGTATCTAAAGTTTTGAAAATAAATTTTATTGAATTGGCTACTAGGGTGATGATTGGTGAGAAAGTTGAAGCTCCGAGTAAAAGTGCCTTTGACCTAGATTATGTTGGGATCAAAGCATCTCAATTTTCTTTTACAAGACTTCAGAAGGCAGATCCTGTACTTGGAGTGGATATGGCATCAACAGGTGAAGTAGGATGTATTGGGGATGATACAAATGAAGCAATACTAAAGGCGATGCTTTCCGTTGGTTATAAGTTACCAAAAAAGGGCATTCTGTTGTCTACAGGAGATGCGAAACAGAAAGTTGAGATGTTGATGGCATGCAGATTACTTCTAGAGAAGGGGTTCAACCTATATGCCACAGGAGGAACACATAAGTTTCTGAAAGATAATGGAATTGACTCAACTCATGTCTTTTGGCCCAGCGAAACGGGAATGAAGCCTCAGGCGATGGATCTTCTTCATGCTAAAGAGGTTGATTTTGTAATTAACATCCCAAAAAATTTAACCCGTGAGGAGTTGGATAATGGATACAGAATAAGGAGAACTGCAACTGACCTTAATATTCCGTTGATAACAAATGCCAGATTAGCAACAGCTTTCATCAGATCCTTCTCAGCTATGTCTGTGGAGCAGATACAGATAAAGAGCTGGGATGAGTATAAATCATAAATTTTAAATCGCTATATTTGTATAAATAGTACAAATATCATTTTGTGATGATTCTGAACAAACAAGTTGGTGTTTTCCTGAATCTAGTCCATTGCAAATTCAAGCAGTTTATGAACTCAATATTTGCAGAACATGGATTCAACTTGACAGCAGAGCAGTTTCTTGTAATGGACACGCTTTGGGATGAAGGCACTATGTCTCAGCAGGAGATTGCCGACATTATCCTCAAAGACAAAAACTCGGTAACCAAGTTAATTGATGCACTAGAGAAGAAGGGATTGGTGATTAGAGTTGCAGGTGAATCAGACAGAAGACAAAAAATAATCCATCTTACTGAAAAAGCTGTTGAGGTGAAAGAGGCAATAACCAAGATAGCTCTTGAGTCAACAGATAAGATAATCAAAGAGATTCCAAGGGAGGAGCTTATAAGCTTCGTTAAGGTTCTTCACAAAATGGCAGAAAATATTGATTCACTATCTCATGACAATGGGCAATAATTTTTTAACACCTCCTGAGATAGTTGATTTTGCAGAAGATGCCGGCGTTAAGAAGGCCTCATTTCCCTTTGAGCGAACTATGCTCCTCTCCTTTATGGCGGGAGTATTTATTGCTCTCGCCTCAGTTGGGAGCAATATAATATCTCATAATATTGAGGATATTGGTTTAGCAAAGTATCTGGCAGGGCTGATATTCCCTACCGGGCTTATTTTAGTGGTTGTTGCCGGTGCAGAGCTCTTTACTGGTAATAACTTAATCTCTGTAGCACTACTAGCAGGAAAAGTAAAATGGAGCAAGTATCTGGGGAATCTTTCGCTGGTTTGGCTTGGAAACCTGATCGGATCTGTTTTCATAGCCCTTCTGATCTACATGTCGGGGCAACTTGACTATTCAGAGGGTTTGCTGGGTGCATACACAATAAAGGTAGCCTCCACCAAGACGTCACTCTCCTTTACTCAGGCCTTCACATCCGGAATTTTATGCAATCTGCTGGTATGTCTTGCTGTATGGATGTCTTATGCAGCAAAAGATATTGCAGGCAAAGTACTGGCTATATTCTTCCCAATATGGCTTTTTATCGCATCCGGGTATGAACACTCTGTGGCAAACATGTATTATCTTTCAGCCGGCCTTATGGCAAAAAGCAGTTCATCCTTTGCCATGAAAGCGGCAAATGAGCTGGAAGTCTCATCTGATATTCTAAATAATCTATCAATAATGAACGCATTTACCGATAACCTGATTCCTGTAACATTGGGTAATCTTGTCGGAGGGGCTCTGTTTATTGGAGCTTGGTATTGGTGGGCGTATAAAAGAGTTACTAAATAGTTCATGACAAGTTATAAATTAAGCAATTGCTCAACAGGAAGAGTATTTGAGGATAGTGGATGGCTACTTACAGACCCGTTTTATGAAAAGCCATCTCTTATAAGGAGTATCTATGAAGTAAAGCAGCCGAATTTTAAAGATGAGAAATCTGGTTTTTACAGATTTGCCGACTGGTTGCCAATCTGCAGAGAACTTGGAGGATCCTCTTCTCCTATAACATATAAAGCAAATATGCTCGGAGAGTCTCTTGGACTATCAAATTTATGGGTTACCTTCAATGGCTACTGGCCAGAGAGGGGGGCAAGAATGAGCACATGCTCATTCAAGGAGACCGAGGCTTACTCTGTATGCGGAAGAATGGGGTCTGCACAAAAAGGCGTAATGGTTGTTGCTTCAGCAGGTAATACAGCAAGGGCATTTGCAAAGGTTTGTTCGGATAATGACATTCCACTTCTCTTGGTTGTACCTGAAGAAAATTGCGATGCTCTATGGTTTAGCTCTGAGATTGCATCTTGTGTAAAGCTTATATCAACTCCAAGAGGAAGTGACTACTTTGATGCGATAGATCTTGCAGCAAAAATTTGCATGTCTGAGATGTTTTACGAAGAGGGTGGTGCAAAAAATGTTGCCAGACGTGATGGTATGGGAACAACAGTCCTATCCGCAGCATCTGCAATTGGAGAAATTCCGGAATATTACTTCCAGTCAATTGGTAGCGGAACAGGTACAATTGCAGCATGGGAGGCAAATCTGAGGCTAATTGAAGATGGAAGATACGGTGATAGAAAAATGGTCCTTTTACCTTCTCAAAACTACCCATTCACTCCTATGTATGATGCATGGAGAGCAGGGAGCCGAGCACTACTGCCTTTTGACGACAATCTGGAGAGGGAGAAGGCATTAAAAATCAAGGCAAAAGTGCTATCTAACAGGAGACCACCCTACTCTATTCCTGGAGGGCTATACGACGCTCTGAAGGATACCGGAGGAGACATTGAAATTGTGGACAATATGGAGCTGGAGGCTGCTTGCAGAACTTTTGAGGAGATTGAGGGAATTGATATTCACCCGGCAGCCGGAGTCGCCCTGGCAGGAATGATGAAGAGCATAGAGTCTGGAAAAGCCGGCAAAGATTCATTGCTTATGCTAAATATTACAGGAGGCGGAGAGAAGCGGTTTAAAAAAGAGAACCGTATACACTTTTTAAAGCCATCGCTAATATTAAATAACGACCGTGATTTAAAAGAGATCATCCGCTCTGCCGAATCTCTTTTTTAGTTGGATACTAGCTTTTATTTCATAAATTTGCACCCTCTTACAAATTTCACGGTGCAATGGATTTAAATTTTGCTTCGACCTTCCGGCCGAAATTTTTCTCCCTTTTCCGTAAAGGTGCTTACGACAAGAAGACTTTTACATCAGATCTTATAGCAGGTATAATTGTGGGTATAGTTGCCCTCCCTTTGGCAATAGCATTTGGTATTGCCTCAGGTGTTACACCACAGCAGGGTCTTATAACCGCAATTGTAGCCGGCCTTCTTATGTCTCTTTTTGGAGGCTCAAATTTTCTGATTGGAGGTCCTACAGGTGCTTTTATAGTGATTGTTTTTGGTATCGTCTCTCAATATGGGGTATCTGGGTTGATTATCGCCACTGTTTTAGCCGGGATTATGCTTGTTGCAATGGGTGTTTTTAAACTTGGCAATATTATAAAATTTATACCCTATCCAATTGTTGTTGGTTTTACAAGCGGAATAGCTCTTGTTATTTTCTCAACTCAGATAAAAGATATTTTAGGCCTTCAAATTGAAGAGGTTCCATCAGAGTTTATTCCAAAATGGATATCTTATTTTAAAAATCTATCCACAATAAATCTCTGGGAGGCGGGACTTGGAATATTCAGCCTGCTTATTATTGTTTTCTGGCCAAAAGTAACATCTAAAGTACCTGGATCTCTGATTGCAATTTTTGCAGGAACCATTACTGCTCTGTTACTTAGTAAATTTGGCGGTGTGGATTTTGCTACTATTGGGAGCAAATTTCCTGAACTGGCAGGAGGAATACCAATTCCAAGACCAGAGGCCCCTAAAATTGATTTTGAAGCTGTTAAAATGCTGTTTCAGCCAGCCTTCACAATTGCATTGCTCTGCGCTATAGAATCTCTGTTGGCTGCTATGGTGGCAGACGGAGTGACCGGAAAAAGACATGATTCAAATACAGAGCTTATTGGCCAAGGGATTGCAAATATAGTTACTCCTTTTTTTGGAGGTATCCCATCTACAGGAGCAATAGCCAGAACAATGGCAAATATAAACAATGGAGGGAAAACTCCGGTTGCAGGTATAATCCATGCTATTGTCCTTCTCTTGATTTTCCTCTTTTTAATGCCTTACGCAGTTTATATTCCACTTTCAGTATTAGCAGCAATTCTTATTATTGTTGCATACAACATGAGTGAGTGGAGAACATTCAAATACCTCCTTAAAGGACACAGGGCAGATGTAGCAGTTCTGCTACTCACTTTTTTCCTGACTGTTATAATTGATCTTACTGTTGCAATTGAGGTTGGTGTTTTGCTCGCAATCATTCTATTTGTAAAAAGAGTTTCTGAGAGTTCAAGTATTACCCAGATTGATAATAATTTCCTGCCTGCAACTGAACGTAGTGAATACACATCAGATGTGGAGATATTAGACATTCCCAGAGGAGTTGAGGTATATGAGATTGACGGGCCTTTCTTCTTTGGTCTTGCAAACAAACTTGATGAGATTGATACAGCATCTCACCACATAGTAAAGGCCAGAGTTATAAGAATGAGGAAAGTTCCATTTGTGGACTCAACTGGATTAAATAATCTTAGGAATCTTTGGAAAAGATCAAAAAAAGAGAGGATTCAGTTGATACTCTCAGGTGTTAGCGATTCGGTACTACAAACACTGATAAAATCTGGTTTTGCAGATGAGGTTGGGAAAGAGAATATATTTCCGCATATACAGCTTGCGCTTGAGAGAGCTGCAGAAATTGTAAGGCATCAAAACGAACTTGCTGTTAAAAAGGGGCTGAGAAATGAGTAGAAAATCTCTGCCTCCAAAGTTTAAAGGTGTTTTATTAATTATGGCGGCAAATGTTCTATTTGCCATCAATATGCCGGTGTCAAGAGAATTAACCCCAGAGTGGATTGACCCGTTTGGTCTCTCTCAATACAGAATAACATTTGCCTTTATCACCCTATACATTCTAGGTCTCTTTGTTAAGGATGAAGGGGGTAAATTCACTTTTAAAGAGCACCTGATACTTATTCTTGCAGGACTGATGGGTACTGCGGCAAATCAACTCTCTTTTCTAGCCGGCCTATCTATGACTTCACCAGTTGACGCATCCCTGATTATTACGATAACCCCAATTATCACAATGGTCTTTGCGGCTATAATTATCAAAGAGCCTATTTCACTTAAGAAGTCAGTAGGTGTAATTGTTGGAATGTCAGGGGCTGCCATAATACTTTATACAGCACAATACGGACATTTTGATCAAAGTGGAACCCTAAAGGGGAACCTTGTGGTTTTAATAAGTTGCTTTGTATATGGTCTATACCTCGTTATTATCAGACCATTTATGGCAAAACACTCTCCCGTGCATGTTATGAAATGGACCTTTATGTACGGAGCAATAATCGCCCTGCCATTAACATGGAACAAACTGGGGATAAACAACGGTTCCTCCTCTCAGGAGTGGTTTCAACTAGCCTACGCTCTATTTATGGGCACATTTGCAGCCTATCTTTTGGTTGCTTTCTCTCTTAAATTGCTAAGACCTACAACAGTAAGTATGTTTAATTATGTACAGCCTCTGATTGCTTCTACCATTGCAATTGTTATTGGACAAGATGTTTTGAATTGGACAAAACCACTCTCCGCCATCTTGATTTTTACAGGGGTATATCTTGTAATAACTTCAAAATCAAGAGCCGACCTTGATCAAAGAGTCAATTAGTTTACCCATCCCATCCTCAAGAATATCCAGCACCAATTCAAATCCCTCATCTCCACCATAATAGGGATCTGGAACTTCATCATACATAGCATTAGTACAAAAATCCGTAAACAATCTTATTTTCTCTCTTGATCTGCCATCTGGAGCAATTTTTGTAAGAGACCTCTGAACATCTCTGTCCATTGCAACAATAAGATCAAAGTTTGCGAAATCGTTAATTGTAATTTTTCTGGAACAAGAGGTAAGGTCGTACCCCCGTTTGGCTCCATGTCGTCTCATTCTTACATCAGCCTTCTCCCCGCTGTGGTAATCATGTAAACCTGCAGAATCTGCTTTAGGAAAACGAATATCTCCTGCCTCTGAAATCATCTTATTAAAGATTGCCTCAGCAGCAGTAGATCTACAGATATTTCCCAGGCAGATGAAAATAACCCTTTTCATTCTGTCTAAGATTAAAATTTAAGCTCTTTTCACAATGATGGCTGTCCCCATTCCCCCTCCTATGCAAAGTGATGCAAGACCGACTTGTTTATTTTCGGCCATTAAAGAGTGTATAAGAGAAACGATTATTCTGTTTCCTGATGCTCCTATCGGGTGACCCAAGGCAATAGCTCCGCCATTTATATTAGTAACCTTATCAATCCACTCCCTGCTCACTCCATGCTCCTCAATAAGTTCATGGATAACACCTAGCGATTGCGCTGCAAAAGCTTCATTAAGTTCAACCAGATCCATTTCTGAAAGCTTCATACCAGCATTTTTCAGAGCACTTCTAATAGCAGGAACAGGACCCATTCCCATTATTTGAGGATCTACCCCACCCTGGCCACAAGCAATTATTTCGGCCAGAGGTTTAAGTCCATACTTGTTTACAGCATCTTCCGACGCTACCATAACAAATGAGGCTCCATCGTTAACACCTGATGCATTTCCGGCTGTTACAGTTCCATCCTTTTTAAATGCAGGCTTCAATCCTGCTAGCTTTTCAGGAGAGGTGGTTCTGTTAGGGAATTCATCTCTGGAGAATATTGTGCTCTCCCTCTTTGAAACAATCTCAACAGGAACAATCTCTTTGTCAAATTTACCTGCATCAACCGCCTCTATAGCTTTTCTCTGAGAAGAGTAAGCAAACTTATCCTGATCCTCTCTTGTAATTCCAAACTTAGAAGCAATATTCTCTGCTGTTATACCCATATGGTAATTATTGAAAGCATCTGTAAGTCCGTCGGCTACCATATGGTCAACAGCCTGAATGTTACCCATTTTGTTACCTGTTCTCAAATTACCGCTCATTACAAAGCCGGCATTTGACATTGATTCAGTTCCTCCGGCAATAATTACTTCAGCAGCACCAGATAGTATTTCAGCATATGCATTCATTACAGACTTCATTCCAGAACCGCAAACCATATTGAGAGAGTACGCGGGAACCTCTTGAGGAATTCCGCCTTTAATTGCAGCCTGTCTAGCTACACCTTGCAACTGGCCTGCTGATAGAATATTTCCGGCAATAACAGAATCAATTTTATCAGGCGATATACCCGTCTCCTTTATAATCTCTTTGATGACAATAGCACCAAGCTCTCCAGGATTAAACGGCGAGAGAGAGCCCATAAATTTCCCTATGGCAGTTCTTTTAGCTGCTACAATGTAAACTTTTTTCATATTACAGTCTCATTTTTAATAAATTGTCCGGTATAATAAGCTTTGCTCCTGTGGCCTCCTGAACTTGATCTACAGTAAATTCAGGGTGTATCTCTCTTAATACTATTCCTTCAGCTGTAATATCCATTACCCCCATCTCTGTAATTATCATATTCACCTGGCCTGCAGCAGTAAGCGGGAGGTTGCATCTTTTTAATATTTTATGTGAACCTTTAGCGGTATGCTCCATTGCCAAAATCACTCTTTTGGCTCCAACTATAAGATCCATAGCTCCACCCATACCAGGTGTCTTTTTCCCGGGAATCATCCAGTTTGCAAGGTTGCCCTCTTCATCTGCCTCCAAAGCTCCCAGAAATGTTACATCAACATGCCCGCCTCTTATAATTGAGAATGACAGAGAGCTGTCAAAGGCGGATGCCCCTGGAAAATAGGTGATATGTCCTCCTCCTGCATTTGTATAGTTGCTGTCCTCTTCACCCGGAGCTGGCTCTGGGCCCATTCCCAAAAGGCCATTTTCAGACTGAAGCGTAACATTGATACCTTCAGGAAGATAGTTTGGAATAAGCGTTGGCAAACCAATACCAAGGTTAACCACATCTCCGTCCTTTAGCTCAAGGGCAGCCCTTTTGGCAATAACCTCCCTTATCTGATTCTTATCCATAAGTAATATTTTGATAATTATAAATTCATATTAGAAACTCTCTTAACATACTCTTGCGCAATATAAGAGGCAACATCGTCTGCATAGCTGTTCATTCCAAAGCCTGCATCATATCCTAACTCTTTTGCCAGTTCATGAGAAATTCGTGGACCTCCGCAAACTAAGATCACCTTATCTCTTAAACCCTCTGCTTCTAACAGCTCAACCAATTCAACCAAATTCTTAACATGAACATCTTTCTGTGTAACAGTCTGTGAAACTAGCAAGGCATCTGCTTTCAATTCAAGAGCCTTAGCTATAAACTCCTCATTTGGTACCTGAGAACCCAGGTTAAATGCCTCAATCATCTCATATCTCTCCAATCCGTAATGCCCTGCATAACCCTTCATATTCATAATAGCATCAATTCCAACTGTATGAGCATCTGTTCCGGTACTTGCACCAACTACAATCAACGGCCTTCCAACGTTCTCTTTAATATACTCATCCGTCTGATGCATATCCATCACTCCAGACTCTACTTTTGGAACATATATAGATGTATAGTCCACTGTATGAACGCAGCTGCCATAGCAGTTAAAGAAGGTGTAACCTGAAGTAAGTTCTTTATAGAATACAACTTGTGGATTCTCTAAACCCATTTTCTTAATGAGTTGCTTAGCTGCCTCAATTGCTTCATCTCCAACAGGCACAGGAAGTGTGAAACTTAACTGCACCTTCCCATCGTTCATTGTGTCTCCATATGGCTTAACACTCTTAAGATCTAGTGTTTTATCAAATTCTTTTGATTGCATAGAATATAGTCCGCCACTCATATTATTTACCTCCCATCATTATATTAACAAATGGATTCATATAATTAATCCCCTTCTCCACGACCCCCTCCAGCCCTTTTCCACCATTTCTGGGTCTCTTTACATTACCAAAAATCCCCTTTTCAAGTGCAGAAAAGAGTCCCTCCTTATCAATATTTTCAAGCAACAGAATTGCCGAGTCAATAACTTCTGCAGCTCTTTGTCTGGCAATCCCCCCTTCCTTGAATTCCATTTCATCTCCTATTTTTCTCATGTTGCTGAATATATATTTAGCATTCTCAATAGATAGATATCTGTCCGACATAAAAGGGGTATGAATAGCCTCTGTGGGCATACCAAGTAGCTGAATACCCTGACCGGTCCATATCCCAATCATATTAAAAAGTGCATCCTGAATATGGCCTCTGAATATATTTCCTGTCATGAATTTTGTAGGGGGCATATATTTCAGCGGAGCATCGGGGAATATTTCTCTAGTCATCTGTGCCTGAGCAAGTTCAAATATAAAACCATTTTCAAGATCAGGATTCATCTCAAAAGCGTGCCCAAGCCCCATTTGGCTTTGAGGCAATCCTGCAATAAGAGCCAGCTGCTCATTGATAAAATCAGATGCAAGTACAGTATGAGCTTCATCAAAAGCGTCTGCTGTTGTAAGATAGTTATCCTCTCCTGTATTAATTATTACACCCGCAAAACCATTTATAACCCTGGAGAAAAACTGGTCAACCAATGTTCTTTGCATATTGATGTCTCTGAATAAAATCCCGTAGAGAGCATCATTCAGCATTACATCAAGCCCTTCAAAAGCACCCATTGCAGCTATTTCAGGCATACAAAGTCCAGAACAGTAATTACATAATCTAATATACCGACCAAGCTCCTCTCCTGTTTTATCCAGAGCAGACCGCATGATTCTGAAGTTCTCCTGAGTTGCAAAGGTACCTCCGAAACCCTCTGTAGTGGCTCCATATGGGACATAATCCAGAAGGGATTGTCCAGTTGTTCTTATTACAGCAATAATATCTGCCCCTTGCCTTGCGGCAGCCTCAGCCTGGACTACATCTTCATAGATATTGCCGGTTGCAACAATAACGTAGAGATATGGTCTGGGGCCCTCTCCAAGATTTTTCAAATAAGCCTCTCTCCTCTCTCTTCTGTCAACAATTTTCTTAATGCTCTCCTCTACAACTGGTTTTAAAGCTGATGATATCTCACTCTCAGATGCTATCGGAAGCTTTGTTATGTCCAATGAACCCATGGAAACCCTCTCTGCTATCTCCTGTGGAGTTAACTTTTCAGATAAAATTGCATTCCCTATGAAGAAGAGTGCTCCCTCTCCAAGTAGTCCTCTCTCCTTTATATGGTCAACCAAAACATTTGGAAGTGGCACCATATTCTCATCCACACCGTCAATACCAACCAGCCTGCATAGAGTTCTTTCAACTGCTACAGTTGAGTATTTCTCAGCAAAAGCCTGGACCTCAGTGGCAATTTTACCTGCCAACTCTCTGGCATAATCCACTTTTTTAAAGTCTAATCCTAATTTACTCTGCATATCTTGATTTAAATATTGTTGTATTTATTCTCCATCAGCCTAACAGCCTCGTTTAACCACCTCTCATCAATACCAAGTGATTTTGCAATATTTATCGCCTCCCTTGGAGCCTCGCCTCCATCTGCACAAACAATCTGGTAGTTCATCACACCGTTCTCCATTCCCTTAACTCTCAATTTTACACACCCCTCTGGATCTGCGTTATAGTGAGTAGCCGTAATGGACAATATTCCTCTCTCCTTTAGTATTGATAAAAGAGATTCCACAAGGGCTCTTCCCTCATATGGGTTAGTGGTTTTTGCCGGTTCGTCAAGCAAAGCCAGTATTGAGCTGCTCTTTTCGGAGTCTCTTAATAGTTTGTCTATTTGCCTCATTTCAGCGGCGAATGAAGAGAGCCCCTTTTTAATATCTTGGTAATCACCGCTTAAAAAATGAATCTGATGAATTGGAATAACCTCTGCACATTGTGCAGGCACTCCAAGACCAAATTGAAACATTAACTGTGATAAAGCTAGTGTTCTTAATGTTACACTCTTCCCTCCCATATTTGCTCCCACAAGTAATGTAGGAGTTCCTTTTCTTATCATTAAGCTTACTGGCTGATAAACCATCCCTTTATGTCCAAGTAATTCAGATATCTCCGGATTGAACATTTCAGTATAGCTTGTCTCTTTTTCTGAAATTTCAGGTATGACTAAATGCCACTTTATGAATAAGTTGGCCTTTGCAAGCAAAATATCCGCCTCTGCCAGAGAGTGCATCGCATCATTTAGATCATTAACAAATGGTATTAATCTGACAGAAAGATCTCTTCTTACTTCATCTTCAATTAAGGCACATTGACTGTACAACTCTTCGGAAAAGGCTGAAGAGGCTTTAATCTCTCTTCTTATTTCTGAAAGTCTGGAGTCATAAGAGTCATAAATATAGAATGATGGAACTCTGAAAGATTCCGGATCCAACAAATCTACAACAGGTTCCAAAACAGGAAGTCCCGGGAGAGATTGTGATATTTCTTTAAGAATAGGTCTTACTCTTTCAGAAATCATAGCAAGATTCTTGATCTCATAAAGCTCTATGTCGTCAGGGACTTTGCCGGCAGATATTGATGACAGCGTGTTTCGAATATCTCTCAGCCCAGTAAGTACGCTCTTTGCAATCTCAGCTCTATTACAAATATTATTGTCTCTCAGAGCATTTACAGCATCTTCAAGCTGCCTGTAAAGCAATGCTATTTTATATGAAGCTACAGGCATCTCCCTTTCTAGCAAAAGATGACCAGAGAGAGGAGATGAGAGTTGCAAAGATGCAAACACCTCTCTCATCCCGCATGGCATTTCAAAATAACTCCTAAGCTTCATCATTTATTCTTCTAATATCGTAAACCGGAAGATCAAGTGTTTCCGATAATTTATTACACAATCTCTTTGAATCCAGAATGTAACCCTCAGGGGATACAGGATTGGCACAAACAGCAATTAACCTGCTTTTGTCAAGCACTTTAATCTTCCCTCCGGCCCGTTGAAATGACGAAAATACCTGAGGGGAAATAAATGCTTTTGTAAAGTCTCTTATAATAAGCTCAATATCATTATCAAGACAAAGTGACCTAATATGATTAAGAAACCTGTCGGTAAGTGCTCCTGAAATAAAAACAGCACTTGCACCCTCAATGGCTTGAGGATGTATTGAAGAGAAGGAGAATACCCCCCCTTCAACAATTGAGTAAAGTTCTCCTTCAGAGTTTACTCCCCAAATGCCCCTTTCCGGTATTGATCCACAATCATTCAATAAAGTGGTTTTTTCCAGTTTTATGAGGGAGACCATATGTGATGTTCTGAATACCAGATTATCAATATTTGCAGAGAGTGCTGCTCCTGTTGCTAGGAGAAGAGCTTCTGTTACAGCTGGTGAGGCTATACTTACTCTGGAAAGAGCTCCGTCTATAATTGTAAGATTAGCTCCGTAAATTTTAGATGCTCTCTCAATCCACCTTTTTAGAGATTGAGTGGTGGGATGACCAGAGAGTTGACTCTTTCCACCTGTAATAGCCCTTGCTGTGACAACTCTTCCAAGCGAAGTCTTTCTGTTAGATATCTCCAGAAGTTCTGAGATTAACTGGCGCTCTCTGTAGTGCTTTTCGCTGGTGGCAAAGAGAGTTCCCTCCCTTAGAAAAATTTCCGGTTTTGAAGTACCTGTAACCTGATCTACACCTTCACCGTCTATTCCGGCGGAGCTAACAGCTACTGTATATCCCTCCGCAGGAAGACGGTTAAGAATGTAGTTAAGACACTCGGTTTTTCCGGTGTTTTTTCCGAGACCAACCACAGAGATGCTTCTGTAGCTCATAATCTCCTGAACAAAAGGCATATCCTTAATTATTGTGAGACCTCTCTTTTCTTAGTAAATGGGCAGGTTCAATGGATAATCTATCTCCTTTATGTAGTGAAGCAACCCCATCGGCAGGTATATTTGCCTTGCAATCATCACATTCACAATTATTTTTATACTCTTCAGGTTCTGAGTAAGTCGTAATTACACCCTCAAAATTTCTGAGTATTATCTTCCCGGGTGATTGCGAAATTATGTAGGTAGGCATGACAGGAGTCTTACCTCCTCCTCCGGGTGCATCAACAACAAATGTCGGTACTGCATACCCGGAAGTGTGACCTCTCAGCCCCTCAATTATCTCAATCCCTTTAGAGACTGGTGTTCTAAAGTGCTCAAGTCCCATAGATAGGTCACACTGGTAAATATAGTAAGGTCTAACCCTCATTTTCACCAACCCATGAACAAGTCTCTTCATTATATTGACACAATCGTTTACTCCTCTCAACAGCACAGATTGATTTCCCAGGGGTATTCCTGCGTTTGCCATTCTCTCACAAGCAGCAATTGATTCAGGAGTTATTTCATTCGGATGGTTGAAGTGAGTGTTAAGCCAAATTGGATGATACTGCTTTAGCATATCAACCAGATTGACAGTAATCCGCTGAGGGCAAACTACAGGAACACGTGAACCTATACGAATAATCTCAACATGAGGAATTGCCCTCAATCGTTTAATAATGGATTCAAGTTTTGCATCAGATACCATAAGTGCATCTCCCCCGGATAGCAATACATCTCTCACTTGTGGAGTGGCGGCTATGTAGTCAATGGCCTTTTGGATATAATCGGCAGGGGCTTCATCATCCTTTTGCCCTGCAAATCTTCTTCTTGTACAGTGTCTGCAGTACATTGAGCACATGTCTGTTATAAGTAACAGAACTCTGTCAGGGTATCTGTGTGTCAATCCTTTTACAGGTGAGTCCTCATCTTCATGAAGAGGATCCAGCAGGTCAACCGGAGATATATGAGTTTCCGAGCCTGTAGGAATGGCCTGTTTTCTTACCGGGTCATTCGGGTTGTCCGGATCAATCAAAGTCAGGTAATATGGAGTAATAGCCATTCTCAGTGTCTGAAGAGATTTGCTAACACCCTCCTCCTCCTCTTTTGTAAGAGGAATAATTTTTTTGAGATCATCAAGGGTCTCTACTCTATTTTTTACTTGCCATTTCCAGTCATTCCACTGTTCGTCGGTAACCTCCGGAAATAACGTTTTCCTTCTGCTTTCTGCCATATTATTAAATATAAAGTTTTTCAAATAACTCTCTTATTGGTTTAGACTCTCTTATAATGTTAAGAGTTAAGTTTGCATGCCCTTTAGCGAAACCGTTTCCAACAATAAGATTAATATCCTTCCCAACGCCTTCGGCACCAAGCGCCGCCTTTGTAAAGCTTGTAGCCATTGAGAAAAAGTAAACGCTTCCCTGTCCCTTAGTAATTAAAATAGAGGTCATCTCTGTTGAGGGAACATTGACATTATTTACAGTTACATCGCATCCCCTTCCACCTGTAATTGCCATTACCTTGTTATACACATCCATTACATTTGTAGCATCTGCTACAATTACATCGGTTGCTAGTCCAAGATCCTCTATTCTCTTTGCGTTCTCTTTTGAATATTCCACCACTATCACCTTGCCTGAAGATCCTGCATTCTGCATAGCCTGATAGCAGCAAAGTATTCCAGACTTTCCACCTCCACCCAATATGCAGACAATATCTCCCTCTGTAACAAGTCTGTCAACCTGAGCAGGAGCACCTGCTACATCAAGAACAGCTAGGGCCAGTTTTTCAGGAATGTCGTCAGGCAAAACGGCAAAGAGACCGCTCTCAAAGAGAATGGCCTCTGCCTCAACATCAATCTGATCTGAATCAGGTGTCAATTTTTTTATCTGTTTTATCTTAAGAGGAGTCAGCGAAAGAGAGACAAGAGTTGCAATTTTGTCACCTACCTTTAGTCTGTTTGATGGGAATGCAGATCCAATCTCCTTTACTGTTCCTATCAACATACCTCCGGAACCTGTGACAGGGTTCTGCATTTTTCCCCTTTCACTTACAATTGACAAAATCATTTGCTCCATTTTTGAGGCGTCACCGCCGCAAGCCTTCTTTATTTGAGTATATGACGCTGAGTCAATATTTAAAGTTGAAACCTCAATCAATACCTCATTGTCATACACACTCATTGAGTTGTCAAGACGATAGGCCGGCTGAGGCAATGTTCCTGCCGGCTCTAACACCCTGTGCGTACCATATCTGCACCCTTTTTTCATCTACTGTTTTATGCGTATAGTTCTTCAAATACTTTTCTTAGCTTATCAGACTCTCTGAGGAGTTGAAGAGTAATCTCCGCATGACCTCTAGTGTACCCATTACCCACGATCATTGTCACATCACTTCCGACACCTTCAGCACCAAGAGCGGCTTTGGTAAAGCTTGTTGCCATTGAGAAGAAATATACCAATCCTGTATCTTTTGTGCACAGGATACTAGTCATTTCTGTATCTGTAATATTAACGTTATTTATTGTTACATCGCACATTGCTCCGCCTGTAAGTTCCTCTATCTTCTCAAGTACCGGTACAGGTTGAGTTGCATCAGCAGAGAAAACATGGTCACAGAAGCCTAAATCCATAAGCCTTTTTGTACTCCTCTCGCTATGGCATAGTCCAATTACCTTACCTGTTACGCCGGCTCTCTTCTTGGCCTCATAACAACAAAGCATACCAGACTTTCCTCCGGCTCCAATAATCAGTACTGTGTCACCGGGTTTAACCAGCTTTGCAGTCTGAGCGGGTGCTCCGGCCACGTCTAATGCAGAGAGCGCTAAATTTGCAGGCATATCATCAGGAATCTTTGCATAGATTCCGCTTTCAAACAGAATTGCCTTACCATCAATATCAACCTGATCAATATCAGGACGAATATCTTTTATTTTGTCAATTCTTAGAGGAGTCAAAGAGAGGGAGACAAGAGTTGCAATTTTATCACCTACCTTAAGATCTGTTTTGCCTATTAATGCATCACCAATCTTCTCCACAGTACCAAGCAACATACCGCCAGATCCTGTAACCGGATTTCTGTGCTTACCCTGTTTCTCTACAATTCCAAGCATTATTTCTGCAATTTTCGCCTTATCACCTCCAGCCTGTTCTTCAATTTGAGTGAAGCTCGCAGAATCAATATTAAGAGTTTGAACATCTATGAGAATCTCATTGTCATAGATCTCATCCATATTGTTGTCAATCTTATTTGCCGGTTGTGGAAGAACACCCTTAGGTTCAATTACTCTGTGTACACCGTATTTATTACCTTTTTTCATATGATTTGTTGTTTAGATTCAATAATTATCTTGGTTTAAGGCCTAGTATTTCACGTGCCTCAGCCGGGGTTGCAATATCTCTTCCCAGCTCTTTTGCCATTCTTACGACCTTCTCTACTAGTTCTCCGTTTGATTTGGCAAGAACTCCTTTGGATATAAACACATTATCCTCAAATCCAACTCTTACATGGCCACCATCAATAATTGCTGCTGCCGCAAGAGGGAATTCAAATCGGCCAATTCCTGCAACTGTATAGGTAGCATCATGTGGAATAGAGCCTCTTAGGAACACGAAATCTCTTAACTCACCGCTGATTCCTCCATTGACACCCATTACAAAATCAAAATGCATAGGTTTTTGTATGAAGCCCTTCTTATGAAGCCTCAACGCCATGTCAATCATACTTTTGTCAAAAACCTCAAGTTCTGGCTTTATACCCCTTTCAATCATTCTCTGACCAAAATACTTTATGGTATTCTCAGTATTCATAAATACCTCATCTCCGCCGAAATTAAGAGTCCCGCAGTCAAGGGTAGCCATTTCCGGATTTAATTCAGTAGGCTGAAGCCTCTCATCATCTGTCATACCTACAGCACCCCCGGTTGATGGCTGGATTATCACATCTGGACAAACCTTATAAATGGCGTCCATTACCTCTTTGAATCTGTTTTTATCCTGAGTTGGTGTCCCATCATCATACCTGACGTGCAGATGGATTATAGAGGCACCTGCATCATACGCACTTTTAGCCTCTCTTACACACTCTTCAACTGTATATGGAACAGCCGGATTGTGCTCTTTTAACACCTCTGCGCCACATATGGCAGCTGTAATAATAAGTTTATCCATGTCTGTATTAATTATTTGTTATTTCTTTGACACTGCTTTGGAGTTACACAGGTACCACTGGCTTTGCAAACAATTATTGGTTCTGCAAGTATATCTGCAGCTGAAGGTGAAATATCAGCTCTTGGAACGATAACTTTTTTTGCAACAAAATTCATTTTTCTGGATGTGTTTCCCTCTGAGACAATCTCACCAGTAGCCTCAATGTAATCACCGGCATAAACAGGTGCAAGAAATTCAACATTGTCATAAGCCTTGAATAAACCCTCGTCACCATCTCTTAAGATGAGAAGTTCTGTGGCTACATCTCCGAAAAGTTGCAGCATCTTTGCTCCGTCAACCAGATTGCCACCATAGTGCGCATCATGAGAACTCATACGCACTCTTATCATTGCACTCTTAACCATAATTTATTATTTTTTGATATTACAAATTTTGTCTACAAGAATTGCCGGCGTATGGACATTTTCCGGTTCAAAGGTACCGGTAGGAACAACCTCCTCCGTCTCTGCTATTACCATTTCAGAAGCCATAGCCACAATAGGATTGAAGTTTCTGGTTGTCCCCTTATAGTAGAGATTACCCGACATATCAGCCATTGAGGCACCTATAAACGAAATATCCCCCTTCAATGGTCTCTCAAGAATATATTTTTTCCCTTCAACTTCAACCAGTTGCTTACCATCTTGTACTACCGTTCCTAGACCGGTAGGAGTCAGGACTCCACCAAGTCCTGCGCCATATGCCCTGATTCTTTCTATTAATGTTCCCTGAGGAGAGAATTCAACAATAAGTTCTCCTGCATTCATCTGGTCTATTGCCGCTGAATTTGAACCAATGTATGATGTTATGATCTTTTTAACCATTTTTTTAGCTATAAGCTTTCCAAGTCCCTTATCGGGGTATGCGGCATCATTTGCAATTATTGTCAAATCCTTAAGATCAGATTCAGCCAGAATATCCATAATTTTGTTAGGGCCTCCGTTTGTAAGAAATCCCCCTATTATTAATGTCATCCCGCTTTTAACCTTGGAAGCGGCCTCCTCTACAGAGATCAGTTTATCCATAAAAATTCTGTTTATTTAACTTTTTTCAAGCTATGTACAAATTACGCAAATTTATGAATTTTATTGGCTTTAAACAATACCTAACATTCAACAAAAAACCCTGCGTACAGCAGGGTTTGATTATAATTTATAAGTAATTAATTACAATTTTGTTCGCAACTAGCCATTATGAGAAACGGGATTTGCATAAATTGAGAGAAAAATCTCCTTAATCTCCTCCATATTTCCTTCAAAATCAGATGTTTTATAAGCAAGGTATTTCTCAAACTTTTCTCTTTCAGAGGGGGTATAGTTAGCTGTGTATTTATTAGTCTTATTCAGAATGTCATAAGCAATAAAGTTATTAGGCCAGAGATGAAAAGTAGAGTTAATCCTGCTATCCATAATTTCACCCAAAGCTTTAAAGCGCTCATTCTTTTCCATATTAACACAATCTGCCAGGTCATCACTAGTAACAACGTTGCAGAAATTGAAGTGTATGCTTCCTTTAAACTGCATGATACCAGTAAGTATACTGTTAAGATCCTCACCTTCGCTCTTAATATACTTTTGTCTTCTGCTTATATATAGCTCTTTAGACTTCAGTATATCGCAGGGTTCAAACTCATATGATACAGAAACGGGTACTATTGAAAGCTCTGAAAAATCCTCTGCAAAGTTCCCTTTGCCACTCATGTCAAGCATCTTAAGTAGTCCTTGCTCAGTCATATCAACGCCATCCTTAGTCCGTCCGTTTCTCTGGGCAATCCACACAGAACTCTCTTCATTTGCAACCCTCTTTCTTATATATTCTGAAAGAAGTACTGAGGAGGCATACATCTCGCGTGCATTTGTGTTCCTTACAACCTTAATCATCTTATTTACCCTAGCAATATCCTCCAAAAGAGGGTCTGTAATAAGGTTGTCTCCAACAGCCATCTCAGAAGTACTCATTCCGGTCTCAAAAAGTATCATCTGAAGTATTGCAGAATCAAGCATAATGTCTCTGTGGTTAGAGATGAAAAGGTATCTCTTCCCCTTGTCAAGTGAATCAATTCCTGAATAAGTCAGATTCGTTGAGGTGTCTTCAAGGATTTTTTTCACGGCCACTCTCATCACTTTTGCCTGAAATTCAAAAACCCCTCCAACAGAAGCAATGAGGCTTCTTAAAACCGTAGGATCCTTGCCGGGAAAAAGAAAAGCCGATATCTTTTCAAGTACCGGATGTTCTGAGATTCTAGCCAGGGCTTCAACAGACTCTTGGTCGTTATAGGGTCTAATATCTGAATACTTATCCTCTGTCATTACGCTCTCTTTAGTTTAAACAAAGTTACTAAATATTAATCCTATTTAGCAAGTTTTATGCTAAGCCGATGAATATGTGGAAAAAACATAAACCATATTAGTGAAAAGATAGTCAAGGGAAGAAAAAGTGCACCTGAATATAATGCCATATATATTAAGTGAAGAAATGGAAGCACAGTCATCAAAGAGATAAAAAGAAAGGCACCAAACACAATCCATCCGTACTTAAAATTTATGAATAGTCCGGAAATCATTGAAAATAAAAATGGTATAAACAGGAAAAAATTCTCTCCAGAAAAGATCAGGAATATTCCAGAGAAAAAGATGCAGAGTATCTCTGCTGAAATATGAAATTCAACGTATGATACCCTTCTATTATAAGATAACACCGAATAAGCAATTGATATAAAAATGATTGTGGCAGCAAAAGCAAGAATGGCCAGCAAGTTGTCAAATTTGATATGTGCTAACCCAATTAACTTATAATCAACTCCGTTAATTAATGATAAAATAAACGAAAGCGCAAATGTGAAAAATGAGATTAAAATAAGGACACTAAGCATCGTTGCCATTGTGCGCACTAGTCTATTTATGCTTAGTCCACCGGATTTTCTCAACCATATAACTTTAAACAAAAGCAAAAAAGCAAACGATATATTCAAAAGAAAATAGCCCCATCTTGAGAATGTAAAAAGTCCTGCAAAGGGTATGGTAAAATAGACAAGGTCTCTGTTAGCAAACAAATATTTGTTATCTGAGTATTTAGAATTTACAAGGTACTCTTCAATTATTGGAGCAATCTGAACCCCGTAATGCTGTAAAGAGGACAGGGATATATTCTCATAATTGTCAAGCTCAGTATGATAATAATCAAGATTGTCAATAACAGCGAAATTCATTCCCGGATAATCATCCTTTATCAAAGAGAAATCTGTATAATTTGGCAAGATTCCATATACAAAAGATGAAAGTGAATATCCAGACGGGTGGGAACTTTTAGAAAAAAGTTTCACAAGCTCTCTGTTCCCCGGCGATGTTTCAAAAAGGACAGCAGGCCCTTTAACACCTCTGGCCTCAATATTGATTATTAATCCTACATCCTTAAAAAAGTCTCCTCTATTCTTCAGTGCTGCCTTTATTCCATATAAATTTTTCTCCTCTCCGTCAGTGAATAAAATCTTAAGACCCTGAGACCAGTACTCATGATATTTCAGAGAATTTGCTGCAAGCTCTATAATGGATGCCAGACCATACCCGTCATCAGCCGCACCAAGCGAATAGTGAACCTTTCCATTAACAGTATAAGCATGCCTGGAATCAAGATGTGCCATAAGCAACAAATAGCTCCCATTAAGCGAGTCATTGTCAACTGGAGGTAAATAAGCATAAATATTGCCAATAGTATCGTAAAACTCAATTTCAGTTCTGAAGCCTGCCTCATCAAGCCTTGTTTTAAGATAGTCCCTTACCCTGTCTCTGGCCTCTGGATGATCAAGAGAGTGAGGCTCAATGCTAATCTCTTTAATATCATCAGCTGCGCGCTTAGCCGAGAAATTGAGCGACTCTCTGTTTTGAGGCTCAGGCAACCAGGCATAGAGAAGTGTTGCAAAAATTGTAAAAGCCGTTATTATCGCAAATGCAACAGCCCTCTTTATTGAGATCATGTCAGATTGTACCTGTTATAAATATTCTTACCATCAGGAGTATATGCAAAAGCAATCTCCTCTCTGTATCTCTCCTCAACTTTACCCCTTACCATCTTCATAGTGGAGTTAATCATTCTGTTTTGTTCACTAAATGGCTCAGATGTAAATATGAATGCAGCCGGAAGCCATCTTTCCGGAAACATTCCGGCATAGATACCTCTTCCTTTATACTTCTCTATTTCATCCCATACTGCTTTAACCAAGTCCTTCCCATCTAATCCCGCACCCCGGTCAGGAGTAATAATAGCTATTGTATAGGGGGACTGGTTATTGTAGAGCATAACCTGCTGTATGATTCTGGACTGAGATACCAGCATCTCCTCAATCTCCTCTGGTGCATATTTCTCACCATCGGAACCAATCAAAAGACTTTTGAACCTGCCTTTAACATATAAAAAACCCTCTTTTGTCATATATCCCATATCCCCAGTGTACAACCATCCATTTTTGATTGTCTCGTTTGTAGCCTTCTGATTCTTCCAATAACCCGCCATAACATTCTCACCCTTAACAACTATTTCACCTGGCACTCCTAATGGAAGCTCAACTCCCTCTGAATCTAATATTCTAATTTCCAATGGCTTTACCAATATTCCTGAGGAGCCAAGTTTATGTTTGTCTGGAGTATTAGTGGAGATTACAGGGGTTGCTTCTGAGAGCCCGTATCCCTGATACATAGGGATGCCGATAGCGTAATAAAATCTTTGAAGCTCCTTGTCCAGAAGGGCTCCTCCTCCTACAAAGAAATCCAGTTCACCGCCCATTGCCAGTCTAACTTTTGAGAAAAGGATTTTGTCAAAGAGCGACTTAAGGGGATACAACAAAAGTCTCCATCCCCGGCCTCTGTCCCACCCCTCTCCATTGTATATGTAGGCTAGTTTAAGTGCAAAATTGTAAAGTTTCCATGTGGCCTTCCCTTTTGACTTTACGGAGTTTTCTATGTTCTTTCTGAAACTTTTCGCCAGTGCAGGCACAGACAATATTATATTTGGCTTGACCTCCTGAATATTCTGAGGAATATTCTTCAATGTCTCCATTGCTGTTCTTCCTTGCTGTACTGTAGCAACAATCGCTCCTCTGGCTATCATTATATAAAAACCGACTACGTGTGCAAAACAGTGATCCAGAGGCAATATGATAAAATTCTTGTATCCCTCCGGAATGGTCATGCATGTCAGTGACTGCTCTACATTTGCTGTATAGTTTCTGTGTGTTAAAACAACCCCCTTAGGGTCTGCGGTAGTGCCTGATGTATAAGTAATTGTTGCAATATCATCATTTCTTATACTTTTTCCGATATTAAGAAAATCTGAATAATTGTCTTTCAAATAACTCTTTCCCTCCTCTATGATATTCTCAGAGCTAACTTCGCCACTCTCCAGAGGGTTTACGGGATCAAAGACAATAACTGTTTTTAACAACGGCAATTTATCTTTGATGGCCCTTATTTTTGGCAATTGCCTCTCTGAGACCATTATCAAAACGACATCTGCGTGGATAAGTCTGAAGGTAAGGTCCGAACTCTCCTCCAGTTTAACAGAGAGAGGAACGTTTATCCCACCTGCATAAAATATGGCCAACTCTCCAATGATCCACATATTGCACCCCTCAGCAAGAATTGAAGCATTCTCCCCCTTTTTAAAACCAAGTGAACAAAGGCCTGCGCCAAATTGTTGTGCAAGCAATCTAGTCTTTGAATATGATGTGGGGCGAAATTCACCATCCTTTTTCTCAAGAAGAAATGGTTTCTCTGAGTATTTGGCTACGGACTCTTCAAAAAGGTCCAGAAGGGTTCTTTTATGAATGTTGCTTGCTTCGTTTTTCATAGCAGTGTTTTTATGCAAATTTAAAAATTAATGTCCAAGATTTGTTCACCATATCTTAAGTTGTTGTCCGGAAAGGGTATAGAATGGAACTATACTCTATCTTCAGATCTTTTGTCTAAGGCAAAAAAAGAGGATAAACTCATTTTTTTGCATATAGGGTACTTGAGTAACGTCAAGGTCAGAGAGGGCTCAGTAAGATTATTCTCAGACAGTGAAGTCTCATCAAAACTCAATGACAACTTCATATGCATAGCTGAAGATAAAGACGATAATCCTGAGTCTTTCCTTGTCGCGTTAGATATGCTCTTATTGAATAACGACTACTCATACGGGCCAATGAACCTTTTTATAATGCCGGACAGAAGGCCGATACTTTGTACTTCTGAGACAGATCCAAAAGAGTTCATCAATGTAATAAATAAAATTCTCCAGGCAAAATTAACCAAGAGAGAGCTGTTGGATAAATTGGCAAATGAGCTCTCGCACAGGACAAAACTGTCAGGAGTAATAACAGATATTGCAGAAGAGCCCAGGGATGAATTGGAGACACTTCGTAAATATGTAAAGAACTGGCACAATATTATGTTTCATTCAGATTTTTTGGAGAATCTGAGACCATATACACCAAATCCCGGTAGCTTAATTACAATTATAGAATATTTAAGGCACTTTCCAGATAAGGAGATAAAGGATTCCATGCTCTCTCTCCTTGAAGATCTGCAGTTTTCTCCTCTATTTGACCCTATTGACGGTGGGTTTTTCAGGCAGGCAGCTGATTATACATGTTCAAACCCCTTGTATGAAAAGAGCTTAGAAGACAACAGTCAGTATATCGTACTTTACTCAACCGCATGGGAACTATTCAGAAAAGAGTCATTCAGAGAGACTGCAATGCAAACATACAGCTTCATTTTAAATGAAATGTCCAGTCATTCAGGTGGCTATTTCAGCAATACAACAATATCAGAAGATCCTTCAACTGCTGTTTACTTTTCATGCTCAATAAAAGAGTTACAGATTATGTTTCCTGAGCGATATCAGGAGATATCAGTTGCACTGGGTTTGGACACTCGGAAAGAGATAAATGCAAAGCAGATACCCGTTAGAAACAGCGACACATATCACATAATAAACAGAGAGGAACTAGATAGTCTAAAAGAGAGGAGAAAGGAGCACAGGGGCTACATTAAAGACACCAGAATCATTACATCATATAACTCACAGCTGGCAAAATCACTTGCAATTGCATCTGTTGCATTGGATAATGAAGAGATGCTTGAGGAAGCCTCTACCCTCTTTGAATATATCCTGAATAACAATATCAATGCTAAGGGCAGACTATTGAGATACACCTGCTGTGCTAATGGATGCCGGTTTGGATTCCTCTCTGATTATGCAGGATTTACCGATGCTGCTGTTACCATGTATAAAGTTACAGGAAAGAGAGAGTACAGAGATATAGCCACAACATATCTTGACTTTATAATTGACAACTTCTACAAGCCAGAGAACGGTATGTTCAGCAAATCAGAGAAAGGAGCTGAAGTTCCTGTCGTTCCATTTAAAAGAGAGTCAAATATTGATCTGATTAAACCCTCTGCAAACTCTGTTATGGCAGGTGTAATGATAGAAATGTACAAGCTTACAGGCGAGAAAAGGTATTTAAATATTGCAAGTCAGCAGATTGGTAATATCCTGCCTTCAATCACCCGTTCCGGTCCCCTTCTATCAAGCTGGGCTCATAAACTAATGGAGTTTGGTTTGATTTCTGAAAAGTAAGGAGCTGTCTCCATAACTTAGAAATCTGAAATTGTTATTTAAAGCATAATTGTAAATCTCTCTCCAGGATTTGCCTACAAATGATGCAATTAATAAAAGGAGTGTGCTTGACGGCTGATGGAAGTTTGTAATCAATGCGTCAATAATTTTGAATTTATAGCCTGGTACAATAATTATCCTTGTTTTTGCCTCAAATGAATCAATCTTCCTTCTCTCCATCCATTCGCATATAGATTTAATAGCCATTAAAGGTGACAATTGAAAATCAGCACCATAAGGTTCCCATTGCTCAACATCCTTAACTTCATTCTCACCTCTGTTGAGTTTTATACCTATATAATATAGGCTCTCTAATGTTCTCGCAGATGTAGTCCCGACTGATACTATGGTTTTCCGTTCCATACACTCAATCAGACTTCTTAAAAAAGACAAAGAGACAGAAAATGGTTCTGAGTGCATAGGATGATCTTTAATAAGTTCGCTTTTTACAGGTCTGAATGTACCAGTACCTACATGAAGAGAGAGTTCTTCCCTGATAATACCCTTTTTATCAATAGATTCAAGCACACTATTAGTAAAATGGAGCCCAGCAGTTGGAGCTGCTACCGAACCTCTGTATTTAGCATAAAGAGTTTGGTATCTATCCCTATCAGACTCCTCAGACTCTCTGTTTAGATAAGGAGGGATGGGTACTTTACCGCACATCTCCATAATTTGCGCAAAGGAGTAACCACCCTCCCAGGTAAATTTGACAACAGAGGTTTCACCATCAATTGAGACCCTGGTTGCAGTTAGGTTGCACAACTCCAGAAGAGAATTTCCTGAGTGATCAAACTTCACATCGTCACTCTTCCATTTCTTACTATTGCCGACAATGCATCGCCAAGTTGTCTCCCCGGTTGTCTCAAAAGATCTTGCATAATCAGGAGGAGAGAGTGGTTCAATGCAAAATATTTCCAAATGAGCTCCGCTCTCTTTTTTAAAAAAGAGTCTAGCCGGTACAACTCTGGTATTGTTAAAAACCATCATTGAATCAGAAGGGATAAAGTCGGCCAGATTAGAAAATTTTGACTCAAAAATTTTATTGTCTTGAAAAATTAAAATTTTGGAATCATCTCTTGAGGGTAGAGGATATTTGGCAATTTTTTCCTCAGGCAAAATATAGGTATAGTCTTTAATCTTGATTTCAGGCTCCACAATCAATTATTTTTTGCAAAGCTATACAATTCTAGGTTTACTGGGAAATAACGGAAATTTGATTTTTTGTTTACATTTGTAGTTCACTTATATAAACACAGCTCAAGCATAGTGTAACCATTTAGGAATTTATTTAGTTTAATTGATGACAATAGTATAAAGTCGTCATAGATGGTGCCTATTAGTCTTAATCTGGTTGCTTATTACATTGTTTATCAATTATTTATAGAAGTCATATAAAGTTTTATAACCTCTTTAAACCTGAATATTTTGTAATTTTTAGGTATTTTTTGCAATTTCCCAGTCTAAGCGAATTTTAATGAATTTATAACCAGCTATTTACACCTCTTCATATCAATTTATAGTTAAACAAATGGATTAATAGTAGGAATTTACATAAGTGCTTATATTTAATTTGATTCCGGAATACTGCTTGTTTTAGTGATTACAGTTGTACCCAATAGGCAATATAACTTTGTAAACAATTTTATTACTACATTTGTAATTATTATTGTTTACAATTATGAAGGGTCGTTTACAGCAATTTTTAGAGGTTGAGCAGCTCTCTCCGGCTAGATTATCTGAGATTATGGGAATACAAAGATCAGGACTCTCTCATATTTTATCTGGCAGAAATAAACCGGGTTTTGATTTTATTCAGAAATTGCTTGTAAAATTTCCTGCACTCAATGCAGAATGGCTGATAACAGGAAAGGGGAAGATGTACAAAGATCAAAACAGATCAGAAAAATTATTAGGCAGAGATGAGCCTAATATTGGCACATCAGACTTATACGCAGATAATGAGGATGATAGAACACTTATTGACGAATCTGAACTCATTGAGAATCGCCTAAATTCTTCAACGATGGATAGTGGTGGGAAAAATCGCAGTTTAAAACGGGTTTTGTTGATATACTCTGACAACTCTTTTGAAGATATTACGCCCGGGAAAATTGTCTAGTCGGCGTTATAATTATATCTTTGTGCAAACTTTTGGAAATGTTCCGAATTTTCATCAAACCACTTCTATTTGCTTTTTCGCCTGAAACCGCCCACAATATTGTGGCAAGGCTGTTGCTGTTGCTCTCTTATATCCCTTTTTCAAGGCATATCATAAGACTTTTCTACAGATACTCCTCTCCTTCACTTGAGAGAGAGGTGATAGGCATAAAGTTTCCAAATCCTGTTGGTATGGCAGCCGGATTTGACAAGAATGGAGAGCTATACAATCAATTGTCTGATTTTGGTTTTGGTTTTATTGAAATTGGTTCAGTAACACCTGTTGAACAGCCTGGTAATTCAAAGCCGAGAGTTTTTAGAATTCCACAGGATAATGCTCTTATCAACAGAATGGGAATCAACAATAAGGGTGTGAAGAGCGTTGTTTCAAAACTCAAACAGAATAAGCCAAGAGTTATTATTGGAGGAAACATAAGCAAAAGTACTGCAAGCCGTAATGAGCAGGCACCATTGGATTACGAGAAGAGCTTTGCTCAGCTTTATGATTTTGTAGATTACTTTGTTGTCAATGTATCATGCCCAAATGTCAAGGGGTTAACTAAGCTTCAGGACATAACATCTCTTTCAGAAATCATTGACAAGCTGACACAGCTGCGAAAATACTTTGATGATTACCGCCCAATACTACTAAAGGTCTCACCAGACCTGACAGATGAGCAACTGGATGAGATTATTGAATTGATACTAGTTTCCGGGCTGGATGGCATAGTAGCCACTAATACAACAACATCCAGAAACAATTTAACAATTGAACCACAACAAATTGAGTCCATTGGAGACGGAGGCCTCAGTGGAGCACCTCTTTATAGCAGGAGTCTGGAGATTATAAGATACATAAGCCGAAAAACAGGTGGGCAACTTCCAATTATTGGCGTGGGTGGAATTATGACGCCAAGGCAGGCAGAGGAGATGCTAAATGCAGGAGCAAGCCTTGTTCAAATATACACTGGTTTTATTTATAACGGCCCGGGCTTTGTAAGAAAAATTCTAAAACATTTAAGTAAAAAGTCATTATGCTGACTGCTTCTATTTGTACCATTGGCGATGAGATATTGATAGGCCAGATAGTGGACACAAATAAATCCTATATATCTTCAGCTCTAAACACAGCAGGAATAAAGGTAATATCCCACTTAACAACCGGTGACGATGAGAATTCAATTGAGAGTACTATTAATAGTGCCTTAAGTTCGTCTGACATTGTTATTGCGACAGGAGGACTTGGTCCTACAAAAGATGATATTACTAAGAGAGTACTGGCAAAAATTTCCGGGAATAGTGAAATGTTCTATGATTCCAAACAATTGGAAATAATTAAAAGCATTTGTCTTAAGAGAGAGGTGTTGCTATCTGATCTAAACAAAGATCAGGCCCTCGTTCCAGTAAACTGCACTGTATTTCAGAATAGTTTCGGCACCGCTCCAGCCATGAAATTCATTATTGGAGATAAGCTCTTATATTCTCTTCCAGGAGTGCCATATGAGATGCAGCATCTTATAGAGCTGGTAATCAAAGATATTGAAACTCTTGGAAGATGTGAAAAAATAATACATCACTCTTTTAACTCGTATGGAATTCCAGAATCTGAGTTGGCCCAAAAACTTTCAGAGTGGGAGGATAATCTCCCCAAAGGGTTTAAACTGGCATACCTTCCCAATCCGGCAAAAGGGGTGAAACTAAGGCTCTCGGTCTATGATGGAGAGGAGTTATCAAATAAAGAGACCATTAAAGGGCTATTTAATGAGCTTAAAGGTATTCTTGGTAATAGTCTGTACGGAGAGGGGGAAGATACCTTAGAATCTGTCGTTTCAAAGGCTCTGGCAGAGAGAGGAGAGACTCTTTCAGTTGCCGAATCCTGTACAGGAGGTAATATTGGAAGAATATTCACATCAATACCCGGATCATCATCTCTATTTAAAGGTGGCATAACTGCATACGATAATTCTGCTAAAACAGATATTTTAGGGGTTGACCCGGGAATAATTGAGAAATTCGGAGCTGTTAGTGAAGAGTGCGTAGTAGCAATGGCCATTTCAGTTAAAAAGATGTTCAAAACAGACTGGTCAATATCAACATCCGGAATAGCCGGACCAGACGGGGGTACGGATGAGAAACCTTTAGGTACACTGTGGATAGCTGTATCCGGCCCCAATGTCCTGGTTACAAAAAAGTCCGTATATTTTGGAGATCGTGAAAGAAATATCACAAGGTTTTCATCAGGAGCAGTTGATTTCTTAAGAAAAACAATGGGGGTAGAATTAAATTTTATAAATGTATAATTGTTTTATTTACAACATATTTAACTCTATTGTTTATTTCTAACAGTATTTATTACATAATTATTAAATACCCTAATTATGAAATACATAATTATATTTTTAACAGCTTTAATTATGGTGGCTTCTTGTAAAGAAAAAAGAGCAGATAATATTCTTGGAGTAATAAAAGAGATTGACTCTCTTTTTAAACTTCAATACCCAGATGACCAACCCGGCGCCTCTGTAATGATATTAGTTGAAGACTCAATAATTTTCAGCAAAGGTTATGGAGTGGCAGATATGGAAAGCGGGATTACAGCTGATGAAAACACCTTTTACAACATAGCATCTGTATCAAAGCAGTTTTCAGCAATTGCTCTTTTAATGCTTGAGGAGGAGGGTAAACTCTCACTTGATGACAATCTAAAAAAGTGGTTTCCACATTTTAAGGCAGATTTTTTTGACAAAATTACATTGAGGCATCTTCTTTCACATACATCCGGGATACCCGACTCAAGGGACAGAAGTAACAGAGAGTTCGTTACCAAGGCTACCGATGTTGAGTCCTACTCATATATAGCAGAGTTGACTCAATTAAATTTTGAACCTGGAACACGCTATGAGTATATGAATCCTACATTTCAGCTTATGTACACAATCGTAGAGAAGGCTTCAGGAATGCAATTTGAGGATTTTATGAGAGAACGAATTTTCAGCCCATCCGGGATGGAGGAGACTCTATACTTCCAAGAGGGAAGAGCTATCCCAAGAATGGCCAGAGGATATCTTTACAATAATGAAGCCGGTGTGTATGACGAATTTGACTATGGTGAAGAGAGTTTCTTTGCCACAAAAGCTGATGGTGGAATATATACCTCAGTAATGGAATTTATTAAATGGGAGATGGCACTAAGGGAGAACCTGCTTGTTTCAGAGGGTGTGTTAAAAAATGCACATTCAGCAAAAATAGATATTCTTGACATGCCTGGTCATTATTACGGATATGGATGGTTTATAGAAAAAAGAGCTGGCTTCCCTGATAAAATATATCATACAGGAGATAATGGAGGATTTCAAATTTATGCAGCAAGATATCCTGATCAAAAAATTCTGATTCTAATCTTTTCTAACAGGAATGACAGAGACAGGGAGGGAAATGCCGCTAAAGTTGACTCAATTCTTAAAAAAGGTGGACTAATCTAGCCTACTCCTTTCTATCAATTAAAGACACACTTGCCTGAGCAAGAGGCATAACGGTTACATCGCTAATATTGACATGTGCAGGGGCTAATGCCACAAATTTTATAACATCAGCAATATCCTTGGCTGAAAGAGGTTGAAAACCCTTATAAACTGCTACGGCTCTATTAGTATCTCCTTTAAATCTAACCATTGAGAATTCTGTCTCAACAGCTCCCGGGCAGACTTGGGATACTTTTATATTGTGCTTGTAAAGATCCATCATCATTCCTCTGGAAAGTGCATCTACAGCATGTTTGGTTGCGCAGTATACATTTCCGTTTGGATATACATCCTTGCCTGCAATTGACCCTATATTAATGATGTGTCCCCCACCCCTTTTTATCATAAAATTGGAGACAATTTTTGTAATATAAAGTAAACCCTTAATATTGGTGTCAATCATTCTCTCCCAATCATCCAGAACACCCTGATTTATTGGGTTTAAACCAACAGCCAACCCTGCATTATTTATAAGAAGATCAATCTCTGACCAGGTTGATGGCAATGCTCCCAGATAGTGCTCTACCTGTTGGATTTCTCTTACATCAAAACTCAGAGGAAGCACCTTTACATGATGCTCTTTTTCAATTCTTTTTGCAATTTTTGTCAATTGAGCAAGCCTTCTGCCCGTAATAATAAGATCATATCCTGCTTCAGCTAATACAACAGCTGCAGCCTCTCCAATGCCGGAAGTGGCGCCTGTAATAAGTGCAATTTTACCCATATCTATTCAAGCAATCTAAGAAAATTTTCACCCAGAATAAGTTTGACAGAATCCTCTGAATAACCTCTTTCTAAAAGTTCTTCAGTAATTACAACTAATTTGTCAACACTCTCCACCCCCTCAGGTGCAACCTCAATGCCGTCAAAATCTGTTCCTATCCCGACATGTTGTACTCCGACAAGTTTAACTACGTGGTCTATGTGGTCCACAACCTGTTTATAAGAGGGCCTCTTAAGTGCAAACATCTCTCTTTTAGCTTGTTCATACTCGTCAATATATTTGACCGGATCCTCCTTCCACCTCTTTTCGGCCTCTTCAAATGCATCGCACAGTGGCCAGAATTTCTCTGCATATTCACTGTCTAAAAAAGGCGGATAGAAGTTTATCTGGACAACGCCTCCTGTAGAGGCAATATCCTTTATCATATCGTCTGTAAGGTTTCTTGGGTGGTTGGCTATTGCTCTGCAACATGAGTGTGTTGCAACCACTGGTCCCTTTGAGAGTTTTATTATATCTTTGAAAGAATCGTCTGAAATATGAGAGACGTCAATCAGCATGCCAAGTCTGTTCATCTCCTTTACAACCTCCTCTCCGAATGGACTCAAACCGTTCCATCTCTTCTCCTTTGTTGCACAAGAGTCACAAATTTCATTATTGCCGGCATGAGTAAGTGTCATATATCTCACACCCATATCGTAGAACAGTCTTAACAGACTTAAATCCTTCTGAATAGGGAGGCCATTCTCCATTCCCAAGAAAACTGAAAGCACTCCAGACTCAAAGTTATCTCTTGCATCCTGAGCATCAAGAGCAACGGCAGCTTTGCCATTACTTGCCTCTACCGCATCGTATGTGCGGGCTATCATTTGCAATGCTCTTCTGGTTGCAGTATCCGGTTCTATTGTGTTAGGGGTATATATGGCAAAGAAGGCAGCGTTAAGGCCACCCTCTTCCATTCTTATAAAATCAAAATGTCCCTCCTCTCCTCTTATGTTTATGTCATAACCGGCTAATAGCCTGATTGGTGTATCACAATGAGAATCAAGAACAAATAACTTTTTATGGAGATCTTTACCTTTCATACTATCTTTTTGGAAATTTTGATAAAGATAGCAAAAAGTTCAGCCACTCCTATCTTGCCTCTCCAATTCTTTTAATTGATCCCTGAGAGCTTGTTTCAACTTTTTTCATAACAGGGCTGCCTAAGTATCTTACAACCGAGCCTCCGGAGATCTCTGCAGAGATACTGCCAGTCACTTTTGTCCTTATGTTGCTTACTCCACTAGCCTCTATCTCAACATCTTTCACCTCAAAATTTTCAGCATCAAGTACAGAGGCACCAGAGGCTTCAAATACAGCATTAGATGCAGAGCCCTTCATTTTCATGTTAGTGGCACCTGAGACTGAAACATCTACTCTGGAACTCTTTCCGGAATATGCCATAACTGACGCACCGCTTCCACCCAGCTTTACATCGGCTGCATCCTGTTCAATTGTTACATTAGAAGCTCCGGATATGTCATATTTTACGGTTTGGAAGTTTCCTGCTATCTCAAGTCTTGACGCTCCGCTGGCAACTATTGTTGCTGTTTCAGATTTTATATCAAGCCCCTTTGCTGAAACAGCTCCGCTAAAATCGCCTTTGAAGCTTTGTGGATTAAACTTACCTGAAGAAATAAGCTTTGCAGCACCGGACAAATTAATTCTCTCAAGCTGAGGAGTGGAGATATTTGCCTTTATGTATTTCATCTTTCTCTTCAGAGTAACAGGCATTTTGTCTGTATCAAGCTCCAGGTATAGCATCCCGTTCTTTACATTAACCTCAACATAGGGTAATAACTCTTTATCGGAGATAATTGCAACTGAATGAGAAACTCCTTTTGTTAAGGCAATGTCAAATACTCCTCCGGCATCAATACCAGTAAAAGAGGATACATTGTAGTTCTTTGTTACGTCCTGAGCAGATAGTGTAATAGTCAGGATTAAAGTCATCAATAGAGAACAGATCTTTTTCATCTTTTTATAATTTTAAATTTTACAATCATTTTAATATTAGATAATTATGCATAATTTCATTTTTATTCCACCAAGGATTTTACATATGTTTCCAACCTTTCGGCACCCTCTAACTTATTATTGTAATAGCCCTTTACAATCTCTCTTCTCTCTTTTCTGCTGATAGAGTTTGGAAGTTGCTGAACAAGTGGTATTGGATCTTCTGTCAGCTGTCTCAAAGTAGATTTTACATTGTACTGAGTCTCAGGATCAAGTGTATTTGCAAGTTTCTCAATTCTATCGCTTTGATTTTCCAGTAATTGGGTGAAATATTCACCAGATTCCATTTGAGAAAACCTCTGATTTACAAAAATTGGTATCGCCATTAAAATAACGACTACAGATGCAACTGCCATTCGTGCCCACTGGGGCATAATAATAAACTTAGTATGGGACTCTGTTTTCTGGTCTTTAAGTCTCTTCAGAAACCTCTCCTTATGTCCTGATCTCAATTCAGAAGTGTTGAATGACTCCCTATTTTCGTCAATAAAATTTCTTAAACTGTCCATCTTTATTCCTCCTTTTATTATCCTCTTCTCTTTTCCAACTCCTCGATTAACCTTGCCTTACCTCTGATATACTGAGTTCTGACTGATACCTCTTTAACGCCAATAATCTGTGCTATTTCCTCGTAATCATATCCTTCAAACAATACTAACGAGAGAATAACTCTATATCCCTCAGCCAATGCCTGCAATGCCTCTTTTACCATACTTACTGTAACACCCTTGAATGAATACTCCTCGTAGCTATCACTCTCCTCTAATTCACCCTTAAGCTCTTCCCTCTTTAAAAGATTATCTTCAGATCGTCTCTTTCTTAACCTGTCAATAGACAAATTAATACATACCCTGGTGAGCCATGAATCTCTCTCTCTCTGTGAATCAAATTCCTCTCTTGCAAAATATTTAAGTAGTGTGTCGTGCATCACCTCTTCAGCCTCCATTGTGTTGTTAAGGATCCTTAAGCTTGTATAATACAGCTTTTTATGACATTCGTTGTAAATCTGTTCCTCTCTGGGAACACCCCTTTTTGAACTGCCAAAAATCCGATTCATTATATCTTCTTTCTGCCTATTAAACGAAATCACTTTTTGAATGTTGCATTATTATATAATTTTAAGAAAAAAATATACATTTTGTATGAATAACTCAATCTATAATTTTAATCTTCCTGCAAACGAACCAGTTTTGCAGTACCTTCAAGGATCTCCGGAGAGGGTAGCTCTTGAACAGGAGCTTAACAGACAAAGCAGTACAGTAGAAGAGATTCCTTTGATTATTGGTGGAGAGAGAATCTTTACCGGGAGTATCGGAAAGGTTGTTATGCCACATAAACACGGACATGTTATTGCCAGGTATCACAAAGCCGGAGAGAGAGAGATCAAAATGGCAGTTGAGGCAGCCAAAACTGCTCATGACAGCTGGAACTCTCAGCACTGGACAACAAGGGCATCAATAATGTTAAAAATTGCAGAACTCATTACCGTCAAATACAGGGCAAAGCTAAATGCAGCAACAATGTTGGGTCAAAGTAAAAATATTTATCAGTCTGAAATTGACGCAATATGTGAAACTGCAGATTTTCTCAGATTCAATGTCTATTTTGCATCTGAAATATACAAAACTCAACCTCTCTCATCGTTTAATCAGCTAAACAGAATGGAGTACAGAGCTCTTGAGGGTGTAGTCTTTGCTGTCAGTCCTTTCAATTTTACAGCAATTGCATCTAACCTCAATATGTCACCTGTTATGATGGGCAACACAACCGTATGGAAACCTGCAACAACATCTCTGCTATCTAACTACTACCTTATGGAGATATTCATGGAGGCAGGTGTTCCCGCAGGAGTTGTCAATTTTATTCCCGGAAGCGGAGCTCAGATTGGGTCTATTTTAACCTCTTCTCCGGATCTTGCCGGCATTCACTTTACAGGTTCAAACTCTACATTCAACTCACTTTGGAAAAGCGTGGCAAATAATCTGGAGAACTACAAATCTTATCCAAGACTTGTAGGAGAGACAGGAGGCAAAGATTTCATATTTGTGCTTCCAGGAGCTGACACAGACGAGGTTGCAGCCGGAGCATTTAGCGGAGCGTTTGAATACCAGGGTCAGAAATGCTCAGCTGCATCCAGAATGTATATTCCTGAATCACTTTGGGAAAGCATAAGAGATAAGATGACAGAATTCAGCAAGGTCGCAAAAATGGGTGCACCTACGGATCCAATGAACTTTGTCAATGCAGTTATAGATGAATCGGCGTTCAATGATATTGTCTCTTTCATAGATTATGCAAAAGGTTCTGAGAAAGCTGAAATCATATTTGGCGGTACATATGATAAGTCGGAAGGCTACTTCATCTCTCCAACAATGATTAAGACGAGTGATCCTCACTTCAAAACAATGGAGGAGGAGATATTCGGGCCTGTAATAACTGCTTATGTATATAAGGACTCAGATGTTGAAGAGACTCTGGACATGTGCAATAATACCTCACCTTACGGATTGACCGGAGCCGTATTTGGAAAGGACAGAATGGAGATTGTAAAGGCATGCTCCAAGTTGCAATACGCAGCAGGTAACTTCTATATAAATGACAAGCCAACAGGTGCAGTTGTTGGAAAACAGCCGTTTGGAGGATCAAGAGGCTCAGGAACAAACGATAAAGCGGGAGGAGAATTTAACCTGATTAGATGGGTAAGTCCTAGAACCGTAAAGGAGACCTTTATCCCGCCAAAAGATATCCTTTACGGTTATATGAAATAATCAGAAACGGAACTGCTCCTGTTTAGGGAATAGTCCAAATATGCCACCTGTATGAATAAAGAGGACATTGGCCCCTAGAGGGACATTGCCCTCTTTTATTTCATTATAAAGGCCGAACATAGCCTTGCCTGTATAAACCGGATCTAGCACAAGTGCCTCTTTAGAGGCTATATAAGATATAAACTCCAGCTCCTCAGGCCTGCTGATGGCATATCCCTCTCCAATATATTTATCGTTTATCTCAATATCCTCCCTTGAGAACTGAGATATTAGTCTTGCTAGCTTGGCGGCCTCATTATTAATCTTATTGATCTTCTCCGTAAAATATTCTCTGTCTGATGCTACTGCAAAGCCCAGCACTCTTTTTTTCAAACCAAGCTCCTTGTTTGCAGTACACAATCCAGAATATGTTCCGCCGGATCCAACGGCTACTGCAACTGTATCAAAATATAGTCCGCTCGCTCTCTCCTGGGAAACAATCTCTCTCATTGCATCAAAGTAACCCAGGCTTCCGGCTGCATTAGATGCTCCCTCCGGAATAATAAAACACCTTCTTCCGGCATCTTTCTCAAGCCTCTCTCCTATCTCCGACATTATCTTATCCCGGGACTCTCTGTACTCATCGGCATTGCAGAAATTAATACTGGCACCAAATAATTTGTCAAGAAAATAGTTACCCTCAATTTTAGGTACATCGCCAACTCTTAGTAAAAGCTCGCACTTAAGACCCAGGAGAGCTGCAGAGGCTGCAGTAGCCCTGCAGTGGTTAGACTGAATACCCCCTGTTGTAATAAGTGTATCGCAATTCTCATCCAAAGCAATCTTAAGTAAATATTCAAGTTTCCGTATTTTATTGCCGGAAATTTCTGATCCTGTTTGATCATCTCTTTTTATAAACAGGTTTACTCCCCACTCCTTAGAAAGACGCTCTAGCTTGGAAATCTTTGTAGGCAGATTTGCCAAAGAAATTTTCTCAATCATTTATCTGAAGTTTTATTTAATTCACTGTCAATTACTTTTACCATCTCAGCAAACTCCTCCATATCAAACAGTCTTGTAAGCATTATTATCTTTCCCTCTCTGTCTAAGATTATATTTCTTGTTACACCGGCATCTGGCCCGCAAAATTTATTAAATATCGCCCCATCCTCGTCAAGTGTAAGAGGATATGAGATATTCATATCTTTTGCAAATTTTGCAGTTGTCTCTGCACTCTCCTTATAATCAATTCCAATTAATGCAAACTCATTATTAGATGAATGCTTTTTCCAAATTTCATCCTCAATATGTGGCATCTCTTTTCTGCATACTCCACACCAACTCGCAGTAAACTGAATCATCACAACCTTTCCCCTCAAATCTGAGAGTAGTTGAGTTGATCCGTCCAGATAATTAATAGTAAAATCGGGGGAGATATCCCCTATCTTTACAATATAACCTCTGCTGTCAACCTCAGATGACAATACTGATACTTCTGTACTCTCGCTCCTGTTTCTGCATCCAAGAGTCAGCAAAACAAAAGCTGTTAATAGAACTAAGCTCCTCTTCATTTTTAGCTATTTTATTATTTAACTGTTAATGCAAATTTACTCTTTTATGATTACTTTTGCACTTCAACTTTTAGCAATATGAAAAAAATCTTTCCCCTGCTTTTTGCCCTGTTTTCTACCATAATTTTAAATGCACAGCGACTGGACTCAAAACAATTTAATGCTGCAGCTGACTCTTTGCAGTCTTATTTTAAGAGTCAGGCGAAGGTTCTGGGAAAGATAACAGTTACCAGAGCGGATAAAACCGGTAACACATTAACTATTACATTTTCAAATGCACTCTCTGAATACCCTTTTAGGAATGAAAATGTAAAAAAGGCTTATGAAATTGTAAGAGAAAATATCCCTGCTCAGTACAGAGGTTTGGGGCTTAAAATAATAAGTAGCAGACTACCTATAGACGACTATATTCCAAACCCCTCGCATAGTACTGTAAAGAATACTAAAAAGAGTGAAAATCCTCTTGTAAGATCAGTTAACAGTATTACAACCTTTTCAGACGGTCTAGAAGGCAAACATATTGCTTTATGGCAAAGCCACGGATATTATTATGAACAAAAGCTTTTAAGATGGGAGTGGCAACGTGCAAGAATCTTCCAGACTGTTGAAGATCTTTACACTCAATCATATATTCTGCCATTTCTTGTCCCAATGCTTGAGAACTCAGGAGCTTATGTACTTATGCCAAGAGAGAGAGATGTTCAGTTGAATGAACTTATTATTGACAATGACAAAGAAGGATCAGGCTATGAAGAGAGAACTGGTTCCAGGCGATGGAATACTACAGACTCAGCCGGATTTTCATCACCAAAAGAGATCTATGAAACCGGAGAGAATCCCTTCAGGATGGGAACTGCAAGGTATGTAAGGGGGACCGATGATAAAGAGGATGAAAGCGCTGCATTATGGAGAGCAGAGATACCGGAAACGGGAGACTATGCAGTATATGTATCTTATCAAACTCTACCCAGAAGCTCTGAAAAGGCAAAATATACAGTACACCACTCCACAGGTGAGAGCTCATTCTATGTAAACCAAAAGATGGGTGGCGGTACATGGGTATATCTTGGCACATTTCATTTCAAGAAAGGAGCTGCTAATCAGCTTATCTCTCTTTCAAACTACACCGGAAGCAACCGAGACTATGTGACGGCAGATGCTGTAAAAATTGGAGGTGGCTTTGGCAATATTGCAAGGAAACCATCTGATGAGGGCTCTCAAATGAATATTAAGAGCTCCTCCAGCGAGCCTGTTAAAAGTGTAAAAATTGACCTGGATGTTGTTCCAGAAATTAGCGGGTATCCCAGATTTACAGAGGGTGCCAGATATTGGCTTCAATGGGCAGGTTTTTCAGATACAATCTATTCACCAAACAAAAATGCCAATGACTATAATGACGACTATATGTCCAGAGGAAGATGGGTCAATGTTATAAGCGGAGGGTCCAGGGTAAATCCCGAGGAGAGAGGACTCAATATCCCTGTAGATCTGGCATTCGCATTTCATACAGATGCTGGCACTACCCTCAATGACTCAATAATAGGGACATTAGGAATCTATACCAGGTCGTCAAATGGTAATGATCAATACCCGGATGGCAGAGACAGAGTTGAGGGAAGATATCTTTCAGACTTTATTCAGACTCAAATTGTTGATGATGTAAAAGCGAAATACGAACCCATCTGGCAGAGAAGAGGCCTTTGGGACAGATCGTATGCCGAATCCAGATCTCCCAATGTGCCAACAATGCTCCTTGAGCTTCTGTCTCACCAGAATCTTGCAGATATGAGATACGGGCTGGACCCTATGTTCCGATTTACTGTGTCCAGGGCAATATATAAGGGGATGCTAAAATATATTTCTTCAACTGAGAACAGAGACTATGTTGTACAACCTCTTCCCGTTGAGGAGTTTTCAGTTTCACTTCACAACGATATCGCTCTACTACGGTGGAGGGGTGTTGAGGATAGCTTAGAGATGACCGCAACGCCGGAGAGATATATAGTCTATACAAGAAAGGGGGATTCGGGCTTTGACAAAGGAAGAGTTGTTGAGGGCAACTCTCTCGCAATAGATATTGATAAAGATGTTGTTTACTCTTTCAGGGTAACGGCTGTAAACAAAGGTGGTGAGAGTTTCCCTTCTGAGACACTATCACTTTACAGCTCATCGGCTGAGAGGGGAAAAGTTTTGATTGTTAATGGCTTCACCAGAGTCTCTGCACCAGCCCATTTTGCAACTCCGGACACAACTATGGGGGGCTTTGCAGACTTTGATGATAATGGAGTGCCATACATTAGAGATATATCATACATTGGAAGCCAATATGAGTTCAGAAGAGAGATTCCATGGATGGATGACGACTCTCCGGGTTTTGGAGCCTCTTATGCCGATTACGAATCAAAAGTGATAGCCGGAAATACTTTTGATTATACGGCAATTCACGGCAATGCATTTGCAAAAGAGGGATATAGCTTTGTATCGGCAGGAAGAGCTGCTGTAGAGAGCGGTGCTGTGGAGCTGAAGGCCTACCCTATTATTGACATAATAATGGGGAAACAGAGACAATATAAAATTGGCAGAGGTACTGGAGATGTGAAATTCAAAGTATTCACTCCGGAATTAATGAGAGCAATTGAAGATTATGTTAAGATAGGAGGCAATATTCTGTTAAGCGGAGCTTATATTGGAACAGATGTCTGGGATAGCATAGAGATGGATGACTCAACAAAGAACTTTGTTAAGAGAGTATTGAAATATGAGTGGAGAACAAACCATGCCAGCAAGACAGGATATGCAAGAGCTGTTCAGAGCCCTTACAAGTTCAGTGGACATTTCTCATTCCATACTGTTCCTAACGAATTTTCATACACATCAGAGGCTCCGGATGGAATTGATCCGGTTGGCAAAGATGCCTGGACGGTGCTTAGGTATCAGGATAATAATATATCAGCTGGAGTTGCATACAGAGGGGAGTATCGCTCACTCTCTATTGGATTCCCTATAGAAACTCTAAAAAGCAAAGAACAAATTGAGATGATTATTAAAAACGCAATTAATTTCTTCAACGAGTAATACAAAGATTATAATGACAACACCAAGTGAAAAGTCAATAATTGAATTGATAAAGAGAGAGGTGAAGCCTGCATTGGGGTGCACTGAGCCTGTAGCCGTCTCTCTGGCTGTTGCTGTAGCCTCTGAAGAGATTGAAAAATTTGGGCTTAAGCCTGAAAGGGTAATTGCGGAGGTTAGTGCTAACATACTTAAAAACGGGATGGGCGTAGGGGTACCAGGCACAGGCATGGTTGGACTTCATATTGCAGCCGCATTGGGAGTAACCTGTGGCAAAAGTTCATACAGGTTGGAGGTACTAAGAGACATTGACCATGAGTCTATAGAGAGTGCAAAGAGAATGCTTGAAGAAAAGAGAGTGGAGATTTCACTTTCCGATTCTGAGAAAAAACTATTCATTAAGGCAACTTGTATTTCAGGAGAACATAAGGCAGAAGTTACCATAGAGGACAACCATGACTCAATAACAAGTATTGTGCTGGACAATAAGGTATTATTTAAGAATACTCCGGAAACCAGAGATAGCGGGGAAGAAAATAGCGCTGAGGAGAGAGATACAAGATACAAATTAACTATAAAAAAAATATGGGATTTTTCCATTAATGTAAATTTCTCTGATATTGAGTTTATTCTTGAATCAGAGAGAATGAACAGAGCTCTTGCTGCAGAGGGTTTGGAGAACAGATATGGGCTTCAGGTCGGCAGGACAATTCAGGATAATGTTCACAAAAACATATTTGGAAACGGGCTTCTCACCTACTCTATGGCTGTTACTGCAGCTGCCTCTGATGCCAGAATGGCCGGATGTACTCTCCCTGCCATGAGCAATTCTGGAAGCGGCAATCAGGGAATTACTGTAACTATGCCAATAATTGCTGCAGCAGACAAACTTGAGAGCACAAATGAGGAGTTGGCAAGAGCTCTGGTTCTGGGACATCTGGTAGCTATTCACATCAAACGCTATCTTGGCAAACTATCGGCACTGTGTGGCTGTGTTATAGCCTCAACAGGAGCCTCTTGCGGGATAGTATATCTTAGAGGCGGAAATTATGAACAGGTTACTTTCGCCATAAAGAATATGATAGGTAATATTACTGGCATGGTGTGCGACGGAGCAAAGGTAGGGTGCGCTCTTAAAGTTGCTTCAGGTGTCTCATCAGCAGTACAATCATCAATACTGGCACTTGACAATATCTGTATCTCAGAGAATGACGGTATCATTGAGAAAGATATTGAGAAGACAATAAAAAACCTTGGGACAATAGGATCTGAGGGTATGAAGATTACGGACAATATGATTCTTGACATAATGGTCTGTAAATAACCGTATATGACGAAATGTCAGAAAGAGGCATACATTTTAACAATGGTATGCCTTTTGATTTTTGTAACCCACAGATAATATTTTCAAAACTTAAAAAAATATAATAATTATGCAGAAAGGGACTATTGGTGTAACAAGCGAAAACATCTTTCCGATAATCAAAAAATTTCTCTATTCAGACCACGAAATATTCTTAAGAGAGCTTGTGTCAAATGCGGTTGATGCAACTCAGAAACTCAAAGCTCTTGCTCTGTCAGGTGAATTTAAGGGAGAGACCGGTGAGTTAAGGGTGAAGGTCTCTTCAGACCCGAAAAAGGGAACCATCACAATTAGCGATAACGGTATAGGGATGACTGAAGATGAGGTAAACAGATATATCAATCAGATTGCCTTCTCAAGTGCCGGAGAGTTTCTGGATAAATATAAGGATCAACTCAGCAATATTATCGGGCACTTTGGTTTAGGATTTTACTCGGCCTTTATGGTGTCAAAAAAAGTTGAAATTCAGACTCTTTCATGGAGAGAGGAGGCACAACCTGTTAAATGGAGCTGTGAAGGAGATCCTGCATACGAGATAGGCAAGGGGAAGAGAAAAGAGAGAGGTACTGATATAATCCTCTATTTGGATGATGAATCAAAAGAGTTTGCCTCTGAAGATAAGATTAACTATCTGCTTAACAAGTACTGTAAATTCCTTCCTGTTGAGATTGCATATGGAAAAGAGACAGAGTGGAAAGATGGAAAACAGGTAGAAACCGGAAAGGATAAAATAATAAACAATCCCTCACCTTTGTGGACAAGAAAACCTTCTGAACTCAAAGATGAGGATTATGCAAATTTTTACAGGGAGCTATATCCAATGCAAGAGGATCCTCTGTTCCACATACACCTTAACGTTGACTATCCTTTTAACCTGACAGGAATACTCTATTTTCCAAAGATCAAGGATAAAATTGAGGTCTCACGCAATAAGATTCAGTTATATTGCAATCAGGTATTTGTAACTGACTCTGTAGAAAATATTGTACCGGATTTTCTGACTCTTCTGCATGGAGTAATTGATTCACCGGATATTCCGCTTAATGTATCAAGAAGTTACCTGCAGTCAGACTCCAATGTAAAAAAGATCTCCTCTCATATTACAAAAAAGGTAGCAGACAGACTTGAGGATATCTATAAGAACGACAGAAAGTCACTTGAAGAGAAATGGGATAACCTTAAGATTTTTATTGAGTATGGAATGCTTACTGACGAGAAATTCTACGAAAGAGCGGAGAAGTTCTCGCTTCTTAAAAACACGGTCGGCAAGTTCTTCAGCTACGACGAGTATAAGAAACTGATTGAAAGTGAGCAGACTGATAAAAACAAGAAGCTGGTTTACCTCTATTCAACAGATGTCCAGGAGCAGTATTCTTACATAGAGAGTGCAAGAAACAGAGGTTATGACGTCCTGGTTTTTGACAGTCAGCTGGACTCACACTTTGTGAATTTACTTGAATCAAAGTTTAAGGACTCCTCTTTTATGAGGGTTGATTCTGACCATATTGACAAATTAATCCAGAAGACAGATAAAGAGAAGCCTTTAATTAGCGAAAGTGAAGTAAAAGATATTTCAACTGTATTTGAAGCAGTTATGCCTTCCGGAAGTCACTATAGCGTCTCAATTGAAAACCTTGGAGAGAACGAACCGGCAGTACTGATAACAAGGAGCGAATTCATGAGACGATACAGAGAGATGTCTGCTCTCAACGGTGGTATGAACTTCTACGGATCTCTTCCCGAATCTTACAACTTAACAATTAATTACAGCCACTCTGCAATTAAAAAAATTATGGAACAGAAGAGTGATAAACTCTCTCTAGATATCAGTGCATTTGACTCCCGGGTTGCTGATCCGGTAAAGGCGCTGGATGAGATAAAAGAGAGTATTAAGGGTAAAAAAGAGGATGATATTGATTTATCAGTAAAAGAGAGAAAGGAGAGCTTAGAGAGGGAGATTGAGGGGATTAATGATGAGAGGAAAAAATTACTGGCCACATTCGGGAAAGAGAATGAAATAGTAAGACAGGTTTGCGATCTGGCACTACTTTCAAACGGAATGTTAAAGGGAGAAGATCTGAATAGGTTTATTAAAAGAAGCCTGAGTTTAATAAGCTAAATATCTATTATATAGATACTTGACAAAAAGCGTAGCAAAATTGTTACGCTTTTGTTAATTTTTAGATATTAATGTCTGATTATTCTTTTTTCTCATAATTACAGAATAATTTTGCGCGAAATTTAAGTTTTATGAAAATTGATAAATTTTTCCAGCTATTCGTAGTTAAAGAGAAAAAATTCTACCCGCTTTACATCTCTCAGACAGAAAATGTTGTACTCGCCGCAGAGGAGTTGAAAAGATTATTTCTGGAGAGCAATTACGAACTTCAAAGGGAGAGTTACAGAAAAATAAAGGAGATTGAGACAAAAGGAGACCAAATTACAGCACGAATATATGAGGAGCTGAATAAAACTTTTGTCACTCCGTTTGACAGAGAGGATATTCATATTCTCGCCTCAAGAATTGATACATTCCTTGATTTTATTCACGATTCCGGAAGAAAACTGGTGATGTACAAACCCTCTTCTCCCGCAAAAGACCTAATAACAATTGTTGACTTAATACTTGAGGATGCAAGATTGGTTGCTGAAATTGCCAAAGAGCTGGAAAATCTCACAAAAAGAGACAATGAGATTATTCATAAATGTAAAAAAATTAAGGATATTGAGCATAAAGTGGATGAACTATACGAGGAGTATAATACTTTTCTGTTCCAAAATGAGAAGGATGCAATTGAACTGGTGAAAAATAAGAATATAGTTCAAAGCCTTGAGGATGCAACAGATAAAGCTAAAGAGATTGCAGACAGTATCAGATCAATCATCGTAAAACTGGCGTAATATGCTCACAATAGTTATTGCAGGTATAATACTGGCGCTTCTCTTCGATTTTTTAAACGGGATGAATGACGCTGCCAACTCAATTGCAACAATTGTTTCTACAAAAGTACTCTCCCCTGGTTTGGCGGTTCTATGGGCTGCCTTCTGGAATTTTGCCGCTTATTTTATTTTTGGGATCCATGTTGCTAACACAATTGGCAAAGGAATAATTGATCCTGGGATTGTAAGCCCGCCACTAATTTTATCTGCCCTTACCGGCGCTGTTATCTGGGTTTGGGTTTGCACTCATTATGGACTTCCAATAAGTGTTTCCCATGCACTAATCGGTGGTATGATTGGACCTGCTTGGTTTGTCTTTGGAGCAGATGCACTAGTAACATCGGGAATCCTTAAGATTGCACTTTTTATTGTACTTTCACCATTAATTGGCTCCCTCCTGAGTTTCTTTATGATGTCTTTAACACTATGGGTATTCAAAAGAAGTCACCCATTGAAAGTTGAGAGCGTCTTCAAAGGGATGCAACTCTTTTCATCTGCAATTTTCTCACTTGGACATGGTGGTAATGATGCTCAGAAAACAATGGGAATCATTGCAATACTATTATTTAGTGTGTCAGGGACAAATACATTTATTGACACTTATCTTTATGAGAATACAGGAGAGTTTCATGTACCGGTATGGTTAATAATCACTTGCTACTCAGTAATTGCCCTTGGCACTATTACAGGTGGATGGAAGGTAATCAGAACCCTGGGAGATGGTCTGGCAAAGCTAAAGCCTGTACAAGGCTTCTGTGCGGAGACAGCTGGTGCTCTTACCCTTATTGGGACAGCACTTGGCGGAATACCTGTAAGTACCACTCACACTATTACCGGTTCAATTATTGGTGTTGGACTTACCAAAGGGGTTGCCTCTGTTAAGTGGGCTACTGCAAAGAACATTGTTGCAGCATGGATATTTACAATTCCGGCAACTCTTCTGATATCAGGCTCTTTATACCTGCTCTATTCTCTGCTCTTTGTCTGAGCAGAGTCATATCAGCCATTAAGGGGAATATATTGATCAAAAAGTGTTACCTTTATGAATTAAAAAAATAAAGTAACACACTATGAATCTCCAATTTGTATCTCTAAAAAGAGAGGGATGCGTAGCCACTCTCTCAATTAACAATCCATCTGCGCTTAACGCCTTAAATTCTGCGATTTTGACGGAACTATCTGTCACAATTGAAGAGATCAGTAATGACGACACTATCAATGTGGTCATTATTACAGGAGAAGGACGTGCTTTTGTTGCCGGAGCTGACATACAGGAGATGGCTGGGTTAAACTCAGCTGATGGGGAGCCGTTTGGAAAAAGAGGGACAGATCTTTTCAGAAAAATTGAGACACTAGAAAAACCAGTAATAGCAGCAGTTAATGGTTTTGCACTGGGAGGAGGATGTGAACTTGCAATGTCTTGCGATATAAGAATAGCATCAGATAGCGCTAAATTCGGACAACCGGAAGTTGGCTTGGGCATAACTCCTGGTTTTGGAGGTACGGTAAGGATGACTAAGCTTGTTGGACCAGCAAAGGCAAAAGAGCTAATATTTACCGGAAGGGTTATTGATGCCATGGAGGCTCTCTCAATTGGATTGGTAAATAAAGTGGTCCCTGCAGAGGAGCTGATTGGTGAAGCTCTTAAGATGGCCGAGACAATTGCCTCTAAGGCTCCGGTTGCAGTGAGGCTCTCAAAAAAGGCAATAAACTACTCCGCCGACTACCCAGCAGAGGAATCGGCCTCTCTGGAGAACAGGCTTTTTGGAAGTTGCTTTGACACACTTGATCAGAAGGAGGGCATGAAGGCGTTCCTTCAGAAACGTAAACCTGAATTTACTAACAGATAAATAATCACTTAATAATCATTAGATGAAAGCAGCAGTAATTGGTACAGGAACAATGGGCAGCGGTATTGTTCAGGCCTTTGCCCAGGCTGGAGTACCTGTAATTATGAAAGGGTACAACAAATCAGAACTTGAAGCCGGAGAGAGAATAATAAAAAAAAGTCTCTCAAAACTTGTTGAGAAGGGTAAAATGTCTCAGGAGCAGATGGATGAAGTTCTCTCAAACATTACTGGAACAACTGAATATGAAGCATGTGCAGATGCAGATATTGTTGTAGAGGCTATCCTTGAGACTATAGAAATCAAACGTGAAGTATTTGGATTGCTGGATAAAATATGCAAACCTGAAACTATTCTGGCATCTAACACCTCCTCGCTTTCAATTACTGAAATTGCAGCATCTACAAAAAGAGCTGACAGGGTAATTGGAATGCACTTTTTCAATCCGGCTCCTGTTATGAAGCTTGTAGAGGTAATAAAGGGCCAGCTTACATCTGACGAGGTGCAGAAATCTGTTACGGAGTTAGCCGTTAAGATAGGGAAGACTCCAGTAAATGTAAACGAGGCTCCAGGATTCGTCGTAAACAGAATTCTAATCCCACTTGTTAATGAGGGGGTATCAATACTCGCAGATGGAGTAGCTAAGGCTGAAGAGATTGATGAGGCAATGAAACTCGGTGCCAACCATCCTATGGGACCTTTGGCATTGGGAGATTTAATTGGGCTGGATGTCTGTCTGGCAATTATGGAAGTTCTTTACAAAGAGTTTGGAGACAGCAAATACAGACCTCACCCTTTACTTAGAAAAATGGTAAGGGCAAACCTTCTTGGAAGAAAAACCGGAAAGGGTTTCTACGATTACACAAAATAAAAAATAGATAACTATGCCACATAGCCGAACAGTTCAGAAAAGCACCCGGACAAACTATAAGGGTCTCATGCAAAGAAGAGTGCGGCGTGTTCTTATGATTTGCAGCAGCTATGATGCATATACACTTGAAGAGGACGGAAGAATTGAGGTTCAGATTTATAAAGAGTACGTAGATCTGAACCTCAGTAATCCTCCAACTTTTACATGGGTTACTTCTTCAAGTGAAGCCTCTAAAATTCTTGCAGGTGATCACGATTTTGATCTTATAATTAGCATGTTTAATGTCGGAGAGCTTGATGTATTCAAGTTCTCCAGACAGCTTAAAGAGGGAGGAACAACTATTCCATTTGTTCTGCTTACCCACTTTTCAAAAGAGCTTTATAGAATAATTGACAGTCAGGACAAATCCGGAATTGATTACATATTCAGCTGGCAGGGAAATGCTGATCTTATTCTTGCCATCATCAAACTTTTTGAAGACAGAATAAATGCCGATGATGATATTATTGGGTCCGGAGTGCAGAGTATCCTACTGGTAGAGGACTCAGTAAGATATTACTCTACCTATCTACCAGCACTCTACAAGCTTGTACTACAACAAAGTGCTGAGTTCCTTAAAGAGGCACTTAATGAACAGCAACAAAAACTGAGAAAAAGAGCCAGACCAAAAATATTACTTGCAACAAACTATTCTGAGGCTGTAGAATTATATGGGAAATATAAGCAGAACCTTCTTGGAATTATTTCAGACGTTGCATTTGTAATCAACAAAAACGATCCATCTCACACAGAGAAGATGGATGCCGGAGTTGACCTTTGTAAAATGATTAAAGCTGATAATCCTCATATGCCGTTTCTTATGCAATCTTCACAGGAGAGCATGAGGGAGGTGGCCAGAGAACTTGGGGTCGGGTTCCTTGTAAAGTATTCAAAAACTTTACTGATTGAGCTAAGCGACTACATTAGCGAGGAGTTCCTCTTTGGCGACTTTGTGTTCAGAGATCTGCATACAGGAGAGGTTTTGGGAAAGGCCAGGGATTTGAGGGATTTACAATATCTTGTGATGGAGATACCTGAAGATGTTCTGCTATTTCACGGTTCCAGAAACAGGCTCTCCAAGTGGATGTACTCAAGGGGGCTATTCTCTCTGGCATCTAAAATAAGAAAAGCAGATAAAAGCCATTTTAAAGATACAAATCAGCTAAGAAAATATATTGTACAGGCAATTATTGATTACAGGATACTTCTTGGCCACGGAGTTGTAGCAAGGTTTGACCCGGCAACATATAGCCGCTACATTTGGTTTTCAAGAATTGGCGAGGGTTCGCTTGGCGGTAAAGCCAGAGGTCTTGCATTCATAAATAATATGCTGGAGAAGTATAACTTGCTTAACAAATACAATGGAGTAAAAATACTTATACCCAGAACAGCTGTCGTTGCCACTGACTATTTTGACGAGTTCATTAAGGTTAACGGACTTCAGTATGTTATCAATTCTGATATTTCAGATGAGGAGATTCTGTCAGAATTTGTAAGCTCAAGACTACCAGAAGCTCTTGTACAGGACTTAAGAGTTTATATTGATAATGCTGCCGGCCCAATCGCTGTAAGATCAAGTTCCAAACTTGAAGATTCTCATTATCAACCTTTTGCGGGAATATATTCAACATATATGATTCCCCTTACTCATAATAAGGATCAGATGCTCAGGCTTCTTGGAAAGGCAATTAAGAGTGTCTATGCATCTGTATATTTCGCAGCAAGCAGATCTTATATTCAGGCAACATCAAACCTTCTGAGTGAGGAGAAGATGGCAGTAGTCCTGCAGGATGTATGCGGAACTGAAGATTCCGGTTACTTCTTCCCTACTCTCTCCGGGGTTGCCAGATCAATTAATTTTTACCCGATTGGCTCTGAACGACCAGAAGATGGGATTGTCAATATGGCCTTCGGTCTTGGAAAAATTGTTGTAGAAGGTGGTAAAACACTTAGGTTTTCGCCCAGACACCCAAAGCATATACTGCAACTATCAACACCTTCAATGGCACTCAATGAAACTCAAAATGAGATGTATGCCCTAAGCCTTAAACCGGAAAAATTCAAAACATCCGTTGATGATGCAGTAAATCTAGAAATATTTAAGATTGGCGAAGCAAAACATTTCAGAAATATGAACCACGTTGCCTCAACATGGGATTTCAATTACCAGAGAATGGTTGATAATAACTTTGAGGAGGGAAGAAAAGTTATTACATTCTCACACATCCTGAAGTATGATGTAATGCCATTGGCCGATATAATTAGCGATCTTTTGGAGATTTGTCAGAAAGAGATGAGATCTGCTGTTGAAATTGAGTTTGCAGTAAACATGGATGTCCCGGCCGGAGAGGATGCTGTATTTAACTTTCTTCAGATAAGGCCGGTAACAGAGAGTTTGGATAACAAATCACTGGAGTGGGATAAAATTAACTTGTCTGAATCTATAATCTATTCACAGAGAGCCCTTGGAGCCGGTTTCATTGACAAAGTACAGGATATTGTCTATGTCAAGGAGGATAACTTTGACAGTGCAAAGACTAAAGAGATGGCAGATGAGATAGATATGCTCAATAAGAGGTATAAAGAGGGTAGTAAAGGTTATGTTTTGATTGGGCCAGGCAGATGGGGATCAAGTGATCCGTGGTTAGGTATTCCTGTTAAGTGGCCTCATATATCAGAAGCAAAAGTTATTGTAGAATGCGGGCTTAAGAATTTTCAAATTGAGCCCAGTCAGGGAACACACTTTTTCCAAAACCTGACATCATTTGGCATTGGATATCTCACAATTAATCCATTCAACGGAGATGGAATTATGGACTTTGAAAGACTTAACAATATGGAGGCATCATACGAAAGTCACTTTCTCAGAGCAGTCAGCTTTAAAGAGCCTCTTTACATATTTATTGACGGAAGAAAAAATAAAGGAATCATTAAAATTCAGAACCAGTAAATGAGCGACAGAATCAACCATGAGTGCGGTATTGCTCTTATAAGGCTAAGAAAGCCTCTTGAATTTTACAAAGAGAGGTACGGAACCATTATGTACGGACTCAAAAGACTGTATATACTGATGGAGAAGCAGAGAAACAGAGGACAAGAGGGAGCCGGGATTGTGGGGGTAAAATTGAACATGGAGCCGGGATACAAATATATGGACCGGGTTAGATCATGCGGATCAAATCCAATTCAGGAGGTTTTTGGATCTATTAACAGTCAGATAGAGAGTAAAACTATCAGCACATCAGATCCAGAGAGGGCTAAAAGAGAGATTCCCTTCATATCAGAAATATACCTGGGTCACCTAAGGTATGCTACTTTTGGGAAGAACAATATTGATCTGGTGCATCCACTTAAAAGGGCCAGCAACTGGAGAAGCAGAAATCTTGCACTCGCAGCCAATTTCAACCTCACAAATACAGATGAACTGTTCAGAAGTCTTATTATTGCAGGACAACATCCAAGAAACTATTCAGATACCGTGACCATTTTAGAAAAGGTTGGTTATTTTATGGATGATGAGATTCAAAATAAGTACAGACATTACAGAGATTTAGGATACTCAAGGGAGGAGATATCTCTGCAGATAGAGGATAATCTTAATTGGCAGGAGGTTCTATCAAAAAGTTGTTCAGATTGGGATGGCGGATATGCGGCTGCAGGAGTTGCAGGACACGGAGACGCTTTTGTAATGAGAGACCCCTGGGGCATAAGGCCCGCATTCTATTATACCGATGACGAGGTCGCTGTTGTAGCATCGGAAGCCTCTGTAATCAGGACTGCTTTCAATATTGACGACCTGAAAATTAAAGAGGTATCACCAGGATTTGCGCTAATTATCAAAAAAAACGGAGAAATTAACCATATAAAGGTCAGAGAGCCTCAAAAACGTTCTTGCTGCTCTTTTGAAAGGATCTACTTTTCCAGAGGCAATGACAGACACATATATAAAGAGAGAAAAAGGTTGGGTGAACTTTTAACAGAGCAGATTGTAGAATCTGTTGAGGGGGAACTTGAGAAGACCGTTCTCTCGTTTATACCAAATACTGCAGAGACCTCTTTTTTAGGCATGGTTGAGGGTCTTGAGAACTACTGCAGGTATAAGGGAATAGGTAGAAAGCCTAGAGTTGAAAAGATAGTAATAAAAGATGCGAAATTAAGAACCTTTATTACATCGGATTCAGACAGAGACGAGATGGCTGGTCATGTATATGATGTTACATATGGAGTTATTGACCCAGGAGATAGTCTCGTGGTAATGGATGACTCAATTGTAAGAGGTACTACTCTCAGGGAGAGCATTTTAAGAATACTTGATGGTTTGGGACCAAAAAGGATAGTAATTGTATCTTCTGCACCTCAGATAAGATATCCTGATTGCTATGGAATTGATATGACACGTATGGGTGAATTTATTGCTTTTAATGCTGCAGTTGAACTTCTTAGAGAGAGGGGGATGATGAATATTATTGATGAGGTTTATAAAAAATGTAAAGAGCAGCAGGGTATGGACAAAGAGATGATGAAGAACTATGTTAAAAAGATATATGAGCAGTTTACAGATAGTGATATATCTCTGAAAATCGCCAGTATGGTAAGAAACTCGTCCATAAAGGCAGAGGTTAAAATTGTTTTTCAGACCATAGAAAATCTGCACAGAGCGATACCCGATCATACCGGAGATTGGTATTTTTCAGGAGACTACCCTACTTCTGGCGGAAACAAGGTTGTAAATACATCTTTTATTAACTGGTACGAAGGTAGAGATGAGAGATCCTACTAATTTTAAGGCTTATTGTTATGGAGGTGGTTTTTCGCAAGCCGGAGGAGCGGTTCAGGTGGTTGGTAAAACAGTATGAGCAGATCATAGCAATAGAGAGCACAGATATTCTTGAAAAGTTTATTCCAAGGGAAGATGTATCTCTTGTGTTTCATTTTGGGACCTCTCCATATTTGATAGAACCACAAAGAGGTTACCTCCCCTCTTTTTTTATTGCACCTGTAGTCTCTGACTGTAAATTAATGAGAATCAACGCATCTAACCTCTCATTTATAGTCACTTGTATCCCATCTGTACTCTCAAAAGTATTTAAAATTGACATTAATGCAGGTAATAATATATATGTAAAATTGCCAGACAATCCATTTTTTGGATTATGGAGAGAACTCTCTTCCATGGATAGTTTTACAGATAAAATTGATTGCTTTCAGATGTTTTTGGAAACCCGGGCTGGTGAAGAATACACTCCAGACCATATAGATATTTTTTACAATACAATAATTGACCCTGAAACTGAAAAAAGTGTTTCTGAAATTGAGACAGAATTTACAGTTTCACCCAGAACCATTCAGAGGCAGTTTATTAAGAGAGTTGGGGTCTCTCCAAAGAAGCTAGAGAGAATTACACGGCTCAACAGAGTTTGGGAGTCAATATCAGGTATGGATACTATAGATTATCAAAATCTTATTTATAAAGGAGGATACTATGATCAGTCTCACTTTATTAAAGATTTCAAAGAGATTACAGGAGAGACACCTGACAAATTTTTCAGGAGAGATTTAAGCAATGTGAGGATTATGTCAGGCAAAGAGTGTGAACAGGGATAAAAATATGTCAATAATGGGCTTAATTGAGTTAAATTTATTGGATAGAGGGAAGATATCTTCCTTTGTAAATTACAGAATAGAGTATTTGGAAGAGATGCAGGGATTCATCTCTGATAGCTATAAAGAGATTTTAAGGGAGAAGTTTAATGCTTACTTTACAGGAGCGATTGACGAGGGGCGTTTCTTTGGATATGTGTTAAAGGAAGATGATAAAGAGGTAAGCTTTGGAGGTATGGTATTGAAGGAGATTCCCGGGGATATAAATAAGCCGTTATATACTGAGGGTGAAATTTTAAATATGTACACTTTGCCGGAGGCTCGTAAAAAGGGTTACTCATCAGCAGTGTTAAAGGCTTTAATTGATGAAGCTGAAAGAAGAGGAGTAAGCAAAATATCTCTTCACACCTCAAAGGATGGTGAAAGACTTTACAGAAGTTTTGGATTTTGCGAGCCTGCTTTTCCGGTGTTAGAGAGGGGTTTGTAGGGAGGAGACCATTTTACGCCTTTGGGATTGCCTCCTTTCTGTTGGCGTTCCCTGGTGGGGGGCTCTAACAAAGAAAAAAACTAAACAGCTCGCCCCCTACCAACCTTGGGATTGCCTCCTTTCTGTCGGCGTTCCCTGGTGGGGGGCTCTAACAAAGAAAAAAATGTAAGCTCCGATGGAGCTATTTATTATGCGGTTTGACGGATTCAAGCGAGCTTGATCCGTCAAAGCATAATAAAATAAGCCGCACAAATGTGCGGCTTACATTTTTTTGCTTTGTGATTCGGTTGGGAGTAGAACCCTTTAATTTTAATTTACTTTATTTTACTACAATAGTTAATTTACAGCATTTTAAATATAATTGTTTTTTATTTTTTTCGATAATAATTAAATAATATATTTGTAATCATTCCCCTAATCATTCCCCTGATGCTTTCAATAAAATTTATTTTAAAAGAGCCAAACAAAGAAACCAGCCTAATTTATATTTATGTTTTTTCCGGACAGAAAAAACCGTTTAAGTATTCCATTTCAGAAATTGTCCCAGTTAAATATTGGAACAAGGATACGCAGAAGACGCGAGAACTTATGGAATTTCAGCGTGCCAAGGCAATAAATAAAAAAATTGATCGTTGCAGAAAGTTCGTAGAAAGCTACTACGAAGAGAAAAGCGCCATTGATGCTGATGATCTGCGGGAGAAGCTTGACGTTTTTCTGGGTAAAAAAAAGGAAGTAAAAGAAGATACCCGGTTTACAACTTACTTCAAGCTTTATCTTGATACTAATGCCACCAAACCAAATATTAACGCGTACACAACTACTTATAGCGCCATATGTGAGCTAATGCCTGACTCGGTAGAAATCGGGCAAGTCGACTACGCTTACCTTGAAAAATTCCAAAAGCTTTTTCAGGCAAAGAAAATTAAGCGTTACAAAAATAAGGAAGGTCAACTGCCATCGCTTAACTACTCATCTCTTCAGATAAAAAATATTAAAGCTGTGCTTCACGACTTTCAAAAAAAGGGTGTTCCAATTAGCGACACCATAGATGACTATACTAAAAGCGAGGAGGAGGCAGACAGCATTTACTTAACTATGCAGGAAATTGAGAAATTGCATAAGCTCGAGCTTCCTAAAAGGCTAGAGAAAGCTAGAGATCTATTCCTGGTTGGGTGTTGCACCGCAATGAGAATTTCGGACTATAAAAGTTTATCAAAAGACAACATTAGAGATGGCATGATATACAAGGCCACAAAAAAAACCGGGGAGAGAGTAGTTGTCCCAATTCACCCTATTGCCAAGGAAATTTTAGAAAGATATGATTACAAGCTGCCGATACTTTCTGAGGCGAAGCTTAATAAATATATTAAGGAGGTTGGTAAGTTGGTCGACATGAACGAGCCGATAATCATTACTAAAACTGAGGGCGGGAAAAAAATTTCCAGGACTTTCAAAAAGTATGAACTAATTACAACGCATACTGCCAGAAGATCGGGAGCAACTAATATGTACCTAAATGGAATACCATCAATTTCAATTATGATGATCACCGGACACACAACGGAAAAAGCATTTCTTAAGTATATTAAAGTTACCAAGGAGCAAAATGCGCAAGTGCTGGCAAGTCACGAATTTTTTCAAGCGAAATAAAAAAAACGTCTTATGAAAGATACACAAATCGAAGAGTACCGGAGAATTTTGGCCAAAGAGTTTTCCGACAAGGACATGGAAATAGAAACTACAACGGGCTATATTTCAATAGCGGCGCTGGGATTTTTTATTACAATCAACGATAAGTTTATTTCGTTAGAAACGGCAACATGTAAGTGGGCCCTGATTGTGAGCCTCTGCCTGCTAGCGATATCATTTATTTTGGTACTTGTCAGAAAGTATAAGGCGAAGCACGATGACCTTAGCTTAATGGATTTTATTGACGATATGAAGGAAAATTCTGAGGACGACGATACTACCCTTTACTATAAGTGGGCTAAAAGTCATAAGCAACTGAAAAATATTTTGACCGTAATATTTCTCTGCCTCACAGCAGGCATAGTATTTCAAGTAATATTTTTTGTTCTAAATATTAATTAAAATTTAAGCTATGAGTTTACTAAATGATTTGCAAGTAAAAGACTTTACATGCGATGGGCAAAATCAAAGGCCCACACCTCCTCCCCCGTCTCCGTCTCCGTCTCCAGGTCCGGGCTTTCCATCTATGCCTGGGCAAACGAAAGGCGCTCCACCCCCTCCCGTTGGTAGACCAAGCCCAACACAACCCGGGAAAAAATAAGGCTAACAATTTTCAAAGAATATAAAACTATAAATAAAAGGAGGCATAAAATGGCTGAAATTAAAGTAGGTGATAGAGTAATGCTAAAATCTGGGGGTCCCGTTATGACCGTCAACGAAATAAACGATAATGATGTTTCCTGCCAATGGTTTGAAGGCAGTAACATTAAAGGCGCAACATTTGTAAAAGAGGTTTTAAAAAAGTATAGCTCAACTGTTTCTGGGTCTGGCTATAGCAATTTTAGCTAGAAGTAAGGGGAGCTTATACTGCTCCCCTTTTTCATACATTATTCTTATATTTTTGGATCATAAGATGCATACTCCTCAACTTGGGGAACTTTCCTAACGTGTCCCGCCTCAATGGCCCTAAGACTTCTTTCTAGTGTGCGAAGCAGCGCGGGAACCATATCCTCCTGGTAGAACTGCCGGAAGGTTTTAAAATAGTTTACTCTTACCACCTCCATTTCGCAGATATCGCCCGCGTCAAGCTTCCCATTTGCCCAGAACCATGTTGCCCCGGTAACAGGATCACCGGCAAGATAAGTATGCTTTATCGCAGAGGCTCCCCTCCTATGCGGCAAAAGAGAAGGGTGAAATACCAGCAGGCCATATTTGAACTGAGATATTTCCTCCTCGTCTACCTTTTGCCTCAATAGAGGGGCCACTCCCATGTCAACTGCAAAGTGTCCCTCGTCTATCGCGTGGCCAAGCGACAGTATTAGCTCTCTTGACTTACATACGGCCTCTTCTTTTAAGTCTCCATATAGTTTTATAACCATTTTACCCTCCTACATATTTAAAGCCCTGTACGGCCCTAAAATGGCCGCCGTAACCTGAGCCGGTGTTTATACTAATGCTTTTTTTATCGTGAGCCTTTTGAATGCTCGCTGCAGATTTCATCTTATTGCTGCCAATCAAGCTGGCAGATGATTGCTCCCACTTCCCGCTGGATCTAAGATACCCGCACAGTTGGGGGTGACTAGTGTGAAAAAATGTTGGAAACCGGTAATTTTTCCGACCGCCTCCCTCCAGGTGCATCTGGCAAACGGCATTTAAAAAGGCGGTGCCTACTCCAACCCCCTGCCACTCCGGCATTACAACCAACCTTGTCGCCCTATATGCTTTTGCCGTAAACATTGGCGTAACTGCAACGTGGGCAACCGGCTGGCCATCGACTATCCCCACAAAGTATTGAGCCGCCACGGGGTGCGGAAGGTTTAGATAATAATGCTTTTTAAAAAACTTCCAGTTGCTTCCACTGACCTTGAAAATGTCAAGTTTGATTGCAGGACGCCGGGGACATCCGCGGTAAAACCGCGCCTCAGCTGTATCATAAACCCAATCGGGCTGAAGCCACTCAATAATATCGTAGTGGCAACTGAGCAGCACAGCTTTCCCCCCCGTTTTCTTCCATGACTTACCAAACGCAGCAGCGCCTACTCTTGCAATTTGCCTATCCACGACACTAGTAAATTCATCAACAATTACTACATCCGGCTTTTCACAAATTAGCCTGGCCAGACCCGCCCGGAACTGTTCACCATTCGAAAGTACCCCAAATGGCCTCAACCATGCCGGAACGTCTCCAAGCCCTACTGCAGACAGCGCCGAAGTAACCTCGTTGAATAGCCCGTTTGGCGATATCTCCTCGATGATTGGGCCGTCACCCCATCCGGATGAAAGGTTGTGTATATCAACACCCTCAAACATCATTTTTCCTATGGAGCTTTTTCCGCTCCCGGAAGGGCCAACAATAAGACCTACCTTCCAGCTGAGGTCCTCAATGGGAAGCTCGGCAACATGGGACCAATTGCATCCCGACTCTGCATTAAATAAACTTTTGACTCTGTTAGACCTGTAGCCATTAAAATCGCTACACCTGTGATTAACCTCCACTTTCATACCACTACAACTTTTAAATTTAAACCCATTTTCTCGAGCATTTCGTAAACCTCTTTTTGCTCCTGCTCTCCAGAGCAAATCACTACAATGCCGTACTGCGGCTTGTAATTAAATTTTTTCTTTTCCATTTTAATCTTTAATTTTGTTCATCTCACCACTTAAAAAAGTAACGCAACCTTGACAGTTCTAGGCCTAGTGCCTTGCTCCTGCGCGGTTGCGTTTAAATATGGTGGTGAGATACTGTATTAAGGGGTGGGGCACTTTTTCTTGCCCCAACATGCTCACTCCAGCTTCACAATCTCATTATATACAATTTTAGTATTCGGATTTGTGTTTGTAACAGTCTGCCTAATCTCTTTAGTGCCAAATCTGAAAAACAAAAAACGGTACCGCACTCTATGGGCCACTGTGTAAATTGAGTCAGTGCCATTATAGGATAATTTTGCGCTATCGTTGTAAACCACCCCAGACATTTTGCACCAGCTGTCGCTCCAGCTGAATGCCTTTGCCGGCTCAATTTTTCCTCCGACGTTTACCGCAGAATCCCTAAGCGGCACAACAGGCGTTTCTACAGCTGTCTGCGTGACAGTTGTTGATATTGTTTGAACATCCCTCAGCCTAATTCTTAAGTTATTAACGACTTTGGCAAGATTTCCTTTGTCCTTCTTCAGCTCACTATTTGTTAAAACCAGCTGCTTTATAGAATAGGCCAAAACTCCATTTTTCGCTTTGTAAGTTTCAATCCCGGAAAGAAGAGCGTTTTGATTATTTTCGAGCCTTCGCAGATCCAGGCGCTGGCGCTTAATTATTCCCGACGAAACAGAGATAGCTGCGATGGCAATGGCCAGCAGCATAAACAAAATTATAGTCGCTTTCTTAAACATGACATTACTTTATTACTGAATACTTTTTGTAAGCTTGCTTCATCGACTGGTCGTAGGGAGTGCGGCCAAGCTTAATTGCCAGCTCCCTATATTTTGGCCCGTTGTAAATGCTCGCAACTGCGTGCCAGTCTTTCTCGCTCAGAGCTTTCTGCAGCTTCACATCGGTGCCGATGAATTTTGCAATTTGCCATACTTGGCGATCAAGTCCACTTTTAGCGTCGTCCCACATTTGGCCAACGGTTTTATATCCCAGCCTTTTCCAATGCAACCCCATTATTTGGCCCAGGCCAATTGAGGTGCTCTCCATAGCTGCCACCCTATTGAGGTCAAATACTTCGTTGAAGGCCTCCCACTCTTGCTTTTGCCTTTCAACTCCGTTTAAAGACCATTTGCCTGAAGGGGTATAAGGCGACATCTTTCTGAACCACACGGGCTCAAATTGAATTATTATCTTCCCCGTTGCGGGATCAAAGCCTCGGCCCCCGCTTTCAACCTCAATAAATGCCATTAGCGTGGCGAACTCTAAGTTGAATTCGCCCGCAATACCGGCAACAATTTTCTTTAGCTCTTCCATTACTCGCCCGCTTTTTTATCCCCTTTAGTATACTCCCTATCCGGAGTGTTCAGGTAAGACATTACCTCCTCAACGATTTTTGAGATATCGTCTTTATTCGCAATAATCTTCCCGGCAAGCATGCTAGTGCTTTTGAATCGCAGCTTATCCTCTGCCTTTTCCTGAATGCTTTTAAACTCTATGAAGCCGATAAAAATTACTCCGATGGCCGTTATGTAAGGAAATGCTGGTATAACCGTTAACCCCTCATAAATTGGAGAGATAAGAAATACTAGATCCACGACGGCGACAACAAAAATGGTATTGAAGTATTTTGCAAGTTTGTCAATCGTTCTGCGGTACCCGAACGACATTCTCGCTTCTCCCCTCTTTTTCGCTTTCCTCACCCCGCTCCATAAGTCCATGGCCACCAAAAACACAATGACTAAATACATAAATGATAAGTAGCCCGCTTGTGCGATGATACAACTTGCAATTTTTCCCCACGTTTCCATTTTTCCTCCTAGTTTTGTTTAATTAAGTAATTGATTGATTTAATAATCTACCCTTTTAGGGGTAGTGTTTATAACTTATTGACTTCATTTAATTTTTTATTGATGAAATCGTTACTTTTGCTATATATGTTTTTAAATACTTGACTATGAAAAAGCTGCTTTTTATTATCGCCGTAATTCTGATCGCTAGTTGCGAGAAGGAGCCCTCTAGTAAGGGAAAACTTAATCCTAACGCTTTGATAAGCATCCGCCCTGCAGCGGGAGTTAAATCCAACCTCTCCGCGAAGGACATTGTCAAGAATACCAGAAATATTAGTTTTTATAATCCGGCTATATCCGGGACAGTACTCACAAGGGCATTCGCGGAAGCTCAAAGAGATACAATCAATGTTCGCCTGCTTATGTGGGGAACAGATATCATAGACCAGAGCGGCAGGTATACCGGAGATTTTATTGAGGGTAGAGATTTTGTATTCAGAAAATCCGTTGATATGAACGCCACTCCACCCGTATATGACACTATTGCCTATATCCCAAACGCAATAATTACTGAGGCCAGGGGCAAGATAATAACCGCTTTTGCCGACTCCAACTTCGTGGAGGTTTATAGGCTCTTTGACGTTGCGTTCACCTTCACCCCAACTAGCGGAGAAGAGTGGCGAGCACTTAAAGCTGCAGGCCAAAATTAAAATTGTTATACAATTAGCTATTCGCATAGATCGAGAAGTCAAAGGCACTATCTGAAAGTGCGTTATTACTTGCGTTTACTATCTTTATATCAAAAGAGTTATTATTTTTTGCAGTAACAACTGCGTTAAGCTGCGCATTGCTTGAAACAAGATTTAGGTTTACACTATAATTTGAATGGCCAATTGAATGAGAAACGGTGTATGAGCCGGTACTGTTTTTTGCTGCGTCCGTAGCTTTGCCGAACACATTTGCCAATATTCCGTTGGAGGCTACGCTTCCGCTCCCCCTTAGCCCCGGCATATCCGACACTCCTCTATGTGCCATCATCTCATCGCTCATGTAGGTAAAGTTGTTTCCATCTTTTACCCGTACAAATCCGTTACTTCCGAAGATCATCGTCTGATTGCCTGAGGCTCCACTGGCCACCATCTGCAGGTTCGCGGCTGATACAAAGCCGGAGTCATGACTGCCTTCTGAGGTGTTGATGTAATACTCGGCTCTCAGGTAGTAAGTGCCCTTTGCGAGGGTGTATGTTTCATCAACAGCTACAGAATCGGAGTCAGTTCCGGTTACGTCCCTCAGGAGATAGAGAGAAGCGACATTTTGCTCAACAGTGTACACTCCGCCATCGTATTTGTACAGCACCAGGTTAATTGCAGCGTGGCTGTCAAGAATCGGCATATCCCCGACATTGTTGATGCTTGCTTCAAGGGTACCCGTAATGCGCATAGAGAAGTTATCATATGCCGAAACAATGATAGGAACTCCAAAGCCGAAGTTTCCCGTTTGCACACCGCCCATTTTTGAGGCATTTCCGCCCGGAGCGGCCTTTGTATCGGTGAATGATGCCACGAGGTCTGAAAGTGGCGGAATAGGCGTGTTTCTGAACTCTATGATCGCCTTACCGAGCGTTCCATCGGCATTTCGCGTACAATATGCCAACCCATTCCTGGTGAACTTAAGAGTGCCGAGGTTACCGGTACCGTTTCTCCTCAGTAAGAAGGTGGCCATGTTATTGAGCGCAGCGTTGAGAGCGTCAGTGTCATTCGCAAACAGGAAGATGTCGTTTGAGTCCATGCCCGAAATACCCGCCGTCACCTGATTCATCGCGTTTTTGAGCATCATCATTCTGGCCAGGATAAGCCCGCCCGCCACCTCGGTAGTACCGGTGAGGGCGGTTTTGAGGTAGCTGAGCTCATCTGTTATTGCCTTACCCTTTGAAGTAATAGCGTTAATTAGGT
>MKTA01000031.1:661-1029 GCA_001897515.1 Bacteroidetes bacterium 41-46 | reverse complement strand
AACAGCAAAACCAAAAGTCATAGCCATCGGGATAAACATTTTGCCCTCGACACCTTGTAAGGCCAAAACGGGTATAAATACAATCAAAATAATCAGTTGCCCAAAAAATGCCGAGTTCATCATTTTACTTGCCGAATTATAGGCAATTTCGTTTCGTTTCGCCTGGTCGAGTTTTGTTCCGATAAGGTTTTTGCGATGGAGGTAAAATATCATGGCTTCAACAATAATTACTGCTCCATCAACCAATATCCCGAAATCGAGTGCCCCCAAGCTCATCAGGTTTGCCCACACCCCAAACAGGTTCATCATGATAAATGCAAATAGCAAGGCCAGCGGAATGGTTGATGCCACAATTAAACCGCCCCTTA
>MKTA01000031.1:0-453 GCA_001897515.1 Bacteroidetes bacterium 41-46 | reverse complement strand
AACGGACAAAACTTCCGAATTTCACTTCTGCCACATCCCTGATGAAAATGGGTTGCCCGTCAATGTTTGCGACCAAAGTGTTTTTAATATCATCCAACGAACGCATCAACCCTTCGCCACGGATAAAGTTGGCCTGAAAATTTTTCTCGATATATGCGCCGCCTGTGTTCTGATTGTTGTCGTCAAGTGCTTCAAAAATATCCGAAATGGCTAAACCCATACTTTTGAGTTTATCAGGATTAACAGCGACTTCGTATTGTTTACCCCTGCCCCCAAAAGAGTTTACTTCTACCACTCCGGGCAGCATAGCCATTTGTCGTTTTACAATCCATTCCTGCATGGTGCGCAGTTCCATGTCGTTATAAACGGTATCGTAACCGGGTTGCACTTCAAGCGTGTATTGATAAATTTCGCCTAATCCGGTGCTGATTGGCGCCATAAACGGTTCCCCAA
>MKTA01000030.1 GCA_001897515.1 Bacteroidetes bacterium 41-46 | reverse complement strand
AGGAACTGTAAATTATCAAATATTTTTTCAAACTATTTTTCACCCCTTTTTTGGACGAAAGAATTCTTTACAGGGGTGTAAAAATTTTATGCAAATTATAGTCAGAATTTCATGTGTAAACTTGATGAGTACGCCGCAAGTGCCCTTTCACGAGCGAACTTGTGTTCAACAACAGGTAATGGATAGGATTTTGACAATGCGATTGAAGTGCCGCTGATCGCTTTATCAGTTCCAAATGCCTCTGGCACCCACCGACGAATGTAGTCACCTGCCGGATCAAATTTTCTGGCCTGTTCAACCGGGTTGAAAATTCTGAAATATGGAGCTGCATCGCAACCTGTTCCGGCTGCCCACTGCCAGTTGCCGACATTAGAAGAGAGCTCATAATCATTTAATTTTGCTGCAAAATAGGCCTCACCTATCCGCCAGTCTGTCAGCAGATGTTTCGTAAGGAAGCTTGCTGCCACCATCCGTAAACGATTATGCATATGTCCGGTCTCGTTTAATTCTCTCATTCCCGCATCTACTAGCGGGTAGCCGGTTTCACCGCGCATCCAGGCATCAATCTCCCGCTGGTCATTTCTCCAGAGGATAAAGTTGTACTGTTTCTTAAAAGGTGCGTCCTCAGAATAGGGAAAGTTTTTGATTATGTGCATAAAAAACTCTCGCCAGATCAACTCTCCCATCCATGTATTGTTAAGTTGGGTTCCAATCCTCACAGCCTCCCTAATGGAAATAGTGCCGAATCTCAGGTGTATCCCGATTTTTGTTGTGCCGCTCTCAAGTGCAGGAAAGTCTCTTGTAGCATGGTAGCCGGGCAGAATCTCATTGAGACTATCAATGACCCTCTTTGGGTCATCTTCAAATCCAAGGTTTTGTATGGTTTTAAAGCCGATTTGTTCTGCAACAGGAGCAGAGCCAAATAGTTTAAGGGAGGGGGAGTCTAGCAGTAGCTTCGCAATTTGTCCGTCACTATTATTCTCCCCTCTCTTATCAACACGTATGCCTTTACCAACACGCTCACCTTTACCGGTAGCCTCACTGCCACCATACGCCCCCCGCCACCTCTTGGCAAACGGAGTATATATAGTATAGGGTGTTGCATCCGGTTTTCTGATTCTTAAATCGTCAGGAGAGAATATCACCTGATCTGTAAATTTAGTAACTTGAACACCTCTCTGCCTGCAAAGCTCCTCAACTACACTGTCCCTTTTTATGGAAGAGGGCTCATAATCCTCATTGTAGAACATTGCCGCCGGCCTGCTCAGAATACTATCCTCAACTCTGCCTTCCAGTATGCCTTCCTGCTTTCCCTTCTTTCTTCCTTCCTGTCTATCTTCAAGCAACCATATAAATGCATCTGCCGGCCTGCCATAGAAACAGAGAATCGGCCCCAGCTCACTCTCAATACTTCTCAAACTCCTAATAATAAACTCAACGCGTCTATCCTCCCTGCCGGGCAACAACTCAAGAATTTCCGGATCAAAAACAAAAACAGGAACCACTCTTAATCCACTTGCGTAAGCCGCCTCAAGCGCTTTGTTATCATTTACCCTCAGATCCCGCCTCAGCCAGACTAGTGCAACCTTTTCGTTTTGCATATTTTTTAAATCAAATCGTAAAATCTTACGTAAATCTACAAAAATGCCTGCTGACTCTCACTCTCAACTTACCCCTGAGGTAGAGTTCACTTGCTCTTCTGCAACTTGTCAAAGTACATCGCAAATGACCTGTAGAGGAAGTGGGTCCATTTGCCGAATGGTACGATGATTAGGGCCCACTGCGCCAGGATGGTGAAGTGGAATAGAAATAACCAGAGGTTCCCGGCGAGGAGGTCAAGGTCTATGAAGAGTCTTACTGCAAATGCGGTGATTCCCATCAGCAAGAGCCAGATAATGAAGAACCAGTCAGATGGGCGGGAGTGTTTTGCAATCTCCTGCTTCTGTTTGATTCGGCCCAGCACAAATACGAATGTTACGGCAAATACAATTGCACTAACTACATATCCAAGTACTACCACAAACATACTCTCTGTTGAGAACCAGTCAAGGAATACTGTTGTGAAGAGGAGTGTAAGGTAGCCTATCACCAGAATCAGGTGGGCGAACCATCTTGCCTGGTTGTCGTCGCAGCCCAATGCTCTCTTTTGTGTGAACATATGGATGAAGAGCTCGCTCATTGATGAGGCGTAAACTTTTACCGGAAGTTTATAGCCCGGCTTAATCACTGTCAGATACCACATTCTGACGATGTTTGGCAGAAGGATAACTGCAAAGACCCCCATAATAGCAAACATCTCAAAGTAGTGGGCTGTGTGCATAATACGCTCCATATCAAAGGACTCATAAGCCGCATATCCAATCACTCCTGCAAATACCAGAACCATCGCAATAATTGTAACCAGAGATGATCTGTAGAATAGTCCGGACAACCCTGTCCAGTCGTACCTGCCTGTGAGCCATCTTCTGAGGGACATCATAAGTTCTCCCGGGTTTGCTGTCTGCGGGCAGCTTGTAGAGCATTCACCGCAGTAGTAGCATAGCCATGGTTTGAGCGAACTTTCAATTCCATTCTGGTCTCCTGCAGCGCTGAGTCTCACCATTGAACGTGGGAATGAGTCCTCACTGTTTGTTAGCGAGCAGACAGCGGTACAGGTTCCGCAGTTGTAGCAGCGGTTGAACTCTGTAGCTCCGTATTTTTTTAGTTTTTTGCCAAATTTTGTATCTAACCTGCTCATTTTGTTTTCAGTTTATAGGTGAAGTACTCATCCATGTCGTCCACTTTGCCCACGGCAACAAAACCAAACTTAGCCAGAGACATTGTTATGTATAGTGTCTTTGCTCTGTCCATTCCGGTTGCTTTACTCAGTTGTGCAATGGTCTGCTCGCCCTCTTTAAGCGCCTCAAGGATGCTCTTTTTATCTTTGTTGAACTGTTTGAGATTATCCTTAACCTCGTCTGACACCTTATGCGTTTCGCGAAGGATTTTTACTGTCATACTTTTTTCTGTAGCCATAATTTCTCCTTGTTATTGTGCCAAAACATCTATCATACTCTCCATCTCTTTGTTTGTGAAAGAGATCAGCTCTATTGAATCACTAGGACAGACAGGGAGGCACATTCCGCAACCCTTGCAGGTGCTCTTGTTAATCTGCGCCACGGCCTTTCCGTTGTGATCAATCATACTCACCGCGCTGAAAGGACATACATCAGAACAGGCTGTACACCAGTTACAGGTGTCGTTGTCTACATAGGCAACTATCGGCTCCAGTTCTAGTTCACCCAGACTCACGAATGAGTGGGACTTGGCAGCTGCAGAAAGTGCCGAATTCACCGACTCGGCCACATTCTTAGGCCCCTGGCAGGTTCCGGCAATTGTGATTCCGTCTATTACGGTCTCTACCGGTCTAAGTTTAGGGTGTATCTCGTTAAAGAATTTGTCGCGACCCTTAGGTAGTTTCAGAAGGTTTCCCAGAGCAGTATCAGAATCAGGAACCATTCCCGTTACAAGAACCAGAAGATCTGCAACAACTTCGGACTCGCTCTTTTCTGAGAGTATGTCAATTGCCTTAACCAGAACCTTTCCGTTCTCTTCAGAAACCACAGGTGGCTTTTTGTCCGGGAATTGGATATAGACATCGCCCTTATCATTTGACTCTTTGTAGATAAGCTCCTGCTTTCCGTAGGTCCTCACACCCCTTGTGAAGTGGAAGTTATCTACATTAGGGAACTTCTCTCTAACATCCAGAGATGACTGAATAGCGGCAGTACAGCAGTAGCGTGAGCAGTATTTGTTCTCACCTTTAACTTGTCTGCTGCCTACACAGTAGATATAAGCAATTGACTGAACCTCTCTGTTGTTGTAATAGAGGCGCATCGTTCCGTCAGCATCGGCTTTTCCACCCTCTGAAATCAACGCCTTGAATTCTGGTAATGTTATGACACTCTTTATATTGCTATAACCGAATTCGCCCTCCGCCGGGGTGTATGAGTTGAAACCTGTTGCCACAAGTATTGATCCCGCGACAAACTGTTTAACCATCTCGCCCTGTGACCCTTTTATAGTCACATCCACCTTGAAGTCGCCAATATTTCCGCTTGTCCCGGTAACCTCGGCATTTGTAAGGAGGGTGATGTTTGGCTCTGCTGCAATCTCTTTCTCAAGTCTTGCCAGCAGCTCCCTGCCATCGGTCCCCTCTGGGCTTATCTTCTCTAAGGCCGATAGGTGTCCACCTACTTTTCCTTCTCTTTCAATCAGATAGACTTCGTCTTTCATTCTTGCCAGAGATATCGCAGCCTTCATTCCGGCAACACCTGCACCTATAACTGCCACAGATCTCTTTGATTCAATTATGATTGGTTCAAGAGATTCGGCCAGACGGGCCTTAGCAATTGCTGCCTTAACAAGATTAATGGCCTTCTCCGTGGCTCCTACTTTGTTGTCCGAATGGGCCCATGAGCCCTGCTCCCTTATATTTGCATGGACATAGTTGTATTTGTTTAAACCTGCTCTTTCACTTACTCCCCTGAAGGTTGTAAGGTGAAGTTTTGGTGAACAGCTTGCAACAACTATTCCGCTAAGGTCGTTCTCTTTGATGTCCTGCTCCATATCCTTCTGATTGGTATCTCCGCAGGCAAACATAGTGGTCTTGGCCAGTACCAGACAGTCTTCGTCCTTAACAGCCTCCCTAACCTTCTCAATGTCAACATAGTCAGAGATGTTACCTCCGCACGCGCATATGTAAACTCCTAATTTCTTTTTCATCTCTTTAAGGTTTAACTGTTTAAGTAACTGATAGCCTCTGTGGAAGCGCATCCTGCAGAGAGGATGGAGTCCGGGATATCTTTTGGTCCGGTGGCTGCTCCTGCAACAAATACCCCCTCAATTGTGGTCTTTGCAGGGCTTAGCAGAGGGTCGCTCTGTTTTACATATTTAAGGTTATCAAGTTCCAGCTTCTGGGTCTTGAATAGTGATTGAGGCTCCTCGTTAGGTTTTGCACCCACAGAGAGAACAACAAAATCGTGTTCCGCCTCTTTTAGCTTGCCTGTGGAAACATCTTCGTATCTGAGAACAAGGTTACCATTCTCCTTTTCCGATATTTTGCCGATTTTTCCCTTTACCAGCCTTACTCCCATAGAGACAGCCTGCTCGTAGAATTCGTCATAACCTTTGCCGAATGCGCGGATGTCTATATAGTATATTGTGATGTCGGCCATAGGGAGTGCACCCATGAGGAGCTGTGCCTGTTTAATGGAATACATACAGCATATCTGGGAGCAGATAGGGTTGCCCATTGAGTCGTCTCTTGATCCGGCGCAGAGTACATAGGCGATTTTGTCTGGAACCTTCCCGTCGCTTGGCCTTAATATGGTATGGAATGGCCTTGTGGGGGCGAGAAGTCTCTCCATTTGCATAGATGTGATAACATTCTTACCCTCCTGGTAGCTGTATCTTTTAACTGTTGACGGGTCAAACAATTCAAAGCCTGTTGCAACTATGGCGGTCTTTACGCTGATTTCGTATTGCTTTGCTTTCATTGTGAAGTCAATGCAACCCGGAGGGCACACCTTTTCGCAGGCACCGCAAAGGGTACAGTTGTCAATGTCTATTGCCGCAACCTTTGGGCTGCAGATGCTGAATGGTATATAGGCAGCCTTACGACCCACGAGTCCGTACTGGAACTGGTCCTTTACAATAACGGGGCAGGCCTCTTCGCAAAGCTGGCAAGCTGTGCAGTCCTCTTCAACAACATAGCGCGGCCTTCTTGTGACCTTTGCTACAAAGTTGTGCTCTCCCAGTTTCTCAATTGACTCTATATCACTTTCAGTAAAAATCTTAATGTTTGGATGTCTTGAGATCTCAGACACTTTGGGTGTGGTTATGCAGGCCGAGCAGTCCAGGGTAGGGAATACCTTGCTGAGCATGATCATCTTTCCCCCTACGGAGAGGCTCTTCTCCACAACCAGAACCTTGTAGCCGTTGTTGGCAAGGTTAAGGGCAGCTTCGCCTCCTGCAATTCCACCGCCTATGACAAGTGCGTCATAGGTAAGTTTAATTCGTTCTGTCTGCATAATTATTGGATTTCCTGTTTTAACAATAGTTCGTTGAAGCTCTTAACCTGCTTAACGAAGGATTCGCTGCACACCGAACAGATGGCAGCCATTCTCAGGCGTGAAGGTTCAATATTTTGACTCTTCATCATTTCGTGGACCCTCTCTACAAGATGACCCGTCTTCTCTGTGCAGCTCTCGCCGTATGAGCAGTCGCTTCCGTCTGCAGCGATGAATACTCCGTCAAACCCCTTTTCAAAGGCGCGAAGAATCCACCTCGGCTTAATTCCGCTTGAACACCTTACCGGGATTGTGAATACCTCCGGAGGGTAGTGTAATTTGAGAAGACCCGCCATATCAATGGCGGGGTCGGATATTTTTTCTGTTGAGAAGACCAGGATTTTTGCACTCCTTTTGCTCATCTCAACAATTTTTAGATTTCGTTCTTACGCATGTAAATTTTGAAGTAACCATTCTCCTCAACGGTTCCCAGGTAGTCGTGTCCCTGTTTTGAACACCATTTTGGTATATCTACCTTTGTTCCTTCGTCGGCAGAGAGAATTTCCATAATTTCACCCTCCTCAATTGTTCCAATGGCTTTTTTTGCCTCAAGCAGTGGTCCGGGACATGCTGTTCCTCTTGCGTCAACACTCTTATCTACATTTAGAGCTTTTAATTCCTCTTGTGTCATCATAATTCAATTGTTTTTATTGTTAATGAAAATTTTTAAGTCAAACATTTAATTATTACTTCTATCTGTTTTTGATATTTGACAGATTATTAAATAAATAGTTGAGCTGCGCTCTCTCCGGCATCAGCCACAAATGTTGCTGCTCCTGCATACGAAAGATGAGGGTAATCAATGAACTCCTCTTTTTTGAAGCCCATCAGACCCATTGACATTTCGCATACAATTATCTCAATTCCAAGCTCTCCCGCAGTCCTGAACATATCGTCAAGAGAGAGAACATTGTTTTTCTTCATAAGGTGCTTGATCATTACCGGGCCCATGCCGCACATATTCATATTTGATAGCTTCAGTGCGTTCTTGCCCTTTGGAAGCATTATCCCAAACATTTTTGAGATAAAGTTCTTACCCTTTGCACTCTTCTTTTCATCCCTTAAAGCACTAAGCGCCCAGAATGAGAAGAACATCTTAACCTTTGTATCCATTGCTGCAGCGGCAATTCCTATAATCATTGAGGCCATCACCTTATCCAGATCGCCTGACACCACCGCCATAGAGAGCTGATCCTTTCTGGCATTTTCCAGTTTGCCCACCTTTTTTTTCAGCTTATCCAGTTGTTCTTGCAACTGAGCAATCTGACTATTTAATTCCTCTTGCATCTCTTTTGTTTTTAGATTGTTTATATCTGTTTACAAAGAAAGCCCATTTAGCTATGCAAGCAGGCCATAACCCAATGATATGAATACGGGTCAGGATGTGATATGAATCACAAAAAAAGATGCACACAGTTTCCCTCTGAGGCTGTGTTGCCGTTTCATATTTATTTTCTACATTTGCAAACGATGAAATTTAACAACACATATTATTACTCGTATTACTACTTCAACAGGGGTTGATACGGGATTGATATGTTATGAAACCATATTTGGCTCCCGTTTTCGGGGGCCTTTTTTGTTTATAATGAATATTAACCGCGCATATTACTACAGCTATTATTATTACCGCACTTACAGGGGTTCGGCCGTAGTACTATTGTGTAAATCTGAAACATAACCACAGAAAACATAAATGAAGTATATGAGTCCGGGCCTGCAGCCCGGACTTTTTTATTTAATAACCAAATTACTAACTAATTACTTAACATTTTAAACCATTCAATTTATGAACGAAATTAAATTCCACACAGGCGAGAACATTCCCATGGAACTTCACAAGGTAAGGATCGTCCAAAAGTTACATCTTATTCCGGTGGAGGAGCGGCTGGAGGCGATAAACCGATCGGGCTTTAACACATTTAAGCTAAATACCCGGGAGGTATTTCTTGACATGCTCACAGACAGCGGTACAAATGCAATGAGCGACGAACAGATGTCGGCAATGATGAGGGCTGATGATGCCTATGCGGGCTCTCAGAGTTTTGAGAGGCTGCTGGAGGCGGTGCGTGAGGTTCTAGGCACCGGGCATTTTCTGCCTGTCCACCAGGGGCGTGCAGCGGAGAACATAATTTGCAGAGTATTCCTTAAGAACGGAAGTGTGGTGCCTACAAATTACCACTTCACAACTTTTCAGGCGCACACGCTGGACAAAGGGGGGCGGATTGAGGAGCTGCTATATGATGATGCACTAAAGATAGATTCTGATAACCCCTTTAAGGGGAATATGAATATTGAGAAGCTAAATGCCTGTATAGTTGAAAATGGTCCGGAAAATATTCCGTTCATAAGGATGGAGGCTTCTACAAATCTGATAGGCGGGCAGCCATTTTCGCTAGCAAATCTGAGGGCTGTAAAGGAGGTGGCAGAGAGGTTCGGGATACTACTGGTGCTGGATGCCAGTCTGATAGGTGAGAATGCATACCTGATCAAAAGGCGGGAGGCCAAGTGGAAGGGTGCTCAGATAGGGGAGATTATCAGGGAGATGACCTCGCTTGCTGATATTGTTTACTTCTCTGCAAGAAAGCTGAGCTCGTCACGAGGTGGTGGAATTTGCACAAACCGCAGAGATTTATACTTGCAAATGGAGACCTTGATACCGCTCTACGAGGGTTTCCTGACATACGGCGGAATCTCCACCCGTGAGCTGGAGGCAATGGCAGTAGGATTGCGTGAAACCCTTGACGAAACAGCAATTTCGCAAAGTCCCAGGTTTATAGAGTTTCTAGTTGATGAGCTTAAAAAGAGAGGGATCCCTGTTGTAACTCCTGCCGGAGTCCTTGGCTGTCACATTGATGCAAAGGCATTTTGCTCTCATGTACCTCAGAGTCAATACCCTGCCGGGGCACTTGCTGCCGCCCTCTTTATCGCTTCCGGAGTTCGTGGAATGGAGCGGGGAACCCTCTCATCCGTACGGGACGAGAATGGTAACGATATACTTGCTGATATTGAGCTGCTCCGCTTAGCTGTGCCGAGGCGCGTCTTCACCCTCTCCCAGCTGAAATATGTTGTTGACCGAGTTCAGTGGCTGTGGGAGAACAGACACCTCATCGGTGGTCTCACCTTCTCCTATGAACCCGCCGTTCTACGCTTCTTTATGGGCGAACTCAAACCCCTAGGCGACTGGCCACAACAACTTGCTGCAAAATTCCGTGCAGACTTTGGCGAGAGTTTGTAGACGCACAGCAAATTGAGTTTTGGGTTTTTACTATATTTGTAAAAAATGAACTATGGCGAACAACTGTCAGTTTTGCGAATACAAATCACCGGCGGAGGAGAAGCTGTCAGCAGAGGAGCTTAAGATGTTATCTCCAAATTGCCTGACCGTAAAATTCAAGAAAGGTGATGTGATTATCAGGCAGGGGACATACTCTACTAATGTTGCGTATTTGAAGAGGGGTCTTGCCAAGATTCATATTGACGGCCCATATCATGTTCAGGTTGTGAGGATTGTTAAGCCGAGAAATTATCTCGGCCTTCCTACAACCTTTGGCGATAAAATAAATCAGTATTCGGTGACAGCGATTGATGAATGCGAGGTTTGTTTCATTGATATTACAGTTTTTCGTAAGATGCTTGAGACAAATCCGGCATTTACCAATCAGATTATGATTGAGTTGTGCAAGAGCGAACTTGAATCATATCAAAAATGTGTGAACAGAACTCAGAAGCAGACCCGCGGTAAACTTGCCGATGTACTTCTGGAATTCGCAAATGTCATTTTTAAAAATGACGAATTTACACTTAATGTTACTCAGGAGGAGATTGGAAATCTTGTGGATGCCTCTCGTGAAAGCGTCTCAAGAGTATTCACTGAATTTGGAAAAGATGGAATTATTGAGATGAACGGCAAGACAGTGAAAATTCTGGACAAAAGTGCCCTTTTGACAATAAGCAAGAATGGTTAAAATAATTTAGAAATTACTCAATTCGGATAAATGGCTGGATCAAGATATTTAAACTATGGTGAACGTGAGGTTCGCCACCTCTCAACAGTATGCCCCGAATTGGGTATAGTTATTGACAAACTTGGCTTTCTGGATCGCCCCGTGGAGCCGGACCTCTTTACCGCTCTTACTTCAAGCATTGTATCTCAGCAGATTACCGGCAAAGTTGCTGAGACAATCTGGGGCAGGCTTGTTAAAGCGGCGGAGGCAAAAATGGCGTCCAAACAAATAGAATCGGCTGTTTCTCCGGAAATCTTTTCCATCCTCTCAATTGAAGAGCTCAGAGCTTGCGGACTCTCCCAGCGCAAAGCCGAGTACATATCCGCCATAGCATCAGCAGCAGTTGATGGCTTACTGGATTTTGAGAGCCTGCGCACTTTAGACGATGCCGAATTTATTAAGGAGCTTGTTAAACTCCGGGGGGTGGGAGAGTGGACTGCCGAGATGATGCTTATATTCTCCCTTGAGCGTCCTGACGTTCTCAGTTGGGGTGATTTTGCAATAAAAAAGGGGATAATGAAACTCTTTGGATTGGAAAGTCTGACCCGGCAGCAGTTTGAAGATATCCGAGCCATGTTCTCTCCTTATAACACAGTAGCTTCGCTTTATCTTTGGGAGCTGTAATTGGCAAGTCCATCTTATGCTGCATTCTTGTAAATCAGCCAGAATGACATCACAAAGACTGCAATGGCAATTATGTAGTTAACTGCTTTTGCTCCCCATTTAATAGCATATCTTGATGCCAGAATGGCTCCGGTTATGTTGCCGATAGAGTAGATGATAGCAACCGGCCAGTTTACCTGTCCGTGTAGTATGAAGATAGCCAGGGCTATAGGTGTGTAAATAACTACTGCAAATTGTTTTATACCGTTTGACCTTAGTATGTCAAGTCCAAGCAAATAGAATGATCCAAAAATTATTAAAATCCCCACTCCGGCGTGCGTGAATCCGCCGTATGCACCAATGAACATGAAGGCAATAAATTTTGCTGTATTAAAGGTCTGGGATTTCCTGTCTGAGTCCGCAGTTGAACTAGCAGGTGACTCTTTATTTGATTCTGTTTTAGATCTTCTGTGTTGTGAGTAGAGAAGCATAACCGCCATAACAGGCAGCATTAATCCCATTGCTATCTCCATTACGGATGGGTTAAGTACCGCGGCAGCCTGTGCTCCTGCCAGCGAACCTAAGGCTACCGGAATTCCAACTTTTGTGGCTAGTTTAGTGTCAAGATAACCGCTTTTTTTAAACATTACCGACGATACGGCAAATTGTGCAAGTACTCCTACCCGGGTAGTGCCGTTAGCGACATTTATCGGCATCCCCATTGCCATAAAGAGTGCGTAGGATAGGGCAGTGGCCATACCGGCAAGTGTATTTACAAAACCGACAAATATACCCACCCCGATAAGTAATATTATCATTCCGGCTGAAAACGGGTCAGCTGTCTGCAGGTAATTTGTTAGGTTCTCTATCATAAAACGGGGCAAATGTAATAATAAAGTGCCATTTTGTCCATTTTATCCTGTTGGCAAAAATTTTGTTGTTATTTTTGCGGCTTGAGAATAATGAATAATAAGAAAATCATATAGGTAATGATGAGCAAGAACAAGGGAAAGGAAAACAGTCACAAGGTTAAGGACTCCGGTCACAAGGAGGAGAAAGAGAGAGAGTTTAAGGCTGATAGTGATAGCGGTTCGCAGGGAGATCAGACGCAGCCAAATGCTGAAGATGGGGCTTCGCAGAGTCAGGGAGAGGATGCTAAACTGGCAGAGTTAAACGACAGATATTTGAGGTTAGTTGCTGAGTTTGATAATTACAGAAGAAGAACAGCTAAGGAGAGGATGGATCTTGTCGTAAATGCTGCCGAGGAGACAATAAAGGGTTTGCTACCTGTGCTTGATGATTTTGAACGTGCTATTCAGGTGCTTTCAAAAACAGAAGGTGATATAAAGGCTGCAGTTGAGGGTACGGAGCTTATCTATAACAAACTGATGACATACCTCATATCCAAGGGTCTTAAGAGGATTGAGGCAGCAGGCGAGGAGCTGGATACAGATTTTCACGAGGCTGTGGCTCAGTTTCCTGTTGAAGAGGAGAGCAAGAAAAACAGAATTATTGATGTTGTTCAGCAGGGATATACAATGAACGGCAAAGTTATAAGATTTGCAAAGGTAGTAGTAGGGGTTTAAAAGCATTAAAATGGCAAAAAGAGATTATTATGAGGTGCTTGGGGTGACCAAGGGGGCCTCCGCAGAGGAGATCAAAAAGGCCTACAGAAAGATGGCCCTAAAGTACCACCCCGATAAAAACCCCGGCGATAAACAGGCCGAGGAGAACTTTAAGGAGGCTGCAGAGGCTTATGACGTTTTGAGCAACCCCGATAAAAAGGCTCGTTATGACCAGTTCGGCCATGCCGGTATGAATGCCGGAGGGGCCGGAGGATTCAGTGGAGCCGGATTCTCAATGGAGGATATTTTCAGCCAGTTTGGTGATATATTTGGAGGACACTTTGGCGGATTTGGAGGCTTTAGCGGATTTGGAGGCAGCAGGGGCGGAAGGCGTGTAAACAAAGGTTCCGATATAAGAATCAGGGTTAAACTTGATCTTAAAGAGATTGCCAAAGGAACAGAGAAGAAGATAAAAATTAACAAACAGGTCTCCTGTAGTGAATGCTCTGGAAAGGGTGCCAAATCTGAAGCAGATATTAAGACTTGTACCACCTGTAACGGAAGCGGACAGATAACCAGGGTTCAGCAGTCAATTTTCGGGGCTATGCAAACAGCATCTGTTTGCCCTACTTGTGGAGGAGAGGGAAAGATTGTAGTTAAACCGTGTGGGAAATGCGGAGGCGACGGACTTGTTAAAGAGAGTGAGGAGATAAGCTTCAAAATACCTGCCGGTGTAGCTCAGGGTATGCAGCTTAATGTTCAGGGGAAGGGAAATGCTGCTAGAAGAGGGGGCATTAACGGAGACCTTCTTGTTGTGATTGAAGAGGAGGAACATCAGGATTTTCAGAGAGATGGGAATGACCTTATCTATACACTCTTTATATCAATAACCGATGCCATCTTGGGAGGTGATGCGGAGATTCCTCATTTTGATTCAAAACTTAGAATAAAGATTGAACCGGGAACTCAATCTGGTAAAATATTGAGACTTAGATCAAAAGGGTTGCCGGATGTTAATGGCTACGGGACAGGTGATTTGCTGGTCTATATACAGATCTGGACTCCTAAAAAGGTTGACAAGGCAGAGAGAGAACTTCTAGAGAAGCTTAAGGGTTCGGACAACTTCAAACCAAATCCATCAAAGGATGAGCGTAACTTCTTTGACAGGATGAAGAAGGTCTTCTCTTAAAAATGTATCATGATTATAAGTAAAACAATACCAGTTAGATATGCGGCGGGCTTGCTCATTGCCGCATTTTCTGTTTTTAATACGGACCTTGCAGCTCAACGTACCTCTGCAGATATTATCTCGGCTGACTACTCTAAACCACTGGATCTTCCCGTCTCACTGTCAGGAAACTACGGGGAGCTAAGGGCTACACATTTCCATGCAGGGCTTGATTTTAGGGTAGGGGGAGTGTCGGGAGCGCCTGTAAAGGCTGTTAAGGATGGCTATATATCCCGTCTATCTGTATCTCCTACAGGTTATGGAAATGCTGTTTATATAACCCATCCTGACGGGACCACTACTGTTTATGGTCACCTGCACTCCTTCTCCCAAAAGATTGAGAGGTGGATAAGGGAGAGACAGTATGAGGCTGAGAGCTTCTCTGTAAATCTTACTCCGGATCCATCTCAATTCCCGGTTAGGAGGGGAGAGCAGATAGGTAGGGCCGGAAACACAGGCTCATCAGGGGGACCGCATCTCCACTTTGAGATAAGGGATACAAAAACAGAAATTCCTCTGAATCCTCAGAGAGTATCTGCTTATAGTATTGCTGACAACGTTGCCCCAACTATTGAGAGAGTTGCCATATACGGAATATCATCTGCTGATGCACTCCCCTCAGTGTCATTTATCAGGAGCTTTACACCTACTGAAAAGATTGGGGTTATAAGCGTTCCTGATACATTTTACATAGCTGTTGCAGGCGTGGACAGAATGGCCGGTACAGGAGCCAGGCTGGCGATATCTGAGTACTTATACTCTCTTGAAGATGAAGAGATTTTCAGTTTCAGGGCAGAAGACATACCCTTCTCTAAAGGGAGATATGTTAACTCCCTTGTTGAGTACCCGCAGAAGGTAAATTTTAAAAGGCAAATGGTAAAGAGTTGGGTGGAGCCCGGAACATCTCTGCGAGACCATATCTCTTCCCGGAACAGTGGCCTGTTTATTCTTAACGATGACGCAGAACGCACTGTAAAAGTAGAGCTTAAGGACCATGCCGGAAACAGGGTGTTCAAATCCTTCAGGGTTAAAAGAGATGTCTCTGTAAGGCCAAAACCTTACGACTCTCTTGCAATAGCAAAGGGGACACTAATGCCTTGGTTTCTTCCAAATTTTTATGAAAATGGATCTCTCAGGCTAATTTTACCGGCAGGCACACTATACAGAAGCATCCTCTTTTATGCAGACAGTATATCCTCTGCAGACTCTGAATATCCGGTATGGGTTGTAAATAGTGAGAGCGTTCCGCTACATTCGGGAGCAGAGATTTCATTCAGAACTTTCGTCCCCGAAAATTTGCGTGACAGGGCATACATAGCCAGGGTTGATGAAAAGGGGAGGCTCTCGTACAGAGGCGGAGAGTGGAGGGGAGAGAGGCTCTATGCCTCACTTGCTGAGTTCGGCACCTATACAGTGGCAATTGATACAATTCCTCCGGTGGTTAATCTCTCCCTTTTACAGGGGGCTAATATAGCATCGGCCTCATATATAACAGCAACACTGTATGATGAGGCTTCGGGGATATCCTCAATTGCCGCATATGTTGATGGTAAATGGATTATTCCGCAATATGACCCAAAGAGCAGACGTGTACATCTGTTGCTTGACAGAGAGAGATTAGAGGGAAGAGGTATTAAAAGAGAGCTTATCCTTAATGTTAAGGATGGAAGGGGAAACATTACAGAAACTAAAAGATCATTTATATGGTAACAGAGATTACAGGTTTGATGTCCGGCACATCCCTGGACGGACTTGATATGTGTCATGTCAGATTTACTCTTGACGAGCAGAGTGGCAAATGGAGTTATGAGATACTTGCAGCTGATGATGAGCCCTATTCAGACGATCTAAAGCATAAACTTGCGACTGCTCAGAATATGACCGCAGAGGAGTATGCTTTACTGAATTCCGACTACGGCCTCTATTTAGGAGTAAGGGTGAGGGAGTTTATCGCAAGACACGGTCTTAAACCCGACTATATAGCATCTCACGGCCACACGATCTTTCACCAGCCATCAAGAAGATTCACCACACAGATTGGGAGCGGAGCCGGAATAGCAGCTGAGAGCGGGATTGATACCATTTGTGATTTCCGCACTGTAGATGTGGCATTGGGAGGACAGGGAGCACCACTAGTTCCTATTGGTGACAGAAACCTCTTTTCTGATTTTACCTACTGTCTTAACCTGGGCGGTTTCTCAAATATCTCTTTTGACAACCCGGACGGAACTAGAGGAGCTTATGATATCTCTCCGGTTAACTATGTTCTTAATCACTATACTCGGAAGATAGGATTAGACTACGACAAGGATGGAGAGATAGCAGCAAGAGGAGCCGTTTGCAGTGAGCTTTTAAATAGGTTGAATAATCTTGAGTTTTATACTGTTAAAGGGCCAAAGTCTCTCGGACGTGAATGGGTTGAAAATGAAATTATTCCTCTGATTGACTCTTTTAGTCTCTCTACTGAGGATATGCTTGCAACATTTGTAGAGCATGTAGCAATCCAGATATCGGGGCATATAAAGGGTGGAATGGTTCTTTTAACTGGTGGTGGTGCTTTGAACAAATTCCTTGTAGAGAGGATGCAGGCTAATGCTCCTCAATGTGAGTATTTTGTTCCTGATAAAAGGACAGTTAATTTTAAAGAGGCTCTTATCTTTGCCTTCCTTGGCGCACTTTGGGTTGCCAACATGCCTAACTGCCTGAAATCCGTAACGGGCGCAAAGTACGACAATATAGGCGGAGCACTGTACAGATCAGGGCTCAAAAGATAAATATTTTTTGGCTGATAAGAATTTAATTTCTATTTTTGCAGTCCCAAATTTAAATGCAACCGCTTGAGTGAACGCCAGAGTCTTCAATGTTGCGCAAATACTGAATTTACAATGGATTTAATTAAAATCGCAGAACAAGCATTTGCCGGTGAGGTAGTAGCGATTCCGGATTTCAAAGCCGGTGATACAATTACAGTCACCTACAAGATCAAAGAGGAGAACAAGGAGAGACTTCAGAAATATCGCGGAGTCGTTATTCAGAGAAGAGGTTCCGGCTCAACTGAGACTTTCACCGTTAGAAAAATGTCAAACGGTGTTGGTGTTGAGAGAATTTTTCCTGTTATGTCTCCATTCATTGACTCAATTGAGGTTAACAAGAGAGGTAAAGTACGCCGTGCCAGAATTTTCTATCTGAGAGAGCTGACCGGTAAAAAGGCGCGTATCAAAGAGAGAAAATACAGCGCAGTTGCTAAGGATATTCAAGAGTAATCAATCTCTACTGGCCCCGTAGCTCAACTGAATAGAGTATCTGACTACGGATCAGACGGTTACAGGTTTGAATCCTGTCGGGGTCACAATCAAGGCTCGGCTTATGCCGGGCTTTTTTTGTAAGTACACATTTTTTTTTAACTTTACAATCTCGTTGGATGTTGTTGATTTACACTTAACTAATATTTATACTATGAAAAAACTACTTTTACTGGGAATCGCTTTACTAACCTTTGCTTTTGCAGATGCTCAGAGAGGAAAGCAGAACCCTTACCATACTCCGGGGACAAAGGAGTATATTGCAGAGACCTCAAAAATGATTGGAGTGTGGAATATTGAGTCATTCGTATATGGCAAGAAAGAGAAAATGGGAGATGTTTATACAAGCGGCACTCTTGAGATTCCGGATCCTGAGCAAACAGGCAAAAGAGAGGTTGTTTTACGTTTTGAACTGCCAAGAGAGGTTATTGACAGCAGAATAAAAGCATGGAACAAGAAGGGGGAGACAATTGCAGTTGATAGTTATGCCGTTATTGTTGTATATCAGTTTAACATTAGTAACAAAGGAACTCTTATCTATCTTGAGAGTCCGTCAAGTACTGCTGAGATTAAAGGAAGCGGTGAGCAACTGGATAATTTTGTAAATACTGAGTATAACTTTATCGCTTCTCAAACATCAATGAAAGAGGATGGAGGACTAAGCGGTATGCTGGGTGCTAAACTGATGCAATCAGCAACCGGAATAGATTTCATCCCAAGACTTAATGGTCAGATGAACTATAAGGATTTAAAGGACGATTCATTTGAACTTATTTCAGCTCAGAAGACAACTCTAAAGCTGAAGAAATAGTTCCTCAGAACTTATTATAAGAGGCCGGCTAAACTCAATATTTAGCCGGCCTACCTATTTCTGTTCATTAACTATCTATCGGTACAGAAATTTATCTCTTCTCTAATTCAAGTGTTTGAACAAGATTACTGCCATCAGTTGATTTCCACTTCTGGCTCTTTTTCTTGTTCTCAATTATTATCCATGTTTTGGAAAAGTCAGATCCATCTGATTCAATTGTGATGTATTTTCCGTCTGTCCAGGTCCATTTGAAAGGGCTCTTATCCTCTCTGTGAACTCCAAGTATGGTATAGTTAATGTTCTTCACTCCATCTCCCTTGTTTGAGAAGGATATTGTGCCGGTTAAAGATTTTTTTGCATCCAAACTATGTCAAACTGTTTTCCGTTTTTTGTTATGATTTTTCCGAATCTTCCACACTCCTGAAAACCATTTTTCATATGAAAAGATATGCTGTAAAGATTCTCAGATGAGATACTAGCCAGAATATATTTAATTCCTGACGCCTTAGCCCCCTCTTCAAGCTTTTCCAGTGCAAGTTTACCCAAACCCTTTCCTGTAAATTGATCTTTTATAAAATATGTTATTTCAGCAGTTTCATTGAATGTTGTGTGAGGCATATAGGGCCTGAGAAAACAGAATCCAACAATTTCATCATCGCTGAAAATAGTGAAAGCAGGATAGCCCTTTGTCGCATTCATAAAATGCGAGAAGTAGTCGTTAGATTTAATTTTGTCAGGATATGCAGCTAGGCTGTTCTCAATATACCAGTTGTATATGTTCATTATCCCTTCGCAGTGGTCATAAGACATAGGTTTAAATGATGTTTTCATAACTTCCCGGTTTTAAGGTTCATTCCTAATCCTAAGATATATAAAATAACAGATAAATGAATAAGTTTCTTTAATTATCTGGTCTTAAGATTATTGAAACCCAGTCCACGTTGTAGAGGAGTATAAATCGTTAGTAGATTGAAACAGACATGGTACCTCCGAAAGAGATTGAGCTAATGTCTGGTGTGGGTTTTGAGTGCACTGAGTTCCTGCATCTTGAAAAAAGTCTGAGCACAATTCTGTCAACAAGCTCTCTTTCAATATAAAACGACCCTCCTGCATAGAGGCCGGAGGAGCTTCTTTCATTAGGGAGGTTGTTGTTAAGTATTATTCTGGAGTAGCCGGCCTCTGCAGTAATTCCAACCCTCATAATATTTCCGACTTTAACAGATAGAGCAGGACCGGCAGCCAGTGTCAGCCAGTTCATTGGTATAGAGGATCCTGAATTGTCAACTCTTTTAATTAGTGCTGTGTTTGCGTTGGCAGATATGTGGATTCCTATGTCGCTTAACGAGGGCTCTCTGTTAGGATTGTGGAAAATGCTCTCAAGAGTAGCCCCGGTACCCCAGGAAGCTCTGTAAATATTGCCATCAATAACCGGATTGTTTAAAATTTTAACATATTCAAGGCTGGCGCCCATAAAAGAATATCCTCTGACAGGCACTCTATGTTCGCTGCTCTCTCTTGACTCTCTTAGAATACCTCTGTTTGAGTAAATAAGCTCGCTTATCATGTATCCAAGTTCTGTGGAGAGAATTCCCATACCTGCGCCCATTATAACATCCTGCATATAGTGAGAGTTGTTCAAAACCCTAAGAGCAGCTGTTGCAGAGGCCAGTGAATAGGCTGCAATTGAATACCACGGAGATTCAGTAAGTCCGTATTCATGATGTACCATAGTGGCACTCATAAATGCCAGCGCAGAGTGTCCGCTGGGGAATCCGTTTGATTCAGATCCGTCTGGCCTGGGCTCCTTGATTATCATTTTAAGACCTTGAACACTTCCCACCATTAGTACTCCGGAGATTGCATTGGTTAGTATAAGCCTCTCCCATGAGCTTCTGCTCTGAACTCCTGCAATTTTCAGAGAGTAGAGCAGTACTGTGGGGGAGAATCGTAGAAACTCATCAGCATGATTTGAAAAATTTGTAAAATAGTTGTTGCGAAGCTGCTGAAATCGCTCTCCCGGCTTACCGTAAATAGCAATTCCTGTGGCAATAAATGGTGCCGGCAAAATGAACCTTTCAAGTCTTTTTGCAGATAAGTGTGAAACCCTACTCCTCCTGAGTGTATCCTGAGTATTGGACAAATTGCCGGCAAGGCTGACAGTGGTAACTGCCATTATAAGAAATATTGCAAAAGCCCTTTTCATAATTATTTAAAGCAGTGGACTAAGCAGTCTTGCGAATGACTCCTTAATCTGGTTTTTAATACTTCTCTTGGCCCATTTAGAGCCGGCTAGCGATATACACTTCTCTGTGTCTTTTATAAATTGGTCTTCAAGTTTTTTAGCTATACTCTTGTTGTATATAATCCCGGTTATCTCAAAATTATGCTCCATTGATCTGTTGTCAAAGTTTGCAGAGCCTATAATGCAAAACTCTCCGTCAATACTTATAACCTTTGAATGGTTAAAACCTTTTGAAAAGAGGAAAACCTTAACTCCGGCCTCTAACATCTCTGATGCGTAAGAAAGTGTACACCAGTGTGTTATTATTGAGTCGCTCTTCTGAGGCAACATTATACAAACCTCTACTCCACCAAGTGCTGCAATTTTTAGAGCATTCAGCAGCGATTCGTTTGGTGTAAAGTATGGCGTGATAAGATAGATATGGCTAGTTGCTTTGGTTATTGCCGCAAAATAGCACTGCATTATGCTTGCCCAGTCGCTGTCTGGTCCAGATGTAATTATCTGTGAATAGTATGCTGTCTTTTCTCCAACCATTCTTATATCAGGAAGAGATATATGGGGATAATACTTTTTCTTTCTGCCAAACTGCTCATTAATTATAAAGTATCTGTCAAGCAAAAAGCTGGATTGAAGTGCTGCAACGGATTCTCCAATGATCTTCATATGAGTATCCCTCCACTCCTCAAAGTTACCTCCGTTGTAATACCTGTCTGCAATATTAACCCCTCCAATGAAGCCGGTCTTACCGTCAACGACCAGTATCTTTCTATGGTTTCTGTAATTGAGTTTTGAGAGAGGAGACAAGAACCATTTAACAGGCGCAAAGGCCAGGAATTCTACGCCTGATTCAGTAAACTCCTTTCTGAATGTTGCCGGAAGATTCCAGCAGCCAACATCATCGTATATAACCCTAACCTCAACCCCCTCTGATGCCTTTTTTATCAAAAGGTTTTTATATCTGTTGCCTGTTATATCGTCTTCAATAATGTATGACTGAAGGTGTATATGTTGTTTGGCATCTGATATACACTCGTACATTGAATCAAGTGCCTCTTTTCCTGAAAAAAAGAGTTCTATCTCTGAATTTACACCTAATAAACTTTTATTACCTTTCAGATTTAGGTTTATCAGTTTTCTGTATTTTTTCAACTCAGCAGGAAGCAAATCAGGATCCTTCCGGAACTCCTTAAGTTGTCTGTAACTGCCCAGTCGTCTGAACCTTTCATCTCTGACCCCTTTGCGGTTGTATATTTTTGTCTTTCTGAAATTCTGACCAAAAAAGAGGTATAAAACCAGACCTATGAACGGTAGGAGTAATATTACAATTATCCAGGAGAGAGACTTTACGGGATCCAGCTTTTTGTACATAATCACAAATGAGGCGTATATTGCCATTATGAAATATACAAAATAGAGTATTATTGATATGACCTCCCAGTATGTCATTAATTCAACTTTTTACAGCTGTATATAAAAGAGTTATCCCGCCGGTAAGAGACCTGTATTTTGCATTTTTGAATCCTGCATTCTCAAGCTCATTGCAGAAATTCTTGTATTTGGGGAATTCATTTACTGATTCAGGAAGATAGGCATAGGCCTCCATATCTTTGGAAATCAGTCTTCCGAGTATTGGTAATATGTTGTGAAAATAGAACCTGTAAAGTCCTCTCCAAATTCTGTTTTCGGGTTCAGCAAACTCTAGAATGGCCAACTCTCCTCCGGGAGTGAGTACTCGGTATATCTCCTGAAGGGCTCCCTCTCTGTTCTCAAAATTTCTAATTCCAAATCCTATTGTAACAAGCTGAAAACTTTGAGATTCATATGGTAAGTCGTCAGCGGAAGCAATGTGGAATACTGGTTTGGGAGTGGAGGATTCTACTAGCTTATTGCACTTCTCTCTTGCAATATCCACCATTTTTTCTGCAATGTCTGCACCTGTAACCGATATCCCGGCCTTGTATAGTGAAATAGCAATGTCCCCTGTCCCTGTAGCAATGTCCAATGCTTTTTCCGGGTCTTTTGCCTTTATCTCTCTAATCAAAACTCGTCGCCAGTATTTGTCAATACCTAATGAAAGGAGGTGATTCAGAAAATCATAACTGGCAGCAATGCCGTTGAACATTGCTGAGATTCTGCTCCGTTCCTTGCTTATATGATGGGACATAAATTAGCTTATGTAGTCTGATATAAAGCCAAATGATGTGTCATCCATTCTTAACTCACCTTTGGTCACATGGCCCAGTAGTGTTAATGGAATAGCATTGTTGTAGAAGAAATCTACAAACTTGCCCTCTTTATCTGCAGAAACGCTAACAAGGAGTGCTGAGTTTTTATCTCTGAAGAGAAAATCCTTGTCGCTCATCTCTGCATCGCCTGTTATGTCAAAACCAAGTTTTTTAACGCTGCATGCCTCTATTAGTCCGCAAAATAGTCCGGACTTCTCCAGCGTGTGTGCGCTTGTAACCAAATTCTGAGATATAGCGTCATAGAGTATCTCCATTATAGAGCTCCTGTCTCTGAGGTGTTTTCTGTACTCTCCCAGAAGATATATTGTGTCTCCCTTTTTGCTGAAGTTCATTTGAATGGGGTGTCCCTCTTTTTCAAACTGATTGTCAATGGGTTTTTTGGCATATTTGGCAACCCTTTCGCGCAATTCAGTGCTTTCAGAGATCATATTGCCAATCTCTACAAGGTCCTCCATATTCTCTATCTGTTTCTTAAAGTTGTCGTTCATGCCCTTTACATTAAGATTTATGTAAAGTTAAGATTTTTTTCTTAAACTGTTTTAAATTATCGAAAAGGGTATTATCTTTGTCATCCCAAAACGCCCAGATGGTGAAATTGGTAGACACGCTACTTTGAGGGGGTAGTGCCGGTTACGGTGTGCAAGTTCGAGTCTTGTTCTGGGCACCAAGATAAAAGATAGAAAATCAAGCGCTTAGCAATAGGCGCTTATTTTATTTGCCAAAATATGAAAATTGTATTTCTGGATTCAGCAACATTAGGTGAGAATATTGATTATTCTTCAATTGAGAGATTTGGTGAACTGACTCTTTATTCACATACTATACCCTCTGATGTATGCAATAGGATTAAGGGGGCGGATGTAGTCATTGTTAACAAGGTTAAAATTTTGAGGGAGCAGATAGACTCGGCGTCAGCTTTGCGTTTGATATGTGTCGCTGCTACCGGAACAAATAATGTAGATGTGGAATATGCCCAAAGCAAGGGTATTGAAGTGAAAAACGTTGTTGGATATTCAACAGAGAGCGTTGTTCAGATCACATTTGGAGCCATATTGTCTCTGGCAAACCACACTTTTTATTTTGATACTGTTGTAAAGAGCGGTGAGTATTCAAAGAGCCTCCATTTTACTGATACAGGCAGATCCTTTTCAGAAATTTCCGGCAAAAGGTTCGGTATTATTGGGATGGGCACTATTGGCAAAAGAGTAGCCGAGATTGCTACAGCTTTTGGAGCAAAAGTTTGTTACTACTCAACTGCCGGTATTGCCCACTGTAAAAAATATCAGGCCGTCTCGCTTGAGGAGCTGCTTGCAACCTGCGATATTATTTCGGTTCATGCCCCACTGAATGATAAGACTAAGAACCTTATCTCTATGAAAGAGATTAAACTGATGAAGCCAGATGCAATATTGGTAAATATGGGAAGGGGAGGAATAATAAATGAGGCAGATCTGGCAAAAGCTGTTGACTTTAGTTTAGTTGGGGGGGCTGCCACAGATGTCTATGAGCAGGAGCCTATTCCTTCCGACCACCCATTTCTGGCTGTGAAAAATAGTGAAAGGATGATATTAACGCCACACATTGGATGGTCAGGAGAGTCCGCAAAAAAAAGGCTGCTTGAGGGGATAGCAGCCAATATTGAGTCCTTTGTAACTTCCCGGTCACTTTAAGGGTGAGTCGGGCTCTCTCTTCATAAAAGAGTATTCAAGTCTGTCAACAAGTCTTGGGAAAAACTTGTTAAGTGTTACAGTTAATTTCCCGATAAAAGTGAGAATAACCTGTGCTTTTCTCTTTTTTATACCATTGACCAGATGTTTTGCGCACTCCTCTGCTGTCATCATTTTACTCTCCTCTCTTGGTGTGGCCCCCTGGGCTGTGCCATCTGCCACAAGGGCTCTCTCTCTTATTGAAGATGCTGTAAATCCGGGAGCAAATATCATTACGTGCAGATTATCCTTGAGATGTTCAATTCTTAGCGTATCCAGGAATCCATAAACAGCAAACTTGGATGCCGAATAACCGGTTCTGGCTGGAAGCCCCTTAAAGCCGGCGATGGAAATTACTCCAACAACTGATCCTTGAGCCTCCAGTATCCATGGAAGGGCATATTTTGTGCAATATACTGTCCCCCAAAAGTTGACATCCATAAGGTTCTTGATTACCGAGAGGTTGAGATCTTTAAAGAGAGCTCTCATTGAGATACCGGCGTTATTAATGAGTATATCTATTTTGCCGTATTTTGCCACACTCTGTTCTATCAGATTCTCGCAATCCTCTTCCACAGAAACATCTGTTTGTACGCAAATGACCTCTGTTTTTTCAGAAAGTTCTGCCTTAAGGATGTTTAGTCTCTCAAGATTTCGTGCAGCTATTACAAGTTTGGAACCCTCGGCGGCAAAAGCCTTTGCCGCCGCAAGCCCAATACCGGAGCTCGCTCCGGTTATTATTACTACTTTATCCTTGAGAGTTTGCATCTGGTTAAGTTGTCAGACTACCTTTTCAGTTGATTTGTCCTGCATCTCGTCAGCTTTGTAGGCTCCTTTTTTAAGGTTTTCAGAAATTTGTCCGAATGCATTAAGAGTATATTCTACATCTTCCAGTGAGTGCATTGCAGTAGGGATGATTCTGAACATAATAACACCTTTTGGTACTACAGGATACACTACTACAGAGCAGAAAACTTTGTGATTCTCCCTAAGATCAATCAAGATATTTGTTGCCTCCGCCACATTACCCTGTAGGAAAACCGGCGTTACGCAAGCCTCTGCCTTTCCAATGTCAAATCCTCTCTCTCTAAGGCCCTTCTGAAGAGCTCTCGTTATTGTCCAAAGCTTTTCTCTTAACTCAGGCATTGTGCGAATCATCTCCAGTCTCTTTAAGTTGCCCTCAACTAAAGGCATAGGAAGAGACTTTGCATATATCTGGGAGCGAAGATTGTACCTTAAGTAGTTGATTATTTGCTTGTCACCAGCAACAAATCCTCCGATTGAGGCCATTGATTTTGCAAATGCACCAAAATAGAGGTCAATCTCATCCATAACTCCATAATACTCCGATGTTCCTCTGCCATTATCCCCCATAACTCCAAATCCGTGGGCATCATCTATAAGTATCCGGAAATTGAATTTCTTTTTAAGCTCTACTATCTTATCAAGAATTCCAAGATCTCCGGTCATTCCATAAACTCCTTCAGTGATCAGCAGAATTCCTCCTCCTGTCTCCTCTGTAAGTTTGGTTGCCCTTGCAAGGGCCTTTTCACACTTCTCAATATCATTGTGAGGATAAACAATGCGCTGCCCCATATGAAGTCTTACACCGTCCATGATGCATGCATGAGCCTCTGAATCATACACAATTATATCGTGTCTGTTTACCAGTGCATCAATGGTTGAAACCATTCCCTGATATCCAAAGTTGAAGAGGTATGCGTCCTCTTTAAGTTCAAATTCTGCCAGTTCTCTCTCAAGTTGCTCATGAAGTGCTGTCTGTCCGGACATCATCCTTGCCCCCATAGGGTATCCGAGGCCCCATTTTGCAGCTGCTTCTGCATCGGCTTTTCTTACTTCAGGATGGTTTGCCAAACCAAGATAATTATTGAATGTCCATGCTAAAACCTCTTTGCCATTGAACATCATGCGTGGCTGTATCTGACCCTCAAGCTTTGGGAACATGAAGTATCCGTGAGCCTTTTTTCTGTACTGACCCAGCGGACCACCCTCGTCGTTTTTTATTCTTTCAAAAATGTCCATTATAAAAATTTTAAGTATATCTGATTCTTCTTCCTATTCTTAGGATTGTGTTTCTCTTTATACCGTTGAGCGAGCAGAGCTTGCTGACCGATACCCCGGTCCTCTGTGCAATTCTCCCAAGAGTATCGCCTTTCCTGATTGTCCAGTATCTGATTTTGTCAATCTCCTTCTTGTACTCAAAATGCTGAGCGTTCAGCAATAGTATGTTATTTTTTACAGTATAGTCACTGAAGTTTATGATGTCATGAGGATTGATTGGATTCCCAAGATATCTTGTCTCAAAATGGAGATGGTTTCCAGTTGATCTTCCCGTGCTTCCGCCAAGTCCGATGATTGTTCCCGATTTCACTGTGTCCCCGGGATTGACTATTATTCTGCTCAGATGTGCATAAAGAGTTTCAAGTCCGTTAAAGTGCCTGAGAAGAACATAGTAGCCATAATCTCTTGCCCTCTTTGTTATCCTTACGACTCCGTCAAATGCAGCTGAGACACTGTCTCCTTTATCTACTTTCAGGTCAATCCCGTAGTGAAATCTCCATCTTCTGAAGCCAAAGTCAGATGTAATGTGTCTTGAGCCCGGATGCGAAAAATTGCTAAGATCTATCTTAACTGTATCTTTCATGTTTTTCAGGTCAACCTGATAAGGGTTTACACGGGAGTCGCTCCATATATCGTACTCTTCTGGCATGTCGTCAAACTCAACCATTCTGATGAAATCCATTATTTCAGGTATCTCTCTGGGAAGTTCTGGTTTAAATAGTGGATGGTCAACAAATGAAGGAGGTGGAGGCATCTTAAGTTTATACACCGGCACATCTATTGGAGCCGGCGAAGATGTTCTTCTGAAGGACCATCCGTTTGAAGTTGTCGGAAATGCAAGGCAAACGGAGAGTAGTATAGCAGTTAATACTACTCTGCTAAGCGTCAATTTTGGCGTATTTTGCATGCGTTTCAATAAATTCTCTGCGTGGCGGAACCTCATCTCCCATAAGCATTGAGAAGATTCTGTCTGCCTCAGCGGCGTTGTCTATTGTTACTTGTCTTAAAATTCTTGTATCAGGGTTCATTGTAGTATCCCATAGCTGAACTGCATTCATCTCTCCAAGACCTTTGTATCTCTGAATTGATACCCCGCTCTCCTTTCCTCCACCAACAAACTGAACAGCCTCTTTTCGCTCCTCCTCTGTCCAGCAGTACCTCTCTTGTCTTCCCTTCTTGACAAGGTAGAGAGGAGGGGTGGCAATATAGACATATCCGCTCTTGATCAAATCAAGCATATGTCTGAAGAAGAAGGTGAGGATAAGTGTAGCGATATGGCTTCCGTCAACATCGGCGTCAGTCATAATAATAACCTTATGATATCTGAGTTTTGTAAGGTTGAGTGCTTTACTGTCCTCCTCTGTGCCTATCGTTACTCCCAGTGCTGTGTAAATATTCCGAATCTCTTCGCTCTCAAATACTTTGTGCTCCATTGCCTTTTCAACATTGAGAATCTTTCCCCTAAGAGGTAGTATGGCCTGAAAACCTCTGTCTCTTCCTGTCTTTGCTGTTCCCCCTGCAGAGTCTCCCTCAACAAGGAATATTTCACACTTCTCTGGATTTCTGTCGCTGCAGTCTGCAAGTTTACCGGGCAATCCGGCCCCTGACATTACAGTCTTTCTCTGTACCATCTCCCTTGCCTTCCTGGCTGCATGCCTTGCTGTAGCTGCCAGAATCACCTTGTCCACGATGTTCTTGGCATCCTTTGGATTCTCCTCAAGATAGTTTTCAAGGGCTGCAGTTGTCGCCTGTGAAACTGCTGCTGTAACCTCAGAGTTGCCTAGTTTGGTTTTTGTCTGACCCTCAAACTGAGGCTCAGCTACCTTTACGGAGATAATTGCTGTAAGACCCTCACGGAAGTCGGCTGCATCAATTTCAAATTTGAGTTTTGAAAGTAGTCCGTTTTTATCTGCATAATTCTTTAGAGTGGTTGTGAGACCTCTTCTAAAGCCGGACAAGTGCGTGCCACCCTCAATGGTGTTGATATTATTTACATAAGAGTGGATATTTTCAGAAAATCCGGTATTATATTGCATGGCAATCTCAATTGGAATACCAGTTTTGTCTCCCTCCAGATAAATAGGCTTCTCAGTAAGTTTCTCTCTGTTACCGTCCAGATATTTTACAAATTCAAGTAAGCCAAGCTCTGAGTGAAAAATCTCCCTCTTTGGTATATTTGAATCTGATTCATCTCCATTCTCCTGCTCTCTGTAGTCCTCAATTACAAGCTTTACCCCTTTGTTCAGGTATGCAAGTTCTCTTAATCTGGTTGAGAGAATGTCGTAGTTGTAAACAGTCCCTAAAGTGAAAATTTCCGGGTCTGGACTAAATGTGACAATTGTACCTCTTCTTTCAGAATCTCCTACAACTTTAACCGGATAAAGTGGAACGCCTCTGCTGTACTCCTGAATAAAGTGTTTTCCCTCTCTGTGGACCTCTGCAATCAATTTATGGGAAAGAGCATTCACGCAGGATACTCCTACACCATGGAGACCGCCCGATACTTTGTATGAGTCTTTGCTGAACTTCCCGCCTGCATGGAGTACAGTTAAAACAACCTCCAGGGCAGAGCGGCCCTCTTTTTCATGTATTCCGGTAGGTATGCCCCTGCCGTTATCTTCAACTGTAATTGAGTTGTCAGGATTGATTTTTACTAAAATTTCTGAGCAGTAGCCTGCCAGTGCTTCGTCTATTGAGTTGTCAACAACTTCGTAAACCAAATGGTGTAAACCTCTGCTTCCAACATCTCCAATATACATGGAAGGTCTTTTCCTTACCGCCTCAAGCCCTTCCAATACCTGAATACTGTCAGCGGAGTACTGTCCGCTGAGTGTTGGGGATCCCTGTTCTGTCATATAGATTTATATCTCTTTATTAAAGAGGCAAAGTTAATCAAAAAGAGAAAAAAAACCTAATTATTTTTGATAAATAATTAGGTGTTGACAATGTTGTATATGTCAGTATATTAAAGTGTTAGAATGACTCCTGCCCCTATGTTAATACCTCTGTATCCGTAGTCCGTTAACCAGACCCCTTTTGAGTTAAGGAGATTGTTCCCCTTTAAGTAGAACTGAAGTTTTGAGCTGTATGTATAACGTGCTGAAATATTGAGTGATGTAAAAGGTTTTGACATAGTTGGAGTCTCTGTCGGTACCATTAGCTCCCCGCGGAGAAGAATTGGCATTGATGACCTGTGAACTATCTCTGCACTTGCAGAAATTCTCTCTTTAAAGTTGTATCTGGCATGGATACCCATTTCAAATGGAGCGTGGTTGTAAGCAGGTAAAGAGTCAGGTCTTGAGTAATGGTTATATTCTCCTCTCGCTCCTGCTTCAAAATCTCCGGATTTCCAGGATAATTCACCTCCAGCCGAAAACTTATTAAGAGCTGCATAGTCTGCATAAAATACATTTCTTATCCCGACAATTGCCGGATCATCTCCGATTCTGAAAAAGATTTCATCTCTGTATCGTGTATAGGAACCATAGAGATGATATGAGAACCTGTCTAGGATCTGCCCCTTAATACCTGCTTTACCCATTATGGGAATTTCTGTATTTTTCAACACTATTGACTGAGAGATAAAATTGTTGTCATTCAGAGTGGAAGCATAACTCCTGAATAGAGTACCTCCGTCGGCCTCAGCATAGAACCATAGTGAGGATGGGACGAGGGCAATAGATGCATTTCCTTTGAAATAGACGTCAAATCCCTCTGCTCCGGGCTCCATTGTTTTGTTGATTTTTGCACCGGCCTCCAGAAGCCATTTTCTGTGGGTGAATATGTATCTGGGATGGACAGTCAGCGACATTCTTGTGAAATCTGGTGTTCTGCTGCTGCTTGCACTCTCCATCTCAATTGATGCAAGGATTTTGTGGTTCTTTCCAAATGATGGTCCTATCTCAGCTTTAAGATTGTAGTAATTCTCTGTTACGCTGTTTGGATTAATTTTTGACAGGTCGTTTGTGTGAATGTAATCTGCTGACAGCAGGTAGTGGAAGGCCTTTGGTGATGAGTTTGTTGAACGCACATAAAATCCTCCGTCAAAGGTGTTGAATCGTCTTGAAAGTGTGTCAAGCATATAGCTTCTGGTTAAAAGAGAAGGGTCTTGAGTAAATGGTCCCTCACCAAAACCGTAAAATGAAGATAACTGGTTTCTGCCGGCAATATTCAACCCTGCCATGCCTCTCTCCCATGAATATTCGTAAATAGCTGCGGCACCGTTAGTGTAACCCGGTGCTTTTACCCCGTTAATTTCGCCAAAATAGGATGAGTGCAGCCCCTGCAGTAGCAGAGCCATTCCATCAGGCATATTTGGCTGATATCTGACGTTTGCATATGGAGCAAGAGGAAAAGCTGCTGCAAGCTCTGCCTGAAATACCGGATGTCTCTCTCTACCACGTCTCTCAATCTGAGCTGACGGAAGTGGAGAGAATTCATATAGATCTCTGACTGGTTTATTGAATACTGTATAATCAAATTTCAGATTAAACCTTGAAATTGAGTCATCAACGGATGTCGGTATTTTACTTTTTGTAATCTCCATCAGTTTACCGTCAAACTCTCTTCTTACCTCAAGTGTTGGGTCTATCTTCTGTTGTGCCGAGACTGCAATTGTGCCGGCAATCATGGCCAAAATATATAGAGAAACTCTTTTCATCATTTTTTGGAATTAATTTTATCCAATCTCATTTTAATCTGGTCTGCAATATCGTCTTTATCCCCTTTATAGCTGGCAAGTATGCTTTCATATGTTGCCTTTGCCTGCTCCCAGTTATCTCTCTCGGCATAGGAGTCTCCAAGAAGAATAAAGCTCTTTGCAAGCCAGTATGTGTGTGGAGTGCCTGAATCAGAAAAAGAGAAGCTCTCCCTCTCAACGGCATTGAAGTCGCCATTGTCAAAGTGGTTTGCAATAATTAGGTATGCCGCCTCAGCCCCCTCCTTAGTAACTTTACTTGTGGCTAACTCTTTCAGGAGAGGAAGAGATTTTGATCTGTTACCTGCAAGATAGTGTGATTTGGCCTCAATATATTTTACCTCTCTGACTTGAGAATCGTTAAGATCTCTTTTGTCCATCCTTTCAGCTTCTGCTACGGCATTGTCGTACTGTTTATCCATAAAAAAGGATTTAAGTCTTCCTATTATGGCCTCTCTTCTGTTGTTATCCAGCCTTGCAATGAGGACAAGAGATGAGTACCCCTCTAGTGCCTGTCTGTAGTTTTCAAGCGAATATGATATTCTTGCATAATTTAGAGTTGCCAGCTCGGTAAACGAACCTTCGCCCAGCTCCATTACCCTTTTGTATGAATCTAGTGCCTGTTCTGGTTTTCCGGTTCTATTATATGAATCTCCCAAATAGAACAGAGCCTGAGCTCTCTTTGAGCTTAGAGGATAGGTTGAAATGAAGGAGGTAAGTGAGCTTATTGCACCTCCGTAATTTCCGTTTAGATATGTCCTCTCCGCAGAGGCAAACAGAATTGCCTCTCTGTCAGTTGTGCTACGACTCCTTGAAAGACCTGTCTCATCAAGATATGCTAGGAACTCCTGAGCCTCACCACGCCCCTGATAAATGCTTTCAAGCCCTGCAATGGCATCTTGTGCCTCCTGTGACTGAGGAGCGGAGGAGAGAATCTGTTTGTAGTAACCTATCGCCTCATTTTGCTCTCCCTTATTTAGTGCTATTAGACCAAGCTCAAGAAGTGATTTTGGGTAATAACTGCTCTCTCTGTATCTTGTGCCCAGTTCTCGGAAATATTTTGACGCTGTTGCATAGTCTCCCGTCTGGACTAGACTTCTTCCCAGTTCGTATATGATTTCCGGGTGAAGTCTGCTGCGCTCAGTATTTACGGCAAGTTTTTCCAATGCATTTATCTTACCGTTATCATCTCCAGATAAACCCTTTGCAATTGCGAGCTGATAATTAGCGTATGCGTAAGAGTCAATTTCAGACGATGGGACGACAGAGAAGACGTCTGCCGCTGCCTGGTATTTTCTCTGCATAAAAAGAGCATCGCCCAGCCTTAGTCTCGCCTCTGTGACAAGCTTGGGAGAGCTGCCTTGAGAAATAAACCTTCCAAACCACTGCTCTGCTTGGGCGAAATTACCGTTTTTAAAATATGAGTATGCAAGATTAAACATAGCTACCGGGTACTCTGCGGTTTGTCGGAATCTTGAATTACCGGTAAGGGATTGGATAATCTCTATTGACCTCTGAAACTGGTTGTCTCTGTAGAGTGCCTCAGCCATCCAGAATCTGGCAAGATCTTTTACCCTGTCATTGTAATTTCCGTTTGCAACAGAGAGCTCAAGTATTGGTATTGCCTCCCTGAAGGCACCAATCTCTATCAACTCAATTCCTCTTAGAAGTGATGCCTTTTGCAGGTTAACAGCATCTTTTGGCTGAGGGAATCGTATCTGGCGCAAAGCCTCAACAGCGGATTTATAATCTTTGTTTATTATTGAAGCTGTTGCAATATAGTTTTGAATCTCGTTGTATTTAGAGTCTGAAGGTGAGTACTCGGACAGATACTGCTTAAATACATTTATATCCTGATTCAAATCAAATGAGAGTTTTGCAAAGTTGAACATTGCATCCTCTCTGATTGAGGGGTCAAAATTATATCTTGTGGCGTTTCTGAAAGCTATTAGGGCAGCCTGTTTGTTCTTAATCTGGATGTAGCTGTGTCCCAAATGATATTGGGCGTTTTGGGAAATTGTATCCTCAGTTGTGCCAAGTCTGTTGAAGGCATCAGCAGCCTGTTGAAAATTGCCCAGCGAATATGCAATTATGCCTGAGTAGTATATATCTTTTCTGCTTAGCTCAGTGCTTGAAAATTTAAACTGCTCAAAATAGAAGTTGGCTCTCTTTGCATCTCCTGTTGCAAAATAGGCCTCGGAAAGGAATCTGGCTGTCTTTGTCCGAAACTCACCGGTTAGTTCGGGAAAAATTCTTTCTCCCTGTCTGACAACCTCTTCGTACTCTTTTAACATGAATCTTGACTCCATTGAGTAAAAGGTTGCCAAAGTGGAAAATCTTGGATCATTTTCAATTTTTGAGAATTGATCAATGGCTTTTCTAAAATTCTTTTGCATATATGATAGATATGCAAGGTAGTATTTGGCAGGATTTGTAAGTTGTGTCTGTTTATAAGTCGCAACTTTATTGAAGAAGAGTTCTGACTCCTGAAGCCTTCCAGTCCTCATCAGACTGTATCCCTTCATAAAGTTAAACTCATTGTTCTGGTTTGGAGAGAGGCTCTTAGTATTGATATCACTCAGAATCTCTTCAGCTTTAATGTAATCCTGATTGTTGAATAGATAGGATGCCTGATTCAGCCTCACAGTCTCTCTTTCACTGGAATAGGGGAACCTGTCCAGGTATTCGTCTACCAATCCATCTATGTTAGGATAGTTAAGTTTAATAGCGCAAAGCACCTTAAGTGCCTCTGCATCCGCCATTTCAGCACTGCTTTTTGTCCTTTCTGCATTAAGAACATCGTCAACAGCCTTCATTGCGGCAGGATACATTGCTCTCTCATAAAGCTGCCATGCATTGTCAAGGCTCTGTCTGTATCCCTGGTTCCCCTGTGCCTGAGCATTTAGGCCCAGCAGTAAAAAAGCCAGCAGTGTATATGTCAGTTTGAGAAATAGTTTCATTTTGATCAATCTTTATGTAGATGTGGTTATTTGGATGCCAAATTTAGTAAATTTGCATCAATAAACAGCAATCATTATGCCTACTGAGCCTTACGACCCAATTATAGAGATAAAATATGCAGATATTGTTAAGGAGGAGAGCCTTATCATCTCGGATTTGAATCTTACTATTAACAAGGGTGAACTTGTTTATCTTGTCGGGAGAGTTGGGAGCGGCAAAACCTCTGTTGTCAAAACTATCATTGGAGAGATTCCCTTAAAAAAGGGGGAGATTAGGGTTGCCGGATTTAACCTTGCATCATTGCCTCAAAACAGAATCCATCTTTTGAGAAGAAAAATTGGGGTTGTATTTCAGGACTTTCAGCTTTTGACCGACAGGAGTGTATATGATAATTTGAAGTTTGTTCTGCAAGCTACCGGCTGGAGAGATAGGGCAGGAATTGACTCCGTAATAAAGGCTCGGCTAGAAAGTGTTGGTATGCAGCTTAAGGCTCACAAAATGCCTCATCAGCTATCTGGTGGTGAACAACAGAGGGTGGCTATCGCAAGAGCTCTTTTAAACAATCCGGAGATAATCCTTGCAGATGAACCAACCGGAAATCTGGATTCAGAGACAGCCACAGAAATAATGAACCTTTTGATGAAGATACACCGTGAAGAGGAGCCTGCAATAATTATCGTGACTCACAACCGAACAATTGTTAAAAGATATCCAGGTAGGGTTTTGCTTTGCGAAAACCTGGCTTTAACGGAGATTGAGGCGGTTCAGGAGATTGATATTACAAGTCTGATGGAGGACGATTATTTATAGAGGCATGAAGAAGAGCGAGAGATATGCTTCAGTCATTAATTGGTTTGAGAAGAACACTCCGGTTGCAGAAACGGAACTTCACTACAAAACACCTTTTGAGTTGATTGTTGCAGTTATTCTCTCTGCACAATGTACTGACAGGAGGGTTAATTTAGTCACACCGGCTCTTTTTGAGAGATTCCCTGACGCACTTACAATGTCAAAAGCTACTCCTGAAGAGATATTTAGTTTTATATCATCTGTTACATTCCCAAATAATAAGAGCAGACATCTCTCTTTAATGTCAAAGGAGCTGGTCGCCAGGTTCAACTCTGAAGTACCTGATGATCCGGAAATTCTTCAGACTCTCCCCGGTGTGGGCAGAAAGAGTGCAAATGTAATTGCATCTGTTATATTCGGTAAACCATTAATTGCTGTAGATACTCATGTTTTCAGGGTTTCCAGGCGTCTTGGACTCTCTTCAGGCAAAGATGTTCTTAGCGTTGAACTTGAACTTACAATGAATATTCCGGAGGAGAAGAGGGCGATTGCTCACCACTGGTTGATACTGCATGGCCGTTATGTTTGCCTTGCCAGAAAGCCAAAATGCACTGAATGTGGGCTCAGTGCATTTTGTAAATATTTTGAAGAGAATACTTTATGATATCATGTTCTCTATTGTACTGACCTCAATGAAAGAGGCTCCCGCCTGCACACCGAAACTTCCGGCAAGTACTCCTATCATATCAGATTTAACAACCATTTTGTCATCCAGTAACTTTTGAGCTGACTCCTTTACAAAATCATCTTTAGACGGTACCAGAGATACAAAATAGCTGTAAACACCAAACGACAGTGCTAGTTCTCTCATTACGTGAGGCTTGTAACACTTTGCGTGAATAGGGACTTTAGGCCTCAGGGCAGAGACATACCTTCCAGTCCTCCCGGTCATTGTGTCAATTACAATATGTTTTATTGGGAGTTTTGTTGTGGCATAAACAAGAGATCTTGCAAGGACCTCTGCTGTAGGCCATGTGACATTGCTTACCTGAAGTTCATTGCAGGGAGACATATGTTGTTCAATCTCCATGGCGATTGTTCTCATTGTTCTGACTGACTCCACAGGATATTTGCCGTTTGCCGTTTCGCCACTGAGCATAATTGCGTCTGTGCTCTGGAAAATTGCGCTTGCAATATCGTTAACCTCAGCTCTTGTTGGCCTTGGGTTATCTATCATTGTATGTAGAAGCTGGGTGGCAATTATTACAGGTTTGTGCTTTGAGTGGCATTTGTTGATAATATCTCTCTGTATCACAGGGATCTTTTCAGCCTCTATCTCAACTCCAAGATCTCCGCGGGCAACCATTACTCCATAGCAGTTGTCAATAATTTCGTCAATATTATCAACCCCCTCTTTGTTCTCTATTTTGGCGATTACCTTTATGTGTCCGTTGTGTTTTTTTATGATCTTGTTGATTTCGTCAAGATCTGCTTTTGATCTTACAAACGAGTGGGCTACAAAATCCAGATCGTTCTCTATGGCCCAAACTATGAAGTCATGGTCTTTTCGTGTAACAGAAGCAAGTTTTGTAGATACATTCGGGATATTTATACTTTTTTTGCCTTTAATCACACCATCATTGTCAACGGTACACTTTAGTTTACCCCGGCTCTTTTCCAGAACAATAAGTTTTATCTCTCCATCGTCAATAAGTATGTTGGCTCCTGTTGGTACATCCTTTACGAAATCGGAGTAGTTTGTGTAAAGCAGGAAATTCCCGGATATCCCGTTTACATCGTCTGCAAAATAGACAGTGTCTCCCTTTTTGACTTTGAACCCTTCAGGAGGGTTCATCTCTGTTAATCTTATCTCAGGACCTTTTGTGTCAATCAGTATTGCAATTTTGTCTGATACAATCCTGGTGTTTTTAACAATTTCCAGCGAAGATTCCAGAGTTGTGTGCGCTGAGTTAATCCTCACTACATTCATTCCCTCCCTGTAGATTGATTCAATAAATTGGGGGCTGCAGTTTCTGTCTGATACTGTGCAGACAATCTTTGTTTTCTTTTGAATCATAATTCTCTCTAAATTTGTTGCAAAAGTAATCCAATTATTTGAAAAGAGAAACTCATAGTGCACTGCTGAGCGAATTCAAAACCTACCTTAGATTAGAGAGGTCTATGTCTGCCAACACCATATCATCCTATCTGTCGGATGTGGGAAAATTTATTCTTTTTTGCGAGGAGCATGGAGTCAGTGCGACAGAATCTTCAGTGAATTTGGAGGAGGTTTTATCGGCCTATCTGGAAAAGAGGGTGGGCGAGGGGTTGTCAAAGAGGTCACAGGCAAGGGCAATAAGCTCTATAAGATCTTTTTACAAATATCTTGAGACCGAAGGAAGAAGAGAAGGAGATCCTACTGAGAGGATTGACTCTCCTAAGATTGGAAGACATTTTCCTGTAGTTCTATCTGTAGGTGAAATTGAGATGATAATCTCATCTATAGATCTTTCTGCTCCCGAGGGACACAGAAACAGAGCTATAATTGAGGTTCTTTACTCGTGTGGTCTTAGGGTTTCAGAGCTGGTTTCATTAAGAGTTTCAGATCTTTTTTTGGAGGAGTCGTTTATCAGAGTAACCGGCAAGGGTGATAAACAGAGACTTGTACCTGTTGGAGAGCCCGCAGTTGAGGCTATTAAAATTTATTTATCGTTGCGCAAACTCATAAATATAAAAAAGGGAGATGAGGAGATTCTTTTTTTAAACCGGCGAGGAGGAAAGCTATCAAGAGAGATGATATTTATTATGCTTAAAAAACAGGCAGCATTGGCCGGAATAGAGAAGGAGATATCACCTCATACTTTCCGTCACTCATTTGCATCTCACCTTGTAGAGAATGGGGCAGATCTCAGAGCTGTACAGGAGATGCTCGGGCACTCAAGCATTCTTACTACGGAAATTTATACTCATCTTAACAGTGAGAGGTGGAGAGAGGGAATCTTAAAGGCTCATCCCAGAAGATAGCGGAATTTATTATATTTGCTTCCCAAAATTATTTTCAATGAGAAAACTGACAATTGTAATTGCCATACTCATCTTTTTGCCGACAGGGAAGGTCTTCTCATCGGACACATTAAAAATCAGAGATATTGACTCAGCTATTGTTACAGCTATTAAAATTCCTGTCAAAAGGAGTCTTGTCCCAAATTCGGTAAATATTGTTAATTCTGAAAAACTTGAGGCATCTGTTAATTCAGCTTTGTTGCCAACTCTTGGAAGAGAGGTCCCAGGACTATTTGTTACTCAAAGAGGTGTGACCGGCTTTGGAGTCTCAGAGGGCTCTGCGGGTGTAGTCAACATAAGAGGTATAGGACAGGGAAACAAAGTTCTGCTTATGCTTGATGGTCAGCCTCAGTTTGCAGGTATATTTGGTCATGCTCTTCCTGATTTATATGTAGCATCAGATGCAGAAAGAGTTGAAGTTGTCAGGGGACCAGGGTCTATTGTTTACGGCTCAAACGCAGCTGCAGGAGTTGTTAATGTAATTACTCACAGACATCCCGAGCAGGGGCTTAGACTTACAGGAAGGTTTATGTATGGATCATATAACACACAGAAGTATATGATAAGTACGGGTTTTTCCAAAAACAGATTCTCTCTCTTTGCCTCTTTTAATCACGACAGAACGGAAGGACACAGAGAGAACTCTCTGTTCAAAATAACAAATGGTTACTTAAAATCTGTTTACAAAATAGATGAGAACTTCAAATTAACCGGAGACATTTCTGTTGCTAAAACTATTTCACAAAATCCCGGAAGGATTGATAAGCCTGTTTTTGATAACACTATGGATATATTAAGAGGTAATGCCTCGCTCACCCTGGAGAACTCTTTCGGGCGATTTTCCGGAGCTCTGAAGGGCTTTTACGGCTATGGAGACCATTTTATAAATGATGGGTATTTTGAAGGGGAATCACCCAGGGAGATGATGTTTAAATCAATTGACCACAACTCCGGAGTGATGCTATATCAAAGCTATTCCGGACCCCTTGGTACTACCGTAACTGTTGGAGCCGATTTTAAAAGCTGGGGAGGCAGAGCATCAAATATTCCAGTTGCAGAATCATCTGCCATTCCACTTCTGCTTGTTGATAAAAGCGTTTCTGAGCTTGCGGCATATGCAATTGCTCAGCAGAAGCTCTTCAAGGTTTTAACAGTAAACGGAGGGGTTAGATATGAGTATAATTCTACATTTGGTGGAGAATTGGTTCCGCAGGCTGGTGCCTCCCTTAATCTTACAGAGGGCAATACCATTAAATATATTTTTTCCAAAGGTTTTAGAAGCCCTAATATAAGGGAGATGTATATGTTCCCTCCACAAAACCCTAATTTGTTACCTGAGCGGTTTTTCAATAATGAAATTTCTGTAATGCAAAGCTTTATGGGTGGAAGAATAACCGCAGAGGCCTCACTATATATTATAACTGGTGAAAACTTGATTCAGGTGGCATTCGTTGATGGGAAACCAAAAAACGTAAATATCGGAGAGATGAACAACAGAGGTGTTGAATTTGATTTTATGGCGGAGATTGTACAAAATCTCAGTTTGACGGCAAATTACTCATACCTTCATATGAAGAATCCTGTACCTGCCGCTCCTGAGAATATGTTTAATGCAATGCTACTCTACTCTCCGGGAAAATTTAGATTCTCTGCAGGTATTCAGACTATCTCAAACCTATATCTTACGACAGGTCCAAATCCTCAAAAAGAGAGCTATACCCTGGTTAATGCATCGGCATCTTACAACGGTAAAGCAAAATGGTTTGATTACACTCTCTTCCTGAAGGGCGAAAACCTTACAGGTGCAAATTATTCAATAAATGTGGGTTTCCCGATGCCTGGAGCAACTGTGTCGGCAGGTGTGAGTTTTACTATTCCCACTCAATTGTAGCAGGTGGTTTAGAGGATATGTCATAAACAACTCTGTTGACACCTCTAACTTTATTAATTATGTCGTTTGAGACTTTAGCCAGAAACTCATATGGGAGATGCACCCAGTCTGCTGTCATTCCATCAGTTGATGTAACAGCTCTAAGTGCTATTGTGTATTCGTAAGTCCTCTCGTCACCCATTACCCCTACGCTTTTTACAGGTAGAAGTATGGTTGCGGCTTGCCATACTTTATTGTATAGACCACTTTCTTTAAGGGAGTTAATGAATATATAGTCTGCCTCTTTCAGAATGTTAAGCTTCTCCTGATTAATCTCGCCAAGAACCCTTATGCCTAGTCCGGGACCCGGAAAAGGGTGTCTGGATATTAGAGAGTCAGAGATACCCAGCTCTCTGCCAACCCTTCTGACCTCATCTTTGAAGAGTGTCTTAAGGGGTTCAACAATTTTAAGTTTCATATAGTCCGGAAGTCCACCGACGTTGTGATGGGATTTGATTGTGGCAGACGGACCGTTTACCGATACAGATTCAATGACGTCAGGATAGATAGTTCCTTGTGCTAACCAGGTTACATTTTCTATTTTATGAGACTCTGTGTCAAATACATCAATAAATGTTTTTCCTATGGCTTTTCTCTTAAGTTCCGGATCAGAGATCCCTGAAAGTGAATCCATAAACCTCTCTCCGGCTCTTACACCTATCACATTTAGCCCCATATGTTCATATGAATCAAGCACAGATTCAAACTCCTCTTTTCTCAAAAGTCCATTATCAACGAATATGCAATATAAATTTTCTCCAATGGCTCTGTTTAGAAGTACAGCGGCGACTGTTGAGTCAACTCCACCTGACAATCCAAGTATAACCCTCTCATCTCCAAGCTGATCTTTAAGCTCCTTTACAGTTGTCTCAATGAAGGATGATGGTGTCCAGCTTCCTGAGCAGCCACAAATCTCCATTGCAAAATTTCTTAGAATATCCAGTCCTCTTTCAGTATGGTAAACTTCAGGATGAAACTGAACTGCATAGGTTCTCTCTCCTTCAACTCTGTATGCTGCATTAGAGATATCCTCAGTGGAAGCTACCGGCACAGCTCTGTCAGGTAGAGAAGTTATAGTGTCTCCGTGTGACATCCAAACCTGAGAGCCTGAATCTACTCCTTTGAACAGTGGACAGCTTCTGTCGTCAATTTTCAGGATTGCTCTGCCATATTCTCTGGCGACTGATGCATTGACCTCTCCTCCATAATGTTTTGCTATATATTGTGCTCCATAGCATACGGCAAGAAGAGGCATTTTACCCTTAATCTCTCCCAAATCTGCAGTCGGGGCATTGCTATCCCTTACTGAGAATGGACTGCCCGAGAGTATTACCCCTTTTACGCTCTCGTCCGGTTTAGGAAATTTGTTGTAGGGGTATATTTCGCAGTACACATTGAGCTCTCTCAGCCTTCTTCCAATTAATTGGGTAAACTGTGAGCCAAAGTCAATTATAAGAATTTTTTCAGTCATTGGGAGGAGTTTTTCTTGAAATCGGGGGCAAAAATAATATTTTATATCTACTTTTGCGGCCACAATATGCAAAAAATACGAAACATAGCCATAATCGCACACGTGGATCATGGCAAAACCACACTGGTGGACAAGATGATACAGCAAGCCAGAATCTTCAGGGATTCGGAAAAACTTGGCGAGCTGATAATGGACAACAACGACCTTGAGAGAGAGAGGGGAATAACTATTTTGGCAAAGAACGTCTCTGTGCCTTATAAAGATTATAAAATTAACATTATTGATACGCCCGGCCACGCTGACTTTGGAGGAGAGGTTGAGAGGGTATTGAATATGGCTGATGGAGTTCTGCTGCTGGTTGATGCCTTTGAAGGAACCATGCCTCAGACAAGATTTGTGCTGCAAAAGGCAATTCAAATGGGAAAGAAGCCTGTCGTGGTTATAAATAAAGTTGATAAACCAAATTGCAGACCGGATGAGGTTAACGAGCAGGTATTTGATTTGATGTTCAGCCTGGATGCGACTGAAGAACAGCTTGATTTTAAAACTATTTATGGAAGTGCAAAACAGGGATGGATGTCTAAAGAGTGGAAAAATCCGACACAGGATATCACAGCTCTGCTTGACACTATTATTGAAGAGATTCCTGAACCTGAGGAACTTGAAGGAACACCTCAGATGCTTATCTCATCTCTTGAATACTCTCCCTATGTAGGCCGTATTGCTATAGGAAGATTGCACAGAGGTGTTTTGAAACCCGGAATGAATCTTACACTGTGCAAGAGAGACGGAGTGGGTGCAGAGAGAGTCAGGATAAAAGAGCTGATGGTCTTTTCAGGTTTGGAAAAGGCCAAGGTGGAGATGGTTAAGAGTGGAGATTTATGTGCAGTTGTCGGGATAGAGGGTTTTGAAATTGGAGACACTTTAGCAGACTATGAAAATCCGGAGGCGTTGCCTCCTATCGCAATAGATGAGCCAACAATGAGTATGCTCTTTACAATTAACGACTCTCCATTTTTTGGAAAGGAGGGTAAGTTGGTTACATCAAGGCATTTAAAGGAGAGACTTGAAAAAGAACTGGAGAAGAATCTTGCTCTTAAGGTTAAGGATGGCCAGAGTGCAGACTCATTTATTGTTTACGGCAGGGGCGTACTGCACCTTTCTGTTCTTATTGAGACTATGAGAAGAGAGGGGTTTGAACTTCAGGTTGGACAGCCAAAAGTTTTGGACAAAACAATCAATGGAGCAAGATGCGAACCTGTTGAACATCTTACTATAGATCTTCCTGAGGATATGGTTGGAAGGGCAATTGAGATGGTGACAAGAAGAAAGGGCTCTCTGTTACACATGGAGCACAGAGGAGAGAGAGTTCACCTTGATTTTGACATTCCTTCAAGAGGACTTATTGGATTAAGAAGCAATCTTATGACTGCTACTCAGGGAGAAGCTGTTGTTTCACACAGGTTTAAGGCATATGAGCCCTTCAAAGGTGAAATTGAGAAGAGGACAAACGGATCTCTTATATCAATTGAGACAGGCACAGCAATTGCATATGCAATGGATAAGCTGCAGGACAGAGGAAAATTTTTCATCCATCCTGGTGATGAAATATATGCCGGACAGGTAGTTGGTGAGAACTCCAGAGGTGATGATATGGGTATTAATCTTTGCAAAACAAAGAAACTAACAAATGTCAGAGCTTCAGGAACTGATGATAAGGCAGCTTTGTCGCCCCCGGTAATCTTCTCTCTTGAGGAGGCACTGGAGTACATACAGGAGGATGAACTTGTTGAACTTACCCCAAAATCTATCAGACTAAGAAAGATATATCTAGATGAGAATGAGAGGAAAAGGAGAAAGAGTCAACAATAGGTTTGTATTTTGAAAAATTAGATTAACTTTGCAGGCTCATTTCAGATATGAGTAAAGCAGTTCATAATGATTTTCTGATACCCATAAAAGGGTTGTCTACGGGGAAACACAATTACACTTTCACGCTTGACACCCCCTTTTTTCACAGGTTTGACGAATCCCTGGTGTCAGAGGCATATTTAACTGCTGAAATTGTACTTGATAAACAACCGTTGTGGATTGGTATAACAGGTGAGATAGAGGGAGAGGTTGTTTCAGAGTGCGACAGATGTCTGGAGGAGCTGAGGATTCCTCTCAGAACCGATGTTAAGCTTATTGTAAAATTTGCCAGAACAGAGGGGGAGGAGGATAGTGATGAGGTGATGATTTTGGAGCCTTCAGAGGCAGAGTTGGATCTTGAGCAGTTTTTTTACGATTACGTATGCTTAAGTCTGCCGCTTCAGAGAGTTCATTCAGAGGGGGAGTGTAATGAGGAGATGGCCCGGAGGCTGAGGTCTCTCTCTAACAGAGCAGTTGCAAATGAATCATCGGAGAATTCACCCTTTGGAAAGCTTAAAGATTTGTTGAATTAATATAGTTTAAAAGATAAAAAAATGGCACATCCTAAACACAGAATTTCCAAGACACGCAGAGATAAGCGCAGAACTCACTATAAGGCAGTAGTTCCTACACTCGGCACTTGCTCAAATTGCGGCGCAGCTGTTCTTTATCACAGAGTATGTCCTGAATGCGGCTTCTACAGAGGTCGTCTTGTGATTGAAAAGCCAACGGCATAACGCTTTTTTAAAATGAGCGCCAAAAGAGCCATTATAACAGGTATTGAGGCTTTTCTGCCTGAATATATCCTCACTAACGACGAAATTTCCACTATGGTTGACACAACCGATGAGTGGATTATGACAAGAATCGGGGTTAAAGAGAGGAGGATTCTTAAGGAAGATGGACTTGGGACCTCGTATATGGGTGCTGAAGCCGTAAGAAGGCTTCTTGAAAAAACTGGAACAAATCCGGAGGAGGTTGATATGGTGCTTTGCGCCACTGTCTCACCAGATATGCTTTTTCCGGCAACTGCAAATATTATATCTGACAAGGTGGGTATTACAAATGCCTGGGGGTATGATATTAATGCAGGCTGTTCAGGCTTCCTCTTCTCCTTTGCAACTGCATCTACATTTGTTCAGAGCGGTCAGTCAAAGAAGATGGTTCTGGTTACAGGCGAGAGAATGTCGGGGATGACAGATTATACTGACAGAACAACTTGCCCTCTCTTTGGAGATGCTGCAGTTGCAATGCTTATTGAACCGACAGACGATGAAAATCTGGGACTTTACGACCAGATTCTCAGGGTGGACGGAATAGGAAGGCACTATCTTTATCAGAAGGCCGGAGGATCCGCATATCCTCCTACAGAGGAGACTCTTAAGAACAGAGAGCATTATATTCATCAGGATGGTCAGACTGTCTTTAAATATGCTGTTAGCCGAATGGCTGATGTTTCTGTGGAGATAATGGAGAAGCATAATCTAAAGGCAGAGGATATTGCTTACCTTATTCCTCATCAGGCTAATATGAGAATTATTGAGGCTACCGGAAAAAGAATGGGTCTTACAAGCGAGAAGATTCTTATCAATATTGAGAAGTACGGAAATACAGCAGGAACTTCCATACCTTTGGTATTGTGGGAATATGAAAAGAACTTCAAAAAGGGTGACATCCTAGTCTTCTCAGCTTTTGGAGCTGGCTTTACATGGGGATCAATGCTGTACAGATGGGCTTATTAGGCCTTTAACATAACAGGGCCCTATAGTTCAAGGGATAGAACGAAAGTTTCCTAAACTTTAAATCCAGGTTCGAGTCCTGGTGGGGCTACCGGGGGAGTGTTTTTCACTCCCCCCTTTTTTTAATTATAGTAAAAGGTGATACTTTCTTCTAAAAGATGTATATTTGAAGCAAATTATCTTATAATCAAACTATGAAAAGAAATCTATTTGTACTTTTCCTGCTGATTGCAGCGGGCACTTCTGTTATAAAAGCACAGGAGAACAAGATCACTTACAAGTTTGGCGGTTTTGTCGAATTTAAAAGCTACTACGATGATTATCGCTCAAGGGTGTCTAGGTATGATCATATCTACTTTTATCCTCTTGCACCTAAGCTTAACTCCTCAGGAACAGATATGAATGAAACCGGCTCCCTCAATTTTTCCGTTGCAACATCAAGATTAACATTTACTGTAGCGGGAATGAGACTGCTAAATGCCAATATCACATCTTACATTGAGGCAGATTTTACTGGTTCTTCAGAATCATATATCGGGATGCTTAATCTCAGGCATGCATATATTAACATGGAGTGGGAGAAGAGCGCTCTTCTCTTTGGACAGACGGATCACCTGACCAGCGTTAAAGAGGTTGCAGGTCAGACTGTAGGATTTGGTGCAGGATACCCCTTTAATCCACTTAACAGAAATATGCAAATTAGATTCTCGCATAAGTTTTCTGATAATATAAATTTGATACTTGCCGCCCATATGTTCAGTGGCCACAACTCTCTAGGTCCGGCTAAGGCTCAGGCACAGGCCGGTCTGCCAAATCTTCAGGCTCAGATTAAGTTTGGAAATCCGAACAAGATTTTTGGAGGGGTTACTTTTGGATACAAACTTTTAAAACCAAGAGTTTCTGATAATGCAAACTTCTATAAGGAGACTATTGGATCTTATGATATAAACGCATTTTTCAGAGCAAATATTGCAAAAGGATATACATTAAGATTATGGGGAATATATGGAGAAAACCTTTCGCACCTTGGAATGATTGGTGGCTACGGAAAGTATGACAACATATTCTCCAGCTCCACCACTCCTGTCGTAGACTATTCTTATGCAAACATTAGGGCTTACTCCACATGGATAGATTTTGAATCGCCGTCATTCAATAATTTTAATCTTGGGATCTTTGCCGGCTACCAAAAGAATCTTGGGTCTGCAAAGATGATGGATATATCTGTGTTAAACGGAGAGTATCTGTACGGTTTTTACAAAGACCCAAAGTTAAACTGGTTTTCAAGAATTTCTCCAAGAATAACATATACTTTAGCAAAGAAGTTTATCTTTGGGCTTGAATACTCTCTATCTCACGCCAGGTGGGCAAAGAGTATTGATCCATACTTCAAACCTGTTGAACAATTTGCCGTAAACCATAACAACAGGATTGAATTTATGGCTAAATATCTGTTTTAATAGTTATTGATGAATTTAGGCAGGAGAGACTTGCTTTGGAATTACAGCGCCAGTTTTATGAGGGTGGCATCCGCCCTCATAATTCTGCCGCTTATACTTAAAATGCTCTCTCCGGAAGAGTATGGCTTGTGGAGTATTATGCTTAGTATAAAAGCCATTACAGAACTTCTTGATTTTGGTTTTTCACCCACCTTCTCAAGAGCAATAACATATGTATATAGCGGGGCAAAAGAGATTAAATCCCAGGGCTTTGACCCCGTTGATTCAAATGCCGGAACAGATTATTCGCTTTTAGGAGGTCTTATAAATGCTGTTAAACGATTTTACGGCTCAGTAGCTATTCTTCTTCTTCTATTCCTCGCTACGGCAGGAGTGCTGTATCTTAATCATATTATGAATGACTATTCAGGAGATATGCTATCTGCAAAACTCTCCTGGTACGCGTACGGAGCACTTCTCTGCTATCAGTTCTATACATACTATTACGATTCAATGCTTGTAGGAAGAGGAATGATAATGAAAGCAAGACAAATTGTTGTTCTCTCTCAGTTGCTCCATATAGCCATAGCGTCGCTGCTACTTGTGATGGGATTTGGGATAATTTCAATGGTTGTGGGTCAAATTGCCTCTGTAGTAGTTAATAGAGTATTGGCATACAGAGCTTTTTATGATAAAGAGACCTCTGAACTTATACAGAACAGTAAACCAGCCGAATGGAGGGGTCTTCTGAAAAACCTGTGGAATACTGCATATAAATCCGGACTCACAGGAATAAGCTGGATAATATCTAACAGGATGCTTGCCGCTTTTGCCGGAATCTATATTCCTCTCTCTGCAGTTGGAGATTATGGTTTAAGCAAACAGGTTGCAGAAATTACCTACACACTATCAGTTGTTTGGTTTGTAACCTTCTATCCAAAAATTACACAGCATAAGATATCAAGTAATTTCATACAGCTTAAGAGAATGTATTTTAAGGCTCTTGCCATTGCTCTGGCTGTTGGACTGTTTTGTTTTGCAGGAGCATTTCTGGCAGGTGATTTTACGCTGGATTTAATAGGAAGTAAAACAAGATTTATTAGTGGGCCTCTGTTTGCTTTACTCCTTGTATCAGCAATATTTGACAGTTTTACTTACATATCAACATCATTACTGCTTGCCGGAAATGAGGTTCCACACTTTAAAGCACAGCTCGTCACAGCTCTTGTAACAGTCTTTGTAATATTTCTCTTCTTACATTTCACAGACTGGGGAGTTGCTGCTTTAGTCATTATCCCCCTACTTTCAAATTTGGTATACAACCATTGGCGGTGGGCACTTGCTGCAATCCGATCTTTTAAATAGGCGGGGGCAACAAAGCTTACCCCCGCAAATCCCGCATCTATTGAGCGAGTATACTCCCCTCCCGGAAACCGGCAGAGAAAGATTCCCAGTTTAGCACTACAAATACAATTAACAAGGCAATCGCCCCAACGGTCGCCCACATCCACACCTTAATCTTCTTGTTTTTCATATTGCTTTAAATATGTTAGTTCCCTCCAAAATTAGCTTAGATTATTACATTTCCCCAAAATAGTTAACTTTGGGATAAAGATTTATCCAATACTGGAAATCTCACTCTTTTTTCTATATTTATTATGAATAAAGCTAGATATATTGCTGTTTTTGGCAGACGGAACTCGGGTAAAAGTTCTCTTATAAACCGCCTGACAGGTGAGGAGGTGGCTATTGTGTCAGATACACCTGGAACAACTACAGATCCTGTAAAGAAGAGAATGGAGATATTTGGTCTGGGACCAACAGTTCTGGTTGACACAGCAGGCATAGATGATGTTGGTGAATTGGGAGTTAAGAGGGTTGAGAGGAGCAGACAGGTGATTAAGCAGATAGATTTGGCTATTCTTATATACACAAACAATGCTTTTGAGAAATTTGAAAAAGAGTTAGCCTCTACGTTCATAAGGGAGGAGGTCCCCTTCATAATCATCCATAACCAGTCTGACATGATTCAGATGGATAGAGAGATAGCTCTTGAATTGACCACTAAATACAAATGTGATCTTCTTGAGTTTTCATGTGCTTTACTTGAGGAGGAGAACCAAAGAGTAATGGTGGATAATTTGGTCTCTCTTATTTTAAAAAATCTGGAGAGTGCTCCACACTTAAAGAGAGGTATGTTTGACAATCTTGTTTTTGAAGGGGATAATGTACTTCTTATAACTCCTATTGACAGCGAAGCTCCGGAGGGGAGGCTGATCCTTCCCCAGGTAAACGCTATTAGAGAAATTTTAGATCTAGGTGGAGTAGCAACCGTTTTGCAGCCTGCTCAGTTGAAAGATTTCTATGAAAAGAATGGGTCTCAAATAAGTTTGGTTGTAACTGACAGCCAGGCATTCCGTCAGGTAAGTGAATTGATACCTGATTATATTCCGCTTACAGGTTTCAGCATTCTTCTGGCGTATAGTAAATCTGATTTTGATAAATATCTTGAGGGTACTCCTCAAATTGACAAACTTAAGGATGGAGACAGGGTTCTTATTTTGGAATCTTGCTCTCATCACAGCTCATGTGATGACATTGGACGGGTGAAAATTCCGACGCTGTTAAAACAAAAGAGCGGCGCATCTATTATTTGTGATGTAGTTGCAGGTTTGGATAAAATTGAGCGCGAAATTAGAGATTATTCGCTCATTATACAGTGCGGAGGATGTATGATTACTCAAAAGCAGCTTCGCTCTAGGCTTAAAGACGCAATAGATGCAGAAGTACCAGTAACAAACTATGGCATGGCTCTTGCGTGGTGTATGGGGATTTATGAAAGAGCTGTAAGACCTTTGCTAAACATTGAAAGAAGAGTTAAATGATGAAACTAATAGGAATCTCAACAAAAGAGGAGATACTGAATATACTCTCTGAAACCAATCCGGATAAAATATCTGAAATTACAAAAGAGGCATACAGAGTCAAAGTAGAGACAATAGGAAGCAGAGTTCATTTAAGGGGACTTATTGAGCTATCAAATATATGTGTTAAAAACTGCTATTATTGCGGTATTAGGGCAGATAATGAGAGTGTTAACAGATATGAGCTCTCTGATGAGCATGTAATGGAGGGGGCCGAGTTCGCATTGAGGGCTGGTTATGGATCACTAGTTCTGCAGGCAGGGGAGAGGTCATCTCCCGGTTATACAAAACATGTGACATCCCTTGTTAAACGAATTAAAGAGCTTTCTGAAGGTAAACTAGGAATTACTCTCTCTCTTGGCGAGCAGAACATAGAGACTTACAGAGAGTGGTATGAGGCTGGAGCACACAGGTATCTTCTTAGAATTGAGACTTCAAACCCAGATCTTTACTCAAAAATTCACCCTAATAATACTCTTCACTCATGGGAGAGAAGAGTTCAGGCTATTAAGGATTTGATAACTGTTGGCTATCAGACAGGAACGGGTGTTATGATTGGTCTGCCTTATCAGACGCTGGATGATCTTGCAGATGATCTGCTCTTTATAAAAAATATTGGTGTTCATATGGTTGGTATGGGGCCATATCTTAAACACTCTGAAACCCCTCTCGGGAGACTTGGTGTCAATACGACTAGTCTTGATCTTACACTAAAGATGGTCTCAGCATTGAGGTTGCTTTTACCCAGAATTAATATTGCCGCCACTACTGCTATGCAGGTTATTGACCCCTATGGAAGGGAGAGGGCTGTGCTTGCAGGAGCTAATATAATAATGCCAAATATGACAATTACTGAGGTGAGGGAGAATTATCAGATATACGAAAATAAGCCGGGTATAAAGGATGATGCCGACATCTCTAAAAGCAAACTTGAGGAGAACCTTGCAAAGATGGGGATTGAAATTGGCTGGAATGAATGGGGCGATTCAAGTGCTTTTGAGCATTAATCAAATTTTGTTTTCGTTAGCCTTTCTCAACAGGATGTCAATATTTCGTCTGATTGCTGTGGCTGTGATAGTTGCACCAGAGTAACTGTCGGCAGAGGCTTTAGAGTTCATTGCCTCTTTAATTGTTTTCCCCTCCCATGAGGAGAAAAACTTTTTTTGTTTGAGAATATTAACATATGCCTGAGTCTCATAATGGGAAAGCAATGTTATCTTCTTAATTCTCTTCTCTTTGTCTAAAATTATAATAACAGGAGTTGTCCCGTGATAACCCTCAATGCCATCTGAATATGGCTTACTGGACATACAATATCCAATAACTGCGCCCCCTTTATCAACAATTTTATGCCAGACTTCGTTTGCCTTTACAAGTTCAGAGGCCTGCGGAAGCACCTCTTTCACCTCATTGAAGCCTGAGATCTCTTTATAAACAGGGATCTCTCCCCCTCTTCCATGCTTTTGAGCCTCAAGAGGAGCGCTAATTAATAGTAATGTAGCTAAAAGAATTAACGAGCGTTTTATCATATCAGAAGTTCAATTTATCATTTGGACTAAAAGAGCCGGCAAAGGTTTACTCAGCCGGCTCTGTTATAGCAATTATTTTACTTAGAGTCTATTTGTACTCTTTTATAGCAGCCTGTGCCGCAGCAAGTCTTGCAATAGGAACCCTGAAAGGTGAACATGAAACATAATTCATTCCAATCTTATGGCAGAATTCTACAGACTCCGGATCTCCTCCGTGCTCGCCACATATTCCAATCTTTAATTTTGGATTTGTGTTTCGGCCCCCTTTAATTCCTAGGTCAACCAGTTTGCCTACTGATGACTGATCTAATGTCTGGAAAGGATCAGCAACTAAAATCTTCTGACCTAGGTAGCCTCCCATAAATGCACCTATATCATCTCTGGAGAAGCCAAATGTCATCTGAGTAAGGTCATTTGTGCCAAATGAGAAGAATTGAGCTGTTTTAGCCATCTCATCAGCGAGCAGTGCAGCTCTTGGAATCTCTATCATGGTACCATATAGATAAGATATCTTAAGACCGGATTGTTTTTCCACTTCAGCGTGAACCCTGTCGCAAATTACCTTTTGGTGGTCCAGCTCTTTAACAGTAACGGTAACAGGTACCATTATTTCAGGCTGAGGATTGAAGCCCTCTTTCATCAGCTCGGCAGTAGCTTCAAATATAGCTCTGAACTGAACTTCCGAAATTTCAGGATATGTAATTCCAAGACGAACACCTCTGTGTCCCATCATAGGATTTACTTCGTGAAGAGATTCTCCTCTTCTCTTAATCTCATCAACAGTAATTCCAAGCTCTTTTGCAAGTTCAGCCTGCTTATCTGCAGTCTGAGGAACAAATTCGTGGAGAGGCGGGTCAAGTAGTCTGAATGTTACAGGCTTTCCGTCCATAACTTTCATTGTGCCCTTAACCGCACTCTTTACATACGGCTCAAGTTCAGCTAAAGCAGCCTTGCGCTCATCTATGTTTTTAGCAAGAATCATCTTGCGTAGTTTTGAAAGCGGAGCCTCTGAGTTAAGACCATAGAACATATGCTCTATTCTGAAGAGACCGATACCTTCTGCACCAAAATTAATCGCATTCTGAGCATCTTCAGGTGTGTCAGCATTTGTTCTTACCCCCAGTACTCTGTATTTATCAACTATATTCATGTACTCTACAAAACGAGGGTTTTCGGTAGCAGACATTGTCTCAATAACTGTGTCGTAAACAAATCCTTTTGAACCGTTTAGTGAGAAAAGATCTCCCTCTTTGTAGGTTTTTCCTGCTATAGTCAGGGTCTTTTTATGAAGATCAATGTGGAGTTGGTCACATCCAACAATACAACATTTTCCCCATCCGCGTGCAACAAGTGCAGCATGAGAAGTCATACCTCCACGAGCTGTAAGAAGACCATCGGCAGCTCTCATGCCCTCAACGTCTTCAGGATTTGTCTCCTCGCGAACGAGTATTACCTTCTTTCCGGCAGCAGCCCACTCAACAGCATCCTCTGCTGTGAATACAATCTGTCCTACAGATCCACCGGGACCTGCCGGAAGACCTTTTGCAATAACCGTCGCCTTCTTCTCAGAAGCCGGATCAAGTATAGGGTGGAGAAGCTCGTCAAGCTGAGCCGGAACCACTCTCATCACTGCTGTCTTTTCATCTATAAGTCCTTCGTGCAACATATCCATTGCCATATTCAGAGCAGCTAGACCGGTTCTTTTTCCCACACGGCACTGGAGCATCCATAGTTTACCGTCCTGAATTGTAAACTCGATATCCTGCATGTCTTTGAAGTGTTTCTGAAGGCTTAGCTGGATTGTATCAAGTTCTTTGTAAACTACTGGCATACCTGTCTCAAGTGAGGTCAGGTGTTTATTCTGGTCATTTTTAGTTGATTCATTCAACGGATTTGGAGTGCGGATACCTGCAACGACATCTTCACCCTGAGCGTTTACAAGCCACTCTCCGTAAAATTTGTTTTCTCCTGTTGCAGGGTTTCGTGAGAAAGCAACTCCTGTGGCAGAATTATCACCCATGTTGCCAAATACCATTGCCTGCACGTTAACGGCTGTTCCCCATTCGTCTGGAATATTCTCAATTCTTCTGTATGAGATAGCTCTTTTACCGTTCCATGATTTGAAAACGGCACCCACGCCACCCCAAAGTTGTTCATATGCATTATCAGGGAAAGGTTTGCCAAGTACCTCAACTACTCTTCCCTTGAAAGCGTCACAAAGCTGAATAAGATCCTCTTCTGTAAGATCTGTATCGCTCTTGTAACCTTTCTTTGCCTTAACTTCGTGAAGCATTTTGTCAAGCTGAACACGGATTCCTTTGCCTTCTTCAGGCTCTATGCCCTCTGCCTTCTCCATGACTACATCTGAGTACATCATGATAAGACGACGGTAAGCATCGTAAACAAACCTTGCGTTGCCTGTCTTCTTAATAAGGCCTGGAATTGTGTCAGAGCAGAGACCAATGTTCAGAACTGTCTCCATCATTCCCGGCATTGAACTTCTGGCGCCGGAACGACAAGAGATTAGCAGCGGATTCTCCTTATCGCCGAATTTCATCTCCATTACGGCCTCAGTTTTTGCTAAAGCCTCGTCAACCTCTTTTTTTAGTTCGGCAGGAAACTGCATTTTGTTCTTGTAAAACTCAACGCAAGTCTCTGTTGTGATTGTGAAACCTGCAGGAACCGGTATGCCCAGTTTGCACATTTCAGCAAGGTTGGCACCTTTGCCACCCAGCAGATTCTTCATTGAGCCGTCTCCTTCAGCATCTTTGCCTCCGAAAAAATAAACTCTTTTTAAATCAGACATATTTATAATTATTTGGGTTATTTTTCAATAGGGGTGCAAATATAACAAAAAATCCTTACAATAGTTTGCCGGCAAGTTCGGAGAGTTCGCTTCTCTCTCCCTTTGTGAGGTTTACGTGGCAGAAGAGCTCTTGTCCGTACATTTTTTCACTTAGATGGGTCAATCCGTTTGAGTGAATGTCAAGGTATGGTGAATCTATTTGATGTATATCTCCAGTGAAAACAAGCTTTGATCCCTCACCTGCTCTTGTAATGATTGTCTTAATCTCATGAGGTGTCAGATTCTGCGCTTCGTCAACTATGAAAAATACATTTGAAAGACTTCTCCCTCTTATATAAGCAAGTGGTGAAATCAACAATTTTTCTGTTCTAAGCATCTCCTCAATTCTAACAGCCTCCTTACTGGTATCTCTGAACGATTTTTTTATAACGCTCAAATTGTCAAACAGTGGCAGCATAAATGGGCCAAGCTTCTCTTTAATGTCTCCGGGGAGAAATCCCATATCCTGATTTTGTAATGGAATTACTGGTCTTGAGAGGAGTATCTGGTCAAATTCCTGCTCTTGAGCTATGGCAGCTGCCAGGGCAAGCAGTGTTTTCCCTGTGCCAGCCATCCCTGTAAGGGAGACTAGTTTTATATCAGGATTAAGGAGTGCGTCAAGTGCAAATGTTTGTTCATCATTTCTTGATTCTATACCGTAAGCTTTTATCTTTTTGATACCTATGACAGAGTCGGAAATTGAGCAATATCTTGCAAGCACTGTATGAGAACCCTCTCTCTCAATTTTGAACAGCTGGTTTGGAAGAGCTCTCTTTACATTTAGATCTTTAAGACCAGAGCCACCTCCGTAAAACAATTTGTCAACAGCAGCCTGTGGAACACCCTTAAGTGTTGTTACCTCTTTATGGATACTCTCAACCTGCTCCTCTGTTACTCTGTCTGTAAGATAATCTTCAGCCATAATCCTGAGGGCTTTTGCCTTCATTCTAAGATTAATGTCCTTTGTTACCAAAACCACTAATCTTTCGGGATTGTTCTCTTTAATCCAGTGAGTTGTTGCTAAGATTCTGTGATCCGGAGTGTCTTCAAAAAATGATTGGGCCATCTGCTCTGTTAGTGGATGCCCAAGCTCAATTTTAATCAATCCCCTCCCTTTTCCTATTGAGACGCCTTTGTCAAATAGTTGATTATCTGTGATTTTGTCCATCTCTCTTACAAATTCTCTTGCATTGTAATTGATGGTGTCGTTTCCTTTCTTGAATTTATCAAGCTCCTCAATTACACTTATAGGGATCACGATATCGTTCTCCTGAAAATTGTGAATAGATTTAAAATCGTGAAGAATGACATTAGTGTCTAATACAAAGATCTTTGGCTGTTTACTCTTTTTCATGGCTTTCTCATTTTCGTTCAATCCAATATTTGGCATTCAGGAACATCTCAAACCAGGGAGACACCTCGTCAGCAGTACGATGAGCCGGATAGTGAGCCCAGTTGTGAGGGTAAATACATCTTTCAGGGTGAGGCATCATCGCAAGATGTCTTCCGTCATTGCTGCATACGGCAGCAATAGCCTCGGGAGAACCATTAGGGTTTGCAGGGTACTCTTCATAATTGTATCTGAGAGCTGTATTGAATCCCTCACTTCCTTGCGGAAATGAGAATTTACCCTCTCCATGGGCAACCCAGATGCCGAGCGAAGAATTTTCCAGTGACTTTAGCATGATTGACGGAGATTCTTCAACTGTAACTCCAACAAATGCACTCTCATATTTATGGCTGTCATTATGAAGCATTTTAGGAGATAGCTCCCTGCTATGCGGAGTGACGAGCCCCAACTCTGCCATAAGCTGGCAACCATTACATACTCCAAGGCTTAGTGTGTCAGTTCTGTTGTAAAAATTGTCAATTGCCTCTTTTGCCTTTTCGTTATAAAGGAAAGCACCTGCCCAACCTTTTGCAGAACCAAGAGTGTCAGCATTTGAGAATCCTCCTACGAAAACAACCATTTTAACATCAGATAAATTCTCTCTGCCTGAAATTAGATCTGTCATATGAACATCCTTAACTCTAAAGCCCGCCTTAAAAAGAGCCCACGCCATCTCTCTGTCACCGTTAGAGCCCTTCTCTCTAATTATTGCAGCCAATGGTCCATTACTATTCTCAGAGTCAATTAACTCTTTATTAGAGTTTCCAGTAAAATTTTTAGGAAAATTGAAACTTAGAGGCTGATTTTTATAGTTCTCATATCTCTTTAATGCAAGACTCTCTCCAGTCTGTCTGATATCATGCAGATAAGAAGTCTTCATCCAAAGTGACCTCATATGGTCAATATCAATTATTTCTCTCTGTTTAAACAGTTGAATCCGACCCTCTCTCTCCTCAATCCATTTTCCAATATTGTAAATTGTAACACCGTGTTTGTCTGAGATCTCTTCTGCCTTTTCAAATAGATTTGCCTTTATCTGAACAATTACTCCAGGCATCTCCGAGAAGAGGACCCGGATCATATCTTTATCTCCAAGTTCATTCAGGTTTATCTCAAATCCCCCTTTTGTATTTGCAAAGGACATCTCTAAAAGGGTTGTTATAGTACCACCTGATGAGATATCGTGCCCTGCAGTTAAAATGTTTTTGCCTACCATCTCTTGAAGGGTCTCAAAGCATTTTGCAAAGTACCCGGTGTCATAAACATCTGGTGTGGAGCTGCCTAGTTGTCCGGTTGCCTGTGCAAATGCAGATCCTCCCAGCTCAAAGCATCTCTCTGAAAGCTGGTTGAAAGGAATGTAAACTATTAGGGTGTCGTTATCCTGAGCGAAGACAGGTTTTACAGTATTTCTTATATCCTGAGACTCACCAACCGCTGATATAATAACAGTTCCAGGAGATATGACCCTCTCTCCGTCAGGGTATTTTTGGGTCATTGAGAGTGAATCTTTTCCAGTAGGAATATTAATCCCTAACTCTATTGAAAAGTCACTGGCCGCTTTTACTGCCTTATAGAGTCTTGCATCTTCGCCTGGATTCCTGCATGGCCACATCCAGTTTGCCGAGAGAGATATCCCTCTTATTCCCTGTTCAATAGGTGTCCATAGAATATTAGTCAAAGCCTCTGCTATTGCCAGTCTGCTGCCGGCGGCGGCATCAATAATTGCTGGTGCAGGAGCATGGCCGATAGATGTGGCGACTCCTCTGAAGTCAGCGAAACCAATGGCAGCAACACCTAAATTATTTAAAGGGAGCTGGATCTCCCCTGCAGTTTGTTGGAGGGCAATAAGACCGCTTACAGATCTGTCAACCTTATTTGTAAGCCAATCTTTTGAAGCAACAGACTCAAGTTGCATAACCTGCTCCGTATAGTACTGTATATCCTCAATATCATATTCAAGAGGGTCAAATCTCTCCTTAAGTTCAATATCTTCCATCACTGTTTTCGGAGTAGATCCCAATAGATCCTTAACCTCCAAATCAAATGGCTTCTCGTTAGTTTCTGTGTTTACAAATGTGAAATTGTGCTTTCCGGTGGCTTCACCTACAATATATATCGGAGCCCTCTCTCTCTCTGCAACTCTCTCTGCAAGCGCAATATCATTTTCTTTCATTATCATACCCATACGCTCCTGTGACTCGTTTCCGATTATCTCCTTTGCTGATAGAGTAGGGTCACCGACAGGCAGCTTGTTAATATATATGTCTCCGCCGGTCTCCTCCACAAGCTCTGATAATGAATTAAGATGACCTCCGGCCCCGTGGTCGTGCACCGAAACTATAGGATTGTTTTCACTTTCAGCAAGAGCCCGTATCGCATTGTAAACCCTTTTCTGCATTTCCGGATTTGAACGCTGAACGGCATTCAACTCAATGCTGTTATCAAACTCACCTGTTGCAACTGAAGAGACCGCGCCCCCGCCCATCCCTATTCTGTAATTGTCTCCTCCCATTACAACCACTTTATCCCCCTTTGCAGGCAAATCCTTAATTGCTAATGACTTTTTAGCATACCCTATGCCTCCTGCCAGCATTATTACTTTATCATAACCGTAGCTCTTAAGCCCCTCAGTATGTTCAAATGTCAGAAGGCTGCCGCAAATTAAGGCCTGTCCAAATTTGTTTCCAAAATCGCTTGCCCCATTAGATGCCTTAGTAAGTATCTCCTTTGGAGACTGATAGAGCCACTCCCTCTCATGACTCTTCTCCCAATCTCTACCATCTGAGTCAATTCTGGGATAAGATGTCATATAAACGGCTGTTCCGGCAATTGGAAAGGAGCCTCTTCCACCAGCCATTCTGTCTCTAATCTCTCCTCCGGATCCTGTTGCAGCTCCGTTAAACGGCTCTACAGTTGTTGGGAAGTTATGAGTTTCGGCTTTAAGGGAGATTACCGTCTCCTCCTCCTTAAGTCTGAACAAGTCCGGCCTGTCCGGAGAGGAGGGGTGGAAGAGTTTAACTTTTGGCCCCTCAAGGAATGCACAGTTGTCTTTATAAGCCGAAACTATTCTATTTGGATTCTCTTTAGATGTCTTTTTAATTAACTGGAATAGCGAGGACTCTCTCTCTTCTCCGTTGATGATGAACCTGCCGTTGAATATTTTGTGTCTGCAGTGCTCTGAGTTTACCTGTGAAAATCCAAATATTTCACTGTCTGTGAGAGATCGTCCAAGCCTGGCTGAAAGATTATCAAGATACTCTATCTCTTCACTGCTTAAAGCGAGACCCTCTTTTTCATTGTACGCAGCTATATCATCTACAGAAATAATCCTTTCAGGTTCGTGTACAATGGTGAATAACTCCTGATCAAGACAAGAGTATTTTCTTTGAAGCATTTTGTCATACGATACATCGTCATTATCTGAGACGGGGAAGAACTCCTCCATACGCTTTATACCGTGAATGTTCATGTTCTGAGTAATCTCAACTGCAGTAGTACTCCAGGGTGTTATCATCTCCCTTCTGGGTCCAATAAAGTACCCCTCGGCCTTTTCATTGTTAATTATCTCAGCATCGTCAAGCAGCCATTTTAATGCATTTAGATCAGCACCGGCCAGCTCTCTCTCTGTTGCAGCAGCAACTATAGTGTTCTGTTTTGTTCTAAAGAAAAGAATCATTTGAATGTAGATGAAATTGTATTGAGGGCATAAAATTACTGCTTTTTAACCAATGTGTAAAAAATATAACCACATTTGCACGGATTTTGAATAATAATATGTATGATAGAGATTGAAGAGTATAATAGAGAGATTGAGGCAATATTTAAAAAATTCCCCTCATATCAAAAGGTGGGCAACAGGGCTTATAAACCGGGACTTGAGTCAATGCAAGATTTTGACTCTCTGCTAGGTCATCCACACAGAGGATTCATGACAATACATATTGCAGGCACAAACGGAAAGGGATCGGTATCTCATATGATTGCTTCAGTATTTGCGGCGGCTGGTCTGAAAACAGGATTATACACCTCTCCCCATCTTATTGACTTCAGAGAGAGAATTAAAGTAAACGGTAAGATGATATCAAGGGAAGAGGTATATAAATTTCTTACAGAGAGAAGATTTTTTATGGAGGAGAGAGGGGTGTCATTTTTTGAGATTACTACTGCAATGGCATTTGACCACTTCAGGAGAGAAGGTGTAGATATAGCTGTAATTGAGACAGGGCTGGGAGGGAGACTTGACTCTACAAATATTATCACTCCGGAGTTGAGTATAATAACAAATATTGCTCTTGACCACTGTGAATATCTGGGCTATACTCTTCCGGAGATTGCATTTGAGAAGGGAGGAATAATTAAACCGGGTGTTCCGGTTGTTGTAGGTGAGGTTCAAAATAATACTAGACCAGTATTTGATAAGATTTCTGTTGAGAGAGGCTCCCCAATACATTACGCACAGGAGTCAAGATTCAAAGATGTTATGCCGGCCGACTATGATATGGACCTTAAAGGAGATTATCAGATACACAATTTGCGAACAGTTCTTACGGCATTGAATATTTTGGGAAGGAACAGCCGATTTATCTCAAAATGTGCTCATGGATGGAGTGATAAAAGCATTCAAGAGGGGATTAGAAACGCTGCAAAGAACACTGGTCTGAGAGGAAGATGGGAGTGGATATCCAGGGATCCTCAGGTGGTTTGTGATACAGGCCATAATGCAAATGGTTTGAGAATAGTTTTTTCACAACTAAGGAAGCAAAAATTTAACAGACTCTTTATAGTATTAGGTTTTGTTGCAGAGAAGGATCTTGAAAAAATATTCGGATATATGCCCTCCTATGCTTACTATCTATTTGCACAAGCCTCTACTGAAAGGGCTCTTGACTCTGTGAAACTGGCTGAAAGATGCAAACTAATTGGATTCCAGGGAGAAGCTCATCCAAATGTAGAGTCGGCATTAAACAAGGCAAAGGCGTTGATGAAAGATGGAGATCTGCTGTTTATAGGAGGTTCTACTTTTATTGTAGCTGATGCAATAATTTTTTTAGAAAATAATTCTGAATTTTTTGCAAAATAAAAAAATGGGTATATCTTTGCACTCCCAAACGAAAAGAATGGGGCTGCAAAAGGGAGCATAGCTCAGTTGGTTTAGAGCATCTGCCTTACAAGCAGAGGGTCGGGGGTTCGACTCCCTCTGCTCCCACAAAGTGAGAATCAGGCACTTATCTAGTAAATACAGATAGGTGCTTTTTCTTTTGGAACACACAATTCACACAAAAAAACATCATTTCTGCAAAAATGCTCCTCAGCGATAGGGGAGGTTTTGAAATTATTATTCAATGATTTTTCCCAAAGAATAGACTATCTCGGCAGCGACATACTCAACCCCGTTATTTTCGTAAACGAGATCTTCGCCTGTCTCTTCGTCTGTAAGAATGTAAACCTCTTCGCCTGTTACCTCAACTATCATACTTGGCCTTGTGCCCTCGTACGCACCTGTGAGGAACTTGATAGCATCGTATTTGATTGGAATAGCTTCAACACCCTCCATATCATCGGTAATCTGAGACTCTTTGATTCGCTCGCCATTATAGGAATACTCAATGTATTTACTTGCAGTTGTGGGCTTGATTTCCCTAGTTTCTATCGTTTTCTTGCCTGCCCTGATTTCGTCAAACCATTGTTGTTTGATTGATAGAGTTAGAACTTTCATAATACTTTGTTTTAGATGCCTCAAATTTAATCTTTTAATAATCATTTGCAAGAGGAAAATACAGAAAAATGTAAATTTTGCATCCGGGTATGTGGATGGATGGGCTAGATTTCTATTCAATCTTATTGTAGGGGTAAAAAATAACACCCCCGAGCGGAGGTGCTATTTCTTTGGTTTTAACCAATCAATTTTACTGGGGTGTGTCTATATCATTCAGCCTTGATAATCCCCTTTTTGGGGCTCTCTTCTATCTGTATGGCCTTTTTTCGGAACTCTAGCCCCAGGTCGGTAAGCCTATTCTCAAACTTATTAGCAAAAAGATTGATTCGGCTTATCTCATCAATGAACCGCTCTAGCTCTTCGCCTTTAAATTCATATAGAATAGAATCTTTCTTAACTGATTGCCTAATCAAGTTAATCATAGATTGCGAGCCTGTGCACTTATGAAATGTTGCGAGTTCACTCATAGCTAGTAGTGCCTGGCTTATTAAAAAATCATCACTTACATTTGTTTTCATAATACTTGTTGCGAGCCGGTTAGTTATTGCTTGATTGAGGGGCCTTATTGCGCCTTGCTTTGTACTCTAGGTCCAAAAGGTCACTAACTACATTGCGATATGCTTCAAGCTCATTTAAATACCTTGTTGCTGAGTACAAAACCCTGAGAATGGTTTCAGCACCATCTAAATTACTCTGTTGAAGTGTTTTTGCCATTTCAACAAAATCATCTTCATTAAAATCACACCCTAATTGCACAAGGCTATCAAGTGCGAGCCTTATTGCGTAAAGAGAGCCCTGAGCATCATTATTCCCAAAACAAGCTGCTATTGCAGGTGATTTCTGCTCTGCTCTTTTACCTAATAGAGAGAACAATTCCAATAATTTCAAGTCCTCATCACTAACGATTTGTTTTTCTTCTTTCATAATAATATTTTTTAAGAGTTTGATGAAGCAAAGCAAATGCATAAAAATTCTTAAATCAATAGCAAATGCTATTTTATTTTAAATACTTTATTCGTATATTTGTCAGTAAATCAATGCAATATGTTTTCAATATGAAAACAAATCAGGCAAAAAAAAGGGGGGATTAACCCCCTTTAATTGATATTTACTCAAGATAGGTGCAAACAACTGCACAACAGATTACTTACTAATAAGAATCAGTCATTGGTAGAAATTCATAATCAAGGCCTGGTCTTATGAGGCTAATTGTGTTTTTAAGTGGTAGAGTGAATTTTTTAGATTGTTATTTGACGGTTAAAATTCTCTAGGCAAAAAGCAATAATCTCCAGAACTAATCAGTTTGCCCTCGTATGCTTCCAATGGTAACCGGAATTCTTTCACGCCATCTCGTTCTTTAATGAATATTTCCTTGCCATCACTCCCTAAGCTCCATAGAGAGTGAGAGAATGTAAGCTCATACGGCCGCTCAACTACAAAAATAAAAATTTCTGACAGATTAAGATGCTTTGCCAATCGCACTCTATGAATCCCATCGCCAATTTCAAGGGGGAGTTGTTCAATTGCCCCATCTTTCATTTTGTACCTACAATGACAGAGCGGGGGTGCAACCTTATTGCCACTACTTGAGAATCTTATTAATGTGGTCATTCGCTCAATATCCGACTCAATAAAAAGCTGAGGTGTAAAACTCCCTGGGATCTCAATTGTATCAATCCTTTTTAAAAAAGTCCTATTCAATGAGCTTGCAATATTATCTTCAAGTATAACGCCAAGATTTTGCTTACAAATAATTCTTTCGTAGTACGCCTCAATATTAGAAATATCTTCTTCCCACTCTATATTCATTATAGGCACAGCAGCCTCGTTCTTTAGTTCAACAAATTTTGAATGGTTAAGGATGTAACTATTAAATTCTTCTAATGTCATAATAAATAAATTGAATTATATTTTGATTATTCATTCCCCTCCGAATAGTTCTAGTGATAAACTACTTTAAATATTTTGCCCTCCTCGGCTCATTCTGTTTATCAGGTAATACAAATGTCGTTTTTCACGCAAGGGCGTCATTAGTGATTCGGGCTCCACGCACCTAACTTGAGATAGTTGCTGAAAAAACAGAGAATAATTATCTTCCCCTCTTAAAGAGCATTCCTTGAGGATTTTATTCCTTTCAATAATTTGATTTAGGTAATCGCGCCTGGACACATCATTGACCATGCTGCGAGTAATTTCTTCTGCCTTGTATGCAAGAGAACTTTGAAATATTTGATTTTGTTCCGGTGTGCAATAATCTTTAATCGCATGCAGAAAATCAATAATACCTCCGTTGAATAGCACATTGCAAGAGGTAAAAGCCACCTCGTCAAATAGTGCATACTTATTGAAATGCTCTTGTGTAATGTCGTTTTCGCTCACCTCAAGGATGCATAGAGTAGGATACGGGAGGTAAAACGCTGCCCGTTCAATAAAAAGAATGTCCTGCTCTAAAAGCACTCCGTACAGGTCCTTTGAACCAGGGGCGGAGTCTACTCTGCCAGACTTCGGCCATTGAATTACTTCTCCGGCGCGCTCAAATGGAATTATACTAACATTTTGACTGTTTATTCTAATCGCAATTTTTGATTTGTCTCCCATTGGAGCTGATCCACTACTTTTTATTTTCAATTGCTTAAACATATAAAATAGATTTAAACGCCAAAAATGGGCGATTTAAGACATTATTTATTTTTTGCTCTTACTCATTGCCTTTGCGCTTATCCTTTAAAATCCACTCAAAAAACCCTTGTTGTGGCGATTTATTTAATGAGTTACGAGGTTTTAACGCGAGGCTTGATAGATTCATTCCTTTAAGCGGTCTATTTGAGAATCTAGCTCTCTGATGAGTCTTTCTGCCTCCTCAGGGGTTAATAGGGCGTATGCCCCCTGAAAACAGCGCAAAGCATCGGTTCTGACCTCTACTTTGATTCTGCGAACCGGACCATCTTCGTTATGGTTTGTCTCAATTACTTTGCAGGTAACATTGGTTTTAATTATTCCATCTAATCCCATAGTGTTGATATTTAATAGTGTAAAGTGGTTTTAAAAAGATTTCTGAAGCCTTAGCGCGTGCGCATGAGAAATAAGTGAAGCCTCAACGCGCGGGCGTGAAGTGTTGAGCGATTACCTAAATTATCTAGTGCATAAAAAAAGGGCTGGAAATAGGGGAGGCAACCCGAATTATGTGAACCATAAAAAAGGGGGTGCATTAATTTGTTTTCTGGAGAAAGGAGCCTTAGCGTACGGGCGCGAAATTCTCCCATAGCTGAGGAGCGTTTATTGTTTATGATTTTCATTGGGAGTGATAGTCTGAAATTATTGTCATGCTCGGATTATGTTGAAAGAGGACTGCGCCTACTGATCCGTCTCTGTTCTTACCAATTATTAACTCACCAATGCCCGCAGAGGAAATAGTACCATTGTCATATGTTTCAATTGAATCAACTCCATAATAGGCTGCTCTATATAGAAAAGCCACTATGTCAGCATCTTGCTCTATTGCCCCCGATTCTCTCAAATGAGATAATTGAGGAATTTTGTTCTTACTATCCTCAACACTGCGTGAGAGCTGGCTAAGTAGTACAACAGGAACATTCAGCTCTTTGGCTATTATTTTACACCTCCTTGAGGCTTGAGCAACCTCCTGCTCTCTGTTCCGGTTCTTCTCCCCGGTGCTCATATCCGCTAATTGCAGATAGTCAATCAGAATCAATCCGCATTTGCCCTTTTGCGCCATCCGCCTTGAGTGGTTATGGATATAGGATAAATTAACTTGGGCCTTGCTATCAATGAAAATTGGGAGCTTATTCAGCACACCTTGGGCCTCCATCAGCTCCGGCCATTGAGTAAAATCCCCATTCTTGTAAGAATCTACATCCATATTGCCAATACTCATAAGCATCCGGTCTGTTAAAGAAATATCGCTCATCTCAAGGCTGTAAATACACACAGGCACACCTGAAGCAGCAGCACATTTGGCAAAATGAAGCATAACGGCAGTTTTACCCATAGCCGGCCTCGCAGCAAGAATGTTTAATGTCCCTGGCTTGAATCCTCCATTTAAAAGCCGATTAAGAGCTCTAATACCTGTAGGTACACCTATTGCACGCCCCTCTTTAGCTGCCAAGCATCGCTCCTCAGCCTTTGTAATCGCTTTCTCAGTTAGCTGTGAAATATGTAGAAATCCCTCGCTTGATGTGCTTGAAAGCGACATTAGATTATCTGCACCCGCCTGTGCGAAATCAATTATTCTTTGAGCTTCAACACCATTTGTGCATAACTGAGCACCCTCTGAAAAGAAATTGAAATATTGTTTTTTAATGTGCTCCTGTTTGAGTATCAGACAATATTCTTTTAATCTACTTGCTGATGAGATATTGAGAGTGGTCTCTGCGAGATATGTAGCACCTCCGTATGGAGCAAGGTCTTTTTTAAGTGCAGTTCCAAGAACATACAAATCCAACCTACTGCCTTGCTCAGTAAGCTCTTCAATCTTAGCAAATATGAGCCTGTCAATGTCCTCAAACATTTCAGAAGAGACAAGCTCACAGGCTATTGATGCTGATTCAGGCTCTGAAAGTATTGAGCCAATGATTAATTTTGAGATGTTTACCATTTTGTAATTGGTTTTAGTCTTGGTGGCTGAGGAGCGGTCTCGCCAGAGTCATCTTTTGCTCCTCTATTGCTATTTGGCTTGGCTTTTCGTTCTAAGTACCGATCCTTTACCCATCCTCTTATAGCTAGGTAGTCGTTTTTGTATCTTTTCCCGGTTGAGCCTTTGTAATTATTGAGTATCTCAATGAGTTCTGTTGTTCCATCTGCTCCAAAATCCGATATGAGTTTTTGGTGTTCTTGCTCTGTCATACTTACAAATTCAGAAACTTCTATTTTTTTTGGTTTAGGTTCCGGTTTAATTTTTTTTTCATCGCAATTACCTATACCTGTACCTATACCATTACCTATACCTATACCTGTGCCCCTTTCAAGGGGCTTGGCAGGGGCTTCTATAAATTCTATAATATTTTGAAATCCAAACTTATGCCTTGACTCTTCAAGCCGGTTCATAATTCCGAGATGTGCTTTGTTTTTTTGGTTGAATGGCAGGTTTTTTTGATGCTTAATAAAGTTCTTGAGATAAATTACATCCCTATCGTTGCTAAAAACTAAGCCCCTTTGAAGCCCCTCCAAAGCCCCTTTCAATTCCTTTTCTGATACATTCATATCAAAGGCCCATTTCCGCTCATTAACTTCAATAAGTCCCGCATGGTCGCAATTGTCGCATAGATACATAAACAACAGCTTTTGTAAATTATTTAGCTTGTAAAACCAACTATCGCCCCATTTCCCTGTGTCCGTAAATCTATATGCCATTGTATGCGCCCTCCATATTGTTCAATTATTTTGTTGAGGTTGTACTTTGCCCCTCAATCCAGTACTGTTTGATGTGCTTTTTACTAGAGAGGGTTATCCATTTGTCGCATATCGGAACATTGTACTTGCTTCTCAGTACAGAGAGGTGGCGATAAACATCATTTAAGATAGAATCCGCCTTTGTGCCCGGCAGGGCTTTTACTTGTAACTGCTGTTCCATAACCTTGAATTTTTAAAATTATAGCTTCTTTCTTCTTGCATCTTGAGCAACAGATGAGGTAACGGGGTTTACTCCGCTCTTCCGCTCAAGGCGGGACTCTGCCCAGAGATTCAACTCCTCGGCATCAAATACAAGTTTCCTACCCCCAAACCTTATTAGAGGTACTTGTTTTTTACAGCTCAATACATAGAAATAATTCTTAGCAATTGGTAGCCCTTTGTTTTTTAAAAACTCAACAGCTTCGTCTAGTGATAAATATTTTTTTTCCATATCAAAAATTGAAATTGATTTGAAACAAAAATATATTGAAAAAACCATTAATTGGCTGAATAACAAAATAATAAGCCACTCATTTGGGGTGAGTGGCTTATGGGTGGGAGTGGGTGGAAAAAATATAATTGTTTGAAAATTAATCTATATCAGGTGGATGATTTTTTTACGAAAAACCCTCTATGGCGGTCTCGCTTTGTGGCCCAGTCTTGATCTTGCTTAGACAAGTTACTAAGCTCTCCTATAGGAGCTCCATCCTTGATGAATAGACCTCCGGCTCGCCTCTTCACTTCATTTGATAATGACCCAAGCTGATTTCCATTTATTAAGTAAGACAGGATGAATCTCAATTCTTGCTTTGATGCTAAAAGAGTTATTGGAGTATATGACCAATTTTCCTTTGGCTTTCTTCCAGTTATTGCATAATCTAGGCTTTCACGCGTTATCTCCCCCTCATTTTTAATAATTGCCTTGTCGGCTAGATATTCATAAAGGTTTTTGATATAGTCATAACTAATACCAGCCAATCCCAGACTCTTCAATTCGGGTGCTTTTTTGAGTTTGCCACTTGCGATTTTCTCGCTTAGTCGTTTCATTGCATCATCAAACCATTTAATCCTGTCCGATAACTCTTTATTGAATCTTTTATTAAAGTCGTCATCAGATTTATAAGACGCACTATTAATGCTTGTGAAATTATGCTTTGGTTCAATCTTTTTTAGTCCGAGATAATGATATTGAAGTATTTTTTCAATTTCTCGTGCTTCTGACAAATACAAGCAGTCATCAATTCGCTTTCCGATAGAAGATAGTTCTTCAATTGTGTATAGGGCTAACTTCTCTGAATAGTCTTTTTCGTTTTCAAGCATACTGATCTCTCTCTCCATCATCTCTTTGCCTGAAATAAATCTTCTGGTTGTCATGTCCTCTTTATTTTCTTCCATAATAAATGAGTGTTAATAATTTTTTACCAAAAGCCCATTATATTTAAACCGCTCTTCTCGGGTGTAGCTGTCAAAATAACCCTGAGTTACGCTTCTTTTAGAGTGTCCGAGCTGTTCAGCTATATAACTTTCAGGCACTCTTAATTTTGTCAAAATTGTAGCGTATGAGTGTCTGGCTGTGTAGGTACTTACTCCACTCATCAGCTTCAATTCTTTTGCAATATCCTTGATTTTCCGATTTGTCAACCGGATGAAGTTGCGGATATTGTCTATTCTCTCAGCTTCTGTTTTAGTCCCGTTCAGCATTGGGAAAATATACCCTCCTTTGTCTTTGTTACCATGCTTCAGTATTATGCGCTTCAATGGTGCAGTAACTGGAGAGATAATATCCCGTTGGGACTGCGTTGTGCTTTTTGTCTTTTGGCGAATAAAATAAATTTCATCATTTTGAATGTCTTTATATCGCATCCGGCACAAATCAGCAAAGTTCACCCCAGAGCAATAGAAGGAGAAAATCCACATATCCCTGCAAAACTCGGCTGTTTTGCTCTTACACTCGTATGCTTCAATCTTGTGAATATCATCCAAGTTGAGAGCCATTTCTCGGCCTGATCCCGTTGGAATGACAAATTTACCTTTCCCAAAAGGATAGTTTCCTCCAGGGAGAAATGATTCCCCATTATTATTAATTATTGCCCTTAAACATCTGAGATACATTCCCATTGAGCTTTTTCGCATCTCTCGCTTCTCCATATCCTCTTGGAACTCTCTCAGAAATTTTGGAGTTATGGCTGAGAATGGCTTTGTTCCGGCAAAACTTTCAAACGCATTTAAAGCGCATTGATATATAATTTTGTTGGAAATCTTATCACTTTGTTCTAAAGCTGTAATTTTAGCCTTAAACGCATCATTTACAGAGTTTATGTCAGATTTGCCGAGGAGCTGATTAAGTCTCTCATGGGTAAATACTCCATTGTCTGCTAGCTCTTTTACTTTTGGCTGCAGTATAATGTAAAGATGAGTGCTCAAGCTATCTCTTATCTCCTTGTGCTTTCCCAGATTTTTGTTTACAAAATCATTCCACTCTTTTAAACCCATTGAAAAGCCGGTTGAATAGTAAACTCGCTTTTTGTTGAAATAGACACACCAGCGAATAGGGCACTCTTCGTTTTTGTCCTTTTTCCTTACATCTCTGACAAGGGAAACAACAACCCCATTGTTTGAATACTTATACTTCATGGCGATTTTTATTTGAGAACACAAAATTCACACACAAATATAATAAAATAAATTTAGAGAGATTGGAGAAAAATGAAAAGATACAAACAATATTGTCAGATAATGAGGCCAATATATTGATTTTAATAAAACGACTGAAATTGAAAAATATTAAAATTAACCGTTTTGTTATGCCTTACAAGCAGAGGGTCGGGGGTTCGACTCCCTCTGCTCCCACGGAAAGAGTGTCAGAAATGGCACTCTTTTTTTATTTCAATTTGCGCCCCTTTTGCTATATTTGTTTGTTACTAAAAAATAAATCATGTCAATATTAGATAGTTGTTACTCATTGTATAATGGTTTAAAAGTTCCAAAAATTGGTTTTGGGACATGGCAGATACCTGACAGGTTGGCTGTTCAAGCAGTTAAGGATGCCCTGGAGGTGGGTTACAGGCACATTGATACTGCACTTGCATACGGTAATGAAAAGGGGGTGGGAGAGGCAATCAGAGGGTCTGAAATTAGCAGAGATGAAATATTCATTACCTCAAAGCTTCCTGCTGAGATAAAGGGATATGACAAAGCCCTCTTCTCTTTTGAGAAGACATTGGAGAATCTTGGATTAGAGGTCCTTGATCTATATCTGATACATGCTCCATGGCCATGGACAGAAATGGGTAAAGATTGCACAAAGGAGAATATTGAGTCTTGGAGAGCTTTTGAACGTATTTATAAGGAGGGGAGAGTCAGATCAATAGGAGTTTCTAACTTTTCAGTATCTGATATTAAGGCTGTTGAGGATAACTCAGATACCTTGCCTATGGTTAACCAGATTGCCTTTTATGCAGGAAGAACTCAGGATGAAATTTATAATTATTGTACAGACAATAGAATTCTGGTTGAGGCGTACTCTCCGCTGGCTACGGGCAGGGCGCTGAAGGATGCTTTTCTAAATGAAATAGCAAACAGCTATGGGGTGTCAGTTCCACAACTTCTTATAAGGTTTACACTTCAAAAAGGGACTTTACCATTACCAAAAACTACTTCCAGGGAGAGGATGATTTCCAATTTAGATGTTGACCACTTTGATATCTCAGAATATGATATGGAGAGGCTGGGCAGAATTAGGAACGAATACAGGTAATGATTTAATGTTATTTCACTTTTTTTAAGTCCTCTATTCCGTAATTAATCATTTCAACGGCAAGTTTAACCAAATCCCTCTCATTGATCCCTATACCGGCGCTTTTCTCAATTGATTCAACGGTTCCAATTGCATATTTAATCCCTACGATATGAAGGTCTGATAGGATTTTATGGCTTACAAATCTTAGTTTGTCAAGATCTTCGTTATCACTGCTATCCTTCATGGCAGTAACCATTGCAGGAGCATTTTCCAGAAAAAGTGAGATGATCTCCATAAAGAAATCGTGGTCTCCTTCAGCCATCTCTTTGAGCAGTGTAAAATCAGGAGCAGGGTAGGAGTTTCTTATGTTTTGATTCATATAGTGTATTAATCAATAACATAAATATATGAATAAAACATCAATATCCAAGGTGCTCGCCCTTTGCAATTCGGCTGAAGTGAAGAAGGTGAAGGTCTAAGGAGTAAATCCAGTGGTTCCATGTATGGTTGCCAGGACTAAGTATCAGTATATTATTAATATTAAGTGAGTCGCACCTCTTAGTAAATTCAATACTGCTTTTCAACAGGGCATCGCTCTTACCGCAGCTTATAATCAATACTCTCTCTCTTAAATATCCTGATTTCTCGGATTGTTCTTTAAACGCAGGTAGTCTGTTAATTGCAGACTCTTCTGAATAATTATTGTTTTCCGGTATGTAGGGGCCTAGGACCTTAGGGATATCGCTTGACTTTAGTCTTGTCTCCTCCAGGCTAAGCACTCCTGACATGCTTCCGGCTGCTCTGAATCTTGAGATGTCATCAAGAAACACGTTTATAGCTCCGTGCCCACCCATACTAAGTCCTGATATAAATGTTTTTTCTGAATCAAGATTATACTCTTTCATAATCAAAGGGTATAGCTCCTCATTAAAGAAATTTCTCCACTGCATTCCTCCCGGCATAATACTGTTTACATACCAGCTGTTATAGAAACCGTCGGGTGTAATTATAATGAATCCGTATTTGTCACTCATCTTTTGAAGGTCTGCCTTATCGTTCCAGTTCCTCCAGTTCCCGCTCCAGCCATGAAAAAGAAAGAGTGCAGGAGTTGTCTCCCCGGAGTAGTGTGTCGGAGTAGTGATGAGGATAGTATCGTTGCATCCAAGATGCTTTGATGAAATAACGATCTCTTTTTTAGCACTAATGGCAGCAACTGAAAAGAGTAAAGTGGCAAGGATCAGGGACAACTTAATTATTCTCATATTTCACTTATGGTTTAGACTTCTCCAAAAATAGGTTAAATTTGCTGTTGTCTGACATAAATTAATAACATCAAAAGATAAATGGCAATATCTCAATGGTATAAAAAATATTTTCATATAATATTTTTTATTGTTGCATCAATCTCTGCAATGTTGATAATTCCTGCGGAGGGGAAATTCAAATTTGAATATCAGAGAGGAAGACCCTGGCTTTACGAAACGCTTGTTTCTCCGGTAGATTTCCCTATTCTGAAAAGCGATCAGGAGTTGAGATCAGAGAGAAACCTTGCAGCATCTAAAAGCCCTCTTTGCTTCTCATATAATAGTGAGGCTATAGTCAAATCCAGAGAGCAAATTCCCATTGCATTGGCGGGAATCACTTCAGATACCCTTTTGATTATTGATAAATTACTCACATTCGTTTATAGTAAAGGAATAGCAGATAGAATGGATGATAGTGACAGACTTTCCAGAGTAGTAGTAGCTGAATCTGCCTTTACCCAAAATGAGCTACCTGCAGCTGAGATATTTACAGTTGAATCTGCATCGGATTATATAAATGAGAGAGTCGGCCTTGATAGAGAGAGGGCTCAGAAACTTAAAACAGTTTTAAAACCAAACCTAAGGTATGATAAAGCTACTACAGAGTTATCAAGAAGGGATGCTATTTCTGCTATCTCTCCAACAAAGGGTGTATTGTATGAGGGTCAGATTATTGTTGCTAAAGGCGAGACAATTACTTCAGAAATAGAACAATTGCTGGATTCGTATAAAGAAGAGTATGAGAAGAGTATGGGCTATTCCGGTAGTTATATTCTGTTAAAACTTGGCCAACTGCTTATTTGTTCCGCCCTTTTCTTACTGTTATATATAGTGCTCTATTTTGCAAAGAGTGAAATTTTCAGGGATAAACGCAAGCTGCTTTTTGTAGTAATGCTTGTGCTTCTCTCTATTACAGTTACAGTTATAGTCAGGGGTATTGAACCTGCCTATATCTTTATGGTTCCATACTCTGTTTTTGCACTTTACCTGTGCTCTTTCATAAATTACAAAGTCGCTCTACCCCTCTATATAGTTATAATATTGCCTGTAGTAATAATTGCTCAGAACGGAACAGAAATATTTATGCTTAACCTCTTTGCCGGAAGCGTTACTCTGCTTGCCTACTCATACTGGAACAGAGGATGGTTGCAATTTGCTGTTGCTGCCGGGGTATTTGCTGCTTTGCTTTTCTCTTATTCAGCATTCAGGATGATTGAGGATGGAACTCTTATGGATTTTGACTTTGCTTTCCTTGGGTATTTTGCATGGAACTCAATTTTAATGGTTGCGGCATATCCATTTATCTATCTTTTTGAAAAGATTTACGGACTAATTTCTGATCAGCGACTTAGAGATTTGGCTGATACTGAGAGTCCGGTACTTAAAGAGCTGTCACTTAAGGCACCGGGTACATTCCAACATGTTCTTCAGGTTGCGAATTTGGCAGAAAGTGCTGTCTCATCAATTGGAGGTAATTCACTCTTGGCAAGAGTCGGAGCACTGTATCATGATATCGGGAAAATGAGTGATCCTATACTTTTTATTGAAAATCAGCCCCCCGGAGCACTAAATTTACATGACCAACTTGATCCAAGAGAGAGTGCCAGGCTTATAATTAAACATGTTCAGGATGGCGTTGATATTGCCAAGAGGGAGCGGCTTCCATCAATAGTAAATGAGTTCATACTATCTCATCATGGGAGATCAATGACTCTCTATTTTTACAGAAAGCATATTGCTGCAGGTGGTGAGCCTGGAGATGCAAAATTCTTTGTTTATGATGGAATCCTTCCTGTTTACAGAGAACAGGTTGTTGTAATGATGGCCGATGCAGTTGAAGCAGCGTCCAGATCACTGAGAAGCTATACAGAAGACTCAATATCTGAATTAGTTGAAAGGGTTGTGGGAGAAAGAGTAACAGATGACCAATTGTCAGAGGCAGAGATATCGCTTAAAGAGATCAGAATGGTTAAGGATGTCTTCAAACAAAGACTGTCCGGAATGTATCACAGCAGAATGGTCAAGCCTTTTTAGGCCTGACCATCAATTTTTTGTGGAGATGGGCGGACTCGAACCGCCGTCCAAACAAACCATCCAAAAGCTTTCTACACGTTTATCCTCTCATTTATTGTAGGTAATGAGCTGCCGGGAGGCAGGCCACTCAATACTTATCCTCTTTTTCTTAAGACGCTTTAGAGGAGTTGGCGCCGGCATCCTGTTTGAATGATACCCCTGTTGCCGGACATAACAGGCTTAAAGTTCGGCGGGATACTCGTCGGGGCCGGCCTTGCCGGCGGCGATTAAGCGATTAAGCTGGGCTTAATTACGCAGCGAGTGCATAGTTGTTGTTGCCAGTTATGGCTTGTGTTCCGGGATTTACGAGCCGGCTTCACGACGCTCGACGTGCTTACCTTCCGATTGAGTATGCTGTCAAAACCAAAACATCCCCAATAAAAAGTGATTCAAAGTTAACTATAATTACGGTTAATTCAAAAACGGGGCCAAAAACCTCCACACTCCTTCAAAAAATGATATAAGCCCAATAACAATAATAACTATACCGGAAATTCTGTTAATCATCAGGAGCTGTCTTAACCTGAACCTTTTTCTGAATATATTAATGCCCGTGCTTAAAGCATACCACCATGTTGAGGCACCTACAAATACTCCGCCCAAAACAGCTGTTATAGTTCTGTTTGCTGATTGTGAATCAATCTCAAGTCCAACAAAGGCAAACATCCCCAGGATAAGAAATATGGCTCCGGGATTTGTTATGGTCATAAGTATGGCAGAGAAGAGATCCTCCATATGTCTGTTGCTTCCTCTCGCCTTTTGCCGGATCTGTTTGACCGGATTTGTAAGATATATCTTTAGTCCAATTATTGCAACAACAACTCCTCCAAGTAGCAATACGCTTCTCTCGTACTCTTCAATAAAACTCTGTATATAGGCAAGACCTAAAATAGCGAGAGCCGCAAAAATGGTGTCTGTTACTGATGCTCCCAATCCTGTGATGAGTCCTGAATTTCTTCCTTTGCTAAGTGTTTTCTGAACGCACATTACACCCATAGGTCCCAGTGGTATTGAAGCGCCCATCCCAACAATAAATCCCTTAACAAAGTCAATCAGCATAATTAATCAAAATTTCATCTTTACTCCTGCACCCACATTAAAAGGCCTCCCAAGCTGGGCAAATCCATTGCCAAGGGTCTCAAAGTAGAATGTGTTATAACGGCAATCTGTGAAGTTTCTCATCCATACAGAAAAATCAAAAATAGATATTTTTACCGAACCTTCAATATCTATAGTGGAGTAAAATGGTTGATTGACATCATTTTTCTCTGTCCAGTATATTTTTCCTGCCCCGTTATATCTAACAGCTGCACTGAATTCTTTGAACTCTCCCCTGTTTATCTCTTTTGTATATACTATGTTAGCATTTAAAGTGTTCCTGGGTACAAACGGCACAAATTTCCCTGTGTAATCATTTTGGTTATCTGTGTACTCAGTAAACTTTGAATATGTATATCCCCAGTTTGCAGAGACCTCAAGCTCTTTGGTCAGTCTGATCAAGGCCGATATCTCTCCGCCTGTACTAAATGAACTTCCCGCATTTTTTGCCACACGTCCAAAACCAGTAGCTCCTGCAAATTGAACAACCTGCTGATCCCGGCTATCTATGTAAAAAATTGATGCGTTTAAATTTAATTTCTCCGGAATGAGCCATCCGCTAAATCCAATCTCATGATTCCAGTTGTATTCTGGTCTGTATGTGATAACTTCAGAGACATCATCATCTTCCTCAGCCCCTCCGGGCATACCACTCATAGCTTTCGCCTGAACTATATCGGAAAACATTTGAATGTTATATCCTCCCGCTTTGTACCCTCTGGCAGATGTGTAAAATAGTTTCATGTTTTCTGATCCAGAGTATTGTAAAGAGACTTTTGGTAAGAGCTGTCCAAAACTCTGAGAATGAGTCCCATTGGTCTCGGCCGGTATCTGCATTGCTATAGGTTTGGGAACTCCTGGTCTGTTAAATGTGAGATTCATATTCATACCACTCAAATATTCTAGTCTTTGATGTTCATACTCATATCTTAACCCCAAAGTTAATGAGAGGCCGTCAAAAATGAGTCTCTTCAGATTTACCTGATGAAACGCCGCAAAGCCCCAGCTTTTTTGATCATACTCACCATATACAGGAATTTCATTATCAGTTACATTCATCTGAAAAGGCATAACACCTGTCTGGAATAATCTGTCAAAAGTATCCTGGAAAAATCGTTTGACTCCATCTTTACCAAAATTCACCGGTGCATCAGTAAAGTTGCTCTGATAAAATCCGGAAACTCCGGATACAAATTGATAGTTTTTTGTATTTTCTGATTTGAAAATTGCCTCCTGTGTAAAATTTCTCAACCTTTGCGATTGCCTCATTGTATATATTTGCCCTGCTGTAAAATCTTGATCCAGTCTCATCGTGTCTGAAAGATTCTGGTAAGCAGAGATTAGATTTAGTCTCCATTTTGGAGCATTATGAGTAACAACCAGGCTGGCAGTATTAAGAAATCTTTTGTATGAACTTGTGTCGTTGTATGAAGGATTTAAAGTTTTACCATTGCTTTTATTATAAGCACCATATGGATATGCATTCTGATCATTTTGTTCTATTTGGCCTGAAGCTTCAATTTTCCAATTTTTTGCAATATTGTATGCCAGTCTCAATCTCCCTCCTGCAGAGTATCCCTGATCTGAAGAGATACCTGTATAATCATTTGTGAAAAACCCACCATCTCTTTTGTAGAAGCCTCCCAGTGAGAATGCCAGTCTCTCCGAAAGCCTGTTTCTTGTTATAAAACTACCTTTGTACTGACCATATGTTCCGGCATCAAAAGATATCTCTGTTCCGGGAGTAGAAAATGGAGACCTTGTTCTTATATGGACAATACCACCTAAAGCATTTCTTCCATATAGTGTACCCTGTGGACCTCTCAATATTTCAACTCTTTCAACATCAAGAAATTCAAAATCAAATGCGCTCTTATCTATAAAGGGTATATTATCTTCATAGAGACCTATTGAAGGAGATGGAGAGAATCTTGAACCTATGCCTCTGATATATATAGCTGAAGTGATTTTTGAACCATAATCTGGTATAAATAAATTTGGTACAGCACCTGAAAGCCCCTTTATACTGTTTTTTCCACCTGATTCAACCTCCGTTGCATTAAGAATACTAGTAGATGCTGGCAATTGGTTTAAAAAGTAGGTCTCTTTAGGAGTTGTTATAATCGTTACCCCCTCTATTACATAGTTTTTAATTGTTGTATCTTTGTTCTGAGCACTAGCTGTAAGAAGGGTTCCTGAAATAAACAGTGATAATAGAGATACTCTTTTTAAGGTGGTTTTCATATATGAATGTGTAATAAATGTTACAAAATAAGGTGCGAAAATATGAATTTTATACTTAATAAAAAAACAATAATTATTATAAGGCTTGTTATTGTTGGGGTTTTGCTACTCTCTCTCCCATTTCTGCTTAAGGGATCAGGAATACTAATTCTCTTTGGTTTATTACCGGTTTTAATGCTTAAAAATTTTATTGAGAATAATAAAATTAAACATGGATGGCTTTTGATATATATTGTATTTCTTCTTTGGACTATTGCAACTACATACTGGATTGGATATGCAAATTTAAGAGGTGCTATTGCCTCAATGGTACTCTATTCCCTTTCGCTTACATTGATAATCCTACTCTATGGATGGTTTAAAAGAAAATTCGGGAGTGCGTTAGGGTATGCTTTTCTGGTACTTGGTTGGCTTGCCTGGGAATATTTAATGGCCGAGGGTGAGCTGAACTGGCCTTGGCTTGCTCTGGGAAATGGGTTTGCATCCCTTCACAAGGTTGTTCAATGGTATGAATTTACAGGTGTTGCAGGGGGCTCTCTCTGGGCTCTTTTAGTATCTGTAATCTCGTACGATATAGCGGTAACCAGATCAAGCTGTGCGGCTCGGCAGATGAAGGTGAAAAATATTATACTGATCTCAGTACTCCTTTTACCAATCTTTGTATCCCATGCCATATATATATCATACAAAGAGAATGTAAATCCTGCTAAATTCCTTATACTGCAACCTAATATTGACCCATATGTTGATAAATTCGGAGGGATGACTCAGAGAGAGCAGGATGAGATATTTTTAGAATTGTTGTATGAGGGTTATGATGATGAGATTGATTTTATAATTGGTCCTGAAACATTTACGTCTGGAATAATTGAAAACAGACCTTATGAAAGTGACTCGTTTTCCAGATTTGCGGCAGCGGCAAAAAATATTGGCGATGCTTCAATGATATTTGGTGCGTCAACACACTATATCTATCCAAAAGAGAGCTCTGAATTTAACATTAAGCCAAAACCCTCTTCAAGAAGATTGGGAGAGGGGTGGTACGACTCTCATAACTCATCCGTTTTGATTGATAGCTCAGGTAATTATAGCTTTTACTATAAGTCAAAACTTGTCCCTCTTGTTGAATTTATGCCTTTTCAGCGATATTTGGGAGAGTTTAGATTATTCGTTATTGAGTTGGGGGGTTACTTTGGAAGTTATGGAGTGCAGGATGAGAGAACAATTTTTAAATCAAGCGACAGTAGAATATCAATAGGAACTGCAATCTGTTATGAGTCTGTTTATGGTAATTTCTACAGAGAATTTGTTTTGAAAGGGGCAAATGTTATGTCTGTTATAACTAATGATGGTTGGTGGCTTGATTCACCGGGATACAGACAACATCTTTGGTATGACCGTCTGAGAGCGATTGAGACAAGGAGATCTATTGCAAGATGCGGTAATACAGGAGTCAGTGCATTAATTGATCAGAGGGGTGATATCACAGCAAGTACAAACTGGTGGCGAAGGGAGTCTCTTAAAGGAGAGCTCAATCTTAACGATACTATTACTGTTTTTGTAAAATATGGAGACTATATCGGCAGAATTGCCTATTATTCAATGATGATATTCATTGCTCTTGCTCTTTTTGCCCTGGTAAAAATTTCAGTGAGGGCGAAGATATAAAAGGTCCTATTCCCAGCTTCTCCCATCTCTTGTCAATGGCAGAAATGGTCTCTTCTGATGAGAGGGCTTTTTTTGGCCATTCACGGGTAAAACCATCTTTGCCTCTATATTTTCTTCTGCTGTCAGAGATAATCTTTCCATCAATAAATTCTGTATCCCTTACGGGATCCCAATTGCTTCCCCATAACCATAATCCGGAATATCTCTCTTTTGTATTCTCCCAGCTGTCTAATATAACATTTATTAAGCCCTTAGTCTCTGTTTCTGAGTGAGTAAAATGGAATGCAATATCTGATAAAGGGGTATGCTTTCCCCCCTCTTCGGGGAGCTTTATGGTTGCGTCTATCAGCATCTTCCCTCCATAACCGCAAACAGGGGAGGTGTGATCAAGGACATCCATAGGCCCTCTGCTGAAGTGTGTGTCTCTTTGTGGTAAATAGTTTTTGACAATTGCCTTTTCTACTTGAGAGAAATCCCTAATATCAATATCTTCGTCAGTAACGATAATGGTTTTACAAAACATCATCTGCCCGGCTCCCCATAGGGCATGCCCAACTTTTATACCCTGTCCCGGATAACTCTTTTCAATTTTTGCAATAGCAATGTTGTGACCGATTCCCTCCTCAGGCAAGTGGAGATCCAGAAGTTCCGGAATCATTGTAAATTGTATGGGGGTAAGGAATATCTTCTCTGTTGCTATTGCTATGTACTTATCCTCCTGGGGCGGAATGCCTACAATTGTTGCAGGATATACAGCATCTTTTCTGTGTGTTATACAGGTGATATGCATTTTAGGGTAGAGGTCCTCAAGGGAGTAAAATCCTGTGTGGTCACCAAATGGCCCCTCAACGACAGGCTGCTCATTTGAGTCAATATACCCTTCTATAATGAAATCGCAATCAGCAGGGACCATTAGAGGCTGAGTGAGACACTCTGTCAGGGAAACTGCACGTTTTCTAAGAAATCCGGCAAGTATATACTCGTCTATTCCCTCCGGCAGTGGAGCCGTTGCGGCATATGTGTAAACAGGATCTCCTCCCAGTGCAACTGCAACAGGAAATCTATCCTCTTTGCACTTTGAAAACTGCCTGGCACCTGTTTTATGCCTGTGCCAATGCATACCTGTCTCGTCTTTTGCAAATATCTGCATCCTGTACATACCAACATTTCTGTTGCCTGTTACAGGGTCTTTAGTATGCACTAACGGAAGGGTAATAAATTTTCCGCCATCTTCTGGCCAGCATTTTAATACCGGTAACCTGTCAATATCTGGCCTGTCTAGTATCACCTCCTGACAAGGGGCAATCCCTTTGTGCTTTTTCGGAAGCCAGGAGGCTGCTTTGCCAAGGAGAGGAAGGGCCATAAGCTTCTCTTGAAGAGACCCCCTTTGCTTAGTGACCTCTTTAAGTAACTCTCTCATTGAATTAGAGATATCTTCAAATGAATCTGAATTAAGGGCATAAAGGATCCTGCGTTCAGAGCCAAGCATGTTTGTCAAAACAGGGTAGGGTGTGCCTGTGTTTTCAAACAGCAGCGCTTTTCCCCCATTGGGCTCTTTGCTTATACGGTCAGTTATCTCTGCAATCTCAAATACCGGATCAACATACTCGGTAATGCGAATAAGCTCTCCCTTTGATTCCAGAAATTCTGCAAAATCTTTTAAACTCTTGTACATTATATTATACTCTTGTTGCCTCTTCCAAAAGGTAGAGAATTGATTTAAATGTAATACCACTATGCTTTGACAGACCAATTTCACATGTTCTGGAGGTAGCATAACCTTCTGAACAACCTTTGCTCTGCTCTTTTATATTTCTTAATCCATGCTTGTTTAGTGCAGGCAGAAGAAACCCCCTGTCTCCTGCAAATCCGCAACAATTGCTGTCAATTAAGACAACCCTCTTTGCGCACAGTTCTGCAATCCTCTTTAAATGCGCATCCACCTCCATCTTTTTTGCACTGCAGACTGCAAATAACGAGATGCTCTTGTCCAGCTTATTTATTTTAAGTCTATCAATGAGAAACTCTGATGCAAATTCGGCAGGCTCATAAAGTTTTAACCTTTCACCAAAATTGGTCTTCATAGTATAGAGACAAGGACTCATATCACATAAAATTGGATATTTTCCATTTTCTGATGCTAAACTGAGTGCCGCTTCCAGTTTGTCTGATGCTAGCTTGCCTGCCTCAATAAATCCCTTTGAAGAGAAGGCCATACCGCAACAAAGAGAGTTTAATCCTTCTGGATATACAATATCATAGCCTGCTCGTTTAATTAAAATCTCTGTAATTTGGGTAAGCTCCTTAGCATCTGAGTAATCTCTTGAAAGCCCCATGCTTCGGGTTATGCATGAGGGAAAGTAAACAACCCTGTCCTCAGATATATGGTGATCAGATGTAGCAGGTCTAATTTTTGTTGCACCTTTTGGGAAATACTCATTCCAGAGTGGAACAAATCCGCCGCTGACTTTGTGAATAGAGGTGGCAACGGCTCCAAAAAGTCTTTTACCTGTTATAAGTCTCAGATAGTATAGAGAGTTCAGTCCAATCCTCATCCCTTTAGTAACCCCACCCATACCGGATGCTATAAATTTTGCTACTCTCTCTGCTCTTGCTGAATTACCCTCGTGCCTAAGCTCCTTAACAAGTTTTCCCGTATCTATTTTAACAGGACATTTTAATGCGCACAGTCCGTCAGTTGCGCAGGTATCAAGCCCGGCATAGCTGTAAAGTTTAGAAAGCTCTGCAGCGATGTGTGGCTCCTCGCCACTCTTTTCCAATCTGCAAATCTCCCTGTAAACTGCAATACGCTGCCTAGGTGATAATGTGAAACCTTCTGAAACACAACCACCTTCGCAGAATCCACACTCCATACATTTATCCACAACCTCTTTTGATTCAGGAAGAGGCTTGAAATTTTTCAAATGGATTTTGTTGTCTTCATTAAGAATTACTCCAGGGTTCAATATCCCTTTTGGATCAAACATGGACTTTATTCTCTTCATTAAAGAGTATGCTTCTGCTCCCCACTCCATCTCAACATAGGGGGCCATATTCCTTCCTGTACCATGCTCAGCCTTAAGTGAACCGTCAAAATCATCAACTACCATTTTTGCTACATCGTCCATAAATGCTCCATACTTCTCTATGTCTGACTCTTTAGAAAAGTCCGGATTGAACATAAAGTGAAGATTCCCCTCAAGTGAATGGCCGAAAATAACCGCCTCATTATAGCCATATTTTTCAAAAAGCCCCTGTAACTTGATTGTTCCTTCAGCCAGTCTGTCAATTGGAAAACATATATCTTCAATAATTGGAGTAGTACCGCTCTCTCTCATTGCAGCAACAGTAGGGAGAGTCTCTTTTCGTATCTTCCATAAAGATGCCTGCAGTTTAGGGTCGGTTGTAAAACTGATGGGCAGTTCGGTCTTAATTGATTCAATACTATTAGTGATTGAGGAGACATTTCTTGCAAGAGTCTCTTCATCCTCAGCCCTGGTCTCAACTAAAAGAGCTGCAGCTTTAGAAGAGATTGTTTTGATAAAATCCGGAACCCCTTTTGTTGACTGAACAGAGCGTACGGCAGCTCTGTCCATTATTTCTGCAGCATTTACGGGTTGATGCTTAATTATCTGGACAGCTTTGCATGCACTCTCAATATCGGGGTAAATAATAAGTGCAAGTGCTTTATATTTATGATCTGCAACAGTATTGAATGTTATATCAGATATGAATCCCAGAGTGCCTTCAGATCCAATCATTAAATGCTTTATAATATCAATGGCATCTGAATAATCTGCCAATGCATTCAGACTATAACCTGTTGTATTTTTAATTTTGAACTTCTTAACAATTCTGTTAAATAGCTCTTTATTTTCTTTTGTCTCAGTTGCAAGTCTCTCAATACCTTCAACAAGTGAAGCATGGGTTTCTCTGAATAGACTGCAACTCTCTTTATCTGAAGTATCAAGGATAGTGCCGTCATGAAGTACAATTCTAATGTCAGCAACTGTTTTATATGAATTTTCAGCTGTTCCGCAACACATTCCTGATGCATTATTGGCGGCTATTCCTCCTATCATGGCTGCATCTATTGACGCAGGGTCCGGACCAATTTTTCTTCCAAATTTAATAAGGCGATTGTTAGCCTGTTGTCCCCTAATACCGCTCTGAAGCTTTATTTTTGCTCCGTTATCCATTACAGACCAATTCATCCATCCATGCGTAGCAACAACAAGTACAGAGTTAGTAATAGCCTGGCCGGAGAGGGAGGTACCAGCTGCCCTGAATGTAAGAGGAATATTCATCTCAGATGCTAACCTTATTGTAGTGGTAACCTCCTTTTCATTGTATACTTTTACAACAAGTTTTGGGATTAACCTATAAAAAGAGGCATCTGTTCCAAATGCAAGTGTGCTTAGGGAGTCATGTAGCAGCCTCTCTTTGGGTATTTCCTTTGAAAGAGCATTGTAAAACTCTTTGTATTTTCCGGTAATCATTTGATTATATCTTTTATGGTTGCAAAATCAAGTGTTTTGGCTATTATTCGCCCTCCTTCGTCCAGCAGAACTGCACTTGGTACTCTCTCTGCTTCATATGTTTTAAAGATTGAAGCCAGTCCGTCGTCACCCGGTGAGAGCACTTCCCACTTTAAATTGTTATCCCTCTTATAAGCTTTTAATTCAGATCGCCTGCCAACGGGGATAACTGCAGTTATTTTTACCCCTGCTCTTTTTAAAAATTTATAATTAGACTTGAGTACCTCTGTATATAGTTTGCATGCGGAACATCCGGGATCTGTAAAGTAAATAAGCGTGTATCTTGCAGAAGTTTCACCTAAAGTGACAACTCTTCCTTTTGAATTGTAAAGGTTCAAAACTGGAAATTGTTCTCCAATCTTGTTGGCCTTTACTCTCTTAACCATAGATGGAACCCATTCTGATGGATAACTTAAACTCTCCCAGTAATGCGAGTAAGGGATGATGAAGTTCTCCGCAATAATTGCAGAAGCCTCCCTTCTTTTGTACTCTTCAGAGTAGAGCAACTCCTCAAATATAAATGAGAAAAGTGTTCTGTAAACCTCTTTATCTTCATGATTTACAACTCTTTCAAAAAGAGATCTAAAAGATTCATAAACAGAGGAGGAGTCTTTATAATCTGCGGCCTCCAGATAGGCAGTTGCAAAGCTTTTTATCTGATTATCCAGCTCTTTTTCTTGTTCATTTAGCTTTGTAATAAGCTCTTTTAAAGCCTTGGAGTTCAAATCTCTTCCCGCAATTTTACCTCTTTTGTCAATCAGAAGAATGCGAGGTGTCTTTATTACATTGTATAGTCTTTGAAAATCTGTAGAGTAGGAGGGGTCAGATGCAAATATCCAATTATCAGGCAACTCTTTAAAGTTGTCGTTTATGTATTTCATCATTGATGATTCATCTGGGCTGGTATATACTGCGAAAACATTCAAACCTTCAGTTTTTAATGAGTCAGATAGCTTGTATATTTGTGGCATCTCAACCTTGCAAACAGGACATTTGTCATCAAAAAAGAGTAAAACTGTATATTGGCTACCAAGATTACTTCTCAGTGATACCCAGTTGCCCTTAATATCAGGCATCTCTAAATCCGGTGCCTGCATTCCAATAAGGGAATTCTTGTTAAACTCGGTATATACCTGGATATCCAATAAAGAGAGACCCTCAGGAGGAATTAGAGCTCCGTTCAGGAAATATTTTTCTGCAATATGGATAGCAACTCCCTCTAAACCCATTATTCTGGTATCTCTGAAGATTGTAAAAAGCCTTCCGGCAATGTAGGAGGAGAGATTGTTTTTGTTGCCGGCATCAATTAGTTTTTCGGAGGCGTTGATTAAAGAATCTTTGTTAAGTGGAATTGTTGAAATATAGGCTGAGATGTGTCTGTCCAGGCTGGATGCCAGAGAGTCTGAGCTCTCTTTTATTTGGGCAAAAGCAGATGTAAACATCAGAGATGCAACATAAAACAGCAAAATGGTTTTCTTGTTCATTGTTTTATTTTGAACTCAACCTTTGAGAGAGATTAACTCCCGGAGCAAGAAACATTGTGGCATCGCCTCCATTTAGAAGCACATCTCTTACAACAGTTGATGTTATAAATGAGCACTCTGCACTTGATGGTATAAATACAGTCTGAATATTAGGAGACATTTTATAGTTAGCCTGAGCTATAACCTGCTCAAAATCAAAATCGGTTGTTGATCTTATCCCTCTGATTATAAAACCGGCATTGCAAGAGTTACAAAAATCAACAGTCAGGCCTGTATATGATTGCACCTCTACACCCTCAAGCCCTTTTACAGACTCTTTAATAATCTCAACTCTGTCCTCTATACTAAAAAGTCCGTTCTTGTCCTTGTTATAGCCAATTGCAACAACAACTATATCAAATACCCTTAACGAGGACTGAAGAACATCAAGATGCCCTTTGGTAAACGGGTCAAATGATCCGGGAAATACAGCTTTTCTTATCATATTAGCAATCTATTACACAACTGAATACATATGTTGCCGGTCCTGTCAACTTGATGTCGGTATAGTTGTCATCACCTGTATAGGTGAATTCAACAATTAGCTCGCCCCCTTTAGTATCAATAATATTCTTTACTTTCTGAGGCACACTTATATCTATCTTGCTGTATGAAAATTTGTTTCGAGTCAGTAGTTTGTGATGAGCAATGGCTGAGGCTGTCACACCTGTTCCGCAAGAGTAGGTTTCATCTTCAACCCCTCTTTCATAAGTCCTTACAGATATTCTTTGCTCTTTATCCTCTTCAAATTTTGGGATATTGAATCTACCCCAGCTGCCCTGAACAAAGTTGACATTTGTACCACCTGGAAAGTGCGGATGGTGCCTCCAAAGCTTGCCTTGTTCAATAACATTGTAGTCTTTTACATTTTCAACAAAAATTACCAGATGGGGAGAGCCTGTGTCCAGAACATAACTTTTGGGTGAATAGTCTTTTACTTCAGTTACATCAGAGATGCCCAGCCTTACCATGCATACCGATGGTGTGTAATTAAGAACTTCAGCCTCATGCACTCCGTCAACTGCATCAAAAATGAATTTTTTAATACCCTTATGAGCTGCGAAAGCTACTAATGATCTTCCTCCGTTACCGCACATAGTACCCTCTTTACCGTCGGCATTGTAATAAACCATTGAAAAGGCAAATTTTTTGCTTTTATTTAAAAGCATAAGCCCGTCTGCTCCAATTCCAAAACGCCTGTCGCACAGGTGTTTTATCTGATTTTCTGAGAGTTCTACCGAGCCCTCTCTGTTGTCCAGGATTATGAAATCGTTTCCTGTTGCCTGATATTTATAAGCTGTAATTCTCATTTTTTTTAATCTCCTCTCTGAAGAGGCTGTTTTCTGTGTTTAAATAGGCCCTTTCCAAATCTAAAAGAAAGCTCTTCTTATCTATTCCAATAGCAAATCCAGTTAACTTGTTATTAGCACCTAGAACTCTGTGACATGGCACAATTATTAATAGAGGATTCATTTTACATGCTAATCCTACTGCCCGGCTCGCCTCCTTGCTTTCAACAGATGCAGCTACCTCACCGTAAGTTTTAATCTGACCGTAAGGTATTCTCTGCAGCTCCTCCCATACCCTATTCTGAAAATCTGTGCCATTAAGTTTTATTGGAAGGGAAAACTCATGTCTTGTTTCACTAAAGTATTCGTCAAGTTGCTTGATTGTTTCCGTTAAAATAGGGTGTTTGTCAACAGAAGGCTCATTTTCAATTTCTCCTGTCATATACTCAACAGAGAGCAGGTAGGTGTCATTGCACACAAGTTTTAATCTTCCGAGAGGTGTATCATGCAAGGCTGTATAAATTGTGCCATCTTTTAATGCTCTTATCTCTTTAATCATTGATTTTGCAACTTTTTCTGATGCACCCTCTCCTCCAAGAATTTTTATCAATTTCCTATATCCCGCGAGAATTTTTCCTCTCTCTTTGCCATGGAGTATTTTACCGGTCTCAAGAATTATGTTTTCTGGAGTGCAATTCCATTGAAGAAGTTCCTTTACAAGTTCTCTGCCCAAAATTAAATTCACAAGACTCGCATATTTTACCTTAATAATAAACTTTGCAATGTATGCAGTCAATGGATTCAATCCATAACAAACTATTTGTGGTGTCCCAATTATTGCCGCTTCAAGACTTGCCGTTCCGGAAGACAATACTGCAGCCTGTGAGTGGCGGAGAATTGAATAAGTTTCACTAAAAATTAGCTTTATCCTGCTTCCGGAGAGAAATTTACGGTAATAGTCGGCATCAACAGAAGGGGCTCCAGCCAACAGAAGCTGGTAATCTTTATACTCATTCTCCAGTACCCTCATTTTCGGCAGCAAATATTTGATTTCATGTTTGCGACTACCTGCAAGCAGGGCTAATGAAGGTCGCTCATCAAGGTTATTTCTTTTAAGGAACTCGCTCCTTGATTCATGCATGGCTTTATCTGACAGAATGCTGTCAAGCAGAGGGTTCCCGTAATAGATGGTATTAAGATTGTGATTTGCAAAATACTCATGTTCAAATGGGAATATTACATATACTCTGTCAATGTACTTTTTTAGTTTTTCAACTCTGGATTCTCCTCTTGCCCACACCTTTGGCGGAATATAGTAAAATGTTCTGAAGCCTCTCTCTTTAGCGAATTTAGCAACTCTGAGATTGAAGCCGGGGTAATCAATAAGAATTACAACATCAGGATTCCAGTCAGAAATATCTCTTTTGCAAAGAGAAAGGTTTTTACCAATTTTTCTTAATTTAGAAACAACCTCAACAATGCCCATTACAGCCGTATCCCTGTAATGCATTACCAATCCCTCTGCCACACTGCTCATATGGTCTCCGCCCCAGAACCTGAACTCAGATGACGGATCCTCTTTTTGAAGACTCCTCATCAGATTTGAGCCGTGAAGGTCTCCTGATGCCTCTCCCGCTATGATGTAATATCGCATAAGAGGTTTATTGTTAAATTGTTAATTAATTAAAACTCCATAGTCCGGAAAGCCTCTCAATCTCTCCGTAATCAGTTGTGTCAATTTTGTGTGGGACAATGCTGATATATCCCTCTTTCACAAGGTTATGATCTGACTCTCTGTTCTCTGGCTCAAGGTTGAAAAACTCTCCTGTCATCCAGTAGTAATGAAATCCATAAGGGTCTGTTCTCTCTTCAAACTCCTTAATCCACTGCCCTTTACCCTGGTGGCAGAATTTAATTCCTTTGATAGAGTCTTTATCTGTATCAGGAAAGTTCACATTTAAGAAAACCTCTGGTCTGGAGGGATTCTTCAGATAGTGTTCAATTATGATTTTTCCATAATGGACAGCAGCCGTAAAGTCAGTATCTCTGTGGTGCGAATAGTGTGAAAAACCTATAGATGGAATTCCGTATACTGTCCCTTCTGCAGCTGCTCCGAGTGTCCCGGAGTAGAGAGAGGCAATAGAGGCGTTAGATCCATGGTTTATACCAGATACAAGTAGGTCAGGTGCCTTGTCTGTAAATAATTGGTTCATTGCCATTTTAACACAATCCGCAGGTGTGCCGCTACAGGCGTAAACCTTAAGTCCTTCTTCGCTTTTTAGTTCTGTTAACCTCAACGGCTTGCCTATTGTCAAAGCCGCAGACATTCCTGACATCGCCTCAAAAGGCGCAACGACAGTAATTTCACCGTACTCTCTCATCATCTCTATGAGGGCGGAGATCCCCTTTGACTTAACTCCGTCATCATTGGTAATCAGTATGTTAAGATTTCTTTTGCTTATACTCATAGATTTTGACTAAAATTTCATTATATAATCTGCGAAGTTAATAAATTTGGCACGATTTTGCATAAGTTCTAATTTTTGTAACTTTGCGCAGTAATTCTACAGAAGTTTATAAACCTTAAATATTTATTGAAAAATGAGTAAAATTAAAGTAGGCATCAACGGTTTTGGCCGTATTGGCAGGCTGGTTTTCCGTGCTGCACAGCAGAGGGATGACATTCAGATTGTGGCGATTAATGACCTTATTGACGTTGATTACATGGCATATATGCTTAAATATGACACTGTTCACGGTCGTTTTAACGGTGATGTTGAAGTAAAAGACGGAAAGCTTGTTGTTAATGGATTTCCTATCAGAGTGACTGCAGAGAAGAACCCTGCGGATCTAAAATGGGGAGATGTTGGAGCAGAGTATGTTGTTGAATCAACAGGTCTTTTCCTTACAAAAGAGAAATGCGAGGCTCATATTCAAGCTGGGGCAAAAAGAGTAATTATGTCTGCCCCTTCTAAGGATGATACTCCAATGTTTGTTTATGGAGTGAACCATAAGAAATATGCTGGAGAACAGTATGTTTCAAATGCCTCTTGCACAACCAATTGTCTTGCTCCAATTGTAAAGGTGCTTAATGAGAACTTTGGTATTGTTGAAGGTCTTATGACAACAGTTCATGCTACTACCAATACGCAAAAAACTGTTGATGCGCCATCTGCTAAGGATTGGAGAGGCGGTAGAGCAGCAGCTGCAAATATCATCCCCTCCTCAACAGGTGCTGCAAAAGCAGTAGGAAAAGTGCTCCCTGAAATGAACGGTAAGCTAACCGGAATGTCTTTCAGAGTGCCTACAGTTAATGTATCAGTTGTTGACCTTACATGCCGTTTAGAAAAACCAGCATCTTATGATCAGATTAAAGCGGCAATGAAAAATGCATCTGAAGGTGAGTTAAAGGGCATTCTGGGATATACTGAAGATGCAGTTGTCTCTTCAGATTTTATTACAGATTCACGCACATCAATTTTTGATGCGGAGGCAGGTATTTCTTTGAATCCACATTTTGTTAAAGTCGTATCGTGGTATGACAATGAGTGGGGCTATTCAAATAAAGTTCTGGATATGCTGGCACATATGGCGACTGTAAAATAGTCTGACAGAAAGCACATAATTTATGAGGGTGGCTTAAAAGATAGTCACCCTCATTTTTTTGCATATATTTGTGTTCAAAACTTAAACTATGGGTATTCGGAAGAAGATATCTCTTGGCTTTGTCGTCATAGGGGCTATTCTGTTTCTCTCCAGTATTATTGCAATCTTTGAGTTCAACAGAATGCGACATTCTGTGGCTGCACTGATGACTGACAATATTAACAGTATCAATACATCCAGATTGCTCCTGGAGTTGACTGATGAGTACAATTTCACTCTTTTAAGCAGTGTTATTCTGGATTCTGTAATGGACTCCAATAAGGTAATCTACGACAAAAGATTTGAAGACTATATTGCCAGTATAAAGAGTAAATTTATATCTCAGTCTGAGGTCTCTGTTGCAGACTCGCTTACAGTTGCATACAACAAGTATCTTGAAGTAATTGGGAATGCATCTGCTGTTATGTCATTGAGAAAGTCGGAGAGAGAAGAGTGGTATGCAAATGAACTTGTCCCGGCATACAACGATTTAAGAAAATATAAAAGAGATCTTGGTCTGTTAACTCAGGCAGCTTTAGCAGAAAACACGGACAATCTACAGGAGGGATTTTACAGAAGTATTATGCCGGGAGTAATTGCTGTAGGAGCCGGAATTCTTTTAGTATTGCTTTTTAACTACTTTATTAACCTTTATTTTATTACTCCGCTGCTTTTAATATCAAGAGGTTTGAAAAGCTATAAAGAGTTTAATAAAAGTTACAATGTTAAATTTGACAATGATGATGAATTGCAGGAGTTGAACAATGAGATTAAATCTCTTGCAGATGAGCATAAAAATTTGAAAAAAACAAGAGAATGAATCTGAGGAATGTCTCAAGATACATTGGCCTGGCCCTTCTGCTGAACTCAATCTTTATGTTTATTTCAGCCGGAGTCTCCTTTTTTTATTCTGTTGACGACTCTTTCTCGCCCCTTTTACTGAGTGCTATAGTCACCTCGGTTGTTGCCTCCTTTCCTCTTATATTTGTTAGCAAACCTTCAGATATTAATGCAAAGGAGGGTTTGGTAATAGTGGTCCTTTCGTGGATTCTTTCGTGCCTGTTTGGTATGCTGCCATATATCCTCTATGGAGGAGAATTTTCAGTTATTAATTCATGGTACGAAAGTGTATCGGGATATACAACTACCGGAGCTACAATACTTGTTGATGTTGAGGCACTGCCTAAAGGACTGCTCTTCTGGAGATCTGCTACGCACTGGCTTGGAGGGATGGGAGTAGTTCTGTTTATGTTGCTGATACTACCATCTATATCTACCTCAAGGATGCTGAGTAAGTTTGAAATATCCTCACTCTCTAAAGATAATTTTAAGTTCAGGGCTCAACAGACGGTAAGGGTTATTTTCACTGTTTATGTAGGATTGACAGCTATTGAGTCTATTCTCCTTACTGTCGCGGGAATGGACTTTTTTGACGCCATATGTCACTCTTTTGCTACCATTGCAACAGGAGGGTTCAGTACAAAAAACATCTCCATTGCATACTATGATTCGCTGATAATTGATATTATCCTAATGGTGTTTATGCTCCTGGCCGGTATGCATTTTGGTCTTTTATACAGCGCCGTAACAGGTAAAATTTCCTCTTTATTCAGATCTCCGGTAGTCAGATTCTACCTTGCCTCTGTATTAGTTGTATCAATAATTATCACAATTGATGTAAAATTAAACAATATTGAGACTGATTGGCTCCATGCTTTCCGACACGCTTTCTTTCAGGCCATATCAGTAGGAACCACAACAGGATTCGCAAGTGCAGACTCTAGCATCTGGCCGCCTTTTTCTATATTGCTACTTATATATCTTACATTTCAATGTGCTTGCTCTGGTTCTACGACCGGAGGTATAAAAATTGACAGAGTACTGATTGTTTATAAGGCTTTTAAAGCCCAAATCAAAAAGCAAATTCACCCTAATGCAGTTGTTCCTGTCAGACTGGGTTCACAGATTCTGGATAAGGAGCTGGTTACAGCAGCTTCGCTTTACATAGTCCTTTACATGGTAATAGTCTTTATTGTAACAGTTCTTCTCTCAATGCTTGGTGTTGAGATGTTGGATGCATTTACAGCCTCTGCTGCCAATATGGGAAATGTTGGCCCTGGATTTGGCTCTGTAGGTTCACTTGGAAACTACTCGCAAATTCCTGCAATTGGTAAATTTGTACTTTCACTACAGATGCTAATGGGTCGTGTTGAGATTTATTCAATGATCTTGATAGTTTTGGTTTTTAGAAAAAGATAGTTGTAAGCCTATGTCCCTGTCAGAGTTTTTGGAGAGAAAAGTAGTAGATTTTCTGGGATTTGAGCCTACACAGTGCCAATCTGAGTTAATAAAGAAATTGTCTGATTTTGTTCTGCTCTCTCCAACTGATAACTCTCTCTCCAGCAGGGAAATTATGGTTATAAACGGATATGCAGGAACAGGCAAGACATCGGTTTTATCATCTCTGGTAAAGGTTTTGGCTCAATTTGAGAGGAACTGTGTACTACTAGCACCTACCGGACGATCGGCTAAGGTATTGTCAGGTTATACAGGAAAGAGAGCATATACTATTCATAAGCACATATACAGGCAAAAATCCATGTCAGATGGAATAGGGCTGTTTTCCATAAATGTAAACCTTAATAAAGATACGTTATACATTGTTGATGAGGCCTCTTTGATTTCAAACTCAAGTGAAGGGTCTGCATTTGGATCTGGACGGCTGTTAGACGATTTAATCCAATTTGTCTATTCAGGGGAGGGGAACAGGCTTATACTTGCCGGAGACTCTGCTCAGCTACCACCGGTGGGCTTGGATTTCTCAGAGGCTCTGGATGAGAAAAGTATGCGGAATTACGGAACTGTTCACTTTTCACAACTTAGAAGTGTTGTACGTCAGGCTCAGGAGTCGGGAATTCTTATAAATGCCACAAAGCTTCGCGAAATGATAGAGAGTGGAACTGAAGATAGGCCCGCTTTTGAGATAAAGGGGTTTGATGATATTGAGAGGGTAACTGGCGGGGAGCTAATTGAAAGACTGGAGAGTGCCTATTCAAGGTGGGGAGAGGATGAGACTCTTGTATTATGCAGATCAAATAAACGGGCAAACAGATATAACAACGGTATAAGGTCGTCTTTGCTATTCAGAGAGGAGAGGGTGGGCAAAGGTGATAAATTGATGATTGTCAAGAACTGTTATCAGTTCCTGGAAGATGCTCAAAATATAGGCTTTATAGCAAATGGTGATGTGGCAGAGCTATTGAAAATTTCTAATTATGAGGAGAGGTATGGCTTGACATTTGCGGATGCGCTACTCTCATTTCCTGATTACGATAATCTTGAGATTAAGGCAAAAGTAATTCTTGATACACTACAGAGTGAAACAGCATCACTTGGAACCGAACAGCAAAAAAGACTTTTCTCAGAGATACTTGAGGATTATTCTCATATTAAAACCAAACGCAAGAGAATTACTGCTGTAAGAGAGGATAAATATTTTAATGCTCTGCAGATCAAATTCGCATCTGCCATTACATGTCATAAATCACAAGGTGGTCAGTGGTCTGCGGTATTCATTGATAATCCGTTCTGGAGAGATGAAGTATCACTTGATGATTTAAAATGGTTATATACTGCAATGACACGAGCAACAGAGAAAATCTATTTTATTAACTTTAACGATTCGTTTTTTAAGAATACATAATTTTGCTGACATCATGAATATATTGAAAAAATTTGCAATTCTTTTATCGCTTACTCTCTTGACTATCTACGCCGATGCTCAGGATTTAAAACAACTGTCAAATGTTGTCTCTTGGCGAGATAATTCGTCCCTTTTGATGATGCATATGGAAAAGGGAGAGAGGGTTTACAGGGAGTACAATATAAAAACCGGCATTGCCAATATTGTTGAGAGACCAGCAGACGTGGCAAGAGCTACTGTATCAGTAAAAGATGGAGATATTTATTATAAAGAAGAAAAGGGAGAAGAAAGGCAAATAACACATACTGTTGCTGAAGAGAGGAATCCAGAGCTCTCACCTGACGGGAAAGTGATAGCATTCACAAGAGATAATGACCTCTATACTATAAATATTCTTGGCGATAATGAGGTGAGATATACTAATGACGGCTCTGAGCTGATTATGAACGGATGGGCATCTTGGGTTTATTATGAGGAGATTTTAGGGCGCGCATCTCGTTACAAGGCTTTCTGGTGGTCGCCGGATAGCAGGACGATTGCCTTTATGAGGTTTGATGACACCAATGTTCCGATGTTCCCAATTTATGATGCAACCGGGAAGCATGGTTCAATTACAAGAACAAGATACCCAAAAGCCGGTGACTCAAACCCATTGGTCAGAATTGGTTTTGCCGATTTGGAAACAGCCAGGGTATCATGGGGAGATTTTAATGAGAAAGATGATCAGTATTTTGGGACACCTTACTGGAACAGCAATTCTGAGGAGCTCCTTGTACAATGGATGGACAGGGACCAGAGCAACTTTTTACTCTACTCTGTTAACAGATCAGACGGAGGAAAGAGGGTTGTATATACTGAAAAGCAAAATACATGGATAGATTGGCTTGAGGAGGTCCGTTTTGGTAAGGAGGGTTTCTATTTTGTAAGAGATTTTGAGCTTTGGGAGAATATCTATTACCAGAGTTATGACGGCTATGTATTTACTAAATTGACTGAAGGTAAAAACTGGGGGGTGAGATTCATAGATTTTGACGAAGAGAGAAGGGAGCTCTATTTTATATCAAGAGGGGAGACTTCAGAGAGAAATGACTTCTATCTTTTAAGCTGGAATAAGGGGATGAAGAAAAGTAGTGTGAAGAGACTTTCATCTGGCAGATGGAATTATTCTTCTGTATTGCTCTCTCCCGACAGAAAAAACTTTTCAGCCAATGTCTCTAGTGTAAGTGATCCCACTTCAACAATTGTAATGTCAATTGCTAAAGGCGGGGTGGTGAAACCTGGCGAATTTGTTATTGTTCAGGATGCGGCAGATGGGGCCGATCTCACTTTACTACCTGTTGCTGAGATGTTGTTCATAACAACGCCGGATGGATATAGATTACCGGCATCGGTAATTTGGCCTGAGAACATGGATAAAGAGAAAAAATATCCGGTTATAGTTAGTATGTATGGAGGGCCTAATTCTGGTACTGTTATGGATGTGTGGAGAAATCCCTCTGATGATGTCAAGTTTTGGTACAAGAGAGGGGCAATTCAGATTAGTATTGATCACAGAGCCTCCGGACATTGTGGCAAGGAGGGTATGAATTTTATCCATAGAAATCTTGGGAAACAGGAGATAGAGGATTATATTTTATGGGCGAAGTATTTGATTTCACTTCCTTTTGTGGATTCAAACAGAATTGGAATTACCGGCTTCTCTTACGGAGGTACAATGACTCTTCTAGCTTTGACAGAAGGAGCTGAGTTTTTCAGATTTGGAATTGCCGGAGGCGGTGTTTATGACTGGCATCTTTATGATACCCATTACACAGAGAGATATATGGATACACCTCAGAATAATCCTGAAGGGTATAAATACACATCTGTACTTGGAAAGGTGTCCAAATACAGAAGTGAAAAGGGTTCCAGATTGTATATTACTCACGGTACATCAGATGATAACGTTCATTTTCAAAACACTCTTCAGTTAATTGATGCTCTACAGCTTGCTGGCAAACAGTTTGATCTGATGATCTACCCTGGCGGGATGCATGGCTACAGAGGTGCTCAGTCAGTTCACGACAGAGAGGCTGCCAGGAATTTCTGGCTTAAGCATCTTTTTGACTAGAGCATTGCTAGATACATTAGCTCGTCATACAGCTCCCAAATCAATGACTCATCTTCATTGGCAATATTATCTGCAAGGATTTCGTTAGATTTGAAGATATGGCCTTTAAGACTCTCAGGGGAGGTATTATAGCTTGTTACAACTATACCAGAAGTTACTGAGTATTTTGTATTAATACCTTGCTTTTTACTTCTAACTGAGAAATCTATGTCTGATCTTGAATGGTCATAATACCATTTCCCATTATACTCTTTGTATCCGACAATATATGTTGCATCAGTTACAGCAATTTTCATATGTGAAGGTTTGTTTTTGATGAATGACAGATAAGCATCTCCCCTTTCCTCTACATTCATATTAAACTCAACTTTTGCAACGGCATGAGATTTTGAGTCAATAAAAATTTTGCCTCTGTATAGTATATCCTCGCAAGCCTGAATCTGATCAAACTTTACTACATACATAACTTTTCCGTCAATAACAACCGGAGAATCGTATTCAAAAGCATATAGTTCAGTCATTTTTTTATTGTCACATTCAGGGAGTGAATATTTAACAAGATCCAGTTTTAGTACATTGTTTGGTCCACCCTGAAGTTTTATAAGAAAGGGATCTTGGTTGGGTTTACTGTTTTTTCTTACTTGTTTAACAATGATCTTATCTTGCTTTGATGTCATATATGAGGCCTTTTCTATATCAACCATAGCCTCGTTAAGTGAGATAGTCTCACCTGCCCTCAGGACACTCTCTTTGTAATATCCAGAGATATGAGAGTCTTCACATGTGTAGTTCTTTTCAATTTTATTAAATGCCTCTTTAACCAGTACGGAAGCCTCGTACCTGGGGTTCTTTACGTTTGTTGCATCATCAGCTGCATAGGTTGTAAATGAAGCAGTTGAAAGTAGGGTTGCTAGTGTAAAAGCACAAATTTTTGTTTTCATTGTAATGGATTTTTGCAGTTATTTGTTTTCTGCATTATAGACGACCCTTTACATGAAAAAGTTGCAAATAGGGGAATAGCAAATTATAAAATATTGAGTGACTGCTCTTTTATCTTTTCCAGTTCCTCTTTCATCTCTACCACCAGTCTCTGGATCTCTGCGAAATTCGCTTTTGAACCTAATGTGTTTATCTCGCGCCCTATCTCCTGAGCAATAAATCCCATTTTCTTTCCGGGCATCTCATCACTCTCCATTGTTTGAATAAAAAAATCGCAATGTTGCTTCAGCCTTACCTTCTCTTCTGTTATATCCAATTTTTCAAGATAATAAATTATCTCTTGCTCAAATCTGTTCTCATCTGCATTCAAACCGGACTCGGCGAATTTTGAAGCTAACCTGGCTCTCACCGCCTCGTTTCTGCCAGGATCAAGCACCTCAGCCCTCTTTAGAAGGTTAAGTATGTTTGATATCCTGCTCCTTATCTCCTCTTCCAGCTTTGAACCCTCTGATATTCTGAAACTGTCAAGAGATTGAGCCGCACATATTATACAATCCTTAAGACAAGGCCAATATAATTCGTAGTCTATAGGTTTTGTACCCTCGGTTATATCCGGCATCTTAAGGACAACCGGTAAGAGATCTGATAATTCGCCTTTGATTTCTAAATCATTGCATAACTCAGTAATCTGTCTCCAGTAAGATTCAAATACATCTTTATTAATTTGCCTTGCTGTTGATTCGGAATTTGATTCAAGATTAACAAAAATATCAATACTTCCTCTTCCAAGAATTGAGGATACAAGCTGTCTAGTCTCTATCTCCTTCTCTCTTGGTATATATTGAGTCTTTAATCCTATATCAGCATTTTTCCCATTTACTGATCTAATTTCAACTGTAAATTTTCCAACGGCAGTTTTTGTTTCTGCCTTTCCGAAACCTGTCATTGACCTTAGCATAAGTTCTGCATTGATTAGTTGTTTTAGGTATCGCAAAGTTATACAAGAAATCTTATCTTTGCGGTTCAAAAATGAAAATGTCATGGAAGTGATTGAAAGCCTTGCAGAGGAGCGTCAGCTTAATTTTATAGAGGAGATTATTGAAAAAGATTTGGCAGATGGTAAACATCAGTCAGTGCTTACTAGGTTTCCTCCCGAGCCTAACGGATATCTTCATATAGGCCATGCAAAGAGTATCTGTCTGAACTTTGGCCTTGCAAAGAGATATGGAGGCAAGACAAATTTAAGGTTTGACGATACAAATCCAGCAAAAGAGGATGTTGAGTATGTTGACTCTATTAAAGAGGATGTTAGTTGGCTGGGATTTGAATGGGCTGCTGAGTTTTATGCATCGGACTATTTTGAACAGTTATACACTTGGGCTCAGGATTTAATTAAAAAAGGATTAGCTTATGTTGATGATCAGACTCAGGAGGAGATAAGAGAGAACAGAGGAACCGTTACAAAAGCCGGTATTCCCAGTCCATGGAGGGAGAGAAGCGTGGAGGAGAACCTGGATCTCTTTGAAAGGATGAGGCTGGGTGAATTTAAAGAGGGGGCGAAGGTACTCAGAGCAAAAATTGATATGTCTCACAGCAATATGCTTATGAGAGACCCGATTCTTTACAGAATTATATATGCACACCATCATAGAACAGGAGACAATTGGTGTATATATCCAATGTATGACTATGCTCACGGCCAGAGTGACTCTATTGAAAAAATAACACATTCCATCTGTACTTTAGAGTTTGATGTACACAGACCTCTATATGATTGGTTTATAGAAAAACTTGATATATTTCCATCAAAACAGTATGAATTCGCAAGACTTAACCTTACATATACAGTAATGTCAAAGAGAAAGTTACTGGAGCTGGTAAGGAGTGGATTTGTAACAGGATGGGATGATCCAAGAATGCCCACAATTTGTGGACTGAGAAGAAGAGGATACACTCCAGAGAGCATTAGACTCTTTGCAGAGAAGGTGGGAGTCGCCAAGAGAGACAATATTATTGATCTCTCCCTTCTGGAGTGGTGTGTCAGAGAGGATTTAAACAAGAGAGCAAACAGGTATATGGCGGTAATTGATCCAGTTAAACTCACTATATCCAATTATCCAGAAGGCACAACTGAAATTTTCAGAGCACCTGTAAATCAAGAGAATCCTGATGCTGGTTACAGAGAGATCCCATTCTCCAGGGAGCTCTACATAGAGAGAGATGATTTTATGGAGAATCCTCCAAAGAAATACTTTAGGTTAAAACCTGGCGGAGAGGTTAGACTAAAATATTCCTATATTATTAAGTGTGAAGATATTATTAGAGATAACAATGGAGATATTATTGAAATAATCTGCACTTACGACCCTGAAAGCAAGCCAGGAACAGGAGAGTGGAGGTCTGTTAAAGGAACTATTCACTGGGTGTCAGTAGCTAATGCTGTTGAGACAGAGTTGAGGCTGTTTGACAGGCTATTTACTGAAGCGGATATGGATTCAATACCTCAGGAGAAGAGTTATACAGACTTTTTAAATCCTGATTCTCTTGTTATTAAAGCAGGTTATACGGAGCCGGCTATACTGACGGATACCTCTCAGATTGCAGTACAGTTTGAAAGGAACGGATACTTTATCAAAGATTCTGAATCATCTGAAGAGAGGTTAGTTTACAATAGAACAGTTGGACTTAAGTCTGCATGGGCTCCACAGCAGTCTTAACCCTGTGTTTTTTCCAAAGTCCAGAATTGTAGTAGATTATTGCGCCTGCGCAACCTATTGTCCATCCGGCAGGTATTGACCACCATATACCCTGAGCTCCCATAATGTCAGATAGGAAGTAGGCCAGTGGAATTCTTATTATCCAAAGAGAGAGTGTTGTAATAAGCATAGGTACGAATGTTGCTCCGGCTCCTCTGGTTACTCCGTTAACGACAAACATTGTTGAGAATAGTATGTAGAAAGAGGTTACAATTACAAGATACTCTTTGCCGGTTTCAATCACCTCTCTATAGTGTGGAGATCCCGACTCTACAAACAAATACATTATCTGCTCTCCAAAAAAGACAACAATAAGAGTCAATGCTATACAGATGGACGTTGAGTATTTTAATGTTGCCCATAAGCCATTTCTGATTCTGTCAAATCTCTCAGCACCCAGATTTTGCCCGACGAATGATGATAATGCAGCAGCCAGATTCATAGCCGGCATTGAGACAAACATATCTACTCTTCCTGCCGCCGTGTATGCAGCAAGAGTTGCGACACCAAACGGAGAAACAATCCCCAGTAAAGCCATACTTCCCAATCCTACAAGAGTCTGCTGAATACCGGAAGGCAATCCTATTTTTAATGATAGTCTGAAGTTCTCCCAGTCAAATTCCCATTTTCTCCAATTCAGGTTAAATCTTATTATGCTCTCTTTTCCTTTGTTAAGGTGCCACCATAGTCCAATCCAGGCTGCAATAGATGATATTGCAGTAGCCCATGCAACTCCGTCAATTCCCCAATCAAAAACCAATACAAAGAGCAAATCTAGAACAATATTCATTACAATTGAACCAACGGTGAAGTATATAGGTGTCAGAGAGTTACCCACGCCTCGTAATATTGCTGCTATCCCAAATAACATGAATGAGGGGAGAGTCGTAGAGAGTATGACAATGTCAAAATATCGGACTGCGTCAGGAATTACATCTTCAGGTATTGAGAGCATTCTGAATATTGGCCTGCTAAGCAGAAAGAAGATTATTGATAGTATAGCAGAGCTTACTAAAAGAAATATTTGCAATGTGTCTGAAGTGACCTTTACCTTATGAAAGTTTTTTGCTCCAAAATATTGAGCTACAAGAACTGAGCCTCCGATAGTAATCCCAGCTACAAGCGCAGACAGGGTAAACAAGATTGGGAAACTTGAACCGACTGCAGCCAGCGCAACCGAACCAATAAATTTTCCTACAACTATGCTGTCAACAATGTTGTATAGTTGCTGAAAAATATTCCCAATTATCATAGGGATAGCAAAAAGGATTATCTGTCTCCCCTCATTTCCTTGTGTAAGATCCTTCATGTTCAGAACCGACTCTTGTAAAAATGACAATATGGCTGTCCACCTCTTTTTTGATAATATTTCTGGTGGTAAGCCTCTGCCGGATAAAACTTACCAGCAGGGGTGACTTTAGTTGCAATATTATAACCCTTTGACTTAAGAGTTGAAATTAAGGCAAGAGCTGTCTCTCTTTGCTCTTCGTTTAGGTAGAATATCTCTGATCTGTACTGTGTCCCAATGTCAGGACCCTGTCTGTTCACCTGCTCGGGATCATGTATTTCAAAAAATCTTATTGTCAGGTCTTTGTATGAAATTTTTTGTGGGTCGTAGGTAACCTCAACAGCCTCAGCATGTCCTGTAATACCACTGCATACCTCTTCGTATGTAGGGTTTTCGGTATAACCACCTGTATATCCGGAAATAACCATAAGTACTCCGGGAAGCTGCCTTAGAAGATGCTCTACTCCCCAGAAGCATCCCCCTGCAAATATTGCTACTCTCTCCATTATGATATTCTTAAATAATTCCGGCCCACTCTTTTAGCTGAGCAATCTCCTTACTCCATATTTCAAAATCGGGTGTCTCAAGTATCATGGGTATTCCATTGAATTTTTTATCTTTCATAAGAATCTTAAAAGTCTCTTCTCCAAGCTCCCCTTTCCCTAAAGAGTCGTGCCTGTCCACTCTTGAGTTAAGCCCTTTTTTTGCATCATTAAGATGCATTCCCTTTAAGTATTTGAATCCGATAACTTTATCAAAGTGGCTAAATGCATCATTGAATCCCTTCTCGTTTGAGAGATCATACCCGGCAGCAAATGAGTGGCAAGTGTCAATACAAACCCCAACTCGGCTTTTATCCTCAACCTGGTAAATAATCTCTGCAATCTGCTCAAAAGTGTGTCCTAAATTGGATCCCTGTCCTGCAGTATTCTCAATAACAGCAGTAACGCCTTTTGTTTTATCCAGTGTTAAGTTTATTGACTCGGCAATCCTTGTTAAACACTCAGTTATTGAAATCTTATTCAGATGGCTGCCTGGATGAAAATTTAATCTGTCAAGACCGAGCTGTTCGCATCTTTGCATTTCATCAAGAAATGCTGCTCTGGATTTGTCCAACCCATCGCCTTCCGGGTGGCCAAGATTAATAAGATAACTATCGTGTGGCAAAATTTGGAATGGCTTAAAACCAAACTCTTCACACCTCTCTTTAAAACTCTCTATACTCTTTTTTGATAGAGGAGCGGAAACCCACTGACGCTGGTTTTTTGTAAAGAGAGCAAAAGCTGTTGCACCAATCTCTTTTGCATTAAGAGGTGCATTTTCTACTCCTCCTGAAGAACTTACATGTGCCCCAATATATTTCATAATCAAAAATTTATTATTAACTTATTCTGGAGAAATCCTCTTTGGCTCCTCTCATTTTGTTAAGCTGATCTTTTAATGTATGGTTGAGCGGGTGTTCAATAAACGGATCCCTCTCAAGGAGAGATTTTGCAGTTTTCCTTGCCTCCTCCAGAATCTGAGAGTCTTTTGCAAGGTCTGAGAGCCTAAGCTCAATAGGCAAACCACTTTGCTGTGTTCCCTCAATGTCTCCGGGACCTCTCATCCTCATATCGGCCTCAGCCAGTTCAAAACCGTCCTGTGTAGAACACATAAGGTCTATCCTTTGTTTAGACTCCTTTGTCAGTTTATGCCCAGTCATAAGTATGCAGTAGGAGTTCTCTGCTCCTCTGCCAACCCTTCCTCTAAGCTGATGTAATTGAGATAGCCCAAACCTTTCAGCACTCTCAATCATCATAACTGAAGCATTAGGAACATCAACTCCTACCTCAATTACGGAAGTAGAGACAAGAATGTTGGCCTTACCGGATGCGAATAACTCCATATCGTATGCTTTATCTTCGTTTTTCTGTTTACCGTGAACAACTGCTGTAACATATTGTGGAGCAGGAAACTCTCTTATAATATTTTCATATCCATCCTGAAGATTTTTGTAGTCAAGAGTCTCACTTTCATTTATAAGAGGGTAAACAATGAAAATCTGACGCCCCTTGGCAATCTTTTCCTTCATAAAATCGTATATTTTCTTCCGGTGAGACTCAGTAGTATGCATTGTCTTAATACTCTTTCTGCCTGGAGGGAGCTCATCTATAACAGACACATCCAGATCTCCATAAAGTGTCATAGCTAGTGTTCTTGGTATGGGAGTTGCTGTCATGACAAGAACATGAGGCAATGTCTCAGTGCTTTTACTCCATAGTTTAGATCTCTGTTCTACTCCAAATCTATGCTGTTCATCAATAACAGCAAAACCAAGATTTTGAAACTGAACAGAGTCCTCAATCAGTGCGTGAGTGCCAAAAAGTATATGTATTAATCCGTTTGATATCCCTTCTGATATCTCTCGTCTCTCTTTTGCCTTAGTGCTGCCTGTTAAAAGGGCTATTTTAACACCTGTTCCATTTAAAAGTTTTAAAGAACCATTATAGTGCTGGTTAGCAAGAACCTCTGTGGGAGCCATAATGCATGACTGATATCCATTGTCGGCTGCTAGCAGAGAGCATAATATTGCAACCATTGTTTTGCCGCTGCCGACATCACCTTGTAAAAGTCGGTTCATCTGCCTACCTGATTTAAAATCGTCCCGGATCTCTCTTATCACCCTTTTCTGAGCATTTGTAAGCTCGAATGGCATAACAGAGTAGCATTGGTTAAACAGATCTCCTACACGTGGCATATATAGACCTTTTGAATTTCTTTCACGAACGCTCTTTTGTCTTAACAATGAGAGCTGGAGATAAAAGAGCTCTTCAAATTTGAATCTGAATTGGGCGGAAGCCAGCTGTTTAAGATCTGATGGAAAATGGATGTTCTGGATTGCCTCTTTTAGAGGCATTAAGCGTTTTTCTGAAATAAGCCATTCTGGAAGTGTCTCTCTTATACCCTCTCCGCACTGTTTTATAAGCGCTGACTGCAGACGAGCTATTACTTTATTGCTTATACCTCCACCTCTTAACTTTTCAGTAGAAGAGTAAACACCTATCATATTTCCAACATAAATTGGATTCTCTTCTGTTACAGAATCAATTTCAGGATGAACAATATTAAGGCTCTGATTGAATACCGTCGGCTTACCAAAAACGATATACTCCTGATTCAACCTCAGGCGCTCTTTCGTCCATTTTATGCCCTGGAAAAAGACAAGATCTATTGAGCCTGTGGGATCTGATAATGTTGCAATAAGCCTTCTCGCCGGACCCTTCTCACCTGCTAAATTTATCCTGGTTATTTTACCCCTGACCTGGATATAGCTCATTGAGGGTTCAACTTCGCTGATTGTATATATTCTGCTTCTGTCAATGTACCTGAAAGGAAAAAAAAGGAGCATATCGCCAAAACTTTTGATGTTTAGCTCCTTCTCTAGCAGAGCAGCTCTTCTTGGGCCTACACCGGAGAGAAATTTAATATCACTGTCAAGAATACCAGGCATATTGCAAAGTTAACAATCTTGCCAGATTTTTGTATCTTGCGCGAAATTTCTTCAAGACATTACAATGAGCAATAAGATAGTTGTAGGAATCACTCAAGGTGACAGCAACGGAATTTCGTATGAGGTCATAATTAAGGCCTTATCTGATAGTAGAATGCTAGAATTATGTACTCCTGTTATTTATGGCTCTTCAAAGCTTTTTGGCTTTTATAAGAAAAGTCTATCAGAAGCTGACGGTGTTGCTGCAAATGTTATATCATCTCCTGCTGATATTCACCATAAACGGGTTAATATTATTAATTGCGTTCCAGAAAGTGTAGTGGCAGATCCGGGGAGACCTACACCTGAAAGTTCCAGAGGGGCTTTCCTCTCACTGGATAAGGCTATTGATCACCTTAAAAAGGGTGAAATTGACGTTTTGGTTACCGGACCTTTTAATAAAGCATCCATGAAGAACGAGGGCTTTACCTTTCCCGGACACACAGAGTATTTGACAAAGGAGTTTGGTAAAGAGGACTCGCTTATGTTTATGATCTCTCCGGCAATGAGGGTTGGATTAGTGACGAATCATATTCCAATTAAAGAGGTTGCCCCTTCAATCTCAACAGAGAAAATTGTAAAAAAGTGCAAATTAATGTGTGAATCCTTGAGAAGGGATTTTGGAATTGAGTATCCAAAAATTGCGGTCCTATCACTCAATCCCCACGCCGGAGAGGAGGGTGTTCTTGGCAATGAAGAGAGAGATATAATAAAGCCTGCTATTGAAGACTTAAAATCAGAGGGAGAGTTGATTTTTGGGCCTTATGCCCCAGATGGTTTCTTTGCATCCTCAATGTATAAAAAATTTGACGCTGTGCTTGCAATGTATCATGATCAGGGACTGACCCCATTTAAGTCGTTATCTCCTGATGGGGGAGTGAACTACACTGCCGGTCTTCCTGTAGTCAGAACTTCACCTGATCATGGAACTGCTTATGACATTGCCGGTAAAAACATTGCAAATCACTACTCTATGCTGAATGCAATTTATGAAGCAATAGACATATTTAGAAAGAGGAAAGAGTATGAGGAGATAAGAAGAAATCCTCTCAAGGTTGAAATACCTGTTTCCAGAGGCAATGATTGAGCTTTTTACAGATGGTTCCTCTAGGGGAAATCCTGGACCCGGAGGATATGGAGTTGTTCTTAAAAGTGGAAGTCATAGGAAAGAGATCTCCGCCGGTTATATCCTGACTACTAACAATAGAATGGAGCTGCTGGCAGTTATTGTAGGTCTTGAGGCTCTGAAAAAAAACAACTCATCTGTTAATGTTTACTCTGATTCATCATATGTTTGCGATGCCATAAACAAAGGATGGCTATTTGTGTGGGAGAAAAAAAATTTTTCAGGAAAGAAAAACCGGGATTTATGGCTTAGATTTCTTACTGTTTACAGGAGGCATAAAGTAAAGTTCACATGGATTAAAGGTCATGCGGGACATACTGAAAACGAAAGGTGTGATGCACTTGCAGTTGACGCTTCAAAGGCTTCATCACTATTAATTGACGAGGGTTATACCCCAGAAACAGCTCCAACTCTGGGTCTGTAATCCTGTCCTCTAAGCCATGGTTTAAAACCAGCCTCTTTTATAGTTTTTAACATTTCAGCAGCGTCCATTCTGTTTTCTGCTCCGGCGGATGATACTACGTTTTCCTCAATCATGATTGAACCCAAATCATCTGCACCTGAGTGAAGAGCCATCATACCAATCTCTCTTCCCATTGTAAGCCAAGAGGCTTGAATATGGGTTATATTGATAAGGGCTATCCTGCTAATAGCTATCATTTTCAGATGTTCAATTGAAGATGGTTCGGATATATTGTAACGTTCACTTAATTTCGTTCCTTTTATCTGCATTGGCCAACAGATAAATGCTCTGAAGCCTGGCGCACCTTCAGGTTTTTTACTTTGAAGTTCTCTAATCCTTATAAGGTGCTCAATTCTGTCTTCAAGTGTCTCAATATGCCCGTAAACCATTGTTGCAGTTGTTCCCAGACCCATTTTGTGTGCCTCTGCCATTACTTCAATCCATTGATCTGAAGTTGGTTTCCCTGGAGAGAGGAGTTTCCTCACCCTGTCACTTAATATCTCTGCGCCCGCCCCGGGAAGTGAATCAAGACCTGCTTTAACAAGTCTCTCTAATGTCTCTTTAATGGAAAGTGAGCTCACTCTTGCTATGTGCGAGATCTCTGGAGGGCCAAATGCATTTAGTTTGATTAAGGGGTCAATTGATTTAATTAAGTTGATGAGACCTTCGTAGTATGATATGTCATAATGAGGGTGGAGTCCTCCCTGAAGTAATATTTGATCACCTCCCAACTCTCTGAGATTTTTGATTTTTATTTCTAATTCCTTTTTGTCAATAGAGTAAACTTTTTCTCTCTCTGAAAGTTTGCAGTGGAAATTGCAAAAGAGGCAGCCGGAAATGCATACATTCGTATAATTAATATTTCTGTCTATCTGCCAACTCACTTTATTGCCAGGAACCAGTATATATCTTATTTTTTGAGCTAGTTCAAATAGCTCTGATGGTGGTGATTCACAGTACAGTTTAACTAACTCCTCTTTAGTAAGAGGTTCTAATGCAAGAGCTTTGCTATATAATATATTAAAATTCATTGTGTTGCATTAATCTTATACAACTGCAAAAGTAAAAGAATTATTTATAAAGTGTCACAAAAAAGGTATATTTGTGTAATGATTTGAAGCAAATAAATTCATATTCAAAAGAAATGGAAAATATACTGGAGAGGGAGGGTTTGCGCTTTGCACTTATTGGTGGCGGCAGTTGGGCCACCGCTCTTGCAAAGTTGTTACTTAACCATCAAGATAGCATATGGTGGTATATTAGAGATGAAGAGTCTATAGAAAAACTGCAAAATACAGGACACAATCCATTTTATTTGCAAGCTGTTCACTTTGATCCAAAAAGGCTGCAACTATCAACGGATATAAATGAAGTCATATGCAATGCAGATGTTTTGTTATTCGCAATACCATCTGCTTATTTCATGGACATGGCTGTCAAAATAAGATGCAATCTTGATGATAAATTTATTATAACAGCTATTAAGGGAATGGTACCTATTGACAATATCTCAATAGCAGAGTATTTTCACCTTAACCATCAGGTACCATTTAGCAGAATAGGAGTTGTCAGCGGTCCTTGTCATGCAGAGGAGGTTGCAATGGAGAGATTATCATATCTCACACTTTCAAGCAAATATATTGAGGTTGCGAGATCTATGTGTGATATCTTTTCTTGCAGTTATATCAGAACAATTCCCGGAACAGATATTTATGGAGTAGAGTATGCCGCAGTACTCAAAAATATCTACGCGGTTGCTGCAGGAGTATGCCACTCTCTGGGTTATGGTGATAACTTCATGGCAGTTCTTATTACAAACTCATTTCACGAAATGAGAGATTTTCTTCATGCCAGCCATCCAGACAAGAACAGACACACCTCTACCTCTGCATATTTAGGTGATCTGCTTGTAACTTGTTACTCTCAGTTTAGTAGAAACAGAACCTTCGGATCAATGATTGGGAAGGGATACTCTGTTCAATCTGCTCAACATGAAATGAATATGGTTGCAGAGGGTTACTATGGTGCCAAATGCATATATGAGATAAATCAGAAATATAAGGTGCATATGCCAATAGCGGAGGCTATGTATAAAATCCTTTATGAACACAAATATCCCGCCTATATTGTTAAACAGTTATCAGAACAATTACAGTAGTATGAAAATAATAGATATTGAATATCCATCCTCTCTCTCTTATATTGGTGAAGAGATGGAAAAAGATGCCCTGTTAAGGGCAGCTTCTGCTTTGGATACTTTGTTGAGGGGTGATGGAAGAGGAAATGAATTTTTGGGATGGCTGGATTTACCAGTCTCCTCCATTACAAAAGAGTCATTAAATCAAATAAATAAAATAGCATCAGAGTGGAAAGAGAGGTTGGAGCTGGTAGTTGTTATTGGAATTGGTGGTTCATACCTGGGGTCAAAAGCCACTCTTGAGGCACTTTCAAATCCTTTCAATCTATATTTTGGAGGTACTCCTTATCCTTCTGTTGTGTTTGCCGGACATAATATGTCAGAGGATTATATCGCAGAATTATTGGATCTTCTGGATAAAAAAGAGTATGGTGTGGTGGTAATTTCAAAATCAGGGACAACCACAGAGCCGGCTGTTGCTTTCAGAATTATCAAAAGACATATTGAGGAGAAATATGGCAAAGAGAGATGTGCCGATAGAATTATAGCCATTACGGATTCTAAAAAGGGTGCATTAAGGGAACTTTCCGACAAACAGGGATACAGGACCTTTATTATTCCGGATGATGTTGGAGGGAGATTCTCTGTGTTAACTCCTGTGGGTTTATTACCTGTTGCAATTGCAGGTTATAATGTGGATTCATTTATAGAGGGTGCTTCAGCTATGAGAGAGAAGGTACTTTCAAAATCGGTTGATAACCCAGCATTGAAATACGCGGCAATTAGAAATGCTCTTTATGAGTCTGGGAAAAAAACGGAGCTTATTGTTAATTATAATCCTAAACTTCAATACATTGCAGAGTGGTGGAAGCAGCTGTTCGGCGAGAGTGAAGGAAAAGAGGGTAGGGGAATTTTTCCGGCATCAGTAAATTTTACAACAGATCTACACTCTATGGGACAATACATTCAAGAGGGTGAACGGACAATTTTTGAAACAGTAATAAGTGTAAACAATTGTAAAAGAGAGATTAGAATAGATCATGATCCAAACAACCTTGATGGTCTTAACTTCCTCACGGGTAAGAGGGTGGAGGAGTGCAACAGAATGGCAGAGATTGGCACTCGCATAGCACATGTTGACGGAGGTGTCCCAAATATCAGGATATCAATAGAAAACATTGATGAATACAACTTAGGCGCTCTCTTCTACTTTTTTGAAACCGCTTGTGGCATAAGTGCCTATATGCTGGGAGTTAACCCATTTGACCAGCCCGGAGTTGAAGATTATAAAGTAAATATGTTTGCACTCCTGGGTAAACCAGGATATGAAGAGAAGGCCAATGAATTAAGATCAAGGAATATTTAATGGAGTTTTTGGGAAAAATTGCTAAGGCTTTCAGCGAAAGAGAGCGGGAGTCATTATCTGATTTCTGCTTTGTTTTTCCTGGCAGGAGGGCTGCGCTGTTTTTTCAGAGGGAGCTTGCCGGTAATTTAGTTAAACCAATATTTTCTCCATCTTTAATAACTATCAGCGATCTTTTTTCTAGTTTATCTGGCTTAAAGAGGGTTGATAATCTTGAGTGTGTTTTCAGACTTTATAATATTTACTGCTCACTCGTTGATAATCCGGAATCATTTGATGATTTTATTTTTTGGGGAGAGACACTGATATCCGACTTTGATGATACAGACAAGTTTTTAGCAGATCCCAAGAGACTGTTTGCAAACATAAAAGATCTTAAGGAGCTTGATGCAGACTACTCATTTCTCTCAGACAGACAGTTAAAAGCTATTAAAACTTTTTGGTCTAACTTTCATAATGGTGAAGAGAGCATTAAAAAGAGCAAGTTTAAGGCGCTTTGGTCACTTATGCTTCCAATGTATGTTGGACTAAAAAATGGCTTGGAGCATGAGGGACTGGGTTATGAGGGGATGATTTACAGAAAGATTGCTCAGGATATTCAGTCTGGAAACAGTAAGTCAGCAGACCTTTTTCTTAAAAGATATAAAGGAGTAGTTTTTATTGGATTCAATGCCCTGAATGAATGTGAGAAGAGGTTAATGAATTATATCAAACTGTCTGGGAAGGGTGATTTCTATTGGGATTATTTTGGTAATATTCTAACAGATCCGGATAACAGGGCATCTCTCTTTATGAGAGGTAACCTTCAGTCATTTCCATCTTCGCTGAATATTGATTTTAATAATTTTTCACTTCCTCAAACAGAAGTCATTGGAACTCCATCAGCAATTGGTCAGGCAAAAATAGCCGGTGAGATTGCTTCTGATTTCTCTGCAGGGCTAAAGAACGCTGTAATACTACCGGATGAATCGTTATTGACATCAGTAGTAAGATCTTTTGACTACAGCGAGGGGGAGATAAATATTACAATGGGATACCCGCTAAGAGATTCTGCAGTTGTCTCATTAGTTGAGAATCTTGTTGAACTACAGTCATCTGCTGGTTTATATTTCAAAAGAGTATTGAGTATTCTTAGACATAGTTATGTTAAAGGCTACTCTGCAGAATTGGTTCAAAAGATGGAAAGAGAAATTGTTTCAGGAAGTATGATTTATGTTCCGGAGTCCCTTTTCTCAGAAGATCCATTTTTAAAAATTATATTCAGAAAAGTGATCTCTGAATCTAACTCAAAGTTGGAGAGCTTAGCATTAATTTCAGATTATATACTTGAAATTCTTGAATACATTGTAAATAAAACTGATATCGGTAAATTTGAAAAAGAGCTTATCTACTATTATCACACATTGGTTGTCAGGCTTAAGGGCCTTGCTTTAGAAATATCTCCATCAACCTTTCTCAGACTATTAAAGCAATTGGCGAATTCAACATCAGTCCCATTCAAGGGAGAACCACTTGCCGGATTACAGATAATGGGTATGCTTGAGGCTCGTTGTCTGGATTTTGAAAATGTTATCATATGCTCTGTTAATGAAGGGATATTACCCTCTGCAAATATTAACACCTCTTATATTCCTTTAAATCTTCGTAAGGCCTTCTCTCTTCCTGATAATGAATATGCAGATGCTGTATCGGCATACAATTTTTACAGAATAGTATTAAGATCCAAGAGAGTCTGGCTATTGTACGATACAAGAAATGACGGTATTTCAAACGGAGAGAAAAGCAGATTTATTCTCCAGATGAAATATCACTATAGAGCGCCAATTGTTGAATATTTATCTGCAGGATCTGTATCAAGAAGAATAAAGTCTCCTATTGTTGTCAATAAGAGTGGCACGGTAAAAGAGCGGTTAGAAGAGTATGCTAAAGGTAGGAGATCATTTTCTGCTTCTTCGTTATCACAATATATTTCATGCCCTTTGAAATTCTATTTCTATCATATTGAGAGAATTAATGAAGAAGATGAGCTTAGTGAATCAGTTGAGGCAAGGACATTTGGAACAGTTTTGCATAAGTCAATTGCCAGATTGTATGAGACATATGAGGGCAGAATTGCAGATCAAAAGTCATTATTGGCTCTTTTAAATAATGGCAAATTGATAGACCAGGTTATTGAGTCTGAGTTTAAGAGAGAGAGAAAGATCAACGAAATAAAAGGGTATAACTATTTAGTATGTAGTCTTATAGGTAGATATATTAAAAAAATTGTTAATTATGATTTAAAATTAGCCCCCTTCAAATACATTAAAGCAGAGGAGGAGTTCATTAATGAGCTGATCATTGATGAAAACAGAGGTGTAAGGCTCAAATCATATATAGACAGACTTGATAAACTTGATGGTAAGCTTAGGATTGTTGATTATAAAACCGGAGGGAAACCTGACAAGTTCCCGGGAATAGCTGAACTATTTATACCAAATCAGTCAAAAAATCACTCTGTATATTTTCAGCTTTACCTTTACTCACTTATTGTTGCACCAAATGAGAGGTCCATTTTAGCACCCTACATATTACGGGATTTGGAGAGAGAATATGAGCTAGAAACCAACCCTGATGAAATAGAATATTTTAAAAATCAGCTTATAGAATTAATAAAAGAGATTCTCAACTTTGAGGTTCCATTTATACAGACCTCTAGTCTGGATAGCTGCAAAATGTGTCCTTTTAAAGAAATATGCCGATGATATGGGAGAGATAAAGATTTTCAGGGCCTCTGCAGGATCGGGCAAAACCCATAGGCTAACTCAAGAGTATCTTAACCTTTTGAAGGAGGATGACAGGGCATACAGGAGAATTCTTGCAGTTACTTTTACCAACAAGGCAACCGAGGAGATGAAGAGAAGGGTGGTAGAGAGACTTTTTGCTGAATCTACTGCCGGAGATAATCTCTCTTCAAAACTTCTTAGAAATATTCTGCATGATTATTCGCTGTTCAACATTACGACAATTGATAAATTTTTCCAGAAAACACTAAGAGCATTTGCCAGAGAGATTGGAAGAAACACCTCATACGAACTTGAATTGAACAATAGCAACATTCTAACTCAGGCAATTGACAGGATGTTGTTTAGTCTGGACAGTGAAGAGAATGAGACCCTTCTGAATTGGATACTTGAACTATCAATTCAGCGAATAGATGATGGTAAGAGCTGGGATGTCAGATCAATTATTCAGGTAACTGCGGAACAACTTTTCAAAGAGGCTTATAAAATTGCTGTTAAGCATGAAGGAGACTGGTTTTTGGATAAACAGCATATCTCAAGCTACACATCTGTAATACAAAAAGTTATAACAGATTATGAAAGTGTGTTATCTATGTATGGAAAAAGTGGTTGTGAAATATTAAGAAGTGCAGGTTTAAAACCAGAAGAGTTTTCAAGAAAGGGCAGCTCATTTGCAGGAAGATTTGCAAAACTAGCAAAAGGTGAATTCACACTCTCTAATGAAACGTTTAAAACGGCAAGTCAGAGCAGTGATACATGGTTTTCAAAAAGCGCATTAAAGGATGATCCTACTCTTTCTGAGAGAGGAGCAGTTGCGGAGAGAATGAATTTACAGTCTCTTATGTGCGAAATTATTAAGTATGAGAGTGACCACTATATTGATTATGCAACCGCTCAGGCAATATCTAAAAACATATTCACACTTGGGTTAGTGTCTGATATTAAGAAGAATATAAAGGAGGTAACTGATGACAGCGGAGTAATTTTGCTGTCAGAAACCTCTGAGTTGCTTAATGACATTATTGACGGGAGCGATACACCTTTTATATTTGAAAAGACAGGAACAAGGACTGATCACTACATGCTGGACGAGTTTCAGGATACTTCTGTAATGCAATGGGAGAATTTCAAACCTCTTTTAAAGAATAGTATCTCATCCGGATATTCAAACTTGATTGTTGGCGACGAGAAGCAAAGTATATACAGATGGCGAGGTTCAGACTGGACTCTGTTAAATAAAAGTGTTTTTGAAGAGTTTCATAAAGATGAAATTAACTACTCTCCACTTACAGATAACTGGAGATCTGGCAAGGAGATAGTTGATTTTATTAATGACTTTTTTCCAAAGGCAGCATCTGTATGCGATGACATACTGGAACACAGCTATAATGAGGATGCAAAAGTAACATCAATCTATTCATCTGTTTGTCAATCAATGCCTGCTGAAAAGATTATCAGGAAAGGATATGTAGAGTTAAAATTTGTGTCAGAGAAAGGGGAGGATTACAATAACAGTGCTTTGGAATTTGTCAGGAGTTCAATTGATAGAGTTATTGCTAATGGGGGGCACTTAAGCGATATTGCAGTACTTGTAAGAAGAAACAGTGAAGGTTCATTAGTTGCTGAGAACTTGATTGATGCCGGGATAAGAGTTATATCCGGGGACTCTCTGTTTCTTGCAAATTCAGATTCTGTCTCTGCGATGATTGCAAACTTGAGATATATTAGTAACCCAAAAGATGATATCAACAATGTTTTGGTCAAATTTTCAGGAATAAATATTGCCGATATTGACAAAGTCTCAACACTTCCTCTTTATGAGATGTGTGAATCTCTTGCTGAGTATCTTCCGGAAGAGTTAAAGAGAGCTGAGGCTGCATTTATTTTCTCTTTTTTAGATACAGTAAGGGATTACATAAAGGTCAACAGAGCTGATCTCTCTGCTTTCTTAAGCTGGTGGAAAGAGAATTCTCAGAGATTGACAATTCCTGCACCTGAAGGTGAAGAGGCCGTGAGAGTTATAACTATACACAAGGCAAAAGGACTTGGATATTCAACTGTAATAGTTCCTTTCACTGAATTTGGATTTAAGGGGTTATCTGATATAATTTGGTGTAAACCAAATACACCCCCTTTTAACAAGATGCCAATAGTTCCGGTTTTAAAGGCAGATGCCCTTACATCAACTCACTTTAAGGCAGATTACGAAAAAGAGAGTTTTCTCAGAATTGTTGATAATTTGAATATGGCTTATGTTGCATTCACCAGGGCAAAGGATAACCTTTTTATTCTGGTTAATGAGACAGGCAAGCCTGACAGATTGCCAAAAGGTGTTGGAGAAATTATATCTCATTTCTACTCAGATTTATCTGGCGACAAAAAGGTCCTGAAATTTGGAGAAGAGATAGTGATTCCCGAATTAAAAAGCAACAGTATTGAAGGTAGGGTAATGCCTTTGTTTAAATCATGGGATAACTCTGATAATCTGAGACTGACATTAAGATCTGAAGAGTTTTTCAATCCAGAAGAGAGCTCAAGAAGCAGAGGAGTCGTGATACATTCAATTTTATCACAAATCTACTATGTCAAAGACATAAAATCTGCCGTCCAAAATGCAGTTAATACCGGAGAACTTGAAGCTAAATATACTGAAGAAACTGAGAATTATTTTACTAACTTAATTAATTCTGTTGAACATCTTGGGTGGTTTTCTTCTGAATCAAATATTTTGAACGAGTGTGAGATACTCTTGCCATCAGGTAAGGTTTACAGACCAGACAGAGTTATTTTAGGAGATACTCTTACTGTTGTTGATTTCAAAACAGGAAAATTAAAGAGTAAAGGCCATATCAGGCAGTTAATGGACTATATCTCTTCACTAAAAGAGATGGGGATGAACAATATAAAGGGTTATCTTTGGTATTTAGATGAAAATGAAGTTATTGAGGTTGTATAGCCATCTCTTCCAAGTACTTAACTACACTTTCAACATCACCATCTTTTATAAGAACTCTTTTATCTTTATCCAGAAGATATATTGACGGAGAGGCTCGCCTGTCATACAACCTGTTTACAGTAACTTCATTATTTATATCTCTTCCCGTTTTCCATCCGGCAGGGAATGAACCGGCAACCATCTCATATGACTCAATATCTTCACCGGTGTAAACTGCGATAACTGAATGTCTTTTTTTAAAGCGGTTGAATGCATCATTATTTTCCGCCAGAAAAACACCCTCCTTGCATGAGTTACAATCTGGTTCAAAGAAGTATAAAAGAGTTAATTCTGACTCAATCTTATGTAGTTTTACCACTCCACCGTCTTCAAAAAGTATACTGAAATCTTCGGCAACTTTACCGATGCTGTTTTTAATCAACAACTCCCTCTCCCATTTCAGCTTTTCCCTGATAGGGCTCTCTACGGGTAAATTTTCAATATAAACATCAATTACTGATATGTAGAGCCCTTCATGTCTCATTGGGGAGTTTGGATGGTTAAGACTCTCATCAAAAAGTATTAGAAGTGGCTCAGTAAATGAACAGGGAGCAGAGGAGGCCTTGGAGGCTAAATCATTAAGGAGGACATTTGCTCTTGAGAGACCCGTTTCATTTATCAAAGAGAGGTATTCATAAAAATGTTTCCTGAGTTTATCCATTGAAACAGTGATTGTTGTATCGTTCCATGGAATGTTGTCCCAGAAATGCTCTGCAAGATAAGCTCTTCTTAAAACATCCTCCTGGATTATGGATGGAATTTGAGGATAGGAAAATTCAAACTCTCTTTCTACATTATTGCACCCGGGAAAAAAGATTGATAATGTTAGTAATACAAATAAGTGTTTTTTCATTGAATGCATAATATAAACTTGTTGCCTCCTAATTTGTTAATGAGTATATTTATGCAAAAATAGTCTAAAATTTGATATGGATAAATCTGATATAGGTCTGATAGGTCTTGCTGTAATGGGTGAGAATCTTGTTTTGAATCTTGAAAGCCGTGGCCTTAGGGTCTCAGTTTATAATAGAACTTACGATGTGACTGAGAGATTTGCGAAAGGAAGAGCAGCAAAGAAAAGAGTTGAACCACACAGAACCCTTGAATCTTTTGTTGAGTCGCTGAAAGGGCCAAGAATAATTATGATCATGGTGAGGGCCGGATCAGCTGTTGATAGTGTAATTGATCAACTTATCCCTCTATTAAAAAACGGAGATATTATTATAGATGGCGGTAACTCGCATTATCTGGACAGTGAAAGGAGAGAGAGTTATCTCTTGTCAAAAGGTATTTATTTTGTTGGAACGGGAGTTTCAGGAGGAGAGGATGGGGCACTTAAGGGACCTTCAATAATGCCCGGAGGGTCATTTAAAGCCTGGCCTATTATAAAACCGATATTCTCCTCAATTGCAGCTGTAGCTGAAGATGGGGAGCCATGCTGTGCTTGGACAGGATCAGGTGGAGCAGGACATTTTGTAAAAATGGTACATAATGGAATAGAGTATGGAGATATGCAGTTAATTTCCGAGGCCTATTCAGTACTAAAAAATATTGTCGGCCTTGACAATGAGAATATATCGTTAATTTTTGACAGATGGAACACCGGCAGACTGCAAAGCTATCTTATAGAAATTACTGCAAAAATTGTTAACTACAGAGATAGTTCAGGTGATTATCTGCTGGAAATGATTCTGGACTCTGCCGGACAAAAGGGTACCGGGAAATGGAGTGTTGAAAGCGCCATGAATCACGGAGTACCATTGAATCTTATTGCGACATCTGTTTTTGAAAGATCGGTATCGTCAAATAAATCTGGCAGAGAGATTGCAGCCAAAGAATACGGATTTAAACCGGTTGTTAACAAAAATATAACTGTTGAAGATGTAGAGAGGGCTTTGTATGCATCTAAACTTATCTCTTATGCACAAGGATTTGATTTGATGAAAAGAGTCTCAGACGATAAAGGATGGGATTTGGATTTATCATCAATTGCTAAAATATGGAGAAATGGCTGTATTATTCGCTCTTCATTCCTGAATAATATATCTGAGGTCTACAAGAACGGTGAATCTATCACATCTCTTCTGCTGTCTTCTTATTTTAAACGAGAGATTGAAGAGTCATTGAATAGCTGGAGAAAATTGGTCTCCGAAGCCGCTCTCTCCGGAGCTCCTGTCCCGGCATTTAGCAGTGCTCTAAACTATTTTTACTCATTCACCTCAGAGAGGCTTCCTGCAAATCTTATTCAGGCGCAAAGGGATTATTTTGGTGCTCATACTTTTGAAAGAGTTGATGAACCGAGGGGGATCTTCTTCCATGAAAATTGGACTGGTGAAGGAGGGGATACGAAATCAGGAGTTTACAGTATTTAAATTTGCCAATATGAGAAGCAGACTAATGGTGATTTTTGGGGGGTCGGGAGACCTTGCTAGAAGAAAGCTTATACCGGCTCTTTATATGCTCCATAAGGGTTCAAAATTGGATAAGGACTTTAAAATTGTAGCAACAGGCAGATCAGAAATATCTACGAATGATTTTATAATTAGGGCTGATGAGGCCTTAAAAACTTTTATAAATAAGGGAGATTACGATAAAGCAGAGGTTGAAGGTTTTCTTAATAGAATTAGCTACTTTGTGGCAGACCCTGAGATAGAAGATGATATGTTAAAGCTGGCTCAGTATCTTAGTAAGCTTGATCCCAATAACATTGACAGAAAAACACTTTTTTATCTTGCAACACCACCGTCACTTTATGGAGTTATACCCGAAAATCTAAAAAATGCAGGATTGGTCTCTCCTTTTTCAAGGATAATTGTAGAGAAGCCATTTGGATACGACCTCTCATCTGCAGTGAAAATGAACGATGTTTTAAGAGATGTTTTTTCTGAAAAACAGATTTTCCGAATAGATCACTTTCTTGGCAAAGAGACTGTTCAAAACATTCTTGCTCTTAGATTTGCAAATGGAATTTTTGAACCCTTATGGAACAGAAACTATATTGACAGGGTAGAGATAACTGCTGTAGAGAACATGGGCATCGTTGATAGAGGGGCTTTTTATGACAAAACCGGAGCTCTGAGAGATATGGTTCAAAACCACTTAATTCAACTTTTGGCTTTAGTGGCAATGGAGCCACCTATTGCATTTAATGAAAAAGAGTTTAGAAATGAGGTTGTAAAGGTTTACAGATCTTTAAGGCCACTTAATCCTGAGGATATTGTTAAAAATGTAATAAGGGGGCAATACATTGAATCACACATTAAGAGAGGAGAGAGGATACTACCCTACAGAGAGGAGAAAAACGTAGAACCGGACTCCAAGACAGAGACTTTCCTTGCTATGAAGGTTAATATATCAAACTGGAGATGGGAAGGGGTACCGTTTTATATTAGAACTGGTAAGCAGATGCCAACAAAGGTTACAGAAATTGTCATACATTTTAAACCAACACCTCATAAGCTATTCAGTACAAGAAGTGACTGCCCGGAGCAAAATCAGCTCATCATTAGATTACAGCCAAATGAGGGGGCTGTCCTAAAATTTGACGTCAAGAAACCGGGATCTGGCTTTGAGATTAAACAGGTCCCTATGGAATTTACATATGATAAACTCGGTGGAGTGCAGTCTGGAGATGCCTATTCAAAATTAATTGAGGACTGTCTTAACGGAGAGACTGTGCTCTTTACAAGAAGCGACGCTGTTGAAGCTAGTTGGACCTATTTTGATCCCATATTAAAACAATGGGAATTAGACGCTAATTTTCCTCTTTACGGATATCCTGCCGGAACATGGGGGCCTGTAGAGAGTGACAGCATAATAGAGGGAGGAAAAAGGTGGAGCAACCCGTGCAAGAACCTTACAGATACAGATAAATACTGTGAATTATGATTTCACCTGCTCATATACTAACAGAGAGATTAATTTATATTTCTAATAAACTTGATGGAATAAGAAGGATGAATCTTGCGATATCAGGAGGCTCATCTCCAGATATACTTTTCTTTTTATGGACTGGTGAGTATAGAGGAAAAATTGACTGGAGAAATATTAATCTGTTTTGGGTTGATGAGAGGTGTGTAAACATTGACCATCCCGAAAGTAATTATGGTCGTGCATATAAGAAGTTCCTAATTAAAACGGATATTCCGGATGAGAATATACACAGAATAAAAGGAGAGAACAATCCTGATAAAGAGGCAGAGAATTATGAAAAAAGAGTAAAAGAGGCATTGGGAGTAAACAGGGGTTTTGATTTGGTTATTTTGGGAATTGGTGAGGATGGACATACATCTTCTGTATTCCCAGGTCAGTTGGAACTATTTGAGACTTCAAGACTATACCTTCCATCAACCAATCCATATAACGGACAGAGAAGAATTTCACTTACCCTTTCCGGAATATTAAATTCTAAGGAGATATCTTTCTTTATTAGAGGTTCGTCAAAATTAAAAGTCATAGAAGAAATCATCAAAAGAGACAAGGAGGAGCCTCTTCCTGCTGCCTACATAATAAATAGATCCTCAAATGCGAAGATATATTGGAATGAGGCCCCTGCAGTTGCCGGTTTGGATATAAATTCTATATTTGTAAAGTAGAACATGGCAGATTTTAATCATAGAATGACTCTTCAGCGGTTTGAATATAATGCAGAGACGTTTTCGTCGCTCATTGGAGTACTTCCGGGCTTTGTATACCGATGCCTGAACGACTCAAACTGGACAATGTTGTATATTAGCGATCAATGTAAGGATATAACCGGCTATACTCCTGATGAAATGATCAATAATTCATTAATCTCTTATGAAGAAGTAATCTCCCATGAATACAGACGCTATCTTCACGAAAGATGGAGAGTAGTATTAAGTAACAGAGGTGTACTTAAAGAGGAGTATAAGATTGTAAGAAAGGATGGTTCCTTTAAATGGGTACTGGAGCATGGCAGAGGTGTATTTGATGAGAACGGGAATCTTAAGTATCTGGACGGTTATATTACAGATATATCAAATAGAAAAGAGGCCGAAGACAGATTAGTCCAGAAAAATATTGAGCTCCATATAGCAAAGGAGAGGGCTGAGGAGGGAGAGAAGATGAAGACTGCTTTTCTTGCAAATCTCTCTCATGAGATCAGAACTCCAATGAATGCAATAATGGGCTTTGCCGAAATGCTAAAGGAGGATGACCTTGATTCAGCTCAGAGAGATAGTTTTATTGAAATTATTAATAGGAGCGGATCCCATCTACTCTCTATCATCAATGACATTATTGAGATGTCAAAGATTGAATCAAATTTAATTAAGCCAAACTTTGAGGAAGTTGATATTGATCTATTGATGGATGTTGTTGGAAAAACAATGTCGGCAACAATACCATCTGAGAAGAGGGTCAGACTTATTTACTCAGCTCCATCCAGTCAATCTGATTATAAAATAAGTACAGATCCTGTAAAGCTTAGACAAATATTAACTAACCTTATATCAAATTCAATTAAATATACAGATGAAGGATCTGTACAATTTTGGTACTCAATTGAAAATTCGGGAGATAGCCCTTATATTGAGTTTTGTGTAAAAGATACCGGAATAGGAATTGACAAGGAGTATCAGGATGAGATTTTTGAGCGATTCAAAAGAATTGAGGCGGAAAAAGGAAAAGGGGTAAGAGGAGGTTCAGGATTAGGTCTTGCAATATCTAAAGCCTATGTTGAGATGTTGGGCGGTGATATTGAGGTGGAGTCAGAATATGGCAGAGGCTCTCTATTCAGATTCAAAATACCGCTTATTATTTGTCAAAAATCAGAAAAAACATTAGAAAAAGAACAGAAAGTAAAGGGGGATAAGATGGAAAATCAGATGCGAATATTAATTGCTGAGGATGAAGATACAAACTTCTTATATCTCTCGGCTCTACTTTCAAGGTGCCATCACATAGTGTTAAGGGCAATTAATGGTCAGGAGGCAGTGGACATTGTAAAAGGTGAAAGTAATCTTGACATTGTTTTAATGGATATAAAGATGCCTGTCCTTAATGGTTATGATGCCTTAAGACAGATTAAACGGCTAAGACCATCGTTACCGGTCGTTGCTCAAACTGCTTATGCCCTGTCAGATGACGAACAGAATATCAGGTCCGCAGGATTTGACGGCTATATAGCCAAACCAATTATGAAAAACAAGTTGCTTGCAATCATTGAATCTTTTACCAAACACTAACAAATATGATCACAAAACTCTCTCGAATGTCACTAATTCTGGTGGCAGTTTTCTCTGTGTTTTCCCTATATTCTCAGGAAAACTTAAAATATCAAACCCCTCCGGCAGAAATACTTGAACTGGCAAGCTTTGAAAGGGCCCCATCCGTTCTAACTGATTCAAAAAATGAAAATTTCATTTTTACATACAGGAGTACATATAAAAGTCTTGACGAGCTGAACCAGCCTGAAATGAGGTTGGCCGGATTAAGAATAAATCCTGTTTTAAACATCTCTTCAACAGTAACATATATTAATAATATTAAAATCAGAAGAATTGATGAGATAAGTGAAACACAGCTCTCAGGTCTTCCAAATGAACCTAAAATTTCTAACTTACAATTCTCTCCTGATGAACGATATCTTCTGTTTACACACACCAGCAATACCGGGGTTGAGCTTTGGATAGCTGACATATCAAACAGAGTTGCAAAAAAGATATTTGACAGGAATCTGAATGCAAACATGGGAACTCCATTTACTTGGTCAAGAGATGGAAACTATGTAATAGCAAGAGTTTTACCTAATAACAGAGCAACTTTAATTGATGAGACCAAAAATATTCCACAGGGTCCTATTGTATCTGTTAGCGATGGCAGAGTTTCCCAAAACAGGACTTACCAGGATTTGTTAAAGAATAAAAATGATGAATCAAATTTTGAAACCATAGCCCTTTCAGAACTATGGAAAATAAACATATCAGATGGTGCCAGTGAGCTCTTTTTACCATCTGCTATATATGCCGGGGAGACCTTTTCGCCAGACGGAGAGTTTATTATGATTTCAACAATTCAACGTCCTTATTCATATATAGTACCGCTAAGCAGATTTCCTCAGAATACAAAAGTTTATACCAAATCCGGAGCTCTTGTAAAGGAGGTTAATAGTGTACCGCTTATTGAAATCCAGCCAAAAGGGTTCAGTTCAACAAGAACCGGAAAGAGATCAATGGATTGGAGAGCAGACAAACCTGCAACATTGGTTTATGTTGAGGCTCTTGATGGAGGAGATCAATCAGTTCAGGTTGAATATCGTGATGCTTTGTTCTCATGGGATGCCCCTTTCACCTCTGAACCTAAGCTACTGGTAAAGGTCCCTCAACGTTACGCCGGAGTTATCTGGGGAGACGATAAAACTGCTATTTTAAGAGATATGTGGTATGATACAAGAATGACCTCAACATACCTGTTCTCTCCTTCTTCAGATATTACTGAACCAAAATTGATAAGCAAACGTAATAGACAGGACATATATTCTGATCCGGGAAATTTTGAAACAAGAAAAAATATCTACGGAAGGTATGTGCTTGCAATAGAGAATGGTAACCTTATACTTACGGGACCTGGTTATTCAAAGGAGGGACAATTTCCTTTTATAGATGAACTTAATCTTAAAACATTAAAAACCAAAAGGGTTTACCAATCCACCTATACTGATAAAAAAGAGGATATTGTCTCAATAACTGATTATAAGAAGGGACTTATGCTTGTAAGAATACAGTCTAAAACTGAATATCCTAATTACTACACAAGAAATTTCAGGAAAAAGTCTGATCCTGTCAAACTAACTGACTTTGCGAACCCTTTCAAAAAGCTTGAAGGTGTTCAGAAAGAGGTAATTAAGTATAGACGCAGTGATGGAGTCATGTTATCAGGAACACTCTATTTGCCTGCCGATTATGATAAAAAGAGCGGAAAAAGACTCCCTCTGCTAATATGGGCCTACCCTGAGGAGTTTAAGGATGCAAGCTCAGCAAGTCAAAGTACTCATAATCCAAACGAATTCACTTTCCCCTCATATGGCTCTTTTGTATATTGGGCTGTTAGAGGCTATGCAGTTCTGGATGACGCCTCTTTCCCAATTATTGGAGAGGGCTCTTCAGAACCAAACGATACTTTTATTCAGCAGTTGGTGGCCAATGCAAAAGCAGCAATTGATGCAGTTGACTCCCTGGGATATATTGACAGAACCAGAGTTGGAGTAGGAGGTCATTCTTATGGAGCCTTTATGACAGCAAACCTGTTAACACACACAAATCTGTTTGCTGTCGGGATTGCCAGAAGCGGGGCATATAACAGAACTCTTACACCTTTTGGATTCCAGAATGAACAGAGAAATTACTGGGATGTACCGGAAGTTTATAATACAATGTCTCCTTTTATGAACGCATCACTAATGAAGACTCCTATGTTACTTGTTCACGGAGAGGCCGACAACAACCCCGGAACATTTACTTTGCAAACTGAGAGATATTTTCAAGCTCTTAAAGGGCTTGGTGCTCCCGTCAGAATGGTTATACTACCTAAGGAGTCACACGGATACGCTGCTAAGGAGAATATACTGCACTTGTTGTGGGAGCAGGATCGCTTTTTTGAAAAGTATTTAAAAAAATAGAGATTATTACTACTTTTGCATTCCTTACTTATGGAAAAGGTACGCTCAGGTATTTTAAAATATATTGTGATGATATCGTTTCTCTCCTACTACGGAGGGGCAACGATGTTCTATCACACTCATAGCATTGGAGATAAAAGCATTGTTCACTCTCACCTCTATTTTGGAGGTGAGAGTTCTTCTCCAAGCCATACCCATAGCTCAGCATCCTTTTCCCTTATTTCAACATTTCTAGCTTCATTAAATTTTATTGCAGCGGCATTTGCTCTGCTGTCAATTTTCAGAAAGCTAATTGGAATATTCGGACTTTATAAAAAAAACAGGGATAGCATTTTGCGACTATCTCTGATTCAATCCAGAGCTCCGCCAGCTGTTAGTTAAGACTATTTATTCTTTTTTCAACTAACTAACAGCACATACAAATTAATGATTTTAAGATATTTTTTCGTAGCAATATTTCTATTGCTAAAAGTGAGTTCTGTATATTCGCAGGCAAACTCTACAAAATTTAATGGGTCAGCAATAAGAGGACATATTGTTGAAAAATCTACCGGCCTTCATATACCATACGCTACAATTAAAATTGAGGAGACTGGGTTAATTTTTCCGGTTGATGAGAGTGGACATTTTCACAAAACAGACCTGCCATCCGGGAAGTTCAGAATTATTGCTTCCTCTTTGGGTTATCTTCCAAAAGATACTATTGTTGAGATAAGGCCTTATGAAAATATACTGCTAAACTTTGAACTAACAGAGAGCTCCCTTAATATGAATGAAGTTGTAGTTACTGCAACAAGAAATGAGTCAAAAAGAAGAGAATCTCCTTCAGTAGTTAATGTTATTGGTAAAAGACTTTTTGAACAGTCTGCCTCTTCAAATTTGAGTCAGGTATTAAATTTTCAGCCAGGCGTAAGAGTTGAGGTGAGTTGTCAGAATTGTGCAGTAACACAGGTTAGGATTAATGGACTTGAGGGACAATACTCTCAAATTCTATTGGATAGCAGACCTATTTTTAGTTCTTTGGCGACAGTATATGGAGTAGAACAACTACCTGCAAGTATGATTGAGAGGGTTGAGGTGTTAAGAGGAGGCGGTTCAGCAGTATTTGGCTCAAATGCTATTGGCGGGGTAATCAATATAATTACAAAAGAGCCCATTAAAAATACTCTTTCTATCTCAAATCAAACGGCATCTCTGGGTAAAGGCTCAATGGACTTCACTACCTCCCTGAACAGCTCATTTGTTTCAAAAGATTTTAATACTGGGGTCTATCTGTTTGGAATGATAAGAGACAGGTCCCAATATGACAGGGATGGAGATGGATTTAGTGATATTCCTGTATTGGACGCCGAAACTATAGGATTTAGGGGGTATCATAAATTTAATCCAAATGCAAGATTAACTCTTGAATATCATCATATGAATGAATTCAGAAGGGGAGGGGACTCTCTTTCAAGACCTCCGCATGAAGCATCGGTTGCTGAGCAGGTGAGACATAAGATAAATGGAGGCGGAGTCAAACTTGATCTTAACTCTAAGAATTACAAACATAGAGTTTCAATATTTACTTCAGCACAAAAGATAGGAAGGGACAGCTATTTTGGTACCAATCATGATTTAAGTGCTTATGGTAGGACTGACGATATAACTCTATCAGCAGGAACTCAATATTCCTTAAATATTAAGAGATTTCTTTTTTTACCATCTGAGTTTACTGCGGGTTTTGAATATAACTACAATTACCTGAAGGATGCAATGCTTGGATATAACAGGATTATTGATCAAATGACATACACTTATGGTGGATATGTTCAAAATGAGTGGAAAAATGACAAATTAAGCATCTTATTGGGAGCAAGGCTTGACAAAAACAGTCATGTTAAAAATCCAATTTTCTCTCCCAGAGTTAATCTCAGGTATTCCCCTGTTGAAAACATCATATTCAGGGGTAGCTATTCAAGCGGCTACAGAGCACCCCAGGCATACAGCGAGGATCTCCATGTTGAAGCGGTTGGAGGTAATGTATCGCTCATTGTTTTAGATCCTGATTTAAGACCAGAGTACTCAAATAGTTTAAGTGCTTCAGCCGATTGGTACTTTTTTGCAGGTCCTGTTCAGATGAATATACTTGGTGAAGTTTTTCATACAAATCTTAAAGATGTATTTGCTCTTGAGGCTATTGGAAGAGATGAGTCCGGTAATATATTACTTGAAAGAAAAAATGAAAGCGGAGCTCTGATATCTGGCGGAAATATTGAATTAAAGGCAAATTATGGGAACTCGTTATCTGCTCAGGCAGGTTTTACTTTGCAGTCAAGCAGATATAAAGAGCCCTACAAATGGTCTGATGACGAGGAGGTCTATTCTGACAAAAGAATGCACAGAACTCCTGATAATTACGGCTATTTTACCCTGTCATGGAATCCGTATGCAAAATTCAACATTTCAGCAACTACTGTTTACACAGGTAGTATGATAATGCCCCATTTTGCAGGTTATATTGAGAGAGACAGGTTAGAGAAGACATCATCATTTTGGGATATGGGAATAAAATTCTCTTATGATATAAAATTTGGCGGAGATTTTATTTTGCAAATTAATACAGGAGTCAAGAACATCCTTGACTCTTATCAAAGAGACTTGGACAAGGGTGCGTTAAGAGATGCCGGGTATGTCTATGGACCCGGAAATCCGAGAACATTTTTTGCCGGTGTTAAAATTGATTTGTAAAAATTAGCCTATCATTCAGCGATGGATAGACTCTTCTTGTCAAGAGCGCTGTTCATCGCTTTATACCCCATTTCAAAAATAACGTCAACCTTTTTGAGATCAAATGTTTTAAACTGCATTGCTGATTCAACCTCTACTAAGATATCGCACATCTTTTTGTCTTCAAGTGTATTTGCTCTGAACATGAAATGATAAGATCTTTCAGCAATACCGACTATGTTTTTTGAATACTTCTCAGTTACAAGAGGACTTGCATTTACACCAATAATTTTTTTGCATTCATCACGCAAAACAGAGACAGGAAAGTTTTTAAAAATACCCCCATCTGCATACAACCTCCCATTTATCTCCATTGGATTAAAGATAACCGGAACACAAGCTGATGCTGTAACTCTCTTAATCAGATCTCCATCTGTAAAGACCTCATACCGGCCCTCATCCAAATTTGTAGCTATAACTTTAATCGGTATTTTCAATTCGCTGAAAGTTCGTGCAGAGATATTGGATTTAAGCAATTGTACAAAACCTGTCGGTTTGAACAGCCCGTTTTTTGGGATATTAAGCTCTACAAAGTAATTAAAATCTTTGTCTTTAAATAGATCCAAAATCCTCTCAGGAGAGTTGCCTCCGGCATACAAAGCAGCTACTACAGCTCCGGCGCTAGTGCCTGCAATAATATCAGGCACAATGCCTCTCTCCTCAAGAGCCTTTATTGCTCCTGCATGGGCAAATCCCTTTACGCCCCCACCAGAGAGTACCAGACCTAAATTGTGCATTTTATTTTATCCTAAAGTGAAGAAAAACTTTGCCCCTTCACCCTTTTTTGACTCGGCCCAAACGCTGCCACCATGTCTTTCAATTATCCTCTTAACTGTTGATAGCCCTACGCCAGTACCTGTGTACTCATCACCATGGTATCTTACGAATGGTTTATAAAGACCCTCGGCATTGTCTGAATCAAAACCGTCACCATTATCCTCTATGCAAAATACGACAGATCCAAAACTCTCCTCCATAAAGAATTTAATTACCGGGTGCTGAGATTTTGAACTGTATTTAACAGCATTTCCCAATAGATTGTCCAACGCAACTCTTATTAAATTGGGGTCAGCATTTGCAACCAAATCGTCCTGAACTGAAAATTCCGGTGTTGTTTCCGGATACCTTACCATTAAGTTCTCTATTATATCCCGTGCCAGTTTAGACAGATTAACAGATTCTCTGTTTAATTCTGTTGTCCCGGATTGAGAAAATGCTAGGAGATCCTTTATCAACTGAGACATCTCCTCTGCCGAGTCTTTTATATATCCCAGAAACTCTTTCTCGTCTCCTGATATAGAACTATCAGGATTATCAAGCATTGCAGATGCAAAGCCAAGAATAACTGACAAAGGAGATCTGAGGTCGTGAGAGACTGAGCGTGAGAATGATTCAAGATCACTGTTAGCCTGCTTTAACTCATTATTTGATCTCTCTAATTGAGCTTTAATATCTGTCAGTTCATCATTTCGCTTGGTTGCAGTCTCATACACAGATATCAGCAAGTCTATTATTTGCCTTTTTGATGATGTTATGTGATATTCAGCTCCTCTAAATATTAGCTTAATTTCCGAGTTATCGGCTACCTCTGTTGCTAGTTCTCTGTTCTCCAGTAAATGGGATATTCTGTCTAATATCTCATACTCCTCATATGGCTTGGTTACAAAGTTATCTGCACCAGATTGAAGACCTTTGATTATATCATCAGGATCCTGCAGAGCAGTCAGAAGCATAACAGGGATCTCCTTCAGATTATTGTTTTCTTTAATTTTTTTGCAAAATTCAAAACCATTCATGCCAGGCATAATTACATCACTGATTACCATTGATGGTTTGTTTTCCAGCAGTGAATTATAAGCATCTGAGGCATTATGAAACATCTTATAGTTTATATTGTTTTTCTTGAAGAGATATTCAAGTCTTTTTGCCTGGACAAGAGAGTCTTCTGATGCAACTATATGCCCGTCTCGCAATAATCTTGAAATATTGTTAATGCTCATTTCTGAAATATTTGATTTAATTTGTTTGCTATTCCTTCAGGTGTCATAATTACACAAGCTGCTCCAAGATTGTATGCCTCCCCTGGCATACCATAGATAAGTGAAGTTGCGCTATCTTGTATAAAAGTATAAGCTCCTGTATCTTTCATCATTTTTAATCCTGTTGCACCATCTTTACCCATTCCAGATAAAATAATACCTACAGAATCTTCTCCGTAGAATTTAGCAACGCTAGTAAAAAGCACATCTACTGATGGTCTGTGCAGTGAATCAATTTCATCACCGTTTATTATTTTTATTAAACCTCTCTCTATCTCCATATGGCTTTCAGGTGGCGGAATATAAATTTTACCAGACTTTGGTCTCTCGCCATCTCTTGCAATCACAGCTTCAAGATTTGAAAATGAATTGATCCATGAAGTAAAACCCTCTATAAAATTGGAATCAATATGTTGTACGAGTAAAATAGGAAGGGGAAACCGTGGAGACAATATTGATAGAATTACTTTAAGAGCCTCAGGACCCCCAGCAGAAGATCCTATTGCAACAATTTTCGCACTCCCATTAACTCGGCATGTCTCTTCAGTCTTTGTTTTTAATTTTGGTAACTCTTGATGCTGTATCTTTCCATTGGTTCTTCTTACAACCTTTACTTCAGCCATTAATTTAACAGAGTTAATGTATTTATTGGCAGATGATTGAAAGGTTTCGTGGCCAGGCCCGTGAGGCTTGGGGAGTACCATTACCGCTCCAGCCTCTAGCTCCTTTATAGCTGTCAACACATCGGCGTCCCTATATATGCTGCTAACAATAATTACAGGAACAGGGCATATACTCATAATCCTTCTTGTTGCCTCAATACCATCCATAACAGGCATATTGATATCCATGCTTACAACATCCGGCTTATGTTTTAAAGTAAGCTCAACAGCCTCTTTTCCATCAGTGGCAGTTGCAACAACTTCAATATTTGGATCATCAGAGAGTATCCCACTTAACAGTCTTCTTCCAACTGAAGAGTCATCTGCTATTAGAACCCTGATTTGCCTATTGAAAGATTTTTTCATATATGATTTAAATTAACCTTCTGATGGTGTCTGTAAGGTTGCTCTTTTCAAAACTTCCCTTTACAATGTAGGCGTTGGCACCTGCCTCCAAACCTCTCTGCATATCTTTCTGAGACTCTAGTGTAGTAACCAAGATTACCGGAATATCTGAGAATTTTTTATCACCTTTAATTTTTGATGTCAGTTCAAATCCATTCATATTTGGCATCTCAATATCTGTAACTACAGCATCAAAATTTCCATCGGTAAGTTTATTGTATCCATCCACTCCATCTACGGCTACCTCAGTCTCATATCCGGCACTTTCAACGATACTCTTTAACATACTTCTGACAGTTATTGAGTCTTCCACAATCAATACTCTCTGTTTCTGCTCTGTTATTCCCTTTATTTTAATTTTATCAGAACCCGAATTCATACCTCCAACGGCATATTCAATAAGTTCTGATACATTCACTACTGGTATAAGAATCCCGTTTCCAACCATCGTTACACCAGTTATTTTTTTGATGCTTTTTAGCTGGCTCCCAAGTGGTTTTATTATCCCCTCTATCTCCTCAAGTATCTCATCAACTTTAAATGCCATCTTTTTTCCGTTTGAGTTGAGAATAAGTGCAGGTAACACCTTCACATCTTTAGAAGATGTTTCGTTTAACCCTAATGAGAGTCCAAGATCAACCAGACCAATGTGTTCGCCAGATACAATTAATGAAGCTCTGTGTCCGGATGTAAGTATATCATCCGGACTAACACCTACAACCTTATCAATAAACAGGGTTGGAATTAGAAATTGTTTCTCTCCGCATCTTACCAGTAGAGCTCTAAAGGTTGCAATGGTTTGAGGTATTTTTATTATAAAAGTTGTTCCTTTACCCTCTTGTGATTTGACATGAACTGAACCTCCAAGGTTAGAAATTTTCTCAGCCACAATAGCCATGCCCAAGCCCCTGCCTGATATCTCTGTTATCATTTCACTTGATGAAACTCCTGAGGAGAAAATAAGGTTTACTTTCTCATCATCGCTTAATAAGGAGGCTCTAACTTCGTCTATTATACCATTTTTTATAGCTGAATTAACAACTTTGTCCACTTTTATCCCTCCTCCATCATCCGAGATTAGCAGAGAGAGTTTAGCGTCGGCCTCTTTAGAGACCTTGATTAAAATTTTGCCATTTTTTCCTTTTCCTGATCTCTCTCTTTGTAAGCTGCTTTCAATGCCATGGTCTGCGCAATTCCTGATTAAGTGCACCAACGGATCTTTAAGCTCCTCAAGAATTCTTTTGTCAATAAGAAAATGGTCTCCTGTGATCTCAACATTAATCTCTTTGTCCTTTTCACGAGCCAGATCTCTAACCATTCTTGGTACAATGTTCAGGATTGTGGAGAAGGGCAGAAGAAGTGTAGATTTTACATCTAATATAAGATCATCAACCATTCTGTTTGCTACCCTGATAAATCTTGTCAAGTCTCCATACAAATTACTTAGTCTGTCATCTGCCAATTTAAAGTTGATTGATTCTAGTTCCGTTTTGTAAAAAGCGAGGGTCGATTTAATGGCTATAAGGTCCTCAGTTTGGTCTAATATTTTATTAAGCTTTGATACTGAAACTCGTATTGTTTCATGTTCAGACGAGATGACAGGAGCTGAATCTTTATTTTCATCTCTCTCAATATTCTCATCATTTTTGTTGTCAAACAGTACTCTTTTTAGCTCTTTCTTTGCTGGCTTACTCTCTTTTTTCCCGCCTCCCTCTTTTTCTAATGATACTTTATGTATATATTCCAGATTCTTAATTAATTGCTGGAAATTTGGTATCCTTTTCTCTTTACCCGTCTCTTTTAGACTTGATAACATCAAACGTAAAGAATCTACGGATTTGTACATTATGTCAAACAGAGATTCAAAAATAACTGCCTCTCCGTTTTTTATTGATGACATAATATTCTCCATAACCATACAGAGCTTCTCTGTATCTGTAAGATTTACAGCTCTTGCAGCACCCTTGAGGGAGTGAGTCTCTCTGTAAACACTTTCAAGAACAGATATGTCAGGAGAATCTAAACTATTTTCAAGTTTAAGCAAGCCTTCAGATATAGAGACTAAATGCTCCTCAGCTTCTATTCTAAAATCCTCTAACAGCTCTTTCAACAGATCGTCTTGGTTAATGGCCATTTAATCTATAAATTGTATTTTATTAATATTGTCTTCAAATTTCTGCCAAGCAAATGTATCTGTTGAGCAGTGTCTTGAGTATGATTAATTCCTGTAACATTCTGTTCACTAGCTCTTTTAATATTTTCCATTGCAGGTACAATCTGGTCCATTCCGGCCATCTGCTGCCTTGTAGAAGAGGATATCTGTATAGCTGCTTCAACTGCATCCTCAACATTGTCGGCTAGTATATCTATTACCTCTCCGCTCTCTTTGACTCTGTGAATTCCCTCTTCGACACTTTTCGCACCCTGATCAGTGACTCCAACTGTTGAATTAACAGACTTGTTTATTTCATTTAGAATTTCCTTAACCTGTTGAGTAGCTTTCTTGGATTGGTCAGCCAGAGATCGAATCTCTTGAGCAACAATTGTAAAGCCTCTGCCATGCTCCCCTGCTTTAGCCGCCTCAATAGCTGCGTTCACGGCTAGTAAATTAGATTGATCAGCAATGTCGGCAACAGTAGATGTTATTTCTGCGATTGTTCTGTTTTGTTCAGAAAGCTTTACTACTGTTTCAGATATTAGCTTCATTTGATTGTCAATATGCTGAATTGCTGAAATAAGCTTCTTCACAGAATCTCTTCCCTTGTCTGCTGAGTCAGAAGCTTTTTGTGAACTTTCCATAAGTGACTGAGCCTTTTGATTTGAGACCATTGCTGTCTGCCTGACCTCTTCAATTGTAGTCGTAGTTTCCGTTACTGCTGTAGCAGTTTCGGCCGCTCCTGCAGATATCTCGGTAACAGCACTTAAAATGTCTGAAGATGCAGTTCCCAGGATTTCAACGCCAGATCTTATCTCTGCTGTTATTTTTCTTACAATTCTTAAAGTCCATATAGCTATTGTCAAAACAAGAAGAACAAGCATACTGCCTAAAAGGAGTAATTGAAACACAACAACTCTCTCTGCTTTTACAGATAATGCCTCTGTTTTAGCTTTCATTTCAAGAAGCTGGGTCTCAATGATTATTGATTTCTCCCGGATCTGTTCATATAATATATCCTGTTCAGTATTTACAACTTTTTTTGCCTCTTGCTCTTTTCCGTCTAGAAGAAAGCTAATCATCAAATCTCTGTTTTCAACATATCTTTTTACATCTTTTGTAAGATCTGACATTAGTAATTTCTGTTCTGGATATGATGTAAGCAGGCTGTCCAAACCTTTTGTCTTTTGCAAAATATCTCTCTGCTTAAGATCAATATTTTGCTGAAATAATTTATCATTAAGTCTTTCCGGATAGAACAGTGCCTCTAAGCTAAGAGCTCTTAATCTGTTCTCGTCTGCACGCAGACCCGTTAGCTCATAAGCCAAGGTGTCAAGGAGAGCGTTCTCAATAATCACCCTATTCATTCTGTTATGATTTGTATAAGAGATTATTGAAAAAAGGATAGTTGCCACAACAATAACGGCGAATCCAATTATCATCTTTCCTCTGGTCTTGAATTTTAAGAAGTTTTCCATATTAGTCTATTATTATTTTTTTATTATCAGTTAATGCTCTTCCGTTAAGTATAAGGGCTCCATTCTTGCAAATACCTTCAATAAATTCTCTGTATATATCATTAAAATTGTCTGGCATTTCAGATATTGACTCCGCCAAAGTATCTGAAAAGCCAATAATTTCGTCGGCTACAATACCATATTCTGTTACACCGTTTGATACTATTAAGACTTTATCAAGCTCAGATAATCCATACTCTTTTGAGGATAAAAACCTATTGATGTTAATGGCAGAATATATTGCACCTCTAATGTTTGCAACTCCAATCACAAAATCCGGAGTGCCCGGAATTTCAGTAAAACCCCTAACCTTCACTACCTCTTTTACCCACTTTTGCTCAATAGCATATATCTCTTTAACCACTCTAAAGACAAGAAATCTTAATTTTGCTTTATCTATTTGTTTGTCAATAATTAAAGCATTACTCTTGGCTCTTGATTTCAATATAGCTTTACTTTTATTCATTATTGGTTTTCAATCAGTTTTTCAACAATTTGAAGCATTCTCTCCCTGTTTATCCCTCCTGTCGTTTTTATAAGTTCATCCTCTTTTAACCTTTCTGTAATCTCTGCAACATTTCTGTAGTGAATTAAGGCTGCTCTGTTGTTACCCTCACTTCTGAGTATGTTGCCAAGCATAAGGTGTGACATAAGGTGTTCAGGGTTTAAATAGAGGCCACGTCTAAACATTGTTTTGGCTCTGTCAATCTCACTAAGCTCATTTAGAATTGTCCCATAAAGATAAAAAATATCATCAGAGGATACCTCCAATGTCAGTAATTTATCTAAAACAGCAATCGCCTCTTTGTACTGACCTGTATTGGCATAACTTCTGGCAAGAAATCCCATTATTGTACTCTCGGTATTTCCTTTTTTAATCTCAGTGAGAGAGCTCTCTATGCACTCCTGATATCGGCCTTGAGAATATAGTAGTTCTAATTCACTGTTAATAAAAGGTTTTTCTTCAAAATTTGGCTCCTGAAAATCAATTTTATCAATTTGCTGCTTATCTCTTTTTGGTAAATGATTTGAATGATCAATCCTCTTACCGGGTGCGGGAATAGTTCGTATTCGTTCTTCTCCCACTTCATCCTTGTAATAGAATACCCCTTCGTCAGAATATCTTTTTTTAAAATGTCCAAAGAAATCGTCGTTCAACTCTACCTGACTGGCAATAAACCATCCTTTATGGCTCAATACATTATAAAATCTTTGAGCAATCTGTTTTATCATTCCGTGGTTGAAGTACATAAGGACATTTCTGCAAAAAATTATGTCCATGCAATCCTCTCCTGGCAACTCTCCGGGGTATCTGTCTGATGCAAGATTAAGAAATTCAAAATTAACACTATCCTTGATTTTTTGACTAATTTGATAGTTCTCTCCAATTTTTGTAAAGTATTTCTTTATGTATAATTCGGGAGCCTCTCTAAAAGACCAAGCAGTGTACAAACCATTTTTTGCTTTTGTCAGTACATTTGGGTTTATATCTGTAGCAGTTATAGAATATGAATCAGAATTTAGGAACGGGAAATTCTCATTGATCAGCATTGATAGTGTATATGGCTCCTCACCGGAACTGCAGCCGGCACTCCAGATTTTAATTTTCTTTCCATGTTTATTCTTTATTAATTCCGGCATAATTATCTTAATAAACATGGACATTGCCGGGCGTTCTCTAAAGAAGTAAGTTTCACTTACAGTGAGATGTGCAGCTAAAACCCTTTTTTCATCAGGAGAAAACTTATTTCCTGAACTTAAAACCTTACTGTAAAAAGAGTCTATGTCATTAAATCCCATTGTCTTTACAGCTTCAGAAAGGTGCCTTGAGAACTCATCCATCCTGCTGTTTAAAAAAGTAAGACCCATGGAGTCTTCAACTATTTTAGCGACTTTTTGAGAGTTATTCTCAGTGTTCATAAGTGTAATGGTTTCTTACATTCTCTTCCTCCTCTTGGGAAAGGAGGCTCTCTGCATCATATATGTAATAAATTCCATCTGGTCTTGTGAAGATTTCCAATTCACTCATTCCAGGAAGTATCTCCTTGCATCTCTTTATCTCTTCTCTTTTTATCTCTGCGACACCAAGTGCAGCATCAGCAATAACAGCAATTTTGATAGCTTTAAAAGTTAGAATAACTAAGAGATTATCCGGAATTATATCCAATTCAGGTAGTGAAAAACGTCGTCTAAGAGATATGACAGGAATGATCTCGCCATGAAGATTAATCAACCCTTTCATTATACCTTCATTAGTGTCAGACGGAGATATCTCCTGTGCGGGAATCACTCTGTCTACTATATCAACTGGAAATGAAAAATTAAGTTCAGCAACTGTGATGTGCAAAATAGTTATTAATTCTTTATTCATAAAGGGTTAAAATCATATGTAAATATACTCAAAGATTTGTAAACTTTTCCTATTATGTAATGTTGTTATTGAAGTTAATCATAATCGTATGGCTTCATATATTTTACCTGAGAGTAAATTGGCATGGGTAGTTGAAGAGAATTACAAAATTCTTAGGATTCTTAAAAGATTAGGCATAATGCCGGGTTTTGGGGATAAGAGCATAAAAGAGGTATGTATTTCCAATAAAGTGTCAGTAAACCTTTTTCTCTTAATTGCGAATATGTCATTGTACAAAGAGTTCTCTCCTGACCTGGAGTCTCTAAAAGAATTACCCACAATAGATCTGGTTAACTACCTGAGAAGATCGCACAGGGAGTTTATAATAAATGATATTCCAAATGTTGAGAATGCAATAAGAGATATAGCAGTAAATGATGATTTTGCAAATACACACTCATCAGTATTTCTGGATTTTTTTGAAGAATATAAAACCGAATTATTGTCGCATTTTGAATATGAAGACGGATCTGTGTTCCCATACATTAACGGTATAATTGAAGGCAAGATTCGTTCTGGTTACTCAATTGAGAAGTTTGAAGAGAATCACACAAATATTGAATCAAAAATTGGAGATCTAAAAAACATTCTTCTTAAATACTTTCCATCCAAAAATCCGCATCCTGAGTTATATGACCTGGTGGAGAAATTATATATTCTTCAAAATGAGTTTGAAGCTCACGCCTATTTAGAAGATAAATTACTTGTCCCGCATGTTGAATACCTTGAACGCATAAATGGAGTGGTTAAATGAGAAAGTCATATAGTTTGGCGATTGTAGAGCCCTCCGTAATGGTTCGGGAGGGTTTGTCAAAAATTATTTGCGATTTTACAACTCAATTTCATACGATTTTTAAATTTGACTCTTTAGAACATCTGTATTCACATCATTGGGATACTCCTCCTTCTGTTTTGATAATTAATAAATTGTTATTAATTGGCGACCCTGACATAAAGAAGAGATTTGATATTTATGATCCAAACTGTAAAATTATAGGATTGCAGTCTAGTCTTCTTCCTACAAATTCCACAGACTGTTGCGAAGAGAGTATAAATCTGTACTCTAAACCAAATGAGATAGCGATACTACTTAGGAAATTAACTATTTCTGAGCAAGAGGATCAAAACATCAATGGTGTCTCAGAACAATACGATCTGTCAGAGAGAGAAATAGAGGTTTTGATTTCTGTCGCTAAAGGCATGACTAATAAAGAGATAGCATTTGAATACAATCTTTCTATACATACTGTTATGTCTCACAGAAAAAATATTGCAAAAAAGACCGGAATTAAAAGTATTTCCGGCCTGACAGTTTATGCGTTGATTAATGGATTAATTGAAAAATAGGTCTTAAAGAACATGAAGCAGGATCTCTTTCGCAATTTCAGAGTTTACGCTTCTGTTCTCGCCATACCTGGCATTTCTCTCTCTGAAACGTTTTGAAATCTCTTCAATTGTAGATATATCACCTCCATTTTCAGATAATTTAATTTTAAGCCCGAGCGATTTAAAAAAGTTCTTAGTCTTTTCAATTATCTCTTTAATTGTCTCCTCTTTGTTATCACCATCTATCCCAAAAACTCTTTTACCGTATTGAAGTATTTTTTCACCTTTCTCCTCTCTTAGTACCCACATTGTTCCGGGAAGCACTATAGTAAGAGTGTGACCATGTGTTAAGCCAAGCAAAGCAGTAATTTCATGACCAATCATATGTGTAGCCCAGTCCTGAGTAACACCCATGGATGTAAAACCATTAAGGGCCATTGTTGCAGATAGCATAAAAGTTGACATTGCATCATAATCCTCTTTTCCGTTTAAAGCCTTAGGTGCAATTTCTATGATGGTTTGAAGAATACTTTCTGACCATCTGTCCATCAATGGAGACTGATTTATAGTGGTAAGATATTGCTCCATAACATGTATGTATGTGTCAGCCAATCCGCATGCTATTTGATGTTTAGGTAAAGTAAATGTTGTTGAGGGGTCAAGTACTGAAACGATTGGATGTTTAGAGTAAAATGCAAATTTCTCTCTCTTTTCACGGTTTGAAATAACAGCTCCGCTATTCATTTCTGACCCTGTTGCAGGTAAAGTAAGCACAGAGGCAAGAGGAAGGACCTTCTCTTTTGTCCAGTCCCGTTTTAATACAATATCCCAAGGATCGCCGTCATATAAAATTCCGGCGGCAATAAGCTTTGAGCCATCAATAACAGATCCTCCGCCAACAGCAAGTATGTAGTCGCATTTTTCTCTTTTGCCAAGCTCTATTGCCCCTCTTATAGTTGAGATATCTGGATTGGCTTCAATACCCCAAAACTCTATATAATGATGATTTTTAAGGGCCTCTTTTAATTGATCATATACTCCGTTTGATCTCACACTACCACCTCCAAAAGTTATTAGTATCCTCTTGTCGTATGGTATTTCACTTGAAAGAGATGAGATTGTATCCTTGCCAAAAATTAGCTTTGTTGGATTTTGAAAAATGAAGTTATTCATTGTTAGATATTTTTTATTTAACAAATTTGGCAGTCTTATAGTTCAAAAAAAAGCCGAAGAGACTTCGGCTTTTGTGGTCCCGGTGGGGATCGAACCCACGACCCCAACATTAAGAGTGTCGTGCTCTACCAACTGAGCTACAGAACCATTGAATAATTCTGTTGCAAAGGTAGAAAAAACCTCTTCTAATTGAATAAAAATTAATCTTTTTTCAGCAAGTCTCTTATCTCTTTCAATAATTGAATATCTTCCGGAGGAGGGGGAGGAGTAGCCGGAGTTGACGGTTCACTCTCTTTCTTGCGAGATAGATTGTTCATGAATTTAATCATCATAAAAATTGCAAATGCAATAATGATAAAATCAAATGTAACCTGTATAAAGTTCCCGTAATTAATAGTTACAGCCTGAGAAATAACCTCTCCCGCCTCAACCACCTGATCCTTGATTGTGAGTTTAAGGTCAGTAAAATTTACACCTCCTACAAGAAGGCCTATTGGAGGCATGATTACATCTGATACTATTGATGATACAATTTTACCGAAGGCTCCGCCGATAATGATACCCACAGCCATATCAACCACATTACCGCGCATTGCAAACTGTTTAAATTCATTAAGCATTTTCATAAGTCTAAATTTTAGCAAGTTGTTTTCAAATATAGGATATTTAATCCTATTTTTGAAAAAATATTGGTATGGAGTGGATTATAAAACTTCTTTTTTATGAAGGAATTGCACAAACCGTTATTGTACTTTCCCTTGTCATATCACTAGGGATTCTCCTGTCCAGGATAAAAATTAAGGGAGTATCTTTAGGTATAACATGGATTATCTTTTCCGGAATACTTTTATCAAATTTTGGACTAAAGCCATCTGGTGAGACATTACACTTTGTTAAGGAGTTTGGATTAATTCTCTTTGTATATTCTATTGGTCTCCAGGTCGGGCCTGGTTTCTTCTCTTCGTTTAGAAAAGGAGGAGTAAGACTGAATCTGCTTGCCGCAACAATTGTTATATTCGGCGTAATTACAACTATCGTAATTCATTTTATTTCAGGTATTCCAATGCAGACTATGGCTGGAATCATGTCTGGTGCAATTACAAACACACCTGGACTTGGAGCTGCACAACAGACATATCTTGATCTATATGGTGTTTCAGACTCTTCAATCGCGACAGGCTATGCAGTTGCATACCCTGCAGGAGTGATGGGAATAATTTTCTCAATTATTTTATTGAAATTCTTGTTTAAGGTAGATAATATAACAGAGTATCAAAATTTCAAAAAAAATGAGGGAGATAATCCAGAAGAGACCATAAAGAGATCATTCAAAATTTTGAACCCGGCCATTATCGGTAAAAGCATAAAGGAGCTTAAAAAATATTCAGATTGCCCATATGTTATTTCAAGATATAGAGATAATAACGGAAAAATATCCATAGCCTCTGCCGATACTTTGCTTGAGAGCGATGGAGATGTACTGGTTATTCTTAGAAAGTCAGACAAACAGAGAGTAGAGGCTATATTTGGAGGAGAGTCCGGCTTAGCTGAAGATCAGTGGCAAACATTTGATTTTAATGTCTCTCCAAGACGTATATTGGTGACAAAAGAGGAGATTAACGGAAGAAGTTTAGCTAGTCTAAAACTTGGAAAGGCATTCGGAATAATTGTTACAAGAATTAACAGGGCCGGTGTTGACCTTGTGCCTAGAGCAGACTTAAAAATACAGATAGGTGATAGGCTGACCGTAGTCGGAGCAGCGGATGCAGTTGATGCCTCTGCCGATGTACTTGGTAATTCAATAAGGAGGCTTAACGAGCCAAATCTCATAGCTATCTTTCTTGGAATTGCCATTGGTATATTAATAGGGAGTATCCCAATTACGATGCCGGGAATACCACAGCCTGTTAAACTAGGTTTAGCAGGAGGACCGCTTATTGTTGCAATTTTATTAAGCAGGTTTGGACATAAGTTTAAACTAGTTACTTACACAACAATGAGTGCAAATTTAATGCTTAGAGAGGTTGGGATTTCCCTCTTTCTTGCATGTGTTGGTCTGGAAGCAGGAGAGGGTTTTGTGAAAACAATTCTCAACGGAGACGGGTTGGTTTGGATGGGGTATGCACTGCTAATAACGGTAATACCCCTAATGATTACAGGGATAGCATCCAGGAGATTTTTTAATCTTAATTTCTTTTCAATGATGGGTCTTATTGCAGGAAGCACGACAGACCCACCGGCTTTGGCCTTTTCTGGAAAAACTGCAGGGAATGATATTCCGGCTATTGCATATGCAACTGTATATCCCTTAACGATGTTTTTAAGGGTTTTATTTGCTCAGCTTATTATAATGTTTGCCTGACTGCTATCTTAAAGAGATACTCAGACCGGACTCCCTTATGTAACCAATACTTATAGTCCGCCCCATAGCAGTATTTAATTTTATTGATCCTTCTTCTTTTTCGCTTTGCGTGAAACCACCCCTCTTTGCCTCCTCTGCAACAGCCTCTGCAAACTCTCTCTCTTTGCCTTTCATGTTGCCAAGAAGTTTAACGTTGACAGAGATTTCCTGCAGATATGATGCCTCATTAAAAGTATAACCTTTTATTACATTATCCCAATATGCTCTTCCCCACATATCTCTCAGCATCTCTCTTTCTGTAATGGCTATGCCCAATTCAGAGCTGAACCCTAAAGATAAGTTTGCCTCAATATCATTTGCAACCCGTCTTGTAGTAAGAGTTCTTGTGGCTCTGAGCCTCTCAGGCGAACCGGAGCCAAGTAACAAAGCGACATCCTGAGCTGAGTCACCTATAGTTAATCGCCATAATTTTCCTGGAGCAATTGTTTGAAACAATTCTATGACTGTTTTTCTAAAATTAAGAAGTTCAATAGATACGAAAGAGGGAGGCATATTTAGCATCACCTCAGAGTACTCTCCATCACCAACCCTTTTCCCTTTGGAGTCTGTCAACAGGTATTTGTCTCTTACTTTTGCATAAATAAAGCCGTTTAAATTGCCAGTGTGGTCTGTAAAATCAACATTTACAGTCTCTTTATTATTAAGATCAATTATAAAGAAGTTATCTCCCTTTTTTACAATGAAGTTTCTCTCTCCTGAGGTCTCAATGTTGTCATATTCAGCGGGAATTACTCTTTTCCCAGAAATTTCCGATACACCATATTTCTCGCCATTACTAAAAATGAATTTTGAATTATTGACCTCTGAGACACTAATGTAATCTTTTGAAGGCTCAACGATGTTTTCTCCTTTAATGCTTACAAAACCCCAAGTGTTAAGATCTGGAGATTTTGTGTACCCCAATAAACCCGATGAAACATAACCTGATGTTTTTATGGTTTCAGGGCCCATATCCAGAATAACTCTACCTTTCTTATTGATAATTTGCCAGTAACTCTTCTCACCCTCTCCGCTTTTAACTACTGCATAACCGTTTTTAAAAGAATATGCTTCATTATATTGAGGCTTGATGACTATCTCTCCCTTTTTATTGACAAATCCCTTTAGTCCATCCTCATCCTCTATTAGTGCAAACCCTTCTGAAAAACATTCGCATGAGACAATCCTCTTTCCATTGGTTTGATCCAGAGTAAAAATCGTCTCGCCAGAGGTGTTTATTACAGAGATTACATCTTCTCTCTCCATTACAGGAGCAAGCGACTCGCTGAATGCCGCCACTTTCAAATACTGTCCACCAATTCTTGCAGGTACTTGAGCAGCTTTGTAAAATTCAAACATGCCGTCATCTCTTCTAATAATGTAAATTCCCTCGGTTGCTGCATAGGGGGGGGTGACATACTCCCCGGAGATGGCAATTTTCCCGTCTGTGGATATAATGCCCCAGTTGCCCTTGTCAGTCAATCTGAAAGGAAGATGTGTAATAATTCTATTATTTGAAGAGGAGCAGGAGTAGAATAAAATCTGAACAATTGATGTCAGAATAACCCATTTGATAATATTTTTCATAGCCAAAGAGTTTATTTGACCAAATTTAAACAATTTCTGGGGTCTTTTAACGTACCCACACAAAAACAGAAGCCAAGCTCTTGCTTGGCTTCTGTTTTTGTGATCCAGCTGGGGCTCGAACCCAGGACCCCAACATTAAAAGTGTTGTGCTCTACCTGCTGAGCTACTGAATCTTCCGTTTTGGGAGTGCAAAGATATGGCAACAGAACTATATTTCCAAATTTCTTTTACAAATATTTATGGAAACCCTTAACTTTGCAATGTATGCAACCGCTTTTTACTTTAGAATTCAGGAGTTTCCTAGACAGAGAAAATTTGAGTTACATTGAGCAAAACAAATGTTTCTCTATCAATAATGGTTCTATAAATGTTTGTCTGATTCCGTTTGATGAGTATGCAATTCTAAACCATCATTTAAAAACCCACATTGAAACCTTCATTCTCCATCAAGACCAATGGATAAAGAAAAGAGAGATAGTAGAGAGTCATATAAAAGTCTCTTCCGGCATTTATGAATCCTTTTATGCAAGAAATTGTATAGTAGAGAAAATCAATACCTCAATAGCCAGAAGTTTTCATAACCAAAACCATCTTTTAGGCGGAGTTGGTGCAAAATACAACTATGCACTTATTGACAAAGCTAAAAACAGAATCTTGGCAGTCTCTTCATTCTCCTCACCCAGAGTAATGGATAGGGGTGAGGCTAATGTAAAGTCATATGAGTGGATAAGGCATACTACCGCCATTGGAGTGAGAGTGGCTGGAGGTATGAGTAAGTTGCTTAATAAGTTTGTAAAGGATGTATCCCCACAAGAAGTCATGACATATTGCGATGCCGAATGGTCTAGAGGAGATTCATACATTGCACTTGGATTCAAAAAACACTCTGAGACAGGGGAGCAAACTTTCTATATTGACAAGAGCACTTTTGAGAGATTAAGCATTAAAAAAATCCGGAGAGAGGGATTAGACCTAACTCCGGATAATATTCAAAAAAAATTCTACACTTTAAGAACTAAGGGTAACCTGAAGTTTCTTAAGAGTATTGTCTGACAACTCTTTGGAAATATCAATAAGCAAATTATCACCAGTTTTGAATTTTCCGCTAATAATTGCCTCAGCAACGAGATCTTCAATGTTTCTTTGTATGGCTCGCTTGAGTGGTCTTGCTCCAAACTGAGGATCATACCCCTCTTCTGCAACAAACTGCTTTGCCTCTTCAGTAATGGTTAAAGAGAATCCGGCCAACTCAATCCTTTTAAGAAGATCATTCAGCTCAATATCAATAATTTTACATAGATCCTCTCTGCCAAGGGTATTGAAAAGAATCTGCTCGTCCAGCCTATTGAGAAACTCAGGTGAAAAGGTCTTCTTAAGTGCTTTCTCAATGATGTTTTTAGTATTGTCGTTAACATTTCGTTTGGTTGCATTGGAAAAGCCCAATCCTGCACCAAAATCCTTAACCTCTCTGCTACCGATATTTGAAGTCAGAATCATTAAGGTATTCCTGAAATCAATATGACGTCCATTGCTGTCAGTCAGTCTGCCCTCGTCCATAACCTGTAAAAGCAAGTTGAAAATATCTGGATGAGCCTTCTCTATTTCATCAAGAAGAACAACAGAGTATGGCCTTCTTCTCACCTTCTCACTTAGCTGTCCACCCTCCTCATAACCTACATAGCCCGGAGGAGCTCCAATAAGTCTGCTAACCGCAAACTTCTCCATATACTCACTCATGTCTATTCTTATAAGATTATCAACAGAATCAAACAGGTACTCTGTTAAAATTTTTGCTAGTTGTGTTTTTCCAACCCCGGTAGGTCCCAAAAACAGGAAGCTACCAATAGGTTTGTTTGGGTCTTTTAAACCTGCTCTGTTTCTTTGAATTGCTCTTACAATCTTGTCAACCGCCTCGTCCTGGCCAATAATCCTTCTTTTAAGATTTTCACCCATTCTGGCAAGCTTATCTCCCTCTTTTTCTGCCAGTTTATGAATAGGAACACTGGTTATCATGGATAGAACCTGTGCAACATCGTTTTCGTCAACAATTTGAGGATGAAGATTTTGTTCCTCTTTCCATTTATTTTGAGCTATCTCCAACTCCTCTATTTTTTGTTTCTCTATATCTCTTAACTGAGCAGCTTTCTCATACTGACTCTGACTTACAGCCAGCCTCTTCTCAACTCTGATTGGTTCAATCTCTTTCTCTATCTGAGTTATGAAATCAGGAACTTTGAGGTGCATAAGGTGAACTCTTGACCCTGCCTCGTCTAAAGCGTCAATTGCTTTGTCAGGAAGGCATCTGTCAGTAATGTACCTTTGAGATAGTCGTATGCATGCTACAAGAGCCTCATCTGTGTACTTAACATTATGGTGCTTTTCATACTTCTCCTTAATATTTTGCAGGATTATGTGAGTCTCTTCAAAATCAGTAGGATCGACCATTATTTTCTGAAAACGTCTTTCAAGTGCACCATCTTTTTCTATGAACTCTCTGTACTCATCTAGTGTAGTAGCACCTATGCATTGGATCTCACCCCTTGCAAGAGCTGGTTTTAGCATATTCGCTGCGTCAAGTGAACCCGATGCTCCGCCCGCACCTACAAGTGTGTGCAGCTCATCAATAAAGAGAATTAAATCAGGGTTTTTTGTAATCTCATTAAGAATTGATTTCATTCTCTCTTCAAACTGTCCTCTATACTTAGTCCCGGCCACTATTGAGCCTATATCCAATGTTATAATTCTCTTGTTAAGAAGTGCTCTTGAAACATTTTTCTGCGCAATTCTTAGAGCAAGCCCTTCAGCTATGGCGGATTTACCAACTCCCGGTTCACCTATCAGAACAGGATTATTTTTTTTCCTTCTACCTAATATTTGTGCCAGCCGTTCAATTTCTCGGTCTCTTCCAACTACAGGGTCTAGCTTGCCATCTATTGCTGCCGCTGTCAGGTCAAATCCGAAACTGTCAAGAACCGGAGTATCGCTTTGAGTCTTAGGAGATTTAAAAGCTTTTGACCTGGCGTCGCCATCTCCCTCCTGGCCGATATTGAAAGAATCCTCATATTGAGTACCGGAGACAGGTTTGCCTGCTTCGCCACCTTTTATAACTCCTTTAACTCTGTCATAGGTCATATTATGCTCTCTTAAGATGGCCATTCCAACCCCCTCTTCACTCCTTAGAAGAGCCAAGAAGAGATGTAGAGGTCCTGGTTTTGACTCTTTTAATGATCTTGCTTCAAGGTACATTATCTTTAAAGCACTCTCTGCTCCTTTAGATAAATTTAACTTTTCAGCCTGATCAAAAGGAACAACCTGTCCGCTTTTAAGCTGCTCTTCAATTTTGGACTTGAGCAATTTATGATTTATGCCGAAACTCATAATGGCTTCAAAAGCAGCGTTGTCCTGATGCCTTATTATTCCAAGTATCAGGTGGTCCACCCCTATAGTGTAGCTTCCCATTCTCATCGCCTCTTCTCTGCTGTATGAGATTATTTCATTTAGTTCATTTGATAGTATAAGATTCATCTTGTAATTGTGGAATAATGTGCAAATTTACTCATTTTAGACAAATAGAATTTCAATTTGTTCAATCTATTTTTTATTCCTAATTTTACACCTCATTTTTTTCAAGGAAAGATAAAGCTACAATGATACAAGAGTCTGAAAATAACCAGCGAATAATCAAAATCAATATTGAAGACGAAATGAAAAGCGCATACATAGATTACTCTATGTCTGTGATTGTTTCGCGTGCGCTGCCGGATGTTAGGGATGGTTTGAAACCGGTTCACAGGAGAGTTCTCTTTGGTATGTCTGAATTAGGATTGACATCAGGTGCTTCATATAAAAAGTCGGCCCGTATAGTGGGAGAGGTATTGGGAAAATTCCATCCCCACGGAGATTCAAGTGTTTACGAGGCAATGGTGAGGATGGCTCAAGAGTGGAGCATGCGCTATATGCTTGTGGATGGACAGGGAAATTTTGGATCCATTGACGGTGATTCTGCAGCCGCAATGAGATATACCGAGGCGAGATTCAGGAAAATTGCAGAAGAGGTACTGGCAGATTTGGATAAGAATACTGTTGACTTTAAACTTAACTTTGACGACTCACTACAGGAACCTACTGTATTACCGGCTAAGGCCCCGTTATTGCTTTTAAACGGAGCATCCGGCATAGCAGTGGGAATGGCAACAAATATGCCTCCCCACAATTTGGGAGAGATTGTGGATGCTATCACTGCTTATATAGATAATAACGACATTACAACAGAAGAGTTGTTACAGAGTGTCAAGGGACCAGACTTCCCTACAGGTGGAATAATAATTGGAATACAGGGTATAAAAGATGCGTACGAAACTGGTAAAGGCAGGGTAGTTGTCAGAGCGAAAACAGAGATAGAGGTTAGTGAAAGCGGAAGAGAGACCATAGTAGTATCTGAAATACCATATATGGTTAATAAACGCGAACTTATTGAAAAAATTGCGGAACTGGTTGAGGAGAAAAGGGTAGAGGGGATAGCATACATAAATGACGAAAGCGACCGCAAAGGGATGAGGATAGTTATTAAACTAAAGATAGGTGCTGTTGCGAATGTAGTCCTTAATACCCTATATAAATATACACAATTACAATCAAGCTTTTCAGTAAACAATATTGCGCTGGTTGACGGTCGTCCAAGATTGCTCAACCTTCGTCAGCTCATTAAATACTATGTTCGCCATAGACATGATGTAGTCGTTAGGAGATCGAAGTTTGAGCTGGAGCAGGCTGAGAAGCGAGCTCATATTCTTGAGGCACTCTTAAGAGCTCTGGACCACATAGATGAGATTATTGCGCTTATAAGAGAGTCAAAAACAGTAGATGAGGCCAAAAACAGACTTATTGAGAGATTTGCTTTTTCAGAGATACAGGCAACAGCAATTGTTGAAATGAGGCTAAGGCAGTTGACAGGTTTGGAGAGATCAAAGCTACAGGCCGAGTACGACGAGTTGATTAAGTTAATCAATCACCTAAAAGAGATCCTTGCTGATGTCGCTTTGCAAATGCAGATTATTAAGGATGAGTTGACAGAGCTAAAGACCAGGTTTGGAGACTCAAGAAGGACTGAAATACAGCCATCTGCAGAGGACTTCAATCCGGAAGATTTCTATCCAGATGAGGATGTTGTAATAACTATATCACATCTAGGCTACATTAAACGCACTCCTTTGGCTGAGTACAGAATACAGAACAGGGGCGGAGTAGGAGCTAAAGGTAGTACAACAAGAGATGAAGACTTTATTCAGCATATTTATGTTGCAAATATGCACAGTACTATGCTCTTCTTTACACAAAAAGGAAGATGCTTCTGGTTAAAGGTTTATGAGATACCGGAAGGATCCAAGGCTTCAAAGGGCAGAGCAATACAAAATGTGCTTAATATTGATCCGGACGATAAAGTAAAGGCCTATATAAATGTTAAAAAGCTAAATGATGAAGAGTATATAAATAATAATTTCATTATTCTGGCAACAAAAAGAGGTGTTGTCAAAAAAACCTCTCTAGAGGCCTACTCAAGACCTAGAACCAATGGAGTTAATGCCATTACAATAAGGGAGAACGATGAGCTGCTTGAAGCTGTACTGACAAATGGGAAGTGTGATATACTATTGGCGGCCAGAGAGGGGAAATGTGTCAGGTTTAATGAAGAGGACGTAAGAGCAATAGGCAGAACTGCTTCAGGAGTAAGGGGAATCAATATTTCAGAAGAGGATGAGGTAATTGGTATGATTTGTGTAGATACTACTGACAGCGAGAGCGAAGAGAAGCATATACTGGTTGTTAGCGAGAACGGATACGGTAAGAGATCAGACTTGCAGGACTATCGAATCACAAGCAGAGGTGCAAAAGGTGTTAAAACAATTAATATCACTGATAAAACTGGCGATTTAATTGCAATTAAGGATGTTACAGATGAAAATGATCTGATGATTATAAATAAATCTGGTATAACAATAAGAGTTGCAGTTGAGAATATTAGAGTAGCAGGAAGAGCAACTCAGGGTGTTAAACTGATTAATCTCAGGGAAGGTGACATGATTGCAGCTGTTTGCCGAGTAAATAAGAGTGAGGAGAAGCCCGTTGAAACAGAGGAAGAATAAAACAAAAATATTTACGATTAAACAAATTATCGAAATCTCAATGAAAAAACTACTACTTGCCCTAGCATTGATTTTATCAATCTCATTGGGCGCTCAAAACAAAGATGCCGAAAAGGCAATAAAAGATCTTGAAAAGGCACAAAAGGATGCTGACAATCCTAAGAAAGCAACTAATCCAACAACATGGATTAAGATGTCAGACGCCTATGCCTCTATTTATGATGCACCGGTAAAAACGATATGGCTTGGGGCTTCTCAGCTTGAAATCAAAGTAATTCTTAAGGATCAGAGAATCCTTTCATCTACTACAAAAAATGTTAATGGTGAGAATTATAATATTGACTCGTATGCAGACAAGGACCTCTATTATGGACCTGATGGTTCACTTGCCGCATGGGTTGTTACAAAGCCTTACATGGAGGGAGACCTTCTGAAAAAAACAATGGAGTCTATAGAGAAGATAGCTGAAACGGCAAATGGTTCAAAAAACAAAGATATTGTTGACAGACTTAACCAAATGAAGACTCGTTATTATAACGAGGGTATGAATAGCTATACTCTGGGAGATTTTAAATCAGCTTCGCAGAACTTTGAACAGACAGTTCTAATTAGTGTAAATCCACTTGTTAACAACCCTGATACTACAATGATGTACTATACAGGATTGACAGCCAACATGTATGGTGATGCGCAGAGAGCCATCAAGTTCTATGAAATGGCTCTGTCAAATAAATTTGACTCTAATGGAGATCTTTACTCTAACCTCTCTGAGGCATACAAGAAGATAGAAAACATGGACAAAGCAAAGGAGATTCTTCTGGCCGGTTTTACAAAATATCCACTCAATCAAAGCATCCTGGTATCTCTTATTAATTTGTACCTTGAAACAAATGATGATCCAAACAAAGTTCTGGATCTAATAAGAAAAGCTCAGGAGAATGAACCAGCAAACGCTTCGTTATATTATGCAGAGGGTAATGTATGGAAGAAACTTAACAATATTGAGAAGGCAATTGCATGCTACAATAAATCAGTTGAGGTTGATCCAAACTATGTATTCGGTGCATTTGCTGTTGGAACTACTTATTACGATACTGCTGTTGACATTCAAACAAAAGCGGCAGATGAGATGGATGATAAGAAGTATGAAGAGATGGTTAAGCAACTTGAGAACTATCTGGAGCTGGCAATAGAGCCATTTGAAAAGGCATACTCAATAGCACAGGATGAAGATGTTAAGGCAATTGTTGTTGAATATCTAAAGAATATTTACTTTAGATTCCGTGAAAAGAGTGATGCTTTCAAAGCCGGATATGAAAAATATAACGCAATTTTTGAAGCAGGAAGGAGATAAGATGACTATAAGTCTAATTAAAAAGAGGCTGACCATTTTTTGGTCAGCCTCTTTTTATTATTTCAGTTAGATGAAACTTTTTTAATTCCTATTCAATTTTTTCAGTTAGCTTTTGAACTAGTTTGAAGTTTGAAAAGAACTCCTTGGCGAAAACTCTTATAACTGTATAGGCTGGAATTGCAACCAACATTCCAATAATTCCGCCTATGCTTGCAGCTATAAGTATTACAATAAAAATCTCTAGAGGATGGGCTTGAACGCTATTTGAGTAAATATATGGCTGAAATAGAAAGACATCTATCATGTGAGTTACAAAAAATATGAGGCTTAATGTAATAATAACCATACCAGCATCCGGAATATTCAGACCTATATCAGTCATTGAGATTAATACTCCAATTATACCTCCAAGCCAGGGACCGATATATGGAATAACATTCAGTATTCCAGCGATTAATCCTAAGACAATTGCCAGAGAGAAGTGTACTCCTCCAATTAAGTAAAGACCAAGACCATTTAAAATTGTAATCAACACAGTCTCAAGAGATATTCCAATAAAATATCTGGCAAGAAGGTTAAAAATGGAATCAAGTGCACGTTTAACATTTTGCTCATATTTATCAGGAAAAAGTGCCAAAACCATGTTTGAAAACATATCCTGTTCCTTTAAAAAAAAGAATGTGATAAAAGAGACAATGAATACCCCTATTGCAAAGTCAAATAGAAATGATGTTATTGATGAGAAAAAATGTGTTATTGTGTCTGCGTTCACAAGCTTTTGAAATTCGGTAAAAATGATATCTTCAATTTTAAAATCATTGCCTAGTCCTGGAAATGTTTCGTGCAGATAAGAATTAAAATTTGCAAGAGGAACGCTGATTTTTTCGTTTAAAGTATTCATATCCATAGAGCTGGCAGAACCGATCAGTTCGCCTATCAGTGGTGCAATAAAGAGGAAGAAACTAAAAAAAAGGCCCATAATAAGAACCAGAGTAAAAGCCGCTGATAAATTTACAGGAATAGATCTCCCTTTAAATTTGATTTTTGACATATAAATCATGAACGGTTTGCCAATAAGAGACAAAACTGCAGAAATCAATATGTAAACCAGTATGTCAGCAAAAAACCATGCCAGGAAACCAATAACTAGCGCACCTGCAATACCGGCAATGTATTTAGCCAATTTATTCATAGCTCCTCTTTTCTTCAAAAGTAAGAAAATTTCGTAAGTTTGTAGACAGTGCACAATAATTATAACTAATATTAAATGAAGAGATCAATTTTAATTACCCTTTTGGTGTTTTTCTCATTTGCAGTTGTTAAGGCAGATGAGGGTATGTGGTTACCGTCGCTGATCAAAGAGAGAATAGGCGATATGAGAAACAATGGATTTAAATTAACAGCTAAAGATCTGTATGATATCAACAGTGCTTCACTAAAGGATGCAATTGTCCATTTTGGTGGAGGTTGTACAGGAGAACTAATTTCTCCTGAGGGTTTGCTTATTACTAACCATCACTGTGGTTTTGGTCAGATACAATCTCATAGCAGCATTGAAAATGATTACTTAAAAGATGGATTTTGGGCAATGTCAAGAGATGCGGAACTCCCTAACAGGGGGTTGACAGTGAGATTTTTAGTCAGGATGGACGATATTACCAAGAAGATTCTTTCAGGAGTGAGTAACAATATGAGCGAAACTGACAGACAGGAGATTATTAAGGTAAACTCTGCTAAAATAATTGAGGAGGCAACAAAAGGCAACCATTTTGATGCAAGAGTAGAAGCACTCTATTATGGCAATCAATACTTTGTTTTTGTATATGAAACATTCACAGATGTAAGATTGGTAGGAGCACCTCCATCTTCTATAGGAAAATTCGGAGGAGATACTGACAATTGGATGTGGCCCAGACATACTGGTGACTTCTCACTATTCAGAATTTATGCAGGGAAGGATAACAAACCGGCACCCTATTCTAAAGATAATGTCCCATATAAGCCAAAGAAGTATTTCTCAATTTCAACATCTGGAACTAATGAAAATGACTTTACTTTGGTATATGGGTTTCCAGGCAGAACTCAGCAGTACCTTCATAGTGAAGCAGTAAAATATATATCTGATATCTCAAATCCGCACAAAATAAAATTGAGATCTCTTAGACTTGATATACAGGGAGAAGAGATGGATGCCAGCCAAGAGGTGAGGATTAAGTACGCTTCAAAAAATGCATCTGTTGCAAATGCCTGGAAGAAATGGCAAGGAGAGGCTAAGGGAATTATAAAAATGAATACTGTAAATAAGAAAAGAGAATTTGAAAACAGGTTTTCTCAATGGAGCTCTTCAAAATCAGCCTATTCGGGTGTAGTAGATTCTCTAGCAAATATTTACAAATATATGGAGCCCTACTCTTTTGTCAACGACTACCATAGTGAGGCAATTAATTCAAATGAGATAATAAGATTTGCCGGTTCAATTCAGAGTGCAATATTGAGAAACTCAAAAATGTCTCCAGAGGTAAGTGCGAGAAATATTAAGGAATTAGTTGAACGCCATTTTAAAGACTATCATGAAAGTATAGACAAGAGGTCATTTAAAGCTTTATTAGTTCAATACGAAAAGAATATCCCTAAAGATTTTCAACCTGAATATTTTAAATCAATGTTAGTGAAATATGGCTCCACTGAAAAAATTGTAGATCATATTTTCAACACATCAGCATTTGCCTCAAAAGAGTCAATACTATCAAAAATAGAAAACGGAGTCTCTCCAGATATGTTTACAAACGACTCTGCTATGGAGTTTTACCTTTATTTCAATGACTTTTTCAATAAAAAAATAAAACCTGAACTGGATAATTTTAATACAAGATTATCTCTTCTTTATAGAAGTTACATGAAAGGACAGATGGAGTATAATAAAGCACGAAGTTTCTATCCTGATGCAAACTCAACACTTAGAATAACGTACGGAAAGGTTAAGGGCTATTCCCCGTCAGATGCGATATATTATAAGCATTATTCAACTTTGGAGGGGATTATGGAGAAAGACAATCCGGAAATTTATGACTACGATATTCCTCAGAAATTGAGAGATGTCTATAAAAGCAAGGATTATGGAAGATGGGAGGTTAATGGCACAATACCCGTATGCTTTGTAGCTTCAAATCATACATCCGGAGGGAACTCGGGCAGCCCAGTACTTAACGCTGACGGTAATCTTATAGGTATTAATTTTGACAGAGTTTGGGAGGGAACTATGTCTGATATAGTTTATGATCCAGAGATTTGCAGAAACATTTCATTGGATATAAGGTATGTCCTGTTTATTATTGATAAGATAGCAGGCGCCGGACACCTTATTGAAGAGATGAAACTAGTTCAGTAAAACTGAGTACTAAATAAAAAGAGGCCGACTATTTGAATTTATAGTCGGCCTCTTTAAATTTTAATATGTTCTACTCTTCTCTGGGTGGCCTATCATTTGCTACAGCAACATTTATGGTACGACCCATATGCTCAGAGCCGTTCAGTGCAGCTATTGCTGCATTGCCCTCTGACTCATTAGGCATTTCAACGAATCCGTAGCCTTTAGAGCGACGAGTTTCGCGGTTGAAGATGATTCTGGCGGATGTTACTTCGCCATATGGTGCAAAGAGTTCGGCTAAATCCTCTTTTTTAGCGCGGAAACTCAAACTTGAAACAAAGATGTTCATAAGAACCGAAGTGAATAAGGTTAAGAAATTTAATTATACATAACAAAGATAATTAAAAATCTTAAATACCAAAATTTTACAATATTTCAGTCTCTAAAATCCGTAGCTTGATCCATCAAAACAGTGCGTGCAAATTGATGATTTACTCAAACCGATTGATGAAATAAGATCCTCAATAGTATTAAATTGTAAACTAGATAGTTTTAGTTCTTTTTTGATGTATTCAACCATTTCTCTGTGCTCTTCAGTAGTGTTGTCAGAATATTTGTGAAGATTCATGTCATGAAAACCCTCCTTCTGTTGAATAAATCTTCTGGTGATTAACTCCAAAGGGGATCTGGATGCAGAAAAATTGAGGAAAGGACATGGATAAACCAACGGAGGGCAGCTTATTCTAATGTGAACCTCGCTTGCTCCATAATCAATAAGTGTCCTGGCGTTGTCCCCTAACTGTGTACCTCTGACTATTGAATCATCACAGAAGGCAATTTTTTTCTCCCTCAGAAGACTCTTATTCGGGATTAGCTTCATCTTGGCTACGAGCTTTCTTATACTTTGATCTGATGGCATAAAACTCCTCGGCCAAGTAGGAGTATATTTCACCATTGCGCATCTGTAAGGGACTCCCTTCCCGCTGGCAAATCCTATAGCCATGCAGGTGCCAGAATCAGGTATGGCAGAAGATATATCAAGGTCAGTAGTGTCCTTTCTGCCTAAAAGATAGCCCAATGAATATCTTACATCGTCAACATTGATTTTCTCATATGAGCTGGTAGGATATCCGTAATATACCCATAAAAATGAGCATATCTGCATTTTTTTTCCTGGAGGAGAGAGCTGTCTGTAGCCATCTTCTGTAATAAGCACAATTTCTCCCGGACCTAAATAGTACTCATCCTCATATCCTAAATTTAGAAATGCACAGGTTTCTGAGGCAATAGAATATGCCCCCTCTTTTTTACCAATAATAAGAGGAGTTCTACCATATTTGTCCCTAGAGGCAATTATACCATCAGAACACAATACAAGCAGAGATGATGAGCCATTTATTCTCTCTTGAGCATACTTGATTCCATCCGTAAAGTTTGAGCCCTCAGTTATCAGAACAGATGTTAGCTCAGTAGGGTTTGTTTTACCAGAGCTTAGCTCTGTGAAATTTTTCCCTTTAACTATAAGATCCGATTCTAACTTATCAATATTTATGATTTTTCCGACAGTTGCAACAGCAAATTTCCCAAGATGGGAATTAAGAATCATAGGCTGAGGGTCTGTATCGCTGATAACACCTATACCCGCATTCCCGTCAAATTTCCCAAGTTCATCTTCAAATTTATTGCGGAAATGAGAATTCTCCAAGTTGTGAATTGACCTGGAAAAATGACCCTCTCTGTTTCTTGTAGCAATACCACCTCGTCTCGTACCGAGGTGCGAGTGATAATCCGTTCCATAGAAAAGATCTGTTATACACCTTTCTTTAGATACTACTCCGAAAAGTCCGCCCATAAAAATTGAATTTGAAATGACGGGCACAAAAGTAAATAATTTAAAGTTTATCTTCGCAGAATTATTTTGAATTAAACAATAATGAATACTTTCTATTTAATAATTCATATTCTATTTGCAATAGGGATGTTTCTCTCCCTGAAAATAGTTAACTCCAAAAACATTAATAAGTACCAGGCAATAACGATTAATTATATTGTTGCGCTTATATTAACCTCAATATCTTATGGAGAATCTCCATTTGCTTCAATTTCTGTAATGTCTAGAGAGCTGATTTACTCATCTTTATGGGTGGGATTTCTGTTTATCTTCTCATTTGTTCTAATGTCTTTCTCTACTGTAAAGGCAGGTATTGGCATTACTACAGCATTGAATAAAATGGCCGTTGTAATTCCTGTAATGGTAGGAATATTATATTTAGGACAAAACGAGTGGCTTGTTGTGAAAATTATTGGAATAGTACTGGCTCTAATCTCTTTTGCGTTAGTACTATTTAAGGGTAATAATGAAAAAGTAAATATTAAATCTCTCTATCTACCCGTTTCTGTTTTTATTGTTTCTGGATTGATAGATACATCAATGGAGATTGTAAATAAAAAATATATATCTATTGAGAATCCTCAAGAACTTTTCTTGATGGGCATTTTTGCTACTGCTTCTATTATTGGGGTACTTACTATTATTTTTGATATGTCAAAAAAAATAAAAGGGAGCCGCTTTACTTGGGAACCATTGATATGGGGATCTATAATGGGAGTTTTCAATTTTTTGGTATCAAAAATGATTTTGGTTAATGTTGGGTTAATGGGAGGCTCTGTGGTATTTCCGGTTCACAATGCATCTGTAGTGATGCTTACTGCTCTTGCCGGAGTGTTGTTTTTTAAAGAACGTTTTTCTTTGAGACAGTGGATAGGTGTCGCAGTTGCAATTGTATCAGTGGTTTTGATTGCCACAACTATTTAATATTTAATGTTGAATAGGGTAGACTTTCAATTGTGTTTACTACCCAAACTAAACCTGTACTGAAAAATTCAAGTGCATAAACAGTAATGCCGGACATAAATGTGTTTTGAAATAGAATAGTCGCCAGAACAGAAACTATCGTTAGAGCACTAAGTGGTATTGTTATTAAATTTGCCAGCAAAAAATAGGTTGGAAAACTTCCAAAGTAGTATAAAGTAAGCGGTAGTGTCCCTAATTGGCAGCAGAGCGAAAGAGAGAGACTGCTCCAGACATACTTTTCGGCTATATTTTTTGGAATAAACAGTTTATATATTATAGGTTGAAAAATTATAATTGACAATGTTGCCGCGAATGAAAGCCTAAATCCTACAGAAAAGAATGCAAGTGGATCTATAATACATATCATTAGAGAGGCAAAAGCTAAACTATTCAAACTGTGATTAACCCGCGAGGTAATCTTAGAGATTTCTAAGCAGCTCACCATTATTGATGCTCTCAATATGCTGGGTTGCAAATCTGTAAAAACAGCATAGGTCCATATAATTGAAATTATTAAAGAGCTCTTTAATAATAAAGCCATTCTTTTCCTGCCTAAAATGATAAAAATCCATGTTAGTATAGTGTGAATGAATCCTACGTGTAAACCAGAAACTGCCATTAAGTGCATTGTTCCTGAAGCCGAAAAAGACCTAACTACATCAGATTCAATCTCCCCCTTATAGCCAGTTGTTAAAGCAATAATCACTCCAACCCGTTTTTTATCTTTAACTATAGAATTAATAAAGTTCTTATAAGCCTTTTTAACTTCTCTTATACTAAAGATATTTGAACAGTTAATCTCTTTGGCCACTCTGTATGTTTTAGGATAAATGTGACCTATTGAGTAAATATCGTCTAAAGCCAAATATTTCGCAAAGCCTTTTGCCTCCGTATTTTTAAGTACAGGATAGATGTATACAGTACCTAAAATTGTGTCTCCTTGCTCAATCTCTAGATTATTGTTTTTAAAATTTAACCTTATTCTTTCCTGATAGTCAATGTTAAATGCATTAGCTATAGTCTTGTTAGAATCTCTTTTTATTACATCTTCAATAATCATTTTAGTATATTTCATTTTCCCTGAAGGAAATGAAGTAATTTTTGTAATTTTGTAATGGTATCCGCATAAAGATAGATTTAACTGGGCCAGAAGAAAAAATGACAACAGAATGGTTGAATGGAATAATCTTTCATTCATTCTGTTTTTTATTTCTACTGGACTTTTAGAGTATATCCACCCCATAGCTGCACAGGCAATTGCTGAGGTTGAACAAGCAACTACAATTAGGTTAAAAGCGGGATTAATTGCAGAGCCTGTAAGCATACCTGCAAAATAGCAGAGCGAGACATTAAGTAATGGGTCTTTCCTGCTCATTTTTATTAGTTATAATGTTGAAATATATGACGATTTATAACTAAAATGAGCCCTTATTTGCTATATTTGTGCGATTTTAGACGAAAATTAAACAAAATTATAAAAATTAACAGTAATGATTATTCTAGTATTGAACTGCGGGAGTTCGTCCCTAAAGTACCAGGTGCTTGATATGCAAAGTGAATCTGATTTTAAATTATTGGCAAAAGGCTTGGTTGAAAGAATAGGACTTGACATGGGTATTTTGTCGCACAGAGTTGAAGGTAGAGACAAATTTGAGACAGAGACTCCAATCCAAAATCACACGATAGGGATTAAAAAGGTTCTTGACATTCTTATAGATGAAAAATTAGGCGTGCTAAAATCACTGTCAGAGATTAATGCAGTAGGTCATAGAGTGGCTCACGGGGGAGAACTTTTTAAACAAAGTACGCTGATTAATGCTGATGTTATTGAGGGTATAAAAAAATTGTGTGAACTTGCTCCACTTCATAATCCAGCGAATCTTTTAGGTATTGAAGCTGTTCTCTCTTTGATGCCCAATGTCCCTCAAGTTGCAGTTTTTGATACCTCTTTTCACCAGACAATGCCCGACTATGCATACATGTATGCAATACCATACGAACTTTATACGGAGCATAAAATTAGAAGATACGGTTTTCATGGAACAAGTCATAAGTTTGTAGCTAAAAAGGCATGTGACTTGGCCGGACTTGATTTTGAAAACTCCAAGGTTATTACTTGCCATTTAGGTAATGGTAGCTCAATAACAGCTATTAAAAATGGAAAATCAGTTGATACGTCCATGGGTTTCACACCACTTGAAGGTCTGATTATGGGAACAAGAAGTGGAGATATTGACGCCGGTATTATTACATATATAATGGAGAGAGAAAATCTTGACGCTGCCGGGATTAATGCTCTTCTGAATAAAAAAAGCGGATTTCTTGGCGTGTTTGGTAAATCATCAGACGCAAGAGATATTGAAAGTGCTGCATCTCAAGGAGATAAAAGGGCAATGCTTGCTTTAAATCTGTTATACTACAGAGTCTTAAAGTATATAGGCTCATATACAGCTGTAATGAGCGGATGTGATTTAATTGTATTTACAGGAGGAATCGGGGAAAATGATCCTCATATAAGGGAGATGGTTGGAACACATCTGGAGTTCCTTGGTGTAGAGTTTAACAAGGATGCAAATAATGGAGTAAGAGGTAAAGATGTAATTCTAACCAAAGAGACTTCAAAAGTAAAAATTGCTACAGTTACAACTAACGAAGAGCTTGTTATAGCGCAGGATACAATGAAACTGGTTTGAATTTTTTAAATTGAAATTGATATATGATTACAACATTTGAACAGATTTACGACAAATTAAGATCAAAACCTAAAAAGCGCCTGATTGCGGCCTGGGCTGTAGATGATCACACAATTAATGCAGCAAAGTTGGCTGTAGAAGCTGGAATTGTTGAAGCTACACTCGTCGGAGATGAAAAGATGATCAGACAAGTGTGTGCTCAAGAAAAAATTGACCCCTCAATTTTTAGAATAGTTCCAAATGATGATGAACTGAAAGCTGTAGCCATGGCTGTTGATTTAGTTAATTCAGGAGAGGGGGATATTTTAATGAAGGGTTTGTGTAGCACAGATAAGTATATGAGGGCAATACTTAACAAGGAGAAGGGACTTCTTCCTCCTAAGGCCGTTCTTAGCCACGTAACTGTACTTTATAATCCTCAGTACCATAAGTTACTCGTAATTGGCGATATTGCTGTAATACCTGCCCCTGATTTAAGTCAAAAAATAGCAATTACCAACTATGTTGTAAAAACTGCCAACTCACTAGGTATTCAAAAGCCAAAAGTTGCCATTATTGCTGCAACTGAACAGATGCTCCCAGGAATGCAGGCCTGTGTTGACGCTGCTATTATTTCTAAAATGGCAGATAGAGGTCAGATAACTGGCTGTTTTGTTGACGGACCACTAGCTCTTGATGTAGCAGTCTCACAAGAGGCTTGTGCTGTAAAGAAACTTGTTAGTCCAGTTGCCGGAGATGCAGATTGCTTAGTTTTTCCAAATCTAGAATCTGCCAATGTGTTTTATAAAGTTAATACTCAATTGTGTAATGGAAGCCGCCAGGCAGCAATTGTTGCAGGAGCAAAAGCTCCATGTGTGCTTTCAAGCAGGGCTGACAGTATTGACACTAAACTAAATTCAATAGCCCTTGCGGCATTAACTGCAAGATAGACTTATGGGATATAAAATATTAGCTATAAACCCGGGCTCTACATCAACTAAAATTGCTGTATTTGAGGATCATAAGCAAGTATTCACACATACAATAAGACATTCAAGTGAAGAGCTTTCCGGATTTGAAAAAATAGCAGATCAATATGAGTTTAGGAAAGAAGCTATTCTTAAGACTTTATCTGATAACGGCATTTCTATAAATGAATTATCAGTTATTGTAGGCAGAGGAGGTTTGCTTAAACCCATTCAATCTGGTGTTTATGAGGTAAATGAAAGGATGATTGAGGACTTGACTATTGGGGTCTCAGGTGAACATGCTAGCAACCTTGGTGGATTAATCGCTGCAAACCTTGCCAAGGAATCTATTGGTTGCAGGGCATACATTGCAGACCCGGTTGTTGTTGACGAATTGGAGCCTGTAGCAAGAGTAAGCGGACATCCATTATTGCCCAAAGTGTCTATTTTTCACGCACTTAATCAGAAGGCTATTGCTAAAATGTATGCTCATTCTGAGGGCAAAAGATATGAAGACCTTAATCTTATTGTTGCCCATCTTGGCGGGGGTGTATCAGTAGGGGTTCACAAAAATGGTAAAGTTGTTGATGTAAATAACGCTTTGAACGGAGAGGGACCTTTTTCACCTGAGCGCTCAGGGACACTGCCGGCCTATGCACTTGCTGAACTATGTTTCTCGGGAAAATACACTCTTTCCCAGGTTAAGAAAATGATAACAGGAGAGGGAGGATTAGTTGCTCATCTGGGGACAAACTCATTTAATGAGGTAGAAAAAAGAGTCTCTGAAGGTGATGAGCATTTTACCTTATTATCTGATGCATTTGGATACAATGTTGCTAAAGCTATTGGTGCTGCCGCAGCAGTGCTCTCAGGAAATGTTGATGCTGTATTACTTACAGGAGGGATTGCTTATAATACCAAGCTGATGGAGAAGATATCAGATATGGTTAAATTTATCTCTCCTGTAAAGATTTATCCAGGCGAAGATGAGATGGCCGCATTAGCAATGAATGGCTTAGCTGTCATAACAGGAGAGGATTCCCCTTCAGTTTACTTGTAGATTATGGAGTTAATTACCCCGTCAGACTAAGACGGGGTTTTTTATTGAATCTTTAAATAATATTTAGGATTGTGATCCTTAATCAATGTTGGATGAAGTATAGTTATCAAATCCATTAGAAGGGTGTCTGGTTCCATAACACCTCTCTCCCAGAATTGGCTTCCTCCTCCTGCGGTGCTTAGTTTAGTGTTGTTAAAAACTCTACCATCTTTCACCGGAGTTATATTTGAGAACATTGGGACAACTGATTTTAGTTCACTCAGAGTTGATATTGTATTAGGATTAAGCCAAACATCAGCCTTCGCCGACATGATATATACCTCCTCAATACTGTAAGCCTTTGTGTATGATTTACCGACCTCTGCACCCAATATCAATCCCCCTGCATCTTCTGCAAGTATGTTCATATAACTACTCTTGCCTGGAATGTACCATACCTCTTTCCATGGGGCGTTAATAAGTATGTTCCTTTTTTTACTCTTTTCTGTTAGTGATCTAAGTTTAATGTATCTGAGTTTTGTATGTTCATATATTGAATCTGCCAATTCCATTTTATTGAAGATTGCACCAAAAAACTTTATGTATTCCAACTTCCCAAGAGGATGGTTCTCTAAATAGTCACCAAGTGCAATAACAGGAATACCAAACTGTTTAATTTTCTCAATATATTGGTTATTCTCACCCTCAATTCCGTATGTGAGAACAAGATCCGGTTCCAATGAGATCAGAAGTTCATAATTTAAAGATCCTTCATAACCAATATCAGCTATTTTACCACTTGAAAGTCCTGATTTAATATAGCTGTTAGAGATATACTGTCCACCTGATACACCAACAACCCGCTCTATCTCCCCAAGAGATTCAATATATGATAAGTGACTAGTTGACATACAGACTACTCTCTTATACTCTATATTGTTGTTAAGTTTAATCCAGTCTCTATTACCTTCGTTTGACTGTGTTGAAAAGGATTTAACTTTAACACTGTAATCATCATCATCATTATATATTACTCCGAAATATGAAGCATATTCACAGCCCGGTCCGGGAGTTTGAACCTCCTCTTCATTTGTTTTTCCGGCACATGAAAGTGCTGTCATAATAATAAATCCTGCAATAAATCCCGATAACCTCATTTAAATATATTTGAAGCAAAGTTACCATTATTTACCTTACTTTGTGTTATGATTACTTATGACATTATTATTATCGGAGCTGGAGCGGCTGGTATGATGGCTGCAATCTCTTCTGCTCGTGAAGGGATGAAGGTTCTTGTTTTGGAGAAGATGGAGAGACCCGGAAGAAAAATTTTGATTACAGGAAAAGGGCGTTGTAATATTACTAATACAAGAGAGTGGGAGGAGTTCTCCAGACATATTTTCCCCAAACCTAATTTTTTTAAATTCGCATTTAAGTCTTTTTCCAATTTTAATTTGCTGCGCTTTCTGAACGAAATAGGATTGGAGACAGTCATTGAAAGAGGGGAGAGAGCCTATCCGCTATCTGGAAAATCTCAGGATGTTGTTAGAACACTAGTAAAAGAGATTGAAAGCTTAGGAGTTGATATTTCCTATAATTCAAAAGCAACAAAATTATTAACCAAAGATTTAAAAGTGACGGGATTACTATATGAAAAAGATGGGGTGTTGAATGAGGTTTTTTCTAAGGCGGTCATAATTTCTACTGGAGGCCTTTCGTACCCTTTAACAGGATCAGATGGTGACGGTTACATTTTTGCAGAGAGCATGGGAATAAAGACGATTAAACGCCTCCCATCCCTTACGGCCCTAATGCCATTAAATTTTAACATATCACTAAAAGGTCTGATATTAAAGAATATCTCTGTTAAATTGATAGTTGGAAAGGATCTCCTGCAAGAGGAATTTGGAGATGCAGAGTTTACAAATAACGGTTTTGAAGGGCCTGTTGGATTAAGAGTTAGCCGAAAAGCAGTAAAAGCAATCTCAGACGGTAACAGAGTCTTAATTGATATTGATTTAAAACCGGCTCTAACAAGAGATCAATTAATAAGCAGAATTGAAAGAGAATTTGGGCAACAAGATAAAATTTATCTTGAAACTCTGCTCAGAAGATTACTTCCAGCACAATTAGTCAATATTTTCATTGACTATATCGGATTTGGAAAAACAAAAATTCTTTCAAAAAAACTTCCAGGTGAGATATATAAGATATCAGATTTTCTTAAAAGCTGGAAATTAGAAATAATTTCATATACAGGTTTTGAAAGGTGCGTAATTACAACAGGTGGTGTGTCCCTTGATGAGATTCTACCTAAGACCTTAGCTACAAGAAAAATAAATAATCTATTCTTTGCAGGAGAGGTTTTAGACCTAGACGGAGATACCGGTGGATACAATCTACAGATTGGCTTTTCTACTGGTTATGTTGCTGGAAAATCAGCAGCTGAAATAGTAAAAAAGAACTTTACCTAGTACGAAAATACTCATTATAAAGTTTTGTAAGAACCTGCTTGGTGTCAAGCGAAAAATCCCCGTTCATCATCCATGAGTAGTAGCTCTGTTCCTCTGCAAAAATTTTGAATACAGATTTTCCCTTATGTTTGCCAAAATTAAAAACAGGAACCTCTTTTTCGTTTAAAACAATTCTTCCTGCGTAATCAAGGGAATTTGTCCGTGTTGAGAATTTGGAGAGAAATTCAATATCGTTCTCCAGCTTATCAGAATATTTGTCAAGCTGAGATTCCAGAATTTCAAAAGTTGCAACCGTATCCGCTTCAGCAGAGTGAGCGTTCTCAAGATCTTTGTTGCAATAAAACTTGTATGCAGCAGATAGGGTCCTCTGCTCCATTTTATGGAATATATTCTGAACGTCAACCAATTTCCTCTTTCTAAAATCAAATTCAATTCCAGCTCTTAGAAATTCTTCCGCAAGCATTGGAATGTCAAATTTGATAGAATTGTATCCGGCAAAATCACATCCGGTCATCCATGACGCAAGGCTTTTTGCCACCTCTTTAAAAGTGGGACAGTCTTTTACATCTTCATTTGAAATTCCGTGAATTGCCTGTGCTTCAGGAGAAATAAGTATCGTTGGATTTAATCGTCTGGTTTTTAACTCCTGATCTCCATTAGGAGAAATTTTGAGAGCACTTAGCTCAACAATTCGGTCTGATGCAATATTGAGTCCAGTGCTCTCTATGTCAAAAAATATAATAGGATTCTTTAAGTTCAGCTTCATTAGGGAGTTGAATTAGGCATTTACCATCATAGGCATAAGGAGTGCCAGAATCTCCTCTTGAGGATCAACAGGTCCTGCAGCAAGTATCAGAGCAGCCCTTGATGGATCAGACAGTTCAAGTGAAATATCTGTGTATGGAAGATTTGTCAGGATCTCAATAAGAAAAGTAGATTTAAATGCAATCTCCATATTATCACCTTCGTACTGGCATATTAGGTTTTCATTTGCAGATATTGAAAAATCAAGATCCTGAGCTGAAAGTGTTAATGTGTTGTAAGTCAGCTTTAATCTAACTTGGCTACTTGCTTGATTTGAGCATACGGCAACCCTTCTTGCTGAATTCAGAAAATCAAGCCTGTTAATAATAAGCTTGTTTGTATTGTTTTTAGGTATTACCGACTTGTATGCAGGATAGTTACCCTCTACCAGTCTGCACACCAGATTGAAAGATTCAAATACGAAAGTGGCATTTCTTGAGTCAAACCTTATTACAACCTCTTCATCACCCTTCCCAAGTATGTTTTTTAAAACTGAAGACGGTTTTTTTGGCAGAATGAAGGATGATCTGCTTTCTGACTTTATGTCATTTCTGGTATAACAAACAAGCTTGTGAGCATCAGAAGCCACAAGGGTAGCTGATGAGTTGTCTATGTCAAAGTATATGCCATTCATTACTGGCCTAAGCTCCTCTTCTGCAGTTGCATAGAGAGTTCTGTTTATCCCCTCAAGAAGTATGTGAGAGTTAATTGCAACAGTAGTGGCATTTTCATCTATTTCAGCAATTGAGGGATAATCTTCAGCTGTAGTAAATGGTAGTTTGGCATTTCCTGTAGCCCATGTGATATCTAAAATAGATGTGGTATCGTTAGTTTTAAATTCCAAAGGCTGGTCTGAAAACTCTCTTAAAGAGTCAACTAGTAATTTAGCAGGTACAGTTATCTCTCCCTCCTCAGCAACATTCTCAATCATCATACTTGTTTTGAGCGTGGTTTCAAGATCTGATGCGGTAATTGAGAGGTTTCCATCCTTTAGTATGAATAGAAAATTGTCAAGAATAGGGAGTGAATTTTTTGACGATATAACTCTGCTTACCGATTGAAGCCTTGCCAGAAGTTCAGTGCTCGATACAACGAATTTCATATGTTTTCAATTTTGAACAAAGATAATAAAAATTAGTTATGGCATATAATTTGATTTTGACGGATCATAAAATCAGAAGCGTATGAAGAAAGTATTTGTTTATTTAATTACCACGGCACTTGTAAGCGGCCTTACAGCATTTGCAGTTGTTAAATTTACAAACAAAGAGAGCGGAGTCTCCTCAAACAAATTTTCAACTGTTCCTATTCACAATGTTACACTCTCTGAACAACTTTATCCGGATTTTACCTACTCTGCAGAGACCGCAGTTAAAGCAGTTGTTCATGTTAAGGTTACAAAAAAAGGGGTTGAGCAGCCATTTACTATTTATGATTTCTTCTTTGGTTATGGAAGCCCTGGTATGACGCCAAGAAATCAGGTTAATTCTGGTTCTGGTGTAATAATAACATCTGACGGATACATTATTACAAATAATCACGTCGTAGAGGGAGCTGATGAGATACTTGTCACGCTGGAGAACAATAAGTCTTATAATGCAAAACTTATTGGCAAAGATCCTGTAACGGACATAGCTTTACTTAAAGTTCAGTCTGAAAATCTGCCTTTTCTTACGTTCGGGGATTCAGATGCATTACGCCTTGGTGAATGGGTACTGGCAATAGGTAATCCATATAATTTGAGATCAACTATAACTGCAGGTATCGTAAGTGCAAAGGCCAGAAGCATGCCCGCCTCAAGCGAGGATTTTAAAATTGAGTCGTTTATTCAGACAGATGCAGCCGTAAATCCTGGAAATAGTGGCGGAGCATTAGTAAACACTAAGGGAGAACTTGTTGGCATAAATACTGCTATTGCATCAAGAACCGGATCATATACAGGTTACTCTTTTGCAGTTCCGTCATCTATTGCGAAAAAAGTTGTAGAGGACATTATTGACTTTGGAACCGTACAAAGAGCTTTATTAGGAGTATCTATGCAGGATATAGACAGCGATTTGGTTAAGGCTAAAGATTTACCAGGTACTGCCGGAGTGTATATTGCAGAAATTGTAAAAGATGGAGCAGCTGATAGAGCCGGTGTTAAAGAGGGGGATGTGCTGACTGCAATAAACGGGGTTGTTGTCAATTCAGGACCGGCTGTACAGGAACAAATCAGTAAATACAGACCAAAAGATAAAGTTGATTTGACATTGCTTAGAAAAGGAAAACAATTGTCGGTTTCAGTAGTGTTGCAAAGCAAATCAGGGGCTGACGGATTAATTTCCGATGGGGCAGGAGGCCTGACAAAGCTCTTTGGTGCAGAATTGAGAGAGGCCTCACCAGAAACTTTATCAAAATTATCTATAAAAAATGGTGTAGAGGTTTTTTCTGTTTCTGATGGGAAGTTCAAAAACACCGGAATAAGAAAGGGCTTTGTAATAACATATGTTAATCAAACACCAGTCTCCAAACCATCAGACATTGAGTCTGTAATACAGAGAAGCAGACGATCTCTGCTGATAGAGGGGATTTACCCGGATCGCTCAGTTGTATATTATGGCATGGGACTTTAAATTTTGCTGCTTTTGCCATTTTTTTATAACTTTGCAGGATAATATGTATACATGAGACAACTTAAGATTACAAAATCAATTACAAACAGAGAGAGTGCCTCTTTGGACAAGTATTTGCAAGAGATAGGTAGAGAGGAGCTTATTACTGTTGAAGATGAAGTTGAATTAGCACAGCGAATAAGAAAGGGAGATCAAGAGGCCTTGGAGAAACTCACCAGGGCCAATCTTCGTTTCGTCGTTTCGGTAGCTAAGCAGTATCAAAATCAGGGATTGAGTCTTCCGGATTTAATCAATGAGGGGAATCTCGGATTGATAAAAGCAGCTGAAAAATTTGACGAAACACGCGGATTCAAATTCATATCGTACGCTGTTTGGTGGATAAGACAATCTATTTTGCAAGCTCTTGCAGAGCAGTCCAGAATTGTTAGATTGCCACTAAACCAAGTGGGCTCGCTTAATAAAATCAACAAAGCTCTGTCAAAGTTTGAACAGGAGAATGAGAGACTTCCCTCTCCTGAAGAGCTTGCTGTCATTTTGGATATTCCAAGAGAAAAAATTGCAGACACATTGAGAGTATCTGGCAGGCACGTGTCAGTAGATGCGCCTTTTGTTGACGGAGAGGATAACAACCTTCTAGATGTTTTACCCAATACAGATTCTCCAAACGCAGACAGAGGTCTTTTGAACGAATCTCTTAATAAGGAGATTGAGAGAGCTCTTTCGACACTAACAGAGAGGGAGAGAGATATTGTAAAATATTTCTTTGGAATTGGAACAACTGAGATGACTTTGGAGGAGATCGGCGAACACTTCGGACTTACTAGGGAGAGGGTGAGACAAATTAAGGAGAAAGCAATCAGAAGGCTGAGACACAGTGCAAGAAGTAAACTTCTTAAATCCTATTTAGGCTAAACATTATTAACCATAAACTAGCATTAATGAAAAAACTACTTTTTGCAATGATTGTAGCAGGAGCAATTTTGACCTCGTGCAGTCCAAAAGGCGGAACAAACCCGCTGCTTGAAGAGTGGAACACGCCATTTGGAATTCCACCATTTGAAAAAATTAAAATTGAGCATTTTATGCCGGCATTTGTTGAGGCAATGAATCAACACAAAGCTGAAATTGATGCCATTGTTAACAACGTAGAGGCACCTACATTTGAGAATACAATTGTAGCTTATGACAATGCTGGTGCTCTGTTAGATAAGATCTCTCCTGTTTTTTCTCATATAAGTGGGACAGATTCCAATGCAGATGTAATCGCTCTTGAAAAAGAGCTGTCTCCTCTAAGAAGCAGACACTTTAATGAGATTAGCTTGAACCAGGGACTTTTTGAGAGGGTAAAAGTTGTCTATAACATGAAGGACTCTCTTGGCCTGAACGACGAACAGATGAGACTTCTGAATGAAATGTACAAAGGTTTTGTCAGAAGTGGCGCAGACCTTCCTGAAGATAAAAAGGCCGAACTTAAAAAGATTAATGAAGAGATTTCTGTATTACAACTTCAGTTTGGACAAAATCTGCTTGCTGAAACTGGCTCATATAAACTTGTTATTGAAAACGAGTCAGATCTTGCAGGTCTTTCAGAGGCATTAAAAACTGCGGCTTACAATAGGGGACAAAAGGACTCAAGTACTGCTGGTAAATGGGTTTTCGGACTTGATAACCCTAGCATTATGCCTTTTCTTCAGCAGGCTGAAAACAGGGAACTTAGAAAAGAGATCCTTGATGCGTATCTAAACAGATGCAATAACAATAATGAATTTGACAACAAAGAGGTTATTAAAAAGCTGATTGATTTAAGACTTCAAAGAGCTAAAATTATGGGGTTTGATAATTTTGCTCAATATCAGCTTGAGACAAGGATGGCGAAGAATATTGACAATGTCTATAATCTGCTTAACCAGCTATGGACACCAGCTCTTGCATCTGCAAAAAGGGAACTCTCAGATATGTCCGCTATCGCTAAAGAGGATGGTTTGAAAGGAAATCTTGAGGCAGCTGACTGGAGGTTCTACTTTGAGAAGGCTATGGCTAAGAAATTTGACCTAAGCGATTCGCAACTTAGACCATATTTTAAACTTGAAAATGTAAGAGATGGAATATTCTATGTGGCAAATCAACTTTTCGGCATAACTTTCACACAACTGAATAATTTGCCGATGCCTCATGCAGAATCAACTGTTTACGAATGTAAAGATGCAGACGGATCACATCTTGGTATTCTTTATATGGATATGTTTGCACGTCCCGGAGCTAAAAGAGGTGGTGCGTGGTGCAGCGGTTTCCGTTCACAAACTTACAAAAATGGAGAAAGAGTAGCTCCTCTGGTTTTGATAGTTGGAAACTTTACAAGACCAAATGGCGATGAACCGGCATTACTTAGTACAGACGAAGTTGAGACATATTTTCACGAATTTGGTCACGCTTTGGCGAGCCTCCTGAAAAATGTAAATTATTACGGAGTTGGAGGAATGACAAGAGATTTTGTTGAACTCCCTTCACAGATAATGGAACATTGGGCTTTTGAACCTCAGGTGCTAAAAGAGTATGCAAAACATTACCAGACAGGAGAGGTAATTCCTCAGGAACTCATAGACAAGATCGTCAATGCAGGCAAATATGGTCAAGGTTTTGCTACTACAGAGTATCTTGCAGCCTCTCTACTTGATATGGATTACCATATTTTAAACGAGATCCCAGCTAATCTTGATGTTAATGCATTTGAAAATAAAGTTCTTTCTGAAAGGGGTCTTATAAGCCAAATTCCTCCAAGATACAGAAGTACATATTTCAGCCACACTTTCGGAGGCGGATATACAGCTGGATACTACTCATACATATGGGCAGAGGTTCTGGATAGCGATGCATATCAGGCATTTGTTGAGACAGGTGATATTTTCAATAAAGAGGTGGCAAATAAGTTGCGTAAAGAGATTCTTGAAAGAGCAGGTCAGGACGAAGCGATGACACTCTATGTGAATTTCAGAGGCAAGGAACCTGGAATTGAGCCACTACTGAAAAACAGAGGTCTCAAATAGGTTTTTTATCCTACAGATTGTAAGGCTGGTATTTATTACCGGCCTTTTTTATTATATTTGCATATATGCAACTTACAGCTGAGAATATTCTGTTAATCGGTTCAGTGTTAATTTTTGTAAGCATTGTTGCTGGCAAGGCAGCTTACAGATTTGGTGTCCCTTTACTATTACTTTTTCTTACAGTTGGGATGGTTTTCGGAAGTGATGGAATTGGAATTAAATTTGACAGTCCGTACATAGCTCAATTCATTGGAAATGTTGCATTAAGCATAATCCTTTTTTCTGGAGGGATGGATACCAGGTTCAAAGATATCAGACCGGTAATAGCTCCCGGAGTGCTGCTCTCTACACTGGGAGTGCTACTGACAACCCTTTTCACGGGTATGCTTATATATGCTATTACATCTATGCTATCATTTTTCCCGGGCTTAACAATAGCCGAGTCAATGCTTTTAGCATCGGTTATGTCCTCAACAGACTCCGCTTCAGTCTTCTCAATATTAAGATCAAAGGGAATACGTTTAAAAGAGAATCTGAAACCTTTGCTGGAACTTGAGAGCGGAAGCAATGATCCTATGGCATATATGCTAATGTTGATTTTTTTAGAAATGGTGGTTACGGGGGACTCCTCTGCGTCAGCTTTTATCTCCTCTTTTCTGATTCAATTTTCTATAGGTGCGGTATGCGGATATGCTTTTGCTCAACTTGCAATATTCTTTATCAGAAGATTGAATACTGACAATAAATCTTTGTATCATGTTCTGCTATTAGCATCACTGTTTTTTACTCAGGCAGCTACAGGGTTGATTGGCGGAAATGGATTTCTGGCTGTTTACATTGCAGGGCTGGTAATAGGCAACAATAAATTTCAATGCGATCCTACTGCATATACTTTTTTTGACAGTATAGCCTGGTTAAGTCAATTAGTTCTTTTCCTGACATTAGGTCTGTTTGTTAATCCAAACGAACTTCTTGATATAGCCGTACCAGGCATTCTCATATCATTTGCACTTATTGCTATTTCCAGGCCACTGGCAGTATTCATAACACTGGCACCTTTTAAAAGATTCTCCATGAAAGCGAGACATTATGTATCCTGGATAGGGTTAAGAGGAGCTGTACCGATTGTATTTGCAACATATCCGCTAATAGCCGGAATTGAAAATGGTCAGGCTATGTTTGATATTGTCTTTTTCGTAACAATCGTATCTCTTCTGTTACAGGGGACCTCCGTCAGTATATCAGCGCGAAAGTTGTCTTTATCGGATGATCTGGAAGAATCATTAGATTCTTAATATTATCTTTGCAAAAACTAACAGGATATTATATGTCTCATTTATTCCAGAATGTAGGAGGTCTAATAGTCTCCTTCGGCAATTGGCTTTGGGGTTTGCCCCTTTTTCTATTACTGATAGGCGGAGGATTCTGGTTCCTTGTCTATTCTGGGTTTGTTCCATTCAGATACTTCGGCAGAGCAATTAGATCCCTTAGAAGAAAAGAGGATGATGCACCAGGCCAGATTAGTTCGTTTGAAGCTCTTGCTAGTGCAATTGCTTCAACGGTAGGGATGGGAAATATATCCGGAGTTGCAGTAGCATTAACAATGGGAGGGCCAGGTACTATTTTTTGGATGTGGGTAAGCGCAGTAGTTGGTATGGCTACTAAATTTTTTGAAGGAACACTGACAATTATGTTTAAGGGAAAGGACTCTGCAGGCGAAGTACAGGGTGGACCAATGTATATGATTACCGAGGGTCTTGGACCCTCATGGAAGCCATTAGCTGTCTTTTTTTCCATATTTGGTCTAATAGGAACTTTGTGTCTGATGCAGGCCAACCAACTTACAGAAGCTATAACAACTGTTATAACAACTCCAATGGGAATTGAAAACTCAAATCTATTACGTTTTTCAATTGGAACCGGTATGACTCTGATTGTTGCGTTTGTAGTTTTAGGAGGTATTAAGAGAATTTCCAGGGTTGCATCCAGACTTGTTCCTGTTATGGTTGCCCTCTATTTTTTATTGGTTGGATATATATTAATTACTCATATATCTTTCGTTCCTGATGTATTTGCTTCAATCTTCAGGGAGGCATTTCAATTTAAGGCTGGACTGGGGGGGCTAGCAGGATCTGCAATTGTTATCGGAGCAAGAAGAGCTGCATTTGTTAACGAAGCAGGCGTTGGTACAGCTTCAATGATGCACGGGGCTTCAAAGAATACTGAACCTGTAAGAGAGGGACTTGTTGCAATGATTGGACCATCAATTGATTCTGGATTGGTTTGTACACTTACTGCCCTGGCAATTTTAGTTAACGGCAATTATGAAGTATCTCAGCTTCAAGGAATACAGATGGCCATGAACTCATTCCAACTCTCCATTCCTGGTGTAGGTCACTATCTTTTGCTTGGTATGGCAGTAATATTTGCATTCTCCACAATGTTTTCATACTCTTATTATGGAGTTAAGTGTACGAATTATCTTTTTGGAGCAATGTATGCGCATCTTTATAACTATTTCTTCTTAGCTATGCTTATTGTCGGAGCTATGATATCTCTTGATGTTGTTGTCGGAGTGATTGATAGTGCCTATGCACTAATGGCTATTCCAACAATGTTTACTTTGATTGTCCTCTCTCCAAAAGTAAAAAAGGAGATGAAATTATATTTCAATAAACAATAACCTGAAATGAATTTAGAAACATTAATATCTGAAAATCTATCAAAGGCTGTTAAAACGTTATACGGAGTTGATATATCCAGTGAATTACTTCAAGTACAGTCAACAAGAAAGGAGTTTGAGGGAGACCTGACAGCAGTAGTTTTTCCAATACTGAAGATATCAAAAAGGTCGCCGGAACAGACAGCTGAAGATATTGGAAAATACTTATTTGATAATGTAAAAGAGATATCCTCTTTTAATGTTGTTAAGGGTTTTTTAAATTTAACAATATCAGATGATTACTGGCTTGGGCGTTTGAGTGCAATCTCTAGTTCAGATGACTGGGGCCTATTACCCGTATCTGGAAAAAAAGTTATGGTAGAATATTCATCACCTAATACTAATAAGCCTCTTCATCTTGGCCATATAAGAAATAACTTGCTTGGATGGTCCGTTTCAAAATTATTGGAGTTTAACGGTCATGAGGTAATAAAAGTTAATCTTGTAAATGACAGAGGAATCCATATTTGTAAATCTATGCTTGCATGGAAAAATGAATCAAATGGAGAGACACCTGAAGCTTCAGGATTAAAGGGAGATCATTTAGTAGGCAAATACTATGTCATTTTCAATGAACTGCTTAAAAAAGAAATTGATTCTCTTGTCAAATCTGGAATGGATAGAGATGAGGCAGAGAAGTCAAGTAAATTGATGAAAGAGGCTCAGGAGATGTTGGTCAAGTGGGAGAGCGGTGATAAAGAGGTCGTCGCTCTTTGGCAATTAATGAATGGATGGGTTTATGAAGGATTTGAGCAGACATATAAAAGACTTGGAGTCTCATTTGATAAAACTTATTATGAGTCAAATACATATTTGTTAGGTAAAGAACTGGTGTTAAATGGTCTTAAGAAAGGTGTCTTTGCTGCAAAAGATAATGGATCTGTATGGTGTGACCTTACAAATGACGGCCTTGATGAAAAGTTATTACTGAGATCTGACGGAACATCAGTATATATGACTCAAGATCTTGGAACTGCTCATCAAAGATTTACTGAATTTGGATTTGACGAACATATTTACGTTGTTGGCAACGAACAAAATTATCATTTTCAAGTACTTAAATTAATTCTGAAGAAGTTGGGATTTGACTGGTCAGAATCAATCTACCATCTTTCTTATGGAATGGTTGAACTTCCTGAAGGTAAAATGAAATCAAGAGAGGGTACTGTTGTAGATGCTGACGATCTTATTGAGAATATGGTTTCTACTGCCAGAGAGACTTCGCTTGAGTTAGGAAAACTTGAGAATATGACAGAACAGGAGCAACAAAAGTTATTTGAAATGCTGGGCCTTGGTGCTCTCAAATATTTTATACTAAAGGTTGACCCTAGAAAGACTATGCTTTTTGACCCGAAAGAATCGATTGATTTTAACGGCAACACCGGCCCTTTTATACAGTACACACATGCTAGGATTAAGTCAATATTGAGGAAAGCTACGGAGAGTGGCATTGATATAAAGTTTACCAATGCACACATTGTACCAGTTGAGATAGAGATAATTAAGATCCTTAATAATTTCCCTGTTAAAATTGCTGAGGCCGGCGAGGCTCACTCTCCAGCTATAGTTGCAAACTATTGCTATGATTTGGCAAAAGAATTCAACAGATATTACCATGAGGTTACAATTCTTAAAGAGAGTAATGAACACGTTAAATCGCAGAGATTAATTCTTATTGATACTATTGCCAAAGTTCTTTCAAAAGGTATGAGTATACTGGGAATTGAACTTCCGGAAAGGATGTAATTATTAAATGGATAGTAAAATTTCAGATTGTTTTCCTATACCGACATCTAAAAAAGAGATGAAGGCATTAGGATGGGATTTCGCCGATATAATACTTGTCACAGGTGATGCATTTATTGACCACCCCTCTTTTGGGACAGCTGTAATTGCCAGAGTACTTCTTGATCAAGGCTATAAAGTAGCAGTTGTCCCTCAACCAAATTGGAGGGATGATCTTAGAGATTTTAAAAAATTGGGAGAACCTCGTCTGTTTTTTGGAGTGAATTCAGGTGTAATGGATTCAATGATAAATCATTATACTGCAAATAAAAGATTAAGAAGCAATGATGCATATTCACCCGATGGACTCTCGGGGAGAAGGCCTGACTATGCTGTTACGGTCTATTCAAGAATCTTAAAGGAACTATATCCAGATAAACCAGTTGTGATAGGTGGTGTTGAGGCCTCACTAAGGAGATTTACACATTACGACTATTGGCAAAACTGCATTAAGCCATCAGTTTTGATTGACTCAGGAGCAGATTGGCTAGTTTACGGCATGGGGGAGAAGAGTATAGTTGAATTAGCATACAAAATTTCTGAAGGAGTTAGTGAAGAGGTCATCAGGAGAACAAATCAGATTGCATATATTTCTAATAAGGCTGAGTCATTTTTTCGTGAATCAATCACTCTAGGTTCATTTGAAGAATGTAAAAAAAACAGTAGAGTCTTTGCAGATAATTTTAGAATAATTGAGAGCGAATCAAACTCATGGAGTCCTAAACATTTAATTGAGCCATACAATGACATTTTCGTACATGTCACTCCTCCATGGCCCCAGCTATCCTCTAAAGAGATTGATGAAATATATGATCTTCCATATACCAGAAAACCTCACCCAAGATATGGATATAAACATATTCCTGCTTATGAGATGATTAAGTTCTCAATTAATACTCATAGAGGATGTTTTGGATCTTGTGCTTTTTGCACAATATCTGCACACCAAGGGAAATTTGTGCAATCAAGATCAGAGAAATCTATTCTCAAAGAGGCAGAAAAGATTACAAAAATGGAAAGTTTTAAGGGAGTTATCTCTGATATGGGTGGTCCCTCAGCAAATATGTATAAGATGTCAGGAATAGATTTAACCAAATGCCACGTATGCAGAAGAGACAGTTGCATATTTCCCGGGATATGCTCTAACCTGAATATCTCTCATAATTCATTAATTGAACTTTATGAACGAGTATGTGAAATAAAGGGTATCAGAAGAGCGTTTATTGGAAGCGGCATTAGATATGATCTTTTTTTGAACGAAAATGGTTTTATAGATGATTCGGGAAAAGATTATTTTGAAAAAGTTATAAAAAACCACACATCCGGATGGTTTAAAGTTGCTCCGGAACATACAGAAGAACACGTGCTTAAAGCAATGGGAAAACCTTCTTTCCGACTATTTGAAAGGCTAAAGAACGAGTTTGCAGAATATACATCAAAAGAAGGACTTAGACATAAAATTATTCCTTACTTTATATCCAGCCACCCTGCTTGCAAACTGGAGGATATGAGAAAATTAGCTCAAAATCCTAATTTAAAAGACATTGCATTAGAACAAGTCCAGGATTTTACACCAACTCCTATGACAAGATCTTCAGTTATCTATTATTCAGGGATAGATCCTAAGACATTGAAATATATGTTTGTAGAAAAAAAACCTATAATGAAACAAAAACAAAAGTCATTTTTTTTCAATAAAAAGTAAAAAAGCTTGTAAAAAACTTATTTTTTTGCACTATAATTGCACCCCGAATAAAAGTTAACATAGATATATGGAGAAAAAACCAAATACTGCAAAAGTCAAAGCACCTGTCAAGCCATCCCCTAACCAATCAAAGCGCAGATCTGTTGTAAGTTACAACAACTTGAGCCCGGAATTGCTTGCTATCCTAAAGGAAAAATATCCAAGGGGCTACGCAGACTATATGGGAGATATCTTTAAGGTTGATAAACCAGATGGATCATTCTTTTATGCTATATCTCTAGAGGTGCCTGATGCTGTCTATCTGGTTAAAGTAGATGTTAAGATTGATGATTACGATGAAGCTACAGATGAACTATTTGGTTCTGGAGCTTCTGATGTTGATGGAGGTGATCCGGATGAGTTTCCAGACGACGACTCAAGTGGATCTTTCCCTGAAGAATCTGAAGAGTCTGATGAGTAATAATGAGACCCTTCTCAACAAGTTAAAGGCTGATTTATCAGCCTTTTTTCGTAATTTCGTGTATGGATTTAATTAGGAGAATTTTTAAAGAACTTTTATGCAAGATCAGAGAGCTTCCAGAGAGTCAGCTTCTCTTCATTATGTCTGTTATTGTTGGGGTTGGCAGCGGGATTGCAGCTGTGACCCTAAAGCACGCTGTCCATTTTGTAGCATGGATTTTAAAGGGATGGTTTAACACTCCTGCAGAGAGTCTGCTATATATTGTTTATCCCGGAATAGGTATGCTGCTCTCTTTTCTCTTTGTAAGGTATGTTATTAAGGATAATATTGGACATGGCGTTACAAAAGTTCTTACAGCAATTTCCAGAAACGAGTCCAAAATTAAGCCACATAATACTTGGAGTTCAGTTATTGCAAGCTCTCTAACAATAGGTTTTGGCGGCTCTGTTGGGGCAGAGGCTCCAATTGTCTATACTGGAGCTGCAATTGGCTCTAATACAGCGAAATGGATGGGGCTATCCCATAAGCATATCACAATTCTTCTGGGTTGCGGGGCTGCAGGAGCAGTTGCCGGTATTTTCAAGGCACCACTTGCAGGCATTCTTTTTACTCTTGAGATACTGCTTTTCAACATCTCTATGACCTCAATCCTTCCCCTGCTTGTGTCAGCTGTTACTGCAACTACAATTTCATACCTTTTCCTTGGGGATAAAGTAGTATTTGCCAACTCAATCTTACCATTCAGCATGGGTAACATCCCGTTTTACATTCTACTTGGAGTTGTGTGCGGGTTTATATCTCTGTATTTTATAAGAATGACACTAAAGATGGAAGACAAAATTTCATCAATTGTCAGTCCGTTTAAAAGATGGGGAATCTCTGCTGTTTCACTTGGTTTACTAATTTTCCTTTTTCCTCCTCTATTTGGAGAGGGTTATGAATCATTGACATCTCTTTTAAACAACAATTCAACAGAAGCTATTGGTCCAAGTATATTTTCAGGACTCTTCGCCTATGAGTGGTTCGTTCCGCTCTTTTTTTCTGCGATAATCTTTTTTAAGGTATGGGCTATGTCTTTTACAAATGCGGGTGGTGGAGTAGGTGGAACATTTGGCCCTACACTATTTATAGGCGGAATTACAGGATTTGTTATTTCAAGGACTATAAATCTTTTAGGTATATATGATTTACCGGAGGCAAATTTTGCTCTAGTCGGAATGGCCGGATTAATGGCTGGTGTTATGCAGGCACCAATGACAGCAATCTTTCTGATTGCAGAGATAACCGGGGGTTATATACTGTTGATGCCTCTTATCATAACATCCGCAATCTCATTTGCCACCATTAGAACATTTGAGCCATATTCAATTTACACAAAAAGGATAGCTAAACAGGGGGCACTGCTGACACATAACAGCGATCAGGCTGTTTTGACTCTATTGAAGACATCTGATTTAATTGAGACCGACTTCAAAACACTCTGTTTAAAGGGTAAATTAAGAGATGTTATTAATCAAATAAGATCTTCAAGCAGAAATATCTTTCCTGTTCTGGATTCAGATGGAAAGCTTAAAGGGATTATTCTGTTGGATAATATTCGGCAAATAATGTTTGATTCTGATAAATATGATACAACAGACATCTCAGAATTAATTCTTCCTGTTGACTATTTTGTTTATGAAAACGACGTAATGGAAGAGGTGATGGCTAAGTTTGAAAAGAGCGCATCATGGAATCTTCCGGTAGTAAATTCAGATGGAGTTTATAAAGGATTTGTTTCAAAATCAAAAATATTTTCTGCTTACAGAGAACAATTACAAAAGGTTTCTCATGAATGATATTTACATAGAATTTATAGCTAAAGAGCTTGGAATTTATAAATGGCAAGTTGAACATTGTATTGAACTTCTTAACGATGGCTCATCAATACCCTTCATCTCCAGATACAGAAAAGAGAGAACAGGATCACTTGATGAAATACAGGTTTCCCAAATAAAACAGTTCTATACAAGATTTTCAGATCTGGACAAACGTAAGCTGACAGTAATCTCTTCAATTACAGAGCAGGGAAAGCTCACAGAGGAACTCAGAAGAGATATTGATATATGCATAGACTCTCAACAACTTGAGGATATTTATCTTCCTTTCAAGCCAAAAAAGAGGACAAGGGCATCAATTGCAAAGGAGAATGGACTAGAACCATTAGCAGAGCTTATCTATAAACATAAAACAGCTAATCCTCTAATCTCTGCAGAAGATTTTATTAACGATAAAGTTAAATCCGCAGATGACGCATTGGAGGGTGCAAGAGATATTATTGCTGAATGGGTTTCTGAGAATATAAGAGTAAGAGAGGTACTTAGAGAACAGTACTCTAAATTTGGTAAAATACTCTCTAAAAAACATAAGGATATAGAATCTGAGGAGAATAGTAAGTTTAGAAACTATTTTGATTTTTCTGGCAATATAGGGAAAATGCCATCTCACAGAGTACTGGCAATTCTAAGAGGAGAGAGGGAAGGGGAGCTAACTGTTAAGTTAGATATTGAACAAGAGTATTCTATTAACTCAATAAAAAGAATAATTCTAACTGAAAACATCAGTTCAAAACAATGCAAATATCAGATAGAGCTTGCAATAGAAGATTCATACAAACGATTATTGCACCCGTCTATTGAGAACGAAGTGCTAAAAATTGCTAAGGAGAGAGCAGATATAGACTCAATAAAGGTATTCGGAGAAAATTTAAGTGCTTTATTGCTGGCTCCACCAGCAGGTCAAAAGAGAGTTCTGGCAATAGATCCGGGTTTTAGAACCGGGTGTAAAGTGGTCTGTTTAGGTCCACAGGGAGAGTTACTTCATAATGACACTATCTATCCTCACCCACCTATAAATGAAAAAATTCAGGCTATCAAAAAGATATCAAATCTAATTGAGGCCTATAAGATTGAAATAATTGCCATTGGTGATGGAACTGCAAGCAGAGAGACCGAATCATTCATCCGAAAAATTCCGATGCCTCAAGGTTTACAGGTCTTTTCTGTTAGTGAAGATGGAGCATCTGTCTATTCTGCTTCTCCTATTGCAAGAGAGGAGTTCCCAGGCTATGATGTAACAGTTCGGGGAGCAGTCTCTATTGGCAGAAGAGTGATGGATCCATTGGCCGAACTTGTTAAAATTGATCCAAAATCTATAGGAGTTGGTCAATATCAACACGATGTAGATCAATCACTTTTAAAAGTGATGCTTGATGAGACTGTTGTAAACTGTGTGAACAGAGTAGGAGTTAATCTAAATACCGCTAGCAAGCATCTGCTTAGCTATGTCTCAGGTATTGGTCCTGTAATAGCTCAAAACATCATTGACCACAGAAATAGTAACGGTCCATTTAAGTCCAGAATGGAGCTATTGAAGGTTAAGCGATTAGGATCTAAAGCTTTTGAGCAATGTGCTGGTTTTCTTAGAATCCCCGGGAGTCAAAATCCATTGGATAATACAGCTGTTCATCCTGAGAGGTATCATCTGGTTGAAAGAATTGCTAGCGATCATAAGGTTAAGCTCACTGAACTTATTTCAGAAAAGGACTTAAGGGAGAGAGTTAATATTGAGAATTATGTATCACAAGAGGTTGGTATTCCAACCCTTATGGACATAATGGATGAGCTGTCAAAACCTGGAAGAGATCCAAGATCTCTTGCAAAAGTAATGGAGTTTTCGCAGGAAGTTCATACAATTGATGACTTAAAGCCTGGTATGATTTTACCTGGTATTGTTACCAATATAACAAATTTTGGGGCCTTTGTGGATATAGGAATTAAGCAGGATGGACTTATTCATATATCTCAACTTGCTGATAAATTTATATCTTCACCGCATGAGGTTGTGAAACTTCAGCAACAACTTATGGTAAAAGTGCTAGAGATAGACTATAAAAGATTAAGGATTCAGTTGACCTTGAAGGGTGTTGGGTAATCTTTTGCTCCTTTTCTCTCTCTGGGCAATTATTACTCCAGAAACAACTATGGCAATCCCCAGAAGTTTATATGTCCCAAGTCCCTCCTGACCTGCCATATACGCTCCAAAAGCAGATATAGCGGGCACTAGAGATGTAAATATATTAGACCTCGCAATTCCAAGAGCCCTGATGGAGTTTATAAAAAGAATAAAGGCAGCACAGGAACATAACCCGGCTAAAAATAGCAAAGGCTTTACAACGTCCGTTGTTAGCATTGAAAGTGTAAACTTATCAGCATCAAAAAAAAGAAAAAGAGGCAAGAAATACAGAGCTCCTAAGATGTGTTGGTAAGTTGCTATTGTATAACTGTTGTATCTGTTCGCAAGTCTCTTAACCACCATTGTATAGCCCACGGCAGAAAAAACAGCAATAAAAAGAAATGCTAATCCCCAATAATGGTCAACTGAAATAGCTCCTCCGTCAAAAACTACAAGCAAAATTCCAGGAAGAGTAATGAATACACCAATAATGTTGATTGTGGTTAATCTCTCTTTATATACCAGTATCCCCGGAATTAGAGCAAATATAGGAATAGTCGCTATTATTATTGAACTTAGGGTGGGAGAGTTGACCGCTTTCAATCCAAGAGTTTCACCGATAAAATAGATAAAAGGCTCAAGAAAAACAAGCAGTAAAAACCATTTAAAGTCTTCTTTTTTAAGTTTTTGTATTTTTTTTGCTGATATAGAAACTATTAAAAGAAATACTGAAGCCAGTGTCATCCTGAATAACAAGATTCCCATTGTGGGAAACCCTTGCTGAATAAGTGAGTTCGTCCAGATAAAGGAGAATCCCCAAAAAACTACTGCAGCGATTATGGAAAGATAAACTACTGCGTCTGCCCTGTTGTTCATATAGAAAATGATATTCGTTTGCCAGCCTTGCGTCCTGTCAGTTTTTCTTGATCAAATACATGAATACCATTGACGAAGGTGTGAATTATGGATGAATTAAATGTTGTTCCCTCAAATGGAGACCACCCGCATTTGTATTTAATGTTCTCTTTGGAAACTGTATAAGGTTTATTCGGGTTGAAAAGCATTAAATCGGCATAGTAACCCTCTCTAATAAAACCTCTTTTATTAATTCTGAATCTTTCGGCAGGGGAGTGAGCCATTCTGTCAGCTATATCATGAATAGTAAAATGACCCTTAAGATGCAACTCCCACATAATTTGGAAACTATGCTGAATCAGGGGAAGGCCGGAGGGTGCAGTGATATACTCTCTTGATTTCTCACCAATTGTGTGCGGAGCATGATCTGTAGCCACAATCATAATAGTGCCATCCTTTACAGCAGATATTATTGCTTCTCTGTCACTTAAACTCTTTATCGCAGGGTTGCACTTCATCAAGGTTCCCAGATTGTCATAATGATTATCATCCAAGTACATGTAGTGAACGCAAACTTCTCCGGTTATATTATGATTTAATTTACGAGCCTCTTTTAACATCTCAATTTCCTCTTTTGTAGAAATATGGAGTATGTGAAGAGATGAATTATGCCTGATTGCCAGATCCAGGGCTTTCTTGGTGGATTTTATACACGCCTCTCTGCTCCTGATTATTGGGTGAAGAGATACAGGAATTTTCTCGCCATAGTGATCAACAGCATTTTTAATATTTGCTTTAATAATCTCTTCATCTTCTGAATGAACGGCAATTAAGATGTCTGTCTTCTCAAAGATTTCTTCTAAGGCTTCAATATTGTCAACCAACATATCACCGGTAGAGGAACCAAGGAAGAGTTTAATTCCGCAAATTTTTGACCTGTCTGCTCTTAATATCTCTTTAATATTTGAATTAGTTCCACCTAAATAAAATGAATAATTGGCATATGATGTCTCTGATGCTATCTGATACTTCTCCTCAAGAAGCTTTAAGGTCACAGCTGGTGGGGTTGTGTTCGGCATCTCCATAAATGAAGTTACTCCACCTGCCACTGCAGCTGCACTTTCTGATGATATATCTGCTTTATGTGTATTGCCGGGTTCTCTAAAGTGCACCTGGTCGTCAATCAATCCCGGTAAAAGGTATAATCCTTCAGCGTCAATTGTAATATCAGCATCGGGAAATGTATTCGGAGAGCGGTATATGGCAGAAATAAATGAGTCCTCTATAAGCAAAGAGCCTTTGAACAGATTGCCCTCGTTTACAATAATACAATCTTTAATAAGCGTCTTCATCTATTAACCAATTTGCCTTGGATGGATTTTTCTCATTTTCATTTTTAATACACCCCAAAATGCCTCTCCAAAAATCCCGCTACTCATTTTTGATGTTCCCTCTGTTCTGTCAACAAATATTATTGGAACCTCTGATATTTTAAACCCTAATTTGAATGTATTGTACTTCATTTCAATTTGAAAACCATACCCTTTCATTCGTATCTTATCAAAGTCAATAGTCTCTAAAACAACTCTTTTGTAACATTTAAACCCAGCTGTAGTGTCATATATTTTCATGCCAAGCACACCTCTTACATAAGCAGAAGCATAGTACGACATAATTACCCTTCCTATCGGCCAGTTTATTACGCTGATTCCTTTACAATATCTTGAGCCAATTGATAGATCAGCCCCCTCCACACAAGAGTAATAAAGTTTGGGTAAATCTTTTGGATTATGGGAGAAATCTGCATCCATTTCAAAGATATAATCATATTTGTGGGTTATTGACCAGTTAAAACCAGTAATATATGCTGTCCCCAAACCCTGCTTGCCAGCCCTCTCGATTAGATGAACTCTCTCATTAAACTCATTTTGCAGGGCTTTGACTATAAGGGCAGTACCATCTGGTGATCCATCGTCAACAACGAGAACATGAAATCCTTCTATCAGTGAGAGTATCTCTCTGATAATTTTTTCAATATTCTCCTTCTCATTATATGTAGGGATGATGACAATCTTTTTGGATTCCATTTAGATGTATTTTGTATCCCGCAAAATTAGGAATTTTATTCTCAATATTTTTTGTTTGGAGGTAAAAGTGCATATCTTTGCATCCTGAATCCGCAAAGGTTTGCTGAAAAAAGAAAATTCTTCTAGAAAATTTTGGAATTTCAAAAATCTTGCCTACCTTTGCACTCCCCAAACGGAACAGGGACGCTTAAGTCCCGTTTTTTATCTGGGTTTGTTCATTGAAATATTGGAAGACAAGTACAATTTAAAGTAGTACGATAAATAGAGTAGAGCGTTAATTCTTTTATAGAATAATAAGATAAATCAACAGTAGCAGGGACAGCTTAAACATTTAAAAA
>MKTA01000029.1 GCA_001897515.1 Bacteroidetes bacterium 41-46 | reverse complement strand
AAAAGTCGAAATTAAAAAGTTTATGTATTTTTAACAATGACAAATCTTTAGCTTAACTTGCTGATATTTTAGTACAAAGAATGGGGAATACTATACTTGAATACTCGTGCTTTGGACTTGTAAGCATCCCCGAAGCTGAAATTGAAGGCTTGTTCTAAGGCGTTGGCAATATGAATAAACGGAGCGGGCTTGCCTGTTTCATCAACAAACTGTTGGGACAATTCAAATGAAACGGCAAATTCGCCCATGCTGTCAATCCCCAAACCTTGCGATTTGGGGATAAAGTAAACTTTGGGAATATCGGACTGTGTATTGCTGGAATGTCGATTTGCCTGCTGCAAGGTAAGTTTTAGCAAGTCAATTTCAGAGTCAAGATAGGATAATGCCTTTTGAAGATAGGCAAATTTCAGGACATTTTTCCCCCTGCTCGTGCTGAATTTGTGTCGATAGGAATACTAACTCGGCACGAGTAAAGTTCAGCTTCCTGATAACGTTTTTGAGGTTATCCTCTTGGCTGATGGCATCTATATGTGCGATAAGCATTCCATAGGCATTTTGAATTTCTTGGGTAGTAATCTCTTGCGAGTTTTTGGTTATCAGACCGAAAAACTCTGTTTTCAACAAATCATTCATAAGCATAAGATTTTAAAGTGAATAAACTGGACTATGTATTGACTAATCCATGTATGCTGAAAGACTAAAATTATCTTCCTAATCTTTTTGTACTTAACTTACCATCTTTAAATAAAATTCGATTATAGACACTTTCTGTAACAAGAGGGAAAATAAACAAGGTCAAAATTGTGGCAGTAATTAATCCGCCAATAATCACAATAGCAAGCGGTTTTTGTGCTTCCGACCCGATACCTGTGGATATAGCAGCAGGTAACAAACCGATGGCAGCCATCATTGCTGTCATAACAATAGGACGAACGCGTGATTGTACTCCCTTTTCCAATGAATCGGCTAATGTTAAGCCTTGTCGGAGTTTACTTTTTATCACAGAAATCATAATTACCCCATTTTGAATACAAATTCCGAACAGAGCAATAAATCCGATGCCCGCCGATATGCTGAAATTAGTACCTGTAAACAACAAGGCAAATATTCCGCCTATAGCTGCAAAAAGCACATTGACCAATACTAAACCCGCATCACGTACATTACCAAACAATGTAAACAAGATTAAAAATATCATCAATATGCTGATGGGTACAACCTGTTGTAAACGGTTTGTGGCTCGTTGCTGATTTTCAAAGTCACCCGTCCATTTCATAGTATATCCTTTCGGCAGTTTTACCGAAGCATTTACTTTTTGTTGTGCTTCGGCTATGGCACTACCCATATCACGTCCTCGTACAGAAAATTTTACGGCACAAAACCGAATGTGATTATCCCTGAAAATAATCAAAGGTCCTGTCATTGTTTTTATATCAGCCAGTTCATTTATTTGAACATAGCTGCCATTCATGGTAGGAACAATGATTTTACCTATTTCTTTTTCACTGATACGAAATTCTTCTTTATAACGCACAACAATGTCAAATTTTCGCTCATCTTCGTACAAAACGGATGCTGTTTTTCCTCCGATAGCCATTTCGATGATGGATTGTGCATCTTCCTTGGTTACCCCGTAAAGTGCCAGTTTATCTTCTTTCAGCTCGATGCGAAGTTCCGGTTGCCCGATGTTTCGTATAACCCCTAAATCCTCTATACCGTCAACCGTTTTTAGTATACCATATATTTGAGTAGCTTTTTCTTCTGTCAAAAACAAATTATTTCCGTACACTTTTACTGCGATTGAACCTTTTACTCCCGAAGCTGCTTCTTCCACATTATCGGTTATTGGTTGGGAGAAATTGAAATCAATTCCCGGATAAAATTCCAGTTTCTTGTTCATCTGTTCAATTAACTCCGACTTTGAAAGGTTACTTTTCCACTCTTTTTGAGAAAATAAATCGACATGGAATTCAATATTATAAAAACCTGTAGGGTCTGTACCGTCATTCGGTCGTCCGGTTTGCGACAACACTTGTTTCACTTCGGGATATTGGGTTAAATCCTGACGTATTTTATTGGCTAATTCAACTGATTCATTTAATGCTATGCTTTGCGGTAAAGTAGCCCGAATATATATTGAACCTTCATTAAGTTGAGGTAAAAATTCAGACCCTAAAAATGTAAACATAAACAGTCCGCCGGCAACAACAGAGGCAGTAGCGATTAAGGCAGTCTTTTTAAACCGATAGCACAATTTGAAAAACTTCAATGATTTATCGGTAATGAATTTTAAAAAAAAGTTAGATCTCTCTTTTACATCCCTTTTTAATAACAAATTTGACAATACGGGAACAAGGGTTAATGTAAACAATAATGCTCCAAGCAATGCAAATCCGAGTGTATAAGCTAAAGGGGAAAACATTTTACCTTCTACTTTTTGAAAAGCAAAGATGGGGATAAGTGCGGTTATGATAATTAATTTGGCAAAAAATATAGGCTTGCCCATTTCTTTGGCGGTATTTCGTATAGTACCGGATTTTGCTTTCAAATTAAACTTGTCCATACCCAGATGATGGGCTTGTTTATCGAGTGCAACAAAAATACCCTCGACCATGACGACCGCACCATCTATAATAATACCGAAGTCAATTGCTCCCAAAGAGAGCAAGTTTGCCGACATACCTTTCAAATACAAGCATATAAATGCAAACAGTAAGGCTAACGGAATAACGATGGATACTATAACCGTTGTTCGCCAATCTGCCATAAATATCAGTACGATAAAGGTCACAAACAAAATGCCTTCAAGCAGATTTTTCCCTACTGTGCGAACGGCTAAATTTACCAAGTCTTCACGATCGTAAAAGGTTTCTATTTTTACGTCATCAGGCAATATACTTGTATTCAGCTCTTCTATTTTTGTTTTTAAGTTTGCAATTACTTCACCCGGATTTTCATCTTTACGCATAACAACAATGCCCTGTACAACATCATCTTCATCCATACGTCCTACCTGACCCAAACGAGGCAGGCACGATTCTTTTACATCAGCCAAATGCTTAACCAATATGGGAGTTCCATTAATGTTTTTAACAACTATGTTGCCTAATTCCTCGATGTCATTAATAAGACCTATGCCCCTAACCACATAGGCTTGCGAACTTTTATTAATAATATCGCCACCCACATTCAGGTTACTTTTTGATATGGCTTCAAATAATTCCAATGGTTGAATGCCATAACTTATCAAACGATTTGGATTGACGCTTACTTCAAACGAACGTACTTCACCACCAAAACTTACCACATCGGCTATCCCCGAAACGCTGCGTATATTACGGTCAATTACCCAATCCTGAATGGTTTTCAGTTCTCGAGCTGTCTTTGTTTCGCTTTTCAATGTATAGCGAAATATTTCTCCCGTAGCTCCATATAATGGCTGCACATCGGGAGTAATACCATCGGGAAGTTCTGCATCGGGCAAAGCATTAAACCACCACCCCCAAAGGAGGTGGATTTGGTAAAAAGATGAAGGCATAGCCTTCAAACGGGGTCTTTGAAATGTAGTTGGGTT
>MKTA01000028.1 GCA_001897515.1 Bacteroidetes bacterium 41-46 | reverse complement strand
ACTTACAACGTAACTGTAAGCTACGAATAAATAATACAAAGACTTAGAGGTAATTTAAAGGATTAGAATAAAAAGAGGGTGACCAAAAATAATTTTTGGTCACCCTCTTCTCTATTTCTATTCTATTAGTAATATGTATCAGCCAAGGAAAACATTGGCTCCTAAAGAGGGCGGGGAGCCACCAAAGATGGGGAGGATCTTCATGCTGATGCAGATTACTTAAATAAAATTTTTATTTAACCTCTATTAATACCGGAGGTGCAAGCTGCTGGAATGTCAACGGATTATAGCTCTTTGTATAGAATAGAGTTGCGGCCTCAGTCTTCTTAACGTCTCTGCTTACAAAGTCATTAAAATTATACGGGTCATTTTGAATAGGCGTCAAAACTCCGTTTAAATAATCAGAGGCTCTCACACCTGCGGCAGTTCTCAGTATTCTCTTAACAATATTCTCTCTGCTTGGGGCATTATAATATTGTCTATTATCAATCATACAGCTTGATGGTTCGGGTCTCCATGCACCAAAGGTGAAATAGTAAGCTCCTTCATGAGCCCCAACCGCATAGCCCTCTTTTCCGACAAAATGTTTCCACTTAATGGCATTTAAATCCGATGTAAGATCTACATTTGGATAAAATCCGTATTTAACCCATTGCTGGAATGAGCTCTTCTCTGTATCAGTAATTGTTTTATCCTTATTTGCCGAAGTAATATACTCATCTGCCAGCCTTCCAAACCCGTGTCCTCCGGCTTCGTGATTTACAACATTTCTGTAATGATAAGTTCCTCTTGTGTCTCTGCTTGTTGGACATATAGCTATTGCCCTGCCATCGCTCCACATCCAGCATGTGCCGGCGTATCTGTCTTCATTTACCACAAGCACAATCAAAGTATTCTGCACCTTGCCCTGAATACCTGAGTAGTAAGGATTGTCATCCTGCATTCCCGGAATCTTTTGCGAAACAAGTTCAAATATCTTGACATCATCTGTCTCCATACTTGACCCACCCTTGAAAACAGTACTGAATGCAGTCTCTTTAACAATTCCCCTGTCAGTTTGAGTTGCTCCGCTCTCCTTTGAATATGCGGCTAGCTTATATACCTTAAAGTGATTTCTGTAAGTCTTATATGGCTCCACGGCAAAAAATGCCTCAATCCCCTCATCCATATCCTGATCAAATTTTCCTCCGTCAACAAAGTCTGGAATAATATAACCATCGCCAATAAATATTATCTCATTTGGATAGGTTCCGGCTGAGTTGCTGAATGCTACCCTGTATTCACCATCCATATAGCCACCTGCAGCTCCTGTTGTAAAGCTAAATACAGACGATGTACTCTTGCCCTGGAAATCATCAGAAGCAGTTACTCTCCAGTAGAACTTAGTATTCTCCTTTAAAAGCTCTGGTATAGAAAAACTATTTATCTGACCCGCGTCATAAGTTTTCAGGAATTTTCCGTCTGCACCAGAAAAAGCTGAGTTATCCGATATTTCAAGGGAGTATTTCACCTTGTCCTGGTCGGCATCTGTTGATGCACTCCATTGGCACTGGACCAGTCTTGACACACCTGTTGCACTATTGGAAGGGTATGAAAGCTGAGGCTGTGTTGGATTGTTATTTAGTGCCCTCTTCTGCAGTACCTCAATGGTTCTGACAGTATCTCCATATGCTACAAGCACCTTAGAGGATCTGTCTCCACCTGTATTCTCTGAGGCAGTTAAAATTAAATCAGCATTATTATTACCTGTAAGAGAGTTTGCAGTTAACCAGGAAGATTGAGAAGGTATGGTAACATTCCACTTTGTATTTGAGGTAATCTTTACTGTTTTTGAGCCGGCACTCTTTTCAAATGAGAGTTGAGTAAGATCCAGAGTAAGCTGGGATAGTGATTGGTTAACAGATAGTATCTTTTTTAAATAATTTGTTTTTCCCTCTTGTCCGATTGTAAAAATAACTGATCCTGATCTGTTAGATCTTGAAAGATTATCCTGTGCTGTGATTGTTACAGTTGCATCCCCGCTACCACTAGATGGGGAGATGGTAAGCCAGCTTACAGTTGAGGAGCTGCTCCATTGTGCGTTTGCAGATATATTTACCGTTCCGCTACCTTGGTTATTATGAACCTCTATTGATGAGACAGATAGATTTAATACTGGAGGTGGATCCTTTTTACAGGATGCAAAGAGCATTAATAGAGCTAATCCTAGTGATATCTTTAAAAATTTGTTCATAGAAAATAGTTTAAGTAATAGTCCACAATTATATAAGATTACGAATTTAGTGAAATTTATCAGAGTTTCAAGAGTAAAAAAATGCGGTCGGGAAAAATTCCCGACCGCACAAAGTTATTAAATCTTAGAGAAACTAAGACTACAAAGGATTCTGAACCATTTCAGGGTTAGCGTCCATCTCCTGTTTAGGGATAAGGAATACAAAATTCTTATCACCAGCAGGGAAGTTTGATGCAGCATTCCACTGAGCAGGGTTGTGTCCAAGATCTCTCCTGTCCATACCTTTGTTTACACGCTTAATATCAAGGAAGCGTTGTCCGTCTCCCCAAAGGTCTGCGCGACGATGCATCAGAATATGGTCAATTAGATCGTCTCCGGTCAATGTTGACTTAACATAACCAGGATCTCTCTTTGAAATTAGTGCAAACAGAGCATCTTGTGCCTCAGGGTTGTTACCACGGCGAGCTTCAGCTTCAGCCTCTATGAGATACATCTCCCCAGCTTTGATATAGAGATAGTCATTTGTCCAATCTCCCCATCCTGTATATTTGAAACCAACTAGTGGCTTAGCTCCTACTGGTCTAAACAGAGATTTTCTCACATCGGTTGCACTCATAAAGTTATAAACAGAGGTACTGATAAGTTTGTGGTTACCAAGAGCTGCATATCCTCCAAAGTTAGGGTCAATATGAGAGAAGAATGAAGCATAACTTGTCTGCTGCTCATCAATAAGAAGAGCTCCCCAAATCCACTCAGTAGAAGCTTTGTTCCAGCCGTAAGCATAGTCAGCCTCAAGTGTCCTTCCTGTTCTGGCTGCCTTAGCGTATGTTACTGCATTTGCCCAGTCTCCTGTAGTAAGAGCAACCCTGGCTGCAATAGCATTCGCAACATTGATATTGATGTGTGAAAGGTTAACTCTCGCAGAGCTGTTTGCAAACAGTGTAAGAGCGTCGGTAAGGTCTTTCTTAACCTGAGTATAAACCTGTGCAACTGTGCTTCTTGGGATAGGATCCGCATCAGGAGTAAGTCTGATAGGAACTCCAAGATGGCTGTTTGTTGCTCCCGAAGCAAAGTCATATCTGTCAGCATAGAGCTGGACAAGCATGTAGTGTGCATATGCCCTGTAGGTCAAAGCCTGGGCTTTGATATTATTCTTCAAAGGCACCTGAGCTGTAACAGCTGGTATAGCATCAATATTTGCTAGAATCAGGTTGGCATTCTGAATAATATCATAGTAATAACTCCACACATACTCAAGATTGGCAGAGTTGATGTTTCTGTGGTCAATATACTGGTACCAGCTAACAAACCAACCATAGCCTCTCTCTGTAGGATAGAAGTCCTCACCAAGACAATCCATTGCATAGTCAATTGCCTTCTGACCAAATTTATCGTGGGCACCACCATAATAGTAAGTGTATCTGTGGATACCGTCAAGTAGTGTCTGAGCACCTGTAAGTGTCGTGAAAAGGTCCTTCTCTGCAACGCTCGCAGTAGGTGCTGTCTCAAGATA
>MKTA01000027.1:0-32500 GCA_001897515.1 Bacteroidetes bacterium 41-46 | reverse complement strand
TCCACTACCCTGCCGCAAAATATCCTAAAGGGGCAATGCTTGATGTTTTTGAATGGGGTAAAGAGAGGTATTTGGGAAAAATTCCTCAGGCTTCTCACACATATAATGTTGTAGGCAATATGAATGAACATCAGGTGGTAATTGGAGAATCCACATGGGGTGGAGTGGAAACTCAGTTTGATCCTCAAGGCATTGTGGACTATGGTTCACTAATGTATATCGCACTCCAGAGAGCAAAGACTGCACGTGAAGCTATAAATGTCATAACCACTCTTGCGAATGAGTATGGTTACGCCTCCTCTGGTGAGTCTATCTCAATTGCCGACAAAAAAGAGGTTTGGTTCCTTGAGATAATTGGGAAGGCACCAAAGATGGTAAACGGAAAGAATGTGAATAAAGGTGCCGTTTGGGTTGCCATAAGGATACCGGACGGATATATATCGGCCCATGCGAATCAGGCAAGAATAACTACATTTCCCAAAAACGACCCGGAAAATTGCATATACGCTCCGGATGTTATCTCACACGCCAGAGAGCAGGGGCTTTACAGCGGAGATGATGACTCTTTCAGCTTTTCAGACACTTACGGACCTGCTGACGGAGCCACAGTAAGAGGTTGCGATGCAAGAGTCTGGAGTTTTTTTAATAAACACTCTTCTGAGGATATGAGTAAATATCTGGATTATGCACTTGGTCACAACCTCAGGAACAGAATGCCTCTTTATGTTAAGGCAAAAGCAAAACTAAGCGTGAAGGATGTTGCAGATATGATGAGGGATCACTATGAGGGAACAGCTATGGATATGACGCTGGATATAGGAGCTGGCGGAAACTCGCTTCCATACAGATGGAGACCTATGGGATTTGATGTTGACGGAGAAAAGTATATAAATGAACGAGCTATCGCTACTCAACAGACCGGCTTCTGGTTTGTCGGAGAGTCTCGTCCAAATATTCCAAATGAGATTGGCGGAATTTTCTGGTTTGCCGTTGACGATGCGGCAACATCTCCCCTTACACCAATATATACCTCTTCCAAGGCAATATCACAGAACTATGCTTTGGGTAATGGCTCAATGCTGGAGTACTCGCCTACTTCTATGTTCTGGATAACAAACAGAATAGCTCAGTTTGCATACCTTAGATACAACCATATAGGCGCAGAGGTGAGGTCTGTAATTGATACCCATGAGAAGGAGATTATGGCAAGGGTGGCCGATATTGACAAAAATGCTGTTGAAATGCTCAAGAGTAACCCAGAGAAGGTATCTGATCTGACAACAGAGTTCTCGGTTAAATCTGCAAATGAACTATTCCGGAAATGGAAAAAGCTGGACGAGTATCTGCTGGTGAAATATATTGACGGCAACACAAAAAAGCAAAATCAAGACGGGACATTCAAGAATAATGGCCACTCTGATAAAATACCACCCACACCCGATTTCCCGGGATATACAGAAATATGGAAGAGGGCTGTAAAAAACAGTGCCGGTGACAGACTTAGAACTCCGTAACAGAGAGAAGCTAACCTAAAGAGATTTGGTTAGCTTTTTTTAAATAATATTAGTAAACCGTTTTACTATAAATATTTTTACGGTATATTTGTGTCAACTCAACGACAATTACTAAAACTTAATCAAAATGAAAAAATTCTTCTTGCAATTCAAGAATGAGGATTGGATTGCCACCATTATGGGTGCAATACTAGTCATTCTTGTAATTTTTGTACCCTCATTAGGCAAGGTGAAGTATCAATTTCCTGATGGCTACCCCGCCTGGTTTGCAAAGGTTCCCTTTGAGGTGACTAAATTTTTTATAATTTTTGGCCTTAGCTATGTGGGTTTATGGTTGCTTGATGTAAAGATGAAATGGTTTCCTGCCTCTTTCATATTTATTTACGGGCTCTCATTTTTAGCTCAATATATTAGCACTCTCGCTCCAATAAAACAGGTCGGTTTTGAGGCTGTATTTTTCTCTGTGGCAATAGGGCTGATTATCAGAAACTTTTTTGGTCTTCCAAAATGGCTGGAACCAGCCGCCAGAAGTGAATTCTTTATAAAGGCAGGCCTTGTTGTTTTGGGGACGACAATTATTTTTGGAGAGATTATGAAGGCCGGATCTCTGGGAATGGTACAGGCTATAATTGTAATTGTTCTGGTATGGAACTTCTCATTCTGGCTCGCTAAAAAGATGGGGATAGATAAGGAGATGGGGGTACTGCTATCAACTGCCGTGTCTATTTGCGGAGTATCAGCGGCTATTGCTGCCAGCGGAGCTATGAAAGGGGACTCAAAGAAACTGTCATTTGTGGTTTCTCTGGTGTTGGTTGTTGCTGTTCCGATGATGTATATAATGCCCTATCTTGCACAACTGCTTGGCCTGACTCAGGAGGTTGCAGGAGCATGGCTTGGTGGAACAATTGACACAACAGGAGCGGTCGTAGCTTCAGGTAAATTCCTTGGAGATATCGCTGAATCACAAAGCGTTATTATAAAGGCTTCGCAAAATGCCCTACTTGGAGTTGCAGCCTTTGCTATTTCAATATACTGGTCTCTAAAGGGATCTAATAAAGAGATCAGACCCTCTGCATCTGTTTTATGGGACAGGTTTCCAAAATTTGTTATCGGATTTATGCTGGCATCAGTGGTTTTCAGCTTCCTTCTTGAACCGGCAACAGCAAAAGGGCTTAGCGGAGCAGCAAAGGCCCTGAGAGAGACACTCTTCTCTGTTGCATTTGTAGCCATTGGCCTAGAGACCGATTTCAGAAAGGTCTTTGGAAAAGAGAACAACAGATATACTGCTGCATTTCTTATTGCACAAACATTCAATGTATTGCTGACACTGGCAATAGCATTCCTGCTATTTGGCAAATATGAATTCTCTATTGGATTCTAATCAACTCTCTACTTGCCAAACATTGATGCGATTGACTTAAACTTTGAAACTACTTCGCTTGTGCAAAGATTGCCTATACTCCCCTTGTGAGTGTGGGCAATCCTCTTTTCTGCACTAAAAGTACCCATCTCTACCTCATTGCCAACCTCTCTGTATGCATCTCTGAAGGGGATTCCTGAGATAACTCTTCTGTTTACCTCCTCAACAGTAAACAGGTAATCATACTTATTGTCATTAAGTATCTCTTTGTTAACGACCATTTTTCCCAACATGAAGTTTGACATCTCAATTATATTTTGTGATGATTTCAAAGCCGGAAACAGTATCTCCTTCAGAAGCTGAAAATCTCTGTGGTAACCATGTGTAAGGTTAGTTGTAAGAAGAGCTATCTCGTTTGGGAGGCTTTGAATTCTGTTAGAATGAGCTCTGACGAGCTCCCAGACATCAGGATTTTTCTTGTGAGGCATTATGCTTGAGCCTGTTGTAACATCGTCAGGAAAGGATATGAATCCATAATTGCCGTTCATAAAGAGGATAGAGTCAGAAGCCAGCTTATTCAATGTAGAGGCTATTGATGATAAGGCAAAAGCGAGTGCCCTTTCGCTCTTTCCCCGGCTCATCTGTGCTGCGACAGAGTTATAATGAAGATTGCCAAAGCCAAGCAGCGATGTTGTCATCTCCCTGTCAAGCGGAAAAGAACTGCCATATCCGGCTGCAGAACCCAAAGGATTCTGATCTGCAATATTCCAGGCGGCAAGAAGGGACCATAAATCATCTGCGAGTGTCTCTGCATAGCCTCCCAGCCACAGTCCAAATGAGGAGGGCATTGCAATCTGGCTGTGTGTATATCCCGGCATAAGCACATCTCTGTTCTCTTCGCTAAGTGAAATTAGGGTATCAAACAGAGAGTCTGTTTCATTAAGTATTTTTCTAATCTCCTTTTTTAGAAATAGTTTAATGTCCACCAATACCTGATCATTTCTGGACCTCCCTGAGTGGATTTTTTTCCCAAGCTCTCCAACTCTTTTAGTGAGATTAATCTCTACCTGAGAGTGAATATCCTCTACACCATCCTCTAATACAAACTCACCTCTCTTCACTTCATCTGCCATAATTTCAAGCTCCTTAACAAGGGTCTCAGCCTCATTTTCGTTAAGCAGCCCAATGGTGCTAATCATATTTACATGGGCGATAGAACCCTCAATATCGCTCTCTGCCAAAAGCATATCAAGTTCGCGATCTCTTCCAACTGTAAATTCTCTCACCTTTAGGTGGGGGTCTCCCCCTTTGCTCCAAAGTAAATTCATCTCTGCAGATTTAAATTCTTAATATAATTCATATAACCCTCAATACCCATCCTCAACTCCTCAACAGTAACATACTCATCTGCCTTATGAGACCTTGAAGAATCACCCGGTCCCATTTTTATAGCAGGGACAGATATCCGCATCCAATCTGAAGTTGTTGGAGATACATAACTCTTTATTCCGCATCTCTTGGCACATTGAATAAGTTCATGCCCCTCAGGGGTCATAGAACATTTATTACTGAAAGATCTTGCTTTAAGAGTACTCTCTAAAAGCCCCTCCAGAGTGCTGAATATCTCTTCATTTGAATAAAGCTCATTAGGCCTGATATCAAGTGTATAATGACACTTATCAGGTATTACATTATGCTCTCTGCCAGCCTCTATCCTGGTAATGCTCACCTTGACCGCTCCAAAAAGATTGGATTCTTTATTAAATTTGAATGACATTATCTTCTCAATATCTCTGCAAGCAGCCAGTATTGCGTTTACACCCTCCTCTCTGGCAGCATGACCGCTCACTCCTTTAGCAACGGCATCAATAACAAGAAGTCCCCTTTCAGCTATTGCAGCCTCCATTTTTGTCGGCTCCCCTATAATTGCGCAGGCAGGCTTCGGTAAAAGAGGAAATAGTGCTCTCATCCCGCCCGGGCCGGAGTTCTCCTCTTCTGCACTAAGTGCCAGCATAATATTAAATGGAAGCCGCTCCCTCCTGAGCTGAAGAAAACTCTCAGTCATACAAACAACCGATGCTCCTGCATCGTTACTGCCCAGACCTCTTACTTTACCCGACTCCCCATCCGGGTTAAACGGATCAAATGTATATGATGATGAGGCTCGTACAGTATCAATGTGAGAGTTCATCATAATAACAGGCATACAGTCATCGCTCTGGTAAGCCAGTGCCCATAAATTATTTCCCCACCTGTTTACATTAACCCCTTCGCTCCTAAGCCTTGCCTCAATCAAATCTGCAACCTCGGACTCCTCGCCTGAGAATGATGGAATTACTACCATTTTTCTCAAAAGCTCTGCAGCAGCAAGAGCAATTCTATTTGAATCGTATTCTGTCATTATATTTTCAACATTGTACCCCCATTAACGAGTATTTCAGACCAATGCTTTATAAATACCTCTGATACTCCACTACTAAGGGCAGAAAAGGCGTTGTCAATCTTTGGTATCATACCAGCGGATACAGTGCCGCTACTTTTAAGTCGCAAATAAGAGCCGGTATTTATAAGAGGTATGACGCTCTCCTCATCTGCAAAGTCACTCAGAACACCTCTCTTTTCAAAGCAGAATATCAGCCTGGTATAGTAGTGGTGAGACATCGCTATTGCAAGAGATGAAGCCATTGTATCTGCGTTTGTATTCAGGATGCTCCCACTTCTCTCATAAGTCAGAGGAGCAAAAACTGGTGTAATACCTCTTCCCAGCAGGCTATTTATAAATCCTGAGTCAACCTCTGCAGGATTAACATCTCCAACATAGCCAAAATCAACTGGCTCTGGAGAGCGTCTCTTTGCAGGAACAACTGCAGCATCTGCACCACAGAGACCAAGAGAGTTGCATCCAATCTTCTGAAGAGCTGCCACAATACTTTTGTTTATCCATCCGGCATATACCATTGTGCAAATCTTCAAAGTCTCAAGATCAGTAACTCTCCTACCCTCTCTCATAATGGTTTCAATCCCTAGCTTAGCTGACATCTCGCTTGCCAGAACACCTCCTCCATGGACAAGAATCTTGGGACCCTCCATCAAGTTCAGCATTTTCAAAAACCTTTCCAGCGAATCAGGATTATCAACTACATTGCCACCTATTTTAACAACATTGAGCACTTTCATATCATTTTTCTTAAAGGGTTTTCAACATCTCTCTGATAACAGCCTGAGCTGAGACTACTCTGTTTGAAGCCTGGTGGACAACAATTGATGATTCAGAGTCAATAACCTCATCAGTTACTATCATGTTCCTCCTCACCGGCAGACAATGCATAAAGAAGGCATTATCAGTCAAAGCCATCTTCTCGCTATCCACTGTCCATGATCTATCCATATGGAGTATCTTGCCATAATTATTCCCCGTATAGGCCGACCAGTTTTTCGCATAAATAAAATGTGCCCCTTCATACGCCCTTTTCCAGTCGTACTCAACCCTGGCATTTGCCGTAAATTCATCTGCAAGCTCATATCCTTGCGGATGAGTTATTACAAACTCATATTCCGTATTGTTTATCCACTCTGCAAAAGAGTTTGCAACTGCCTGGGGAAGTGCCCTGGGGTGAGGAGCCCATGTAAGAACTACTTTGGGTCTTTGCACCTTTTTATATTCCTCTATTGTTATAACGTCTGCGTAACTCTGCAACGGATGCCGTATAGCTGACTCCATACTGAATACCGGCTTACCTGATAGCCTGATAAACTGACTTATTATCTCCTCTGAATAGTCCTGCTCTCTGCTCATTAAGTTTGCGAATGACCTGACCCCAATAATGTCACAATATGAGGCCATAACAGGAATAGCCTCTAAAATATGCTCAGGTTTATCTCCATCCATTACTACACCCAGTTCACTCTCCAGCTTCCAGGCTCCTTGATTTATATCTAAGACTATAACATTCATTCCTAAATTCATTGCCGCCTTTTGTGTGCTTAATCTGGTTCTCAGGCTTGAATTAAAGAAGATCATCAGGAGTGTTTTGTCTCTTCCCAGCTCTTTATCTTTAAAGGGATTGATTTTAACATCCCAGGCAAGGTCCAGCGCATTTGCGACTGTACCTATATCTGACATTTTAGTAAAAACTCTCATTGTATCTCTTTTTCTAATTCTTTAAATGCTGAAATGAATATATCTGCCTCTTTAATCGTTAAATTTAGAGGAGGCAGGATCCTGATGACATTGCTGCCGGCAGAGCCGGTGAAGACAAATTTTTGAAAAAGAAGTCTCTCCTTAATTTTCTCATACCCCTCTTTTAGCTCAATACCCAACATAAGTCCCCTTCCCCTTACCTCTGCTACCGAAACAGAATTTCCTATATTCTCTGCAATATAATCTCCAATTATGGTTGCATTTTTCATCAACTCCTCTCTTTCCATTACATCAATTACGGCAAGAGCAGCAGCACATGCCAGATGGTTTCCTCCGAATGTAGTCCCGAGCATCCCCGCAACAGCACCTATTTTTGGAGAGATGAAAACTGCCCCGACAGGAAAACCATTTGCTATACCCTTGGCGACAGTAATCATATCTGGTCTGATTCCGGAAAACTGGTGCGCAAAATATCTGCCTGTTCTTCCGCATCCGCTCTGGATCTCATCAAGTATCAGAATAACCTTATGCTTATCACATAAGCGTCTTAGATCTGTCAGAAACTTGTCATGAGGCATAATTATCCCCGCAACCCCCTGTATTCCCTCAATTATTACCGCTGCATAATCTCCCTTTGCCAGCTCTCTCTCAGCTGCAGATATATCATTCAAAGGTATAAATGTAACTTTTGACGTTCTGTTGTATGGTGCCCTGATAGCCTTATTATCTGTAGCTGCAACAACACCCGAGGTACGACCGTGAAAAGCTCCCTTGAAAGCAAGTAAACGACTCTTACCTGTTTGGAAGGAGGCCAGCTTTATAGCATTCTCATTTGCCTCTGCTCCGGAATTACACATGAAGAGAGAGTAGTCCTGATACCCCGATATCTCCCCCATTTTTGATGCTAGTTCACTCTGCAAAGAGTTTATAACTGAGTTGGAGTAGAACCCCAGTTTTGATAACTGATCTGCAATTGCAGATACATATCCGGGGTGCGAGTGCCCAATAGATATAACAGCATGTCCGCCATACATATCCAGATACTCTTTGCCATCCTTGTCCCACAGCTTTGCTCCGAGACCTTTAGCCAGCTCTACCGGCCATAATTTGTAAACTTCAAAATTTTTCATCTTTAAAAGGCTGTTCCTTTAAGTTTTAGAGCCAAATCCTGCGGAAATCCAAACATTATGTTCATATTCTGAACAGCCTGACCAGAAGCCCCCTTCAGAAGATTATCAATAATGGATGTTATATATACATATTTGCCATGTCTCTCAATATGAAGAAGGGCCTTATTTGTATTTACTACCTCTTTAAGACTCAGGACCTCATCAGATATGTGCACAAACGGAGAGTCGGAATATAAATCAGAAAAGAGCCCCCTAATCTTGTCAACAGTTTGATTTTCATCAATTTCAGTATAAATACTTGCAAGAATTCCTCTGGTAAAATCTCCCCTTACCGGAATCATATTTATTGCTGGCATTCTCAATCCAGAAATTGACTCAAGGCTCATCTCAATTTCTGCAAGGTGTTGATGGATAAAAGGCTTGTAAATTGACACATTGCCCGCTCTGTAACTAAAATGAGACGTGTGAGAGAGGGATCTTCCTGCCCCGGTAGAGCCTGTAATGGCATGAATATGAATCTCATTCCTAAGGAGTCTCTCTTTGGCAAGCGGCGCAAGTGCCAGCTCTACCGCTGTGGCAAAACAGCCGGGATTTGAAACGAGTCTTGCTTTGGAGATGTTGTCATCAAATAGCTCGCTAAGACCATACACAAATTTGTCATTCCCGTATTCAGAATCTATCCTGAAGTCGTTTCCCAGATCTATTACTCTGCACTTATCGGAGAGCCCCCTGTTAAGAAATTCTCTGGAAAGTCCGTGTCCCAAAGCGAGAAAAAGTATGTCAGGCTCTCCTATATTATCACTAAATCTCAGATTTGACTCTCCGCAGAGATCTCTGTGTATCCTTGAAACGCTCTCGCCGGCAAGAGAGGTGCTGAAGAGCCACCTTAAGTCCACCTGCGGATGATTTATCAGCAATCTGACCAGCTCGCCTCCTGTGTATCCGGTTGCTCCGGCTATAGCTACCTTAACCATTTTTATGTACTGAGTAATATATTTTCAAAGGGTTTGCCAAAACCTTGGTGAATCCAATCACATCCTCGCCTGTAAATGATGAGTTTTTCTCACCGTACTGTCCAAAGTCTGAACTCATCAAGTCAAAATCTGTAGAGCATCCCAAAATAGAGAAATGATATGGCATAAGCTCCACCTCTACCTCTCCTGTAACGCTCTTTTGGGTATCCTCAAGGAAGTTCTCAATGTTTCTTGCCAATGGATCTAGGTATTGAGCTTCATGCATAAGCTGCCCATACCATCCGGCCATCTGTTCTTTCCAGTATAGCTGACCCTTTGTAAGAGTATGTTTCTCCAGCAAGTGATGAGCTTTGATTATTATCATTGGAGCAGCCGCCTCAAAGGCTACCCTGCCCTTAATTCCAATAATTGTATCACCAACATGCACGTCTCTTCCTATAGCGTATCGTGAGGCAATCTGAGAGAGGGTTTTAATAAGATCTACAGGATTCATTGTTTCACCGTCCAGTGAGACAGGCTCCCCTTTCTCAAAACCAATTTTAATTTTCTGCCTTTGATTTACCTTCAGTGGAGAGGGATAGGCCTCCTCCGGGAGGACTCCTGATGCGGTGAGAGTCTCTGAACCACCTATACTGGTCCCCCAAAGACCCTGGTTGATTGAGTATTTTGCCTTCTCCCAAGAGAGGTTGCACCCGTTTTTTGAGAGATATTCTATCTCCTGAGCCCTGCTCAATGACAGCTCCCTGATGGGAGCAATTATCTTAACTTCGGGGGCCAGCACCTCAAAAACAAGGTCAAATCTAACCTGATCATTACCTGCACCGGTACTTCCGTGTGCAACATAATTCGCTCCAAGTCTCTTGACCTCATCCAGTACTGCAAGGGCCTGGAATACCCTCTCTGAGCTTACAGAGAGCGGATAGGTTCCATTTTTAAGCACATTCCCGAATATAAGGTATCGTATCCCTTTTCTGTAATACTCTTCTGACGCATCAACGCTCTTGTGCGATGCTGCTCCCAATGAAAGGGCTCTCTGTTCAATCTGCCTCTCCTCCTCTTTGGAAAATCCCCCAGTATTTACCATAACGGTATGAACCTCAAGACCCTTTTCATTACTAAGGTAAGGTATGCAAAAAGATGTATCCAGCCCTCCGCTGAATGCAAGAACAACTCTCTCTTTCATTATTATCTTATTGATTTATAGGATGGGTCGTACAAAAGGCCTGTACAAAGACACATCCTGTGGTTATTTCTTAAAAGTATATCGTAATTTCGGCAACCTTCACAACCCTTCCAGAAATCCGGATCGTTAGTCAATTCTGAAAATGTGACTGGTCTGAAGCCCAACTCGTAGTTAATTTTCATGACAGCCAAACCGGTGGTGATGCTGAATATTTTTGACTCAGGGTAGAGCTCTCTTGAGAGGTTGAAAACTCTCTCTTTAATTCTCCTGGCAAGCCCTGTATTTCTGTGAGAGTGAGAGACTATCAGGCCGGAGTTTGCAACAAATTTGCAATGGCTCCAGGTCTCAATATATGCAAAACCTACAGCTTCTCCCTGATCAATTGCTATTACGGCCTTACCGTCTCTCATTTTTCCTGCAATATATTCAGGTGATCTTCTGGCAATACCGGTGCCTCTCTCCTGTGCGGAGATAAACATAAGTTCGCAGATTCTCTCTGCATAGACAGCATGGCTTGAATTTGCCACAACAATGCTGACATTCATCTTAAAAACGGGGTAATATGTGGATACTGGGGTTATTGTGATGGCGCAGGGCACCGGGCAATCTTAAGCAGATTGTTATGAAAAGTCCGCAAGGACACATCGTCGGACGTGTCTGTGCTTTTTGCTTAAATTGATATGATTGCCTCTTGAATTCATATGGGGTGCAAAGGTAAAAGAATAATTCATATTTTTCATATCTTTGAGAGATTAACTGAAACTTATTATGGAAATAAAGGAAAGCAAACCTAAAGGGCTACCTGAAAACGCATACAGAGAGCTCAGAGAAGGCGAAGATTATAAACCACTTATGTCACCTGAAAAGAGATACCCGGAGGTTACTCCCTGGTCTGTTACGATGGGTATCTTAATGACAATTATTTTTTCTGCTGCCGCTGCATATCTGGGGTTAAAGGTTGGGCAGGTATTCGAGGCTGCAATCCCAATTGCAATAATTGCAGTGGGGATCTCCGGTGCGCTTAAAAGAAAGAATGCTCTTGGGGAGAATGTTATTATACAATCAATCGGCGCCAGTTCTGGTGCAATAGTGGCAGGTGCAATTTTCACACTTCCGGCTCTTTATATTTTACAGGCAAAATATCCAGACCTGACTGTTGACTTTGGAAAGGTCTTCTTAAGTTCCCTGCTTGGGGGTGTGCTTGGAATACTATTCCTTATTCCATTCAGAAAATATTTTGTTAAGGAGATGCATGGGAAGTATCCATTCCCGGAAGCAACAGCTACTACTCAGGTTCTTGTCAGCGGAGAGACAGGCGGAAAGGGAGCCAAGCTACTTTTGGTGAGTGGCTTAATAGGCGGAGCATATGATTTTATTGTCTCAACTTTCGGATTGTGGTCAGAGGTCTTTACAACAAGAGTTGCCCCTATAGGGGTAGCTATTGCAGATAAAGCAAAACTTGTATTTAAGATAAATATCGGAGCAGCAGTTCTGGGATTGGGTTACATTATCGGGCTAAAATACTCATTTATTATAAGCCTTGGATCTATGCTGGTATGGTTTGTAATAATCCCTTTAATGAATGTGATTTTTGGTGATCAGGTTCTGGATTTAATGAATTCAGGACTTGCTCAGACTGTAGGAAGCATGTCTGCAGAGGAGATATTCAGAAACTACGCAAGACATATAGGTATTGGTGGTATTGCTACAGCCGGAGTAATCGGAATTATAAAAAGTTCCGGCATAATCAAGAGTGCCTTTGGACTCGCAGCCAAAGAGCTGGGTGGCAAAACAAAAATAGAGAAGAACGAAATAAGAACTCAAAGGGATATCTCCATGAAGATAATTGCAATTGGAATTATTGCAACCCTTATAGTAACATTTATTTTCTTCTACCTTGGTGTTGTTGACAATCTACTCCATGCGGTAATTGCCCTTGTTGTTGTGGCTGTTATTGCATTCCTCTTCACAACTGTTGCGGCAAATGCCATTGCCATTGTTGGAACAAACCCTGTAAGCGGAATGACCCTTATGACCCTCATTCTGGCTTCGGTTGTAATGGTTGCAAGCGGATTGAAGGGTACCGCAGGTATGACGGCAGCGTTAATTATTGGTGGTGTTGTATGTACTGCGCTATCCGTTTCAGGTGCATTTATTACAGATTTAAAAATTGGTTACTGGCTGGGGACAACACCTGCAAAACAACAACAGTGGAAATTTCTGGGAACCTTGGTTGCTGCGGCAACTGTTGGCGGAGTTATGATAATCCTCAATAAAACATATGGATTTACTGGTGAACATGCTCTCGTGGCCCCTCAGGCAAATGCGATGGCTGCAGTAATTGAGCCACTGATGTCAGGTGGCGGAGCCCCATGGATCCTTTACGGAATCGGGGCTGTTATTGCTGTCGCCCTTACCTTCCTGGGTGTCCCCGCACTGGCTTTCTCTCTTGGAATGTTTATCCCGCTTGAGCTTAACCTTCCTCTTCTGGCCGGCGGTGCGATTGCATGGTTTGTATCAACAAGAAGCAAAGATCAGGCATTGAATACAGCCAGAAAAGATCGCGGTACACTTCTGGCATCAGGATTCATTGCGGGAGGAGCACTTATGGGTGTTGTCAGCGCAATAATCAGATTCGGAGGGGTGAATTTGCTGAGAACAGAGTGGATGGAGTCAAGAGGTGCCGAAATACTGGCTCTTGTCATGTATCTTATATTGATTGCATATCTTGCTTGGGACAGCCTAAGAGCTAAAAAAGAGGAGTAGGGATATGGAGGGTAACTATGTTCTGGCTTTTTCTCTCACCTTGATAGCGGGACTTTCAACTGCAATAGGCAGTGGAATTGTCCTGCTTTATAAAAGGTTCTCTCCTAAGTTTCTTGCAGCCTCTCTGGGATTTTCCGCCGGAGTAATGATCTATATTTCACTCGTTGAACTTTATGTAGATGCTCAAAAAGATTTGGGTGGGCTATACGGAGAGAAGATGGGAAATCTCTACACTCTGCTCGCCTTTTTTGGCGGTATCGGACTGATTGCTGTAATTGACTGGCTGGTACCATCAGGGGAGAACCCTCATGAAGTTGGAGACCTCTCTATAAAAAAACTCAACGGAACAAATTCTGACAAGGGTTTGATGAGGCTTGGCATTATGTCGGCATTTGCAATAGCTATACACAATTTTCCTGAGGGGATTGCAACATTCGTCAGTGCTATGAACGACCCCGGGCTGGGTGCCTCCATCGCTGTAGCGATAGGAATCCACAACATACCTGAGGGTATTGCTGTTGCCATTCCAATTTACTATGCTACAAGGAGTAGAAGCAAGGCATTCTGGCACTCCCTCCTCTCCGGACTGGCTGAACCTGTTGGTGCCGTTGTTGGTTATTTTATGCTCTCTTATCTATTTCATGACTCATTCTTAGGCATAATTCTGGCCGGAGTGGCTGGCATTATGGTTTATATATCGCTTGACGAACTACTGCCTACTGCTGAGAAATATGGAGAACACCACCCTGCCATTATTGGGGTTGTTGCAGGCATGGCTGTAATGGGATTTAGTCTGCTGATACTTTAACAGAAACTCTAAATTATTAATTATGAAACAGAAAGTACTGGAAAAATTTTTAAGATATATTGCAGTTGACACAGCATCTGACCCTGAGTCAGAGACTCAACCCAGCACATCAAAACAACTCAACCTCTCAAGGATGCTGGTAGAGGAGTTAAGGGCAATGGGGGTTAAGGATGTTGAGCTTGATGAATGGGGATATGTGATGGCCTCATTACCTTCAAATCTGCCCGATGGTAGCAATGTGCCTGCAATTGGATTCATTGCACATGTAGATAGTGCTCCGGATGCTTCAGGAGAGAACATAAATCCTCAGATTATTGAAAACTATGACGGTTCTGATATTGTAATAAACAAAGAGAGGGGATTTGTCATGAAGGTTGAGGAGTTCCCGGAACTGTTAAAATACAAGGGAAATACTATAATAACAACAGACGGCACAACTCTGCTTGCAGCTGATGATAAAGCCGGGATTGCTGAGATTATGACAGCCGTTGAACACATAATGGCAAATCCTGATCTTCCTCACGGGACTATTAAAATTGGCTTTACTCCCGACGAAGAGATTGGAAGGGGAGTAGATAAATTTGATGTTGAGCGGTTTGGTGCTGAATTTGCCTATACACTTGACGGAGGGGAGATAGGAGAATTGGAGTATGAGAACTTCAATGCTGCTGCCGCTAAAATCTTTATTCAGGGAAGAAATATACATCCGGGTTATGCAAAGGAGAAAATGGTCAACGCCATTATCCTTGGAGCAGAACTTAACTCAATGCTTCCAGTGGAGCAGAGGCCTGAATACACAGCCGGATATGAGGGATTTTTCCATATCATAAAGTTTGACGGGACTGTTGAGAATGCAAATATACAGTACATTATAAGAGACCATGACTCTGAAAAATTTGAGTCAAAGAAGAGGCTGATCTCTCAGTGTGTTGATTTTCTCAACAAGAAATATGGCGAGGGGACTTATACCCTTGAACTTAAGGATCAATACTATAACATGAAAAAACAGGTTGAGCCTCATTACCACATTGTTGAGAAGGCTGTTCAGGCCATGGAGATGGCAGGTATTAAACCAAACATCAAACCTATCAGAGGGGGGACAGATGGAGCCAGACTTTCCTTTATGGGTCTCCCCTGCCCAAACATATTTGCAGGCGGTCACAATTTCCATGGAAAATTTGAATTTATACCAGCAGAGAGCATGGAGAAAGCTGTAGAGGTTATCCTTAACCTGGTCAAACTATATGCAAACAAAGATAAAGTCATTAAATAAAAGATAATCATGCTACTTACAACAACATCAACAATACAGGGAAAAGAGATAGAGCAATATTACGGACTGGTCTCAGGCGAAACCATTATTGGAGCCAATATTATAAGGGATTTTATGGCCGGAATCCGGGATATTGTTGGAGGTCGCTCCGGATCTTATGAGCAGGTACTTAAAGAGGCGAAAGAGGAGTGTCTGAGAGAGATAACAGCACAGGCTCAGGCGATGGGGGCTAATGCAATCATAGGAATTGATCTTGACTATGAGACTGTAGGCAGTGGAGGATCTATGCTGATGGTAACAGCTGCAGGTACAGCAGTCAGATACAAATAGAGATATTTATGTACAATTTTGACGAAATAATCAATAGACAGGGGAGCTCCTCTGTCAAGTATGACTCTTTGAAGGAGGTCTTCGGCAGAGATGACATACTTCCAATGTGGGTGGCTGATATGGATTTTCAGGCTCCGCCATCGGTTCTTAATGCCGTAAGAGAGGCTGCTGAAAGAGGGATTTTTGGATATACATTCAGATCTGCTGAGTCTGTCGGGCAGTTTATTAACTGGGTAAAAACCAGACATAACTGGGAAATTAAGAGAGAGTGGATTACATCTGCTCCGGGAATTGTTGCGGCACTTCCAGTTTCAATCAGAGCATTCACTAAACCCGGTGATAAAATATTAATACAGACCCCTGTTTACCCCCCTTTCCACAATATTGTAAAGGAGAACAACAGAGTACTTGTCACATCTCCGCTAAAAGAGAGTGAAAGTGGATGGGATATTAACTGGGAGGACTTTGAGAACAAACTTGAAAGTGGGGTGAAGATGTTTATTCTTTGCAGTTCCCACAACCCACTTGGCAGAGTTTGGAGTATGGAGGAGTTAAAGAAGATGGGTAATCTATGTGTAAAATATGGCGTAATTATTTTCTCCGACGAAATTCACGCAGATCTCTCTCTGTTTGGAAATACTCACATTCCTATGGCCTCAATATCAGAGGAGATCGCTTCGACTACAATTACAGCCATGGCACCAAGTAAAACCTTCAATGTTGCAGGAATGATGAACTCAGTAATTATAACCTCCTCCTCAACTCTGTTCTCAGGTTATCAGTCAGAACTATTATCTCTCCATCTGGATCTGGGAAATATATTCGGACATATCTCAATGGAAGCAGCATACAGCGGAGGGGAGAGGTGGCTTGATGAACTCAAGGAGTATCTTCAGAAAAACATTGATTATGCTTATGATTTTCTTAAGAGAGAGATTCCACAAATATCATTCAGGAGGCCTCAGAGCTCATTTCTTCTTTGGATGGATTTCAGGAATACCGGCCTGACACATACTGAGGTAAGAGAGCACCTTTTGAATGTCTGCAAATTAGGGTTGAATGATGGACTTGCATTTGGACCTGAAGGAGAAGGGTTCTTCAGAATGAATATAGGAACCCCCCTTGCTAATGTGCAAGAGGGGCTTAACAGGCTGAAGTCGGGATTTACCAGTTAGCTCTTGCGCCTCTGGAAACCTCAAGAGATTTGATGACGGCAGAACAGGAGTTCCCGTCATCAATTTTTTTAAGTTTAAGTTTATGCTCTTTTTTGGTGAGTCCTCCGGCGAGTACGACAAAAGAATCACCCTGTGCTACTTTTACTTTTCCGGCCGGGTACCCGTTGACATAAACTCTGTATGAACTCTCTTTAGATGAACTGATGTTCATAGCAAGATACCCACCTGTAAAACTAATCTCCGTTTCTTCACCGGCACCTCCTGACAATTCAATCTCTCTCTCTTTGAGAGGAATCAATTTATACTTTGACGGACTCCTCATTTTTCTTAATGCAGAGATTGACATTCTGTTGTCAATAAGATTCTCCTCTTCATAGTAAAGCAATACTTTATTATTACTCTCCATCATTGTGTTGTGCATCTCAACAGCATTATTATGGTGCGTCATCGCTGTTTCATGGGCCTGAGTATGAGCCTCATTTACCTGTCCATTTGCAGTTAACGAGAGTAGCGAGGCAGAAATAATGGCAATAAGCTGACTTAAAGTAATCTTCATATTTGAAATAATTTAATCAAATATAGTAAATATTTCACTGAAAACACCTGTAAATAGTACGTTTCGGAGGATAATTGAATGTTATAAAAAAGGCTAACCAAAATAAATTGGCTAGCCTGCTTATGTGTGTGAGTGGTAAAACCTATTTGTACAGATAATACTTTTGAGATAATTTTCTGAATGACTCTATGTCCTTGTACCAGTACTCTTTAATATCCTCAAATTTATGCCTCTTTGAGAAGCGTATTCTGATCTGGTCACTTCCGGAGACCTGGTCAAACATTCTGTATCTCCCTTCGTTTGCATTTGCAAAGACTGCCTTCTCAGGCCAAAGCTCGGCAACTGCCTGCATAACCAAAAACTGAACATCAGAGAGAGCAGCCAATTTGTAGTCCATTACATGTACCTGAACTCCTTGCAAATTCTTTCCAACACCTACAGCATAAAAGGGTTTAAGGTGCATCGGACGGAAGGCAAGACCCGGTAACTTATAACTGTTAAGTCTCTCCGCAAGCTTTTCTGCCTCAACCCACTCCGCGGCAAACATCTGAAATGGAATTGTATAACCAACTCCTATTGACATATAGCCGAGCTCTCCCAGTATTCCTGAAATTGGATATGCAATGGCACTAATGGGCTGAGGTATATGCGGAGATGAGGGAACCCACTGTAATCCGGTCTCTTCAAAAGTCATATCTCTTCTCCATCCCTCCATCTTTACAACCGATAATTTACAGCTTTTACCCAGCATATTCTCTTCATTTAACATAACCGCCAGCTCTCCGCAGGTCAATCCATAGATATAAGGAATTTTAAACTGGCTCACAAATGATATAAAGCCATCTTCAACCAGATTACCCTCTATCTTAACTCCTCCAAGAGGGTTCGGTCTATCCAATACGACAAACTCAATATTGTTCTCTGAAGCTGCCTCCATAGCAAGGCCCATAGTACTGATATAGGTAAAAGATCTGCTCCCGATATCCTGAATATCATATACAAGAACGTCAATACCTTTAAGCATCTCCGGTGTTGCCTTTCGTGTTTTTCCGTATAGAGAGAAGACAGGAAGTCCGGTTTTTGGATCTGTCATATTATCAACCTTATCTCCGGCATGAACATCTCCCCTCACACCGTGCTCAGGACCAAATAGTGCTACTAACTGAACATTCGGTGCCTCATGAAGAACGTCTATTGTTGACTTTAGGCTGTTGTCAAAGCCGGTTGGATTAGTAATCAACCCAACTCTTTTACCCTCAAGAATCTTAAAGTTTGACTCCTTTAGAACTTCAAGTCCAGTTTTAATATTCTGGGCACTTGTCACAAAAGGGAGTGCAAAAACTACAGCTGATATTGCAAAATTTTTAATTCTCATTTTCAATAAATTAATCTGTTAAAAAATGGTTTCAGCTCTTGGCAGGCTCCTTCCTGCCGAATGAAGGATCCACTTTAATCATTGCTGTAACAACAAATGTCAAAGCATAGCAAATCATAATCCAGATAAAGAAATTCTGGTAACCCAACAGCTCCTGCAACCATCCGGCAAACATACCCGGAATCATCATCCCAAGAGCCATAAAGGCTGTGCATATTGCGTAATGGGCCGTTTTGTGCTTCCCATCTGCAAAGTAGATCATAAAGAGCATATAGGCGGTAAATCCGAAACCGTAGCCAAACTGCTCAATAAAGACACTTAAGTTGATTAAAAACAGACTTTGCGGCTGATATACCGAGAGATAAACAAACACAAAAGTGGGAAGTGAGATGCTCATAGCCATAGGCCAAAGCCATTTTTTCAATCCCCCTTTAGCCGCTGCAATTCCCCCTATTATGCCACCAAGAGTAAGTCCTAAAATTCCCACAGTTCCATAAACCATCCCGACATCTCCTGTCGTCAGACCCATTCCGCCAAGCTCTTTCGGATCCAGCAGGAAAGGGGTTATCATCTTGACAAGCTGAGCTTCAGAGAATCTGAAGAGTAGCATAAAGGCAATTGCACTAAGGACATATTTCTTCTTAAAAAATGAAGCAAAAGTGTCAAAAAATTCTTTAAGAATATTGGAAGCCGTAACATCCTTAGCCGGTTTATCATCTGCAGGTTTGGGAAGTATAAACTTATGGTAAAGTGTAAATGCTATAAAAAGTCCGGCAAGTATGAAGAAGGTTATTGACCAAGCAAATGATATGTTACCGGAGAGCCCCTCAAACTTTGAGGAGGCCTCCTGGTCTAACTTAGAGTCTGCCTGAACCAATATATAGGCAGGTTTAGTCCAGTTTTCCGATGTGAACTCTACCCTTTCACCCTGTGCTAAGAAGATACTTTTGTCACCACTCTTAAATGAGGTATTTAGAACAATCTTCTCTCCATGTGCAGGTGCCTTTGTTATTCTTACAGCAACAAGCGACTGGCCACCACTATATTGCGGCAATTCTTCTATAGTTCTCTCCTCTCCAAATGTTCTTTTAATAAACCCTCCCAGCGGAGCGGAGATATTTTCTGACCACCATGAGCCCTTACCAGCCTCTGCCTTAACAGCCACAGCACCTTCTTTTGGTATGAAACCGTTTATTGTATTCTGATTTGCAACAAATGTCTTTAGCATTAAAGCAGAGTCAGAGGGAATAGGCCTTGTTCCTATTGTCAGCTCTTTTGGATATATATCAAATGTAAATTCTGCAGTTTGATTATCAATGTAAGGATTAACTATAAGTGAGTCTGCCGGTATTGAAGCAGTATTTACATACTGTGGGCCCGCTTTTACCTCAAGTTCCAACGGCTTCAGACCTGTTGATGACTCCAGTGCACCCGCAACCATAATAAGAAGTCCCTGGCCAGCTATTGTTGCCACTCTGTAGAATGTACTCCTGATACCTACATACATTGCCTGTTTATGTGTATCAAGGGCAAGCATATAGAATCCATCTGCAGCAATATCGTGAGTTGCAGAGCTGAATCCGACAAGCCAAAATATAGCAAGAGTGAGCTGGAAGAAGTTGCTGGCAGGGATAGTAAAGGCAATCCCGGCCAAACCCGCTCCTACAAGAAGTTGCATTGTTACAACCCACCACCTTTTAGTCTTCAGCAAATCCACAAATGGACTCCAGAAAGGTTTAATAACCCAGGGAAGATAGAGCCAGCTTGTATAGAGTGCAATATCGGTATTTGAGATACCAAGCCTTTTGTACATTATGACGGAGATAGTCATAACAGCCACGTAGGGCAGACCCTGCGCAAAATAGAGCGATGGAATCCACGCCCATGGTGATCTTGATTTATTGCTCATCTTATCTTTTGTTAATTAATAACGTTTATCAATTGAAGCACCCGGGAAGTAGTGAGTGAGTATATCTGCATATTTATAACCCCTCTCCCCCATAACTGCCGCTCCAATCTGACAGAGACCTACACCGTGCCCCCATCCCGCACCATTGAGTATAAACTCTTCCGGCTTATCTGCATTTTTACCGCTCTTCTCAACCACAAAAGCAGAACTGTACAGATGAGACTCGGAAAGGGTTCGTCTTATCTCAAGCTCCTTTCCTATTGTAAGAGTCTTTTTAGTCCCTACAATTTTTAGTTTTACTAGTCTTCCGGATGTCCCTCTCTCAACGGGAACAAGATCTAAAATATCGCCATAATCAACTCCTGAACGTCTTTTTATAAGGTCAGAAAGCTCGCTTGAGGAGTATTTCACCGTCCATCTGTAGAAATTTACTGTCTCCTGATCGTAATTGTTCAGTACCTGGGACAATATCTTTTTATCAGAAGTATTACAGAAAGACTCCGGCGAGCCAAGAATCCACTCTGTTGCGTTTTTTTCTATTGTCAGATCCGGAATTTCTGTCTCGCTCTTACTATCTCGCTGCTTAACAAGGTATGGCATATCTTTCTCCTCCCAGCAGTTGTGAAACTCCTCAAATACGCCTCCACAGCTCTTTGAGTATCTTGCATCACATATCTTGCCGCCATACATTAAAAGTTCACCTCTTGTCTGTTCAATTGCAGCCCTGACGATAGAGGTAGATGCCCTGGTTATACCCTGATAGCGCTGGCAGTGGTCATCAGCACAGATATCAAACCTGGTATGGTCCTCTCTGTCATACCACCTGATAAGCTCTTCGTCGGTCTCCTTCATCGTACTGTATGACTCACCCGAGCTCTCAATCTCCCTGTTTTTGTCTATCTGCGCGAGAAGCCATGAGCGGGAAATTACAGCATGAGCCTTTAATAACTCCAGCGATGCTGTTGCACTCATTTCAGATGAAATTACAGAGGTGAGATACTCCTCTACTCCCAGAATATTAATTGCTGTTATCTTTTCTCTCTCCACAATAAATTTTACAGAGCCTCTGAAAGATTGGTTCTCTTTGCGCTCCCAGTGAAAATTTATTCCTATGGTAACACCTCTAAGTTCAAATGAGTTTCTAACCTCGTCTGCAGGTTCAAATAGCAGCTCATCATAAAGGTTTCCGTTCCACTCAATTCTACCATTATTCTCCTTAACTCTCTGAAGACCTGAATATGTTCTGCCTCCTGACAGGTAACTACCTGTGAAGAGGAAATCAATGCGAGGCTCGAACATAATGCCAACGCTTACCTTTGGTTCTCTCATTTTGCAAGTCTGTTTTTAATTTTTGATGCAAGAGCAAAGGTCTCTTCAAAAGAGATGCAAACCTCTGCCAGTATCTCTCTTATCTCCGACCCAGTCATCTTATTAAAATCCTTCTCCAGCGGGGTTATAAATACACCACCAAGGTCAACTGAAGCCGGACTGATAAGTATGTTTCTGTCACCCTCCTCAAAATAGTGGGATGGTCTGTGTTTGCATCTTATAAAGAGGGCTATGCTCCAGACTCCCTCATTATGCCAGCACAGAATATTCATCATAGGCTCACTCTCCCCCTCTCTAATCTCCAATAGGGAGTATATCAGCCCGAACAGCTCCTCTGCCTGAGGCATTGAATCGGCCTCTAATACAAAAAGTCCGTTTATTGCTTTAGTGGCCATATAGAGTGAGGTGTTGCCAATTTTGTAGAGTAGATCTCTATTGAGACAATCCTGATGGCTCTCCAATGGAAGAAATCCTCTGTTCCCGGCCTGAAAATGGAAGTGGTCAGGAGCTGAAGCTCCGCACTTTGGTCCGTTATAAAATAGGGTGAACCCCTGAAGCTTCCGGGCTAAATCCAGCATAGGGCCAATCCTGCCTTTAATCAACTGATCTGTATGGGTAAGGAGAGGAATTGTCAAATGTCTTGGAAAAATGGGAAATGGGTTTACAAGAATTGTGTATGGGTTATCTCCCTGCTCTTCAAATACGTACTCAACCCCTCTCTGAACAGATGGTCTGTTTGCTTCACACAGGAAACACTTTCTCTCCTGAATTGACTTAGTGTCAACCTTTGCGGCAGAGGAGACTATTCTTGCTGGATTAAACTGAACTTTAAACGGAAAACCGTCAACATCCACCTCTTTCGCAACAACTCCCTCAAGTGCTTTGTAGTTACTTCCTGCCTGATCCCAGGCTGAAAGCTGCTGATTGAATAACTCTTCAGTCTCTCTTATTAATGACATCAATGTAACTGTTACTTCTTATTAAGTGCTATTCTGGCCTTAAGCTCCCATGTACGGATTCTGTCTTTGTAAGTATTGTGAGCATTCATCTTTACAATATCCAGAGCTGCATCAGAATTACCATCCCACCTGCGACAATGGTAAAGGACATCGTATATTCTGCCAATCTGATACTCTCTTGAGATATTCAACCCAAGTGCATAATCCTCACCGTAGCTTGTATTGGGCACCTTTACTGATCTTAACACGGGAGTGTAAAACGCTCTGGGAGCACCAAGTCCGTTAATTCTCAATGCATTATTTCTACCGTTGTCCGGAGTCCACTCTTTATGGTCAATTATACCCGGAGCAATCATCTCCATATTGAAGTTGGTCATCATGTAGGTGCCTACTACCATTGCACAGTTCTGCTCATAGAATGAGTCAACAATCTTTTGAAGAGTGTTCTCATCTGAATAGATGTCATCACTATCCAGTTGAACCGCAAACTTCCCGCACTTAGGGTGGTGAACCCCGGCGTTCCAGCATCCTCCAATGCCCAAATCTCTTCTCTCCGGAACAAGATGAATAAGTCTCTCGTCACCTGCAAACTCCTCAATAGCTTCATATGTGCCGTCAGTGGAGTGGTTATCAATAATAATAAGATTGAATTTGAAATTTGTCTTCTGCTTCAATACTGATGCTACTGCATCTCTGACTGTCTTTATTCGGTTGAATACAGGTATAATAACAGATGCCTCAAATTCAAAATTACCCTCATTAAATTCAATATGTCTGAATTCAGGTTTCAAGTATCCGCCCACATCCTTAAGATGTTGCGTACATGCCTGCTCCATTTCAATCTGAACAGCTCTGTTTTTTGGGTCCACATAATCAAATATCTTCTCTCCAGATTTTCTGGTATCGTTCTCTGCCTCTGTATAGAGATACTCATTAATATGTTCAAGCTGGCCTAATTGCGAAGCCTTAAGTCTGAGATCGTAAAGTCCGGCAAATTTGTACTCTGCATCCATTTTTGATGCAGCCTCCTTTAGAACGGAACTTCTGTAAATAAGTACAGAGCCAAAGTTAAAATCATCTCTGAGGCTTCCCTCCTGGTAAGTAATAACCGGGCTTGCGTTTCTTTTTCCATCTACAATTTGCCAATGGTCTGAATAGACCATTGCTGCCTGAGTATCGTCAGCAATTTTAACCATTCTCTCCATTGCAAACATCCCCATAAGCAAAGTTGACTCCTTTAAGTATATCATCGTATAATCGCTCTCTGTACTCTGAGCAATTCTCTTTACTGTCTCTGTAGATTTGAGGGAGTCTATCACCATAACTTCACAGCCTTCAATGGGCTCTGCAGCCGGATTGGTTGCGAGCAGAACTATTTTGCCTGCATTTTCTGTCTCCTTAAGTCCTTTGATTGTCTCAATTACCTGAGCTTTGTCCTGATAGGGAACAAAGCAAGTCACTCTTTTTACCATTTTTAACCTTTTTTAACATAAACTATGAGGCCGCTAAGATACCTAAATGGGTTGAAATGTACAAAAATCCGGCATTGAACCATAAAAAGAGTAATTTTGCGGTTTACAACAGAAAGATGCACCATTACGACTACATAATCGTTGGCAGCGGACTTGCAGGACTTTACTCATCCCATATTGCGGCCCGATACGGGAAAGTGGCTCTGATTACAAAGTCAGGGATAAGAGAGAGTAACTCCTATTTTGCACAGGGAGGAATCGCAGCTGTCACAGATGAGGAGGATGCAACCGAATTCCATTTTGAAGATACGGTCGTTGCCGGCAGAGGACTTAGTGATCATGATGCTGTCAATATCCTTGTCAGGGAGGGCCCGGAAAGAATAAAAGAGCTTATTGATGAGGGGATGGAGTTTGACATGAAAGATGGTGAGCTTGCTTTGGGTTTGGAAGGGGGGCACCATAAGAGGAGAATACTTCACGCAGGGGGAGATGTAACAGGAAGAAGGATAACCGATTTCATGATAAAGAAGGTTTCCCGGAACTGCAATATTGAAATATTTGAAAATCTTGCGGCAATAGAAATACTGACAGACAATGGGACCTGTATAGGTATAAGGACCTGGGATTTAATCAAGGAGTCCCAGAGAGTGTTTACCGGAAGATTTACAATATTTGCTACAGGCGGAGCATCGGCAATCTACTCAAATACAACAAACCCCTCTACATCTATAGGTGATGGAGTGGCACTTGCATATAGAGCAGGATGTATGCTGGCTGATATGGAATTTATTCAGTTCCATCCTACGGCAATTCATACTGAAATAGAAAAATCCTATCTGATAAGCGAAGCAGTAAGAGGAGAGGGTGCACACCTTATCAATTTAAAAGGAGAGAGGTTTATGCCAAATCTTCACGAAGGTGCTGAACTGGCTCCGAGAGATGTTGTGGCACGCTCAATATACAAACAGATTCAGGTACAGGAAGAGCCATATGTTTACTTGTCTCTAAAGCATGTCGATCCGGAAAAGCTTAAAACAAGATTCCCAAATATTTTCGCAAAATGTGCCTCTCTCGGCATAGATATGACAGATAAAATCCCTGTTGCACCTGCTGCCCACTACATGGTTGGAGGAGTTAAGACAGACCTCTATGGCAGAAGTACAATAAAGAACCTTTTCGTCTGCGGAGAGCTGGCATCAACTGGGGTTATGGGAGCTAACAGACTGGCATCCAATTCTCTTCTAGAGTGTCTTGTATTTGGACACAGAGCCGTTGAGAGGAGCAGGGAGGAGCTGGCTGAGGATATCAAAATTTTCAATAAAGAAATTTTTAAAGAGGAGTTTCATATTGACCATACCAGGCAGGAGGAGTTTAGCCGTTTAAGCAGGAGTATTGCAGAGATATTAACAAAACATGCAGGAATTGTAAGGAACGAGAAGCTTTTAATGGAGGGTTTGATAAAATTGGAGCTTGAAAGAATTGTATATGTCAGGGAGAATAGTGAGATATTTGATCTTGTGGGAGAGAACCTGATAATTGTTGCTGAGCTGATAATTAAATCGGCACTAACAAGAAGGGAGAGCAGAGGCGGACACTACAGGGAAGATTACCCAAATGAGAGCGAAAAATATATCCAACATATTATACAGCAGAGGGGAGAGGAGATCTCCTCACTTCCCGTCAATAACAGAGACCTTTAAACACTATGAAAAACGAGAATCTGATAGAAAAAATTATCTCTCTTGCAATTGAAGAGGATGTTCACACAGGGGATATTACGACAAATTCTCTTATACCTGTTGAGAAGATGGCAACAGCTTTAATGACTGCAAAGGGAGAGGGAGTTGTGTCAGGCATTGAAATTGCAAGGAGAGTGTTTGAGAGATTTGACAAGAATATTAAATGGTCTCCATTTGTCAAAGATGGAGATAGTATCAGGAGAGGAGACCCGATAGTGAAGGTGGAGGGGAGCTTCAGAGCCCTTCTTACAGGAGAGAGAATTTCTCTGAACATACTTCAGAGAATGTCTGGGATTGCTACAGCAACCTCCATTTGCGTAAAAGAGCTTTCCGGATTTAAAACCAAATTACTGGATACAAGAAAGACGGCTCCGGGGATGAGAGTCCTTGACAAAATGGCCGTTCTTGCAGGAGGCGGTGAAAATCACAGGATTGGATTATACGATATGGCGCTCATCAAGGACAACCATATTAGGGTTGCCGGTGGCATTTCAAAAGCGGTCATGGAGGTGAGGGCAAACGCTCCTGGAGTGAAGATTGAAGTTGAGACTACAAACCTTCAAGAGGTAATGGAGGCTGTTGAATCTGGTGCAGATATTGTAATGCTTGACAATATGAGCAACGAAGAGATGGCTGAGGCAGTAAAAGTCATTAATAATAGATCCAAAACAGAGGCTTCAGGGAACATGTCACTTGAGAGGCTCAAAGGGGTAGCAGCGACAGGTGTGGACTTCATCAGTGTTGGGGCACTCACCCACTCAGTAGTTGCATTGGATATAAGTATGAATATTATACCTGTAAAATAAAAGAATTGAGATGACCAATGAGAGCATAGTGAAAGAGATTGAACGTCTGAAGAGAGAGAAGAGAGCTGTGATTTTAGCACACTACTATTCAAGACCTGAGATACAGGATATAAGCGATTTTCTTGGAGACTCGCTTGCACTATCCCAGGAGGCCGGAAGGACTGATGCGGATATAATCCTGTTTTGCGGAGTAAACTTTATGGCTGAGACTGCATCAATAATATCTCCTGATAAAAAAGTAATTGTTCCCGATAACAGAGCCGGGTGCTCACTTGCTGAGAGCGTTACCGGGGAGGAGATTGAGAAATGGAGATCAGAGAATCCCGGTGGAGTTGTTGTATCATATGTAAACACCACAGCGGAGGTTAAAGCCTATACCGACATTTGCTGCACTTCGGCAAATGCACTTAGAGTTGTTGAGAGTATTCCCGCTGATAAGAGGATTCTGTTTGTACCCGATAAAAACCTCGGTGCCTATATAAACCTAATAACGGGAAGAGATATGGATATCTGGCAAGGGGATTGCTGCGTCCACGAAAGATTTGATTCAGAGAGTATCATGGAGATGGCTGAAAAATACCCTGACGCCGATATTCTGATACATCCTGAGAGCAGTTGCTCGGGAGATCCTGATATTCTATCACTCCCTCAAACTTATTTCTACTCTACATCCGGTATGCTTAAGCATGTGTCTGAGTCGGAGAAGAGGCAGTTTGTAATAATGACCGAGAGGGAGATTATCCACCAAATGGAGAAGATCAATCCGGGAAAAGAGTATATATCAGCTGGCGCAAGCGCAATTTGCGGTCAAATGAAAAGAAACACAATTGAGAAGGTGCTGTCGGCACTTCAGAATGAGGCTCCAGAAATAAAAGTAGAAAATGATCTGAGAGAGAGAGCCTGGAAATCTATTGAAAGAATGCTCCATATATGATTAGAAAAAATATCTTTATAATACTGCAGGTAACACTTGCATTGATGTTAATTTTATCCGCACTCCCACTCCATGGGCAAACCAGAAAACCAGTTCAGAGAAGAGCTCCTCAAAAGAAATCGGCTCCCGCTCCGGCTCCAAAGGAGGAGGAAGTTAAGCTCCCTCCAATGGATTCGGCATACTCTATGTCATATGAATACTTTGAAAATGGATTAAGTGTCTTCAACTCAAGAGGTCGTGTTTTTAAGAATGCCGGCAACTCAAGCAGCGACTCTTTGGGAAATTTTGCTTTTGTTTACAATGAAAAGGGAAGGGTATTTGTCAATATTAACGGCAAGAAAATGGGCCCTTATGATTCGGTAAACGGGAAATCTGTAACCGAGGCTCAACCTGTAAAGATTGCCCAAGGTGGAAAATTTGCATTTACATATACCATAAAAGGTAAAGATTACATTAATTTGAACGGCAGAATTGAAGGGCCGTACCCAGCTATTGACCACCAATCTGTATCCATAGCCTCTGACGGCAGGTACTCTTATGGATATTTGCAAAATAAATCAAACAGATTTGTGAATATAAACGGCAAAAAGTTAGGTCCATTCCCAAATTCCGGCAGCCTTCCGACAGGAGTACAAGAGGATGGAACATTTTTCTATGAATTGACAGATAAAGAGGGTAACTACTTAATAAACATAAATGACAAGGTTTTAAAACTTGATGATCTAGAGTTCATATCCGGAGAGCCGGGAAGTATCTACACATTTAAAGAAAAAGGTAATTTGTTTATTACTGATAGTGACACTGTCAGAGGGCCATACAGAGAGATTCAGTTGCTGAATATAGATAAAATGGGAAAAGGGTTATCATATAAATTCAGGGATAGCCTTTCTGATGGATGGTTTCTTTATAACAGAGGTGATGTCAGCGGACCTTATAGGAGTATTGATCTGTTTGGGAACACTCTTTATCATGAAGATATCCCGGTATTCAAATACAGCAAAGAGGATGGCCAGTATGTCTCAATTGGCGGTATGGTTTCCGGACCATACAACTACACTAAAAGATTTGCAATTACTGATGCTGGCAATTACATTTTTGCGTATGAAAAGAGAAACAGATGGTATATCAACCTTAGAGGGGAAACACTTAGGGGTTCATATGGTCTTATTGATGACGTTGCAATTACTGATAATGGAATCTACTCCTTCTCGCACAGAGACAAAAACAATGCAAATCGCTCCAAATTAACTGTAAACAATAAAGTTATTGACCAGGAAGAGGGCTACATTGATGAAATATTTCTTACAAGGGAGGGGAAAATATTATCAATAATAAACAATATGGGGAAAATGTATGTAGATGCATTTGGAGTACGCTTAGGACCATTTCCATATGTTGAATCTGTAAATGCGACAGAGAGCGGAGACTACTATATAGTGGCAACTGACAGGCAGAATTCTCGCAAACTTGTAATTATCAATGGTAAAAGCTTTGGAGAGTTTGACCAGATAGTGGAGCCTCTTTTGGGTAAAGATGGCAGATACCTTTTCACGGGAGAGAAAAACGGAGAGCATTTCATCTACAAGAACGGAGAGATTTATGGTCCCTATCAATCCCTTTCCCGATTCACACCCACACCAGACTGGATTAAAGGGAATCTTATAACATATTAATTTTAAACTCCTATTCTCCCCTCGTGTACCGAAATATAGAGGCAATAAGATAAAGGCGATGAAATAAAAAAGAGGATAACTTTAAATAGTCATCCTCTTTTTATTCAATCTAAGTGGAGAATATCGGAGTCGAACCGATGACCCCCTGCTTGCAAAGCAGGTGCTCTAGCCAACTGAGCTAATTCCCCGTGTAAGAGAGCGCAAAGATAAGCAAAGAAAAGAAAAAAGCAAATTGCAGATGAGCCTGAAAAGCTAGCTTTAAAAAGACGAATCAAAAAATAGTCAAAGAGGAATAAAACAACCAATGTGTTATTCCCGGGTAGTTATTATTATATCAATTAATTTAACTAAATTGGTTTTAAATTTATATTCAAATGAATAAGCTTATTATAATGTTGGCATTACTCCTCTCTCTCTCTGCATTGCTGGAATCAAAAGAGAGGGTTAAATCAGTAAATGTACCAAATTTCCCGACAGTTAAAGTGACTCCTGAGTCTGAAAACTGGACATTTGAACCAATATATGACAACATAAGTCAATCGTTACACTATGGAATGCCTTACTACCTGGTGGCTGGCAAGTTGAATCATAAGCTTATAATAACATGGAAACTCAATAATGATACCATTATATATACAGATCCAATCAGAGTTGCTTTAATGTATAAAAAAACAGCAGAAATAACAGATAATCAAAGAACATATATTTTCCTTGAAGCAGAGCATAGCGGGTCAACCGGGAAAGGATTCAACGGAGTGAAAGCTTTATTTACGGACAAAGGGGAGCTTATTGAGGGACGGATAATAAAGGAAGATGAGACAGAGTATATTTTAGTTCCAAGGTGGTTGAACGGAACATTTATAAAACAAATTACTAATGATTATACAAAATCAATTTCAATATCAATAATAAACGGTGACTCTGTAAAGAGCACACCTGAGTGTAATGTTTTTACACTGGTTCCCATTGCGGAACTTCCAGAAAATTTTAATCTTCCCAGTATTAAATAAAAAAAAGAGAACAACTAATTAAAGTCGTCCTCTTTTTGTGGAGAATATCGGAGTCGAACCGATGACCCCCTGCTTGCAAAGCAGGTGCTCTAGCCAACTGAGCTAATTCCCCGTGTAAGTGAGCGCAAACACCAGCAAAGAAAAGAAAAAGTCAAATTTGCAGATGAGCCGGAAAAGCTTGCTTTTCTGAGGCGAATCAAAAATTTGCAGGAGGCGCAGCCTCCTCTTTTCTTTGCCCCGTCGTTTGCCGAACGGGAGGGGAAACACAGAACTGCGAAGTGAGCGAAGCTAACGAAGCAGTGATGTAATTCCCGGTAGTGGAAACACAGAACTGCGAAGTGAGCGAAGTTAACGAAGCAGTGATGTAATTCCCGGTAGTAGAAACACAGAACTGCGAAGTGAGCGAAGCTAACGAAGCAGTGATGTAATTCCCGGTAGTAGAAACACAGAACTGCGAAGTGAGCGAAGCTAACGAAGCAGTGATGTAATTCCCGAAATTTAAAAGAACTTAAATTAGTAGTCCCGAGCGGAGTTGAACCGCTGACCCCTACATTATCAGTGTAGTGCTCTAACCAACTGAGCTACGGGACTGTAAATATATAAAAGTCAATGATAGCATAAAGAGTAAAAGATAGAGAATAAACCTCTCTAGTTAGTAACAGCTCCAAAAAGGAGGTGTTCCAGCCACACCTTCCGGTACGGCTACCTTGTTACGACTTAGCCCCAGTTACCAGTTTTGCCCTAGGTCGCTCCTTGCGGTCACGAACTTCAGGCACCCCCGGCTTCCATGGCTTGACGGGCGGTGTGTACAAGGCCCGGGAACGTATTCACCGCGCCATGGCTGATGCGCGATTACTAGCGAATCCAACTTCATGGAGTCGAGTTGCAGACTCCAATCCGAACTGAGACAGGCTTTCGAGATTCGCACCCCATCACTGGGTAGCTGCCCTCTGTACCTGCCATTGTAACACGTGTGTCGCCCCGGACGTAAGGGCCGTGCTGATTTGACGTCATCCCCCCCTTCCTCGCACCTTACGGTGGCAGTCTCGCTAGAGTCCCCAACTTTACTTGATGGCAACTAACGACAAGGGTTGCGCTCGTTATGGCACTTAAGCCGACACCTCACGGCACGAGCTGACGACAACCATGCAGCACCTCGATACATGTCCCGAAGGACTAATCCATCTCTGAATCATTCATGCACCGTTCGAGCCCGGGTAAGGTTCCTCGCGTATCATCGAATTAAACCACATGTTCCTCCGCTTGTGCGGGCCCCCGTCAATTCCTTTGAGTTTCAACCTTGCGGTCGTACTCCCCAGGTGGATAACTTATCGCTTTCGCTTGGCCACCGACTATGTATCGCCGACAGCGAGTTATCATCGTTTACAGTGTGGACTACCAGGGTATCTAATCCTGTTTGATCCCCACACTTTCGTGCATCAGCGTCAATATTAGCTTTGTGAGCTGCCTTCGCAATCGATATTCTGTGTGATATCTATGCATTTCACCGCTACACCACACATTCCACCCACAGCAACTAAATTCAAGCTCGACAGTATCAACGGCACCCTTCCAGTTAAGCTGAAATATTTCACCGCTGACTTATCAAACCGCCTACGCACCCTTTAAACCCAATAAATCCGGATAACGCTTGCACCCTCCGTATTACCGCGGCTGCTGGCACGGAGTTAGCCGGTGCTTATTCGTATGGTACTCTCATCGGACTACACGTAGCCCTTATTGCTCCCATACAAAAGCAGTTTACAACCCATAGGGCCGTCTTCCTGCACGCGGCATGGCTGGATCAGATTTCCATCCATTGTCCAATATTCCTCACTGCTGCCTCCCGTAGGAGTCTGGACCGTGTCTCAGTTCCAGTGTGGGGGACCTTCCTCTCAGAACCCCTAGACATCGTAGCCATGGTAAGCCGTTACCTTACCATCTAGCTAATGTCACGCGAGCCAATCCGTATCCACCAAAGCTTTAAAATCTTTGAGATGCCCCAAAAACTTACTATGGGGTATTAGACCACGTTTCCATGGATTATCCCCCTGATACGGGCATGTTGCTCACGCGTTACGCAC
>MKTA01000026.1 GCA_001897515.1 Bacteroidetes bacterium 41-46 | reverse complement strand
CCTTTCTGTCTGCCTCTGCAGCAGCTGCTGATGCGTCCTGAATGTCCTGGGCAGCGGTTGGCCATTCGGCCAGCTGTGCCAGTCCGGAAGAACCTGCTTGAAACTGTACCTTACCCTCGATGATTGCGCCGTCTAGAGCTGTAATTTTGGGAGGGTTGCTGGATAGATCTATAGAAAGTCGGCCATCAGGGCTAACGATCTTATCTGTTGTGATTCTGCCCGGGAGGATTTCCGAAAAGCCATACAGGCTCACATATGACCTCTCACTTGCATTTTCGCTGTTGAGAATGCCCACAAGAAAATGATAATGCCCGGCTACGGAAGTCATACCTATTGCCACATCGGATAGCACAAACACTCCGGCGGTACCGGGGTTTGCACATTTGGCGTACAGGTAGTATGCTTTTGAAGCGTCAGCCTCAGTAAGAGGAGGCGAGTCATATGCCGCCATATCCCAATACCGGTATTCGCTTGCCAAGTGAGACTGCGAGATCGTTTTGATACCAACAGTCATATGCTGCAGTATTCCGGCGGCGGCGGAAAGTACCTTTGTTGCGTTGCTGAACACTATAACATGGTTCGCAGCCACCGGCACCGTTTTACTGTTCACAAAACGAAACTGCAGGCTTTCGTCACCTACCAGCAGCGCCATAGTTTGCACAGTGATGGGGCTGACAGATCCGGAGAAATTAAGCAGCGACTGAGAAAGCAAAGTCATTGTCTCCTGAGCATCCCGGAAACGACGTTTTGTGAATTGCAGGGACTGTTTGTGAAGGGAGTCAGTAACAACTTCACTTGCGTCAATTTTCGCTATGTCATTTTTGACTGAACCTCCAGACACAACATTGCTTAGTTCGATTTTTGGGGAGTAGGGCTTATTAATAAACTCCTTTACACCAACAATTCTTATTTTTTGTCCATCAGGAAGAAATTGCGGATGAGAGAAGAGCACATAACCACCAGGAACTATCTTACCCCCTATAGCCAGCCAATTACTTTTAGCATAAATTTCATCTAATTCACCTTTATAAATAGAACGTGGTATTTCATTTTCATATTTATATCGAACAGCTTCACGAAACATATCCCATGAAGCTCCTGTCTTTGTTACATTATCACAAACATATGCATCAGGAAGTGCTATATTAAAGACAGCATAAGTATCTCCAACTTCTGGTATCATACCCCCACTCGGAAGAATCATACCATCCTGATCTAACGGAACAAGCTTAAACCTTCTCTCTGCATGAACGTAACCGTCTAGGTTTTCTTCCGTTTGTTGAATGTCGAAACTATATCCTGATAAACTCCCGCTTTGGAATATTAGTACTGCCTTTTCGCCGGCTATTCTCATTTGAGAAAAATCAAGAGACTGTGGAATAGTACTGTCAATTATATCATAAAAATGTGCTCCAGCATCTACAACTATTACTTGTGTAACCGTGCCAACTCGCTGTGGAGAGATTGACGAAGCATCATAGCTATCTTCATTCTTATTTTCAGGCAAGTCTACACAAGTAATCATTGTGCCGTCAGCATCTGTAATATAAGTGCGGCCCTCATAAATGAGCGACTGCGATTTTGGCAGCAATAGGGTTCTACTGTGATATTTTGAGAAATCAATATTCTTCTCACCTCCCTGAACATATAATATCCCAACAGGTAATTTTTCGCTTTCCTTTGTGCGTGTTATCCCAGATTTCAAGCCATTCTGTTTACCATAAGCAAGAGGAAGCGGATTGTCTTTAAATTTCTCAACTTTTTTTAGCGAAATTGTTTTATTAACTATTTCATATTCTGTGTTGTATTCCTCAGCTATTCGGTTGAGCGCTCCATCACAATACTCATGATTAAATGCTATCTGCCTGGCTTCAGCGTCCAAACAATCACCAACACTCCATCCCGGCTCAGTTAAATTTAGGTTGTTAACAATAAGCTGTATCCACTCGGATGGAGTTAACACCAGGACAAATTTCAAGCTGAAGGGTCTTTGTGGTAATCCGTCAACAATGACAAAGTATTTCAATTTTGTGCTTTTAAGGAAAGCTTCCTCTGTTTCAAGCATAAGCGTATAGTCATACTTACGCGTATGTGTCATAGTGAAGTTCTCCTGGCTATAAAGAGTGTATCTTTCGCCTTTATACATCACGTATGCTCCAATTGGTATCTCAACAGCCTCTGTTAATGAAAAATACAGCATGAATATGTTTTCGGACATAATCACTTTATTCCTGTATGTGCTGTCTGCAGGATTTACCTGAATTAACTCAGCGTTATTTATGTCATATATTTGTATCATATCATCATTCCATTACCAATAGTTGTAAATACTAGTGTGAACTCAACAAATACTCTCCCGGATGAAAAAGGCCGTTTCTTAATGAAGTTTTCCATTCTTGAATAGTAGCATGACATCTGTGCGTTTGTGCCGGTAAATGATACCAAAAGAGGCTCAGCCAGGCTGATATTGTTAAATAGAGCACTATAGTTTGTATAAAAATTATCCAGTGATGGACAAATCATTGAACAGGCGATGCTAATCTGCTTTGAAGCAAGTTTTGAAACAAAGTTTGTGTCTACAACTTTACCAGATGTTACTTCGTTTGTATTAGACATCCCCTCTTTAATAAGAAACTGAAAGGCAGAATTATATACCTGCCTTACAATAATATTAAAGCGGCTTAGGTCGTATCCATTGATTTTAACATGAGAGTTTTCTGCAATTCCGGTTGGAACGACATTGCTTCCAGAAAAAATCTGCAGGGGATCATCCATTGAGAAGTTAATCGCGAATTTCGCTGATGTACTTCCACTTTTAACCAATCCTCCTGAAAGCTGCGTATCTTGAAAACCTTTAAATCTCAATGAAAAAGTTTTATTCATTGTCGATATGAGAAGAGAGCGCATACCTGGAGCAATCAGAATATTTTTAAGTGCTGTGAGTTTTATCAGAAAATCTGAAGTTGAAACACCTTTTAAATAGCATTTCAATGCCACTTCTTTTTCACTAAAAGCTACATCGGACAAATCCACTTCGATGCCATCTTCTTCAAACCAATCATTTGTTGGCACCTGTTTTCGAGCAGGGAATGAAAGCAAATCGTAATCACCACCTCTGAGAATCAACATCCCAAGAGTGGCTATATCTATATTGTCAATTTTAACCATATGATTACTTAAGTTTTAGACCTCTATCCCGAATGTCGTCAAGAGTATTTTTTACGTCTTCAATGTATTTGCAGTAGTCAGTGTTCTCTGCAATTTTATCAAGTGTAGATTTTAGTGATTTATAAACAAGAAGCATTTCTTTATTAATCTGTCGAATGTCAGCTACAGCCAATCTAACTGAACCAACACCTGCAGATAATTCATCAACCGATTCTTGCGACGCCTGAGCAATACCTTTTGCAGCACTTTGACGGCTCCCCTGGCCAGAGAATATATCAATACCCTCTTTGGCCAGCTGATCTTTTGCTTCCTGAATAGATTTTGCATAGTCTGCAAGATTCTCTTTATACATCTGATTGAACCAGATAAGATCGTCGACAATTGAACCATCTCCCTCTTCTCCAAAAGAGTCGTTGAATCGCTTTTCCAACTCATTAAAGAGAGATTGAAAGTGAGCTGCAAAAATTAGTTTCGACACAATATTCTCAATTGTGTTATTCATGTAATTTTGAAAGTCATCAATAGCAGAAAAGACATCACCATTCCGAACGGCCAAAACAAGAGAATCTGATAATTGAGTGCCGATATCTCCCGCGAAATCTTTAAAGTTCTGGCGCATTTCATCCTGCGCCTCTTTTGCCTTTTGCTGAATCTCTTTCCAGTTGTCGACTAGTTTTTTCGTCGCATCATCTAGCTTTTTATAGTCCTTGATTATTTGCGGGTTGAGTTCAAAAGTCTCTTTATCATATATCTCACCATATTTTTTCTTTAAACTTTCGAAAATTGGTACTGTTTTTCTAGCCAACAGTCCAATAACTCCTCCAATCACAGCTCCAATAGCAGCTCCAATCAAAGCAAATGGGCCAGACCACGAAGTTGCCAGACCACCTATTGCAGCTCCGGCAGCTGCGCCGGCACCAAATCCTGTAGCGACATTACCTCCTGAGACAGCCTTTTTTGTTCCGGTTTGAACCTTACCTTCGTTAATTGCGGTATTAAGCTCTTTCATTGCTGCAGCATACCTCTGAGCACCGGCAATAGCACGAGCAAAAGGATTTTCTACGCCAAACAGATTAGCCTGGCTATACTCATATGCTTTAATTTTCAGGAGAGATAGCTGATGATTACTTTCTACAATTGTTGCTGTCCAATCCTCTTGCGCTTTTTTGTTTTCCGCAATCTGGCTTGTCACCATCGTTAGCAAGCTGATAACAGCACTTATACCTGACCCAATTTTGTCCTCTTTAGATGCTGTTGAATCAAGAGTGGTAAGAACATTGTCTAGGTTATCAGCAACCGCAGAGAAAATGTCGCCGATTTCGCTTCCAAGCTTAGAAAAGGCAGACCCTAAGCCCCCGAGAAATTGCTTTATATAACCGGACATCTCTCTTATTTTTTGAACAGAGAGTTTTTTTAACGACCAGTCAAGCTCTTCTATCTCTTGTCTGGCAGCTTCTATTTGAGGCGCAAGATCTGGCACCCCTGCGTCTTGCAGGGCGATTAAAGCATCAAGCTTCTTTTGAGCGAATTCCTTTTGTATTTCAAGAAGATTTGATTGTCGAACTGTCTCAAACGGAACATCTTTGTTTAAAAAGTCTTGCTTACGTAATTCAATCGCCTCTTGAATGTCAAGCTGCTTAAGGGCAGCCTGTTTTTTAATAATTTCAATTTCTTTTTGTCGCTTTTCCTCTAATTCTACTTCGTCTTTTTTAAGTTTCTCAGAATCAGTACTGTTTTCTTTGAGCGCTTTGCGCTGATTCGCATAATAGGTGTTAGTCTGATTTATCTGATTATCAAGTTCAGAATTAAATTTACTATTGACATCGGCGAATATTTCCTGAATTACTGTTGCGGACTCTTTTTTAACCCTCTTTACAGCTGTTTCATATTCGAGCAGTTTAGCTGCGCTTAAATCAGATAGCAGCTCTCTTTCTTTTGTTGCCGGGACACCTGTTTTCTTTTCTAACTCTGTAATCTCATCCTCTCTCTGTTTAATCAGAGCCTTAGCCTTTGTATATCCGGCCTCAAGACTTGCTAGCTTTTGTGTTGCGCCTTCTTCTACTGCTGCCGCGAGTGCAGCATTTGTTTCATTCTCAGTATCAAGAGCAATCTTTTTAAGTTTGTCTGCAGCTTTTTTTGCCTCACTTTCTTCTTTTTCATCTTTTTTAAAGTTCCCTGATACATCCCATTTTTCAAGTTTCTTGGTGGCCTTATTATATAGCTTAACAGCGTCATCCCATTTTTTTGAACCTTCATCTACGTCTTTAAGAGAGTCAAGAATTAATTGAGCTTGTTTCTGTTGATTAAGCCAATATTTTTGTGTTCCCTCAATGATTTGCTCAGAAGCATTTAAACCGGCATCAACCATTATTTTTCTTGCAGCTTCTGCAGCAGTTGCTCCTTTCTCAATGAAAGTCACTGCCTCATTCATTATCTCTTGTCCTTCTGCTAACAGCTTGTCTTTTTTTGTGTTTTTCTCTGTATACTTAGTCGTCTTTCCCGTCCTTATATCTGTAGCGTTTTTGGTTACCCTGTCAGGCATTGCCTCTGCCTCGGCAATTTTAAAAAGTGCCTTTTTAATCTTCTCAGTTGCAATCTCCATTGCAGCTGCAGCAGTTGCACGCTCAAGTATTGATTTTTTAAAAGCATCTGCATTTTTTATGAAAAGATCGTCCGCTTCTTTTACACTCCTGATTGAAATCCCAAGGTTGTCAAACGCCTTTTGATTGTTCAGGATAAACTTGTTTTTTTCATCAAGTGAAGAGGTAAGAGATGTATATGCCTTTTGAAGTGCAAGAAAATCTGCAACATTCTTACTTGCAGTAGAAGAGATTGACTCTGAGAACTTCTTTTGCTCTTTTGCTGACTCCCTGCTTTTGCTGATTAGTCTCTCCATCAGAACAACTATACCCGTAATTACAACAGACAAGCCTAAAGTCAAAGTAGCCATTAGCGCAGTTGCGGCAGCTGTGGTTATCCCCAAGCTGGTAGCTACACGAATATTAGCGGCAGCCCATAATTGTTTAGCACGAGCAACCGTTGTTATACGAAAGGCAGATGTTTCATGAAGCGTATTTGATATCTGTTGCAAACCGATTGTTACTGCCATTAGCGACTGTACCTTCGTCTGAATCTTTGCATAAGTCTCAGACTCGCCGCTAACTAAACCCATTGCTCCCGCTCCGGCAGACAAGGCCCCGGAAAACGCGGAAAGGCCGGAGAGCACTCCCGCCATCATCTGACCTCCAGATGATAATATTTTCTGTTGGTTATATATTTCTTTATATGCTGTACCCAATACACCAAGCCTCTCCTGCAAATCCTTATACTGCTGGCTCTCTTGTTGCCCGGCTAACTTTAAACGAGCCATCTCTTCTCTTGTCTTGCGCATTTGGTTCTCAAGAGTCTGCTGCTTATTAGTGTACGAACTCTGTTGTTTTTCCAGATCTGCAAGCGCTTGTTTTTCTCCGGCAAGCTCCTCTCTTAACTCATGATATGTTTTAGATATCTTTTCTCTTGCTGCAATAACTTTTGGGTCAGATGTGGCGACATTTACTTTTTTAAATGCCACTTCAACTTCATTTAACTTAGTCTCTAATTCCGCAATGATCTTCTTTTGAAAAGATATTGTTTCGGTCAGTTCGCTGTTCATTTTTGTACTTTCTGACGAAACCTGAGAAATACCACTTTTAGTCTTATCCAGAGTGTCATTTAACTCTACATACTTTTCGACTACTTTCTGCTGAGCATCTGAACCCTTTGTTTCTGCAGCTGCAGCATTGAGTTTTTTATATGCTTCTTCAAGCACAGACAATTTTCGCTGCAAATCCATAATAAGACGTGCCTGAGAGGAAACCATCTCAGCCATCTTTCTTTGAGCTTCCTCACTCTCTTTGCTGATGTCTGATATTCCCTCTCTGGCTTTATTTGCTTCTTCAGAAACATTTTGTTTCATCCGGATATCAATTTCTACCGGTTCCATTTAAGTAATTTTTTAAGTCATTAGAATTGTCAAAAACTGGCACCTTGCTTTTCTTTATATGTCGAGGCTGATCAGCGAACTCAAGTATGTACATCAGCCAGGACTGTCCCCACATAAGCTGTGAATGCGTATATCCACGCTTATCTTTTATCTGCCCAAATAATCCAAAGGGGCTATGGAGTCCAACCATCTGGCCTTTTAACTCCCCTTTCTCTTTTGCCCCACTTTCGGACTCAGCATCATCTTCATCATCGTTGTCAGGAAAGTGGTAATAGTCGTAAAATCCGCTGCGCGGTTCATCTCAACCAGTGTAACGAATATTTTGACTAGCTCAGTAAACGGAATCTTCCACATAAGCATTTTTGTATAAATGCCTGTGAGTAAAGCAATTTTAATTCGTGAATTAAGAATTGCAATTGCAATAACCTTACATATTGACTCAACATTTTGATTAAGATATTCCCTGTCATTAATTCTTAAATCAAGCTGCTTTGAGATGATTATAAGAGAGTATTCCGCAATAGTACCTGGCTTTAAAGCTGCAATCGTAATCTTGTTAAGTCTGAGGATTTTCAGATAAAAAGGGGCATCAATTATAGGAAATCGAATACCCCTTTCTAACAATAAATTGGCAGCTTGTAATTGTATGTGCTGCTCGTCCATGATTAATCAATAATGATGTCGACAGGTTGATTAGTTGCATCTTTAACACCGGAAGCCAGTGCTTTGAAACGGAATGGATGCTTAAGCACTCCGTCAAATCCTGCGTTGAGATTCAATTGTACAAATCCTTTCGCGTTTGGAATGATTACTGAGCCACCATTTTTAAGTCTGAAGCGGATAGCTTTTGAAAGAATGAGTTTTTTTGCAGAGTGGAAATACTGTGCTGCAGCACCCTCACCTGTTACAGAACCACCCATTAGGGCAGCCATCTGGTCATAAGTAGCCTTAATGAATGAACCTGTTGCCGAAACGCCAGTACCTGATGCATCATAGTCTTCAGCAGCATCGTTTTCATGAGAATAAATCTCATCTTCAGTTGGATCACCTTCTACGATTGACACTTCGTCGTCGCGAAGAGTTACAGGCTGCTCTTCCCATACTGCGGTTGCAATGCCTGCTGCAGATGCAATCACATCTGCAAAGTCGATACCCGCAACGCGGGCTTTGGCTATAATTCTTTCTGCCATAACTTTTTATTTTTTGATGATTAGTTTAATAATTGATGAAATAATACTTTTCCAATTAAGCTTTGAGAGCAACCACACAAAGACCAGGGCAAATAGAAATCTCCCGGCCCATATTTGTTTTTTCTGCCAATTGGTGAGTTTGTTAGTAACAACCGGCTTTTCAATGTAAACCGGTACTTCTCTGTCAATAGTTTTCTCAATGAGATACAAAGTGTCGTGTATCACCTTAGCTCTGTATTTGAGCTCATTATTCGAAAAAGAAAAGTCAGAAGCAACACCGGCGCTTTTAAGCTCATTAAAATCTCTTAATCGAACTTGATTAAGAGAATCGCAATAGAATCTCGCACGAATTGCTGCTGAGTCGCTTGGAATAACATAAGGTACAAGCTTCTCAACTATACGCTCTGTAATTACAGGAATACGTTCAGTGATCTTCTTTTGCGTTGCGCAAGAAGAAATCACTAATAGGACTATAAACAATACCTGTTTTTTCATTTTGAAACTCTTATGGACTTTATATTTGTGAGCATTTCATTAAGTCGCTCAATCTCTTCGCGAAACTTAGCGTTCTCTTCTTTCAGCTGCTTCATCTGTATCTCCATCTGAACCTGACCAGCAAGAAGCTGAGCGTTTTGGCCTTTTAGAGCAACTAACTCCTGTAATGTTTCGGTGTATTTTGCAACCAGTACATCAATAGTTTTCTGCAGCTCTGAGATAAAGTCATTATTGCGCTTTCGTTTCTCTACAAAGCGAGCCGCTAACCAACTTATAGCTGCGACAGCCGGCGTGAGAAAGTATGTCATAAAATCTTGCAGGGTCATGGCGTGTAAATGTTATTGATATTTATACCTATTGATTGAAGCCATGCTGGAACATTGAATGATGGACATGCTTTAGGAGCAAACTGATTATGACCGGCGATTTTAACCTCTGGAAACCTTGTAATAAACTCCTTCACGTATCTTGTGAGAGAGTCTATTTGAGCAGCGGTTCTTGTATCACTTGCCACGCCACGTTTGCTTACCCCTCCAACATAAACTATGTGTCTTGAAGCACTATTATAACCTGCAACACCATTAGTGATTTCGAAAGAATCTACTATGTTGTCCTCATTGTTTTCAGCAAGTCGTTCAACTATTCCGGTTAAATGAATCATATCGGTATAGCCTACTTGTTTCCAGCCGCGGCCTTGAGGTGGCGGAGATAGGTGCCAGCGGCGTATTTCATCCGCTGACACTTCTCGGCCCTCTGGTGTGGCTGTACAATGAATTACAAGGTATTTAACTTGCTTCATGACTCAATTTTTAGCCTGCAGGCACAACATCCTGAACAATTGCACATAGACCGGCAACGTCGTTTCTCATTGGACGTCCACCAGCGCGAAGCAAGAAAGAATAAAGATCACCGTAGTAGGTAGGATCATTTTCCTTTTCAAACATGTTTATTTCACCTTTTGCGCGACAAACACTGTTAAAATGCCATGCGAGTCCTGCAGCATTATCTCCGGCAGCACCTGCAACACTCCATGCTTTTGGGGCATCTGCAGCTGTATACACACCAACACGACTACGCATCATAATATTGAATGTGTGTAACTTGCCAACCACTCCATTTGCAACGTCAACTCCTGCGTGGAATGCTTGTGCTTCGTTAGCGGTTAATGAGTCAATAAGTTGAGAATGCATATCTGCGTCAAGTAGCAAATAGCGGTCTGTAGATGGCACGTTCTGTTTGTTGAACTTTAGCATCAGTGCTTTCACATCTGATTTTGTAAAGGCTTTTCTTTCTCCGGTAGCATCAGGTGTATGAGCTGCAATAGCGGCACCTGTTGTTCTAATCGCATTCGCAATTGCTGGCATCCATGAGAGAAGAATACTTTCTGCGACTTCTTCCTGTAGAGTAGCGCGGTCAGTACGAATAACTGACTCTCTTTTATTGTATGACAGTTCAACTGTATCTGCATGCGGTATGCGAATTGGATCAGTTGTAAACTCGTCAAGATTAAAAGTTAAGTCAATATCTGTCCTGGCTGAAACTGTTGCAGGAAACTCTGTTCTGTTTTTCTTTGTTGCAGAACCGCTTCCGGCATTAGGTATGTGAACTGTTTTTCCCTGCTCAACAAACTCATCCGCCGAAAATGCTTTTGACAAAAAACTGTTATCTGCAAATAGACCTTCAATAACTGTATTGAGCCAGATCTCTTTTTGAACTGCCATTACGGCTACACCGGCTGGCATTTTAACCAAAGCAGTTGCCGCTGTTCCCAGGCCAATTACCCATGCAGGGTTAACGCCAGCGGCAAAAGCAATAGTTGAGCCCGCTATGACGTTGAATAAAATTGCGCTTATAAACGCTACGATAAATTTTTTCATTTGATTATAAATTGATTAGTTGATTTGTTAATAATTCAATGTTACTCAAGCAGGGATAAAGTTTATTCCGCGTATTCCTTATCAAATTTGGCTTTGAACTTCTCTTTGAAAAGCTCAAAATCTGAAGTCTTGAGGGTTGCAAGTAGATTTGCTTTGTCAAGTTCGTCCCAACTCATTTTGACAAATTTGTCAGCTGTTTGAGCCGGTGTTTCAATCTTGCTTGATACAGGTGTTCTTACAGGAATTGCTGCAAGAGCTGTTTTAGCACCTTCATGGTCTGAATTGAAAAATGCTTCAAATGATGCCTTTCCCTCTGCGTTAATCCTGCCATCGCGTAGCGCTGCATTGATTAGATCAGTGGCCTCAGTCTTTTGGGCCGCCTTTTCTTTTGTTACGTAGCCATCGACTTTTGCCTGAAGGGCCGCCTTTTCAGATTCAAGTGCTGTCACTTTATCCTGAAGCGGTTTTACACGACCGATAACGGCCTGTTCGTCGGCTGTATCTGACAGACCGAACAAATTTCTTAGAGAATCAAGTAAATTCATGTGAGTATTATTTTGGTTTAAAATTGTGAGCTTATTTACAGGACATCCTGACGCTTTCAATAAAGAGGTCATCTCCTGATCATACACAACCTTTTCTTTGATTGAAGTTGCAAAACCCATTGCCAGGGCCTCCTTCGCTGTCATCCACCAATCTGCTGAGCCGGACCAGTTCTTCTCAAACTCTCTTTTGTCCTTTGCCTTTGATGCAAATAGGATCTTATAATCCTTTTCAATGTCTCGCAAAAGCTTCAAGTAAGACTCCAGATCTTGCGACTGGCCACTTACTCCGCCTGCCGGTTTATGAATCATAAACATTCCATTTTCGGGCATCTCAAATGTGTCACAGCTGCAGGCAATAAATGCTCCTGCAGATGCTACCAGAGCACCCCCGCGACAAGTCTTTATTTTAAATGGAGAAAGAATATTTACGATTTCGTTTGCATCAAAGCAGGAGCCACCTGTTGTATTTATATAGATGTCTACCTCAGTAATACCTTTAGCTATTATTTCGTCTATTTGACGACGGAAAGTTTCAGAATCGGTATCCCAGCCGATTACCCCGGTTATGCGTACTTCTGCCTTAGGACCTGACACCACAGCTGTGATGTTAAATGGAGTTGATTTCATGCTTAAAACATTTGATTTCAAAACAAAGGCAAAAATGTCCTGAAAGCAAAAAACCTTGTAACCGTTACAATAAACCTTGTGACCGTTACAAGGTTTTTTCTATTTGAGGGGTCAAAAAGTTTCTTTTGTAAAAAAAGGAACGATGTCAGCAGAATTAAAAGGAAATCAGTTAAAGGAGTGGGCAAAACTGCTTTTTGTCACTGAAAGACTATCACAGAAAGAAGTCGCAGAAAAAACAGGCAAGAGTACAGTCACTATCTGCAAGTGGGTTAAAGAAGGTGAGTGGGAGAGGTTAAAGCAGTCAATGCTTGTTACGCGAGAGGCACAGCTGTCAAGAATGTATCTACAGCTTGATGAGCTGAACACATCTATTATGTCTAAAGCTGAAGGAACTCGTTTCCCAACGTCAAAAGAAGCAGATACAATAAGTAAACTAGCAAACGCAATCAAAACTCTTGAAAGTGAAGCATCTATTGCTGACATAGTAGAGGTTAGTAAACGCTTACTTAGTTGGCTGCGACCAATAGACCCTACAAAAGCAAAGGATCTAGCAATGATAATTGATGACTTTATAAAGGAAGCTCTTAAAAAGTAATGGCAGCAATACAAACATCGGACAGGCAAGCAAAATTAAGCTGGGATAGTTACTACAAAAACTTTCTCAGCTCTGTTAATGCTGACCTGAATGAAACAGAGAGCGAACGTAAAAAAAGAATAAAGGCTCTGGAAGGCGATTTTGAAGCCTGGAAAAAGTATTACTTCCCAAAATATTGTTCTTCTCCTTCGGCCGACTTTCACAAAAAAGGCAGTAAAAGGATTCTCTCAAATGCTGAGTGGTACGAAAGCAGGGTATGGGCCAGAGAGCTTGCAAAGGACACTCTTTGCATGTTTGAAACACTGTATCAAACATTGACCGGAGTCAAAAAAAACATTCTCTTCATTTCCAACTCAGCCGACAAAGCTTCAGAACTTTTAGAGCCATATCGAATAGAACTCACAAAGAACGAACGAATAATCAATGATTATGGCGTTCAGCAAATGCCTGGAAGCTGGGCTTATGGAGACTTTACTACTATTCAGGGCGCAAGTTTCCTTGCCATTGGAGCAGATCAATCACCGCGTGGATCTCGAAACGAAAACATCCGCCCGGATAAAGTCATTATATCCGACATTGACACAGATCAGGACGTACTTAATACAGATATTATTGAGAAGCGCTGGAAGTGGTTCGAAAAAGCTGTTTATCCAACCCGGGCGGTTGACAAACCATTCCAAATCATATGGCTTGGCAACTTGCTCGCTAAAGATTGTTGTGTCGCTCGCGCAATGGCAAAAGCAGACTACGTAGATATCGTGAATCTTGAAGACAAGAATGGTAATAGTACATGGCCAGAAAAAAACACTGCTGAGCATATTGCCAGAATAAAAAGCGGAATAAGTACAGCTGCTTATCAAGCGGAATACATGAACACACCTCTTACAGAGGGGAGCGTTTTTAAAGAGATGTATTGGGGTAAAGTTCCGGATTTGAAGAAATTTAAATTCGTAGTAGCATATGGCGACCCGGCACCATCCAACAGCAAGAATCCAAAAGGCTCTTTGAAAACAATCTTCCTTATTGGATTTTTAGATGGGGTCTATTATGTCATAACCGGTTTTTTAGATCATGTGACAAATGCAGATTTTGTAAAATGGTATTATGCTCTTAAAGATTATATAGGAGACAAGTCGCAATTATATAATTATGTTGAAAATAATACTCTTCAAGACCCATTTTATCAGCAAGTGTTCATAGGCCTTTTTGCAAACGAAGCAAAAGAGAAAGGCTTTTTAGGAATCATCCCGGACACCCGAAATAAGCCAGACAAGTTCTCCAGGATAGAAGGTAATCTCGAACCTCTTAACAGGCTTGGCAAGCTTGTTCTCAACGAAAAGGAGATGAATAACCCTCATTTTGTCAGGCTGCATGATCAGTTTCTTTTACTTACTCCAAAATTATCATACGCTGCTGACGGATGCGATGCCATTGAGGGCGGTGTATGGATCATTAACCAAAAGCTGGCAGAAATTAACCCTGGCTCAATCGCAATAGGTCATAAATCAAATAACGCAAAAAGATATTAACATGTCACATCTTCGTAATTTTTTCACAATTCTTCACATCCGCTTTTGCGGCAGAAAAAGTAAGCTTCAAGCAGCAATTAAACAAGCAAACAGCCTTCATTCAAAAACAGGTAAAAGGTACCGCGTTTTCTTCTTCGGTAATAAATACCATGTGTGGACTCGTGACGATATTAAAGAGCGGAAAAAATCATCACTGTTTAAACGACATTTAAAAGCCGGTGAAGACTTTGATAAAATATGTTTCTACGACACTTCTAATCCAGACAATAATGTTTCTAAGTAATGAAGAAATGAAAACGCATCTCTATTCAGAGAATGTAGATGCAATATCAGGCGGTGACGAAACAATTATGACTGCCGCAATAGACACTGCCCTGCAGGAAGCAAAAGGGTATTTAGAAGCATATGACAAGGATGCTATCTTTTCTGCAGAAGGAGCTAATAGAAATAGCTTACTTCTAACATTTATTAAAGATATCGCCGCCTGGCATTTTCTAGTCCTTGGTAACGCCGGGACAGAGTTTAAACTTCGACAGGATAGATATAACATGGCAGTAAGTTGGTTCAAATCACTTCGAAAAGGGGATGTGTCTGCAGATTTACCAGTGCAAGATCCAGACACGAGTGGTTTAATAATATTTGGTAGTAATCCTCAAAAAGGGCAACATTTTTAATTATGGCAACAAATAGGAAATCTCAGGGAAGAGAAAATATTTATCCGCAAATAGTTATCAAAGCGCCGCAGCGCTCCACTTCTGACGTAACAAAATGGAGAACCGCTCTCAGATCTGCAGACATGGGCAGACCAAAGCAGCTATTTGATCTTTACGAAGATTTGTTGATTGATGGTGTATTATCTGATGCCGTTGAAAAAAGAATAGCTGCAATTACAAACAGCGAGCTTGCATTCACTAACCTCAAGGGCGAAAAGGTTCAGGAGATTATCGACCTTATAGATACCCTGGCGTTTGAAGAACTGCTAACATGTATAATGCAGAAAAAATTTTGGGGGAGAGCTGCCGGAGAGTTCGACTTTTCAAATGGTTTTGGATTTAACCCAATACCGTACAAACACATATCTCTTGAGACGCAATCTATACTTCTTAACGACTCTGACAGCTCTGGAATACCTTACTTAAACGACGACTTTTTACTTGTATTAGGAAATCAGAGAGATAGAGGACTATACATTAAAACAGCTCCGTTCACTATATGGAAGAGAGGCGGATTTGGCGATTACGCTCAGTGGCTTGAGATATTCGGTATGCCACAGAGAATTGGCAAATATTCCTCATATGATACTCAAAGCAGGCAATTACTTGAGGAAGCGTTGTCCAAGGCAGGAAGCGCGCCATGGCTTGTAATTCCGAAGGAGTCTGATGTCGAAACAGTGAACAACACCGGTAACGGCTCTTCAGGAACATCTTATAACGACTTTAGAAAAGCATGTAATGAAGAGATGTTGATTACTGTGCTAGGTCAGACTTTAACGACAGTACAAGGTGACAAAGGTGCTCGAAGCCTTGGTGAGGTCCACAAACAGGTAGAGGAGAGTAAGAATAAGGCAGACATGCGCTATACACAAAGAGTGCTAAACGCTTATGTTAAGCCAATTCTAATCAAGAGAGGTTTCCCGGCAGAAGGAAATTTTGTATTTCCTGAAGCAGCAGAACCCCTTACTGTAGACGAGCTGGTATCGCTTTCTACAATTATAAAAATTCCAACATCATATATCTATGACAGACATGGAATCCCAAGACCCAAAGACGGGGAAGAGACTGCTGGAAAGCAACCTGCATTATCAATTGAACCAAAAGAGAAAAACGACACAGATCCAAAAAAAAAAGATAAGGAAGTAAATGATTTTTTCGTAGAGGCCCCGGCAAAGCCCGGGGCAGAAATAAAGCACTTCATTCAGAGGTTGAAAAGGAATATCACGGGAAAAACTGTTCTTGCTGACAACTATTCAATAAACATCAATAAGCTTATTAAAAGGGCAATACGAGAGCTATATTACGAAGATCAGCAACAAAGCGCCCTCGTTAATAAGAACCTGTTTGAAGCAACGAATACGCCTCTACAAACGGCTATTAACCGCGAACTTTTATATGTTAAAGACTCGGAATTCATTAAACAATTCAGGGAGAATACGGCTGTTTTTGCGGCATTTAAAAATCATTTGCAAACAAAAGAGATTGTCACTCTGCTTCACGATGAAGAGGGCAACTTACGCTCGTTCTCAAAATTTAAAAAGCTGGCCCTGCAGATATCAGAAAAGTATAATGTATCGTGGCTACAAACAGAATATAATACAGCTGTAAGAGCTGCACGTTCAGCAGCAAACTTTAAAAAATTTCAAGAGACTGCAGATCTATATCCTAACCTTGAATATGTCAGATCATCTGCAACAACTCCAAGAATCTCACATGAGCAATATGCCGGAACAATTTTGCCAATTAATCATGAATGGTGGAAGACACATATGCCACCTAGCGACTGGAACTGTCAATGTTCCGTAAGACAGACGGACAAAGAGATTACGTCTGTCCCTGGAGAAGAATTTGTTAATTCAGCTTTTCAAAACAATGCCGGAGAGAGCGCTTCTTTCGTAAACATTGACGAAACTCCATTTTACAAACACTCAGAAGAAGAACTTAGAGTTAAAATTGAAAAAGAGGGAGTACGATTACATAAAGAAATTTTAAAGGAAAAGCGAAAAGAAACCCTCTCCGAAAGCAAAAAAAGTGTTGGTAAGATGTATACTAACCCTGACGTTAATTTTAAGATTGGCCTTACAGTAAAGGGAATTAAAGAGGCTATTAATAATCCAATTTCAGACCCAATAGCAAAACTTGATGCAATTACGCAAATTGATATGCTCTTAAAAACTGCAAAATATGTTGGGGCGCAGGCAAACACAAAGGCAGATAAGAAGCCTCATATATTAAGATATCACTACTTTGAGACAGCATACAATTCAGTTGAATTTATAATTATAGTAGAAGAGAACATCCAAGGAAAGTATAATCTCTACACGATTGTGGATAAAAAGAAAACAGCCGAGTAAGCTTCACTTAGAGGATAGTTATCCAATGTCCTGGCTTAAACGACTGTCTCGGTACAAATATAATACTTTTTTTAATCCAATATAATTTTTGCAAATATGGACATAAAGGAATTTGACAAACAGTTCGCTTCAAAAATGAATAAAGTACAAGCCTTTGTCCAGGGTGAGCAAATAAAAGATATCCTTGGAGTAGAGGCTGTGAATCATTTTAAAGCATCGTTTGAAAATGAAGGATTCACGGACGAAGAAGTGAAGAAATGGCCAGATGTTAAACGTCGCAATCCAGATTCAAAATGGTATGGACATTCCGGCCAAACAGGAAAGTTCTCCCAGACACGAACCTTAGCAAAGATCCTGTCAGGAGAAAGCGGCGAGTTAAAAAACTCTATTTCATATGTCAAAATTGAAACGGGTGTAAGAGTGACAGACGCAACTCCATATGCAGGAGTGCACCAATTTGGAGAAATGGCAAAGGTATATGGTAAGAAAGTGTTCCAGATGCCCGCTAGACCGTTTATGGGCAAATCGGCTGTATTAAAGAAGAAAATTGAAGACAAGATAACTGCAGAAATAAAGAAAATACTAAAATGAAAACAATTTACAATGCAATAATGAACAAGCTTACAGAAGTAAGTAAGCTTAAATGGATTGACCTTGACCGCGGACAGCTTGAAGAACAAGACCGAGCTTCAATTGCATTTCCAGGGGCAATTATATTAATTGAAATCCCGGGATGTAAAAGTTTAACAGATAAAATACAAGACTGCAGAGCGGTTATCACTATACGATTGGCTTGGAATATCACTCCTGCCAGAACATCATCCAAGGCACCTGATGCAGCCAGAAACAGCAGCCTTGAAATCTATGATACAATATCAGAGGTATATGCATGTTTGCAGGGATTTGAAACTCAGAATTTTAATGCACTCAGTAGAACATCTCAAGGAAAGGAGAGTCGTAGTGATGGCTTATTTGTATATAAGATTGTTTTTGAATGCGAATTCGAAGATAATAGTGCAGAATAAAAAAAAGGAGGGCTATTGACCCTCCTTTGATTCATTAAGCTTACGTAACTGTTCTTTTGCGTTTATACCTAGATATTTATTAAATGTCCCCTCAGATATTCGATACTTATCATATATCAAGTTACGATATATCCATGCCTGAGATAGACCACGCTGCTTTTCAGTTAGAACGATTTCCTGAATTTCAACTATACGTTGTAATAAGTATCTTCTGTTGTAGGCCATTATGAATAAAATTACTACATTTGTTCGACCTGCCAGTCTTTGCCCTGTAGTAACTTTACTCGGGGCTTTTTTATGCCTCTGTCATACCGAGAGGGAGATTTTTCCAAGCTCCAATCTCGTCCTTATATTCTGCTTTGACATATGTCTTGCTTTCGATAGGCCGGTAAGCGTCCCTGATGATCTGAACCCCTTCCAGAAACCTTTTATCTCCCGTTTTGTCAGCCAACTGCTGCAACTGCAGTACCCTTGAAGCTTTCAGCGTTCCTTTCTGGTCTTTTGAAAGGAGTTTCATTATTGTATCAACGAGTAGTTGGGAGTCACTATCCTTTGCCAGTGAGGCAAGGTATTCTCTTACAATTTGTATCCCAGCCTCAACAGTGTCGTCATAATTGTCTGTCGTATAATAACCGAGAGTTACACGAAATTGGCCGTCAACATCCGTGAACGTGTGTGAACGCTGCTGGTCCTTAATGCCGTACAGTTCTGCCTTCATCGAAATTGCTTTGTTGAATTTATCGCGTATCTCTGCCTTGTTTTTTGCGAGTTTTTCAGAAATCCCTGCCAGTATAGGAAAGACATTTTTGACAGATTCGTCAACAAGAGCCTTATAGGCTTCAGTGTCGTCCTTTCTTTTTTGCTTTTCTGCAAGTTCCTGTTGTTCAATTTCAGCCTTGAGTGCTGCGCGCTCTTCTGCTGTTAAATTCTTTACATCCATTTTAAATCTATTTTAAATATTAATTAAACTACTCATGTGAAATAAAAAGTCTTTCCACTGCCAGAGCCAAATCGTTGTTGTTTGACTGTTGTTAAAAATGGCAGATCTGATTTGCTGATTTTTGACAAGGCCTCTTTAATAGGAGCTGCGTTTGTAAAAAATTTGCGTTCTGAATTGTCAATCTTAATTTTTACTATATATCTATCCTCTCCGTGCTTTGTTCTAACACCTGGTTCATAATCTAAAACTTCTATCTCTCTATTTGTCACTTCTTCAATAGAGATTATCGGAACAGCAAAGATGTTTTTGTCCTGTAACGAGTTAATTCCAAAGTCGGAGAATTTTTTCATGTTGCATATTTTTTTGATTAAGTGTCTCGAATTACAATGATTGGCCCAACCCAAATGAGGGCTAATGCGTTTTGAATATTCTTTCTCTGATAAAGTTTGCTTACTGAGCTTTGCCGCTTTCCTGCAAAAGTTCTGCTTAATAGACTTTCTCATCAAAATATGAGAGTGATAAAACACATACCCAACAAAGTCGATTCCTCTTGATTCTACCGGAAAAACCTGATAATTTGATTTAATTTTAAGGTTAAGCTCTGTCGACAGGTAGTCATTAATCACTATAAATAACTCATGTAGCAATGATTTATCCGAAGCTAATATGACTACATCGTCTGCATAACGGTAATAATATTTTACCTTCAGTTCTTCTTTTACCCAATGGTCAAAATAGGCCATGTATAGATTTGCAAAGAATTGAGACAAGTAATTTCCTATCGGGATACCTGGTGCAGAATCAATAATATTATCAAGTAATGACAATAATCTGTCGTCCTTAATTTTCTTCCTTATAATCATTTTAAGAACATCATGGTCAACACTTGGGTAGTACTTCCTAATGTCGAATTTGAGGCAATATCTTGTTTCTGTGATATCTTTTAAATCTCTTTTGAGGTGTTGCAATACCTTGTGTATTCCACGAGATTTAATGCACGAATATGTATTTGAAATAAATATTGATACCCATATTGGTTCAAGAACATTCATTATTGCATGGTGAACTACGCGATCTCTAAAAGGCAAGCGATATATCATCCGCTCTTTTGGATCATATATCTTGAATACACTATATTCAGATGTTATGTACGTCGCTGTCATTAATTCTTTGTGCAACTTATCAATATTTGACTCCAAATCTTGCGTAAACAATTGAACCCCATATGTTTTGGATTTACCTTTTTGGGCTTTATTGTATGCTGACAAGAGGTTTTCTCTGGTACATATCTTTTCGAACAAATTATTTCGTCTTTTCATTTCTTTGCTTTTCTAATCAGAGTCTTCAGACAACTGTCTTACCAACACTTTTTGAACTTGTTATTTTTCGCCAAGAGGCGAGGCCCTTATCTCCTTTTTTTTGCATAGGTGAGAGCTGGTACCTGCATTCGCATTCGAGTTTTCGTAATTCGCATCGTTGAACCGGAAGGACCAAGGAGAGCTCTTCAGAAATAAGCAGCCTACAATTATCAACCTAGTTGAACTCCTCTCCAGATATCCTTAAACTGCCTGGCGGAGTATTCGGCAATTTCTTCTGATGGAGAGCAAAGGCGAGAGCCGGCACCCGCAGCCGCATACGAGCTTCCGCAACCCGCATCGTGGACCCGGAAGGACCAAGGAGACATAACAAACCAAGGCCTCCATTTAAGTTCTCTTGAGTTATCCCAGTTTGGCTGATAGCCTTCATTAAGTGCTTCTGTCACTACAACGGCGTTGTACTGGTTTTCAAAGTAAGCTCTGAGATCTTCAGGTACATTTGAGAAATCAACTTTAGGACGTCCGGTTACTTCGAATGCGTCTTCAATTGTTTTGACGCGCTCCATGATGTTTTTAGTTTCCATTAGTAATAGCTTTTAAGTAATTATGATTCTAACATTTTTCGGTATTCTTCTGTAAATTGCTTACCTACATAGCAAGCTATATCATAGTTTTTCAGGCAAAGGCGAGAGCCGGCACCCGCATCCGCATTCGAGCTTTCGTAAGACGCCCCGCCGAACCGGAAGGACCCAGGAGAGCCGGAAGGCCTGAACCAAGGATAGTAACGAGATTCATCTTCGTTGTATATATTTCCACGAAAACCCTCATTCAAAGCCTCATTTATAACAACTACATTATATGTTGCTTGAAAAAACGGGCGTAAATCCTCCGGCACATCAGAAAATGATGGTGTTTCAGGTCGCCCGGTAACTTTAAATGCATCTTTTAAAGATTTAACACTATCTGTTATGTCTGACTCAAAAAAGGCTTTGCCAAAAGAATTTTCAAGTTCTTTTTTAAGTTCGTCAGAAGCCATTTCGTAAAAAAACTTTGCGTTTTTCTCAGTAATTACTAGTTCCTTTTTCATAATTTATTGGTGTTTAAAGTATTATTGATTATGTATTCCTCTATTTTATCCCATTTGGGCAGCTCTCCCACCTGCTTATCATCTATATACAGATCTGCAAAAATTTTGCGTGTATTACCGCCATAATTGGCGATGTTGGATGGATGATTGTCATTGATCCTGTCAAATTCAATCTTGTTTTCAAGCAGCCAATTAATCGCTTCAAGCAGATCTTGTCCGGTTCTACATGTCCAAATAATCACATAGTGTCCATTTGCCCTTAACGATGAGATCGTTTTCCTGACGTCAGGAAAAAGGTACCCTATGCTTGGGTAGCTTCCTCCATGAATAGTCCCATCAAAATCAACTGCAATAATCATTTTTCTACCTCCTCAATTAAAGCTGTTGTCTCCTGAAGAAGTCTACTCACCGCTGAATTGTCAATGAGTCCAATTATATTACTCAAAGCTTCATTAGCCGGTGTTCCATCAGGCACAATGGCCTTTGCGCATTCTGCAACAATTTGATTAACTACTTGAGAAAGATCTTTCATTCGCTCAAAGTTTTCAGGAGAGTGAACGAAAAGCTTTCCGTAATTCTTTTGTCGTTGAACTCCCCCTTGATGAAATGGAGCAGGAAAGGGGATAATAGCAACAGGTGTCAGAGTAAAGTTATTCTCCTTTATACAAATCGCTCCTTCGGGATATTGAGGATGAATAATTTCAGTTTGAATTAATTTATTCATATTTATTAGTATTTGACATTCGTAATGTTTGAGGAACCGGCTCACCGTTGTAAAAACTGCCATCAATCTTTGCCTCAGTAATTGAAATTTTATGTCGGATACATTGCAGCTCTCTCCATGAGTCTTCACTATAGGTTCCAACAGTGAGGCTGTGCTCAATCTCCTTTTCTTTTTTTAAAAGTTCCTGAAGTTTCTTCTTCTCAGCCAGCAGGTCTTTCCTGTTTATGCTTTCTTCAATTATGCCCATAGCTGAAAGTGTTACTTGTTTCGTTTGGTTTTTGTTGTTTTGACCAATTCGATATTTTCAATCAAATCAATCTGAGCAGCAAGTAGCGCACAAGCTTTAATTGTCCTTTCCTTGCGCTCTTTGTTGTACATCTTACGCCATCCCTCCAAATTCCAGCCGGCAGGACAAAGCGCATCAATTTCTTCTGCAGAAAGTGCCGGCTTATAGTCTTTTTCTACCAGGGCAACTGCTCCCTTGATTAGTTGATCATCTGTGTTTTCCTGGACATCCCTTTCCTCTGTGTGTCCATGTACGTAAACCTGCTCTGCTCTTTCTCGAGCGACGGAAATCATCCATGCATTTTTCATAATATCTTTATTTATTTTAGTCCTAATGATTCCTTAATATTCTGCACATACAGCTCTGCCTCAGACAAGAGCTGAACAACCTCTTCGTGAAGTCTGTTACGCTTTAAAAAAGTATTATACAACAGCTGCAATTTGTGACATGGTATGTCGTTAAAAGATTTAGCACCGGCAGCTTTTACTGCTATAGCCTTAGCGTAGTGAACCTTGTTATCTATGCCTGCAATTGACGAGGAATCAATATATGAGCATATGGCTGCAATAACTCGCTTGCGCCATATGTCTGCTTCCTGTTGTCTTTTATTTTGTTCATATGCCAGAACTTGGCAAGCTTCACTCAACTGCTTTACAGTTAAAGATTTGCTGCTTTCTACGCCATAGCTACGAATGAAAGCTCTTTTTTCTTCCTCACGCATCGAAGCCTGTCCGCATAAAATGTGGAAACGCTTAAGTAAGATTGTCGCTTTTGAAGATTTTACTTTTGTTACCATGATTGTTATTCTCCCCAATATTTTACGGCCCCTTCTGGCCATATTGTTATGTCTCCTTTTTCTCCTATATAGCGTCCTTTAGAAAACGCTCTGTAACCCTCTACCCACACCTTAAGTGTTGCGTCGTACATCACACTCTTTGCAGATCTGCCTGCCGGTGAACGGCCATCTGCATGAGAAATGAATATTAGCAGCTTTTTTGGATACTTCTCCTTAAAGGATATGTACTGCTTATAGGTGAGCTGAAAGTACTGGAAACTGTCTATAACGACTATCCCGGGGCTCTTCTTCGCACTCAATCGCTCTTCAAGGCGCTCGACAGTCTCGGAGACTATCAGAACCTTGCTGGATACTTCTCCCATCCCTACCCGGACAAATCCCTTCTTGAGAGTGTGTGAAGACCCTTCTTCCAAGGAGTTGAGTAACACTTCATCAAACTGAGTAAGATACTTTATGAGCTGAAGCACAAAAGTTGTCTTGCCATTGCCTGAATTGCCCCAGATGAACCATACACCATATCTCTCAGGACAATCAAACGCCTCTTTCCACTCACCATAAAATTCAAAGAGCTTATATTTCTTCTCAAAAATATTTTTTGCCGTTAATGCGCGGGACATTATGCCATCCTCATTTTTTGAAGTTCAACCCTCACTCGGCGTAACGAGCCACCCGTTTTGGCAATGAGCTTTTTAACATCTACATTGTCAGAATTGGCTCGGGCAATCATTACTATTTGTGTTTTAGTGAACTCATCAAGAGCCTCTCGGCCATCCGGAGTCACTTTCTGATATCTGCTTCCAAAACGGGAGAAGATCTCCGCATATCCAACTCGCTTACGCCCTAAGTTGCTTTCAATTTTCGCTTTCAAGCCATCGGCCCCCATCATGTACCAGCCGCAACAGCCCTCTGTTGCATTCCAGAGGGCCTTGAGCTCCAAAAATGCCGGATAATCCAGATCGCCGGCTTCATCAAGTATAATTAAGGGGCTAGGGATGCTACGCAGATAAAACACCAAATCTGCATACACATCTGCATACCGACCGGTATTACCTAGCCCCAGTTCTTTAGCAATTTGTCTGATAAGTTTTTGACGACTCTTAACCTGAGAACAGTCAATGTAAATAGTGAATTTATGCTCCCTGGCAAATGCCTTTGCCGTGAAAGTTTTCCCAACATCTGCCATATCGCAAAGCAACCCACTGAGACCACTTTCCTTACACGCGAGAAGTTGTGCGTATACTTGCGAAAAAACAGGAGTCTTAGCAATCTTCCACTCCTCTTCCTGGTGCATCTGCACATTCAGGTTGCGGGCGATGCTTATCCAGTTAGCATCAGATACGACTCCCTCAAGTTCGCCGTTGAGAATCCTTGAGAACTGAGCACTTGAAATACCCAAAGCCGTTGCCATCTTGGCGGCACTGGCGTAATTGTTGCGATACTTCTTTATCGCTTCAATTATTCTCTGCTTAAATTCAATTGTAATCATATTTAAATGGTGTTTTTATGATGTTTAAAGATTGTCTATAGCCATCTTGGTGTGATAGTCCGGATTGTAGTTGTAATCATCAAAAGAATCGTTGTCATTGCTTACCAGAACAGGCACTAGCTCCGGCTCAATAGATTCTAAGTGACTAATACTGCCCAAAAACTGAACTTTTGATATTGTACCTTTACCTCTCTTGACCATAGCATCAAACTGAGCTATGTATTTTGCCTGAGAAGTCATTGCTAAAGTATCGGCGTCAGTGCGCTCAGCAATAGAGGTATTGAATGTCTCTATCTGCTGAGCACAAGCAATGAACTGTTCATTTTGATAGAGGTAAACTTCTTTGATTGTCTCGCCGGGAAGATAATAAGCATTAACTGTGTAGTTATTTGGCGCCAGGTTAGAAAGAACTTCAGGAGAAGGCAGCATATAATCATTGTATTGCACCTGACAATACATATTACGCTGAATGCTTGTAGTCGTTTTCTCTCCTATGTAACGCGCCAGCAAAGCTTTGTTGATATCAGCAAGGTTTGGATTGAGGAGTTTTACTAAAACCTGCATTCTGGTCATACCCGGATAATCCTTCTGATTTCGGTGCAATCCGTTATTATAAGCCTCAATAGTTTCAAGATCTTCAGCTACCAACCTGGCGTAGTCATAGGTTCTCTCTTTTACGACATACTTTTGTGTTGTATCGTCAAAAATTCTATCACCATCAACCTGATTTGAGCTGTCTTTTGAATACCAACGTCCTATGCCATCTTGATAACGCTTTTCATAACCGTACTTCTTCTGACGATTCAGCTGTTCAGCGTGTTTTTCCTGTGAGTTACCCGGGGCACACCACCTTACAAAAGGAAATACAAGCCCGGCTTTCATCAGATTATTATCAAACTCACGTACCAGGTGATGCTCTACCTCAAGTTCCAGAGGAAGACCCCATCCGCGAGAATCAATAAAACGGAACATGTTTCTTACGCAGTCAATGAACAGATCTCTGTCTTTACGCAAAGAGTAAGAGGCACCAATCAGACATCCGGATGCAACATCGTAAGCATAATAAGCTTTCACACGGTTTCCGTCATGAAGCTTTCTTGGGAGATCTCTGTCATCGAGAGAAATTTTGCTTAGAGAGTACTTAGGTGCGTGCCTGTGATAATGCGGACGAACTGTTGACAGGTAACGGTGATTGCCGCTACGCAGACGAGCCACAATAGCGGCATTTGATGGCTTATTGATGTAATTCCAGCATGTGGCTTCAGAAATACTGATGTAAGTGCCTTTTTTATCGTCGAAGAAATCTGCGCGATCATACAACTCTCCACTCTCCATGTCAACAATATCCAGAACACCGGCAATAAAACGCATATAATCCTCATGAACCCATGAAGAGTATGGCTTATTGCCCATGCAGTAGATAGAAAGGATTAGTTTTTCAAGACGTGTGTCAACCTTGCGAGAGTTTGCATTGCAGAAATTGCGGTGAATGAGCGCAGAATAGCCCTCTTTGATGTACTGATTGTATTTGTCCTGAAGACGACGAGGGTTAGCCGGTAAGGTATGAGGAATATTAGTTCTGTTAATGTCGTTAACGGAGTTAGAGATACTTTCCCACATTCCGCCAGGACGATTATTGAGAGCCTTGTGCAAAGCCTTACGTGTATTAACGACTTTTCTTACTGCGTTAAGCACAACAGCGTTCCAGTAGTATTCAACCTGTACATCCCGGTTGAGATTTTTGCCGTTATCAAGCTCCCAACGACTATAAAAAGAAACCGCCTCGCTATCCACGGCAATGTGTTGTTCCACATCACTTTTTTCAATTAACCTCCGCGGATTACCAACCTTTTGTTCAACCAATAATTTAAAGCGAGACGGTAAACTGTCATATTCAACCAAAGCAGGTGTATTACGACAACCTCTGCGAACGATATTAACCTGCTTACGCTTAGCAATGTGATTGTATGCCTCTTCTGACATAATCTCACCCTCGCCAAACAGCCAGTTTGATTGAATACAGAATATATTGTTATGATACTCTACCATTGTCTTTTTTGTTGTTCCCGCCCCGGAACTTCGACCGGGAGTGAGGGCTCTTGTGTACCTCGACGGGATTGCTTAATTTCGTTCAACCTATTAACCAACTAAAAATTAAGCGTATGGATAACCATTCATATTATTGTGAAGTTTCTCTAGGAAATGCCTCTATCGTAGAAACTGAAATGATGAAAAAGGCATTGCGAAACTTCCTTAACTCCTTTTACATTAAACATCGTTTCTCAAAGGAGCCATTTGATGGATATGGAGATACAGGCTATTATTATCACGTCTGCATCTTAGTTGAAGACAACACTTTCCTACGCGTATTGCGGTTTTCCACGGCTTTAGCTGCTTTTTGCCAATATTGGCGGATGTGCCTTGTTGAAATTCGACTGGACTAGTTTTTTTCATACCGCACATTATTTCGAGATTTTTAATTCTTTCTTCTGATCCTGATATATCACCAGGCATATCATCAGGCATAGCCCGGCAGTCCAGTAGTGGTGCGTTGCTCCAAAAAACAGAGCTCCACTCAGGGCAACTATGCCCAGGATGGAAAATGCGTATAAGAAAAATTTATTCATAATAAGGGTGTTTATTTGCTTGTTTCTTGACCACCGCGCTCTAATGCTGCAGTGCGAATCTTAATCGCCAGTTCACTCTTGGTTCTGCCGGCAAGAGCCTCACGGATAGTTACGCGGCTAACGTCAAACAACTTTGCCAGCTGGTTCTTTTCGCCGTGAGCAACGATGATTTTTTTCATTTTTATGCGTATTTAAAATTTATTATATCTTTACAACCACTTTCCAAAGGGAAAGCATGTGCAATATTACGATAATTATCGTAATCAACAAAAATAATTTCGATGAAAATCGCAACTGTCAAAGAACGAGTAATGCAATATCTTGATGTTCAAGGTATAAAATTGTCCAAATTTTATACTACCACTGGACTAAAGAGGGGATTATTTGACTCTGACAAGCTTAGTCAAAGTATATCTGACGTATTTATTACGAAAATAATCGCAAGCTACTCCGACATCAATCTAGAATGGCTCCTAACTGGCAAAGGAGAGATGTTAAAGGAGAGCACTGAGCCGATTAAAGCCGTTGCACATGTATCCTCAAATGAAAATGGACTTCCACTTATTCCTGTAACAGCTTTTGCCGGATTTGGCCTGGCTACGTTTGATGATCTTCAAATAGAGCATTTCTATGACGTACCCGACTTTAAGCAGGCAGATTTTTTAATAAGGATGAAAGGCAATAGTATGTATCCGAAATATTCTTCCGGAGATATTATTGCATGTGCTATTGTTAAAGAAACTTTATTTTTCCAATGGAATAAGATCTATGCGGTTTTAACAAACAGCCAAGGAGTTTTAATAAAGAGAGTTAAAAAATCTACTTTACCGGACAACATACTGATGTTTTCAGATAATGCAGCTTATGATCCATTTGACGTACCAATACGGGATATTCTTAAAATAGCGCTTGTTATTGGGAGTATCCGAGTAGAATAAAAAATAGCATTATGCGATAAAATATTTGCAAAATGCAAAGAAAAAGTTTCGTAAAATGAATTTTTGATTACATTTGCCCTTGCAAAATCAAATTCATTCGATTATTAAGTAAAATGGATCTACTGCCATTTACGGAGTAAGAGATTTAAGGCCCAGCATTCAGCGTGTTGGGCTTTTTTCTTTGTGAACGCAAAGAGGGTTAAACGTGTTGACTACCTATAGTAAAATGCCAACCAAATTAACGCTTAATAACAATGAATTCAGATTTTGCACAAAACGGGAAACCTGGTTATAAGCTGATCTTCTGCAGATTTGTATATCGTAATGGTGTACGTATCTATCCGAAAAAGGGGAAATATTTCCGTTTTTGGGTTAAGGACGATCAAGAAACCGCTGCTTAAGTAGTTATCTGACTATTTGACTAATGATCTTCTACTGCAGATAGCTTGCAGGTCGTTTTAAGAGGCACCGGCTGAGTGCCTCTTTTTGCATTTATGCACCAATTATTTCGCCACACACGCACTTTTTTAGGGCTTTTGACACAAATTAATGCTGTAAAAGGCACATTCTCTGTATTATATATATAGGTGTTGAGAAAAATAAAAGGGTATTATCGGGGGGTCTATCTGCATTTTTTGCCTTATTTTGGCATATTTTTAGGCAGTATAGGGGTGTTTATCTGCATTTTTTTACTGATTTTTGGCCACCCAATTGGCCACCCAATTGGCCATCCATCCAAAAAAGACGCACCAAACTGGTATCTTAGGAGTGATTTAAGAGATTATTTCAAGGCAATAAAAAAGGGCCGTCAAAAGACAGCCCGGGATACTGATTTAAATGGCGTAAAACGCTTATTTAACTGATATTTCAAGATTGTTTAATATTTCATACCTTTATGACGTAATTATTAAAAAAACGGGCCAAATTTTGTCGTTTGTAGATTAAATAATTAAACCAAAATTAAACCAAACTTTAAGTTTTTGCACAATTCGTTTTAGGGATGAAGGTTACTGATTATCGGCCTAACTATTTAACTTTCATGGTGTAATACTCTATCTGTGTAACCAATCAATATGTACAATTTGTTTTAACCCCCATAGCTTGATGAAAGCTCTCAAATAATAAATACCGATAAATATCTGCTGGAAGGAATCCTTACAAATCTGATCAACAACGCAATTAAATACACAGAGAGGGGATTTGTCAAGGTTGGCTGTCACTACGGAGAGAGCGGAAAAGTTGTTTTTTCCGTAAAAGATTCAGGGTTAGGAATTGAAAAGGTAAGGCAAGCCGCAATTTTTGACAGATTTGTACAGGCAAATCTTGAGCATATAAGAAGTATTGAGGGTTCAGGGCTAGGTCTTTCAATTGTAAAGAGTTACGTTGATAAATTAGAGGGAGAGATATGGCTTGAATCAGAGCCAAATGTTGGCAGTTCATTCTTTTTTTCAATTCCTGGTTAAAAAATTTTTGAAATGAGCATACGTCCATTATATTTGTAGTGGACAAATGTTCATTATATGCCAAGACCAAAACTAATCAGAAAAATGCTTAATCCCCCGGCATTCAAGGGGTACAGAGCTATCGGACAATCAGGAGAGGAGCACGCAGTTGTTCTTAACCTTGAAGAGTATGAATCAATAAGACTTAGTGACCACCTTTTATTCGGACAGGTAGCTGCTGCCCGTGAAATGGGTGTCTCCAGATCAACATTTGCAAGAATTTATGAGAGTGCCCGCCGAAAGATTGCGTTAGCCTTTGTTGAGGCCAGACCAATAGTTTTTGAAGGGGGCAAGGTCTATTTTGACAGCAGCTGGTATAAATGTGCCGGCTGCAATTGCCTTTTTAACCATTCTGACAAACAGATACCGGCAGAGGTGTGTACTCTCTGCGGATCAAATAAAATATCTAAATACAATGAAAACAGCAATAACATCAACGGGTAACACCCTTGATTCACCTATGGACAGAAGATTTGGGAGGTGTTCATATTTTGTGATTTTTGATGAACTGACAGGTTCTGTAGAGTTTATTCCAAACGAAAATGCAGAGAGTGTAGAGGGTGCAGGGGTAGCATCGGCAAGACTTGTCGCATCTAAGGGTGTTGAAAAGATAATCTCAGGTGAATTTGGAAACAAGGTGAAGAGCATTTTTGACAGCCTGGGAATGCATCTTATAATGATAAAAGAGGAGAAGAGTGTGGGAGAGATAATTGGATTGATAAAAAATAAAAAATAAGAGAAAATATGAAGAGGAGATTTGCCATTCCGTTGGAAAACGGAGTTTTATGTTCCCATTTCGGACATTGCACTCAATTTGCATTTATTAACACGAATGATGATACAATTTTATCAGAGAGTTTGGCTACTCCGCCTCCTCATGAGCCTGGTGTCCTGCCTTTGTGGTTGCATGACGAAGGCACAACCGATATTATTGCAGGTGGTATGGGTCAGCACGCTCAGTCAATACTTGTGCAAAACGGGATAAAAATTCATTTGGGAGCCCCTCAAAAATCGGCAAGGGAGCTAGTGGAGGAGTGTCTGAACGGGGTTCTTGAGACAGGAGCTAATAAATGTGATCATTAATCATGTTTAAAATAGCAGTCGCAAGCGGTAAAGGAGGAACCGGTAAGACGTTTGTCTCCACCAATCTGTATCAGACCTTTATTGAGTATGGGATTAATGCTGTTTTAACTGACTGCGACGCTGAAGAGCCAAATGCAGCATCTTTTTTTAAGACTGAACTAATAGAGAGTAAGCAGGTCACCCAAAAGGTCCCTCAGATTGATTCCTCAAAATGTCTTTTTTGCGGTAAATGCCAGGATTGGTGCGCATATAATGCAATCTTAATTATTAAAGAGAGAGGATTATCAAGAGTTATGGAGGAGTTGTGCCACGGATGCGGAGCATGCTCTGTTGCTTGTGAAAATGGTGCTATAACAGAAAAGGAGATGCTCCTGGGAGAGGTTATAAATTTTTCTGACAATAGTGGGTGCAAAATAGTTGAGGGGCGTTTAAAGGTGGGAGTATACACCCCGGTTCCTGTATTAAAAAGGGCAATTAATTCAACATATGCAGATTTGGCGATATTTGACTCTCCTCCGGGTACATCATGCCCATTCATCCATACAGTAAATGCGTCAGATTATGTTATTCTGGTAACTGAACCTACACCTTTTGGTTTAAATGACTTGAAATTATCTGTTGAAATTTTACAGAAGATGGGGAGGCCCTTCTCAGTAATCATCAACCGGGCCGGACTTGGAAACAGAGTTGTTCATGACTATCTGAAGAGAGAGAACATAGAACTAATAATGGAGATCCCCTTTGATAAAGAGATAGCCTCTGCTTATTCAAAAGGTAAGCTGGCTGTTTCCGGCAGACCACTACTTGCAGCTAAATTCTCCTCTCTGGCAAGAAAATTAACGGATAAGATTGGAGGGATTGCATTATGATTAATGAACTGGCTGTCATCAGTGGCAAGGGTGGAACCGGTAAGAGCAGCATTACCGCGGCATTTGCAACAATTTCTGAAAACCGGGTAGTTCTTGCAGATTGCGATGTTGATGCCGCAAATCTCCATATAATAATGGAGCCTGAGATAGAATTTACTGAGGTCTATATTTCAGGTGAAAAAGCGAAAATAGATCATCAAATATGTAAAAATTGCGGTGTGTGTCAGGATTACTGCAGATTTGATGCAATTACTTTTACTGAGGGGAAATACTCAATTGATGAAATCTCCTGTGACGGATGCAAATTGTGTGAAAGAGTTTGTCCGGTAAAAGCCATCTCTATGGAGAAGAGTGATAAAAGCAGGATGCATTCTGGAAATTTCAGGAACGGTAAGATGGTATATGGAAGGCTTGAGCCCGGTGAAGAGAATTCAGGAAAACTGGTTGCAATGGTTAGGAACAGATGTCGTGAAATTGCCGGTCAGGAACAGATAGATACAATTTTGATAGACTCTCCTCCCGGAATAGGATGCGCAGTAATATCTTCAATTTCCGGGGTAAACTATGTTCTGATAGTAACAGAGCCTTCAATGTCGGCTTTGAGCGATCTGGAGAGAACACTGCAACTTCTTGAGGGCTTCTCTCTTGAAAAGGGTGTTGCAATAAATAAACACGACCTCTCTCCTGAACTAACTGAAAGGATAATAGACTTTTGTAATTCAAAGGGGGTAGGTATTGTAGGGAAAATTCCTTTCAATCCAGAGGTTGTTGAGGCAATGATAAACAGTAAGTCAATAGTTGAGTGGAATCCTCTCTCTAATGTAAGTAAGGAGATAGTAAAAATATGGGAAAATATAACTAAATAGATATATGGAAAATCAGGAACAATTTTTAAAGAATAAGCCATCAGGAATTAAAAAAATAGTAGTAGTGGCCTCCGGTAAAGGTGGCGTAGGTAAATCAACAGTTGCAGCCGGACTTGCTATGAGTCTGGCATCTGAGGGGCACTCGGTAGGCTTACTGGATGCCGATATTTATGGCCCCTCAATCCCACTTCTGTTCAATCTCAAGGGGAAGAGGCCATTTGTTGTGGATAAGGAGGGAAAGAGCTATCTGGTCCCGTTTATTAATTTTGGGATAAAACTTATGTCAATAGGCTTTTTATTAGATACAAAAGAGCCGGTTATATGGAGAGGCCCTAAGGCATCAAGCGGATTATCTCAGCTATTGAACGATACTCTCTGGGGAGATCTGGATTACTTAATAATTGATACTCCTCCGGGAACAGGAGATATACATATTACCATCCTCCAGAATATAGCGGCCGATGGAGTAATATTTGTTACCACGCCTCAGGAGATGGCAATGGATGATGTTGAAAAGGCAATTGCAATGTATAAAAACCCTCAGATAGGAATACCGGTAATGGGTGTTGTAGAAAATATGTCATGGTTTACTCCATCTCAGCATCCAGATGAGAAGTACTTCCTCTTTGGTAAAGGAGGGGGCGAAAAACTGGCGAGCGAGTTTGATATACCATTACTTACTCAAATCCCTGTTAATGAAAAGGTTGGTGAGAGTTGTGATTCGGGAAGAATGGGAGAGCTAACATCAAGCCAGCCAATATATGATGCATTTATGAAGCTGGTTGAGAACATTGTAACCTGAGAGTGACTTATTAAAATTGATTATCTACTGTTTGCTCCAATTGCAAATAATTGCCCTTTGCTCTTCACTTACAATAGCTTGGGGGTTTTTCTTGATAAATGATTTTGGCGGCATTTTGCCTGTTGTTATTGTTCTGCAAATAGCCTCGGCTTTTTTCCCCTGTTTTACGGCGTCGTAATTGTCCCACTTTGTAAGGTTGAGATTTGCAAGTGCAGCACCGCTACCTCCCTGATTGTGGCATTTTCCGCAAGAGTTGTCAAGTATTTTAAGAACATTGTCCGGAATAGGCTTGGGAGACTGCTCTCCGCTTAAAACTGCATTTATGCTCAACAATATCAGCAAAGCCATAGTAAATGATGCTGCCAGAGCTTTACCCGAGAAAAGAGATATCTTTTTCATTACGGATAGTTTTATTGATTTCACTACCAAATGTCATTACTGTCCACTAAAAATTTAAGGACAGTTGTTGGTTAAACAAAAGTTCATTGACGTCATTATTTTCAGCACTGTTAAACAGCTCTATAATGG
>MKTA01000025.1 GCA_001897515.1 Bacteroidetes bacterium 41-46 | reverse complement strand
CCACTACGGTTTCGAACCCGAATTTGATCTTAAATCCAAATGGAAGTGTGGATGTTATTCCGGGCACTCCGGCAGGACCATATACCATAACGTACCAGATCTGCGAAATTGCCAATCCGACGAATTGCGATACGGCAACAGTAACGATAACGGTGGTAGCACCAGTAATTGATGCGGTTAACGATTCGGCAACAAACATAAACGGTTATACCGGTGCGACAAACGTAGTGAATGTGTATACGAATGATACGTTAAACGGAACAGCGGTAACTCCATCTCAGGTAACGTTAACCACTACGGTTTCTAACCCGAACCTGATCTTAAATCCAAACGGAAGTGTGGATGTTATTCCGGGCACACCGGCAGGACCATATACCTTGACGTACCAAATTTGTGAAATTGCCAACCCAACCAATTGCGATACAGCAACAGTAACAGTAACGGTGATAGCACCAGTAATTGATGCGGTTAACGATTCGGCAACGAACGTAAACGGTTATACCGGAGCAACAAACGTGGTGAATGTATATACTAATGACACCTTAAACGGAACAGCGGTAACTCCATCTCAGGTAACGTTAACCACTACGGTTTCAAACCCGAATTTGATCTTAAATCCAAACGGAAGCGTGGATGTTATTCCGGGTACGCCTGGAGGTACACATACCTTAACCTATCAGATATGTGAAATTGCAAATCCGACCAATTGTGATACGGCAGTAGTTACTGTTTTTGTAATGACTCCGCAAATCACATTAACCAAAGAAGCCTTAAGCGGTACTTATAATGCTGTAGGAAACATTATTAACTATACACTTACCGTAACAAATACCGGAAATGTAACTATTACAAACCTTTTGGTTACAGATAATAATGCCGATGCAGGAAGTATTTCTCCGGCAACAATAGCAATTTTGGGTGCCGGACAACATACAACAGTTTCAGCAACACATACGATTACACAAGCAGATTTGAATAATGGTTTTGTACACAATCTGGCAACAGTAACCGGTCAGGATCCCGTTGGAGGAACAGTTACAGACGAATCGGAAGATCCGACAAATCCGGCTCAACCGGGTGACAACGGATATGACCCTTCATGTCCAAAATGTACAGTAACACCATTAACACAAAATCCTGCTATTGCTTTAGTAAAAACAGCAGTATTTAACGATACGAATGCTGATACATTTGCCCAGGTTGGTGAAACGATCACGTACACTTTTACGGTAACGAACACCGGAAACGTAACGATAAACGGATTGGTCATCAACGATACACAAATCGGATTGACGAATGCAGCGGTAACACCGGCTACATTAGCACCGGGCGCTACCGGAACGGCAACGGCTACCTATGTCTTGAC
>MKTA01000024.1 GCA_001897515.1 Bacteroidetes bacterium 41-46 | reverse complement strand
TCCAGGTAGGTATTGGCACTCCAACTGATTTTGACCTTGACACAATAGTATTCAACCCGGCACTAGCAGGGGGAGAGAATTTAGGATTTATTATTCAATCATTAACATATTCATAAAATGAAAACACTAATTATCATCATCGTAATTGCTGCAGTAGGATACTCAGCTTACAAGTGGTTCAGCCGTAAACCACAGCCCTCAAAGGGCGGAAACGGGGGCACAGACACTCCGGAGAACGACAGCCCAGATTCTGTAAAACCATCAAAATCATAAATAGTCATGACAACAGACAAACTTATTATTACCGAGGGTTACGAAGTTACAGGAGTAACTATCAACACCAATTTAGGCACTAAAGATGTTACCATAAGAGGTCTCGCATCTTTTACCCTTGCCGGGGGAAGTACCGTCAAACCCGCCTTAAACGATACCGAGGTATCGACTATCCGCATTAAGGACATGCAGATGCAACTTGAGAATGCAACACCTGAAAGAAAGGTAGTTCTTGAGGCTAAAATCGCAGCTGCCGAAGCCTGCATTAATGCCATTGCAGCAGCCGCACAAACTTACGCTCAGGCAGAATTTGCCCTGAATAATCCACAGGAGGTATAGCCATGATTAGGAATAGTAAATTGTCAAAATTGGCGGAGCTTGTGGGTAAGCTCCGCACTAAATGCCTCGGTCTGGATGACTTTGAAAAGTTTGTGGCAGAGCGCAGGGAGATAAACAAAAAGCGTGAGGATATTGCTGAACTTTTTAAGGGGATTATTGAAAATCACCAAATCAAGTTCGACGAAAATGACCCTAGGCTATTTGATATGGAGGAGACAACTCCCGAAAATCGAAAGGCGTATAATGAAAAGGCCATTGAGCTTGAAAATAGGGAGGTCGTACTGAAGAAATTCCTTGACAAGAAAAAGCTTCAGGCGCTTAAGCACGAAAATGATCTTACAATTGAGGAATACGAACTTCTGACAGAAGCATTTTTTGTTGAGGCCAAACCGGCCAAGGAAAAGGGCAAGGGTAAGTAATTAATTAGGGGGGTAAAACCCCAACCTCCAACCGGGAAATTTCTCACTCCCTCCCGGAAGGCAAAGGTGCCATAACACCACGATTGGGGCGACTGTCCCGACGGTGTTATGGCACCTTTCGTTTAACTGAGTGAGAGTACAAATATAATCAATTATTAAACATGAAAAATTTTACATACAAATCGCAGTACGGCATTGTTGTAATATGCTCAAGCGAGGAAGAGCAGGCGGAAATTTATAAAATGCTTGAAAGTTTAGGGCTAAAATTAAAAGTTGTTGTAGTATGAAAATTGAAATTAATCACCGCTGTAGCGACTTTAATAGCTACAGGGCAAACAGAGTAAAAAGCTTATTTAACGCGGAGCGCGGGTGCGACTGGTCACTTTCGGCAGATTTACCGGTTGAGGAGTTAGACTGGAGCGTTGGTCTAGTAGTGGGCCCCTCCGGATCCGGTAAAAGTTCTATTGGCTCGCGAATATTTCCCGGAACAGATATTTACAACCTTTCGGCTGCCTGGGGAGACGGGCCCATTATTGAAGAAATTGCGCCTGGCGGGCAATTTAACGAGGTAACGTCCGCCCTTTCCTCAGTAGGCCTGGGAGATGTCCCGGCATGGTTAAGGCCGTTCCGGGTACTTTCCAACGGGGAGCGCTTCAGGGCGGGTTTAGCCAGGCTAATTTGCGAGCGCCCAGACTACGTTATTGTAGATGAATTTACAAGCGTTGTTGACAGGCAGATAGCCAAAGTTGGCGCAGCGGCCTTTGCCAAGTCGTGGCGTAAGTCCGGCGGTAAGGCGGTACTTTTGAGCTGCCATTATGATATTATTGAGTGGCTGCAGCCAGATTGGGTGTACGACACTGCCGAGGCACGGTTTTACCGTGGATGTCCCCGGCGCCCTTCAATCAAACTTGACATTTACAAAGTCTCTGGTAGCAACTGGAAGTTTTTTAAAAAGCATTACTATTTAAACCTTCCGCACCCGGTTGCGGCCGAATACTTTGTGGGGATAGTCGATGGCCAGCCGGTTGCACACGTGGCGGTTACGCCAATGTTTACCGCCTCTGCGTACAGGGCAACCAGGCTTGTAGTTATGCCGGAGTGGCAGGGGGCAGGTGTCGGCACCGCGTTTCTTAACGCCGTTTGCCAATATTATGCTGAGGGGTACGGGCGGAAAGGCCACAAATACCCGACATTTTTTCATACGAGCCACCCGCAACTATGCTCATACTTAAGGCATAGTCCAAAGTGGATACAAGTCTCGGCCAGTCTATATGGCGGCAACAAGTCGCGCTCTGCCGCAAGCTTAAAGCGCTCACACGGTAATAGTAACACAATAAGCACCGGTACGGGTTACGGCGGCCATTTTAGGGCCGTACAGGGCTTTAAATACACAGGAACGATATGATTATAAAACTTTACGGAGACGGCGCCAAACCCGCCGTTATACGCTCAAGAGAGCTTATTATTGAGATGGGCCACGAAATAACCGACGGGACGCACTTTGCGCCTGATATTGGCATCGCCCCGCTCCTACGGGAGAAATTACCGGCAGACGAAATAGAGTCGTTCAAACACGGCATTTTGGTGTTTCATCCCTCGCTATTGCCACATAGGAGGGGCCCCAGCGCCATTAAACATTCATACCTTTCGGGTGATCCCGTAACAGGCGCTACGTGGTTCTGGGCAAATAAAAGGCTTGATGCCGGTGATATATGCGAGATGGAGGTAATACGCGTCAACTACTTTAAGACTTACTCGCAATTCTACGAGCAGGACATAATCCCCGCCCTTTTAAGAACGCTTAAACGGTGTTTAACCAATATTGAAAAGGGGCATATTCGGAGAGTTCCGCAGGTTGAAGAGTATGCATCGTATGATCCAAAGATATAGGCACGAAAAAGCCCGACACGCTGTATGCCGGGCTAAACTTACCTCATTCTCATAGGCTTCGTTCTTAATGAAACATGGCTTTGATAATTCTGCACTTCAAATATCGGTACTCTTTTCGAAAGGGCATCAATTTTTTTGTACATTTGGTTTCAGAAACGAGTACAATTCGTTTTTGCGATTATAGTTTTACCCCACCTGGATTTTTTAGTTATAATATTTATTATTCCTGATACTGCATTAGTCCCGTATAGTGTTGATGCAGGGCCGTAAACAACCTCAATCATCTCAATATTTGACATGTTGAACTGCCCCCCTGCATAGAAGCCTCCGGAGTTGAGCTCATTTATCTGAACTCCGTCAACCATTAGTATAATGAGATTATTCTGACTCGGAGCTCCCCTCATAAATATGTAACTATTGAAGCCAAGCATATTTCTAAACTGGAATCCAGGAAGATCTCCAAGTGCCTCCTCAAGGGTGAAGTAACCCCTCTCTTTGATCTGTTCGGCGGTAATTACCTGTACTGTAGCTGAAACATCTTTTATCTGCTGACTTACTTTTGAGGCGCTTACAACTTTGGTATTCATAAGGTCGGCAAAGGACATTCTGAGAATTTCCTCCGCTCCGAGAGTGTCCCTCTCCTGGGCTTTCAGGAGGGAGTAGGAGATAAGGAGAAGAGCAAGCATGATGAAATTCCGCCTCATATTGACCTGGTGTTGGTACAAAAACCGGGAACATCACGCTAAAGATAAGAATTATACAAATACAAAACACACAAGACCGCTGTAATATACAAGGTTTTGTGTGTTTTGTATCAGATATAAGGTAATGCTACTTGAAGGCCTGTTCGCTCAGACCCTTTCCGGTTAGCTTCAGATCGTTGAAATAGTCCGGAACATCTCTGCCTTGTAGGTAGTCAACATACAGTTTTGCAATATATTGTGACAACATAAACCCGTGTCCCCTCATGCCTGTGAAGAGACCAAGTTCCGGATCAACTATATATCTTGGCTCTATGTAATATCCGCTCCAGACTGCCTGGAATCCAACACCGCTTAGCTGAGGTATCCAGTTTGTGAAAATTTCTGTCACAATCTCAATAAACTCCCTGCTGTTAATCTTGAGGTTTTTGTCGGTCTCGGTGGCGTCAATAGCGGGAGATGCACAGCCGATAATCTGCCCTGTCTCGGCCAGCTGCTGACCGTAAACTGCTGAAAATCCCCTGTATTTACGTCTGTCAATAAGCATATCCAGATTAACTCCATCCTTTCCGAGCATTGGAAGCCTCTTTGTGATAAACGCCTGATGCTTAACAGGGAAAAGTCCTGTCTCTATACCAAGTTTTCTGGCAAATTTGTCGGCCTCAGCACCAAGTGCGTTTATAAACAGCTCTGTCCGGTACTCTGCATACTCTTTGTTTGGAGTCAGAACAATAACCCTGTACTCATTTCCATCTTTTTGAACATCAATTAGCTTGGTGTTTTCAAGCACTTTTCCTCCGCTCTTTCTGCCCAGCTCTCTTACAAGATCCATCGTTAGTCCCGGATTTGCCTGCCAGCAATCGTTAGTTATTAGTGCGTGGCTGTAAATGTCAAGATTTTGATTGAAATAGGGCGAGATCTCTTTGCGGAAATCCCTTTTCTCAACCATCCTTGCATCGCTCCAGCCTCGTGACATATCAAGCGAGTCGTAAGTTGCCTGGTCGTGGGCAAAGCTTACATATCGTATAAGTTTAAAGTCAATTGAGTGCTTCTTGTCCAGCTCTCTGAATATCTCAAGATTGTGTTTAGCTATATCTGCCAGAGCCGGGAGTGAGAATGCTGGCCTTCCTCCGGCAATGTTTCTCCAGGAGCTGCCCAGCCCGTCGTTAATCAGATATGGCTTCATTCCCGCCTCTGCCATATACCTGAAGAGTGAACTTCCTGCGATACCTCCCCCAGCAATAATTGCGGGTACCTTCTCTACCCATTTGCTCCCCTTTGGAAGAATGATATTCTCTCTCTTGCCCACAGGATTCATATCTCCTAAGGTCACAAGGTTTGACATTGGCCCTCTTGGTGTTGGTTCGCCTATAACCTCAATTCCGTAAGGTTTAAGGTACATCCTTGCACGAGGTACGCATCTGTTCCCCCTGCATGGCCCCATCCCAATCCGGGTTATATGTTTAAGTTCGTCTGACGAGATAACCTTTCTCTCACCTATGGCAGCAAGCATCTTTTCAACCGTAACGTCTTCACAGTGGCAGATGTATGTCTTGGCATCATGCTCTCCTTCAAGCGGCTTGATACTGACAGGCTGAGGATACTTCTCCTTAATAATAAAACCTCTTACAGCAAGCAGAGCCTCTCCCTCAAGTCCCTTTGCCTTTACTCTTGCAATATTGGTTTTGTTCTCCTTTTTCAGAATCTTCTCTATTACGCCCTCTCCAACTTTTTTGCCGTTGTTATCCACAAGAAAGACCTCAGCTCCCTCTTCAGCGTGGTATTCAATAGGGAGAAAAACCCAGTTCTTGTTGAACTGATATCCAAATATGGCAAGACCGGGACACTGGTAAACACAGCGCATACATCCCACACATTTGTCAAAGTCTATTCTTGGAACAGTAGATGTTGATGATTTTGTAATTGCTCCGTATTCACAGGCAAAAGAGCAGGGGTTACATGCAAACCCGTAGAGGCAGTCAATCTGAACAAATCCCTTTTCCTTCATGCGCTCAGGAGCAGGTTTGAAGGGCTCCTCAATTACCCTTACCGGGTGCTGCTGAGAATCAATATACTCTTTTGATACGGCAAGATAGTCGTTGTAGTTAAACCTGAATCCAAGATCCTGCTGTATTTCGTAAGCGCACTGCTTTCCGCGGAGCACTGCCGATGTACCCTCTCCAATCCTCACTGCATCGCCCACTCCGTGACAATGTCTGCCATATATCTCAACGCCCTTTCTGAAGAGCTGATTATCCGGAATTAGACCTGTGCAAATATTTATGCAGTCTATCCCCTCAATAATCTTTTCTGTACCGGGTATTGGTTTAAAGTTCTCGCACTCCGCTATAATGGCTCCTGTAACACCGGTCCGCTCCTTGTTTGGGATGGCTTCAAGCAGAATATGGGAAGTCATTATTGGAATACCTAACCTTCTGACCCTGTTTGCCTGAACAGGGAAGCCCCCTTCGCGAGGCATTGCCTCAATAATTGCCTTAACCTCTGCTCCCGCCTGCATAGCCTGGTAGGAGGTGAGATAACCAATATTGCCTGCACCTACGGTGAGAATCTTTTTACCCAGCAGCGTCAGCTCCTGGTTCATCATCCGCTGAACTACAGCAGCTGTGTAAACTCCGGGAAGGTCGTCGTTTTTGAATGCCGGCATAAACGGAACTGCTCCTGTTGCTATTACAAGATGCTCAGCATCTAAATAGCTTATCTCCTGCTTTGCAATGTCTTTAATCACAAGTCTCTTCCCCTCAAGGATATCCCAAACTACGGAGTCAAGCAGAATGCCGCTGTGGTCATCTCCGGCAAGTGTGTTTGCAATATCAAATCCCCTCATCCCTCCGAATCTCTTCTCCTTCTCAAAGAAGAAGAACTGGTGAGTCTGCATCAGGAACTGCCCGCCAATCTTACTGTTGTTGTCAACTACCAGATTTTCAATCCCGGCTTTGTTTAACTCCTCTCTGACAGCCAGTCCTGCAGGGCCGGCTCCAATTATGGCTACAGTTGTTTTTCTGATTTTTACCTCTTTTCCGTCGCTCTCCACAAGAAGGGTCTCTTCAGGAAGATATGACTCCTCAATTCTGTTTACATTTTTTACATCGTCAACCTTTGTAATACAAATGCGCCTCACTTTTCCGTCAACCAGCATTTCGCAGGCACCGCATTTGCCAATTCCACACTCCATTGTGCGCTCTCTGTGCTCAAGACTGTGTTTGTGAACAACTTTCCCGGCCTGGTGCAGCGCAGCTGCAATTGTAAAACCTCTCTGACCGGTGATCTTCTGACCCTCAAAGGTGAACTCTACTCTATCTTCCGCAGGGATGGGAAGGATAGGATGCTCAGTGATTCTATACATAGTTAAGTTTTAATTTGTCCAAATTTAGTTAAAATTTGAAATCGTAATTTTAAAATTGGAAATTTTTCAAAGTTTATACTAAAACGACCTTTTTTGCTTGAGGAGTGTTATATTTTTGTGCTTGTATAAACCAATTAAAATAGAGAGAGATATGAAGAAAGTGATTATTTTGGTTGCCATTCTGGCTGTAAGCTGCAAAGGCTTAACAATTCTGGACGAGGGGAGTGCCACCCTTCTGCTGACCATCTCTAATGAGAGTGTAGTGACAAAATTATCCGCTGCAGAGCTGCCGGATACAAACTCTTTGAACCTTATAATATGGTCAGAAAGCGATACCATTTATCAGGGGCTATACGGAGCGAAGCCCGGAGAGCTGAAAGTTGAACCTGGTGTCTATTTTGTTGAACTGTTTTCTAGCCGGCATACCGCACCGGCTTTTGACTCCCCGAGTTGGGGCGATTTCCGGGAAATAACGCTTTCATCGGGAGGGGTAACACCCCTTGAACTAATCTTAAGTCAGATAAACAGCGGGATTAAACTGGTTTTCTCCCCTGAATTTACAGCAAAGTACTCGCAATATCAGCCTGAGATATACAGCGGAAACGGAGCATCGGACTATCCAGGACTGGGGGCTGCTATTTATGCATATTCCGAGAGTCGCTATCTCTATCTGAAACCGGGTAGATTTTATGCAAGACTTAAACCTCTTTCTGAATCTTCTGCCCATATTCCGCTGTTCTCTAAAACATTGATTGCTAAAGAGATGCTTGAAGTTGCAATAGGACTTGCTCCGGGAGATTCGGGAGCTTTAAGCGGGAAAATAACTGTTGATACTACTTCAATGTGGAAGAAGGATACCGTTGTAATTGATGGTAACGACGGCTCAGTTCAGTCTAAGGCAATACATACTGAGCGTCTTAGCGAATTTGAAGGGATGAAGATTTGGGTCAAAGGCTATATTGTTGGGGGTGATATTTCGTCTGATACCATTAGGTTTACCCCTCCATTCGTAAAGGCCAGCCATATGGCTATTGCCGCTGACCCCTCTGAGCGGCTGAGAGTAAAATGCTTTGGGGTAAATCTGCCTTCAGGTAAGATTCAGGACCAGTTCTCACTTGTTGCTTTTCCGGGAAATGTCGGGAAGCGGGTATGGGTGAAAGGTACAGTAGTGCCGTCCTACTTAGGAGGACGCGGTATAAATCCTGTAACAGAGGTCGTAGTTGAGTAGATTGGTTAACTTATATAGAAACAATTTAAAACAGCTCCAAAAGGGGCTGTTTTTTGTGCATACCTCTGAATTTTATATAAATTTGTTCTATGGAAACGACAGAACAAAACTACTTTGCTCATGAAACCAGCGTCATAGATGAGGGTTGTGAGATAGGCGCCGGAACAAAAATTTGGCACTTTTCGCATATAATGGAGGGGTGCAAAATAGGTGAAAACTGCAACCTTGGTCAGAATGTTGTCATCTCACCCGGAGTTGTTTTAGGCAATGGGGTTAAGATTCAGAACAATGTTTCTGTATACACGGGTGTTACCTGTGAAGACGAGGTCTTTCTGGGGCCATCCTGCGTTTTCACTAATGTAATGAACCCCAGAAGTGCTGTTAACAGAAAACATGCCTACTCACGGACAAAGGTAGGAAGAGGGGCTACTATCGGGGCTAATGCGACAATAGTTTGTGGTCATGATATTGGTGAGTATGCTTTTATTGGAGCGGGTGCTGTTGTTACAAAGAGCATAAAACCATTTGCTCTGATTGTCGGGAACCCGGGTATTCAGATTGGATGGATGAGCCGGATGGGTCATCGCCTGCAATTTGATACTACAGGTCACGCCCGCTGTCCGGAGAGCGGAGAGAGGTATATTTTAAGGCAGGGCCACGTCTCTCTTGAACAATAATCATAATGAATTGTGATAAAAAAAGAGCGGGCGGCCAGATGGCCGCCCGCTAGAGTTTAATCTCTATTTAGCTCCAAGAAGTACTTTGTCAATTGCATCTTTGAAGCTCGCTTTTGGAAGTGCTCCCTGTGCCATTTGAGGGGTTTCGTTCATTGGACAGAACAGCAGAGTAGGGATGCTTCTGATACCGAATGCTCCGGCAAGCTCTTGCTCTGCCTCTGTATCTACTTTGTAGATGTAAATTTTATCTGCGTACTCTTTAGCAAGTTCGTCAAGTATAGGAGCAACCATTTTGCATGGTCCGCACCAGTCTGCATAGAAGTCTATTATACATGGTTTGTCTCCAAGATATTTCCACTCTGTCGGATTTGTCTCGTAGTTTGCAACTTTACTCAGAAATTGCTCTTTTGTTAAATGTATTGGTTTCATTTCGTCTCTTTTTAATTAATTGTCTTATATATAATTTCTACTTTTTATCACTTTTAACGGCAACCATAATAAACTGGTCATATTTTTTATCCCCTTTTACCATTGTGTTATATACATAACTGGTAATTAATTCAAAACCGGTTTTCTCAAGTTTTGCTTTCAGCTCTTCAATTTTAAATCCTTTATGTGGAACAGCATCCCCGTTGTGGAAACTGCCATCCTCCTCTGTCAGATCCCCTATAACCAAAACACCTGAAGGTTTCAGAATGTTGTCTGATATATAATTTATGGTTTCATCAATATTCTCTATATGATGTAAAGCCATAAGTGTTGTAACCAGGTCAATGTCTCTCTGGTTGTAGGATGTTATATCTCCATGAATTATTGTTCTTCCCCAATCCTTGTTTGCATCCAGCTTTTTTTTGAGAATCTCCAGCATAGATTCAGAACTGTCAAGATATACCACTTCCCTTACTTTGCCGGAGAGCTTCATACCTACCAGACCGGTACCTGTGCCAAAGTCAAGTACCTTTTTGTCTGAGGATGGTGTGTGAATTTTGAGAAGTTCATTTACAAACTTCTCAGCCATCTCAATTTTTGCAGGGGAGTCCCACTCCTCTGCCTTATTCCTGAAATAGTCCATCGTAGTCTGTTTTACTGTAGCCGGCTTTTCCATATTTACCTTCGTCAAGAGGGTTGTAACCGTTCTCTTTTAGTTTTAAGAAGATCTCAGAGAAGTCCACCTCATCTGTGTGGTCAACAGTTACTTCATTCCTGTAATTGTCAATATTAACTCCGTAAACACCTCCCAGTGAAGCAATATCTCTGTTTAGTGAGTTGTTGAATACACAACAGTTTGTTCTCTCAACTTTTATAACAGTTCTCATTTTCTGTACTATTTTGAATCTCTGTTTTTCTCTGAAGAACCCTTTATAAACATACTTCCTAAAAGCCCCCCCAGAAGTACCCCGTAAAGGGTGCTGTTTACAGGGGAGGAGGTGATGGGACAAGTACCGCTGTTACAGCCTATAAAGTACCAGTAAAGGTAACCTCCCAGCGCTCCCAGCGCAGCACCTGTAATTGTAATCCATTGCTTTTTAATATATTGTATAGATTTATCTATCATGTCTCTATTCTGAATCTTCAAATTTTCTGCAAAGTTAAATATATTTTCTAATAAAACAATTTTCCAATGGAAAATAAATTGGCTGAATTTAATTTAATTGGTTTATATTTGTCGCCGGTTTAACAATACTCCATGTTAAACATTTCCAATCCATAAATGTTTTTATTGGAGTGTAAATATTGAATTATGTCTTATAATTTATTGAAAGGAAAGAGAGGGCTTATTTTTGGGGCCCTTAACGAGAGTTCTATCGCATGGAAAACTGCGGAGAGAGTGTATGAAGAGGGTGGAAGATTTGTACTTACAAATACCCCTGCATCTATGAAGATGGGCTCTATTGATAAACTAGCTGAAAGTTGTGAATCTATAGTGATTCCGGCAGATGCCACAAATGTCGAGGATCTTGAGAATTTAATCATTAAGGGTATGGAATTCCTTGGCGGAAAATTTGATTTTGTGCTCCACTCCATAGGGATGTCTCCAAATGTAAGAAAGGGGAGAACTTATGATGATCTTAATTACCATTATCTTCACCAGACTCTGGACATCTCTGCAATCTCTTTTCACAAGGTGTTGCAGAGCTGCAGAAAGCTTGATGCAATTAATGACTGGGGCTCAGTTGTGGCACTCTCTTATGTTGCTGCACAGAGAACGCTATACGGATACAACGATATGGCTGATGCTAAGGCACTGCTTGAGTCAATTGCAAGGAGCTTCGGCTACATTTACGGAAGGGAGAAAAATATAAGAATAAATACAGTTTCTCAATCTCCGACAATGACAACTGCGGGTGGAGGAATCATGGGGTTTGATAAGTTATATGACTTTGCAGAGAGGATGTCTCCGCTTGGAAATGCTACTGCTGAAGAGTGTGCCGATTATGTTGTCACCCTGTTCTCAGATCTTACTAAAAAGGTTACAATGCAGAATCTCTATCACGATGGTGGCTACTCCAGTATGGGTATGAGTCTTGCTGCCATGAGTGTATATCGCGAAGGGCTGGAGTATTCTGATGTTAAAGAGGATAAGAGTAAAGGAAAGGGGAAGAAGAGTTAGATGTTAAGTCAGATTATTCTTCTGTCTAAAATATGTTAATCAGCATATAGTAGAGACCTGTTATAATAAACACAGATGCGACAACTCTTTTAAACCATTTTTCAAAATTTTTTATTCCGATGTAGAACCTGCCTACACTAGTGACACTATACGCCAGTAACCATGAGACAACAATTACCGGTAGTCCGGTGGCTATTGCAAAGGTGGGTGGGAGGAATAGTCCTGAAGGAGCTGCAATGGTCATAGGTATTAATACAACAAAATAAATGACACCGCTATAGGGGCAGAATGCAAGAGCAAAAAGCACTCCAAGCAGAAAGGAGTTAAGGAAGCCTCTCTTGATCTTTTTATGCTCAATAGTTTTACCTATCCCCGGGAGACCGGGGATTTTTATTATGTCAAGCATGAGTATTCCAAATATAACCAGTGCAATACCAAGCCAAATACCGCCAAGGTTTTGGAGCACCTTGGCAATCTCAAATTTGCTTGCACCAAAGTAAAAGAGTAACCCAAGAGTTGTATATGAGAACATTCTTCCAATAGTGTACATTACACCATTTAATAGGATTGTCCTCTTATTTGAAATATCTCTGCTTAGCCAGGCTGTTGCTGTAATATTGGTTGCAAGCGGGCATGGGCTCATTGCTGTAATTAGCCCCAGAATAAAAGCTGTAAATAGAGGAATCTGGGAGTTGTCCGCAAGAGTTTGTAAAAAATCCATATTGGAGGCTCTCTAAAGAATCGTATTTATTGTTTTCTCCAATTCTGTTTTAAGAAGTTCAGGGCTTTTCAGAGCATTTGCAAAGGCAAAGTCTGTAAGGTCAATTTTAGTATCACCCTTGGAGATTATTAATGAGCTCCAGGATATCTGAAACCTCTCTTTTATATCTTTAAATGATGGGTCGTCTGTATTCACTTCTGTATAAACAACTCTGGCGTTGCCTGAATATAGACTGTCTAGTGTCTCTTTTGTAACTTTTTCAACTGCTATGCAGGTTTTACACCTTTGTGTACCATGAAAGTAGAGTACATTTATTACACTATCGCTCGTCTCTATTGTTTTCAGGCTTGTCTCTTCTGTCGTCTGCTCAGCAGATGAGTTTCTGTTGCCACATGAGAATAGAATAAATGCTGTAAATAGAAATAGAGTTAATTTTTTCATTTATAACGATTTAAATTTATTTGCTGTTTTGTTTGCATATTTTACAAGTGTGAGCATTACAGGTACTTCCACTAGTACTCCAACAACTGTGGCCAGGGTAGCTCCGGAGTTTAATCCAAAAAGCACTATGGCTACTGCTACTGAGAGTTCAAAAAAGTTACTTGCTCCAATTAGTGATGCTGGAGCGGCAATATTATGAGGTAACCTCCACCTTTCTGACCATTTATATGCGATAAAGAATATCAGGAATGTCTGGAAAATTAAAGGTATGGCTATCAATATAATATTGAGCGGGTTACTCAATATTATATCTCCCTGGAAAGAGAATATTATGATTAAAGTTAGAAGAAGCCCTGATATGGTTGTACTCTTGAATTTCGTAATGAAACTCTCTTCAAAATATTTAATGCCCCTGCTCTTTATTACAGCTCTCCTTGTTATTACAGCCAGTGTTAATGGTATAACAACAAACAGTATTACCGACATAATAAGTGTATTCCAGGGTATTGTTATTCCGCCTATTCCTAGTAGAAGGGTAACAATCGGAATAAATGCAATAAGAATTATCAGGTCATTTATTGCTACCTGAACCAGGGTGTATGCAGGATTCCCTTTTGTAAGATGGCTCCAGACAAATACCATCGCAGTACAGGGAGCTGCTCCCAAAAGAACAGCCCCGGCAAGGTATTCGTTCGCAAGATCGTAGGGTATTAAATATTTGAAAACAACGTGAAAGAAGAGCCAAGAGATTCCAAACATTGTAAATGGCTTAATCATCCAGTTTACTACAAGGGTTATTGTTAACCCTTTAGGCATCTTAACAGCATTTGCGACACTGGTGAAGTCAATCTTTAGCATCATTGGAAAGATCATAATCCATATTAGCAAAGCAATAGGGATTGAGACATTTGCATACTCCAGCTTACCAAGAAATTCCGGTACAGATGGAGCGAGCTTTCCAATTGTTATGCCTGCGATTATACAGAGGGCAACCCAAACAGAGAGATATCGGTCAAAAAATGAAATTCCTTCTATCTTTTTCATTTTGATAAATTTTCCTGATAAAACCTGTGAAATTGCTCTTTAATCAGGTCCCTTATGCGATAATATTCACTCATAACATACTCAGGGGTGCCTTTTTTATGGGATGGATCTTCAAATCCCATATGGATTCTGTGCTTTACTTTACCAAGGAAGGCTGGGCAGGTTTCGTTAGCATCGTCACAGACAGTAATTACATAATCCCACTCTTCACCGGTGTATTTGTCCACAAGTTCAGGAGTGTGGTTATATATGTCAATTCCCAACTCCTGCATAACTTTTGCTGCAGTTTGATTAACCTGTTTAGCAGGCTGAGTTCCGGCAGATCTCACAATGAGATATTTGTCAAATGACTGAAGAAAGCCGTGAGCCATCTGACTTCTGCAGCTATTACCGGTACAAAGAATTAGTATTTTTTTCATTTAAGGTATCTTTTATCTATTGGTAGTTCGCAAAAATACGAAATATTGCCAATTCGCAAATAGACGAACTGTAAAATTAAAAAAAACTTAACAGCTCTCTTTAGCAAACAAATCCCTCTCTCTTTAGCAAACAAATCCCTCTCTCTTTAACTCATGAAGTAAGTTTGAAAACATCTCTCTGGCTCTCTCCCAGTTCTCTCTGTTAATGCAATATTTTACAGTGGGAGGGGTTATGGTACCCTGTATGAGCCCGGCATCCTTAAGCGCATTTAGATGTTGCGATAGTGTGCTTTTGGCAACAGGTATAATCTCAGACATATCGCCATGATAACAGCATGTCTGACTTGATAGTAACTCCAGAATGGCTATTCTTACAGGGTGTCCCAGGGCTTTAGCATATCTGGCCAACTGTTTTTGTTCTGTTGTGAAATTCTTCATTATAATATTATCGTTTCCTAATTCAATTTAGTTTAAGGAGAGCTTCTCCCTTAGTAGTTTATATCCGCTAGCGCTTGCCCTAAGTCTCTCTCCGTTGCTGAGATGTACGGTGTAGCTCTCTTTACCGTAAAGTTCAGTTTTTACAACCATCCTTGTATTTACAATATATGAGCGGTGTATTCTGGCAAAATATACAGGGAGGGTTGCCTCCAGATTTTTCATTGTCTCCTCTTTAACAAACTTTCCCTCTTCTGCATATAGCATAGCATAATCTCCGTATGCCTGTACAAAATGGAGGTGGTCTGCCCTTAAAATGTGCACTCTGTTCCCCTCCTTAACAGATATTGTCTCTTGAACTACCCTCTCTGCCGGAGGTGGGCTATAATTAGGTTCAGTAAAACTTTCATTTTTATAAATCAGTGAGACTAATATCCAGCTTAGAAGTCCTATAGGGATAAAAATTGGCAACAGATTGTAGAACCATTCCGGACCAGATGGACTTGCTAAAGAGAGTACTATTGCAGAGAGTGCAACTGATGCCAGCTGTACAAGTAAAGCTATTGCCACTTTGGCTCCAAAAGCACTAATATATTGCTGAAGATACCACCAATAATAGGCAGAAGCGGATAGGGTAGCTGTATATAATACCGATACAAGGATTGCGCAGTAGAGGTTAGTGGGTGAGCTGTATAGAGCAGAGAGGATGATAAGAAGAGCTGCACCCGTTGTAACGGATGCAGCAGCAACTATCGTAACCCTAATATTCTCTCTTAGCGGATGCATTTAATATCAGCTTTTAATCTCAACTCCTCCAAAGGAGACATTCCCTCTTAAAACAACTCTTTTGCTCTCATCTGACTGATCACCTGAAAGAAAACGTTTGTCCTCTGTTGCACCAAGAAAACTCTTTATCTGCGAGTGAACTCTCCATGAACTTGGAAGGTATATCTCCACCCCTCCAAAGTTGCAATCCACATCAATATACGTCTCTCCATCCTCAAGTGATGTTCTTCTCAGGTCAATAATTGTCGCTCCGAAGCTGTTTCTTATTCGAGCTCCTTTAAAAACAGGATCTACAACTATATGGTTTACTGAACCAAAAGCAACCTCAGAGTCAATAAAACCTTTGTCAGATTTATATGAAACATCGCTTGCAAACCTGTTCCCATGGAAATAATTTCTGTTTTTATTGCCTGGTACAATAAAGCGCATTATCAGTATTACACCTACTACAATTAAAAGTAAGGGCCACCAGGTTGCCGCCCAGTAGAGTCCGGCTCCGGTAAGTTTTGGAACCATAAAGAATAGACCCACTCCTATTAAGATAGCACCTCCTGTGTTGTTCCTCTTCGCTAGAGCAACTGCTCCCAGGAAAATCAGAAGCATCTGCCATGAAATTACAATTCTGAATATACCGTGATTGATAAAACCAAGGTTTCTTCCCAAGAAAAGAAGTCCGAGAATAATTATTGCCGCTGCAGCTATCAGGGCTCCGTGACCCTCTTTGCGGTTGCTGCTACCGTCGTTAATGATGTGCATTGCTTTTGCTTTTAAAAAGTTTTTGCAAAGGTGCTTCTCTCTTGGCCGGAAAAACAGCATTCTCCGACGAAACCGGGATGAAAATCGTTGAATCCTCTATTTTGCAGGGGTAAATTTGTAACTCTCACCCCCCTCTTTTGTAACAATTCCTATTGATGGGTAGGGGATGTGCATTCCCGCTACGGTCAATTTGTTCTTTATTACATATTCCAGAATTCTCAGCCTGCTTTTTATTGCCATCTGAGGATCTGTGTCGTAGGAAATTGCTACCCTGGGATAGGGCATCTGAATGGCCATTGCATGTGTCAGATCCCCCCATATCATCAGGTCATCAACAATATAAACAGTATGACCGGGAGTATGTCCGTATGCTGCCAAAGAGTTTACTCCTGAGATAACCTCTTTCGGGCACTCATCAGGGTGAAAAGTTATAATGTCGCCACTGTATAGATCAAGGATTTTTTTTGCATTTTCAGGTGTGTTCTCAGACTCTTTTAAAGATAGATAGACCTTTGCATACGGGAATGCCCTATTTCCGTCTCTTTGCAAGCCGAGAAAGTGGTCTGCGTGAAGATGGGTAATAAGTATTTTAGTCACATCTTCAGGTTTAACGCCAAATGTCTCTAGATTCTTAAACAGCTCTCTTCCCAGTCCTGTGTCAACAAGTATATTCTCACCGTTTATCTTTATAAGAAAAGCATTTGTGCCCCCGGGATAAGTGTTATCCGGAGCAGTCTCTGCTGCTATTTCCGGTGTAAAGCCTATAAGGTTGTCTGCCTTCCTGATACTGTTTATTTCTGCAAGGAGGATTACCTCTGCATTTGCTGTTTTATAAACAAATGTGTTCTGTGACAAAACAGGCGTGGCAATCAGAGTTATTAGAATAGATATAATTGTTCTCATATTACAAATATAAAAATTATCTGCATATTAAATTAGTTCGTATATTTGCGAACATTAGTAGGTCTTATTTAACAAACTATGGAGATAAAAATTCTGGGTACAGGATGTGCCAAATGTAAAACAGCTCAGGCTGTTGTTGAGAAGGTAGTAGCAGAAAACGGAGTTGATGCTACAATAACAAAGGTTGAGGATATTATGGACATTATGAAGTACAATGTAATGTTTACACCAGCCATTGTCGTTGATGAGGTTGTGAAGATTAAGGGCAGAGTCCCTTCAGAAAAAGAGGTAAAACAGGCACTAGGGATATAATGTTATGGAGAGCAGAAAAGAGCTTAAAACCCTATTGTGGATAGTTGTTGTTTTTGCGGCCATCTTCTTTATGCCCGTGGGCAATGATACATTTATGACCGCGATCTATGCCACCTTTGATCTCTCAAAGTGGTATGCTCAGGAGCATGTTATATTATGCCTTCTTCCGGCTTTTTTTATTGCCGGGGTTATTTCAATCTTTGTTAGTCAGGGGGCTGTTCTTAAATATTTTGGAGCAAATGCCAAAAAGTGGCTAGCCTACTCTGTTGCCAGTGTCTCGGGAGCTATCTTGGCTGTATGCTCCTGTACCATTCTTCCTCTCTTCTCAAGCATTTACAAAAGGGGGGCGGGTCTCGGCCCGGCTGTTGCCTTTCTATATTCAGGCCCTGCAATAAGTATCCTTTCAATTATCTTAACTGCAAGGATCTTGGGTGCTGAGATGGGAATAGCCAGGACAATTGGGGCTGTGAGTTTTTCAATTATTATCGGCCTGGCAATGTCATTTATATACAGAAAAGAGGAGAGGGCAAAACGTGAAGAGCAGATGAATTTTCCGGATATTCCTGAGAAAAGGCCTATGAGTCAGACATCTTTTCATTTCTTTACTTTGGTTGCAATTCTTGTATTTGCAAACTGGGGAAGGCCTGCGGCAGATGACACAACAAGTGCATGGTTCTATATCTTCTCCTATAAATGGAATATTACCGGCGCATTTGCTCTTATGCTTTGCTACTCATTGGTTAAGATTCTAAAAATAAAATGGCAATGGGTATTGGCTGCTGCTGCTGCAACAGTTGTGTCGGTTTTTACTGCTAATGAATTTATAGAAAATCCTGTTTTCAGACCTTTGGTGCCTATGGTCGTAGGAATTATCTCGCTTAGTGTTATTACTCTATTTGATAGAAATGATGATGATAATCGTGAATGGACACTCTCAGCGTGGGGATTTGCAAAACAGATAATTCCCCTGCTGGCCATAGGGGTTGTTACAGCAGGCTTTTTACTGGGTTCAACCCACGATAGTACATCAATCCCGGGTGTAATACCAAATAGCTGGATAGAGTGGGCTGTGGGAGGAAATTCATTGCTTTCTAACCTTTTTGCCAGCGTTGTAGGAGCCTTTATGTACTTTGCTACTCTTACTGAAGTGCCTATTATTCAAGGTTTGCTCGCTTCAGGAATGGGAAAGGGACCGGCTTTGGCTCTTTTACTTGCCGGTCCGTCACTATCATTGCCAAATATGCTGGTGATAAGACAAGTTATGGGTACTAAGAAAACAGTTGTCTTTGTTCTTCTGGTAATGTTAATGGCCACTATATCCGGAATGATATACGGAGCATTATAATAGAACAATCTTCTGAAAAGTTTTTATTAGAAAAAAGACCAAATCAAGGTATTTCCTGATTTGGTCTTTTTGCGGTATGGACGGGACTAAAATGTTTGTATTCAGAACATCTTATAAAGTCTCACGGGGCTTCAAATCGGCGTTATATGATTTTTGAATATTTCATTATGAATCAAAAAGCTTCATATAGATTCACTGTTTTAGTCCCGTTTTTTATAAAGTGGGACTGATGTCATAATATAATCAAATTGATTATTTGCAATTCAAAATGTCATATAATACAGACTTAATTGGAAGACAAAATATTAATTAATTCAATATATTTTTTGAAAAATATTGGAAATGATTTCATCCAATTTCTACGCTCTAACTTTTAATAAGTCTATTTAAAAATTAGCTTGTATTGCTTAAAATCAAAATTTATTTATTGTGTTGAAAAACAATTAAGTAATAAATAAGCAAAAATTAAGGAAAAAGTAATTTTTAAATATATCCTGAAGCTTATATTTGACAATTAATAAAGTAGTTAGACTTGGATTAATCTTGCCAACTAAAAACCGCTTTGATTTAACTTAATTATTAGGCAACCTGACAGAGCCACTTATTAAATAAATTAAAAACAAAACGGCATACAAATATAGATTTTTTAAAATCCTAATAGCGATTTTAACTAAGTAATAATTCGTACTTAGTTTCAATGAGGTTTGAAAACCTTAATTCTGAAATAATTAAACTATTATTATTTTTTAATCATTATGTGATTAATTCTTGATTTTTAAAATTTCTATGAAAAAATTTTTATTAATATCATTTGTATTATCACTTTTGGGATGTACAAAGCTTGATAACATACAAGAGGAAGATAAGCAAGGAAAATCAATTGGGAACTTGGTTCGCAAAGACCTTGTAGTAAAAATGCCAAATTATTCTGCTCAAATTAATCTAACTAAATCTCAGAATCAGTCTTCACTTACGCCTATTTGGGATAGTGCTTTTACTGTCGTTACTAAATCAGGAACACATATACTTGTACCCTTGGATGTTGACAAATCCCTAAGATTGCTTAGTTTTACAAACTCTTTAAAGAAAACATATTCCAATTCAATTAGAGGATATCTCGCCTTTAAAGGTATTCAAACAAAAGGAGATGGTGATGACGACCCAACAGTAATCATGGTTGGTGATGATGAACTCTCTTCTGACGGAATGTACACAGGTGTTTTTACGTATTCAGAACCTAATGGAGATGTTTCATACTCTTGTGTTTTTGAAAATAGCACCTTGAAGTATTTGATTGTCCCTGATAGTTTACAAGGTACAACACCAAATTTTTATAAAGACACAACTGTAAACATCTCATTATTATTAGAAGAAGATGAATGGAACCTTTCAATAGATGGAGGAGCAGTATGTGTCGCCTTAAGACCAACTATAGACTTTACTTTAAATCGGTATGTGTTACCACATACACAGCATATTACTACTTTTTGGAGCATGATGATGCCTGACCATTTAGCCGGAGGTTCATCAAACGAAGAGCAAAGAATGGAATCTGATATTACAATATCATTAGTTGCAGGCCCAGGGGGCAGGGTAAGTGGCGGAGGAAAATATCCTCCTTCACATACTAGTGTTTCTATTTCAGCGACTCCAGATAAAGGCTATAAATTTGACAAGTGGACTGGTGATTTCGCAGGAAAACCACAAGAATTTTCAATTCCGCTAACTCGTAATATGTCTGGTACTGCCTTGTTCAAAAAATTATCAATCTGTATGGATTTAATAAATGGGAAAAGCAATCCACTTCCAATAATGACATTGGCTCCTCCATCGATTAATAATATTAGAGGCGCACTTTGGGGGGAAACAAGAATGAAAGACGGGAAACCCGTTTGGCATTATGGAATTGATTTAGATGGCGAAATTGGCGATCCTATTTATTCAATGTTTGAAGGGAAAGTTGCTTTTCGCCCAATAGATGGACAGCCAAATAGAATTAGCAAATCATATCCAGCTGGATATTCTGGAGATATGAATGATGCAGGAAATAGAATTTATATTGAATCTATAGTAAATGGGGAGAATGTGTTGGCTGGGTACTTTCACTTACAAGCGGGTAATCCGATAGCAATCAATCCTCGTACAGGTGATTTTTTTAAATTAGGAGATATAGTGTACCCCGGTGATATAATTGGTTATATTGGGATAACGGGTAATGCAAATATTCTTAATCCACATCTACATTTGACAATTAATAGAGGTAATAGGAATCCGCTTGACTTTTTAAATGTAACTTATAATCAAAATGATATATATCTTAAAACCCCTTGTAATTATTAATCAACTTATATATTATGTTTATTAAAAGAATTATTGGTATGAAAATTTCAGTATTTGCAACTATCTTAATTGTAACTCTAGGATTTGCAATTAGTAGCTATGCTCAAGTACAACACACTTCAATGGACTTGAATGGATACATCTTTAAGGATGCTCAAACAAGAGATAGTCTTGTAACAAAGTTTGGTGAACCGGACAATTACCGAAGCATAACTACAGAATTTGGTAAAGATGAAGAATACAGATTTGGCCAGAATGCTATTAGACTTACTAATAATGGCATATTTAATTGTTTTATATTGAATGATAATAGATTTGCAATATATACATTTGCAATAAATGGTGGTATACGAGTTGGAGATTCAGTAAATAAATTCCTTCAATTAGGATTTGGAACATTGCAGTTTGTGAATGCTGAATTATACAATTTTACTTATTTAAGTGACTTTCCATTAGATATTCATCATGTAAATGGAATTATTACTTCATTGCAATATTGTAGTTCAACAATTTAAATTTTATCTATGCATATTTGCGTATATTGATGCAAAGGAAACTTTAGTAGAAGTAGAGACATATTTTCAACCCAGAATTTTCATTTTAAATGAAAATTCTGGGTTATTGATTTAAGCTTTAAACTATATGGTAGATATTTCATATATGTCTAAATCCTGACCTGTTCCCCAAAAACCGGACATTCAAAACTAGAGTTTTCAGGCATAATTAATAACTTTAAAAATGTAATTATTGCCTATGAAACGCTCAAAATTTACGGAATCACAGATTTCTTTTGCCCTTCAGCAAGCTGAGACAGGGGTAAAAGTTGAAGAGGTCTGCCGGAAAATGGGTATAAGTGATGCCACTTTTTTACCTTTGGAAGAAAAAATATGGAGGTTTAGGTGTTTGCGAGATGAGGAGGCTCAAACAACTTGAGGAAGAAAACAGAAAGCTAAAGCAGATAGTTGCGGATTTATCTCTTGACAAACAAATGCTACAAGATGTTCTAAAAAAAGCTATGAGACCGGCTCAAAAGAGAAGCGCCGCTAATGAGTTAATAGAAGATTCCAGAGCATCAGTCGTCAAAGTTTGTAAGTTAATAATGCTTCATAGGTCGTTATGGTACTACAAGCCCTCTGGAAGAGACTATACTGTGATTCAAATGAGGATGCGTGAAATTGCATTGACTCGCGTTAGATATGGTTGCCGGAAGATTAGTGTTTTATTACGCAGAGAAGAGTGGCGTGATAATCATAAAAGAATACACAGACTATATTGCCTGGAAGGACTTAATTTGAGAACCAAAAGGAACAAACGTAGCAGATCCGGAGCTCACAGAATGGAAAGGACGGATTTAACAGCTATTAATCAATCTTGGAGTATGGATTTTGTTTCTGATCAATTATTTGACGGAAAAAGATTCAGAGCATTGACTGTTGTTGATAATTTCAACAGGAAATGTCCTGCCATTGAAGTTGGTCAGTCATTGAAAGGAGTTGATGTGGTTAATACTTTAAACAGAATAAAAGAAGAGACAGGAAGTGTTCCACAAAGGATTCAAGTAGATAACGGGCCTGAGTTTGTATCGAAAGAATTGGACCGTTGGGCTTACGAAAACAGTGTAATTCTTGACTTTTCAAGACCTGGCAGGCCAACAGATAATCCTTTCATTGAATCATTCAACGGAAGTTTCAGAGATGAGTGTTTAAATACAAATTGGTTCCTATCTTTATCTGATGCGAGGGCTAAAATGGAGTCCTTTCTTAGAGATTATAACTCATACCGCCCACATAGCTCTTTGCAAGGAATGACACCCGAAGAAGCAGAAATTGAATATATCAAAAACCCCGAATTTTCTACTTTTGAGCTGTCCGAAAAATGGGAGTAGGTCACTACAATAATAAGCGAGGGGACCAAAAAGAGATTAAAAGACAAATTATCAATCTGACTATAAAAAATGGTAGAAAGGATATACTTCTTTTATAGATTTAATTGATAGTTTAAAATAATTTGTATTAGGTGTTTTGAAAAACCTAGATTCAGAAAGTTTAATAATAAACGGGGTTATGAATTAATAAAAGAGACCAAATCTGAGTTTAATCCCTGATTTGGTCCCTTCTTTAAGTAACTTACTTATATTCAGTAAGCGTTGCGGTATGGACGGGACTCGAACCCGCGACCCCCTGCGTGACAGGCAGGTATTCTAACCAGCTGAACTACCACACCGTGTGTGTTTCAATTGGGAGTGCAAATATAGAGATGTTTTTAATATTTACAAAATTTTTAAGCCTTTTTAGTCTCAATTTTATTAGAGAAAAAGGAGAAATGAACATTGCCGTACCTCTTCTCTCTGATAAAGTGAGGATTGGCAGAGAAGTCGTATGAGGCAGGATGCTCAAAAATTAGAACTCCTCCATCTTTTAGTATAGGCTTGCAAAGTATCTTTTCAGGAATCCCTTCAAGACCGGAAATATCATAGGGTGGGTCAGCAAAAACAATATCAAACTCTTTCCTGCAAATTGAGAGGAAGTCAAATACATTATTTCTTAGTACCTGTACCCCTTTAAGACCAAGTTTTAATGCCGTTGCTTTAATAAATGAGAAGTGCAAGGGGTTCATCTCTACAGAAGTAATATCTATACACCCTCTGGAGGCAAATTCAAAGGATATGCTTCCGGTTCCGGAGAAGAGATCCAGAACAGCTACCTCGCTGAAGTCATACTGATTTACAAGTATATTGAAAAGCCCCTCCTTTGCAAAGTCTGTTGTTGGCCTTGCTTTATAACCGGCGGGGGGTATAAATTGCTTCCCCTTTAAATCCCCTGAGATTATCCTCATAGCGGAAACATCATAGATGCGTACTTTAGCTCCAGTTCTCCGCCCCCAAGCAGTATAGAGGGGTGTCTGAAATATTTAACCTTAGGGAAGTACTTTGTAAGATGAAGCAACTCCTCCTCTCTTATGTTGCCTGAAAGAATAGCTGTAAAATCCTCCTGTCTGGAGTCTGTCTCCTTTATTGCCAGCATCATAAAATAAAGTACTGTGTTAAACTGTAGAGCAGGAAACGAGTTGCAGAATATCATCTTGCTCCCCTTAAACATAACTATGTGAGCGTGCCCTTTATGATACTGTACGAAAATTTTAAAGGGGTCAGGGAAAAATCTGTGACTCTTTATAAAAGGATATATTGAAGGGACAACCTTAAACTCGGGCTGAATAGTTTTTATTGTGTTTAGCAAAGTGCTGTTAACTGCAAATAGAAGCGCAAGCTCCTGGCTCTCTTCAATTAAAATGTCCACCTCGTCCAGCTCTTCCAGAAAGTGCAGCTGGCCCAAAATCAAGCCTGCATCCTCACTCTTAAAGTTGCTTAGAGGGATAGTTGTAAATTTATGGGTGTTTATAATTACATCTGTTGAGGCAAACTTTTTTGAGAGGAGAGGAAATGATTTAATCATTTTATAGATTGCCACATTGTAGGTGTCAGGATCCTCAATATAGGCAAAATCCGACTGGTAGAGGAAGTGACACTTTCTCTGCAGATCATTGACAATTGAAAAAGAAAATCCATTCAAGTCTGCTTGAATGGATAGTCTGTATTGAATTGTCTTGTCCAGCTCAAGCTGTTTGTTGACAATTACAGGCATTATTATTCCCAGTTACCTGCGTTGTTATTAGGTGCTTCAATACTACCAACCTTCAAGCCGGCATATTTTCCAACCATTTCGCGGTCAGATTTAAGGTTAATAAGCAGCTGTCTGTTAAGGTTGTTCAAAAGAATTTCATATGGAATGGTCGCCTCAAATAGAGGAACATCTACTCCTGAAACCTTACCAATGATGGCCTTCATCTCAATCTCCTTCTTTCCGCTGAACGGGATATATTTGATTGAATCAACTATAAATCCGTCTCTCTTAAGAAGAGTGTCGCGAACAGCTATTCTTATACTGTCTCTGAAAACTCTCTTTTGAGCAACTGCAAGCGAGTCGTCCATTGAACCTACCTGCTTGATAACTGTAATTTGACCAGTATTGTAGAAGTCAATCAGTGAATCAATACTGCTTGTGAATTTGTTATACTTTGATTTGTACGCAACCTGAAGTGTGCGGATGTCTTTTAGTCTCTCAATACCAATGGATTCTCTGAATTTTCTCTGTTTTTCGAAAATCACCGGCTCCTGGATGCTGGTATAGATCAAATAGCCTATTACAATAGCTATAACAGGCAGCACAACAATAGTTAAGACCTTTTTCATTAGTGGTTATCTGTTTGTATTAATTTTCACGCAAAGTTCCACAAAATTAAAATAAATATTCAGACCCCACAATATATTTTCTATTTTTGTTCTAACATTTTTTTTGATGAAGGGCTATTTAAAAAGGAATTCTGCGGATGATTTCAAAAGGGCTGTGAACTCCTCCTCCAACATTGTCATTGTTACCCATACAAATCCGGACGGAGATGCACTGGGGTCTGTTGTTGCACTAAGTTCATATCTCGCAAGACAAGGTAAAACAACGACAATAGTTATACCCAACCCATATCCTAAGAATCTTAAATTTCTTGACCCGCGGGGAGATGTTCTTATCCATACAAGAAGGAGGGTTGCTGCTGAGAGGGCAATTAAATTTGCGGATTTACTGATTGCTCTGGACTTTAACCAGCTTAAGAGGATTGACGAGCTTGAGCCAATTGTAAGGGCATCTGCCTCAAAGAAGATTTTGGTTGACCATCACCCACAGCCGGAGATGGAGGCGTTTGATCTTGTAATTTCAAATACAGAGGTCTCTTCTACCTGCGAACTTCTTTTCTGGCTTATCAGGGAGATAGAGGGAGGGTCTGTGAGTTCAATCCCCGACATTTCGGCACAATCGTTGTATGTGGGGATGATGACGGATACTAATAACTTTTCAAACTCCGTTGAGGCAGGCACTTTTCTGATGTCTTATGAACTTTTGCTGCATGGAGTGGATAAAGAGACTCTTCAGCTTAAGGTGTTTGCCGGGTTTACTGAGGAGAGGATGAGACTTATGGGGCACTCTCTCCTTAACAAGATGAAGATATTGCCTGAACTTGGAGCGGGTTATATAGTTCTTACCAAAGAGGAGCTTGAGAGGTATAAATTTGCAGAGGGTGATACCGAGGGGTTTGTCAATATGCCTCTTAATATCTTTGGGATAACAATTTCTGCTCTCTTTACCGAGAAGGAGGAGCATATAAGAGTATCTTTGAGGTCATCTGACAATTTCTCTGTTAATCAGTTCTCAAGGAGGTATTTCAATGGGGCCGGACACGAGAGGGCGGCAGGAGGAAGGCTCTTTATGGCTGTGGAGGATGTGGGGAAATATTTTGAAGAATCGCTCAGAAAGGAGCTTGAAGAAAATTAAATTGTATAACTTTGTCTGTTTTAAATAAAAGCACATATTGAATATCAAATGAACAAGTATTTTAGATATTTCCTGTTATTCGGCCTTTCGTTGGCAGTGTACTCCTGTGCGGTAGAGAGAGATGAATCTGCTGAGGATATGGAGAAGAGGGTGATTGAATCCTATATAAAGGTTGTACATAAGGACACTCTGACTCCGTCCGGAACCGGTCTCTACACAATTACCTCTGTCAGAGGTACAGGAGAGGAGGTAAAGGATTCCAGTTATGTATATGTTACGTTCTCCTCAAGAGACTTAAAAGGAAACTATATATCAACTACTGACGAGGTTATAGCAAAGAGAGTGGGAACATACTCTGTAGGAAGCTATTATGGTCCATACCTGCTTCAGAAGGATGCCTATCTGCTAATAAGAGGTGTTGAGGAGGGGCTGAAAGGAAAGAGAGTTGGCGGTGAGTACAGCTTTATTATTCCTTCCTGGCTTTCAGGATACACAGATGATAATACTAATAAGTCTCACTCTGTTCCAACAATTTATGACTTTAAGATTCTTAGAGTGGTAAAGGATATAAAGAAATTTCAGAGAGATACGCTGGAGGCTTACAGCAACAAGTATTACGGGGGTATTGACTCAACAAAGCTTGACTACTATTTTAAAGTAACAAAAGCTACGGAGGGTGATACAATAAAGGTAAGCGACATGATTGAGTACTACTATGTCGGCAAGTTGCTGAACGGTCATGTCTTTGATACAAATATTGAGGATACGGCCAGAAAGTATGGCATCTACAACTCTGCAAATTCATACGAAGCGGCTACACATACTGTATCTGACCCTGACGGATCTAATGTTGACAATCCAAATAACAATGTAATCAAAGGGGTGGGTATTACCTTCCTTAAGATGAAATACGGGGAGACTGCTGTTACATTCTTCTCTTCTGAGTATGGTTATGGGGCTCAGGAGCAGAAGTTCGGAGTATATCAGCCGCTCTTCTTTGAGATTAAAGTGGCTGAGAAAACCGCAAATTAAGTTTTCCTAATTACTGATTTAATAAGAGAGGCTGACCAAAAAGTAATTGGTCAGCCTCTCTTAATTTATTGTATAGTCTTATTTTTTAGACTTAACCTACAAAGTGAAAGTGCGGGCCAAATCTCTCAAAAGCTGCTTTATCAAGAGCTTCGCGATGATCCGGATGGGCTACTGAGATTATTAGCTTTGCCCTCTCCTGGAGTGATTTTCCGTACAGGTTTACTGCGCCATGCTCAGTTACAAACCAGTGGATGTGATTTCTTGTAGTTACGACTCCTCCTCCCAGTGATAGTGTTGGGGAGATCTTGCTTAGCCCTTTATTGGTAACAGATGGCATTGCGATAATGGCCTTTCCTCCCTGGGACAAAGATGCTCCGTAAATAAAATCAACCTGTCCGCCTACACCTGAGTAGAAGGTTGTTCCAAGCGAATCTGCACAAACCTGACCGGTCAGGTCAACCTGAAGCGCAGAGTTAATTGCGGTAACCTTAGGATTCTTTGCAATAATAAATGGGTCGTTTGTATAGGCAACATCCTGCATAAGAACCATCGGGTTGTCGTCAATAAAGTCATAGCAGGTCTGGGAACCCATAAGGAAGGTTGCAACCATTTTACCTCTGTCAATTGCCTTGTTGGCTCCGTTTATAACACCACTGTCCACAAGTGGAAGTACGCCGTCTGCAAACATCTCGGTGTGAATACCAAGGTTTTTATGGTTGCCCAGCTGGGCAAGGACTGCATTAGGTATTGCTCCAATACCCATCTGGAGACAAGCGCCGTCCTCAATCAGAGATGCGCAGTGTTTTCCAATGGCTGTCTCAATCTCATCTGGTGTTGAGAAGTGGGCCTCCTCAAGCGGTGTGTTGTCCTCAACAAAAAGGTCAATCATGCTTAGTGGAATCATAGCGTCCCCCCACGCCCTTGGGACATTTTTGTTAACAACAGCAATTACATGGTCAGCACACTCAATTGCTGCGAGAGTTGCGTCAACAGATGTTCCAAGCGATACAAATCCGTGTTTGTCGGGCGATGAAACCTGGATCATTGCAACATTTATTGGCAATGTGCCGCTTCTGTATAGCTTTTGTGTCTCGCTCAGAAAAACCGGAATGTAGTCTGAGTAGCCGGCCTGAACGCTTTTTCTCACGTTTGCACCTACAAAGAACGCCTGGTGAAAGAATACACCCTCATATTTTTGCTCAGTATAGGGAGCAACACCCTCTGTATGGAGGTGGTGAATTCTTACATCCTTAAGCTCTCCTGCGTCTCCTCTCCTTACTAGAGCGTCAATAAGTACCTTTGGGGCGCTTGCCACACTGCTCAGGTGGATATGATCCCCTGATTTTACTACCCTGACTGCTTCGTCGGCGCTGATAAATTTGAAATTGCTGTGCATGATAAGTAATTAGAAATTAGTTATATTTTAGTTATATAATTGTGTATTGAAATTTTCTATCTTTGTGTGATACTTTTCAGCCCCGAATGACAATTGTTACATTAACAAGTGATTGGAATAAAAGCGACTTTTATCTGGGTGTCCTTAAGGGCAAACTGGCATCACTGTCTTTAAAAATTAATCTGCTTGAGATTGCAAATTCTGTTCCAAGTTTTGATGTTTTGCAGGAAACTTTCATATTAAGGAGCACTTATCTCCATTTTCCTCCAAATTCCATCCATCTTCTTGGAGTGATGTGTGAGCCGACACCTGAAAGTTCTATGGTTATAGTATATGCAAACAGCCACTATTTCATAGGAATAAACGATGGCAGATTCTCTCAGCTTTTTGAAAACCCGCCCTCTATGGCTTTTGAGATAAATCAGGAGGAGCCGTTCTCTACCTTTATGGCACCTGCCCTGTTTGCGAAGGGGGTAAAGACTATACTGGAAAACTCGTTTGAGGCAAACACAACTGCCTGCGATTTGAAAAGGGAGTCTGTCGCCAGGGTAGTTTATGATGAGAACAGTATTATAGGGAAGGTAATATATATAGACTCATTCGGCAACGCTGTAAGCAATATTGAAAAGAGTGTATTTGACAGGGTACATAAGGCAAGGCCGTTTGCAATTTATGTGCAGGGGCCCCATATTAAGATAAAAAGTATTTCCAGAGGCTACTATCAGGGTACTCCGGGGGGGCTGTTGGCTCTATTTAATTCTCTGGGCTTGCTGGAAATAGGTATTGCAACAGACTCTCTTGCTAAAATTGAGAGTATTGTACCGGGCTCGGAGATCAGAATAAAATTTGAAAATGAACAGGGAAAATGAGATTAAGGCATTCGTCCGCCTTCTTGATGTTATGGACGAATTGAGGGAGAGGTGTCCTTGGGACAGAAAACAGACGATGGAGAGTTTGAGACCACTTACCATTGAGGAGACATATGAACTTAGCGACTCCATTATGGAGGGAGATTATAAATCTGTAAGCAAAGAGCTTGGAGATTTAATGCTTCATATGGTATTCTATGCAAAAATTGGCAAGGAGAAGGGTCTGTTTGACATAGCCGATGTTATGAATCTTATATGTGATAAGCTTATTTTCAGACACCCTCATGTCTTTGGAGATGTAGAGGTGAGCGGAGCGGGTGAGGTAATTCAGAATTGGGAACAGCTAAAGAGGAGAGAAAAAGATGGAAATAAGACAATTTTGTCAGGAGTTCCATCATCATTACCTTCACTTGTAAAGGCTTACAGAGTGCAGGATAAGGTCAGGGCTGTCGGTTTTGACTGGAGTCAGAGGAGCGATGTCTGGAGTAAGGTAAGGGAGGAGATTGCCGAGTTTGAGGCCGAAGCAAGAGTGGAGGATGGACAGGATGGGTTGAAAAACGACAGGATGGAGAGAGAGTTTGGAGATCTTCTCTTTTCTCTGGTTAATGCTGCAAGGCTATATGATATTAATCCTGACACCGCTCTTGAGAGGACCAATATGAAGTTTATCAGAAGATTCGGTTACCTTGAAAAATGGGCTGCCGAAAATGGCCGGAGTATAAAAGAGATGTCTCTGGAGGAGATGGACCGAGTGTGGGAGGAGTCAAAATCTATTGTAGGATAATGGAGAGTGTAAACGAGTTTGCCTGGCAGGAGAGGTCGCTTCTGTTTCTCGGAGAGGAGAGAATGGAGATGCTGAGAGGCTCTTTGGTGATTATTGTTGGGCTTGGCGGAGTAGGGGCCTATGCGGCAGAAATGGTCGTAAGGGCAGGAGTGGGAAGAGTTGTAATATTGGATTCTGATGTAGTTACCCCGACAAATAAAAACAGACAGTTGTTGGCTCTGGAGAGTACAATGGGGCTCTATAAGAGCGAACTGATGGAGCAGCGTCTGAGAGATATAAATCCTCTGCTTGAGATTGTTTCAATCAGGGAGTATCTTACAGCGGATAATGTCCATGAACTTCTTGCAGGGTTTAAGCCAGATTTTATAATTGATGCGATTGATACCCTTTCGCCAAAAATTGCTCTGATAAAATATGCCGTTCTAAACGGAATAAAACTGGTGAGCTCTATGGGAGCAGGTGCAAAGAGCGATGCTACAAAGGTTGTTATTAAGGATATATCCAAATCTTTCAATTGTCCCCTTGCTTATATTCTAAGAAAAAGGCTGAGGAAGGAGGGGATAAGCAGAGGTTTCAAAGTCGTTTTCTCAGAGGAGTTGCCTGACACGGATGCCATTATTCCTGTTGAGGAGCAGAATAAAAAATCTATGGTAGGTACAATATCCTATCTTCCACCCGTTTTCGGATGCCTGTGCGCTCAGGCTGTTCTGGAGGATATCCTCTCTCTTAATGGGAAAAAATGATTATATTTGTTTTTGCGTATTCCTAAACTATTCTGTTCCTGATGAAAATATTATTGAAAGAGATTGTTTCCAAATCAGATATAAAGAGATTCGTTAAGTTTCCGCATAAATTGTATAAAGAGAGCAAAGAGTACGTACCCTCTCTTGATGCAGATGAGATCTCATCCTTAACAAAAAGCCCCTCCCTTGAGTATTGTAAACTAAAGATGTGGTTGGCCTTAAATGAGAAGAGTGAGGTTGTGGGAAGGGTTGCCGGTATGATAAATCCAAGGTCAAACGAGTTTCACTCAGAGAGAAGAGTAAGGTTTGGCTGGCTTGATTTTATTGATGATTTTGCTGTTGCAGAGGCTCTTGTGCAAAGGGTAATGGAGTGGGGAAGAGAGATGGGAATGGAGGAGATTCACGGGCCTTTAAGTTTTAATACATGGGGTAAGCAGGGGATGATGATTGAGGGTTTTGAGAATATTCCACCTGTGAATTGCATATACAATTATCCATATTATCCCCGGTATATGGAGAAGATGGGTTTTGTGAAGCAGCTGGACTGGATTCAGCTTAAAATTGCCACAGGTAGCCCGATTGACCAGAGGATAGTAAGGGTTAACAATATGCTTCTGGAGAAGTATAAACTTAGAGTGCTTGATATTAAAAGCATTAAAAACAGAGATGAGTTGGTTGAGGGTTTTTTCAGGAGTTATAATCAGAGTTTCAGGGATATAGATAATTTTGTTCCACTTACTGACCTGGAGATAAAAAATATTGGAAAGGAGTATTTCCCAAAACTTAAGCCGGAGCTTACAAGTATTGTAGTGGACAGCGACAATAACATTGCCGCCTTTGGAATATGTTTTCCAAGTTTGAGCAAAGCTTTTCAGAGGGCAAAGGGCAAACTCTTTCCATTTGGTTTATTTCATATACTTAAAACATTTAAGAAGTACGATACAATTGATTTTATGATGATTGGTGCCGCGCCTGAGTGGCAACACAAGGGTGTTACCTCAATTTTTCACACCCATATTGGGACAAATCTTCACAAAATGGGTGTTATGACCGGGATCACAAATCCTCAGGCGGAGAACAACTCTGCCTTTAAGGTATGGGAGAGGTATGATGCTCAGCCATATATGAAAAGAAGATGCTATATTAAGACTTTGTAACTTATAAAAAATGAAAATCAAAGATTTGTGCAGACTTGTTGATGGAACCGTACTTTGCGGCGAGCAGCATTTAGAGGGAGAGGTTGAACAGGCCTTTGCCTCAGATCTTATGTCGGATGTACTCACCGTGAAGACAAATGAGTTTATACTTATTACAGGGCTGGCAAACCTGCAGGCCATAAGAACGGCTGAGATGTCTGATACACCCTATATCCTGATATGCAGAGGCAAGGAGGTATCGGAGGAGATGCTTGATTTGGCTGCAGATAATGATATGCTTGTTGTAAGTTCACCATTCTCTATGTTTAAATGTGCCGGAATTCTGTACTCTGCCGGGTTAAAACCAATCTATTGATATGAATCTTGAGTTCAAGGTTGAGGGTGGCGACTTTACACTGGCTGGCAATGCATCTTCTCAGATAAAGAAGATGCTAAAGCAACTGAACGTTGACCCGCGGATTGTCAAAAGGGTTGTTATAGCCCTTTATGAGGCCGAGGTTAATATTGTTGCCCACGCATACAGAGGGGTAATTTATGCTGAGATTGACCCCAGGGGAGTAAGGCTGAAACTTGAGGATGAGGGGCCGGGGATACCTGACATTAACCAGGCAATGACTCCTGGTTTCTCTACGGCATCCGCTCAGGTTAGAGAGATGGGATTTGGAGCGGGAATGGGTCTTCCCAATATAAGCGAAAACGCAGATGAGTTTAAAATAGAGAGCGAGGTTGGAAAGGGAACCACTCTCTTTATTAATTTCAAATTTTAAATGAGCAGTACAACTTACAATCGTGCGCTGGAGATACTCAATGACGTTTGCATTGGGTGTTCTCACTGTATGAAGGTTTGCCCCACTGAAGCCCTTAGAGTAAAGGGTGGTAAAGCAAAAATTCATTCGGACTGGTGTATTGATTGTGGTGAGTGCTACAGAATTTGTCCAAACAGAGCAATAAGGGTTATGGACGATGACTTTAAGCAGATATTCAAATACACAAAAAGAGTTTTGCTTGTCCCCTCAGTCTTTTTCGCTCAGTTTGACGATTCTATACCAAGAGACAGGATTTTTGAGATTATCGGCGAGCTGGGCTTCACGGATGTATGCTCTGTTGAACAGAGTGTTGATACCCTGCTTGATGAGGAGCGTGAGTATGTAAAAAATGCAGAAAAGCCCGTAATATCCTCATTTTGTCCGGCCGTAATAAGACTTATTCAGGTGCGTTTCCCCTCTCTTGTTGACAGGATTATGACGCTTTTGCCACCTTTGGAGATTACTGCACAGTACTACAAAAAGAGGCACGAGGTTGACGGTGGAAATCCGGATGAGCTAGGGCTGTTTTACCTTACTCCATGTATAGGAAAAATTGCAGCTGTTAAGTCTCCTGTAGGTGGTTATACTTCACCCATAACCGGGGTGATAAATATGGACTACTTTTTTAATAAGGTTTATCTGGCCTATAAACAGAGAATTCCTATTACAACTAAGGTGAGAGTTAGCGGAGAGATCTCATCAAAGGGGATACTCTACCCCACTACAGGTGGAGAGTCCAGACATATTGAGGGCAGAACTCTGGCCATTGACGGAATGGCGAATGTGACGGATTTTCTTGAAATGTTAGAGAATGAGGAGATTGAGGGGGTTGATTTTCTTGAGCTTCGTGCCTGTGACGAATCATGCGCCGGAGGAATCCTGTCTCACAGAAACAGATTTCTGACAGCAGAGACAATGAGAAACTATGCGGCTCAGGTGCCGGATACACACAATCTGGTTCAGGATTATAAAAAATATACATCTGCTGTTATCCATATGGAGCAGATAGAGCCACGCTCTATGGTTAAATATGACTGGGATATTGAGATTGCGCTTGAGAAGATGGAGAAGGCACGTGAACTGAAGGATCTCTTTCCGGGAATTGACTGCGGGGCGTGCGGAGCACCAAGTTGTGAAGCTTTGGCAGAGGATATTGCAAAAGGACAGGGGGATATAACATCTTGCATTTTTCTCAGGACAATATATGAGAAGAGGGGAGAACTGGGAATTGACGAGGCTGTTAAGATAATGGAGAAGATATGGGGGGACTCCAGGTTTGACAAGAGATAAACTGTTTATAAAATAATAAGATGAATGTAAAGGAAGTTGCAGAGAGATTATCTCTGAATGTTTTTTCTGCTCCGGAGGGGCTGGATAGGGAGGTAGCAGGCGGCTACTCTTCAGATTTGCTTTCAGATGTTATGGGACACGCTCAGGAGGGTCAAATCTGGATTACCCTGCAAACCCATAAAAATATTATGGCTGTTGCCTCTTTAAAGGATCTTGCGGCAATAATTCTGGTAAAGGGATTTGTTCCGGATCAGGATACTCTTGAGCTGTCTGCAAAAGAGGGGATACCCGTTCTTGGAACAAAAATGCAGGCGTTTGAACTCTCAGGAAAGCTCTACGAGATGTTGAAATGACGAGGGCAGACCTCCATATACACACAGTTCTCTCTCCATGCGGAGATATTGAGATGACGCCCGTCAATATTATCAGCAGGGCAGTTGAAGAGGGACTGAAAATCATAGGAATAACAGACCATAACAGCACTCTTAACTGCAAAGAGATTAAAAGAGTGGGTGCTGATCAGGGTATATTTGTACTGTGTGGTGCTGAGATAACCACTAAAGAGGAGGTTCATGTACTATGTTTTGTTGAGGAGGAGCATCTGGATGAGCTCCAGAGATACATTGATGGCAGCATAGCTAAAATCCCTAATGACCCTGATGTTTTTGGATATCAGCTTGCAGTAAATGCATCTGAGGAGGTGGTGGCACAGATTGACTATCTTCTTATAAGTGCTACTGATAAGAGCATTGAGGAGGTCTGCGAATTCGTTCACTCTCTTGACGGTATATTCATACCGGCACATATAGACAAAGGTTCAAACTCAGTTTATAGTCAGCTGGGCTTTCTTCCTTTTGGACTTGATGCCGATGCGCTGGAGATTACGCAAAGGGCAGACGGGACTTTACTGGCTGAAAAGGATAAGTCAGTGAGGGGAAAGAATTTCATTAAAAACTCAGATGCTCACTATCCGGATCAGATTGGGAGTGCATATACATTTCTGGAGGTTAATGAGCTCTCTTTTTCAGATGTGAAAAGGGCGATTGTATCAGTCGCTGAAAAACCAAAACATGGGGTAAAATGAATGATCTTTCTCTACATATAATTGATATTATTCAAAATTCACTCAGTGCCGGAGCTGGTTTTATCAGGCTGACGGTGGAGGAGAATCTTCCTCAGGACAGACTGATTATTGAGATAGAGGACAATGGCAGGGGGATGAGCCGGGAAACGGCAAAAAAGTTGGAGGATCCATTTTATACAACCAGGACAACAAGAAGGGTAGGGATGGGTATCCCACTATTCAAACAGTCTGCAATGCAGAGTGGCGGGGATCTCTCCATTGCATCAGAGGAGGGCGTTGGAACCACCGTTAAAGCTTGGTTTGTGCATTCAAATATTGACAGGCCGCCCCTTGGAGATGTGGCCAACTCCTTTGTCCTTATGGCATCTGCCAATCCTGAAGTCCATTTCGTTTTAATATATATATTCAATGGAGAGAAGTATGTTTTTGACAGTCAGGAGGTGGCTGAGGTGCTGGGTGATATTTCAATAAGCGATGTAAGGGTAATCAGGATGGTTGAGGAGATGATTCGTGAAAATATAAATGGCCTTAAAGGGATATGAAAAAGAGGGTGGTTGTGCTCTCCGGTGCTGGTATAAGTGCAGAGAGCGGACTTGATACGTTCAGAGATTCAAATGGTCTTTGGGCAAATTACAGAATAGAGGATGTTTGCACTCCCGAGGCATTGGCACGGAACCCGGAGAGAGTGCTGGATTTCTATAACATGAGACGGAGACAGTTGCTTCAGGTGGAGCCAAATGATGCTCACATAGCTCTTGTTAATCTGGAGAGACATTTTCAGGTTGATATAGTTACTCAGAATATTGATGATCTGCATGAGAGGGCTGGGTCCTCAAATGTACTCCATCTCCATGGAGAGCTCTTAAAGAGCAGAAGTATTAAAAATCCTGATATTATTGTTGAGACCAGAGGTGATGTCTCCCTTGGGGAATGTGCTCCGGACGGGGCTCAGCTAAGACCTCATGTAGTATTTTTTGGTGAGGAGGTTCCTGAGTTGGAGAGAGGGGCAAAGATTGTTTCACTTGCGGAAATATTCATTGTTGTGGGAACCTCGCTTGCGGTCTATCCGGCTGCCGGATTGGTCAATTATGTGCCGTACGGAGTGCCATGTTTTCTTGTGGATCCGACGGATGTAAAAGCTTCTTACAGAGTGTTTAAACATATAAAAAAGAGAGCGTCTGAAGGGCTTCCCGAACTCTGTTCTCTTTTAATTTCAAACTTTTAACTTATAATTTTACACTTTGTTGCCTTTTTTATTTTGATAATGGTAGGAAAATATCTATTTTTACCTATACTTTAACAAGGGAATTTCAATAACATCATAAAATATGAACAAAATCAAGTCCCTAGAAGATTTGCGCAAGATGAAGCAAAATCTCGAACACGGAATGAACATCCGTGAAAAGAGTAATGAGCCTGAGTCTCTTGTTCAGATCCGTGTTGCTATGGCCACATGCGGTATTGCATCGGGTGCCAGAACGGTAATGAACACTCTTGTGGAGAAGATCGAAAAGGATAAAATTCCTGCGGTTGTAACACAGGGCGGATGCATGGGCTATTGCTACGCAGAACCAACTATTGAGGTAAGAGTACCGGGAAAGGACCCCGTAGTCTTTGGATATGTTGATACTGCAAAAGCAATTGAAATCGTTGAGAAGTACATTGTAAACGGTGAGCTGCTTGACGGAATCATTCCTACCAATTACAAAACAATTAACGACAAAAACTAAGGAGAAAATGGCACAGTATAAAATGCATCTTCTGGTTTGCGGCGGAACGGGTTGCAGAGCTTCAGAGAGCGAGCAGATCGTAGAGAATCTCAAATCGGAAATTAAAAATCTTGGGCTGGAGAATGACGCTCAGGTTGTTACTACAGGTTGTTTTGGCTTCTGTGAGAAGGGGCCTATAGTGAAGGTTATTCCGGACAACACATTCTACACACAGGTTAAGAAGGAGGATTGCGAAGAGATTATTCGCGAGCATGTCCTTAAGGGAAGAAAAGTTAACAGACTTCTTTATGAGGATCCTGAAACTCAGAAACATATAGAGGATTCAAAACATATGGGCTTCTATCAGAAACAGATGAGAATTGCCTTGAGAAACTGCGGTTTCATTGATCCTGAAAATATTGACGAATATATTGCAAGAGACGGATATGCAGCTCTTGGAAAGGTTATAAGCGAAATGACTCCTGAGGCGGCTGTAGAGTTGCTTAAGAAGTCAGGGCTAAGAGGTCGTGGTGGCGGAGGTTTCCCTACAGGCCTCAAGTGGGAGATTGCCGCTAAAAATAAGGCGGACCAGAAATATGTTGTCTGCAATGCAGACGAGGGAGACCCGGGAGCCTTTATGGACCGCTCCATTCTTGAGGGAGACCCTCACTCGGTAATTGAGGCTATGGCAATTTGCGGATATTGTATCGGTGCAACAAAGGGTATTGTTTATATTCGTGCGGAGTATCCTCTTGCAATTAAGAGACTCAAGGTTGCTGCAAGACAGGCTCGTCAGTATGGCCTTCTTGGAGAAAATATCCTTGGATCAGATTTTGAATTTGATATTGAATTGAGATATGGAGCCGGAGCATTTGTTTGCGGCGAAGAGACTGCATTGATTCACTCAATGGAGGGACTTCGCGGTGAACCTACTGTTAAACCTCCATTCCCTGCAGAAAAGGGGTATCTTGGAAAACCAACAAATGTAAATAACGTTGAAACTTTTGCTAATGTACCTGCTATATATCTGAAGGGACCTGAGTGGTACTCCTCTATCGGAACAGAGAGATCTAAAGGTACCAAGGTGTTTGCTCTTGCAGGTAAGATCAATAATGTAGGCCTTATTGAGGTGCCAATGGGGATCACCCTCAGAGAGGTTATCTATGAGATTGGAGGAGGAATAAAGGATGGCAAGAAGTTTAAGGCTGTTCAGACAGGAGGCCCTTCAGGCGGATGTCTGACTGAAAAACACCTGGATACACCTATTGACTTTGACAACCTGCTTGCAGCCGGCTCTATGATGGGTTCGGGCGGTATGATTGTAATGGACGAGGATGACTGCATGGTCTCTGTGGCTAAATTCTATCTGGAATTTACCGTTGAAGAGTCTTGCGGAAAGTGTGCTCCATGCAGGGTCGGCAACAAGAGACTTCATGAGATGCTTGAGAAAATCACATCCGGCAAGGGAGTTCCCGAGGATATTGAGTACCTCAAAAATCTTAGCCGCGTAATCAAGGATACATCTCTTTGCGGATTGGGTCAGACATCTCCAAATCCAGTTCTCTCAACTATTGAGAACTTCTATGATGAGTATCTTGCTCACGTTACAGAGAGAGTCTGTCCTGCAGGAAGCTGTAAAGCGCTGAAACTATATACTATCATTGCTGATAAGTGTACAGGTTGTACTGCTTGCGTCAGGGCCTGTCCTGTTGATGCAATTACAGGAGAGAAGCGCCAGCCTCACGTAATTGATGCTGAAAAATGTATCCGTTGCGGTGCCTGCTATGAGAAGTGTAAGTTCACAGCTATTCACGTTCAATAATCTCCCACTCATGGAAAAAATCAAAATTAAAATAGACAATATTGAGGTAGAGGTATCGAAAGGTACTACAATCTACCAGGCGGCAAAGATGGTGGGAGTTGATATCCCCGTTCTTTGCTATTTGAACCTTGAGCACCTGAATATTGAGAGCCGCCCTGGCGGATGTCGTATTTGTGTGGTTGAGGTTGAGGGAAGAAGAAATCTTGCCCCGTCATGTTCAACTGAATGTACTCCGGGTATGGTAATCCACACTCATAATCTAAGGGTTATGAATGCAAGAAAGACGGTTCTTGAACTGATACTTTCTGACCACCCTAAAGAGTGTCTTACCTGCTCTTCATCAGGTCAGTGTGACCTGCAAACTCTGTCTCAAAAAATGGGTATCAGAGAGATACATGCTGTTGAGCATGCAGAGATGTCAACTTACAGAAAAGACTTCTCTCCGGCTCTTAAGAGAGACATGGATAAATGTATTATGTGTCGTCGTTGCGAGACAATTTGTAATGATGTTCAGACAGTGGGAGCACTGAGTGCAGTGAACAGAGGCTTTATGGCCGTTGTTGCCCCTGCATTTGAACAGGATCTCGTTGACTCACCATGTACATTCTGCGGACAGTGCGTAGCTGTTTGTCCGACAGGTGCCCTGACACCATATGACGACACTCAAAAGGTATTGAGGGCACTTGCAGATCCTGCTAAAACGGTTATCGTTCAAACCGCTCCTGCGGTGCGCGCCGCTTTGGGAGAGGAGTTCGGACTTGAGCCCGGTACACTTGTAACCGGAAAGATGGTTGCGGCTTTACGCTCATTAGGATTTGACAAAGTGTTTGATACAGACTTTGCAGCCGACCTTACGATAATGGAGGAGGGTGCTGAGCTTTTGGGCAGACTTACCAAGTTCCTAAATGGAGACAAAGATGTGAAGCTACCTATACTTACCTCTTGCTGCCCTGCATGGGTTAACTTCTTTGAAGAGTACTACCCATCTATGCTTGATATACCATCAACAGCCCGTTCTCCTCAGCAGATGTTCGGCTCAATTGCCAAAAATTACTACACCCAGATTCTGGGAGTTAAGAGAGAGGATCTTGTTGTTGTATCTGTGATGCCTTGTCTTGCCAAGAAGTATGAGTGCCAGCGCGAGGAGTTCAGTACAGACGGAAATCCTGATGTTGATTTCTCAATCTCAACAAGAGAGCTTGCCTCTTTGATAAAGAGCTGCAATATGAACTTTGATTTGCTTCCTGAGGAGGATTTTGATCAGCCTCTCGGTGAGTCAACAGGTGCTGGGGTTATATTTGGTGTAACAGGAGGTGTTATTGAGGCTGCTGTTCGTACGGCTTACGAACTTCATACAGGTAAAAAACTTGAAAAAGTTGATTTTCATGAACTTCGCGGTCTTGAGGGTATAAGAATGGCATCAATAGATTTTGGTGGAATTAATATCAATATCGGTATTGCTCACCAGCTCGGAAATGCAAGAAAACTTCTTGACGGAATCCGTGCAGGTATGTATAATTTCCATGCTATTGAGATTATGGCTTGTCCGGGTGGATGTATCGGTGGTGCAGGTCAACCACTTCACCACGGTGATTCAAGTGTAATTAAGGCCAGATCAGAGGCTATCTACAGAGAGGATTCACAGAAGAAGATTCGTAAATCTCACGAGAATCCATACATTATCAAGCTATATGAGGAGTATCTGGGCCATCCTATGAGTGAGAAGGCTCACCACTTGCTCCATACACACTATTTTGAAAAAAATAAATTTTAAGAGTCATGAGTAATTTGAAACTACAAGAGTGCCATATTAAGAGTATTCACGAAATATGTGACTCATACAAAAACGATCCGGGCGATCTTATTAAGATACTTCACTCTGCGCAAACTCACTTTGGATACCTACCTGAAAGTGTGCAACGTGAGATAGCTAAAAAGCTGAATATCTCTGTCGCTAAGGTTTATGGAGTTGTTACATTCTACTCTTTCTTCACCATGACTCCTAAGGGAAGGCATGCAATATCTGTTTGTATGGGTACTGCATGTTATGTTCGCGGAGCTGAGAAGGTTGTGGACGAACTTAAAAAGCAGCTTAATATCAAGGTTGGCGGTGTAACTGAGGATGGAAAATTCTCTTTGGATTGCCTTCGTTGTGTTGGTGCATGCGGCCTTGCACCTGTTGTTCTGATAGGAGAGAAGGTGTATGGAAGAGTTGAACCCGGCCAGATAAAGGAGATACTGGATAGCTATACTGACTAATTGTTGGTCAACTAAATAAAGAAGAGAGAATTCATTTGAGTTCTCTCTTCTTTATTTACTAAGCTATACCAGTTAGTTGCCTATTTGCCTAACGCCTTAAGAACCTTCTCCTCTTCCAGCTTCTTTGTACAGAAGAACCAGTCGTAGCAGTGCATCTCCTCTTTGCTCTCCATACGCTCTTTTGCAACTCCGCATGATCCGGCTGTGGGTACTATTACATCGTCTCCCGGACGCCAGTCGGCAGGAAGGGCTACGCTAAAGTTGTCTGCTGTCTGAAGTGCTATCAGAACCCGTTTGATTTCGTCAAAGTTTCTGCCTACTGCAAGAGGGTAATAGATGATTGTGCGGATGGTTCCTTTAGGGTCAATAAAGAATACTGCTCTTACTGCTTTTGTGCTGCTCTCTCCGGGTTGAAGCATTCCGTATCTTTTTGATACCTCCATTGTGATGTCTTCAATCAGAGGAAATTTAACCTCTACATCTTTCATCCCTTTGTACTCAATCTTCTCTTTGATTGTCCTCAGCCAGGCGATGTGACTGTAAAGACCGTCAACAGAGAGACCAACCAGCTCTGTATTCATCTTTTTGAAGTCCTCTGCCATTGTAGCAAACGTCATAAACTCAGATGTACATACAGGTGTAAAGTCTGCAGGATGGCTAAAAAGTATAACCCATTTCCCTTTGTAATCTCCTGGGAAATTAATATCACCCTGAGTTGTTACTGCTTTAAATTCAGGCGCTTTGTCGCCGATTCTTGGCATTGAATAAATTTGCTCTTCCATAATTTTAATATTTATTTGTTGTTAAATGGTTTTTATGTTTACAAAGATAGACTCCTCTGTAACATAAATCAAATAGATATAAAACAAGAAGATATAGACAAAATATATCAGCCAAGAAGATTATTCAGTGCTCTTAAGCTTTTTACTTTTACAAATTTTTTATTCAACTCAATAATCCCTTCACTCTCCAGTTCTGAAATGCATCTTGCGAGTGCCGGCCTTGTTACACCAAAAAATTTGGCTAGTTCTGTCTGGTTTTTGTCCATTTTATATGAATCAGCGCCCGGCAGTGATTGCCTTGCCTGATCAAGTCCTTCAATAATGTAGTAAGCCAGCTTTCCTTTTATGGTTTTTATGTTTAGGACTTTAAGCCTGTTTGAAAGAAATTGTGCCTTATTTGAATTGAATTTTATATAGTTTTCAAGAAATTTTCCATCCATCTGAAACATTCGGATTACCTCGTCTCTTGGTATCATTAGTACACGACATTGTGTAATAGCGGTAACATCAACAGGAAACTTATTATCTTCAGCAAATAGAAATGCTGAGGCCAGGGGCCGTACAGCATCGATATTTTCAATTGTCATCAGGCCTCCGTTCTCAGTGGTCATCTCTGTTTTTACAGAACCTGTGAGTAAAATGTAGAGATGTTTGCAAGGAGAACCTTGCATTGCAATAACTTCTCCTTTCTCAAAAACCTCCATTTTATAGTTCGCCCCTGAGAATAGCTTTTGTACTCTTTCGTTGCCGAGATCACCCATTATGGGGCACCTGGAAAAATCCAAATTCTGCATATAATCTGTTTGTTATGCTAAATTAATATAATTATATTTAAGAAGACAAGTTTTTCTGATAGTGTAACAAGAATTACACTTTTTTGTTTTTGCTCCATCTATTTTTGTATCCGTAATAATTAACCAAATACAATAGAATTATGAGTAATATGTTTTGTTTTCAGTGCCAGGAGGCAGCAAAAAACACCGGATGTACGGTAAATGGAGTTTGCGGAAAACCTGCAGATGTAGCCAATCTTCAGGATCTGCTGATTTTCCTTTGCAAGGGAATTTCACACTACACTGTGAGATTGAGAGCAAAAGGAGTTGAGAGCAACGAGGTGAATAAATTTGTTGTTGATTCGCTCTTTATGACAATAACAAATGCCAACTTTGACAGAGAGAGGTTTATAACAAGAGTTAGACAGGCCATTGACTTAAGAGAGGCTGTTAAGGCTCTTTATGTTTCAAAAGGGGGAGATATAACTGAGATCACCTTTGATGGTGCTTTCTGGACCTCTAAAGAGGAGGCTGATATGGATGCAAAAGCACTTGAAGTAGGTGTTCTTGCAACAGAAAATGAGGATGTTCGGTCTCTTCGCGAGCTTACTATTTATGGTCTTAAGGGTATGGCTGCCTATGCTGAGCACGCCTTCAATCTCGGACACGAAGACAAGGAGGTTTATGCATTTATACAGCAGGCACTTGTTGATACCACAAATGACTCCCTCTCTGCCGATGAACTTACAGCTCTTGTCCTTAAAACAGGAGAGCACGGTGTAAAGGTAATGGCTCTGCTAGACAAGGCAAATACATCTGCGTACGGAAATCCGGAAATAACAAAGGTAAACCTTGGAGTTCGCAATAACCCGGCAATTCTGATATCGGGTCATGATCTTAAGGATATGGAGGAGCTGCTTAAGCAGACAGAGGGTACAGGAGTTGATGTTTATACACACTCTGAGATGCTTCCGGCAAACTACTATCCGGCATTTAAGAAATACAGCCATTTTGTAGGTAACTACGGCTCTTCATGGTGGCACCAGATTGAGGATTTTGAGACATTCAACGGTCCGGTTCTGTTTACTACAAACTGTATTGTTCCTCCAAGAAAATCATCTACTTACGCCGACAGAATTTATACTACCGGCTCTTCCGGATTCCCTGGATTCAAACACATTGAGGACAGAAAGGATGGAAAAGTAAAGGATTTCTCGGTTATTATTGAGCATGCAAAAAGATGTGCTCCTCCAAAGGAGATTGAAACCGGTGAACTGATTGGCGGTTTTGCTCACGCACAGGTGTTCGCTCTTGCAGACAAGGTTGTTGAGGCTGTTAAAAGTGGTGCAATCCGTAAGTTCTTTGTAATGGCAGGTTGCGACGGAAGAATGAAAGACAGGAACTACTATACTGAATTTGCTTCGGCCCTTCCTAAAGATACAATTATCCTGACAGCAGGTTGTGCAAAATACAGATACAACAAGCTGCCTCTTGGTGATATCGGAGGAATTCCAAGAGTACTTGATGCCGGTCAGTGTAATGACTCATACTCACTTGCTGTAATAGCCCTTAAACTAAAGGAGGTGTTTAATGCTAATAGCATAAATGAGCTTCCTATTGCTTACAATATTGCCTGGTACGAACAGAAGGCTGTTATTGTTCTCTTAGCGCTCCTCTATCTTGGCGTGAAAAACATCCACTTAGGCCCTACACTTCCTGCATTCCTCTCTCCAAATGTGGCAGAGGTGCTCGTGAAGAACTTTGGTATAGCCCCTATTGGAACTGTTGATGAGGATATGAAACTATTCCTGGGCGAGTAAGTATTTGGTTAGTTACTACATTTACAACCCCACTGAGGCTGTCTGCAAAGGCGGCCTCTTTTTATATTGCGGATATTTAAGAATAACCTGATTAACATGATGGCTCTTCTCAGGGGGATGACATGATGATACACCTCCCCGTTTCACGGGGTCCCCTCCCTCCTCGGGCACGAGGTATCATCATGTCATCCCCCTGAGAAGAGCAAAGACTCTTGCAAAATAATTAACTTTACAGGCAAACTATAATTACTATGGATATAAACGAGCCCAAAAAAGATTACAACGCCCCTATGCATACAGCTGAGCATATTATTAACCAGACAATGGTGAGGATGTTTAGAACGGGTAGGTCTGTGAGTAACCACATAGAAAAAAAGAAATCAAAGGTTGATTACAAGATTGAAAGGGCTTTGACTACGGAGGAGATTGCAGGGCTTGAAACGGAGGTTAACAGAATTATATCTCTGAATCTTGAAGTGAGAGAATCGTATCTCTCCAGAGAGGAGGCGGAAATGAGGGTTAACACAGATAAGCTCCCTCCGGAGGCAGGTGATATTGTAAGAATAATCTCTGTGGGAGATTATGACCACTGTCCCTGCATTGGGTTGCATGTGAAAAACACGTCTGAAATTGGAGGTGTAAAAATTATATCTTCAGACTTTGATCCTGATAAGAATATTTTGAGAATCAGATATAAAAGAGAAGCTTCTGAATAAAATTCCGGGAATCAACTAATTTCACTAATTTTGCATCCAATTTGAAAATGAATTATGAGCGATAATAATCTATACTCCAAACTGGAGGGGCTTAAGGAAAAATATGAGAGCATTGCAGCCCAGATATCAGATCCGGCAGTGATGTCGGATATGAAGAGGTATGTCTCTCTTAATAAGGAGTACAGAGAGCTGGAACCTCTTGTTGAGGCGGGTAACAAGTACCGTAAGATGGTAATAGATCTGGAGAATGCTAAGGATATTATACAAAATGAGAAGGATGAGGAGTTAAGAGAGATGGCGAAAGAGGAGATCTCAATAATTGAGGAGGCAATGCCTGCAATGGAGGAGGAGATTAAGCTGCTTTTGATTCCGGCAGATCCGCAGGATTCTAAAAATGCAATTGTGGAGATCAGGGCCGGAGCAGGAGGAGATGAGGCATCAATATTTGCAGGAGACCTTTTCAGGATGTATGCTAAGTTTGCTGAGAGGAGGGGATGGAAACTGGAGATTAATAGCCAGAGTGAGGGAACTTCAGGAGGTTTTAAGGAGGTAATCTGTAAGATATCCGGTAACGGTGTTTACGGTGTCCTTAAGTATGAGAGCGGAGTACATCGTGTTCAGCGTGTCCCGCAGACCGAGACTCAGGGTAGGGTACACACATCTGCTGCCTCAGTTGCAGTTCTTCCGGAGGCAGAAGAGTTTGATATTGAGTTGAATATAAATGATGTAAGAAAGGACACCTTCTGCTCTTCCGGGCCGGGAGGTCAGTCTGTGAACACTACATATTCAGCTATCAGGCTAACCCATATGCCTACTGGAATAGTTGTACAGTGCCAGGATGAAAAATCTCAGATTAAGAACTATGACAAGGCTTTGGCTGAACTAAGAACTCGTCTTTATAACCTTGAGTATGAAAAGTATCTTAATGAGATATCTGCCAAAAGGAAGACAATGGTGTCAACTGGTGACAGATCTGCTAAGATTAGAACATACAATTACCCCCAGTCAAGAGTTACAGACCATAGAATAAATTATACAATGTATAATCTCCCTGTCTTTATGGATGGAGCAATTCAGGAGGTAATTGATCTTCTGCAGATTGCTGAGAATGCAGAGAGACTTAAGGAGTCAGGAGAATAATCTGTTATGAACAGAGAGCAGCTTTTTCAGTATATTGTTAAAAAGAGGAGCTTCCTCTGTGTGGGTCTTGATTCTGACCCTTCCCTTTTTCCGGCTTCAGTTGCATCGGAAAAAGATTCAATTTTCAAGTTCAATAAGGCAATTATTGATGCCACACATAAATATGCTGTCGCATTCAAACCGAATCTGGCGTTCTATGAGGCAGAAGGGGCATCTGGCTGGGAGCAGCTTGAGAGGACTGTAGAGTATATTCGCAGTGTTGATCCGACTCTTTTTATAATTGCCGATGCAAAGAGAGGGGATATTGGTAACACCGCTGACAGATATGCCAGGGCCTTTTTTGAAAAAATGGATGCTGACGCCGTAACACTGGCTCCATATATGGGCAGGGACTCTGTTGAGCCATTCCTGAAATTTGAGAATAAATGGGCTATTCTACTGGCACTTACATCTAATGAGTCGGCTGTTGATTTTGAACTTGATATATATAAAAAAGTTATTGCTAAAGGCATTGAGTGGGGTTCGTCAGATAAACTTATGTTTGTAGTGGGAGCTACTCGCCCTGAAAGGCTTGCTGAAATCAGATCTTTGGCTCCTGATCACTTCTTTCTTGTTCCGGGTGTTGGTGCTCAGGGAGGCACAATCGCAGAGGTTGCTGCAGCAGGAATGAACTCTAAATGCGGACTTCTGGTTAATATTTCCAGAAATATTATTTTTGCCGGAAAGGGTGAGAATTTTGCCGTAGCAGCAGAAAAAAGGGCAGCCGAAGCCGCCCTTGAGATGTCTGAATATCTTAATTCTGCAGGAATTTAGTTGTCTGATAACTTTGCAATTACTGTTTGCCTTCCCTTTACCTTTTGTCCCTTAGTTACCTGAATTCTGGCATCTAATGGTAGAAATAGATCTACCCTTGATCCAAATTTTATAAATCCGGCCTGATCTCCCTGATCTGCCATTTCCCCCTCTTTTGCGTAGCATACTATCCTTCTTGCCAGGTATCCTGCAATTTGACGGAAGAGGACTATACCACGTTCGTTCTCAACGACTATTGTTGTTCTCTCATTCTTTTCCGAGGATTTTGGATGCATTGCCACAAGATACCTTCCAGGGTGGTATTTATAATATTTAACCAGCCCTTTTACCGGAAACCAGTTTATATGTACGTTGAAGACATTCATGAATACAGAAACCTGAATGCACTCCCGCTTAAGGAATTCTCCTTCATAAACCTGTTTAACTATTACAATCTTGCCATCTGCAGGGGCAATTACAGCTGTACTGTCAATATTGGGCTCTCTTGCCGGAAATCTGAAGAATCTTACAATTAAAATAAAAAAGATAATTGCAGCTGTCAGCAGATACCAGAACCCTCTGCTGCCTGGGAAAAAAAAGGAGACGACCACTACAGGCAGAGCAAGAATTAAAAAGCTATTGAATATTATTTTGTATCCCTCTTTGTGAATTTTCATGTTTAAAAAAGTGAAAGGAGTTTAATGTATGCTATTGCAATAGGAAAGGAGGTAAGGGCACCGTCAAATCTATCAAGCAGACCTCCGTGGCCCGGCATAAGCGAACCGGAGTCTTTGACTCCGAAACTTCTCTTGAACTGAGATTCGGCCAGATCTCCGAGAACACTGGCGATATTAATTATTAGCGCAATTACTAATGTGTGGAAGAGGTTAAAGTCCGACCACCCTGTCAGATAAATTGCTGTCGCCAGTATTAGTGCCGAGATAAGTCCACCCCAGAAACCCTCCCATGATTTTTTTGGTGAGATTGAAGGGAATAGTTTATGACCGTTTTTCTGGCCAAAGAGCATGCCGAAAACATACGCCCCTATATCAGATATCCATAGTATGGCAAAGAAAAGGAGCAGCGTTGAGCCGTCAAAGGTACCATCCTCTTTGTAAACTATTAGAGTAGTCAGAGCAAATGGAAGTGCAGCATACAATACTGAACCTGCAAGATACTGGTTTCGCTGATAGTAGTCAGGAGAATTGCTCCACAAAAGAGAGATGTATGTGGCAGTCAAAGGCAATAACGTTAAAAGAAGAAGTTTTACCTCAATTTTGTACTCTAGTATTAGAAAGAGTATCAGAAAGAGAGATAGTCCTGTTGAAATGGCCAGCATCCTGGAGTATCTGAAGCTGTTGCCCAGACTTATTTCAAGATATTCATGCATGACCACCCCAATAATGAACAGCATTACGATTGCATAAGCTATGGGGCCAATGAGCAGAGAGCCTATCATTATTAATAGGAATACCAGTCCGCTCAATGTCCTCACAACTGTGTTATTCATTACTTCTCTATAGGTTGCTTTCCTGCTCTTTTGCCAAAAATGGTCTCAAGATCCTCTGCAAAGATAACCTCTTTTTCCAGCAGAAGCTCTGCCAGCTTGGTAAAACCTTCTCTATTTTCTGTAAGAACCTTTCTGGCCATTTTGTATGCCTCTTCTATTATTCTCTTAACCTCTGCGTCAATCAACTCTGCAGTCTTTTCACTATATGGCTTTCCAAGATTGAATCCGGCTGATTCAGAGGAGTCGTAGAAAGAGATGTTTCCAACCTCTTTGCTCATTCCTAAATAGGATACCATTGCATATGCCTGCTTTGTGATCTTCTCAAGGTCGCTAAGGGCACCTGTGGATATTTTTCCATTCACAATCTCCTCAGCAACTCTTCCACCAAGAGTTGCGGCCATCTCGTCCATCATCTGCTCTGTTGTAGTAATTTGTCTCTCTTCCGGCAGATACCATGCTGCTCCCAGAGCTCTACCCCTTGGAATAATGGTAACCTTTAGCAGCGGATTTGCGTGAGGAAGCATCCAGCTGACAGTTGCATGACCTGCCTCGTGGAAGGCGATAGTCCTCTTCTCTTCAGGAGAGATTATCTTGCTTCTTCTCTCAAGTCCTCCAATTATTCTGTCAACTGCATCAAGGAAGTCCTGCTTCTCAATAAACTCTTTGTTGTTTCTTGCTGCTATCAGTGCAGCCTCGTTGCAGACATTTGCAATATCGGCTCCGGAGAAACCGGGAGTCTGTTTTGCAAGAAACTCTATGTCAAATCCCTCTACAAGTTTAAGATTTCTGAGATGTACCTTGAAAATCTCCATCCTCTCCTTAAGCTCCGGCAGGTCTACATGTATCTGTCGGTCAAATCTCCCCGCCCTCATCAAAGCCTTGTCAAGTATGTCGGCCCTGTTAGTAGCAGCAAGTATAATAACGCCCGAATTTGAGCCAAAACCGTCCATCTCTGTTAAAAGTTGGTTGAGAGTGTTCTCTCTTTCATCATTAGAGGAGAAACCTGCATTCTTACCCCTTGCCCTTCCAACTGCGTCTATCTCGTCAATGAAAACTATACATGGAGCCTTCTCTTTTGCCTGTCTGAAGAGGTCTCTAACCCTTGAGGCACCTACTCCCACAAACATCTCTACAAAGTCTGAACCTGAAATTGAGAAGAAGGGTACATCTGCCTCTCCTGCCACTGCCTTTGCAAGCAAAGTCTTACCAGTGCCGGGAGGGCCTATCAGCAGTGCCCCTTTTGGTATTTTTCCTCCAAGATTTGTATATTTTTTTGGATTTTTAAGGAAATCAACTATCTCCATGACCTCTACCTTGGCCTCCTCCAGTCCGGCAACATCCTTGAAGGTCACCTTGACGTTGTTGTCGCGGTCAAATAGTTTTGCCTGAGATTTGCCAACAGAGAAGATTCCGCCTCCCTGTGACCCTCCGCCTCCCATAGATTTGTTCATTCTTCTGAAGAAGAATATCCAAAGCCCTATAAGCATTAGCGGTAATAACAGCCATTCCAGTGCCTTTCCAAAGTAGTTTGTTCTCTGCTCTGTCTCTACAGCAAATCTCTTTTCAGGTTCAATTCCTGCCATTACTGCATCAACCTGCTCCTCCAGATTGAAGTTGCCGGACACTATAAAGTAGAACTGAGGACCAAACTTTGGCTCTTTACCTCCAAATTTGTTTTTGTATTTGTACAGGCTGTCCTTTCTGATAAAAACCTCAGCTGTATTCTGATTGGTAACAAACACAAGTTTCTCAATGTCACCCTGAGGGATCATCTTCTCTTTTATGGTAAACCACTCAGTTTTTACCGGTTCCCCTCCCTGATAGGAGTTCCACATGATTGCGATACCGGTAAGAATTATCAAAATAATCCACAGACTGTTAAATTTCTGAGGCTTTATATTTGTAAACTTCTTGTTGATATTGTTTCTGTTCTCTTCGCTCATTTTTCCTAGTCTTGATAGTTTGTCTTTTCAGCGTCAGCCCAGAGCTCTTCAAGCCTGTAGAACTGCCTGTACTCTGTTTTGAATATGTGAACCACTATATTCGTATAGTCCATAATAATCCAGAATGCATTCTCCTTACCCTGTGACCTGACAACCTTCCTGTTGCACTTTACAAGCATTTGCTCCTCAATATTATCAGCTATTGCTATTACCTGCGGGGCAGAATCTGCATTGCATATTACAAAGTGGTCAGTAATTGCGGTTCCGATTTTTCTCAAGTCCATAGAACAAACAGCCTGGGCCTTTTTGTCAAGCATTGCTTCTGCTATGCACTTTAGTTCATTCTCTTCTGTCTGAATTTTTTCTACTTCCGGCTTCTCTGAAGCCTTTACTCTTTTTGTTGTAGTCTTCTTTACTGGCACAATAATTGTCGTTTTTTCGTAATTTCTTGTAAAAATACTGCAATTTTGTGACCAATTTAAACTTTTATTGATATGGCAATTGACATTATTTGGCTTGAATCCACTGATTCCACTAACAAAGAGGCACTTAGAAGGTTTGCGGAGCTGACTGACTTTACTATTCTTGCCGCTGAATACCAGACAGAAGGGCGGGGACAAAAGGGGACCTCTTGGGAGAGCGCCAAAGGCACCAATCTCACATTCTCACTTGTGCTTAAACCTGAGATGATAAAAGCTGAAAATCAGTTTATTATTTCTCAAATCGCAGCAGTGGGGGTATTTGAATATCTAAAGAGTAAGGGTATAGAGGCTAAGATTAAATGGCCTAATGATATATATATCAACAATAAAAAGGTGGCCGGAATACTGATTGAGAACACAATTGAGGGTGACACTTTGTCAGGATCAATTGTTGGCATTGGACTTAACCTGAATCAGGATAAATTTGAATCTAACGCTCCTAACCCTGTATCTGTTAAAATGGTTACCGGTGAGAGGTATGACCTAAAGGAGGAGATGGAGAAACTGGCATTCTTCCTTTATGACCTTTACATTCCATTTAAGAACTTCTCATGGGGAAGCATATCTGAAAAAATCTCCTCCATGTATCACAGAAATCTTTACAGATATGAGGAGTTGCACAAATTCCAGGAGACCCCTTCCGGTGAAATATTTGAGGGCAGAATTATTGGTACTGATAAAAACGCCTGTCTGCAGATAGAGAAGCTGGATGGAACGGTTTCCTCGTATGCCTTTAAGGAGATAAAATATATAATCTGATTTAGCAGCAGATGCTTTTTAACTCTCTCACCGCTTCTGCGGGAGAGGGGGTTGAAAAGATGCTGTTTCCTGCAACAAGAATATCTGCCCCTGCCTTCACCAGAAGAGGGGCATTCTCTTTGTTTACCCCGCCATCTACCTCAATTAACAGATGCGGAGCCCTTTTAAGGGCCATCTCTCTGATGTCACTTATCTTCTCCAGAGAAGATTCAATAAATTTTTGTCCTCCAAATCCAGGATTTACTGACATTACAAGGACAAAATCCGCATCGGGAAGAATATCCTTCAGCAGTGATGCCGGCGTATGTGGATTTAGGGCTATCCCCGCTTTCATACCCCTCTCCCTTATGTTCTGAAGAGTTCTGTGGAGATGTGTACAGGCTTCAATATGTACACTGAGATACTTTACTCCGGATTGAGCAAATCTCTCTACATACCTGTCAGGGTCAACAATCATAAGATGTGCATCAAGTGGTTTTTTTGCAAGTCTGGAGATGGCATCAACTACAGGGAAGCCGTAGGATATGTTTGGGACAAAGAGGCCATCCATAATATCAAGATGGAAAATGTCTGCATCGCTTTCATTCACCATCTGAACATCTGCGGCAAGTTTGCCGAAGTCTGCAGAGAGCATTGACGGAGCTATTAGAGTAGCCATTTTGGTCTATTTTAATTTAGCCAGTACATCTACCAGTAGTTTCCAGAATTTATCCACGGATGCTATCTCAAGACGCTCTCCGGGAGCGTGTGCGCCTTTAACTGTGGGGCCGAATGATATTATGTCCAGGTGGGGGAATTTATCAATAAGAATTCCACATTCAAGTCCTGCGTGAATAGCCCTAATAATTGGAGGATTAGGAAATAGCTCTCTGTACGATTGCTCTGTAACCTTTAATACCTTTGAGTCCGGATTCGGTTGCCATCCCGGATATTCCGACTCATGTGTAACCTCTGCTCCAGCCAATTTTAGAACGGCCTCAACCCTTTTTGCTGCATTATGTTTAGCACTGCTGATTGCACTTCTCTGACTTGTAGCAACCTTTATTATTCCTTCGCTTACCATTTTTATGCTCGCCAGGTTCGTAGAGGTCTCTACAAAGCCCGGTATTGTCTGGCTCATTGAAAGTACTCCGTGGGGCATTGAGTATAGCGAGCATACCAGCCTTATAAATGTTTCGTTGTCTATGCAGTTTTCAGACTGCTGCGCATTCCCTATCTTTCCCGCTAGATTAGGATCTGAAATAAAGTGTTCATGCTGAGCCTCAGATACAATCCTCTGGAATAGTTCGTTCAGCTGCTGTTCATCTTTAGGATCAGCCGATATTACAGCATAAGCCTCTCTGGATATGGCGTTCCTCTTGTTCCCTCCGTCAATTTCGCAGAGAGATATTTCGTACATAGTATAGGCTTCGTATAAAAATCGTAAGAGGATCTGGTTTGCGTTAGCCCTGTTCTTTTCAATATCGTCTCCGCTATGTCCTCCCGTAGCTCCGAATACTCCGTATTTTAGAAATTTTACGCCATCCCTGCACCTTCTTGGACTATATTTAAACCATCCGGTGGTGTCAATTCCTCCTGCGCATCCAATAAAAAGTTCTCCTTCGTCCTCTGAGTCCAGGTTAATAAGGACAGAGCCTTTTAAAAAACCTGATTCCAGTGATTTCGCTCCTGTTAGCCCGGTCTCCTCTTCAGTCGTGAAGAGGGCCTCTATTGGGCCGTGAACAAGCGATTTTGCCTCTAATATGGCCAGCTGGGCTGCCATACCAATACCACAGTCCGCACCAAGCGTTGTCTCCTTTGCAATCAACCATCCATCCTCCTCTGTGACTTTTATGGGATCAACCCTGAAGTCATGAATTGTACCTGAGTTCTTTTCGCAAACCATATCGGAGTGGCTTTGCAGAATCACTGTAGGCGCATCCTCCATCCCAGCTGAGGCAGGCTTGAGTATGACAACGTTCCCGGCTTTGTCTTTTTTACACTCCAAACCCGCAGAAAGAGCGAAGTCCTCAAGATATTTTATAATGTGCTCTTCGTGTCCTGACTCTCTGGGAATTTTAGTAATCTCACTGAATATTGAAAAGACTCTTGATGATTCCATGGTTGTTCTCTTAGTTGGATTTAAGCTGGCTCTCAATGTCAGAAACATATTTCCTGAATGATCTGTTTGTGTCTATCAGATCTTTTACTGTGTTGTACGCATGGAGCACAGTTGCGTGATCCCTGCCGCCAATCTGGGCTCCTATTGATGCCAGTGAATTGTTTGTCATGTTTCTGCTGAGATACATTGCAATTTGCCTTGCCTGTACAAACTCTCTCTTTCTGGATGGCGAAAGGAATGACTCAGTACTAATCTTGAAATATTCGCACACAATTTTCTGTATCTTCCCAACTGAGATCTCCGCTTTGTTTTTGCTTACAAATCTCTCAGTAAGAGATTCGGCAAGTTCAAGTGTTATTTTTCTGTTGGTAAGGGTTGACTGAGCCAGCAAAGATATAAGTGTCCCCTCAATCTCTCTTACATTGCTCGTTATATTGTTTGCAAGATATGTAATAACCTCCTCAGGCAGTACAATACCATCTTTATAGCTTTTTGCCTTTAGAATTGCCACTCTGGTCTCATAATCAGGCTGAGCAAGTTCAGCAACAAGACCCCATTTGAACCTGGATAGAAGACGCTGCTCAAGATCCTGAAGCTCGGAAGGAGCTTTGTCTGAAGTTAAAATAAGTTGTTTGCCAATATTATGAAGATGACTGAAAATGTGGAAAAATGCATTTTGAGTTCCCGGTTTACCCGCAAACTCATGAACATCGTCAATTATCAGAACATCTATCATCTGATAGAAGTGCAGAAAATCTGTGAGCTTGTTTTTTACATTTGCAGCGTCCATAAACTGCGTCTGGAACCTGTTCGCACTCACATAAAGCACAATTTTTTCCGGATACCTCTCCTTTATTTCTATTCCTATGGCCTGAGCAAGGTGTGTCTTTCCCAGCCCTGAGCCGCCATACAAAAAGAGTGGATTAAATGAATTGTTTCCAGGGTTTGATGAGATGTTAAGACCAGCAGCTCTAGCCAGTCTGTTGCATTCACCCTCAATAAAATTCCTGAAACTAAAATTTGGGTTTAGCTGCGGATCTATCTGTCTCTGCTGTAGTCCGGGGATTACGAATGGGTTTGCAAAAGTTCCGTTTTGTGCCGGAAAAGGGACAGTTCTGTTTGTAATTTCGTGTAGTCCTTGCTGAGGCATTGTGACAGCCTCTTCGTTTGAAACCACTCTAACATTGTACTCCAGCTTAGCGCTGCTGCCCACCACTCTTCTGAGTGTCTTTCCAATAAGCTCAATAAATTGCTCTTCCAGATACTCCCTGAAAAAGTCCGAAGGTACCTCGATTGTTAATACCGAGTCCAGATATTTGACCGCCTTGATGGGAACGAACCATGTTTTAAAGCTGCTGGGAGGAATATTATCTTTTATTATCCGGAGACAATTATCCCACACAGCTATATGTTTCTGATCGGTCATAGTTTATGGTATGAAGTTTAGATTGCTTACAAAATTGGGGATAAATTCTGTAAAAAAAAATCAAAAAGCACTTGTAAATTTCAAGAATTTTTCAAGTGCTTGTTGGTCAGTCATAAATTTTTTCAGAAAAGAAAAACAATAAATTTTCCGATATTGTAATTCACTGATTTAGAACACGGTAATCTTGATATATTTTTTTGGATTATTATTGATATTCTCAATCAAATCATCAAGATTTTTCACCAGAGTGTTAACTGAGTTATGGAGAGAATCTGTTGCCATAAGTTTTCCAATAGAACCCTGAGGGTTTCTCAGTTCATCAAGTAGAGTCTTTAGCGAGCCGATAGTTGCAGCAAGGTCTGCTGCAGCAAGTGAATCAGTAATCTCTGAAAGGTTGCTGACTGTTTTGCCTAGAGGTTCTGCGGCAACATCAAGTTTGGCCGTGAGATTTTTTAGGTTCTCAAGTGTTGCAGTTATTTCTGGTCCGCTCTCCCCAAGGTTTGAGGAGATTGTTTCAAAATTCTTGATGGTCCTGTTCAGGCCTGCTATAATGGATTTAATGTTTGCCTGTCCCTTTTCGTCAAGAATCTGGTTAATCCCTTTTACAGTGGTGTTTAGAGAGGATAACAGTGTGTTTATGCTGTCTTTTAAAGGAAGTATCTCAGATACTAGCATCTCAACAAGCCCCTCCTCCATGCCTGAGGCCAGGGTGTCTTTATGATTAAGTATTTGCTGAGAGTCTCCCGGGACAATTTTGACAGCCTTGGATCCGAGCAGATCTGCTGAGTAAATCATTGCAACTGAATTTGAAGGAATGGGATAGTCTGCCTTAACTTTGAACTTAGCGATGAAGTTGCCGCTCTCCTTGATATAGACTATTGATTCTACAGTTCCTATTTTATGCCCTTTGAAATAGACGGGACCTGTAGGAGTCAAACCTTCAACATTCTCGTATTTGACAAAGTAGATATTATTTTTATTGAAGAAGTCCTGCCCCTTCAGGAAATTAATCATAAAGTATGTGGCAATTAGAGTTACAAGTGCAAAGAGGCCAGTCTTCTGCTCTTTTGTCAGTTTTAATTTCATCTCCTTTATTTCAGTGGTACAATTGTATTATTTTCAATCTTGATTAAAAATGCCTGAGGGAATCTCTTCCGTATCTCCCTTAGTGCATCTGATGCTTCTGACAATGTCTGGAATTTCCCCGTATGGTATTTGTAAAAAGCACCAATCTTTTTATAGTCATACTCTTTTAATCCTTTCAGATCTGGGGAGTTAGGCTTAAGCAGCTTTGTAACTGCAAGTATCTGAATGGAAATGTGTGTTCCAGTAATCTGTTCATCAGTTTTTTTGTTCTCATTTACAACCTGTTGTGGTCGCTGGTTTGTGACAGGAGCATAGAGAAGAGAACCTCCGCCTCCATCTTCGTACATTTTTTTATAGTTAGAAAAAGCTTTGAATATCGCTTCGGCCATTTTTTGCTGATTTTCTCTCTTTACGAGTATAGCCAGATCACTGCTGTTAGATATGAAGCCTAGCTCTACAAGTACTGCAGGCATTGTTGTTCTCCACAGAACCAGAAGACCGGCCTGTTTAACTCCTCTGTTTATTTGAACAGGCCCGTTTGATAGTTGCTCCTGTACAAGTGAGGCAAATGCTAAACTGTGCTCAAGGTGTGCATTTTGTAAGAGAGAGAAGATTATATATGACTCAGGAACATTTGGGTCAAAACCCTCATATTTTGTTGAGTAATCATCTCCTTCAAGTACAATAACGCTATTCTCAAGCTTAGAGACCTCCAGGTTTGAACTGCTTTTATCAAGGCCCATTACAAATGTCTCTGTTCCCGATGCTGCGCGTGCTCTTGCTGAGTTAACATGAATGGAGATAAACAGGTCTGCCTTCTCTTTGTTCGCTATTTCACTTCTTTTATCAAGTGGTATGAATACATCTGTTGACCTTGTATAAACTACCTCAACCTGAGGGTACGACTCTTTAATTAATCTGCCAAGCATCAGAGATACTGCAAGCACAATATCTTTTTCCTGATGTCTTTTGTTAATGCTGACAGCTCCGGGATCCTTCCCGCCGTGCCCGGGATCTATTACCACTTTTCTCAATGCAACCTTTGTGTCGGACTGTGCATTGATTGGCAACTGAAACAGCAGGCAAAAAAAGATCAAAAGTAATTTGCGGAGCATTATTTATGTTGATTAATAATTAAATTTGCACTTTGCAAAAGTAGCAATTATTTTGTTTTTGAAGAGAATCTCATATATCATTCTGGCCATTTTCGCTCTCACTTTGTCTCTGCACAATGCTGCCGGACAGACTTTGAAGCTGGATACTCTGGTGACCTCTGCTGATACTCTAAAGATAACTACTGATACTCTTAAAAAGAAGGGTACGGTTGAGTTTCCAGCCTTTTCGGTTGCAAGGGATTCAATTGTTGAGGATTTCTCAGGCGGGAAAAAGATGATATATTACTATGGGGAGGTGAGAGTAACATATGAAAATATTGAGCTTACAGCTGAATATATGGAGTATGACCTTGATACAAGAACAGTCTTTGCAACAGGTGTAAAGGATAGTACAGGAGTGATGAAGGGGAGGCCTGTTCTGAAAGAGGGCAACGGATCATATGAGATGGAGAAAGTTTACTATAACTTTCTCACTAAGAAGGCCAGGATTACAAATATGATAACTCAGGAGTCTGAGGGATATCTGCATGGTACAAACATTAAAAAGATGTCAGATAACTCTTACAATATTTCTCAGGGTAAATATACAACCTGTGATTTGGACCATCCCCATTTTTACCTCAGGATGACCAAAGCCAGAATGGTTACAGAGCCTAAAAGAACTACTGTTTTTGGCCCGGCTTATCTTGTTCTGGAGGATGTGCCTGTACCTTTTGCCCTTCCGTTTGGTTTTGTTCCGGAGAAACCTGAGCGATCCGGAGGGTTGCTGATACCCTCATTCCAGGAGGAGGCGGCCAGAGGATTCGGCCTTAAGGGACTTGGATACTATTTTGTAATTGGGGAGTATTTTGATGTTTCAATAACAGGGGACCTTTACTCTTTGGGCTCCTGGAATGCAATGCTTACTGCCAGATATCGTAAAAGATATAAGTTCAACGGTGACTTCTCTGTCAACTATTCTAATAACCAGACAGGCGAGAGGGGAAGTACAGACTTTTTCCAGTCAAAGGATTTTTCTGTAAGGTGGAGCCATTCGCAGGACTCAAAGTCAATGCCGGGAGCATCTTTCAGGGCCTCTGTTAACTTCTCTACACCTTTGAACAACAGGTTTAACTCAATGGATGTTCAGCAGAGCCTTCAGAACCAGGTATCGTCATCAATATCATACTCAAAATCTTTTGCCGACTCACCTTTCAGTTTGTCTGTCAACCTGCTGCACAGCCAAAACTCTCTTGACAGTTCGTATGCCCTGACTGTACCAAATTTTACCCTTACAATGAACAGGATATACCCTTTTAAAAAGAAAGAGAGGGCAGGCAAGGAGAGGTTTTATGAGTCAATATCATTGAGCTACAATACATCTTTAGACAACAAGGTGAATTTTAAACTAAAGGACTTCAGCTCTCCGGACTTTCTTTCAAAATTCAGGAGCGGAATGAGGCACAACTTTTCTATTGGCTTGCCTACATTTACCCTTCTGAACTATCTTAATTTCTCACCTGGTGTCGCTTACGGGATGAACTGGTTTTTCCAGACTAATGATAAGTATTTCAATGAGGAGACTCAAAGGGTAGAGAGTCAGGTCTCAAAGATGTTCAGCCATTTTGGGGTAACTCAGGATTTTTCTGCTTCCCTCTCAATGAGTACAAGGGTATACGGAACATTCAATTTTGGAAAAAATAGAAAATTGCAGGCAGTCAGACACATGATGACTCCGACAATTTCCTTTGGCTACAGACCTGAACTGGGTACTCCGGGCAATGGGTACAGGACTCTTGATTACATTGACGAGAATGGTATTCAGCATTTACTGGACTATAACAGATATGACGGCTTGATATACTCACCCCCCGGCAAAGGGAGAAACGCCTCTTTGAACTTCTCTCTTGGAAATAACCTTGAGGCAAAGTTAAGGGACCTGGATGATACAACCGGTACAGGTACTAAGAAGATAAAGCTAATTGATAATTTAGCCATTGGGGGATCTTATAACTTTCTTGCAGACTCACTGAAGCTCTCAAATATATCTGTAAATATGAACACTACTATTTTCGGATCACTTGGCTTTAGTGCAAATGCATCCTTAAATCCGTACGCTGTTGATAAAACAGGAAGGGTAATAAATCAGTTCAATATTGCAAAAGAGGGCGGGCTCAAACTTGCAAGAGTTGAGAATGCCAGCATGACTCTCTCTTATCAGCTTTCAGGAAAGGGAGAGCGAAGAGGAGGGGTGCGTAAATTCCCCGGTGACAATAACCAGACACCTGCCGGAGATACATTTGGAGGGGTAAAATCTGAGCCCAGAGACTATACCAAAATTTATCATCATCCTGTTACCGGAGAGTATATACCGGGAGGGTGGGTCTATTATCTTGATCCGTCAATTCCCTGGACTGTCAGTTTTAATTATAATTACTCCTATGGCAAACGTTATGAGTACGACACTCAGCAGGATAAGCTGATGACTAAACACATGCATATGCAGACTCTTGGTCTCTCCGGACAGTTAAGGATAACTAAGGCTTTCAATATAAATGTCAATACCAATATTGATCTGTCCAGCTTTACTCTTACAACAACACAGCTAAGCGCAACATATGATCTTCACTGCTTCAATATTTCTGTCTCCTGGGTACCAACCGGGCAGTGGCAGAGCTGGAGCTTCAGGATTAGTGCAACTGCTTCGGCACTTGCTGATTTGCTGAAATTTAAAAAGGGATCAAGTTATTGGGATAATTTCTAGTAATTTGTTAACTTCACAATACAACTATAAAAATATGAACAAAAGAATTATTTCATCCCCTGCAGCCCCTAAGGCTGTTGGCCCTTACAACCAGGCTATAGAGATTAACGGATTTCTGTATGTTTCAGGTCAGCTTCCAATAGATGTCGCAACCGGAGAGTTTGTGCCGGGAGGAGTAAAGGAGCAGTGTGTAAAGGTTTTTGAAAACATTGGCCATATACTTAATGAGGCTGGATATGGCTTTGAAAATGTTGTTAAGACTACTGTCTATTTAACAGATATGGCGGATTTTGCCACCATGAACGAAATTTATTCAAACTTTTTTAAGGAGCCATACCCTGCTCGCGTTGCTTTTGCGGTAAAGGGATTGCCAAAAGGAAGCCTGATTGAAGCTGATGTTGTGGCTGCAAAGTAGATTGAAAGTGGGGCATTGCTCCACTTTTTTTGTGGTTATTCAACTATTTAACTATATTTGCGGATAATTCGGCGATTTATATTTCAGATAAATCCACAATTCAATTCCCAAACAAATTTGATGTACGACATAGTAGAGTTAAGCAAGAAGGGTCTGGAGGACCTGTTTGCAATTGCTGAAGAGCTTAAGCTGAGCAATTACAAAAAAATGACTAGAGAGGATCTCATTTATGAAATTCTGGATGAGCAGGCGAGATTAGGGAGTAAATCCGGCGCACCTCTTATTGTAAAAAAGACACAGCCTCAGAATAGTGCTCCTAAACCGGCCAAGAGAGGTCCAAAGAGGAAAGAGGATAAGCCTAAGCCTAAGCAGCAACAGCCACTTGAACAAAAGGGGGAGCAGAAGCCGGAAGTCAAACAGGAGGCTAAGCCGGAGCTTAAACAGGAGCCTAAATCAGAGCCAAAACAGGTTGTGAAGCCTGAATTGAAGTTGGAGGCTAAATCTGAGCAAACCCCTGAAATAAAGGCAGAATCTAATATAGTGGTTAAAACAGATGGCAGAATAGAGGACGGAAAATCTCAGCGTAAAAGAGGACGTCCTGCAAGAAAAAGTTCTTCTGAATCTGAAGCTAAACCGAATCAGGAGAGGGCGCAGAGCACTATGCAGAAAACAGAATCTGCTCAGCAATCGCAAAGCTCTGAAGCTGAAGTAGCTGCAATCGTTGCCGTTACAAGAGAGTTAAAAATTGAGAATACTCAACCCAAAACTGTCAGTGAATTTGTAAAACATAATCAGGGAGAGGTAAAGCCTGCCAGACCAAAAATTGAATTTGAGGGAGAGGTTGAGGCTACAGGTGTTCTTGAAATTATGCCTGACGGATATGGCTTTTTAAGGTCATCTGATTACAATTACCTGAACTCACCTGATGATATTTATATATCACAGTCTCAGATAAAGCTTTACGGGTTAAAAACGGGAGATACCCTTACAGGAGAGATCAAGCCTCCAAGAGAGGGAGATAAGTATTTTCCGCTTGTAAAGGTTAAACAGATAAACGGCAGAAGCCCTGAATTTATAAGAGACCGAGTACCATTTGACTTCCTGACTCCACTCTTTCCTGAGGAGAAATTTAATATCACATCAAACGGGCATAATAATTTATCAACTAGGGTAGTGGATCTCTTTGCCCCAATTGGCAAAGGGCAGAGAGGACTGATTGTGGCTCAGCCTAAGACAGGAAAGACAGTATTGTTAAAGGATATAGCCAATGCAATTGCCGACAACCATCCTGAAGTATATATGATTGTACTGCTCATTGACGAACGTCCTGAGGAGGTTACAGATATGCAGAGGAGTGTAAAGGCAGAAGTTATCGCCTCCACTTTTGACGAACCGGCAGAGAGGCATGTTAAAGTTGCCAATATTGTTCTGGAGAAGGCAAAAAGGCTGGTTGAGTGCGGTCATGATGTTGTCATCCTTCTTGACTCCATAACCCGACTTGCCAGAGCATTCAATACAGTCCAGCCTGCATCAGGAAAAGTACTTAGTGGCGGTGTGGATGCAAATGCTCTTCATAAACCAAAACGCTTCTTTGGAGCGGCAAGAAATATTGAGGATGGCGGCTCACTGACAATCATTGCTACGGCCCTTACTGAGACGGGATCTAAGATGGATGAGGTCATTTTTGAGGAGTTCAAGGGAACCGGTAATATGGAGCTCCAGCTTGACAGAAAATTATCAAATAAGAGAATCTTCCCGGCAGTTGATGTTACTCTAAGTAGCACAAGAAGAGATGATTTACTATTTGATAAAGAGACATTGAACAGAATCTGGATACTGAGAAACTACCTTGCTGATATGAATTCTGTTGAGGCTATGGAGTTTATGAAGACGAGACTCATGAGAACAGATAATAACTTGGAGTTTCTGAGCTCTATGAATGGAGAGTAATAAATATAAGCCTTAACCTGCGGGGTATTAAAACCCCGCCAGGTGTACGGCAACTCCTATCGCAAATCCTATTGTAATATTAATGGCTTTGGCAAGTACAAAGCCTTTTTTACTTTCTGCCAGCAGTGGAAGGGCAGTGTGTCCGTCCTGAGCAATAGAACTCGCAAGTAATACTGAGAATGGGATCAAGCCACCGGCAAAAAGGGTGATAAATACCATATGAGGACCTGACTCTGGAATTATACCTATAAGAACCGCTATTCCTATCATTAGAATGATGTTGTCTTTCAGCCAGTGTTCAATGTCAAGAAACTGCATTCCGAAGTGGATTACAAGCAGTGCACCGAATGTCCATAAGAAAATAGAGCGGAAATGCTTTTTTACGACATGACCCCATAGATGCTCTTTAATAAAGTGATCGCCGGCTCTGGCAGTCAGAATAAGCAAAAATATACTGACTCCGGCAAAAAGCAGATTCATCCACCTCTCAGAGAAGATGTCAAATCCTGCGTGACCATGTTCTGTGTGGCCAAGTTCTGCATGGTCGTGATCTGCGTGGTCGTGATCTGCGTGGTCGTGACCTGTGTGGTCATGTATATCGGTAGTAACAGCAGGAGCTGTTTCATGAGCATGAGCCGAGTGGTCGTGTTCTAAAATTCCTGCAAATACCGCAATGATAAAGACTGCAATTCCGGCCATTATAATGATTCTCTCTCTGGTCATGCTTCTCTTTGCCGGGGAAACAGGGTGGTGTTCTGTGTGATTATGATTCTCGTGACAACACTCGTCATGGAGTTTAAACTCCTCAGGAGAGAATGGTCTCTTTCCACCTTTGTAGAATTTGTCAACTAGGATCCCGGCAGCCACACCTATAGCAAACAGTATTACAAAAAGCAGAACTGCTGTTTTTGGTATCAATGCAAGCATTACAAATGCCTCGTCTCCTGATGATGCTATCATCATAGCCACCAGTGAACCAAAACTAAGAAGATTATGGGTGAAGAGCGAAACCACCGCAAATCCGCCTATACATCCGGGGATCAATCCAAGCAGAGCTGCAAGAAGGACCTGTTTTACAGGAGATTTTCGGAGTTTTTTAAACGACTCTCCGTGTGAGCGGATGTTTACATATTCTATGAGGAGCATCATGACCATTACAAGACCTGTAATGAGTATGCTGTTTTTTAGTGCCTCAAGTATTATATTCATATGTTCTTTTTATAAATATCCAAAAGTTCAGCTGCTGCGGCAAAGGATCCTAGTCTCCCCTCCATAACATCCTCTTCGTATCTGGAGAGTTTTGACTGAATATGCTCATTGTCAAAGAATCTGTCTCTTAGCCCTTCATTAATAGTCTCGTACATCCAGAATCTAGACTGCTCCTTCCTTTTTTTGTAGTAGTAACCGTTAGATTTTGCCATTGCAAAATACTCTTCAATTTTATCCAGAATATCTTTTAGTCCGGCTTTGGTAACAGATGATGAAGTCATTGCTGTGGGTACCCATCCCGATTCTGAAGGGGGGAAAAGATGCAGCGCATTTGAATAGAGTGCCCTTGCAAGAGTGGCTTTATCTATATTGCTCCCATCTGCTTTTGTAATAGCTATTAGGTCTGACATCTCCATTATCCCTCGTTTTATACCCTGGAGCTCATCTCCTGCACCTGCAAGCATAAGCAGGAGGAAAAAGTCGCTCATAGAGTGTACTGTGGTCTCAGATTGCCCGACACCTACTGTTTCAATAAAAATTACGTCAAAACCGGCAGCTTCACACAAAACTATACTCTCTCTTGTCTTCCGGGCCACTCCTCCAAGTGACCCCCCGCTTGGGCTTGGTCTGATAAAGGCGTTTGGATCCGTACAAAGAGTCTCCATCCTTGTTTTGTCCCCTAAAATGGAACCCTTACTTCTTTCAGAACTGGGGTCAATAGCAAGTACTGCCAGTTTGTGACCCAAAGAGGTAACCATCCCTCCGAAAGCCTCAATAAAGGTGCTTTTTCCTGCTCCGGGGACACCGGTAATCCCAATTCTCATGGACTCCTTCCCGTGGCTCTGACACCTCTCAAGAATCTCCATCGCTATAACTCTGTGGTCATGTCTGTTGCTCTCAACAAGAGTAATAGCCTGGCTTAGAGTTGTTATATTCCCGGCTAAAATTCCTTCCACATAATCGTCTGCTGTCAGGCTCTTTGCCCTGTTCTTTTTATAGAAATTCCCAATGTAGGGGTTGACGATAGGGGGCTGTTCAATCCCCTCGTTTACTATTAGTGCGCTATCGTGGTTTGGTTGGTTCATATCCTGCATCTGAGTATCCTTATCTTTCAATACTTCCTGACAAGAGCAGGTTGAATGCCGGCCTTGCAGGGCTATTTGTTATGAATGTTATCTGATAGAGCTGCTCTCCTGGCTGAGAGCCGGCTGTTATTGTTGCTGTAAATTTAGCAACTGCCCCCGGAGCAATAGTCTTTGGATGTATTACAGAGACACCCTCAACATTTGTGTCGTATTTATGTATTATCAGAGCTCTTCTGCCCAGGTTCTTAACCTCAAAAGTGTGCTGTATTTTTCCTCCGGCCTTTACCTTTCCGTATGCGTGTACATTATCCTCTGCCATTGGGACAGGTGCAGTTTCTGTCTCCTCTCTGGTTAGATTGGAGAAGTTGTCCAGTACTCTGGCTCGGACCTCAAGTTTAGGACTTGCTGTTTTCTTTCCGTCTATTGCAACCGCTGCCTCTAGCTTGACAGCTCCCCATCTTAATGAACTTTTTGTGTCTAACTCAACTATCATCTCTCCCTTCTTTCCCGGTTGGAGGGTTTGAGGCTCTGCCTTAATCTTTAATCCTTCTGGAAGATCTGTAAAATCAATTTTAATAGGTCTGCTTCCTGTATTCGCAATTGACAGACTCTCCCGTTTAACCTCTCCCTGTGCTATCTGTCCAATATCTGCATAGTTTGATCTCAGTGAGAGTGCTCCAATCTTATATGGATATAACTGAGAGAGACTTTTTGCCTTTTCGTGAACAACGCCCTTTATTCTGAGAATTATAGGTCTGTTCAGACCGCTTACATAGACTGTAAGAGCTTTGTCAAAAGGGTAGGGGCCCTGATCATTCAGAAATGTGACCTCAATTTTCCCGCTCTCACCGGGCTTAACAGGATTTCGTGTCCATACCGGTGTTGTGCATCCGCATGAGGAGATAACGGTCTGAATTACCAGTGGGGAATTGCCTATGTTTTTAAATGTAAAAACGTATGTGTGTTTGCCGGAACTTAGTGTTATGTCCCCAAAGTCGTGTACTAGTTTGTTGAATTCAATTTGACTGTTGGTACTGTTTTGGGCTGCAGATGTCGTTGCAAACAAGAGCAGTACGATAATAGTGAGCAACCCTGATATTCTGTTAACTCTCATCTTGTTTTTCAAGTTATGTCTGTGACAACAAAGATACATTTGTATTTGTTCTGTTACAACCTTTTTATATCTTTGCAAATAATAAACCAATTCAAAACTATATAAAAAATGGCTTACAAAATTTCAGAAGATTGCACCGCTTGCGGTACATGTATTGATGAGTGTCCGGTTGAAGCGATCTCTCCCGGCGATATCTATAAAATTGATCCGGATATCTGTTCAGATTGCGGTTCATGTGCAGATGTTTGCCCTGTTAGTGCTATTAGCCCGGCTTAATTCAGATATTTTATAAAGCGGACCGGCTTGAGTAATCAAGTCGGTCTTTTTTTTCATAACTTTGAGGCCTCAATCATAGAACCATATGCTTAACATTAGATTATTAAGAGAGCAGCCTGACCTGGTATTGGAGAGACTGCGTGTCAAGAATTTTGATGCATCGGATATTATTCAGAAAGTAAACGAGCTGGACATTTCAAGAAGAAATATACAAACTGAGCTGGACGCTTGTTTGGCTGAACAAAATTCTCTTGCAAAGGAGATTGGCAATTTGATGAAATCGGGCAAAAGGGATGAGGCTGAGGTTGCAAAACTTAAAGTATCACAACTCAAAGAGGAGTCAAAACTTCTTGACGAGAGGATGAATAAGTTTGCATCTGAGCTTAATGATTTGCTTGTACAGTTGCCAAATCTTCCACACTCTTCTGTACCTAAAGGAAAGGGCGCTGAAGAGAATGTTAATGTGAAGGAGGGGGGTGAGATGCCAGAACTAAATAATCCTGTTCCTCACTGGGAGCTGGCAAGAAAGTACGACATTATTGATTTTGATTTAGGTGTTAAGCTTACAGGAGCGGGATTCCCTGTTTATAAAGGGAAGGGAGCAAAGATACAGAGGGCTCTTATTTCCTATTTTCTGGACCTAAATACTGCGGCAGGATACACAGAGGTTCAGCCTCCATTGATGGTAAATGAAGCTTCCGGCTTTGGAACCGGTCAGTTGCCTGACAAGGGGGAGCAGATGTACCATGTCGGACTTGATAATTTTTACCTTATTCCAACTGCTGAGGTACCGGTAACAAATATCTTCAGAGATGTAATACTTCCGCTGAACAATTTGCCGGTAAAAATGACGGCATATACGCCATGCTTCAGAAGGGAGGCGGGCTCATATGGAAAAGATGTTAGGGGGCTAAACAGACTGCATCAGTTTGACAAAGTTGAGATAGTGCAGGTTTCACATCCGGATAGCTCTTATGAGGCACTGGAAGGTATGGTCTCTCATGTTGAGTCAATTATCAAATCCCTTGGTCTTCCATACAGAATATTGAGATTGTGCGGTGGTGACATGAGCTTTACATCTGCGCTTACATACGATTTTGAAGTTTACTCCGCTGCTCAGGAGAGGTGGCTGGAGGTTAGTTCAGTATCTAATTTTGAGTCTTTCCAGTCAAACAGACTGAAACTGCGTTATAAGGATGAAAACGGCAAACCGGCGCTTGCACATACTTTGAACGGAAGTGCTCTGGCCCTCCCAAGAATATTGGCGGCACTGCTTGAAAACAATCAGAGGCCTGAAGGGATTGTTGTCCCTGAAGTCCTGAGACCATACTGCGGTTTTGATATTATTGACTAATTTTATCTAATGGCGGCAGCTAAGGTGATATTGGGAATTGACCCGGGTACTCAGATTCTAGGATACGGGGTACTGGAGGTTACCTCCTCCGGACCTAAATATGTAGATATGGGTGTTGTGGACTTGAGAAAAGAGAGTGATCATTTTGCTAAAATCAGAAAGATTTTTTTGGAGGTAACTGAACTTATTGAGCATTTCAAACCTGATGAACTTGCCGTTGAGGCCCCTTTTTACGGGAAAAATATTCAATCTATGCTAAAGCTTGGCAGGGCTCAGGGCTCTGCCATAGCTGCAGCTCTGAACAGAAATATGCCTGTTTATGAGTATGCACCAAGAAAAATAAAGCTCTCTATTACCGGAAAGGGTGCTGCTTCAAAGGAGCAGGTAGCCTCGCTTCTCACAAATATTCTAAAAACCAAGGATCTCCCTGATTTTCTGGATGCTACCGATGGTCTGGCTGTTGCACTATGTCACTATTATGAGTCATGCCGACAACTCAGACAGAGCACTCCTGGAAGGGGATGGGATGCCTTTGTAAAGGCCAATCCAGACAGAATCAAATAATTTTTTTCCAGACCATTTAACCTTTTGCCCTTTCGTTTGTCAAAGGGTTGTAATTGTTATTAAATATGAAATTCGGCAAATACATTTTTTTAGTGGCCCTTGCAGTTGCAATGTCAGCTGTATTACGTGGGGAGGAGCAAAGAGAGATTAGAATAAAGGTTGTTGTGGTTGACAGTCTAAGGAGTGATCCTGTTGAGTTTGCCACTGCGTCTGTAACAAGAGTGGGAGAAGAGCATCCATTTAAATATGCTCTCTCAGATTCAAAAGGTACGGCAGAGATCAGAGGTATAGTTCCCGGTAACTATATACTTAAAATTGAGTATCTGGGATTTGAAACATATCAGAAAAGCGTAACTCTGGGAGAACACAGAGTCATAGATTTGGGACAGGTAAAGTTAAAGGAGCAGGTAAACACCCTGAACTCAGTTGTTGTGTCTGCTGTGGGAAACCCAATAATTGTCAAGAAAGATACAATTGAATACAACGCCTCGTCGTTTAAAACTACCGACAGCGATATGCTTGAGGAGCTTTTAAAGAAGCTTCCCGGTATTGAGGTAGACTCAGATGGTAAAATTACAGCAAATGGCAAGGAGATAAACAAAATTATGATTGACGGGAAGGCTTTTTTCCTAAACGACCCACAACTTGCTACCAAGAATCTTCCTGCAAAAATTATTGAGAAGGTGAAGGTGCTGGAGAAAAAGTCTGAGCAGGCTGAGTTTACAGGCATAGATGATGGAGAGGAGGAGACCGTTATAGATTTAAGTATCAGACCAGGGATGATGAATGGCTGGTTTGGAAATGTCTCTGCCGGTTACGGGACTGAGGAGAGATATCAGGGTGCGGGAATGGTAGGTAATTTCACTAAGACATCTCAGTTGACAGCAGTTGCAAATATTAATAATACAAATAACAGAGGTTTTTCAGATATCGCCGGAGGAATGATGGCTGCTATGAGAAACTCATCCGGTATGGGTGGAGGATCTTTCAGAATGGGGGGAGCCACAATGAGATTCGGTGGTAGTGGCCTGACAACCTCGTGGATGGGGGGAGTAAACGCAAATAAAGATATAAATAACGGGAAATTAAAAATTGGCGGGAGTTATCTCTATAGCGGTAGTGACAGGCTTAACGAAAACAAAACTTTTCGTCAAAATTTCCTGAAAGACAGCACATTCAACTATTCTGAGGAGTCTGAGTCTAATCAGTTTTCTGACGGGCACAGAGTTGCACTTAACCTTGAGTATAAATTCAATGATAAAACCTCCATTTTATTCAGACCCAATGTTAACATAACCAGAGGAAGCTTTGAGGATACAAGGGAGTTTTGGACAAGGGGAGGCAATGGTACAAAGATAAATGAGGGTAGCAGTCTTCTAAGGGGAGAGAATAGTGCTCAGGCGTTTGAAGGTGACCTGTTGTTAAGACACAGATTTGCAAAACCAGGAAGGACATTTTCTGTCAATATGGATTTTGAGTATTCAAACAATGAGTTGTTCAATGGAGTTAACCAATCCAGAACCATTATAGGTGACAGGGCAGATTCAACTATAATTGACCAAAATTACAACACAGATTCCAGGTCTTACGATCTCTCGGCGAGAGCATCATATACAGAGCCTTTAGGCAGGAATTACTTTATGGAGCTTGCCTACAGATTTGGATACAGATATACTGACTCAGACAAGAAGGTTTACAACAAGAACAGTATAACAGGAGAATATGACATACTGGACGAGACATATTCTAACTATTTTGAGAACATCTTCATAAATCACAGAGCAGAGGTTAATCTTAGAAAAAATGAGGAAAAATACAGCTATGTACTGGGTGTAAATGCTCAGCCATCACTTACAAGAAGTGTCAGAAGTGATGGTACAGTAATCAACAGGTCTGTTGTAAATTTTGCCCCATCTGCTCAACTTGATCTTAAATTTTCTGATACTCAGAATTTAAGGTTAAGATATAACGGCAGGACAAGACAGCCCTCTATAAATCAGCTTCAACCTGTTCAGGACAACTCAAATCCTCTGTTGATCCCTATGGGTAATACTGATCTGCTTCCTGAGTTTGAACACTCACTATGGACAAATTACAGAGATACAAAGAGGGAGACCTTCAGAACCATTGATGCAGGTTTGAGAGCAAGCTATACTCAGGACAGGATTGTCACCCAGAGATGGTATGATGAGTCAGGTGTTCAATATACAATGCCTGTTAATGCTTCCGGGGCTTTTAACGTGAATGCCAACCTTATGTACAATACGCCTATAAAGAAGTCCAAATTCTCAATAATGAACTTTACAAATGCTGGAGTTAACAGAGGGATAAGTTTTTCCGGAAGAACCCTTGAGACTCTTCAGAAGGGATTTACAACTACCCTCTCAATAAGCGAGATGTTGAGATTTATGTACAGAGGAGAGAAAATTGAGTTTTCACTTGGGGGAAGGGTAAGATATAACTACGCTTGGTACACAATTCAGCAGAATGTCCAGCCTGCAACATGGAATAATGCAGTTAACGGATCTGTAAACTGGACCTTGCCTGCAGGCATTAACCTGGCGTCTGATTTTGATTACAATTTCTACATTGGCTATGGCGAGGGCTACAATACGCCTGCCGCAGTATGGAATGCTGAAATATCAAAGCTTTTATTCAAAAACTCTGCAACTTTAAGACTTAAGGTTTTTGATATCCTGAACCAATCAAAGAGTGTTTGGAGAACTACTACTGACAACTACATTGAGGATGTTCAGAATAACACTCTTCAGCAGTACTTTATGCTAAGCTTCACCTGGAGATTCGGCAATTTCGGAGGGCAACGGGGTGGTGGTCAGCCAATGAGAGGCCCTGGAATGGGCGGAGGCAGATTTCACCGCTAGCGGGAGGAGGAGTAGGTTCTCCACCTCTCAATTACGGACACCATATCTGAGGGAATCTCTTTTTCAAAAAAGAGATTCTCTTTTGTTTTTGGATGTACAAAGCCGAGTGTCTTAGCGTGCAGAGCATGTCTTGGCAGAAGTTCAAAGCAGTTATCTATAAACTTTTTATATTTTGAATATAGTGTCCCCTTTAAGATTCTGTCTCCACCATATCTGTCGTCATTGAAAAGAGGGTGTCCGAGCCAATCCATATGAACCCTGATCTGGTGAGTCCTTCCTGTCTCCAGCTCGCACTCTACCAAAGTAGTATATCCAAATCGTTCAATTACCTTGTAATGTGTTACGGCGTGCTTCCCAATTTCACCATCGGGAAATACCTTGAATTTGAATCTGTTGTTTGGATCTCTTGCTATATTTCCTGTTATTGTTCCGGAGTCTTCTTTTACATTTCCCCACACAAGGGCTATATATTTTCTTTTAATTGTATGGTCAAAAAACTGCTTTGCAAGATATAGCTGAGCCTCTTCCTCTTTTGCAATAAGAAGCAGACCGGATGTGTTTTTATCTATTCTGTGGACTAAAACTCCCATCCTTTCATCGGGTGCATCCTCACCCTGGGATATCCCTAAATAGTATGCGAGAGCGTTTACCAGGGTGCCTGTGAAATGTCCGTGACCAGGGTGGACAACCAATCCTGCCGGTTTGTTCAATACCATAAGAAACTGATCCTCGTAAACAATGTCAAGCGGGATGTTTTCAGGTTTTATCTCCATCCCTCTTCTTCTGTATGGGAGTACAATCCTGATTACATCGCCTGGCTTAACCAGATAGTTTGCCTTTATCTGTTTGTCGTTGACAAGTACATATCCGGCAGCTATTGCAAGCTGAATCCTGTGCCTGGATGTCTTCTCCATCCGGGCTGTGATGAACTTGTCAACCCTAAGGAGCGCTTGCCCTTTGTCTGCTACATAGCGAAAATGTTCAAAGGAGCCGCCACTCTCTTCATCATCTCCTATCTCATCCGGATCCAAATCCATTATGTCATCCAGCTCCTCAGTAATCATGCTATTTTGTTTTTCTGTTCTTTAAACTGTCAATCAGGTTTTTGTCAACAGTGATTGTTAGCTGGACTGCAGAACCAAGTGATTTAGGCTGTGTCTGCGACGGTTCCGGCTCCTGCTTGATTACAAAGCCGGAAATTGAGTCTGAGTAGCTTTTAACTGAGTTGTCGTATCTTATTCTGGAAACATTCAGTGAGTTATCAAGAAGTATATCTTTTGCGGTAGCAAGTGGAAGCGCAGTTACATCGGGGACAAACGTCCTCTCCTCATCGCTGCTGATTCCAACTTCAAGGTCAATTTCGCTCTCCGTCTCTATCATTGTGCCCGGCTCAATTTGCCTTCCGTTGAATCTTTGTCCAAGAACATTGTTAGTGGCCATGTCACTTATATATATAAGCCTCCCTACCCTTAGCTGCCTTGCCGACAGCTCTGCCTTGGCCTGTCTCATTGAAAAACCTGTAACAGATGGCATGGCCACCTTTTTGGGTTGTAAAGAGTTTATAGTTAAAAGAATTCTTCTGTTCTTCTTTACTTTGTTTCCTGCCGGAGGGTTTTGGCGGAATATTTCCCCTCTTCCCATTCTTGGAAGGAATACAGAATCTGTAACCTCAAGTCTCAGGTTGCTCTTATTGGCAATTTCTGTTGCCTCTGTCATTGACATTCTTGTAAAGTCTGGAACCTCCAGCTCTCTGTTATGCCTTGTGACAAGATTAAGAAATATTATTACAATAACCAATAAGGCCGCCAGAACTGCTGCCACCTTATAGACTTCAATCATAAACCACCCTTTGTACCAGGGTCTCTCTGCTCCTTTATTTTTCATGGTTTGAGGTTTATTTGGCAAAATTATGATTTTTTTGGGATAATGTTGTAGAAGCTGTCTCTCTCAACGGCCATGAAACCGGCTTCGGCTGCAAGCCTCTCAAGGTCTGAAGTTGTCATTTGAGGATTTTGTTCCCTGGAGCCTGCCATACTGTATATTTTGGTTGAGTCGTTTATTGTGCCGTCCATATCATCGGCACCGTACAGGAGGGCCATCTGGCATAACTCTTTGCCTAGCATAGGCCAGTAGGACTTAATGTGGGGGATGTTGTCAAGAACTATCCTTGAAATTGCAAATGTTTTCAGAACTTCAATTATGCTAACCTCTCCAAGATGTGAGAGTGGATTGTTTGCGGGTTTGAACAGGAGGGGGATAAATGCATCAAATCCCCCGGTCTCATCTTGCAGCTCTCTGAGAGCCATAAGATGTTCAATTCTATGCTCCCTGCTCTCTATATGTCCAAATAGCATCGTGCAATTTGTTCTCATCCCAAGTTTGTGCGCCTCTTTGTGTATCTCAAGCCATCTGTCGCTATCTGTCTTATCCGGACAGATTTTGTCTCTTACCGACGGGTTGAAAATCTCGGCACCACCACCGGGCAGCAGCATCACGCCTCTGGCTTTTAGTTCTTTGAGAACCTCTTTTGGAGAGAGACCGGAAGATTTTGTCATGTCATCTATCTCTACAGCTGTGTATGCTTTAATTGCCACAGTATCCGGAAGTTCCTCCCTCACAGCTTCAACCACTTTAAGGTAGTAACTCAAATCTCTGTCAGGATGAACACTTCCGACAATATGAACCTCTGTCTCCCCATTTTTATACTTCTTACGGCAATATTCTCTTACCTGTTCAATATCCATAGACCAGGAACCCGCCTCCTGATCGCTCTCTCTTCTGTATGAGCAGAAGGTACATCTGTGGATGCATACATTGCTGGGTTCAAGATGAAAATTTTTGTTGTAGTAAACTTTGTTGCCGTTTATCTTCTCTCTGATCTCTGTTGCTAGTCTGGAGAGTTTATTCATATCCAGACTGTCATACAGCATAAGGGCCTCATCAAATCCAACTCTTACAGCCATTGTCTCTTTAATTAATGAAGGGCAAATATAACAAAAAAGAGGCCTTTAGCCTCTTTTTGTAATTCTATTGAATGCCTCCTCCGGATTAGAAACGATCTTCAGATGACACTGTCAGTTTTTTGCGTCCGCGACGACGGCGTGCAGCAAGAACCCGACGGCCGTTTGGTGTAGACATGCGCTCGCGAAAGCCGTGCTTGTTGCGGCGCTTGCGTTGAGATGGTTGGAAAGTGCGTTTCATATTATATTCTACTATTATTATATTCGCAAAAGGGAGTGCAAAGATAAATAAAATGTTTGTAAACGCAAATATTTGTTTTACCGTTTTATGAATATTACCCTTTTTTCCTCAAAAAAAGGCTCTTTAAACCATTCAGATATTTTAAATTCTATAAAATTTGCCGGAGGGATTTTCATTTTCTCTGCAGCCTCACTCAACTCTCGGCCTAAATCTCCACCTTTAAGATAGTAAACCCCAGAGGCAACGCCCTTCTCCCTGCCTGGGGTGATTTGATCCCAAATCCATGGCAGAAAGCTCTTTAATTCTGTCACAGCTCTGGAGACAATAAAATCATAGCCACCACCGGCATGCTCCGCTCTCTTATTAAGTACAGAGACATTATTAAGACCAATCTCATTGGCAACACTGCTGGCAACTAGAGTTTTTTTACCAATTGAGTCGCACAGGGTAAAGTTCGCATCCGGATAGAGAATTGCAAGAGGAATTCCCGGAAAACCGCCACCGGTGCCGACATCAAGCACTCTGGCTCCCGGAAAGGGGGAAAGCGTCTTAGCAATGGCAAGTGAATGAAGCACATGGTGGAGATAAAGGTTGCCAATATCCTTTCTTGAAACCACATTAATTTTTGAGTTCCACTCCGTATAGAGAGGGAGTAGTGCTTCAATCTGAACCCTCTGTTTCGTTGTTAATTCAGGGAAGTAATTGTATATTAAGTTTTCCATCATTTTTCAGTCTCTCTTTTGCTCGTCTTACTCTTGTTTTTATAGTTCCAAGTGATACCCCCAGCTCTCTTGCCATCTCCTCATAAGCGTATTCATGTATGAATCTCATCTCTGCCACATCCCGGTATTTCTCCGGAAGGCTATTGATTGCTGAGCGAATTTTCTCAATCTCCTGTTCAAATATCAGATGCTCTTCCGGACTGGGCACCCACTGCTCCGATCCTGAGCTCTCCTCTGTTGCACTTAAGCTATCAATTGATTTTGTCGCAACCCTTTTTCTTCTTACGAAGTCTATGCTGCTGTTTCTTGCAATTGTGTAAATCCAGGTTGAGAAGGCGTAATTTGAATCATAACTGTTAAGCATCTGAAACGCCTTGGCAAATACCTCCTGTGAAATATCCTCTGCGTCCCTGTGATCGGGAACGAGTGTCTGGATGTGAGCTTTTATTCGTTCGGCATATCTCCTGACAAGCTCACGGGAGGCCTCCTCACTCCCCTCAAGGCTGAGTTTTGCCAGATTTTTATCCGATTCATCCTCAGTGCGCTTCAAGCCAGTTTTCTCCATATTGACACTCAACAATTAGTGGAACTGAGAGCTCTGTTACCCTCTCCATCTCCTGTTTTACAACCTCCGCAAGTCTCTTCTCCTCTCCCGGAACTACGTCAAAGACAAGTTCATCGTGTACCTGAAGTACCATGCTGCTTTCAAACCCCTCTTTTGCAAGCCTGTCATGCAGCCTTACCATTGCAACTTTTATAATGTCTGCTGCACTTCCCTGGATAGGTGCATTAACTGCGTTCCGCTCTGCAAGCCCCCTGACAACAGGGTTTTTTGAACTAATATCCGGAAGATATCTTTTTCTTCCGTAAAGGGTGCTGACATATCCATCTCTTTTGGCTCTCTCTGTCATTTCGTTCATAAACTCCTTAACTTTTGGGTAGCTCCTGAAGTAGTCCTCAATCAGCTGTCTGGACTCGGCTCTGGGGATGTTAAGTCTCTGTGAGAGACCAAATGAAGAGATTCCGTAAATTATTCCAAAGTTTGCGGTCTTTGCCCTTCCCCTCTGCTCTTTTGAGAGCTTATTCACAGGGACACCGAATATTTTTGAAGCAGTGGCCGAGTGGATATCTTCGCCCTTCCTGAAGGCCTCAATGAAATCTGGGTCCTGACTCATGTGCGCCATAAGCCTCAGCTCTATCTGGGAGTAGTCGGCTGACAGGATCAGCCCATCCTTACGGGACGGGATAAACGCCTTTCTTATCTCTCTTCCCCGCTCTGTCCTTATAGGAATATTCTGAAGGTTTGGCCTTACTGAGCTTAGCCTTCCTGTTGATGTCAGTGCCTGGTTGTAAGTAGTGTGAAGTTTTCCGGTCTCAGCAGATACAAGTGAGGGCAGGGGCTCTATGTATGTGGAAAGTAATTTTTTAATGTTCCGGAATTCCAATATTGCCGGAATAATAGGGTGTTTATCAAGAATCTCTGTAAGGGTCTCCTCATCTGTTGAGCGGCTGTTTTTCCCCTTAATGCCAAGATTCATTTTGTCATAAAGTACTGCAGAGAGTTGTTTCGGAGATGAGACATTAAGAGCGGGTTCCTCAGCCATCTCCCTTATACCGCTTTCAATACTTTCAAGTTCAGAGGTTAAAGTCGCTCCGTAATCTTTAAGCATAGATGTGTCCAACCTGACTCCCTGTTGCTCCATAGAGGCCAGAACATATATAAGAGGCATCTCTATCTCATCATACAGCCGGGTTAAATCCCCTCTCTTCAGCTCCTCTCTCAGTCTGTGCGCAAGCTGAATAGAAAGTGATGCTTCAGCCATTGCCCTTTTTTGATCCTCTCCGCTATCTCTGTTTTCTATTGCTGAGAAAAGGTCTGCCTGAACCATCTCCCTGCTCTCCTCCATATCAATTCCCAGATATGCCTGAGCCAGAATTTCAAATTTATGAGATCTCTCCGGCATTAGCAGGTAGTGCATAAGCTCTGAGTCCCATAGTTTACCCTCTGTTTTAATATTGTCAGCGGCCAGTTCGTTTATCAGTAACTTAATATCATAGCCACATTTGTCAATAAATGCACTCTCCATCAGAAGTTTTATCTTGCTTCTGTCATTTTTATCTATGGGTGCAACCATGCCGGAAACCGAGATATAGAGAGTCTCTCCTTTCATAATAACCCCTACGGAGCCCCTCTCAAATGCCTCTTTTATTATCTTTTCCGGCAGCTCCTCTTTGTATGACACTCCACTGTCTGCCTTGTACTTCTCAACCTCTCTTGTCTCAATATCTGAAATTCTACTCTCTGTAGTAAATATCTCTTCCAGTTGAGGAATTTGTCTTGAGAGTGATGGAAACTCGTATTTGCCAAATAGACCTTTTAATGCGGAAAAGTGTGGAGTTCCCAAAACAAGCTCCTCTTCACTGTAATCAATTTCCACTTCAGTCTCAATTGTCACAAGTTTCTTGCTCAATGCAATATGGGATTCTGCCTCTTTGAAGGCCTCCTGTTGCTTTAAAGGAAGCTCACTAAGGTTATTGTATATCCCCTCCAAACTGCCATATTTGTTTATCAGCTTTTTTGAGCCAACTTCGCCAACACCTCTGACACCGGGGACGTTGTCTGATGCATCTCCCCAAATTGCAAGGATGTCTATTATCTTTTCCGGATTGTCTATTCCATACTCCGCCTTAATCTCATCCGGGCCGATAATAATATTATCTCCTCCGTTTTTTCCCGGTTTGCACTGAAATATCTGTTTTGAGACCAGTTGGCCGTAGTCCTTGTCGGGAGTGAGCATAAATACAGTAAAACCCTCTTTTTCTGCCCTTTTTGCAATTGTCCCTATAACATCGTCAGCTTCGTAGCCTGGCTTCATTATTACCGGGATGGACATTGATTCTACCAATTCAATAAGTGGATTAAGAGCACTTTTAATCAGCTCGGGTGTCTCTGCTCTGTTTGCTTTATATTCTGGATAAAGGTCGTGTCTGAATGTTTTTGCAGGTGGATCAAAAGCTACAGCCAGGTGGGTGGGCCTCTCCCGTATAATAAGATCTGTCAGGGTCTTTGTAAAGCCAAAGAGTATGGATGTGTCCTCACCCTTTGAGTTTATCATGGGCCTTCTTAAAAATGCGTAATATGAGCGGAATATGAGCGCATGCCCATCAATAAGGTATAGCTTTTTCATAATAATCAGTTTTCTGACGCCAGCCACTCAACATATGACGTTGGAGTCTCATATAGTCTGATGCTGTGTAGTTCAGTCTGTGGAGGTAGATTTTCCCTTAACAGTCCGGCAAAATATATAGCCAGATTTTCACATGTTGGTTGAAAATCAAGTACAATGACATTTTGATATGCAGACGAAATCTCCTCCTTAAGGGGTGCATCCCCTCTCAAGAGCAACGCATGGTCAAAAGGGTCCACAATAAATCTGTTTACAATCCTCTTTAGATCTCCAAAGTCCACTACCATACCATTTTTAGGACTTCCCTTCTCCTGAAGAGGGCTGCCCTTGAGGGTGACAAAAAGTCTGTATGAATGGCCATGTATATGTCTGCACTTTCCGTCATAATCCTGAAGGGCGTGCGCCCCCTCAAAACGGAACTCCTTTGTGATTCGTATTGTTGACATTCTTTTTTTGCAAAAATATGAAAAAAAGGGGAATCTGCGGTTTGCCCTTTTATATAACGTCCTGTTATAAAATGTAAGCATAATAATTAAAAAAGTAAATTAAAGTTTGAATTTTAGTTACAATTCTTTAATTTTGTAAAAAACTAACTAAAAAATGGCTATGAACATTCAAAACATTCTATCTGCCAACGCTAAAAGCATGAGAAGGTCTGCAATCAGAGACCTTTTAAGTGTTGCAAACAGACCGGAAGTGATATCATTCGCCGGCGGGTTCCCAAATCCTGCTACTTTTCCGGTAGAGGACCTTAAGGTAATTATGCAGGAGGTCCTTGAACAGGAGAGTACCTCTGCGCTTCAGTACGGGCCAACAGAAGGTAATGGTAAACTAAGGGAATTGCTCGCTAAAAGATATCAGGCTCAGGGATTGGATATTACTAAAGAGAATATTCTTATAACTACCTCATCTCAGCAGGCAATAGACCTTGTCACTAAAGTTTTCATAGATCCGGGTGATACGCTTATTTGCGGACTACCATCATATCTGGGGGCGTTGCAGGCTTTCTGGTCTTATCAGGCAAAGCCGATAGGTATTACAAAGGATGAAGAGCTTGAGGTTGTTGTTAAAGCATTGATAGGTAGTGGTAAGAAACCTAAATTTGTTTATGCAATTCCGGATTTCCAGAATCCTTCAGGCATAACAATGAACGTACAGCAAAGAAAGGATGTTCTGGCAGTTGCAAAGAAGTATGACCTGCTTGTTATTGAGGATAGCCCGTACAGAGAGCTCCGTTTTGACGGAGAGGAGATGCCAATGATGTATTCAATGGATAATGAAAGGGTAGTTCTTTTAGGCACATTTTCAAAGACTTTCCTTCCCGGATTCCGTTTGGGTTGGATAATTGCACCTGTAAATATTATTGACAGACTGGTGGTTGCAAAACAGTCAACCGACCTCTGCGCACCGGTATTTGATCAGGCTGTGGCAGCAAGGTATCTGGAAAAGGGTCTTTTTGAAAAGAACCTTAAAAAGACAATTGATATGTACAGAGTTAAGAGAGACCATATGATCTCTTGCTTTGAAAAATATATGCCTGAAGGTGTAAGGTGGACAACACCTGAAGGGGGGCTCTTCCTTTTTGTTACTCTTCCTGAAGGTTATGATGCTACAGAGTTATTTAATGTTGCGATTAAGGAGGATGTCGCCTTTGTTATTGGAGAGGCTTTCCATTGTGATGGCTCCGGTAAGAATACCATGAGGATAAATTTCTCATTTATGAATGAGGAGAGAACAGAGGAGGGTGTGAAGAGGCTGGCAAAAGCAATTGCTAAAATGTTTGAAACAGCACCAAAGCCTGAGACTCCTTCAACTTTCTAAATGAAGGTATAAAGGGTTTTGTCAAATTTTAGACCGGAGTCTTTGAACATTGAATCAAAGGCTCCGTTTTCTATTAAATCCAATGGGGAGCCCTCTGTAAAATGGTCCCTTCCCATAAGCCATATTCTGTCACAAAGCTTTATCGCTAGCTGAAGATCATGTGTGGAGAATATTATGCATCTCTTCTCCTCTTTTGCAAGCTTAGCCAGAAGCCTTGTTACCACTAGTTTATTCTCTATATCAAGAAATGCTGTGGGTTCATCAAGCAGCATTATTCCACTCTTCTGAACCAGAGACCTGGCTATTGCAGCCCTTTGGAACTCTCCGTCGCTTAGCCTTCCTGAATCCCTGAATGCAAATCCATCTAAACCTACTCTGTCAAGAGTTTCCATTACCAGAGCTTTGTCCTCTTCATTTGCCTCACCTAACCAGTTTGACCTGTTGAAGCAACCGGATGAAACCATGTCAAAGACTGATAGATTCAATGCTTTAGGGCTTTGGGAGGGGACAAATGATATAAGGGTTGAGAGTACCTTTTGTGAAATCGCCGAAATATTCTTTGCATCAATCAATATCTCCCCGGATCTGAAACTTTGAATTGCTGCAATACTTTTAAGAAGTGTGCTCTTTCCGATTCCATTAGGACCTACCAATGCTACCATCTCTCCGTAATTTGCACTGGCAGATATTCTGCTGTAGATATCTTTGTCGTATCCCAGAGAAAGGCTATTCAGTATGAGGTTTGCCTGATTCATGAAAATTTACTCCTCATGATGATAAATAATATAACCGGAACACCTATAAGTGCGCTTACTGTGTTGATTGGAATTACCCATGACTGTCCCGGAAGCTGGGCCACCATGTCGGTTAAAACCATTATTGCAGCACCTGTAAGTGCCGTGGCGGGAACAAGAACCTTGTGATCGGCATTTTTAAAGAAAAGCCTTGCAATATGAGGTACAGCTATGCCTATAAAACCAATTGGCCCGCAAAATGCGGTTACGCTCCCTGCAAGCAGGGTAGTGGCTATGAGTATCCTTCTTCTTGTTGCTTGAAGGTTTAGTCCCAGACTCTTTGCATATGCTTCGCCTTGGAGGAGTATGTTCAGCTCCTTAATGTTGTAAACTGATAGTACGATTCCTGGAACAACTAGCAGTGATAATATCCATATCTGACTGTTTGTGAGGCCGGAAAAGCTTCCCATTGTCCATGTAACAAAGGCTTTAAGCTCAGATGAAGATGAAAAATACTGAATAAGTGTTATGATGGCGCTTGTTACACTTCCTATCATTATTCCAAATATCAGGAGTGATGAGTTCTCTCTTAGTCTGTGTGAGACGAGTAGAATTATCAGTGTAACACCTGCTGCTCCGGCCCATGCAGAGGCGGCTATACCGAGATTGAAAAATAGACCTCCGGCAATGCTAAGGCCAAAGGCGGATGAACCCATTACAAATAGAGCCACTCCTAAACCTGCTCCGGAGCTAATCCCCAAAATAAATGGATCTGCAAGCGGATTTCTGAACATTGTCTGCATCTGAAGCCCGCAGACAGAGAGGGCAACTCCGGCCAGAAGCGCCGTGATAACCTTTGGAATCCTGAAGTTCCATAAAATATCATTTACATATTTTGGAGCTTCTGAACCTGTCAGTGAGGCCAGAAGTTCTCCCGGGGGAATTATTACTGAACCGAGTATGAGGTTAAGAATTGTAAGAATCAGGAGAGCTACAGCAATGGCCGCATATATTGCAGTATATGATTTTCTGAACTTCAACCGAGTAATTGTCATTAATGTTCTGCGAAGATAGTGCAAAAAAAATTGTTATTTTTGCAGCACTATACAAATCCAAAAAAATCACAGCGATGAGAAGAAAAATTGTTGCCGGCAACTGGAAAATGAACACTTTGCTGCCGGAGGGGGAGGTGTTTGTAAAGCAACTGGAATTTCTTACAAAGGAGTTGGAGACAGATGTTGAGATAATTATAGCTCCACCTTTCACGCATCTTGCAGTATTGGGGAGGTATCTGAAGGAGAATAAAATTAATATTGCTTTAGCTGCTCAAAACTGTGCAGATCACGATAAGGGAGCATATACCGGGGAGGTCTCAGCGGCGATGCTAAGGAATCTGGGCTGCAAATATGTAATTCTTGGACACTCTGAGAGGAGAGAGTATTACTCTGAAAGCAATGAGAGCCTTTACAAAAAGATTAACCTTGCAATAAATGAGGGAATGCAACCCATATTCTGTGTAGGTGAAAAGCAGGAGGAGAGGCAGGCTAACAGACATTTTGAGGTGGTAGCACAGCAGATAAAAGATGTGCTGTACAGACTAAGAGGCGTTGAGCTTGACAATGTTATAGTGGCCTATGAGCCGGTATGGGCAATAGGTACCGGTATGACAGCAACTTCTGACCAGGCAGAGGAGATGCATGCCTATATAAGAAGAGTAATTGGAGATAAGTTTGGGGATCATTCGGACAGAATTCCTATTCTTTACGGCGGTAGCTGTAAACCATCAAATGCATCTGAGATTTTCTCCAAGGATGATGTTGATGGTGGGCTGATAGGAGGAGCTTCGCTGGATGCTCAGGACTTTGTAGCAATTGTAAAATCATTCTGATGGATTATAAAGAGGTCTCATTCAGAATTGAGCCATTCAAAGAGGAGTATGCCGAAATTGTTCCGGCTTTTTTGGATGACCTCGGTTTTGAGAGTTTCACAATGGAGGATCCATTTGTAAAAGGTTATATTAGGGCCTCTGAATTTTATGATGAGCTGATTGAGGCTGTTGCCGGGAGGTTTAGTAATATTGATGCTTTCTCTGTGGAGATTGATTGCAGATTAATTAAGGGAGAAAACTGGAACTCAGTATGGGAGTCAAATTTCCCGCCGCTAGTTATTGACGAAAAGTGCACAGTAAAGGCCAGCTTCCACAAAGGGTTGCCGGATACACAATATAATATTGTAATTGACCCGAAAATGGCCTTTGGCACGGGTCACCATCAGACTACTCACCTTATGGCATCAGGGCTTATGAAAGAGAGTGTTGCAGAAAGGAGGGTGCTGGATATGGGATGCGGTACGGGAATACTTGCAATCCTGTCGGCAAAGATGGGGGCATCAGAGGTGGTAGCAATAGATAATGATCCGGATGCTTCTGACTCCGCAAGGGAGAATTCGGCCGGAAACGGAGTGGCAGAGAGGATATCGGTCTATCTTGGCGATGCGGGAAAGATAAAGGAGTTTGAAAAATTTAATACAATTCTTGCCAATATTAACAGGAATATTGTGATAAATGATATGGGCTCTTATGCAGAGGCGCTTTTACCCGGAGGTGTGCTCTTACTCAGTGGTTTCTATGAGGAGGATGTCGCTATGGTGATTAAGGCAGGAGAGGCATGTGGGTTAAAATTTGTGCATTCTGAGAGCCGGGAGAGGTGGGCATTTGTAAAGATGCTTTTGGATGTTTGAAAAATTGTTTTACCTTTGCACTCCCCAAAGCGGGCATGGCGTAATTGGTAGCCGCGCCAGACTTAGGATCTGGTGCCGAAAGGCGTGGGGGTTCGAGTCCCTTTGCCCGCACTCAAAAGCAGATACCCATTGGGTGGTCTGCTTTGATTTTATTAGAGATAATACAAAACATAATAAACGATGAAAGTTACACAGAAACAAGCTGAAGATCTAACGCTTATGGTTTCTCTTACCATAGGAAACGATGATTATGCTCCAAAAGTTAAAAAGATACTGGGAGACTACCGCAGAAATGCAGACATCAAAGGTTTCCGCAAGGGTATGGCTCCTATGTCTATGATTGAGAAGATGCATGGTCAGTCTGCAATGGTGGATGCCGTGAATAATCTAATATCTGAAGGTCTGAACAACTATATCAATGAAAATAAGCTTAATATTATCGGAGAGCCGTTGGCTAATGAAACAGAGCAGAAGCCTGTAAGCTGGAAGGCTGGCGAGGATATGGAGTTTATATTTGATATTGCGCTTGCTCCAAAGGTGGAGATTGCTCTCTCAGCAGATGATATGATTGCATACTATGAGGCAGAGCTCTCTAAAGAGGAAATTGCTAAATATAAATCAAATGTTTTGAGGCAGTTTGGTCAGCTTGGAGTTGTTGATTCAATTGAGCAGGACGAAGATTTTATCATTGCAGATCTCCTTCAGGGTGAGACAAAGATTGAGGGCACATATGTTGCTTTAAGGTCAATTGAGGATAAGAAGATAAAAAAGCAGTTCATGGGCAAGAAGAGTGGAGACACATTTGATGTTGATGTGAACAAAGCCTTTGCTAATGAGGCAGACAGAGCCGCACTTCTGAAAGTTAAGAAAGAGGAGCTTGCATCCGTTGAACCAGTTTGGAGCCTTACAGTTAAAGAGGTTAAAAGATTTATAGAGCCTGAAGTTAATCAGGAGCTGTATAATAAGATGTTTGGAGAGGGTGTTGTTTCAACCGAGGAGGAGTTTGATGCTAAGGTTGTTGAGCGAATGAGAGCAGAGTATGCCCAGGAGAGCGACTACAGATTTATGCTTGATGCAAGAGATTACCTGATTGAAAAGGCGGCCATAGCTGTTCCTGAGAACTTTCTGAAGAGATGGTTGTTTACAGCTAATGAGGGCAAGTTCTCTATGGAGGATATTGAGAAGGATTTCCACCTGTTTCTTAAAGACTTCCGCTGGCAGATGATAAGACAGTACTTTGTTAAGGAGCAGAAACTTGAGGTGAAGAGAGAGGATCTTCTGGCGCAGGCTAAGAATATTGCAGCGTATCAGTTTGCAATGTACGGACTGCCTAACGTTCCTGAAGAACAACTCAATCAGTATGCTGAGTCTCTTCTTTCAAACGAAAAAGAGGGCAAAAGAATCTTTGATAAAGTAGAAGAGGACAAAGTAATAGGCTATGTAAGGTCTGTCGTAAAACTTGATAAGAAGAGCGTCTCTGTTGAGAAGCTCAGGGAAATGACAAACTAAAATTAAAGTTTACAATATATGGCTACAGATTTTGAAAAATATGCTATGCATCACAGGGGAATAAGCAGCCTCTCTTTGCACAGATTTAACTCAATAAGCGGCGCATACATCAATCCTACAATTATTGAGGAGAGACAGCTTAATGTAGCTGCAATGGACGTCTTCTCGCGTTTGATGATGGACAGAATCATCTTTCTGGGAGTACCCATCACAGACGATGTAGCCAATATTATCCAGGCTCAGTTACTCTACCTAGATTCCACAGAGTCAAAATCAGATATTCAGCTCTACATAAATTCACCGGGGGGCGGAGTCTATGCCGGCTTGGGTATTTATGACACTATGCAGCTTGTCTCTTCTGATGTAGCAACAATCTGTACCGGTATGGCTGCCTCAATGGCGGCTGTCCTGCTTACTGCAGGTGCTACAGGAAAGCGCTCTGTGCTTCCTCACTCAAGGGTTATGATACATCAGCCTATGGGAGGAGCAGAGGGTCAGGCAAGCGATATTGAGATAACTGCAAAGCAGATAGTGACTCTTAAAAAGGAGTTGTATGAAATTATAGCACTGCATTCCGGCAAGCCTCTGAAGCAGATTGAGAAAGATGCCGACAGAGATTACTGGATGAATGCAAAGGAGGCGAAGGAGTACGGGATGATAGACGAAATTCTTATTAAAGCAAAGAAGTAGATGGCCTCCAAATACACAGACTACTGCTCTTTTTGCGGAAGGGGAAAGAGTGAGGTTGATGTACTTATTGCAGGTGAAATTGCATCTATCTGTAACGAGTGCGCTCAACAGGCTATAGATTATTCCAGAGAGGCCCTTGCCGCAAAAAAGGGAAAGAGGAAAACATCGGCAAAACCCCTTCTCAAACCAAAAGAGATCACAGCTTTCCTTGACGATTATGTAATTGGTCAGGAGGAGGCAAAGAAATATCTTTCTGTTGCAGTCTATAACCATTACAAAAGGATAAACGGTAACAACGGAGATGATCTTGACCTTGAAAAGTCAAACATACTTCTTGTTGGAAGAACCGGAACAGGCAAAACGCTTCTTGCCAGAACCATAGCAAAGATGCTGGATGTTCCGTTTACTATTGTGGATGCAACTGTCCTTACAGAGGCAGGCTATGTTGGAGAAGATGTTGAGAGTATCCTTACAAGGTTGTTGCAGGAGGCAGATTATGACGTTGAGAGGGCTCAGAGGGGAATAGTCTTTATTGATGAGATTGACAAAATAGCGAGGAAAGGGGACAACCCGTCAATAACAAGGGATGTCTCTGGTGAGGGTGTTCAGCAGGCGATGCTAAAGCTTCTTGAGGGAAGTGTTGTGAATGTTCCGCCCCAGGGAGGAAGAAAACATCCTGAGCAGAGGATGATAGCTGTTGACACTAAGAATATTCTCTTTATTTGCGGGGGAGCTTTTGAGGGTATAGAGAGAAAAATTTCTCAAAGGCTTAATACACAAGTTGTAGGTTACGGAGCAGCACATAAGACCGAGCATATTGACAGGGAGAACCTTATGAGATATATTGCTCCTCAGGATCTGAGGGCATACGGCCTTATTCCTGAGATTATTGGGAGACTGCCTGTTTTAACTTATCTGGAGCCACTTGACAGAAAGGCGTTGAGGAGTATTCTTACTGAACCTAAAAACGCACTGGTTAAACAGTATCTCAGATTATTTGAAATGGATGGTGTTAAGTTGAGTATTGATGATGAGGTGCTTGACTATATTGTAGATACATCAATAGAGTTTAGACTTGGGGCACGGGGATTAAGGTCAATCTGTGAAGCCATAATGGTTGACGCAATGTACGAAACCCCATCTCAGAACAAAAAGAGTCTGACAATCAAACTCCCCTACGCCAGAGAGAAGGTGGCCAAGTTCACCGGGGCGTTGCAGATGATGAAAGAGGCTTAGGCCTCTTTTTTTTTGACTTGGCTACTTCGCCTCGCCCTGCCTCCGCTTCCTGCTGCGCTCTGAGGCATTATCTGTATTTTTAGTGCGATGTAAAACATTTTTGTTTAAATTGCATCATAATAGAATATACTTAAAAAGGGGAAGTGAACGCTAAATGTTTAGTTATCTCAATTGTATTTTTCATTGTTGTGAATTCCCTCACAGCAAAAGAGGTTCTCACTCTTAAGCTAAACAGAGCATACTTTATTCCCGGTGATACAATAAGGTTTAAAGCCTCTGTTTTTGATAGCGATGCCGGTTATTCTAATATCAGAAGCAACTATATCTATATTGAGCTTCTTAAGGATAGCGTGATAGCCAGGGTAAAGATAAAGAGAGATGAAAAGAGTGAGAAAGAGGATAGTAAAGGGGGATCTGATGAGGGGTTTAGAGGTTATTTTCCTCTCAGGGGAGATCTGCCGTATGGAGATTATATTGTAAGAGCTTACACCCGGTATATGTTAAACGAACCAACGGAAGATCTGTTTTTTACCAAAATAAGTATAATTAAGCCGAATGAACCATTTACTCCGGGGAGGAGCACTTTTTCCATTGCTGATTATACTACAAATAAGTCAATTGAAGAGAATAAACCAAAATCCTATTTGAAAGAGTCTTCCCACTATATTGAGGGGTGGGTAGAAAATGCTTCAGGCAAAAGAGTTGACAGTTATATTCTGGATGTTTTCTCACCACAGACCGGCTTTACCAGGCAGGCAACAGTGAAAAATAACCCTGTCAATTTTCTGATTACCGAACTGGATACTCCTGAAGGGACTCAGTATATTATCAAGGCTACTGACCTGAGCGGCAAAAAGAGATATTATCCGGTTTGTCTGCAAGAGACTTTTGCGCCCTATTATGATTATTTGTCTCTTTATAGTAATGAATCGGGAAATATTACAGAGAGATCAGACAATTCATCTCCGGTAATCCTGTACGACACATCGGGAGTAATAAAACTGGATGCCGTAAAGGTTATTGTTGACAGAAAGCAGATTAACGGACTATACAGACCAAAGATTAACCCCTCTCCATTTGGAAACGCCTTTGAGAGGAGAAGCGTAAAGGAGCGGGAGGATTTGAAGAGAGATGACCACAAATCTGTTTTGGAATACATTGTTGCAAATTACCCCTCTTTTTTTGCATTTAATGATTATCTATATTCAAGGAGATCAATTACTACAAAGGGAAGTGGTGGCTCTCCATCATACAATAAAACAATCATCTATGTTGACGGTGTCAGATATAATGATGATGATCTGGAGTTCCCTGCGCTAAAAGGGATGGATATAAGAGATGTTGAGACTCTGATAGTCCTTAACGGCAATGACGGGCTCCTTTACAAATCGCTCTCCGGTGTTGTCTTGATCTCAACCAGAAGATACCGCCCCGGCGACTCAAACTCCCGTCCCAATTTATTTATATATACACCTCTTGGATATCAGTGATATTCAATTATCCACCTAGGATAGTCCCTTGAGTTTGTACACAACTAGAAAATTCTTTAGCTCAGAGTATCTGTCAATTGTTCCATACAGAGTGAATGTACTCTCATCAACAACAAAGCGGGATGGGCTTATTCCATCAAATATATATTTTGCAACAGGATTGCCATCCAAATCGTAAACCTCCAGTGTCGTTCCGCTAAATGTCTTCCTGTGCTCTTTCCAGGATTTTCCAAAAAATACTGTGTAAAAATATCTCTTACCAAAATAGCCATAAACATAGGTGGCTTTTACATCATCTTCATTTTCCGTTGTTATATCAACAGTATCATCAAACTTATAATTAATGCTTCTTATGAGTTTAAAGTTAGTATCCAGAAAGTCAATCTTCTTTTTCCAGCCATAACACAGAGCAATACGACTCTCATTCGCATATACTCTTCCCATATCGGGATCTGCATATTGGTCAAATATATCAGGATTCCTATATTGTTTAACCATTATTGGACCTTTTTTGTTTATAGACATAAGCCACAAACTGGGAGCCTGATATTCTGCATCAAGTGCATATAATGTGTCGTTTATGAAAGCCGCCGGAAACATATTGTCTACCGAATCGCTGTAATTTCTTCTCTCTTTCAAATTGAAAACACCATCTTTGTTAATCCCAAATCTGTAAATTACTCTTCTTATATCATCACTAATCAATATATCTCCACTCTGTACATTATGGAGTATCGGGAGAATGAACTCACCAATTTTGTATTTCCATGGGGTTGAACTCTCTTTCAATTCTTCTCCCTTAACACCAAAGATGTTTACAAGTTTTCTTTCAGAAAGATTGTAAAAGTGAAAGATGCTATCCTCCTTCTTAGAGTTCAATAAAACTAAAAAAGGTTGCTTAACCTCAATCATAAAAGGATCTACAGAGCCCTCCAATGGCATCAGCTCCTGAGTTACTCTCTCCTCAATAGGAAATTTCGATTCTCTCATATTGCAAGATTGAATAACGAAAAATCCGAGGAGTAATAATACTGATATTCTCATTTTATGAAAATTAATTGTTTCTATACCTAGCTAACGAATATAGTGAAAATTATTTTCAAATGTAGTTCTTAATGACAATAATACTTACACCTCCTGGATGTTGTTAACATTCATCTAAATATAAGCTTTGTACTCCTTCTGCAAACTGCCTCTGCAGATACCTCGCGCCCGAGGAGGGAGGGGACCCCGTTTACGGGGAGGCGTATATGCAGAGGCAGTTTGCAGAAGGAGTTAGAATATTCACTATTTTTGATCAACTATGAAGAGTGTAAAAATATCCACAGTCCAGTTTGAAAATCGCTCCGGCGATAAAGAGTATAACCTGGGAGTTATTGAAAAATTTGCTGCAAAAGCGGCGGCTGAAGGGGCTGATGCAGTAGCTTTTCACGAGTGCTCTGTAACGGGGTACACATTTGCCAGAAACCTTTCTCACTCAGAGATGTACGATATCTCTGAACAAATTCCTAACGGCCCGTCTGTTAATCGGCTTAAAGAAATTTCTGCAAAGTACGGGATAGCTGTGTTGGCAGGTCTGTTTGAGCGTGATGATGTAAACGATATTTATAAGGCATATGTGTGTGTAGATGGAGGAGAGGTTATTGCAAAGCACAGAAAGATACACCCGTTTATTAATCCGGCTGTAAAACCGGGAAACTCATATACAATTTTTAAACTGCGAGGATGGCAGTGCGGAATTCTTATCTGTTATGATAACAATGTGGTGGAGAATGTGAGGGCTACAAAGCTTCTTGGTGCCGATATTATCTTTATGCCACACGTAACAATGTGTACACCATCGGCTAGGCCGGGATCCGGGTTTGTTGATGCATCCCTTTGGAAGGAGAGGGTGGCTAATGCCGATACTCTCCGCAGGGAGTTTGACGGTCCTAAAGGGAGGGAGTGGCTGATGCGATGGCTCCCCTCAAGGGCGCACGATAACGCCATTTATGCCGTATTTGCAAATCCGATAGGTATGGATGATGACCAGCTTAAAAATGGTTGTTCAATGATACTTGACCCATACGGAGAGATTATTGCAGAGTGCCGGGAACTTGGAGATTCAATGGTCACCGCTGAGCTGACTTCTGATAAGATTACTCTAGCCGGTGGTTATCGTTATACTAATGCAAGGCGACCGGAACTCTATTCTGAAATTATTGGCAGAGAGCATACTTCAGAACAGAAGGTTGCCTGGATGGAGCAAAATGTGTGTAAATAAGAGACTGATTAATCTGTAATCTGTATCAGCTAAGGAAAACGTTGGCTCCCGAACAGGGAGGGGACCCATCAAAGATGGGGAGGATTTTCCGTGCTGATACAGATTACAGATATCAAAAAGAGGCTAACCAAATACTTTTAGGTCAGCCTCTTTAAGAATGTAAAATACTATAGTGGTTTACTCTGTATAGTATTTATAAAACAAACCAATAGACTCAATCCCTTTAAAGAACTGGCTCAGCAGATAGCTCTCGTTAGGCGAGTGGATAACGTCTCTCTCCAGACCAAATCCCATCAGAAGTGGATTTGCCTTTAGAATTTGCTGAAGGTCTGCAAGAACGGGTATGCTTCCTCCTCCGCGGTTAGGAACCGGCTCAATGCCGTAAACTTCGTGAATAGCTCTGTGTGCAGATTTGTATACTTTTGAAGTTATTGGGCAGAGGAAACCCTGTCCGCCGTGGTGAGGGGTTACCTTAACCTTAACACCTTTTGGAGCCAGGCTCATAAAGTGCTCTTCAAACAGTTTTGCTATCTTTTTGTTGTCCTGGTTAGGAACGATTCTCATAGATATTTTTGCAAAGGCCTTTGATGGAAGAACAGTTTTTGCACCCTCTCCTGTGTAGCCTCCCCAGATTCCGTTTACATCAAGGCAAGGGCGGATTCCTGTGCGCTCCATAGTTGAATATCCGGCCTCTCCGGTTACTGCGTCTATATCCAGAAACTCCATATACTCCTTCTCGTCAAATGGTGCCCTGGCAAGCATCTCACGCTCCTCTTTTGTAAGCTCAACAACATCGTCGTAGAATCCTTTAATTGTGATTCTGCCTTTGTCATCAATAAGTTTGTCAATCATTCCGGCAAGTACATTGATTGGATTTGCAATTGCTCCGCCATAGTGACCTGAGTGCAGGTCCTTGTTAGGGCCTGTAACTTCAACCTCCATATATGCCAGTCCTCTCATACCCACATTTATTGAAGGAATCTTCTCGTCAATCATTGTTGTGTCAGATACAAGGATTTCATCACAGGCCAGCATATCTTTATGAGCCTCTGCCCATTCAGGCAGACTGGGTGATCCAATCTCCTCCTCTCCGTCAATAATGAACTTTACGTTGCATTTAAGCTGGTTAGTCTTTACCAGGTATTCAAAGGCTTTGATGTGCATGAATCCCTGTCCTTTGTCATCATTTGCTCCTCTGGCGTAGATTGCTCCATCTCTTACCTGAGGCTCAAAGGGAGGGGTTGTCCATAAGTTCATCGGATCTGCCGGCTGAACGTCATAGTGTGCGTAAACCAATATTGTCGGAAGCTTCTTGTCAATTATCTTTTCAGCGAATACTACAGGATGCCCTTTGGTTGGGTAAACCTGTGCTTTTTCGCACCCGGCTGCCAGCAGAAACTCTGCATATTTTGCAGCTGCCTTTTCCATATCCGGCTTGTGAGCGGCCATAGAACTAACAGACGGGATTCTCAGTAGCTCAAAAAGTTCTGAGAGAAATCTCTCTTTGTTCTGGTCAATGTAATTTTTCATAAAAGTGTTATTTGATAATGTATCTTACTGTAAAGCCAAGGTTTGGCACCTTGAAGCCGGGGTTTGATATCAGCTGTATTCGTGGATTCCAGTCGGCAGATAGGGCAAGAGGGATATTGTTGAATTTGTATTCAACGCCCCCAATCAGATCAATTCCCATCATAAATTGTTTACTGTATAGCCCTGCAACATGAACTCCTGCAGTTGCGCCTGCACCGGCGTAGAGGTAGAGGCCATCAACATTTACGTCAAAATGGTACTCATAAAGTCCTGTCGCCTTGATCTTCATCTCGTCGTGTCTTACAAGATCTACATCCAGTATCCCCTCTAGTGCTCCGGGCTGACTAATGAAATGCTTCACCGAGGCACCAAGTGTGGTACCTGTTCTCAAACCAATAGCTGTTTTGTAGTTTTGTGACAATGCAGCTGTAGTAATAAGCAAAGCTGCTGCGGCGATGATAATTCTTTTCATATTTTAGAAATAATTAATAGTTCTGTTTTCAAGTTTTGTCAGCAAATTATTTGCCAGTCTGCTTGCTCCCAAACGAAAAAATTCAGGATTCAGCCACTTTTCTCCAAGTATTGAGTCAACAATTGAGTAATAAAGAATAGCTTCATCTGGTGTTACTATTCCGCCGGCAGGTTTAAATCCCACCATTTTACCGGTGGTTTCATAGTATTTCTTTATTGAAGAGCACATTATCCTTGCTGCTTCAGGTGTTGCAGCTGGTTCCATCTTGCCTGTAGAGGTCTTTATAAAGTCTGCACCAGCCTCCATTGCGAGCATTGATGCTCTCTCAATTTGTTCAGGTGTCAGAGCACCTGTCTCTAAAATAACCTTTAGGTGAGCTTTGCCGCAAGCTTTTTTAATCACTCTGATCTCATTTGCCGCCTCCTCATATTCTCCAGCAAGAAAATGGCTTAAGGCCAATACAATATCAACCTCATCTGCTCCCTGGCCAACAGCTGCTTTGCACTCCTCCTCCTTTATGTTCAGAAAGCTTTGTGAACTGGGAAAGACCCCTCCAACAACCGCAATTTTTACCCCTCTCTCTTTAAGATTTCTCTTTACTGTTGAGGCAAAATTCGGATAAACACATATTGCTGCAACAGATGGATAGCCCTTAAAATTCTCCTGGAAGGAGTTTACTTTCTCCACCATAGAGTCAATTTTTGATACTGTGTCAGTTGAGTTGAGTGATGTTAAATCAATCAATCCCAGACATGCTCTCATTACTTCGCTGTTATTCCATTTTTCAATTCTCTCCATTTCTGTATAAATTCTCTTTTGTGTCAATTATTATTGTTACCGGACCGTCATTTATCAGGCTTACCTTCATCTCAGCTCCAAATATACCTGATTTTACCTCTATTCCCAACTCCTTTGAGAGGGATTTTATAACATATTCGTACAATGGTATTGCCTGTTCAGGACGGGCTGCCCTAATGTAGGAGGGTCTGTTCCCCTTTTTTGTGTTAGCGTGGAGTGTAAACTGGCTTACAAGAAGTATCCCGGCAGAGATCTCTTTTGCTGAAAGATTCATAATCCCTTGGCTGTCATCAAAAATTCTTAATGAGGCTATCTTTTTTACCAGATAATCCGCATCTTCAGTTGAATCACCAGTCTCAATCCCCAGCAAAATCATAAGTCCTCTTCCTATCTCCCCCGTTATCGTGCCATTGGCCTCTACCTTTGCGCTCTCTACTCTTTGAATAACGACTTTCATATTAACCGCTTATTGTAATTTTAAAACCGAGCTCTTTTAACGGTCCTGCAATTTGTTCCATCTCTTCAACGGATACTTTTATCAGATTCTTCGCAGGAGTCTCCCTGTCTATAGTGTATATCATTATCTCCCTGGGCTCAATCTCAATTGCAATCTTTCGCCAGGCTGCAACCTCCTCCGGAGTGGTATTGTCTATAGCTATCCCTTCATACTCTCCTCTGAGGAACATTGTCTGTAATACAAATTTTCCCTTGTAGGGTTCCAGGTTTTTCTTAGTCTCCTCTACACTGTATCTGTACTGAGGTCTGTCTATCTGATTGACTGTTGAGTCAAAAGCAGAGTCAAGCTTAATTATTGCATTATCTACGCTAAGAAGAGTCTCTCTTATTTCAGGAATGTGTATCCTGCTGCCATTTGTCAGAACAGATACCTTGGCAAGAGGGAAGAGGGCTCTTCTCATTTTCAGAGTTTCAGCAATAATTTCAGGGAAAGCCGGATGCAATGTGGGTTCTCCGTTACCCGAGAATGTTATTGTATCTATTCTTCCATTTGAGGCTTTTATCTCTTTTAATTTGCTAAACAGGGCATCAATAAACTCCTCTTTTGTTGGCATTCTGTTGTCTCCTCGGCCATCCGCATTAAAACCGCACTCACAGTAGAGACAGTCAAAGCTGCATATCTTACCATGCCTTGGCAGGAGGTTTACCCCGAGTGACGAGCCCAGCCTTCTGCTTGATATTGGCCCAAAGATAATCTGATCAAATAATATTGTTGACATAACTCATTTTTATTATACCAATCTTCTGCCACTGCTCTCAGGAAGCAGTTTTAGATTTTGCAGGTTGACGTTTTCTATTAATACAACACCAGGTCTCTTTCCAGGTTCAAAAGATCCTCCAATCTTCTCTCTCTTTAAAAATTCAGCTCCGTTTATTGTAGCCCACTTAACAATCTCTGGTAGCGGAATTGTCGGGAAATACCTCTGAATTGTGTACATTTCGCTTACCATAGAGAGCTTTGTATTGCTTGAGAGGCTGTCAGTCCCCAGAGTTATCTTAAGTCCCTCTCTCCTCATCAGGTGAATGGGGGGCAGTGCTCTGTGTATAAACATATTTGACATGGGACAGATTGCCCAGTATATACTTTCAAAGATCTCTTTGGCTGTCTCAATACTTTGCTTATCAGTGAATGTATTGTGTACTAAGAGTACTTGTCCCTCAATTTTTCCTGAGGCACCTCTTCTCATACCCCTCAGGAGGTCAGAATAGTATTTCATCGGCCCCCCCGGATTTAGCTCAGGTGTTCTTAATCCTCGGCTCTTATAATCGTCGGCCAATGGCCCCCGGCCTCTCCTTATCATCTCATCCTCTTCCCAGCTCTCCTGATTGTGGCATGAAATATAACCGCTCTCTAACGCTAATCGGGTGATTTCTGCAAGCAATACTTTACTCATTGTATAGTATGAATGAGGGGTAGGGGATGAGTCTATGCCTGCAGAGTCGGCCCTCTTTTTCAGCTCACTGAGTTGGTTTAATATTTTAAAACTATCATCCGGTTCTGAACCGAATACCTCCAGAAATGTTCTGGTATAGAGAGGCGATTTTGTCTTTGCATAAAAGCTTTCATCTGAATTTGAGATATCTGCCATACTCTCGGTCCCCTCTTTATAGAGATTCTCAAGCTCTCTCTCTACTGCCTCTTCTCTCTCCTCCTTAGGCAGGGTCTCTCTACCTTCCCGGATCTGTTTTATAAATCCTGCCATCCCACTCCCCTGGTAAAACTTGCCCTTCAGATGAGACAACTCTATATGGCAATGAGAGTTTGTAAATCCGGGGACTAAAATTCCGTTATAAAATTCAGCATCCTCAATATTGTCTCCTAATTGTCCAGTTTCAAGGATGGTGCCGTCATCATCCAACTTCAAGTATCCTCTCTCTACCGGGTTCGAGTTTACGGGGAAGAGGTATTGTGCGGCGATCTTTCTCATATTTATAAAATGGTTTCTGGTTCTGTTCCAGGCTTCTTTTCCACCAAAAACCGGAAACAGGTGAGTCATAGTCTGTTGCATTGACTAAAGGTGTTTTTACATAGTGGATCTCATCCATTTCAGAAAAAATTATCCACCTTAGTGATCTGCTCCTTGAGTCAGGATTAGTTTTATTTAAACTGCTCTCTGCCAGCTCATGAGATAGACTTATTCTGAGCGAGTCAACTCTTCTCTCAAGCAACAACTGGATGTTAATCATATCAAGTTCCGTCTGAAGGCTCTCTTGCGCTTTCAGATATACACTCTTTAGTTTTGCAGGTCTCTCAACGTAATACTCAATTGTCCTGATAAAGTCATCTGAAGTGTAACCGTAACTGTTTAGTATTGGTTCATATAGCATTGTGGAGTCTGCTTTGGAGACCATCTCTGCGGTATTGTTCACATATTTGTCAGACAGGTAAATGTCAGCAACTATCCTAGAGAGTTTGCCTCTTGGAATTAAACTGTTACTACATGATAGTAGCAACAGGAGAGTGATTGCAATGGCAGAGAGATGCTTCATTTTGCGGAAATAATGACCGGTACAAAGTTAATTTTTATTATTATTTTTGCCTAATATTCCTTTAACACAATCCATATACTCAGTTATGAAGAGAGTACTTGTAGCAGGTTCCGGCGGCAGAGAGCACGCCTTGGCATTATCCCTTTCAAAAAGCCCTATCTTAGATAAGCTCTATTGCGCACCCGGTAATCCGGGTACCTCGCCATTTGCAGAGAATATTCAGGTTGATCTTAAAGATTTTGATGCTTTTGCAAGAATTATTGCTGAAAAAGAGATTAATGTTGTCGTAATAGGGCCTGAGAATCCTCTGGTTGACGGATTGAAAGACTATCTGGAGGAGAGGGGTATTCTGGAGAATGTTGTTTTTGTTGGCCCCGGTAAAGAGGGGGCAAAACTGGAGGGGAGCAAGGAGTTTGCCAAGGAGTTCATGAGCAGGTGGTCAATACCTACAGCAAGGTTCAAAACATTTGAAGCTGGAGAGGAGGCGGAGGCTAAAATTTTTCTTAAGAGTTTAAATCCTCCTTATGTGCTTAAAGCAGATGGACTTGCTGCTGGAAAGGGTGTTGTAATACCAGAGGACTATGATAGTGCGGTAAGGGAGCTTGGAGAGATGCTCGGCGGAAAGTTTGGGAGTGCCGGCAAAAGAGTTGTTATTGAGGAGTTTTTGACAGGTATTGAACTGTCGGTATTTGTACTTACTGATGGAAAGGATTATATGCTATTGCCCTCTGCAAAAGATTACAAAAGGATAGGAGAGGGTGATTCGGGACTGAATACAGGGGGAATGGGAGCTGTTTCGCCTCTCCCCTTTGCTGATGAATTATTCATGAAAAAGGTAGAGGATAGAGTGATTGTACCGACATTGAGAGGTCTTGGCGAAGAGGGGATAAATTATCAGGGATTTATTTTCTTTGGTTTGATGAATTGCAATGGAGATCCGTATGTAATTGAGTATAATGTGAGAATGGGAGACCCTGAGACTGAGGCTGTTCTGCCCAGAGTTAAGAGCGATCTTTTAGCTCACTTTGTTGCTATGGGAGAGGGCGCTCTAAAGGAGGAGAGAATAGCAATATCTGAGAATACCTCTGTTGCTGTTGTTGCGGTATCAGCAGGCTATCCGGAGGCGTATGAAAGTGGTATTGAGATAAGTGTGGAAGATAATATTGATAGTCTGGTATTTCATTCAGGTACAGCTTTAAAAGATGGATCCGTAGTCACCTCCGGCGGGAGAGTATTGGTTGTGTCTGCAATGGGAGATAGTATTGACTCTGCTGCAAAGAGAGCATATACCGATATTAAAAAAATTTCATTTAACGGGATGTACTACAGAGGAGATATAGGGGAGGATATTAAAAGGCTTTTAAACCAATAATGAACAATACAGCCAGTAGATACTCGCTGTTTTCTAATCCGGCATTTCTATTGATGGTGCTGATTGCATCATGGATCTCCGCCGGATTCGTCCCTTATGCAGGTAATGAGAGTCACTGGATTCCTGCGCTAATCTCAGTAACTGATATCTCTCAGCTGAGCGAGAGGTGGTCAATGTATATTGCCACCGGACTTCTTATATTTAACGCCTTCTCACTTTATGTTATTGGTTTGAAAAGGCTTAATACCGGAAAGAATAAGTTTTTACTGCCTGTTATCTATCTGATTTTTGTACTGGTATCCCCCTCTGTACTATATTTTTCCGGCTCTTCTGCTGCTGCTTCACTGGTCTTATGGTCTCTCTACTTTATAACGACATCAAAACAGAGCGACCTTCACTTTTTTATATCGGGATTTCTTGCCTCAATTGCGGCGCTTTTTGAACCTGCACTTGTTCTGCTGGAATTTTTAATAATCGGATTTGCCCTTAAGTCCAGAGGTATTTCTGCCCGATCTCTTGTGATGATGTTCTCATCTATGATGATACCTTTTCTGTTTATGTTATCTGTAAGGTATCTTCTTTATCAGGATGCGGCCATATTTACCGAGTTGTTTGCCGAGGCAGTTTTATCAGCAGATCCAATGCAAATCGGGTTACAAAGTTTTGCAGACCTTGTTCTTTATCTTGCATTGTTTGTTGTTTTGCTTTCTGCCGTTTGGCATATAGCTGAGAAGAGGGGCAGATTTAAAATTGAGAAGGCAAGAACCCTAACAAGATTTGCACTGATGCTTATGCTTATGTTGTTGATAATTATGCTCTTTCCTGGCAAAATGAGCTCTTTTGCTCCTGTCATTTCAATACCTGCAGCAGTATTGATGAACGAGTATCTTTTGAATTATGAAAAAAGCAACAAGCATAAGATTCAGTGGATTATTCTCCTTGCTCTTATGCTTGTTGCCAGATTGTCTGAAATAATCAGATAATACCTTGCGCTATAGCTTCCTTCCCGGATATTGTTTCAGAGCAACCTCCAGACACTCCATGGCGGCCTTCAGATCCTCTATCTTGAGTACGTAAGCTATTCTTACCTCATTGGTTCCTCTTCCGGGAGTAGCATAGAATCCTGCAGCCGGAGCAACCATTACTGTCTGTTTGTTATAGTCAAACTCTTCAAGAAGCCATTGTGCAAATTTATCGCTGTCGTCAACTGGTAACTTGGCCACAGCGTAAAATGCTCCCATTGGTTTAGGGCAGAAGACTCCCTCCATTTTATTAAGGGCCTCTATCATAACATCTCTCCTGTTCATATACTCCTCTCTTACTGCTTTGAAGTACTCAGGCGGAGTAGCAAGTGCCCCTTCAGCTGCAATCTGTCCGTAAGCTGGAGAGCAGAGTCTTGCCTGAGCAAATCTTAGAACACCACTCATCACCTCCTTGTTTTTGGAGACTATGCATCCAATTCTGACTCCACACAGACTATACCTTTTTGATACAGAATCCAGAAGAATTACATTCTGCTCAAGACCCTCAAGATGCATTGCGGAGAAGTGAGGTTCGTCTGTATAGCAGAACTCTCTGTAAACTTCGTCTGAGTATAGGAACAAATTATGTTTTTTAACAATCTCACCAAGTTTTACTATTGTCTCCTTTGCATACAGGGTACCTGTCGGATTGCCGGGGTTGCAAAGGATTATACCCTTGGTCTTAGGGGTAATGTATTTTTCAAACTCGCTGATCTCCGGGAGTGCAAATCCATTCTCTATTGATGTGGATACAGGAACGAGCTTAACGTCATTTTGTAGTGACAGAGCATTGTAATTTGTGTAGAAAGGCTCCATTACTATTACCTCGTCGTCAGGATTGCAGGTAACCGCAAGGGCTATCTGCAGAGCTTCGCTGCCTCCTGTAGTAATATTGATTTCGTCTGCAGTTACATTGATGTTAATTGACTGGTAGTATTTTGCCAAGCCATCCCTGTATGTTCCAATACCAGCTGAGTGAGGATACTCAATCAGCTTTAGGGTATTGTTTTTTACAGCATCCAGAGCCTCTTTCGGGGAGGCGATGTCAGGCTGTCCAATGTTCAGGTGGTAAACCTTTACTCCCCTCTTCTTAGCCGCCTCAGCATAGGGAACCAGTTTCCTGATTGGTGAAGCAGGCATTGCCTTTGCTTTGTTTGATATTGTCAGCATTTCTATCTTATTAAATGGTTTATTTTAATAACTCTTTCATAAAGCCCTCTATCTTTGGCTGCATTTGTGCAGTCTTTGCCTGGAAGTTGTTTGTGAGTATTGCGAAGTAGTACATTCCGCCACCCCTTCTTTCGGCATAACCTGCATAACACCTGACATTGGAGAGTGAGCCGCTCTTAGCATGGAGTCTGGCTTTCTGCTCCGGTGTCGCCTCTTTTATAACATTTTCCAAGGTTCCAGGACCTCCTGGTTGTGGTAAACTGTTAAAAAACACTTCAAAGTTATCGTTTTTTTCTTTCAATTTGGAGAAATAATTGCAGAAAAATCTTGCAGATACATAGTTTTGTCTTGAGAGACCGCTACCGTCATCCTGCATAAACCCTCTGTAAGGAAGCCCCATTGAGTTTAAAAGCCGTCTGACTGCTACAGCTGATGAATCATAAGAGCCACTCCCTGTAAGCTCTTTTCCAATTGTTTTGAAAAGAGTCTCAGCATAAAAATTATTGCTTATTCTATTGGTTACATTTGCAATTGAGACCAATCTAGGAGAGTGTGTCTCGCCAATAATTATGATGCTATCTTGTTCAGGAGCATTTGGTATGCTTTGTACATCGTATGCAAGAGGATTGCTTCTTATCCCTACTTTCTCAAGATGTCTTCTGAACTCCTCTGCACATGCTACAGCCGGGAATTTACAGGATCCTGTTAAAATTGATGGTTTGGATCCTGCTGGAATATATCCAGTGTACCTTGCAACTCTCTCCAGATCTGTCAGCCTTAAATTTGTCTGCTGTCTGCTTCCGTGAGCACCAGTTTTAATCTTGTTCTCTATCTTCATACCTGGAACATTTGGCCAAACAGAAGCAAGTGTGACAGGGTCGCCCTCCGCTTCACCCGGTATAAAAGTGAACTCTTGCAGGTTCTCCATAAACGAGAGGCCTGAAGTACCGCTTCCGTAATAGGGTCCAAGGTTGCTGACAGCCCATCCGCCAGGCACAATTTCGTTTTTGAAATACCGGTCGTCTCCAACAATACTCCCCTCAATCCTTGTAATTCCGGCAAGTCTTACATACTTTTCCCATACTCCAAAAATTGAGTCAATAGGATATGCAACAGTGTCCCTTGAACCTAGAGTAGGGTCACCGCCTCCAACAATGTAGAGGTTGCCTCTAAGAACACCGTTTTCAACATTTCCGGTGTACCCGATCCTTGTTTTGTATCTGTAGTCAGGTCCCAGTACCTTAAGTGCCAATCCAGTAGATATTGTCTTGATAGTTGAAGCAGTAAGAAGAGGCATATCCGGATTCCATGATGCTACCTCTTTGCCTCTCTCGTCCATAACCATAATTCCTACGACTGCATTTGAGAAAAGTGTGTCATTTTTAAGGTTTTCAATGTAGCCCCTGATGTTTTTCTGGGCGTGTAGTCCGGCAGTTGTGAAGATCAAAGCCAGAAGTGTTGCAAAAGCTTTAGCGGGTTTCATTTTGAATTAGTTTAATGTGTAAGGCAAAAGTATAAAAAATGGGGGAGGGTTTTTAAATTTTCGTTACATTTGCCCGCAAATAACCCCCAACCCTGTAAATAAAATATGAGCAGCTTCAGAAAAAGGGCGCTTGATGAGTTCTCATTGCACAAGCCCGAACGTTTCTATGTGGAATCCGAGCCGGTTTCACAATATTTTGCCAAAAATCTCTTTGATATGGAGAAGATGAGACGGTATCTCTCTGCCGAGGCATTTGATGCAGTGCAGGATGCGATCTCAGAAGGGAGAAAGATTGGTAGAGAGGTGGCAAATCAGATAGCCTCAGGTATGAAGGCCTGGGCTGTTGAGAATGGCGCTACACACTATACTCACTGGTTTCATCCTCTTACAGATGCAACAGCTGAGAAGCATGAGGCATTTGTGGACCCTTCAAAAAACGGAGGTGTATTTGAGAACTTCAGAGGAGAGGCTCTTGTACAACAGGAGCCGGATGCTTCAAGCTTCCCTAACGGAGGTTTGAGAAATACATTTGAGGCAAGGGGCTATACTGCCTGGGATCCTACTTCTCCAGCCTTTATAATTGACCAGACTCTATGTATTCCTTCTGTATTTGTCTCTTATACAGGAGAGTCGCTTGATCAGAAGACCCCTCACTTAAAGTCGCTTCAGACTCTGGACAGAGCAGCTTCGGAGCTCCTTGAACTTTTTGGGCAGGGATCCTCCAGAGTCAATGCGGTTCTTGGTATTGAGCAGGAGTATTTTTTAGTTGATGAGGCACTTTTCAGGGCAAGGCCGGATCTGATGCTTTGCGGGAGAACATTGATTGGACATACTGCAGCAAAGGATCAGCAGTTGGAGGACCACTATTTTGGAGCCATACCATCAAGGGTTATGGCCTTTATGAAGGATTTTGAGACAGAGGCATACAAACTTGGTGTTGTCCTTAAAACAAGACATAACGAAGTTGCCCCAAACCAGTTTGAATTTGCACCATATTATTCAGAAGCGAATCTGTCTGTTGATCAGAATCTTATGATGATGATTCTGATGAGAAAGATTGCTAAAAGGCATAAGCTAAAGGTACTGTTTCATGAGAAACCATTCGCAGGCATAAACGGATCCGGAAAGCACTGTAACTGGTCGCTTATTACTGACAAAGGGGTAAATCTGCTCTCTCCCGGAAAAACTCCTGGCAAAAATATGCAGTTTCTCAGCTTCTTTGTTTCGGTAATAAAAGCAGTTCATGAACACCACCACCTTTTGATGGCAAGTGTTGCAAGTCTGAACAACTCTCACAGACTGGGTGGCAACGAGGCTCCTCCTGCCGTGATGTCTGTATTTGTCGGGAGAACCCTTACAGCTGTTCTTAACTCAATAGAGAGGATGGTTAGTGAAAATATTTCAGCCGATGAGATGAGTAAAAGCTTGAATATTGTTGGAAAGATACCTGAGATTCTCCCGGATAACACAGATAGAAACAGAACCTCTCCTTTTGCATTTACTGGTAACCGATTTGAATTCAGAGCTGTGGGCTCATCGGTTAATGTCGCTTCGTCAATGTATATACTCAATACAGCTGTTGCTCAACAGCTTGTAGCTTTCAGAAGTAGGGCTGAAACAAGAATTGCAAATGGTGCTTCAAGAGATGAGGCAATTTTGGAGACTATCAGGGAGTTTATCAGTGAATCAGCAGCTATCAGGTTTGAGGGGAATGGATATAGCAGGGAGTGGCTTGAGGAGGCTGAAAGAAGAGGTCTAAGAGGTATATCAGATGTCCCTCAGGCTTTTCTGGCCTTCATGGAGGATAGCAGCATCTCTCTTATGAGGGAGATGGAGGTTCTTACAGAGAAAGAGGTTGAGGCCAGGTATGAGGTGATGAATGAGATTTACGTTAAAAAACTTCAGATTGAGGCAAGGGTAATAGGTGACCTTACAATAAATCACATTATTCCTACTGCAATTAAGTTCCAGAACACTCTTATTGATAATGTGCGTGGAATAAAGGATCTGTTTGGTCCGGATGAATATAAAGTAATGTCAGAAAGACAGCTTACTGCAATAAGAAAGATATCAGGTTATATCCAGCAACTTAGAGAGGATTTTCACTATCTGGTTGAGGCACGAAAGGAGGCCAACAAGATTGAGAGCCCATCAGACAGAGCAAGGGTTTACTCTGATACAGTATTGCCATATATGGGGAAGATAAGATATATAGCAGACAAGCTTGAAATGGTTGTGGATGACGAGCTGTGGCCACTGCCAAAATACAGGGAGTTACTTTTTTTAAGATAAAATAGTTCTATTTTTGAGATATGCGTAAAGAAGAGACAGAAGCACATAAATATGCAATGAGAGGGGTTTCCTCCTCTAAATCTGATGTTCACAAGGCAATAGCGAAAATTGACAAAGGTCTGTATCCGGGTGCCTTCTGTAAAATTGTTCCGGATTACCTTTCAGGAGATGATGAGTACGCTTTGGTAATGCATGCAGATGGAGCCGGCACAAAGAGCTCCCTTGCATATGCATATTGGAGGGAGTCCGGAGATGTTAGCGTCTGGAGAGGTATTGCCCAGGATGCAGTCGTAATGAACACAGATGATCTGATTTGTGTTGGGGCTATTGATGAGATGGTTCTCTCTTCTACAATAGGGAGAAATAAAAACAGAATTCCTGGAGAGGTTATAGCTGAGATTATTGCCGGAACGGAGGAGTTTGCATCATTGATGGCAGATTACGGAATCAATATCAGGCTAACCGGAGGTGAGACTGCGGATGTAGGAGATCTGGTGAGAACAATCATTGTTGACTCTACGGTGTGCGCAAGGATACGCAGAGCAGATGTAATTGACAATTCCAACATATCTCCGGGGAATGTAATTGTTGGACTGGCCTCTTATGGAAAAGCTGTTTATGAGAAGGAGTATAATGGAGGCACCGGTAGTAATGGGCTCACATCAGCCAGACACGATCTCTTCTCATCCTATTTGGCTGACAGATATCCCGAGAGTTACGACTCAGAGATACCAAAAGAGTACGTCTATACAGGTTCTTTAAAACTTGATGAGATTGAGCCTGAGAGTGGACTGACATATGGGAAATTGCTGCTCTCACCAACAAGAACCTACGCACCCGTAATTAAAAAAGTATTGGAGAGTTGCAGGGGCAGAATCAATGGTATGGTTCACTGTTCCGGAGGTGGGCAGACCAAGATACTTCACTTTATAAACGGACTCTCTGTTATAAAAGATAATCTCTTTCCCGTTCCTCCTCTCTTCAGGGCTATTCAGAGAGAGTCAGCCACAGATTGGAGGGAGATGTACAAGGTCTTTAATATGGGGCATAGAATGGAGATTTATACAGATGAGGGGAGTGCAAAAGAGATCATCTCAGTTTCAAAGGAGTTTGGGATTGATGCAAAAATAATAGGAAGAGTTGAGAGGTCAGAGGAGACAGAGACGACAATAATTTCACAATATGGAACGTTCAGGTATGTTAAGTAGAGGCACACTCTTTTTGCTGCTATCCTCAGTTATCCTTGTTTCATGCACAGATAAGAGCAGGCAGCCGGTTGGGATGTTTGACTCCGGAACCGGAGGGTTGACAGTTTTGGAGGCTTTCCTTACTCTTGATGAGTTTAATAATACTAATGGGGAGAGAGGAGCTGACGGTTTGCCTGATTTTGCAAACGAAGAGTTTGTCTTTTTAGCGGATCAGGTTAATATGCCTTATGGAATATATAATTCAATGGGTAAAGGGGATGTACTAAAGCAGCTTGTTGTTAACGATGCCAGATTCCTTACTGAAAGGCAGATAAACTCAAAAATTCTTGTTATTGCCTGCAATACAGCTACTGCAAATGCTCTGTCAGAGGTTGAGGATTACCTTAAGACTGAACATGAAGGGACAAGAGTTATTGGGGTTATAAATGCGGCTGTTGAGGAGCTGCTCTCCTCCGTAAACACAGACTCACCCTCTGCGGTTGGTGTTCTTGCCACTGAAGGAACTATAGCATCAGGCGGATATGAGAGAACCATTAATGATATGTTTGCAAAGAGGGGAGATTATAAACCGATTGTAGTCAGCCAGGCGGGATCCGGCTTTGCAGAGTCTGTAGATCTGGAGCCTGACTATACAGATCTGACGGCTGTTGCCCCCAGGGATAATTACAGGGGGCCAACATTGGGAGAGGGTGATGGGTATATCAACATCTCACTTATGGATGCATATAAATTTGACACTGCCGGTAATGCCCTTTTAACCAGTATTGAAGAGGGTAAAATTCTCAATATTCAGCTGAACTCGCCGGGTAACTATGCCAGATACCATCTTGTCTCTTTGCTTGAAAAATTCAGGAACATGGATAGCGGTGCAAAAATTGAAAATATCATACTTGGCTGCACTCATTATCCCTATCTTGTTGACACTATGAAAAATATGGTTAATGAGCTGAGAGACCTTAAAAGAGGAGATTCCTACCCATACAGAGATTTGCTCTCGCAGAACGTTAACTTTATTGATCCATCCCGATATGTTGCAATTGAGACATACATCGCTCTTAGAGAGGCTTCACTGCTAAATAAAAGCAAAAGAGCAGCATCACTCAGAACCTTCATAAGTATTCCCAATCCATCTCTTTCTGCCGAAAGTCTTGATCCTAGAGGTGGCTTTACATTTGATTTCAAATATGGAAGGGGACTGGTAGGGCTTAAAGATACTTATGTGTATAGGGAGTTGTCCAGAGAGTTTATTCCAGAGGAGAGTCTTGAGAGAATCAAGAATAGATTGCCGGCAACATACGTCTTAATGAAATTTGTAAATACAAAATGATCTTTAAATCTACCATTTCACCTGAAGAGCTTGATAAGCTGAAAAGTGCAGAGTTTACCGGCGAGGTGACAATATTGGACAAAATTGATGAGATTTACGAAAGTGCTTTAGATTACCTCACTTCGCAAAAGATAATCGGCTTTGATACTGAGACAAAACCTGTTTTTCAGGCAAATGTTAAAAGGAATAATGTCGCTCTGCTTCAGTTATCGGGTGGTGAAAGAGCATTTATCTTCAGACTGACCGAGACAGGGATGCCCGATTCATTGTGTAAACTGCTCTCTACAAAAAAAATAATAAAAGTTGGTGCTGCTGTTACGGACGATATCAGAGGTTTGCAGAGGTACACAAAATTTGTTCCAAGAGGTTTTGTAGATTTGCAGTCTATTGGCGAGAGCTGGGGAATAAAGGAGAAGAGCGTAAGAAAGATGGCCGCAATAGTGCTTGGGGTGAAAGTCTCCAAATCTCAGCAACTCTCAAACTGGGAGGCAGAGGTGCTAACTGAGGCTCAAATTAACTATGCTGCAGTTGATGCGTGGATTTGCAGGCAGATGTATCTTAAACTGCTCAGCACACCGAAACTTTTACAAAATAATGAAAAAAGAGATAATACTTAAAAGAGGAAGGGAAGAGTCTCTCAGAAGATTCCATCCGTGGGTCTTCTCCGGAGCAATTGTAAGGATTGATGGAGATGTGGCAGAGGGAGACATTGTAAGGGTTGTCTCGTCTGCCGGTGAGACCATCGGTTTTGGCCATTATCAGGTTGGCTCCATTGCTGTCCGTATGCTCTCATTTGGAGGAGAGGCCCCGGGAAAAAACTTTTGGATAGACAGGCTTACTGCTGCACTGAAACTAAGGGAGGCTGCCGGAGTGGTCAGCGTCCATAACACAGCGTACAGGCTTATTCATGGCGAGGGGGATAATCTTCCGGGTTTGATTGTGGATATTTACGGAGATTGCGCAGTTATGCAGGCCCATTCTGCCGGGATGTTCCTTGCCGGAAAAGAGATTGCAGAGGCACTAAAGACTCTCTTCGGAGAGAGGCTCACTGCCGTTTACGACAAAAGCTCATCTACAGCACCATTTAAGGCAGATTTGGATCTCTTTGACAGGTACATTTTTGGAAAAAGAGAGGGAGAGGAGATAGTAAAAGAGAATGGTATTCTCTTCTCGGTTGACTGGATTAAAGGTCAGAAAACCGGCTTTTTCCTTGATCAGAGAGATAACAGGGCCCTTCTTTCAAAGTATGCAAGAGGAAAGAGGGTGTTGAATCTGTTTTGCTATACCGGAGGATTTTCAATATATGCTTTGGCGGGAGGAGCTCTCTCTGTGGACTCGGTTGATAGTTCTGCTAAGGCAATGAGTCTCCTTGAGAGGAATATTGAGATTAACATGGCTGCCGGAATAGTTGCCCAAGAGAGAGTCCACAATTCATATACTACTGATGCAATTGAGTTCCTCAGGGACTCAGAGGCTGGCAACTACGACCTTATGGTGGTAGATCCTCCTGCCTTCGCAAAACACAGAGGTTCATTGCAGAATGCCCTCAGAGCTTATCAAAGGTTAAATGCAATGGCAATATCAAAAATTGCCCCCGGAGGAGTTATTTTCACATACAGCTGCTCTCAGGTTGTTGATAAGACATCGTTTTCCGAGGCAGTTTTTTCCGCCGCCGCCTCAACAGGAAGGTCTGTTAAAATTCTTCACAGGCTCACTCAGCCTGCAGACCATCCTGTAAATATTTACCATCCAGAAGGTGAGTATCTGAAGGGTTTGGTTATTTATGTAGAATAGAAATTTAGAAATTAATGGAGACACTAATAATACCAAATGGTAACAAAGAGCAGATTTATAAGGCATTAATACCCCAGATAATTGCGCTGACGGAGGGTGAAGATGATTATGTAGCAAACATGGCAAATATATCTGCAGCTTTAAAAGAGGCTTTCGGTTTTTGGTGGGTTGGATTCTATATTGTAAGGAATGACTCCTCGCAACATGGTAGCTCACTGGTTTTGGGACCTTTTCAGGGACCAGTTGCTTGTACAAGGATTGCTTATGGAAGAGGTGTATGCGGAACATGCTGGAAGAGCGAAAAGAGCGTAATTGTTCCTGATGTGGATGAGTTTCCGGGCCATATTGCTTGCAGCTCTCTTTCAAAATCAGAAATTGTGGTGCCTGTAATAAGAGGGGGGCGTATAACAGCAGTACTGGATATTGACTCTGACAAACTTAATGACTTTGATGATACCGACAGGAGATGGCTGGAAGAGCTTCTCTCTTCAGATATCAGGCTGACATGAAACAGGCACTTCTCATACTGATTCTGTTACTGCTGAGCGGATGTACGCCTCAAAACGGAGGTCCGGGTACTGGTGTCAGCAAGGAGTTAGCGGAGAGAAGGTTCCAAAATATTTCATCTGTCAAGTATAGCCTGGAGTTTTCCATACCAAATCACATTGACTCTTCAGTTAAAGGAGTAGCAACAATAAAATTTTCTTTAAATAGGGTTGAAACCATCTACCTTGATTTTCTTCATGACTCCCTGAATCCTGTCTCTGCTCTTATTGTAAACGGTAAAGAGATAGTCCCGGAGATCATTGACGAGCATCTGACTATTAAGAGGAGGTATCTCAAAAGAGGAGAGAACACACTCTATGCTAAATTTACTGCAAGTGACCAATCCCTTAACAGAAGAGAAGACCTTTTATACACATTATTAGTACCCGACAGGGCCAGGACTCTGTTTCCCTGTTTTGACCAGCCGGATATAAAAGCCGTATATGAGCTCTCTCTGAGACTTCCTGAGGGGTGGGTGGCAATGTCAAACTCGTATGAAGAGAAGAGAGAAGCGGGAGTTGTTAAATTCTCCCCAACAGAACCTTTGCCGACATATCTTTTTTCTTTTGTAGCAGGAATATTCAACGAACACAAGGTTAATTCCAGTGGTAGGAGCATAACTATATTCCACAGAGAAAGTCTTCCATTCAGAGTTGCTCAGTGCGACACGATAGGTGCACAGATTTCCTCCTCTTTGAAGTGGCTGGAGGATTATACCGGAATACCATATCCATTCTCAAAATACGACATTGCCATTATTCCCGGTTTTCAATACGGAGGAATGGAGCATGCTGGAGCCACACTTTATGCCGACAGGACACTCTTTACAGGAGAGCGTCCAACTACTGCGGAAAGGTTTGCAAGGGCCAAGCTTATTGCACACGAAACTGCGCATATGTGGTTTGGAGATTTAGTAACGATGAAGTGGTTTGATGATGTGTGGACAAAGGAGGTTTTTGCTAACTGGTTTGCTGCCAGAATGGTTGCTCCTCTATTCCCGGATATTGACCATAAACTGGCATTTACAGACAGCTATTTTCCGCCTGCATATGATGAAGATCGTACTGCCGGAGCAAATTCTATTCATCAGCCACTTGATAATCTTGAAAATGCAGGTTTGATTTATGGAAACATAATTTATAACAAGGCTCCTATTGTAATGGATATGATGGTGGAGATGATTGGAGAGGAGGCTTTCAGAAAAGGGATTCAGGAGTATCTGCAAAGGTACGCTTACTCCAACGCCACCTGGGATAACCTTGTTGAGATTCTGGATGGCTATACAGTGGAGGATTTAAAATCCTGGAGCGATGTGTGGATAAAAGAGCGGGGCAGACCAGAAATAATATTAAAACTCTCTGACAGCGGAGGAGTTTCTGTTGAGCAGAGAGACCCGTTTGAGAGAGGCCTGGAGTGGCGCCAGAGTATGTTGAATATCCCCTCAGAAGATGGTGTAATCTATCCAAATGTTGACGGAAGGGCATATGGGCTTTTTATTACCGACTCATCTAATATCGAGATGCTTCTCCAGAGAATATCTGACTGTGTCCCTGTAACAAGGGGTTCTCTTCTTACAACGCTATTTGAAAATGCGTTGGCAGGAATTTTACTGCCGGAAAGATTTTCTGACGGGATTTGTGAAATGCTTCAGCTTGAAGAGGATAAGCTAATATTTTCCAGGGCTGTAAGCTATCTGTCCAGGATAAATACTCTATATTTATTTAATAGTGAGAGCTCCGGGAGAGCAGCAGATTGTTTGTGGAATATTGCCATGTCAGACAGAAGAGAGGAGTTCAGAATAACTGCTATAAGATCATTAACAAGATTTGCCTGGGGAGAGATTTGGTCTGAAAGAATTTGTGACCTCTTGATAAATAGTAGCAAATATCCAGGATTAAATTTTAGCGAAAGAGATTTAATGAATATTGCTTATGAGGCGGCAATCAGAAATCCTGAGTTATACAGTCAAATTAAGATGGTAACTCTCTCAAGGCTGACAGGAGAAGACAGGAAAGAGGAGTTCAATTTTATATATCCGGCAGCATCTCCGGATAAAGCTGTTAGAGACTCAGTATTCAGAGCCCTGTTAAAAAGCGAGGGGAGAGATGTTGAACCTTGGGCTACCTCTGCCCTTGGTTTTTTGTGTCATACTTCGCGACAGGAGGAGGCTGTTGACTATATTGCCCCGGCTTTGAGTATCCTTCCGGAGATTCAGAAAACAGGAGATATTTTCTTCCCAAGGAACTGGCTCCAGGCTCTTCTCACAGGTCAGAGAGGAGATCATGCCTCAGAACTTATTACCAATTACCTGAATCAGGCTGAAATTCACCCTCTTTTAAAAGGGAAACTTCTCCAGCAGTCTGATCATATAATTAATCCTAAATTCAAAAAATGAGAAATCAGAGACGAGCTATAGTTATGGCATCGTTTGTGGTCTTCTTCTGGGCCACGGTGGCTACAGCATTCAAACTCGCTCTTGGTGGTATGGGAGCTGTAACGCTATTGATAATATCATCAACAACTGCACTGTTTGTATTTGCCATCAATTTAGGAATCAATGGTAAATTATTAAAAACATTGAGGTCTCTTATTGACAGAGAGACTCTTATCCGTTCCGTTTGGCAGGGAGCATTGAATCCATTCATCTATTACCTCATTCTTTTCAAAGGGTACTCGCTTTTGCCGGCCCAGATTGCACAACCTATGAACTTCTCATGGCAGGTTGTAATGATAGTGCTTATGGCAATATTCATGAAACAGAAGATAGGCTTTAAACAGGCTTTGGGAGTTGCAGTCAGCTTTGGCGGAGTTGTTATCTTATCTCTCAATAACGGGGCTGACTCATCGGGTACATTATCGCTTGCCGGTATTGTTTTAATTCTCACTAGTACAGTGATATGGGCTTTGTACTGGATGCTTAAAATTGATAACTCAAAAGATCCGGCAGAGGAGCTGTTCAGGAATTTCCTGACAGGAGTTATTTATCTATTGATAGTGTACTTAATATTCCCTGAACCGATAACTTTCGGTACTCCTTTTTTTGCTGCAGTTTATGTTGGTCTTTTTGAAATGGGAATTACTTTTATTTTATGGAATAAGGCTCTTAATATTGCATCTGACAGAGTTATCATTACTCAGATGATATATCTTGCACCAATGCTCTCATTTATTATTATAAACAGGGTTTTGGGAGAAGAGATTCAATTGCTGACTATAGCGGGGCTTGCTTTAATTGTCTCAGGAATTTTTATTAGCAATATTACAGGAAAAAAAGAGCTTGCGAATTGATGGATTTTGGATGTATAAAAAAAATTCATACATTTGCATCCCCTAACTGGTACCATGGCCGAGCGGTTAGGCAGCGGTCTGCAAAACCGCGTACAGCAGTTCGATTCTGCTTGGTACCTCAGACAGATTAAAAATCTGTGTTTAAAAAGAAGAGCCGGTATTCAAACACCGGCTCTTCTTTTTATATTTCAATGCAATTTGTGCAATTGTGTCTATAACTCCTCAAAATTAACATCAGAGAATGAACCTGTACCTTCTCTTGTTGGCCTCTCTAGCGTTTGAGGTGCATTATCACGTATATATTTTATTATCTCTTCAAGACCTTGAGAGAATTTTTCAAAATCCTCCTTGTAAAGGAATATTTTATGTTTGTCATAAACGAACCTTCCGTCACGGTCCAGCCTTCTTTTGCTTTCAGTAATTGTGAGGTAGTAGTCGTTGTTCTTGGTTGCCTTTACATCAAAGAAATAGGTGCGTTTGCCGGCTCTCACCGGTTTTGAAAAAACATCATCCCCGTTCCTCTCCTGTGCATCGTTAATGTCAAAGTCTTCGAAGTACATTTTTGTTCAATTTAGATTTGCCTGACAAAGATAAAATTATTTTTTGTGCACAAAAACCTATCTTTGCAAAATATTTGCATATTGAATAAAATTTATGATTAACAGAAGGCTAATAAGAGTAAAGGTTTTTAAAACACTTTTCGGAAGAGTAGGATCCGATTCCTTTTCAATTACAGGGGCTGAGGGTGAGTTGCTCAATAGTTGCGAAAAGAGTCTTGAACTATACTATTTTATTCTCTCTCTTCCTGTTGCTGTAATGAAAACAGCCCAGGCGAAGATTGAGATTGGGCTGAAAAAGTTCCATCCAACAGAGGAGGAGATGAATCCCAACATGCGTTTTGTTGAGAACAGAGTAATAAATATGCTAGATGAGAACAGAGAGCTCAGTGAGTTCTGCGAAAAAAGATCTCTTTTCTGGAATGCCCACCAGGCTTTGGTAAAGAAGATTTTCTCATCTATGATATCCTCTGACTACTACATAGAGTATATGAACTCACAAGAGAGCTCCTTTGCCGCAGATCTTGCATTTGTTATAAGATTTTTTGAGGAGGAGCTTGAGGATTGCGATGATCTTCATGCAACTTTGGAAGATCTCTCTCTGCTGTGGACAGACGACCTTGAGTATGTCATCAATGTTATAACAAAGAGACTATCGGTTTTGAATGAACGCAGCAAGCTCAGGCATCCATCTCTCTTTCTGAAAGATGACGACAGGGAGTATGCAGTCAGACTGCTTGAGAAGTCTATGCTTAACTATACAAAATATGTAGAGCTGATGAGTGGCTATTTGAAAAACTGGGATATCGAACGCCTTGCTGCAACGGATACTGTTTTAATAGTGCTTGGTATAACTGAAGCGGCAGAGTTTCACGATATACCGGTTAAAGTAACAATTAATGAGTATGTGGAGCTCTCTAAATTCTTTAGTACTCCCAACAGTTACGTGTTCGTAAACGGTATTCTTGATAAGGTTATTTCCGGATTAATGTCAGAGGGTAAGGTTGAGAAGAGGGGCAGAGGTTTGGTAGGCTCGGCAGAATGATTAATTTTGTAATGATATTTTAATAAACGATAAGATGAATTTTCTAACATTTTTACAGACTCAACCGGCAGGCGCAGGTTCAGGAAACTGGAGCTTCCTCATAATGATGGGCTTAATCTTTGTTGTGATGTATTTTTTTATGATACGTCCTCAACAAAAAAAACAGAAAGAGCTTGTTAAGTTCCGTCAGTCTCTTTCAAAAGGCGATAAGGTAATAACAGCAGGTGGTATTTACGGAAGGGTTGCTGAGGTTAACGATAAAGATAGCTTTATCCTTCTTGAGGTTGACAGCAACGTCAAAATCAAGGTTGACAAGTCTTCTATTGTAAAGGATATTTCAGATATCCCACAGAAATAATTTAAAGGCTTTACTATGATAAAGCTTAGGTTTTTAAACATCTCCTATGAAAGGGGCAGACAAATCTTACTGTTTTTGTTCTGTCTCTTTCTTGCTTTTATCATATGGTCTATACATAAACTCTCAGAGAGCTATACAGTCTACATGCAGTACAAAGTTACTGCATCCGTTGGTTTGGAGGGCAGAAGCTCCGAGGCTGATTCGGAAAATCTTCTGATTGTAAGGGGAAAAGCTACCGGTTTTTACATTATTCAACATCGCTTTTCCGGAGTTGAAAGCAGAGTCAGGATATCCCCTGATAGACGAGCTGTAAGGAAGAGAGCAGGTGTAAAGGATGGATTCTTTATTTTGGTGAAAGACGTAAATGAAAAGTTAATTCAGTCATTTGGAAATAACGTTTTTGTTGAGTCATTTACAACAGACTCACTCTTCTTCCTGTTTCCCGGTCAGACAAATAAAAGGGTTCCGGTTAAGAGTAGATTTTCAATCTCATTTGCCTCACAGCATATGCTGGCTTCACAGCCGCGAGTAACACCTGATTCAGTAACTATTTATGGAGAGAGCTCTCTACTGTCCCAAATTGACTCAGTCTTTACAAAGGGAATTAAACTTGACAATCTGAACTCTCCGGCTGAGGGGATGGCTGAACTTATACCAATGGCAGGGGTAAGATTCTCTCAGGGTGATATTCTCTACTACTTTGATGTTGTAAGATATGTGGAGAAGAGCTGGGTAGTACCTGTGACATTTGTTAATCTTCCGCCTGGAGCTGCTTTAAAGGCATCTCCTGCTGAGGTATTGTTATACTACAGAGAGCGTTTTGACTCTTCTCCGGTTGAACAATCTCTATTGGGGGCAGAGGCGGATTACCTGGAATTTGAAAACTCACTTAGCGGAGTAGTTAAGGTCAGACTAACAGGAGAGCAAAGAGGAATTCTCTCATGGAGAGCAGAACCTCCTTTTATTGAGGTTAGAAATGCAGTATCAGATACAGTAAAATAGTTGATTATGTTTTGTTTTGCAGTAACAGGAGGGATAGGCAGCGGGAAGTCTTACCTTGTAAGGCTCATCTCCTCACTCGGACTGCCTGCATACATTGCCGATATAAGAGCAAAGGAGTTGTACAAAACAAACACAAAACTTGTAGAGAACCTTGCAAATCTTTTAGGCAGAGATATTCTGTCTAAAAATGGTATAAGAAGGGACATAATGGCTGCAAAGATATTTTCTAATCCTGAACTTCTGAAAATGGTAAATGACCTTGTTCACCCTGAAGTTCTCAACGATTTTTATATTTGGAGAGACCAGATGGAGCGAGAGGGACATAAGGCTGTAATATATGAGTCTGCAATATTTTTAGAGACTAACAGATTTCATGTTATTGCAGACAAAGTAATTGTTGTTGTTGCTCCAGAAGAGGAGAGAATAAAAAGAGTCATGAAGAGGGATTCAATTTCTGAGGAGGCTGTCAGGGAGAGGATGTCCAGACAGTGGAGCGACGAGAAGAGGTTAAAAATGGCGGATTTCGTTATCTTTGCAGATGGAAAGAGGGCAATTATGCCACAGGTGATGAAGATATTTAATCAAACAGGTATTAAACCAGAAATTTAATGGGGTACGGAAAATGGATCTCGGGCGCTCTGGGCTGGGCTCTGGGTGGTCCGATTGGAGGTTTGCTCGGTTTTGCACTGGGCTCGTTTTTTGAAAAGGGGGATTCTTCTACCAGAACCGGCAGAGGAGGCTCAGCCTATTCAGGTGCTGAACAGAGGAACAGTTTTCTTGTCTCTCTGCTTGTGCTGTCATCTGCAATAATGAAGGCGGACAGCAGGGTTCTGAAGAGTGAATTAGACTTTGTTAAGAGATTTATCTCTCAAAATTTTGGTGAGGATGCCGCAGCAGAAGCAACCCTGTTATTAAGAGACCTTTTGAAAAAGGATGTTGATATTGAGGCTGTATGTGCTCAAATCAAACTCAATACAAATGCAGCAACAAGGTTGCAACTTCTTCATTATTTAACAGGTATAGCAAGAGCTGACGGATTTGTAAGCAGTGATGAAATTGCAATGCTTAGAAGAATATCTGCAGCCATGTCAATACCATACCAGGATGGAGAGTCGGTGTTTGCGATGTTTGACAGCGGAATAGATGCAGCCTACAAAATACTTGAAATTGATAAAAGTGCAACAGATGAAGAGATAAAGAGAGCATATAAAAGGATGGCCGTAAAACACCATCCGGATAAGGTTTCAAGTCTTGGGGCCGATGTTCAGAGAGCGGCAGAGGAGAAGTTCAAGAAGATAAATGAAGCTTACGAAAAGATAAAAAAAGATAGAGGAATTGTATAAAAATTAATATAATTGAGAATGAAGACTAATTTACAGAAAATTCTTACGGTATCCGGTTATGCGGGTCTTTTTAAATATGTGGCGCAGGCAAATTCCGGAGTTATTGTAGAGTCACTTGCAGACAAAAAGCGAATGGCATGCGGAATGAGTGCTAAAATGTCATCGCTTTCAGACATATCTGTTTTTACAGAAGATGGAGATGTTAAATTGCAAGAGCTGTTTGAAAAGATGAAGACAAAACTTGGAGAGGAGAGTGCTCCGTCTGGAAAGTCAGACACAGCAATTCTGAAGAGCTTCTTTAATGAAGTGATACCTGACTATGACAGGGACAGGTTTTATGCTTCTCATATGAAAAAGGTTGTTGAGTGGTACAACACACTTAAGGAGTTCGCCACTCTTGAGTTTCTTCAGGAGGGAGAAGAGGAGTCTGCTGAATGAAAATAGAACGTATTCAGCTTGTTACGTTAGGTTGTTCAAAAAACAGAGTAGATTCAGAACATTTGCTTAAGCAGATATTTGAATCTGGTATTACAATATCACCGGAAGGTGAGGATCTCTCTCAGGCAAAGGCAGATGCCGTTGTAATAAACACTTGTGGTTTTATCAAAGATGCCAAAAAGGAGAGCATTGAGGCAATACTTTCTGCTGTTGAGGCAAAGAGCAGAGGATACATAAAGGAGGTTCATGTTTTTGGATGTCTCTCTCAAAGATATCTTCTTGAACTTGAGCAGTCTATTCCGGAGGTAGATGGTTTTTACGGAGCATTTGATGCAAAATCTGTTATGGCAGCTCTGGGAAAGGAGTGGAACTCATGTCTGGAGGCCCACAGATACCTAACTACCCCATCACACTATGCATACCTTAAGATATCTGAGGGGTGTGACAGAGTGTGCTCTTATTGTTCAATTCCACTCATAAGAGGTCCTCATAAATCTGTTCCTCAGGAACTCCTTATTGAAGAGGCTTCTAACCTTGCATCCATGGGTGTTAAGGAGTTGATATTAGTGGCACAGGACACAACGTACTATGGTCTTGACCTTTATAAAAAAAGAGCACTTTCCGGTTTGATGGAGAGGCTGAGCCTTATTAATGGTATAGAGTGGATAAGGCTTCTCTATTCCTATCCTGCCGGCTTTCCGGAGGATGTTCTTGAGATTATGGCCTCTAATGATAAAATCTGTAAATATCTGGATATTCCTCTTCAGCATGTTAATGATAAAGTTCTTGCAAATATGAGGCGCTCAATTGATGGCTCAGCTACAAGAGCGCTTGTGGAGAGGTTCAGGAAAAAAGTGCCGGGAATTTCTTTGAGAACGACAATGATTGTAGGCCATCCCGGAGAGGATAAAAGGGCATTTAAGGAGCTTCTCAAATTTGTAGAGGAGGCTAGGTTTGAAAGGTTGGGGGCTTTTACCTATTCAGAGGAGGAGGGTACCTGGGGAGCAACGAATCTAAAAGATACAATAAGGGGAAGGGAGAAACAGGAGAGATACGATACACTTATGGAGCTTCAAAGTGGGATCTCTTTGCAGTATAATATATCAAGAGTAGGCTCTGTAGAGAGGGTTATTGTTGATTATGAGGATGATGATGTATTCGTTGCGAGAAGTGCAAAGGAGAGCCCTGAGGTTGACGGAGAGATACTGATGGGAAAAAGAGAGTTTCCAAAAGGTTTCTCAACAAAAGATATTATTGGTACATTTGTTGACGCTAAGATTGAAAGTGCGGGAGAGTATGATCTTACCGCAAATATTGTTAAATGATTGTTAATGTAATTTTTAATAAAGATGAAACTACTAGAAGGTAAGGTGGCTCTTATAACCGGAGCTGCAAGAGGAATAGGCAAAGCGATTGCTCTAAAATATGCATCAGAAGGTGCTGATGTTGCATTTACTGATTTGTCAATTGATGATAATGGATTAAAGACAAAAGAGGAGATTGAGTCATTTGGAGTAAAGGCACTTGCAATAGCTTCAAACGCCGCAAACTTTGAGGAGTCTCATGCTGTTGTTGAGCAGGTTGTGAAGGAGTTTGGAAAAATTGACATACTTGTAAACAATGCCGGAATTACAAAGGATGGACTAATGATGAGAATGAGCGAGCAGCAGTGGGATGCTGTTATTAATGTAAATCTTAAAAGTGCATTCAACTTTGTTCACGCAGTAACACCAGTGATGATGAGGCAGAGAACTGGATCCATAATAAATATGAGTTCAGTTGTAGGGGTTGGCGGAAATGCCGGACAGTCAAACTACTCTGCATCCAAGGCAGGAATGATTGGCCTTACAAAATCAATTGCTCAGGAGTTGGGTTCAAGGGGTGTAAGAGCAAATGCTGTTGCTCCTGGATTTATAATTACAGAGATGACCGATAAACTTCCAGAGGATGTCAAGAAGCAGTGGGCTGAACAGATTCCACTGAGAAGAGGTGGTAAACCTGAAGATGTAGCAGATGTGTGCACATTTCTTGCTTCTGATCTCTCATCTTATGTCACCGGACAGGTGATTTCTGTGTGTGGCGGAATGAAGATGTAATTATTAATAAATGCCGGATCATGAGTAATCTAAATTTAAATTCTATCAGAGGCAAGAGTGGTAAGGGACTGAAAATAATGATTCAGGTAGATTTTGAGGGTGTTACGAACGTCGTTAACTGGGACGAAATATATCCGGGACATCCCCACTTTGACAGGAATTGCGATATACTCACCGGAGAAATTAATGCTGCAATTGAGGGGGCGGTTGCAGCCGGGGCTGTAGAGATCATTGTAAGAGACGGCCACTCAGGAAATATAAATGTAAACCCATTGCTTCTTGATTCAAGGGCAAAACTCACGAAGGGCAGAGTCCCGGGAACTCCTCACACTATGGTACTGGGTATTGACTCTACCTATGACGCACTATTGTTTATTGGTGCCCATGCAAGAGCAGGTGAGTCTATGGGTACATTGTCTCATACAATGTCTCTAAAAGTAAATGACTTCAGGATAAATGGAAGACCACTCTTTGAACCCGCATTCAATGCTCTCTATGCTGCACAGTTTGGGGTTCCTGTTGTTTTTCTTTCAGGCGACAATATGGCCTGCAAGGAGGCTTTTGAAAATTTTGGACCGATAGAGACAGTTGAGACCAAATTTGCATATGGGAGGAACTGCGCAATGAGCAAATCTCCGGTAAGGGTTTATGAAGAGATAAGAGTTGGCGTTGAGAGGGCCCTTTTAGACCTTGAAAAAGGGTGTGTTTTCAAAATGGAAAGCCCTTATAAAATGGAGCTGGAGGTACAGCAAGACGAGGGCCAGGAGCCACTTTTTGTTGAGTATGAGTCTGATGTTCTATATGATGTAATGAAAAAATTCTGGGAATATCTTTAAAATTATGAAAAGAGACAGATTTGTAATTGCCGCAAGCGTAATTTTGATTGCTTTTTTATTGCAATCATGCGGTCCTGTTATTGAGATTTTCAATGTTGACCAGCGAATCCCGGCTGAGTTCAATGTAGATTTTTCTGAAAGAACAATTACGGTATTCTCCTCAACGGATGAACTTAAGGATTCGTCTTATATTTCAAGATTTGAGTCTGACTCTCTTATAATGATTAATATGGCTCTCGGAATTGCTGAGGGTCTGGAGGCAAACCTCTTCCTGGATACAGGATCTGTCAAGGTCTTCAATCATACTGAGGCAGACAGAGCAAACCTTGATAACCCGGCTTATGTGAGAGGCCTCTCTTTTAACTCAAGTTCGGATCTGCTGTTTATTGTTGAGAGTTTGGAGATTGGTTCAATGCAGCTCTACAAAGTTTCAGGAGAGAGAGGTGATGGAAATGCCGGATTAACTTATGTTTCACTTCCGTTTATAATGGATGTGGGGTTATATGACGGAATCTCAGGTGCTCCCTTATTGAAACGAGAGGTTGCTGACACAATTTACTGGGAGGTAATCACTAAGATGGATCTGAATGATGAGATCGTCGCTTCAAGACTCTACTCTTCAATGTATGAGATATCTAAAAAGCTGGGTTACTCATTCACCTCAAGATTTTTTGACACATGGCTTCCTGTTGAGAGATATCTTTACTCATATGTAAATGGTAGCTGGGGGAATGCCTACAGACTCTCTCAGGAGTTCAAATGGCGTGAGGCAATGGAGATTTGGATGTCATTGACAGAGAGTGCCGTTCCGGTAAAAAAAGCATCTGCTGCGTTCAACGTAGCTGTTGCTTTGGAAATGATGGAGCAGTATGCTCTTGCTTTAGAGTGGCTTGATGTGGCAGAGAAAAGCTATCCATTGAAGGGTTTAGATGGTTATAAATCTATACTTAAGGAGCGCCTTGAAAAAAAATAAAAAAAGTGCTCCAAGACGCCACAGAAAGACCATCTTATTTAACGACAAGGAGATGGAGGCAATACAGTTATACTGTAAAAGGTATAAGGTGAGTTCACAGGCTAAATTCTGCCGAGAGGCTATTATCTCCACCGTTTTATCAAGGTTTGACGAAGATCACCCGACGCTTTTCTGAGAAAATAATTGAATCAATAAAAAAAGGTGGGTCTGTAAGCCGGATTCTGTACCTAAAAAAGGTCTCTGCCATTTATCTGATGCAGCCTACCCCCCGACAACGGACGAGCAGCCCTTAACTGCCGGTATACTTGGCCTTGCAGGAGACTGGTCGTACTCCTGTAGTGTTGCCACTACAGGCTGTGGGCTCTTACCCCGCATTTTCACCCTTACCCTCAAAGAGGGCGGTTCTTTTCTGTTACGATTTACCTGAAGTTACCCCCAGCTGTGCTTTCCACAGAGTCTTGCTCTTTCCTGTCCGGACTTTCCTCCCCTCATTACTGAAGAGCGACAGAGCGACCCACCGGTTGCAAATGTACTAATAATTGGTCCAAGCTCAGAATTTTATTTATATTTGCCGTGCATTAACAAATGCTTGGGGGTGCCCTTTCGGGCTGAGATTACACCCTTTTCACCTGATCCGGATAATGCCGGCGTAGGGAAAGCGATTCCTTGTATCTCTGTATCCCCCTGCATATAAAATAATTTTAAATGAAAAGATTAGCTTTATTTTGCGGGGTGCTTTTCTCACCAATTATGGTCCTTGCCCAGATGGAGGGGCAGAATGAGAAAACAATAATTAACAAACTAGACAGCATTGTCGTTGAGGCATGGCGAGCCGGAAAAAACACACCGGTAAGTCACTCAGAACTGAAAAGGGACGAGGTTAGAAAGATCTCCCCGGTTCATTCAATTCCTATGGCTCTATCTCTCATGCCTTCAGTAGTCTCTTCAACTGAAGGGGGTAACGGACTTGGTTACTCTACCATGAGAGTTAGAGGCAGCGACGGATCAAGGACCAATGTAACGGTAAATGGTATTGCTCTTAATGATGCAGAATCCCAGGAAGTTTTCTGGGTTAATATTCCAGCCTTCAGTTCATTTATTCAAGATATACAGCTTCAGAGAGGGGTCGGAACATCTACTAATGGACCAGGGGCATTTGGAGCAAGTTTAAACCTAAGAACCCTGTTTACCTCGCCTGAGCCTTACGGAGTGGCAGAAATTGGAGCGGGAAGCTATAAGAGTTTTACCTCAACTGCAGGTGCAGGAACAGGACTTTTAAAGTCAGGTCTTTCGTTTGATATAAGGTATTCAAAAAGTATCGGAGAGGGATATGTAAGAAATGCAAAAAGCAATCTGTCCTCTCTGTTTGCAACAGCCGGGTGGTATGGAGGAAGGAGCTCTGTAAGGCTAAATTATATATTTGGCAATCAGGTTACCGGTATAACCTGGGAGGGTATTTCAAGAGATATGATGGCGATAGACCGCAGATTCAATCCTGCCGGAATGTACTGGGATCAGGCCGGAAATGTTAAATATTATGATAATGAAACAGACAACTATTCTCAGCATCATATCCAGGCCATAATAACCAGTGAGCTGGCAGAGGGGCTTAACTGGAGCACTACTCTGCACTATACAGGAGGTGAAGGCTATTATGAGAATTTTAAAGTGAACAGAAAATTCTCTGATTATGGCCTTTCTGTCCAAAATGTAGACGGAGTTAATTATAAGCGCTCTGATGTTATTATCAGACAGGCGCTGGCCAACAGCTACTATGCTGCCTCATCAACACTGCACTACAGTTCAAAAGTGGTTAAATCTACAACCGGAATCTCTTACTCATACTATGATGGTTCTCATTTTGGCAATTTAATTTGGGCCATGTGGAGGGAGAATATTCCTGAAAACTATCAGTGGTACATAAACGATGGTTATAAGGGAGATCTCTCTGTATTTTCAAGGGGAGAGCTTAATCTTGGGGGAGACATCATTGCATTTGGTGATCTGCAGTACAGAAAAATCAACTATTCGCTGAGGGGAAAAGATAAAGATTTCGTAACACTGGACTATGATATGAATTATAACTTCTTTAACCCAAAAGCGGGTATAACATACAATCCGGGAAGAAGCAGATACTATGTGTCGGCATCAATAGGAAGAAAAGAGCCGGGAAGATCCGACATAAAGGAGTCAATTAAGGCTGGAAGGGCAGAACTGATAAAACCAGAAAGGTTAATTGACATTGAGGCAGGATACTCATTCTCTTCAAAAAGTATCACTCTTTCTGCAAATTTATATTTTATGGAGTACAAGGATCAGCTTGTCCCTACTGGAAGATTGAGTGAAACGGGTTATGTAATCAAAGAGAATGTTCCGGTCTCTTTCAGGAGAGGGGTGGAGATTGCGGCCGCCTGGTCTCCTGCAGGGTTTATAAGAATTGACGGAAATCTCTCACTAAGTCTGAATAAAATTAAGGACTACACTCACTGGACGGAGCTTTACGACAATCCAAATGACTGGTCTCCAATGCCCCAGTATAGCCAATTTTTTAAAAGCACAAATTTGCCATACTCGCCATCCTCTGTCGGAATGGGAATGGTTACAATCATACCCTCATCCACTTCGTCTCTATCAATATATGGTAAACATGTCGGCAGGCAGTTTTACGACAACACCTCAAGCGATGATAGGTCAATCCCATCTTATTTTGTAATGGGATTTAAAGGAATGAAGAGCTTTAAAATCAGAGGAACATCTGAACTTGAGCTTGGTTTGTATGTTGACAATCTGCTTAACAGAAAATATTTTTCCAATGCATGGGTATATATGGCAAAATTTGCAGATGGTTCTCCGGAATATATTGAGGAGGGTCTGTATCCTCAGGCCGGAATTAATTTTATGGTTAAGGCATCATTCAGATTCTGATGGATTGGATTGAGGTAACAGGTGCTATAACCGGATTTGTTTATGTAATCCTTGAGATTAGACAGAAGAGGGCTATGTGGATAGTGGGAGCCCTCTCTGCCCTTATGTACATAGTCGTATTTTTTAAATCCTCACTGCATGCAGCTGCTATCCTTCAGTTCTACTATCTTTTTGTAAGTTTTTACGGTTGGGTAGAGTGGGGGGGAGGCAAAAAGACAGAAAGATATTATAAAAATGAGGGTGATTTGGGAATGGATTGCGAGATTACCGTCAGGTTACCGCTCATGAGGGCTCTTATTTCAATAATAGCCGGTTTTGCAGGGTTTCTTACAGTTCATTATATTTTGAAAAATTATAGCGATGACCCCTTCCCAGTGCTTGACTCATTTGTTGCTGTATTGAGTATGCTGGCAACTTGGTGGGTTTCAAAAAAGCATATTGAAAACTGGCTGCTTTGGATAGTGGCAGACATGGCTGCGGCACTGCTGTTCTTTTGGCAGGGACTCTATGCGACTGCAATACTATATATTGTATATATGATAGCCGCTGTAGCGGGTTATATTCACTGGAGAAAGTTCCCCGTTGTTTTGAAATAGTTGGTCAAATTGATTACCTTTGCGAACTCAATAAACCCCACATATATGCGTTTAATAGCAGACAGCGGCTCTACCAAAGTAGATTGGAGAGCTATCCACAGCGACGGTTCGGTTCAGAAGATAACAACCGCAGGAATTAATCCATTTTTTCAGAGCGAAGAGCAGATAATTTATGAGCTGGAACAGCATCTCCTGCCTGATATCAGTGCAACTGTTACTGAGATTCATTTTTATGGAGCCGGAGTTGCTTCTCCTGAAAAGATTCAGGTCCTTCAGAATTGCTTTAGAAAGGTGTTTCCGAAATCAAGGGCTAACGCCTATTCAGATCTTCTTGCTGCCGCAAGAGCTTTATGCGGAAGAAAGCCCGGAATTGCAGCAATACTAGGCACAGGTGCGAATTCCTGCTATTATGACGGTGCTGAGATTGCAGATAATGTTCCTGCATGTGGCTATATCCTGGGAGACGAAGGGAGCGGAGCTGTTTTGGGCAGAAAATTTATTTCTGACTATCTCAAAAGGCAGCTTCCAAAGGAGTTAAATGATGCCTTTAACCAGAAATATGATTTAACATATGGTTCTGTTATTGAGAGAGTTTACAGGCAGCCATTCCCTAACAGATATCTGGCAACATTTTCTGTCTTTCTTAATGATAACAGAGACAATCCTCATGTTGACAAGCTTTTAAGAGATAGTTTTGAGGAGTTCTTCACCAGAAACATTATGCAGTATGATTACAAAAAATTCAAGGTTAACCTTGTCGGTTCGGTAGCATACCATTATCAGGATATTATTGCGCAGGTAGCAGAAAAACTGGGTGTTAAACTGGGTACCATTCTTAAGTCTCCCATAGAGGGACTTGTACAGTATCATAAATCATTGTAAAACTGACCCCGATGAAGATAACAGAGCAACCATCAAGGTATAGCGACCTTGATAAAATGTCAACGCTGGAACTACTCCAGAATATGAACAGGGAGGATAAAACTGTTCCTCTAGCTGTAGAAAAATGCATCCCTCAGATAGAAAAGATTGTAGATGGGATTGTTGAGAGAGTAAAACGAGGTGGTAGATTGTTCTACCTTGGAGCAGGAACAAGCGGTAGGCTTGGAATTCTGGATGCATCTGAGATACCCCCTACATACGGTGCTCCTTATGATCTGGTTATTGGTCTAATTGCTGGAGGTGATTCGGCAATAAGAAGAGCAGTTGAGGCTGCGGAGGATAATTGGGAGATGGGGTGGAATGATATGCAGCAATTTGGCATTGATATTGACGATGTTGTTATTGGAATAGCTGCTTCAGGAACAACTCCTTATGTAATTGGAGCGGTTAGGGAGGCTAAGAAGAGGGGTTTGCTTACAGGTTGTGTTACCTGCAACCCAAACTCTCCGCTTGCCGCAGAGGTTGATATTCCAATTGAGGCAGTTGTCGGTCCCGAATTTGTTACCGGGAGTACAAGAATGAAATCCGGTACTGCTCAGAAGCTTGTCCTTAATATGATCTCTACAACAGCAATGATCAAACTTGGCCATGTTAAAGGAAACAAAATGGTGGATATGCAGCTTACCAATGCCAAACTTGTTGACAGAGGCACAAAGATGATTATGGAAGAGGCCTCAATTGAGGACTATGAATTGGCAAAATCGCTTCTTCTTGAACATGGATCTGTGAGAAGGGCTGTGGATTTTTATCTGAACCGCTAACAGCCGGATAAATGTTCAGAAACAACCTATTATCTTCACTTTTGCAGGATGCAGTTGATGAACTTTCATCTTTGCCGGGTATTGGAAGGAAGAGTGCTCTCAGATTTGCTCTGCACCTCCTTAAGCAGCCCGCGGAGAATGTTGAAAGATTTACAGGAACACTGCAGAGAATGAGAACCGAGATTAAATACTGCAGTAACTGCAACATGATTTCGGACTCCGGCCTATGCCCAATATGCTCTTCCCCCTCAAGGGACAGATCTTTGGTATGCGTTGTGGAGAGCATAAGGGATGTAATAAGCATTGATAATACAGGCCAGTATAATGGTCTCTACCATGTTCTTGGAGGGATTATATCTCCAATGGACGGAACAGGTCCATCCGATATAGCAATAGACCACCTTGTATCCAGGGTGGCAGAGGGCTCGGTTCAGGAGGTCTTTCTTGCTCTCAGCACTACTATGGAGGGTGAGACCACCTCATTTTATATTTTTAAAAAGCTAAATCAATTTGATGTAAGAATAAGCACAATTGCCAGAGGTGTAGGTTTTGGCGACGATCTGGAGTATACAGATGAAGTCACCCTTGGACGCTCAATCCAAAACCGTCAACCATTTGTGCCGCTTAATAAATAGTTTAAACAACAATTCTATGCAACACGAATTTCCACTCTCCTGGCTGCTGATAGCCTTCTCGCTTTACACAGCGCTTCTCTTCTTTATCTCCTGGCTTACCTCCAGGAAGGCCGACAGCGGATCATACTTTTTAGGCAATAAAAAGTCGCCATGGTATATAGTTGCTTACGGTATGGTAGGAACCTCAATATCCGGAGTGACATTTATTTCCGTTCCGGGCAATGTGCTGAATCAAAACTTCTACTATATGCCCCTGGTGCTTGGTTTTGTAGTGGGTTACATAGTCATAGCAAAAGTGCTGATCCCTCTTTATTACAAGATGAATCTGACGTCAATCTATGGTTATCTTGAAGACAGATTCGGATTTTTTACCTATAAAACCGGAGCATCTGTGTTTATGGTCTCCAGAATACTCGGAGCTGCTGTAAGAATCTTTGTTGTGGTTTTAGTACTGCATACCTTCCTGCCACAGGACTCTGTCCCTTTTTGGGTAGTAGCTTTCGTATTTATGTTTCTTATATTTCTTTATACATTTAAGGGAGGTGTTAAGACCATAATCTGGACTGACGTTTTACAGACAACATTTATGCTTCTGGCAGTTGGTCTTACTATTTTCTTTGTGGCAAAGGAGATGCAATGGGGAATTGGAGATATGGCAAAAGCTGTTTCAAGTACAGAGTATGCTAAATGGCTGGACTGGGAGTGGAGCAACTCTACAAATGCAATTAAGCAGTTCATAGCAGGGATATTTATCACTATAGTAATGACAGGCCTTGACCAGGAGATGATGCAGAAGAACCTCTCCTGCAAAAATATTGGAGAGGCTCAGAAAAACATATATACTACCAGTATTACAATTGTAGTGGTGAATTTCTTCTTCCTGTTAATGGGAGCTGTATTAGCAATCTTTGTGAGCTCTAAACTTGGAGGAATGCAGGGCATCGGGCTAGCAAACGAACTTGGAGAATTTACCAAGGCTCAGACTGATAAACTATTTCCAACAATAGCCAGTCAGTATCTTGGTTTAGGTGTAGGACTGTTCTTTATCATAGGTCTTATTTCTGCCTCATATCCAAGTGCAGGAGGAGCTCTTACTTCACTTACCACATCTTTCTGCATAGATTTCGTGGGTTTTGGAAAGAGGAGTGACCTCTCTGAGTTGAGAAAAAAGAGAATCAGACAATTCGCACACGCCGGGTTTGCCTTCCTCTTTTTTCTGATAATTCTGGTCCTTTATAAGGTCAACAATCAGACGGTAATAGATTTGGTCTATCTTCTGGCTGCATACACATATGGACCGCTACTGGGATTTTTCTTCTTTGGAATTCTTACAAAATACACTGTAAAGGATAGGTATATGCCTTTAGTGGCAATTGCATCTCCAATATTGTGCTTTATACTTGATTATGCCGGACAGGAGTTGCTCGGCTTCGGTTTTGGATTTACTATTCTTATTGCTAACGGATTGTTCACGTTCTTAGGCATGTATCTTCTAAGAGAGGGTAAAAGAGCATAAAGATGTCCGGGGCAGAGATCATACTTCTGGCAATAGGTCTCTGCTTCGATACCTTTGCGGTATCGTTGTCATCCGGCATATGTCTTCCTCAGATACCAAGGCTTGCATTTATAAGGATTGTTTTAACCTTTGCTTCAGTTCAGGCTGTCCTGACTATGACAGGGTGGTTTGCTGGGAAGGGACTTTTGTCATTTATAAGTCCAGCTGATCACTGGATTGCCTTTGCAATTTTGCTTTATATAGGAATCAAGATGATTAAAGACTCTCTTTCAGATGACAGAGATGTGTGTCTGGATTTAAGAAGAGCAGGTGTGCTTATCTCCGCTTCGGTAGCAACAAGCATTGATGCTCTGGCAGTGGGAGTAGGGCTGGCAATGGCATCTGTAAACCTTAAAGAGATTGGCGTTGCAACTGTAGTCATCTTTGCTGCTACTCTTATAGCTTCAATAACAGGAATTAAATGGGGCCGATATGTTGGACTAAAGGCCGGTAAACGTTCCGGTGTGGTTGGTGGTGTAATCCTTATTGTCATAGGAATTAAGATTTTGGTTGAGCATTTGGAAATTTTGAATTAACTTTGCAGGATATGAAGGTACGTGTATCTGCCATATCCTATCTTAACACAGCTCCATTTGTGTATGGACTAGAGAATCATCCTGTATCCGGGATGATTCAGCTTGAGTTTGTGCCACCAGCTATAACTGCTGCCAAGCTTATCTCCGGCGAGGCAGACCTTGGTCTTGTCCCTGTTGCCTCAATCCCGTATATCCCAAATCCGTTTATTGTATCTGAGTACTGTATCGGAGCAGAGGGGAGGGTTGCGTCTGTTCTTCTGTGCAGCGGAAGAGAGGTCAAGGATATTGAGAGGATTTACCTTGACAGTGAGTCCAGGACATCTGTCCTTCTGACGAGAATTCTATGCAGAGACTACTGGAATATCTCCCCGGAATTCGTTGATTTCAATTTTTCCGAGAACTCCCTTGATACAGATGAATCCTATATACTTATTGGAGATAAGGCCTTGCTGAATTCTGAAAAATTCAGATATACCTATGATTTGGCTGAGCAGTGGATTTCATACAAAAGGCTCCCGTTTGTATTTGCTTGCTGGACTTCAAACAAAGAGTTGCCTGAGCAATTTTTAAAATCTTTCAATGAGGCTCTTGCATTTGGTATGGCAAACATTGAGAGGAGTGCGGAGCGTTTTTCTGCTGTTTTTGACAGAGAGTATGCACTGGATTATTTAAAAAACAATATCTCTTATAACTTTAATGCTGATAAGCGAAAGGGACTGTCAGAATTCTGGAGCCTTGCCCCTGACGAGCTTAAGTCCCGAGTCCGATGGTTTGGCTAATTTGCTCCCGATAGCCGGGAGAGACAATTGAGTTAAGAACCATTAAAGGGATGAGATTATGCTTGAGATTTTTTACAAGAATAAGGGACAGGTAGCAACTACCTCTGAATTAATATCGCTGGACCAGCTGGGTTATGATGATGTTCTCTGGATTGATCTTTGGTCTCCTACCGGAGAGGAGAAGAGGGCAATTGAGACCTATCTGAATACAACTATTCAGAGTAGAGCACAGGCAGAGGAGATTGAAAGCTCTTCGCGATACTCCGAAAACGAAACAACAATATTTGCAAATACGAACTTTCTTATTCCCGGTCCAGACAACTATAGCATGGAGGCAGTCTCGTTTATTCTTTGCGAGGGAATTATTGTTACAATCAGAAATGTTCCCCTTAGAAGTTTTACAGACATTCAGAGGAAACTAATGGCAAATTACAGGATGATGCCGACAGGCTATCATATTCTCGTAGGAATTCTTGAAAACAGGATTGACCTTGATGCAGATATGATTGAGCTAATGTCAAAAGAGATTGCGCAGTACTCAAAAACAGTTTCACTCGGAGGTGCAGTAAACGAGGAGTTCCTTCTTGAGATTACTCAACTTCAGGAAAATACAATGTTGGTAAGGGAGAATATTGTAGATAAACAGAGGATGATATCAAGTATAATGAAGAGCGATAAATTCCCAAGAGACGTCTTCACAAAGCTTAATATCCTGATGAGAGATGTCAGCTCTCTGATAAACCATACAAATTTCAGTTTTGAGCGTCTGGAGTATCTTCAGAATACTGTTATCGGTTTGATTAATCTTGAGCAGAACAAACTAATGAGGATTTTCACATTTGTTTCACTACTGCTTATGCCACCCACTTTAATAGCCAGTATATACGGAATGAACGTAGATCTTCCAATAATCGGAGGAATCTACGATTTTGTTCTGCTGATATTTGTGATGCTAATCTCAGTGGCCCTCGCCTCACTTCTCTTCAGAGCGAAGAGAAGGAGGGGAAACCGATAGCTATTTTAACTCCTTTTAACTATAAATCTGTTGTATAGCCAAAGTGATACCATACTAAACAGGCCTATGGCAGAGAGTATCATCCACAAAGCTGAGGGGTTGCCCATCTCATCAACATATTTTATATAAAGCCTTGATCCCAGGAATCCGCCAATACTGCTTCCAATTACTCCGTACAGGAATGAGTATCCAAGGTAGAGAGCCTTTTTATCAGGAGGAGCAATCAGACCTATATATGAGATGAATTTTGGATGGGTCGTCATCTCTCCAATTGTAAAAGTTACTATACCAAGCATAAATATCCATGGTGTATTAGAAACAGAGAGGATCAGCATTCCGACGGTTCCCATACCTATTCCTGCAATCATTGTCGGCAGAGCAGGACTCTTCTTTACAAGTGTTGAGACAACCAGCTGCAGCAAAATAATCACCCCTGCATTTATTACTGTTACATGCTCTACATCAAACTTCCATGAAGGGTTCTCAACAAAGAGAGAGAGAGCCGCGTTGACAGCGTTATTAACTGGTGTCATATCAAGGTAATCCCTTACATACCAAAGAACTGTTCCAAACATCTGGAAGTAAAGTATCCAGAAACCGGAGTATAGAAAAATCATTAGGATGAATCTCCAGTCTTTGACAACCATCAGCATTTCACTGAGAACGACACCTATAGTCTTATTACTCTTGGCTCTCTGAGGCTCTTTATAGATTAGCAGGTTTATCAGTAAGAGCACAGTTGCAGTAATTGAGGCCATATAAAATATATAACTATAAGACTCGGCTTTAAGAATAGGGACAAGAATCAGAGGAAACAGGAAAGCACCAAGGTTGATTGACCAGTAGAAAATTCCAAAACCCAAACCAGAGTTTGATTCATTTGTTGTTCTTGCAATAGTCCCTGAAATCACCGGTTTAAAGAAGCCTGCTCCAAGAGCCATCAATATAAGGGATATAAAAATCATAAGATACGACTCAGATAGTCCTGTAAATCCGTAGCCTAGGATCATGCACGAGAATGCAAAAAAGAGAACATTCCGGTATCCGTATCTGTCTGCAATTGCCCCGGCAATAATTGGAAGAAGGTATAACAAGGGGGGAATAGTTCCAAGAATGGCTCCTGCCTGCCCCTTAGTGAATCCCAGTCCACCTTCGCCCGTACTCAGAATCAAAAATACTCCTAGTACAGACATTACGCCATAATAGGCACCTCTTTCAAGGAACTCCATTCCAATTGCTGTCCAGAAGTTTCCGGAGAATGATCTGATAGTTGATTTGCTCTCTTTGGTCATATCTCTTTTTTATTAATGTTGAAGGCCAAAGATAGCTCCTTTTTATTATGAGACAAAGGGTTATTTATTTGTTGGTTTGTGAAAATATTTATACTTTTGCAACTTCCCGAAGTGGAATTATACATAAAGTCTAACTACTTGTAGAACAAACGTTTATTAAAAATGTCAAAAGAAATTAAAGAGATTGAAAACGATGACCAGATTGAGGTTGTCGCAAAAGTTGAAGAAAAGCTTGAGGCTTTTATTGAGGATGATGCTACTGAAGAGGTAGCTGCTCCTAAAAAGAGAAAAAGTAATGTTTCTGTACCAGTTGATAAATTTGACTGGGATACATTTGAGACAGAGAATGTTTACGACAATGACAAAAAAGTTATTGAAGACCTTTACGACCAGACACTTTCAAAAGTAAGTGAAAACGAAGTTGTTGAAGGAACTGTCGTAACGTTCAACAAAAGAGAGGTTATTGTCAATATCGGCTACAAAAGCGAAGGAGTTATCAGTATAAACGAATTCCGTTACAATCCTGAGCTTGCAATTGGCGATAAAGTAGAAGTTTACGTTGAAAACGCTGAGGACAAAAAGGGTCAGTTGATCCTCTCACACAAAAAGGCACGTTCGCTCCGTTCATGGGATCGTGTTAATGAAGCGTTTGATAAAGATGAAATTGTTAAAGGTTACATCAAGTGCAGAACTAAAGGTGGCATGATCGTGGATGTGTTCGGAATTGAAGCATTCCTTCCTGGCTCACAGATTGATGTTAAACCTATCAGAGACTACGATATATTTGTAAACAAGACTATGGAGTTCAAGATTGTGAAAATCAATCATGAGTTCCGCAATGTTGTTGTTTCTCACAAAGCACTTATTGAGGCTGAACTTGAGGCTCAGAAGGCTGATATTATCGGCAAACTTGAAAAGGGACAGATCCTTGAAGGAGTTGTTAAAAACATCACATCTTATGGTGTATTCATTGACCTGGGTGGTGTAGATGGTCTTATTCACATTACCGACCTATCCTGGGGCAGAATCAATCACCCTGAAGAGGTTGTTCAGCTTGATCAGAAGATCAATGTTGTTATCCTTGACTTTGATGATACAAAGAAGAGAATTGCTCTTGGTCTTAAACAACTTAGTGCTCACCCTTGGGATGCACTGGATGCTAATCTTCAGGTGGGTGATAAAGTTAAAGGCAAAGTTGTGGTTATCGCAGATTACGGTGCTTTCATTGAGATTCAGCCAGGTGTTGAGGGTCTTATCCACGTATCTGAAATGTCATGGTCACTTCACCTTCGCAGTGCTCAGGACTTCCTGAAAGTCGGAGATGAAGTAGAGGCAGTTATTCTTACACTTGACCGCGATGAGAGAAAAATGTCTCTTGGAATCAAGCAGCTTAAGAATGATCCTTGGGCTACAATAGCTGAAAAATATCCTGTAGGTACAAAATGCACTGCAACAGTACGTAACTTCACAAACTTTGGTGTTTTTGTAGAGCTTGAAGAGGGAGTTGACGGATTGGTTCACATTAGTGACCTCTCATGGACAAAGAAAGTTAAGCATCCATCTGAGTTTACTTCAGTGGGAGATAAACTTGAGGTTGTAGTTCTGGAGGTTGATCAGGAGAATCGCCGTCTAAGCCTTGGACACAAGCAACTGGAAGAGAATCCTTGGGATGTATTTGAGTCAGTATTCACAAATGGTTCAGTTCACGAAGGAACTGTTATAGCATTTATTGATAAAGGAGCTGCCGTTGCTCTTCCATACGGAGTTGAAGGTTATGTTAGCCTCAGAAATCTTGTAAAAGAGGATGGATCAACTGCTAAACTTGAGGAGAAACTTGATTTTAAAGTTCTTGAGTTCAACAAGTCAACTAAGAGAATTGTACTCTCTCACTCAAAAATAAACGATGATGCTAAAAGAGAAGAGGTGAAGGAGAAGATTGACGAGGGTGATTCTACTCAGAAGGCAGTAAAGAAGCTTAAGGCAAATCTTGAGAAGACTACTCTTGGTGATATCAGCGAACTTGCAGCTCTAAAGAGCGAAATGGAAAGCAAGGAGGAGTCGGAAAATAACTAATGAACTTTACACTGACAACTTTGGGCACAGCTTCGGCACTGCCCACGGTGAACAGGTATCCAAGCGCTCATGTTCTAAATGTTCATGAGCGCTTATTTTTAATTGACTGTGGTGAAGGATGCCAGATGCAGCTCAGAAAACAGGGGATATCCTTTCTGAAGCTAAGTGAGATTTTTATAACCCATATTCACGGCGACCATATCTTTGGTCTCTTCGGTCTTCTCTCAACTATGTCCCTTCTGGGGAGAACGGCAGATCTTTTTATTTATGCCCCTGAAAATTTCTCTCCGGTGCTGGAGTCTATTTTGCGTCTGTTTGGAGCTCAGTTTAAATATAAAGCAATTCATAAAATTGTATCCGGAGATAGGCCGGAAGTGATTTTTGAGACAAAAGGGAGCGAAGTGCTCGCCTTCCCTCTTAACCACAGAGTATCATGTTATGGATATCTCTTCAGGGAGAAGAGACCGCAAAGAAATATCCACAAATTTTTAATAGAAAAATACTCATTAACACTTAGAGAGATTGCCCGTCTAAAAGAGGGGGAGAATATTATCAGAGATAATGGCGATCTACTGGACAGTGGAGAGATTACATATATTCCATACACTCCAAGGTCGTTTGCATACTGCTCAGACACAGCCCCATTTCCTGAACTTAAAAACTGGATATCAGGTGTTGATCTTTTATATCATGAGGCTACATTTCTGGAGGATAATGCAAAGACTGCAGAGCTTACATTTCACTCAACAGCTTCTCAGGCTGCTACATTAGCCGCAGATGCAGGGGTGAAAAAACTCATTATAGGCCACTTCTCTTCCAGATACAGGGACCTCTCTTTATATGAAAGTGAGGCCTGTAGCATATTTCCAGAAACCTGTTTAGCAACAGAGGGGAAAATTATTGAAATACCATTAAAGAAATATTCCGTTGATGAAAATTAGATTTAAATCTATAATACTGGCTGCAATTATTGTTGTACCTGCCGTAATCTCCGCACAGGGACTCTCTTCTCTGGGAACCCATATTAATACATTTGGACAGGCTCTCTTCTATATTAATCAATACTATATTGACACTGTCAATAATGAAAAGCTGGTTGGCAATGCAATAAGAGAGGCATTAAGCCAGCTTGATCCTCATTCATCATATATATCTGCATCGGAGGTAAAGGCTATGAACGAACCTCTGGAGGGCAATTTTGAGGGCGTAGGTATAGAGTTTTCAATAATTAGAGATACATTAACAGTTGTAAACCCTGTCTTAGGTGGTCCGAGCGAGAGGGTCGGGATAAGGGCCGGGGATAAGATAGTCTCGGTGGGAGAGGAGAGGATAGCTTCGTCAAATCTTACAAATGACAGAGTATTTAAATACTTGAGAGGTGCAAAGGGTACGAGGGTAAAGCTTGGAGTGGTTAGAAGAGGTGTTGAGGGTGAGCTCTCCTTTGAGGTTGTAAGGGATAAGATACCAATTAACAGTGTAGAGGTAGCCTATGAGCCAGTAAAGGATGTGCTATACATTAAATTGAGCAGATTTTCAGCCACCTCTGCAGATGAAATTACTTCTGCTGTTAAATCATATGGTCCCAAAAAATGGAGAGGGGTAATACTTGATTTAAGGGGGAACAGCGGAGGATTTCTTGGAACAGCATTTGAGATTACAAACATGTTCCTTGAAAAGGGACAGACTATAGTATTTACTGAAGGAAGAAGCATGCCAAGAATGGTTGAAAGGGCCAATGGAAATGGTCTCTTTAAGACGGGAAAACTGGCTGTTTTGATTGATGAAGGATCAGCATCGGCCAGCGAGATTCTTGCCGGAGCAGTTCAGGATTGGGACAGAGGTGTTGTTATTGGCAGAAGGTCATTTGGAAAGGGGCTGGTTCAGCAGATGCTTCCACTTCCTGACGGATCTCAGATGAGGCTGACAATTGCAAGGTACCATACACCCTCCGGAAGGGTTATACAAACCCCATACGAAGAGGGTGCTGCAGGCAAATATTATAAAGCTCTTTATGAAAGATATGCCCGGGGTGAATATTTTAGCAGGGACAGTATTCATTTTCCGGACTCTTTAAAATATAGGACACTTATAAAGGGGAGAGAGGTTTACGGTGGCGGAGGTATAATGCCAGATATCTTTATTCCTGCTGATACAACTGGTTATACAAACTATTATGGAACTATAGCCAGGCGAGGTATAATACTTGATTATATGAATGATCTCTCAGACTACAACAGAGATAACTGGAGAAGAGAGTACAGGGAGTTTGATAAATTCTTAAGGGAGTTTGACAAAGATGGATCAATAGTTGAAGGGTTGGCAGATTATGCCGAGAGTAGGGGAGTCGCACGGAATCCGGAGCAGTTTAAAATATCAAGAAAAGAGATTGAAATTTTTGTAAAGGCTCTGGCAGCCCGTTCAATTTTCGGCTCAGAGGGCTATTACAGAGTTGTAAACTTTGGTGGCGACGAGGTTTTTGAACGTGGCTTGGGAGAAGTTACCGGATATTAAGTCTGTTAAGAGCAGAGTGGTATGCCCTGGCCCTCCTATTGTGCTCTCCCAATGACTCTGAGAAAGCGTGTGTCCCATCAAGTGCCTCACTTGCACAGAAATAGAGATATTTATGCTCTGCTCTGTTCAATACGCCATCTACTGCCTGAAGAGGCGGAATATTTATAGGGCCCGGTGGGAGACCATTTACCTTGTATGTGTTATAGGGAGAGCTTGTCTCAAGATGTTTAAACAGTATTCGTTTTAATCCAAAATCACCTATTGCAAATTTGACTGTTGGGTCGGCCTGAAGAGGAATACCCTTGGCTATTCTGTTAAGATACACTCCTGCAATAACAGGGTATTCGGCTTTGACATTAGTCTCCTCTGAAACAATGGAGGCAAGTGTCACAACTTGCTGGGGGGTGAGCCCAATTCTCTCAGCTCTCTGCTCCCTTTCTCCCTTCCAGAACAAGTCATACTCTCGTTTAAATCGTTTTGCAATCTCTTCAGGAGTAATAGTCCAGAACAATTCGTATGTGTTTGGAATAAACATTCCTATAAAATTGGCATTATCAAAACCAAAAGATTTTGCAAGAGAGTCATTCTTAAGCATCTTAAGTATAGAAACTGAGTCGGCTCTTAGATTTCTGGATAGGATAGAGGCAACTCTCTCTTTTGTTCTTATGTGAGAAGAAAGGGTTATGTTTACAGGTGCCTGCCATCCATATTTTACCATTCTTACAATTTCTCTGCTACCCATCCCCTTTGCAATTCTGTATCTACCAGGTTCTGCGACAGAGAGTTTCTCGGTTTTTGCAGATACTTGCAGCCTGGATAGTTTAATAAAGAGGCCTGAAGAGTCTGCTAATTTTAGAAATTCAACCGGATCACTCTTATCATAAATATATAAGTATCCATCTTGCCGAACATTGTCACTAAAAAGAAAGTTGTAAGCAGTTGCAATTATTGTTAAGGTGGTTATTGTAAGGGCTGCCGCCAAGAGTATGATTGTTTTTTTCATCTGTTATCTCAACTTAAGTATAGTTCCTGTAACAGGCTCTTCTCCTGCTTTTATTTTATTCATCTTTCTAAGACTGGATGCTTTAACTCCGTAACGCTGAGAGAGAGAGAGAACAGTCTCGCCAGCCTCAACAACATGGTTGGTTAGCATTGGCTCTGCCTTTCTTCTCTTTGCCTTTAAATAAACTATGCTGCCAGGCTCAAGGATGGAGCCCCTTTCAGCGTCATTAAACCTTTGTAACTCTCTAGTAAAGAGGTTGAATTCATCTGCTATAGACTCCCAACTCTCTCCCTTGGCAGAGACTATATACGGAATCTCATTCTTCTCAAAGATTTTGCGTGACAAAGAGATTTGATAGAGAGAGGTTCCTGCCGGAATAATATATTCTCTCTCCTCTTCAAGTTTAGATGGTGGTGGGGGAAGAACTAAGCCAGGAGAGTCATATTTATAGAGTTGATACTCTTCAATTATCTTAATTAACAGCTGGGGATATGATGGGTTTGTTGCATATCCTGCCCTCTTTAGTCCATGAGCCCAACCCTTGTAATCTCTAGGGTCAAGGTCAAATAAAAATTTGTATCGATCTCTGAATCTCAGAAACTCCGAGTGGTCTCTGAATGAATCCTCAGAACTTTTGTACCTCCTGAAACATTCATTTTTTTCATCATCATCGTGATATATTTTACCGCCATCCCAGTTATGGCATTTAATGCCAAAATGGTTGTTTCCCTCTTTAGCAAGTCTTGAATTCCCATCTCCGGACTCAAGGCACGCTTGCGCAAGCGTAATGCTGGCCGGTATGCCGTAATTAGCCATATTCTTGATGGCTAGCTCTTTGTATGTCTCAATATATTGGGCTCTAGTCACTCTCTGTGCATTAGCATAATAATTGCAAAACAAAAGAGTGGAGAGAGCAAGTATCCAGCTTGTTAAATATTTCATTGCGGAAATGTCTCAGTTCTGCAAATTTACTAAATTTGCGCTATTCTAAATATTTGAATGATGACTCATAAAGAAATCAGCATAGCATACGAAGAGTATAGAAAGGGGGAGATTCTGGGAGAGAGTGAAAAAGAGCTCCTTGATAATGCTGCAAAGGCAGCTTCCTCTGCATATGCTCCATACTCAAAATTCAATGTAGGAGCAGCTGTAAGACTCTCAAACGGAGAGATTGTATCTGCAAATAATCAGGAAAATGCAGCCTTCCCCTCCGGACTGTGTGCTGAAAGGGTTGCTATCTTTTATGCCCACGCAAAGTACCCTGACGCTACGATAGATTCTATAGCGGTAACGGCAATGGTTAATGGAAAGATTTGTAAGGTTCCCACATATCCTTGTGGCGCATGCAGGCAGGTAATGGCCGAATCTGAGAGCAGAGCCGGTAAGCCAATAAAGGTAATAATTGGAGGCGAAGAGGTTGTGCAAATTATGGGAGGAGTATCTTCTCTTCTTCCGTTTATTTTTGACAACCTGCCAGAGAGATAATTTTACCATTTTGGATTTTTGTATTATCTTTGTGCGGGGTAAGTCATATACGACCAGCTCCCACTGAACTCCCCCAGGGCCGGAAGGCAGCAAGGGTAGGTGGTTGTAGCGGTGCGATATATTAAGCTTGCCCCTTTTTTATTATATCAGGTCATGAAGATTGCAGTAGGACTTTCCGGCGGGGTGGACTCAAGTGTTGCAGCTCTTCTGTTGAAAGAGGCGGGACACGAAGTGATAGGTATGTTTATGCAAAACTGGCATGATACAACCGGAACGCTCCATGGAGATTGTCCCTGGAAGGACGATTTAACCATCGCAAAGATGGTCGCAAAAAAACTTGATATTCCATTCCACTTTGTGGATTTAAGCGCAACCTATTCAGACAGAGTTGTTGACTATATGTTCTCTGAGTACTCAAAGGGGAGAACTCCAAACCCCGATGTTCTTTGCAACAGAGAGATTAAATTTGAAGCATTTCTTAAAATGGCCCTTGAGTTGGGTGCTGAGAGAGTCGCTACAGGACATTATTGCAGAAAGGAGTCTTTTTTAAATGAGTCAGGAGCACCAATACACAGACTTCTTGCCGGAACAGACCCCAATAAAGATCAGAGCTATTTTCTGTGCCAGCTCAGTCAGGATCAGCTCTCTAAGGCTCTTTTCCCTATAGGGAATCTGTTGAAACCTCAGGTAAGAGAGTTAGCAGCAAAAGCAGGACTCCCTTCAGCTGATAAGAGGGACTCTCAGGGGATCTGTTTTGTGGGGAAAATAGATCTGCCACTTTTTCTCCAGCAAAAAATTGCTCAAAAAGAGGGTGATGTGATTGAAATTTTCGGCTCTTTTTATGTCAGCAACCAAACAGCCTCTTACAGTATTAAGGGATATGATAGCATAACACTTGATAACTTAAATCTTGCAGCCACACCATATTCCTATGAGAAGAGTTCCGGCAGAGTCATCGGGAAGCACCAGGGCGCACACTTTTATACTGTTGGTCAAAGAAAAGGGCTAAATATAGGTGGCCATACTGAACCGCTATTCATAATTGCTACAGATACAGAGAGGAATCTTATTTTTACCGGAGAGGGGCAGAACCATCCGGGACTCTACAGAAAAGGGCTGCTCATTTTAAATGATGAAGTTCACTATGTAAGACCTGACCAATTCATGAAGAGTGGTGATATCCGGGATTACATGGTAAGAATTAGATACAGGCAGCCTCTTCAGAGAGCAAGACTCTACAAGAGAGATGAGGGCCTCTATATTATATTTGATGAACCACAGAGAGGAATAACACCGGGCCAGTTCGCCGCATGGTATGAAGGCGACGAGTTGATTGGTTCCGGCGTTATCTGCTAACTGCCTTTTTTAAAGAGTTAAATTTGTCATCTCCTTTGTAAAGCCCATCCCTTTTGTAGGGTATTTGAAAAGCCAGAAAACGGGCTCTGTTTCACCCTCTGTATAGCTCCAAATAGATTCATATTCAGAACTTTTATCGCCCATACTTTCAATCTCTCTTAAATATGATGATATTGATCTGTTTTCAGAGATGAAGACATCTCCCATCTTGTCAATTATTGGGCTGTGGCGCCTTGTTCTGTCGTGGTCAAATTTAAGAATCCGCTCTCCATTCCTTGTAATTCCTACCATCTGAAAAGTCATGCTCTTTCCTATAGCAGGCAGATTGAGCACATTTCTGTCTGTTGGCAGGAACGGAATGTCATCTCTCTTCATCATCTCTTTGATCTTTCCGGGAATATTTTCACCTGAGAGAAATATTTGATTAAGCTCTCTCTCCTGTTCCGGTGTTAACGCTCCTATGCTCTTCTCTTCAATAGCCTCCTGCATAGATCTGCTATTGGGGGCAAACAGAGACCTGTTCTCTGCAAATCCCTTTACGGAGAAGGTGTAATATGTTATAACTCCCATAGAATTAAGTACCTGTCTTAGTTTTGCGGTGTGACCTCTTCTTGAGGCTGGTGCGTTAAACACCAACTGATTTGAAATTGTCCACCCGGCAGAAAGAATTTGTTTAATTGCTCTTTTTGCTTCAGGTGTAACTTCAAGCGGGGATTGAAAATGTGTCTGTACTACAAACTGGCAAATTCCAGCCTTGCTTCCCCTATCTTTAAACTCTTTAAGAAGTGATATAAGACCATCATCAATCCTTGATGGTAAATAAGCCAGAAGTCTGGAGCCTAATCTAACTCTTTGTAATTCGGCATATTTATCTCCATGTTCTCTTTTGGTGTTGTCCATTTTTTTCTCTATAGCCATCGCTAAAACGGCGTCAAGTACCTTCCTCAAATTTTTGTTGCTGGTCATTAAAGCGTCTCCACCTGTAATTAGAATGTCCCTCAACTGAGAGTCCTCTCTGAAGTAATTCATAAGTCTCTTCAAACGAACTTCCCACTGCTCTTTAGGCTTTAGCTCATCTAAGTCAAAATTTAGCCTCTCTCTCTGGAAATCATACATTCTCTGGCATGATGCACAAAGACCTCCGCAGCTTCTCCCTCTTGTTTCAGGTATCATTATTGCAACTTCAGGATATCTTCTGTGAATACTATGGCTTTCAGGTAGAGTCCAGCCGGCTGCATTAGGCTTTCCCGGCTCAACTATATCCTCTCTCTCCCACGCCTTTATGTTTCCATATGTCTCAACCAAAGATTCTGAATATAGAATGTAGCCTCTTATAGTATGATCATCAAATCCAGACTCATCTGTATTCAACAGTGAGAGATAATAGGGTGTGACAAAAAAAGGAATCCCCTTTTTTCTCGCCTTATTCAGAACCTTCATAACTCTCACGGGTAGCGACTCTTCTAAGTAGTAATTGAGCTCACCGGGAGTTCTGGCAGCCATAGAAAGATGGAATCTGAAGTCGTTCCACCACTCTTCAACCATTGCCAGCTTTTCCTGTTCTTTAATCTCTTTTGGGAATGTATATCTTGAATTTAACGAACCTCTACGTTCAATTTTTTTTACAAGCAGGAGTATCAGCCGTCTCTTAGCCTCCTCTCTTTTCTCTCTTACCTCTTTGTCCAATCCCGACGGCCACCTCTTCATCCATCCCCTCACCTTAGTCTCCGATGGTCTTTTAACTCTCTTCGTACCATTGGCAATAAGGAATAAATTGTACAAATCCTCAAGAAGATCTGTATTAACATTGCTATGTAATGGATCTTTAAGAAATGCCCACAGCATTGAAAGTGTCTCAATGAACACCTTTCTCTCTTTTGAGAGTTCAAATATTGTTTTGTTTTCGTATTCTGCCATCGTAAGTATGCTCTTTGCGCATCTTACCGACTCTTCTGATATGCTCTCCTCAATCTTCATAGAAGCATAGGCGCGGATTGAACTAATGAATTGTTCCTCGTCGTTGCTTTGAATTGCCCTCGTATAAAGATTTGGCAGAGACTTAACGAACTTGTTGAATATGTTCTTTGCCATCTCTTTTTTAAATTATATTGATGTTTGAAATGAATTATTTTTAAATAGAAAACCCCTTGCCAGAAGTTTTTCCGGCTTGACATTTTGTCCCTCTGTAACAAGTCTGTGCGACCCCCCCATAGCAATTTTTAGCACACTCTCCGGTAGGTTAATTGAAATTTTTGTTTTGAATATCTCGGATAGTGTACTGTTTACACCATTCATGTCAATAATCTGAGGAGCAACAAGATTTACAGGCCCCTCCAGAGATGTCTCCTTGATAATGAACTTAAAGGCCTCTGTTACATCATAAAGGGAAATCCAGCTGAGTGGCTGGGTCCCTTTTCCAAACCTTACAGATACTCCCATTCTAAAAGGGAGGGCGAGTTTTGGGAGAGCTCCTCCCCCTGTTGATATCACTACGCCAAGTCTTGCAATAGCCACCCTTGTAAATTTGGAGGCCTTAAGAGCTTCTCTCTCCCAGGCAATACATGTTTCAGCAAGAAATCCGACACCCCTCTCGGATGTCTCTTCATTATATGCGTTATCTGGTGAGGCTTTATAAGAAGATGGGTAGATACCGGTTGCAGAGGCAGAGATCAATAGAGTGGGGGCATCTGAACCACACTCTTCTATTGCTTTTACTAACTTTGATGTCGTCTGAATCCTGCTCTTAATAATCTCTCTCTTCTGAGTGCTGCTCCATCTGCAGTTGATTGATCTCCCGGCAAGATTTATCACCACATCTAAGCCTTTTAAATCATTTGCAGAAAACTCCCTACCGATATTTGTCACTATCCAGCCCTCCTCTTTTAGAGAATTGGCCACAGCACTGCCTACAAGGCCGGATGCTCCTCTGATACCTGCGGTCTTTGATTTGTAGTTTGCCATAATTCAAAAGTTATCTATATCTGTACGGTTAGACCGTCATAGGCTGCGTAAACACCGGGTGGAAGCTCAGCTGAGAGCTCCATGTGAGTCCCTATCTGATGAGAGAGGTGAGTTAAATATGTCCTCTCGGCCCCTGACTTTTTTGCAACCTCAATAGCCTCACTGAGGCTGAAGTGCGAAATGTGTTTAGCGTGCCTTACTGTATTTAAAACCAGGACTTTGAGGTCTTTAATCAACTTATAGCTCTTCTCATCAATCCTGTTTGCATCCGTAATATAGGCAAAATCTCCCATTCTAAAGCCTAAAACAGGAAGTTTATAGTGGTAAACCCTTATAGGCTGCACCTCAAGAGGGGGCAAATCAGAAACTCCATTCTCCCGTCTTACAAGAAATTTATTCTCATCAATTACTCTGATATCAAACTCCGGCACCCCTGGATATTTGTGCTCCTGAAATGCATATGAGTATTCATTTTCAAGAGATTTAAGCACCCTCTCTTCACAATAAATGGGCAGAGCCTTTCCGTTAATATAGTTGAATGCCCTAACGTCGTCAAGACCTCCAGTGTGATCTTTATGCTCGTGTGTTAAAAGTATTGCATCTAAATTTGAAATATTTGCGCTAAGCATCTGCTGTCTAAAGTCAGGTCCGGCGTCAATAAGTATTTTAAATCCTCTCCACTCCAGTAGAGCTGAGGATCTGAGCCGGTTGTCTCTCGAATCATGAGATTTGCATACTTTACAACTGCAACCTATCATGGGGACTCCCTGAGATGTGCCTGTTCCAAGAAAAGAGAGTCTTGCAGTATTGAACTCTTCCATTAAATAAAGGTACAAAAATTTCATACCTTTGCGAAAAAAAATGCAGAGAGCAGGGGTACTATACCTTATCCCGACGACACTTGGATCAGACCGGCTATCAGATGTTATTCCTGAGGGGGTGCTTAGGCTTGTGCCTGAGCTGACTCACTTTTTTGTTGAGGAGCTTAGAAGTGGAAGAAGATTCCTGTCTGCGGCCGGGCATAAGGGTAATATTGAAAATTTAACTCTTTTTGAGCTAAATGAGCATACTAAAGATGCCGAGATTGAGGAGTTTGTTAATATCCTCCTAAGAGGAGATGATGCCGGTATTTTAAGTGAGGCCGGGATTCCTGCCGTAGCAGACCCTGGTGCTAAGCTGGTTGCTGTTGCCCACCTTAAAGGGATAAAAGTTGTACCCTTAAGTGGCCCTTCATCAATAATTCTTGCTCTGGCAGGATCTGGAATGAATGGCCAGAATTTCCAGTTCCATGGATATCTGCCTGTAAAACCGGAGGAGAGACGGAGTTCTCTTAAACGTTTGGAGACTCTTTCCCGCTCAACAGGTTCAAGCCAGATTTTTATAGAGACACCTTACAGAAATAACGCTATGCTTTCGGATATACTGGAGGTATGCTCTCCGGCAACAAAAGTCTGCGTAGCGGCCAATATAACTCTTGAGGATTCATTTGTTGTTACAAAAAGTGTTGCAGAATGGAGACGGGAGCGACCTGATATTAATAAAAAACCATGTGTATTTATAATATGAACAGAGAGGATAGGGCCATATCAATGATTGAACTGGTAAATATGGAGTTCTACTCATATCATGGCCATTTTCATGAAGAGCAAATTATAGGAAATAAATTTATCGTGAACTTTTCTGCCGAATGTGATGTTTTTAAAGCCGGTGAGAGCGATCTGCTGGAGGATGCTGTGAATTATCAGGAGTTGTATAATATAATTAAAGAGGAGATGGAGATACCATCAAAACTTCTGGAAAATGTCGCTTTAAGAATTGCTAAAAGAGTAAAGATGACATACCCTCAGGTAGGAAAAATCTCAATTTCGGTTGCAAAAATGAACCCCCCAATTGGAGGGAAAGTTGAAGCATCCAGGGTTGCAATCTCTTATTAAATTATTGACAATGAATGAAAAAATAGGCAACCGGGTAGCTTTTCTCACACTCGGATGCAAACTCAATTACTCTGAAACCTCTTCAATAGCCAGACAATTTGTTGAACACGGATATGAAAAGGTGCCATCAAGTAAAGAGGCAGATATATATGTGATCAACACATGCTCGGTTACTGAACATGCAGATAAAAAATGCCGTAACGCTATAAGGAAGCTGCATAAACAGAATCCGGAGGCGATTATTGCAGTTACAGGCTGCTATGCCCAGCTTAAACCACAGGAGATACTCTCTATAGAGGGAGTAGATTTAGTTCTCGGGGCAGATCAGAAAGAGAACCTCTTTATGAGAGTCTCGGATATAAAAGAGAGCGGGGGTAATAAACCTGCTCCAAAGGCTTTCTCTTGTGAGATATCACATATAGAGACTATTTTTCCCGCTTACTCTTCGGACGACAGGACAAGATCTTTTTTGAAAGTTCAGGATGGATGCGACTATAACTGCTCATATTGTACAATACCTTTAGCACGTGGCAAAAGCAGAAATTTCCCTGTTGAATTTGTCGTAGAAGAGGCAAAGGAGATTGCATCAAGAGGAGTAAAAGAGATTGTTCTAACCGGAGTCAACACCGGTGATTTTGGAAGGACCACTGGCGAGCCTTTTTTGGGGTTGCTTCAGAGACTAGATGAGATTGATGGGATTGAAAGGTACAGGATATCGTCAATTGAGCCAAATCTTATTACTCCAGAAATTATTGACTGGATTGCAATGAGTAATAAGTTCCTTCCTCACTTTCATATACCTCTTCAGAGCGGATGCGATAAAATTCTTGCCCTGATGAGACGAAGGTATAACAGAGCTCTCTTTAAAGAGAGAATTGAACTGATAAGAGAGAAGATGCCATACGCTTTTCTTGGAATAGATGTAATTGTAGGTTTTCCCGGAGAGGGAGAGAGTGAATTTGAGGAGACTTTATCATTTTTGAAGGAGGTTGGACCATCCTTCCTCCACGTTTTCCCATATTCAAGACGGGCCAATACACCTGCATCAGAGTTCTCCGGACAGGTGGATGAGACAGTTAAGCATAGGCGGGTAGAGCGGCTAAACAATCTGTCGGATTCACTTTATTGCGAATTTGTTGAGAAGAACAGAGGGAGGGCAGAGAGAGTGCTTTTTGAAAGTACACGCAAAGGTGGAATGATGTTCGGATATACAAGAAATTATATAAAAATTGAGGTGCCTTATGACAAGTCTCTCATTGGAAAGATTTGTGATATTGTTATTTAGGCTCAGTTGCTCTTTTCCCTTTTCTTCTGAAGAGTCTGTTGAATAGTTCTTTAAATGTGTTGAACTCCTCCTGATAAACCAGACCTACACCGCTCCTCTGACTATTGTCAAGGTAGTTTGAATATTGGTCTGCTGAGTGGGAGAAGGCCTTCGCCCTGAATCTTCCCTTTTCGTCAAGCTTAACCTCAACATCAATATCACCAACTACATCGCTGTTTTGATTAAGATATTTTGCACTACCTATATTGCCATTAACAATTACCCTATTGTCAAAAAGTTGCGCAGAAATTGCAGCATCAAAAATGTCTCTGCCGTTTTGTCCGGGCTGGTAATTAAAACTGAAGTCAAGCGGGATATCCAACTGGTTAAATATGTTATTAATCTGATTGGATAATACCTCTGTTGCGTTTGAATAAAGGAGAGTAGAATTATTCACTATGCTTGACTGAATATCAGGTATGAAGCTACCTGATACGAGTAGGGACATTACCTGTTTGACAACCTTGTCCTCTGTATTTAATGCAGCATCTACCCTCGCCTTTGTAGCAGGATCAATATCGGGGATATTAATTCCAAATCCTAGTCTTGGATTGAGCAACTCTCCCTGCATTGAGATACTGCACTCAACATTTCTTCTGTTACTTACTGAGCTTGTGTCTGCAATTAAGGTGTTTACGGAGGCTTTTGTGTTGTATATTGCTGTAAGGTCTAATCTTGTTTTTAGAATATCTCCGTTGAAAGAGAGATTGCCACCCTCCCTTATACTAAAGTCTCTTTTGAAAATTCCCTGAAGGACGAAAGTGTAAAACCCTCTGTCAATTATGTAGTCTCCGTGAACTGAAAATATCTCTTTAGCCGGGTTGACATCAATGTTAACCAATCCGTTACCATAGCTTCTAATTACATCTCCTACAGATTTGTCTATCTCTATTAGAAGTTCCGCATCTGTATTCACCCTGGTTCTTAACTTAACTTCTAGTTCAGATGGGCTTTTGTCACTTACAGCCTTTTTTGGAGTAATATAACCATACTCGTCATAATAGGCCTCCACCAAATGTACTTCGCTCTTTTCTACAAACGTGAGGAGATTCGTTCTAGAGGCAACTGATGTATTGGGGAGTGGAATATGAATGGCTGTATTTCTATTAGTGGCGACCGAAATATCCATCAAAATTTTACTGATAGGACCTGTTATTGAGATGTTTCCTGTCCCATAAGCAATGCCGTAAAAATTTTCGTTGTCTCTTTCGGTTGTATTAATGCATTCAAGATTTGAGAAATCAATCTTAGTGTCAAGGGTAATATTACCGAAGAATGGGAAGCTTAATCCGCCGTTTACCCTTCCACTGTTTCCACCTCTGTCTTTCAGTAAGGCGTTATCAACTGTTAGTTTGCTCTGTTCAATTGAGAAAGGTCCGCTCAATATGTACGGAACTTTAGTAAAGTTAACCGTAAAACCAACATCGTTGAGAGTTCCTCTGCTGCTTGATAGAACGAGCTTATCCATTTTCCCGTTTAATCTTAGTAGTCCGGAGAGTGTTCCAGATGACTCTGAAATAATGTCACTTAGAAATGGCTCAAAATATTTTACAGAGAGCCTGTCAAGGTTTGCACTTATATCAAGATAATTCCGGGATGGTGATAAGATTCCTGTTGCATAAAGTGGCACAGACCCTTCTAATGTACTTCTGGCCATAAGGTTGAATTGCTGAGCGGGGTTGTCCCATTCGCTGTAGAGCTCCAGACTTCCGACATCTGCATTGTTTACCTTGACCTCAGCACCAGAGAGATTTGCAATAATTTTTGGTTCAGAATAGAGTGCAGTTAATGTCGCCTTACCTGTAAAAAGACCCTCTACCCATGGCGCATTGCCCATAAAGTAATTTAAAGGGGAGATGTCAAAACTCTTCATTGAAACCGTCAGTGAGTCCGCCTCATAAGGTGATATTCGTCCGTTAATTTCCATAAGCTGACTATTGTTGTGGGCTCTGAACCTCTCAAAAGTATAGAGAGAGTCTGAAAGTTCAATGGCTGAATTATCCAGCGACCATTTATAATCATTAAAATATAAAGTAGATGGCTTAATAGCTATTCTAAAGATTGTTCCACCTCCTCTCTCCTCTTTTCCAATTTTAATTAATGAGGAGAAATCAAGGCTGTTTCTCAGTTTTGTTCTGTTTTGGAATTTTACTACAAGGTCAATGATATTTGATTTTCCTGTTGCCTCAGCAGTGAAATCGTCAAACTCAATCCCTCCGGCTCTCAATTTTGAAATCTTTATATCAGCCTTAACATTCTGCTTTTCAGATGTTGATATAAGTGATATTTTATTACCAATATTAGAGAGATACCCGGCATTTTCTGATGTTAATTTCAGATCAAGGCGACCCTGTTTAGAGATGTCAACACTTAATGCACTTCCAGGAGAAATAAAGAGGCCGGGAAGCGCCAACTGGGTTATAGCCTTTGTATCAAAGAATTTAACTCTAAATCTGTATGAGCCTTCATTTAACCCAGTATCTTCTGCGTTACTTGCTTCTGCATTGTTCTCCTGAGATTTAAGGTTTGGTATGTGTTTGTATATAAGTTCATCGGCCACTCTTGATATAAACTTGTCAATGAAGTGGCTCCCCCAATAAGTTGCCTCCATAAATTCTGATTTAAGAGAGGCTTCATAATTCTCCTGTTCTCTGCCGGAACTTGAAATAACAGAGATGTCACCAATGTTGTATCTTCCAGTACTGTTTCCATACTCAAGGTCTCTGATTTGAATATCTCCCAGCACCTCCCCATTTGTTTTCTGAGTGAATTTGGCAATTGTTCTTAAGCTAGCCGTTGATATTGAGTCTCTTTTGTCAATGTTAAGATTATACAGGTTAGCATACATTAAGTCTGCATAAAAGTCATAGTAGGAGTCGGTTCTGGAGGAGAGACCGATTATTCCCTGAAAAATAAAATCAAGGTTGGGGTCATGGCAAATCACCTTACCATCAAACCTGTCATTAAGATAACTTCCTGTAGCGTTAATGTTTGTGTAAGCGTAATTGTTAAACTCAATCTTTTTTACAGAAATACTGTCAATATAGAATTCACTGCCACCCTTTGATCCCTCTTTGATTAAAGCTGTCATGTTGCTGTTGAATGTTACTTCACCAGGCTCTTTACTCACTATAAGGGATCCTATATTAAAGTTGTCAGCCTTTAAATTTCCATGCATGTAGAGCCCTCCTCTCTCCTCATTACCCTTTAAGAGTACATCAACATACATGCTTCCAATATTTGTTACAATATTTCCATTTGCCACAAAATCGTCAAGAAGTCCTGCCAGCCTTCCTTTAAAGTTATATCTTACAAATGGAGAGAGTTTTTTGAAAAAGGCCGAAGGTCTGCTGCCACTTATAGATGAGACAATTTGGGCAATATCGTTTGAGGTTGTTACACAATGCGGAATATCTACAAAGGCCATTGTTTCATTTGGATAGGGCAGACCGGAAATTCTTGCTTTCAGGTCAATATATGTAAGGCCAGATTTGGATGTTATCTTGAGATTGTCACTTCTTAGATTAGATACAGGACCTTCTACAATACCTGTTACATAAAAACTCAGCCTGTTTCCGGTAAGTTCCGGAGCAAATCTTGACAGTGTCCTGAAATCTAGAAAGGTATTCTCAAAGTGAGACTCCATTACAACGCTGTCTGTAAAGTATGAAAAATCTCTGAAACTCCCGAATTTCATAGAGAACAGAGATGCCTTAAGATTTGAGTCTCCCTCATGAAGATCAAGATCAGTCAGGCGGATTTCGTTTGAAGCCAACTTGACTCCTGCATTCATACTCTTAACAGTTAGACCGCTTCTCTCACTAAAGGATATATCCCTGATTTCGGCATAAATCGTATCATTCTTAGACTCTATACCTCTGATGTGGATATTAATGGAATTCAGGGATAAATCTGAAAAATTAATTGCCCCTTTTTTTGTCTCAATTGATGAGTAGGGATTAAATCTTCTAAAACTAAAATTTACAAGTCTGACCTCTCCTGCAATAAAGTCAGGCAGAGAGAATGATACTGTGTCACTGTTACTATCGCCCTGGCCAAATATTTTTGTGAGATTTGTTGTAGAATCTGTATCGTTAACAATATTAAAAGAGCCATCCTGAAGCAGAAGTCTCTTTAATGTCAGTTTAGAACTGAATATTAAATCTTTTGCAGAGATTGTTAATGAGAGCTTACTGCAGTTAAGCAAAGTGTCTCTCTCTGAATGCAGGATGTGAAAATCATTTACAATCAGCTTATTAAAAAAAATATAATAGACCCTCCCAATTGCGACATCAGTTCCGAGTCTCTCAGATAGCAGTGAGGCTGCTTTTCTGGCTGTACTTGTCTGAATTGCCGGTATTTGAAGCGCAACATAGGCAGTAACCGGGGCTAAAGCCACCAGGAATAGCAATGCCGTTATTATTTTTCTTAATATTCTAATCTTACAACGTTTTGCGCAAAAATAATCAAATATATCAAGGAGATTGTTAAAAAAACACCAATTTTGCAAACTATTAAAAACTGTTAATGAGCTTAACCATTTTAGGAATTGAGTCATCTTGCGATGATACCTCTGCAGCTGTAATCAGGGATGAATTTCTCTTGTCTAATGTAATGTCAAATCAGGATGTTCACATGAAATATGGTGGAGTTGTGCCTGAACTTGCCTCTAGAGCTCACCAGCAAAATATTCTTCCTGTGGTTGACCAGGCACTTAAGATGGCAGGAATTTCTGCTGAGGATGTTGACGCAATTGCATTTACAAGAGGCCCAGGACTTCTTGGTTCTCTTCTTGTGGGAACCTCATTCGCAAAGGGACTTTCAATAGCCACAGGCAAACCTCTGATAGACGTAAACCATTTACAGGGACATATACTTTCTCATTTCATTAAGGTTCCTGAAAGAGAGATTAATGTTCAGCCAAATTTTCCTTACCTCTCTCTTTTGGTTTCTGGCGGACATACTCAAATAACAAGAGTTGACAGCCACCTCTCTTTTAAATTAATAGGTGAGACTATTGATGACGCAGTTGGGGAGGCTTTTGACAAGTGTGCCAAGATAATTGGTTTGGGCTATCCCGGAGGACCTATGGTTGATAAGCTTGCACAAGAGGGAGACAAAAGTGCCTTCAAGTTTGCCAAACCCAGAGTGGAGGGATTAAATTACAGTTTCAGCGGAGTAAAAACATCACTTTTGTACTTTCTAAGAGACAAGATTTCTGAAGATGCTGATTTCATTAATAGGAACAAAGAGGATCTTTGCGCCTCTTTTCAGCATACTTTAATTGAGATTCTGATGGACAAACTTTGTAAGGCATCCGAATCAACAGGTATTAAGGAAATAGCCATAGCCGGAGGTGTATCAGCCAACTCCGGACTAAGAGAGAGAATCATTTCTGAGGGGGAGAAAAGAGGGTGGATTACTCACATACCTGAATTAAGGTTCACTACCGATAATGCTGCTATGATTGCGATTGCAGGATATTATAAATATATCTCTGGTCACACTGCAAACAATGATATTATACCTGTTTCACGCTCAGGTGATTATAGTTAATTAACTGTTCTATTAACAATTACGCATTCAATACATTTTTTAGCTGTTTGAACTAAGTTTTGGCGGGATTCTCAAAAATAAAATTATCTTTGCCTTCCGTTGATGCAAAAAAACTTATTAACTAACACCTAAAATTTCATTCATGAAAAGAACTATTATGCTTTTCATTGGACTGTTATTTGCATTTCAGGGTATTATAGCCCAGAATGTTCGAATATCAGGAACAGTGACAGAGAAGGGTACAGGAACCCCTCTTCCTTTTGTGGGAGTACAGGTTAAAGGGACTACAACAGGAGCCACCACTATGGATAACGGCACCTATGTTCTGAACGCACCTTCCACAGGCACACTTATCTTTACCTACATTGGGTACAAAACTTTAGAGGTTCAGATTGGAGGCCGCGCAGTAGTAAATGTTGAACTTGAGCAAGATGCACTAGCCCTTGATGAGGTTGTGATGGTCGCTTACGGTACAGCAAAGAAGTCAAGCGTTACTGGATCTATTGCATCAGTTAATGCTGCTGCTATTGAAAAACGCCCTGTAACTAATGCGCTAGCTGCTCTATCAGGTACTTCTGCTGGAGTTCAGGTAAACACCTCTTATGGCCAGCCTGGTTCTGATCCAACAATTCGTATTCGTGGTTTTGGATCTGTTAACTACTCTTCCGCACCTCTTATTGTACTGGACGGAGCTCCATACAACGGAGCAATGGCAAACATCAACCCAGCCGACATTGAGTCTATCAACATCCTTAAAGATGCTGCTTCAACTGCACTTTATGGTTCAAGGGGATCTAACGGAGTTGTTATGATTACAACTAAAAAGGGTAAGAAAGAGAAGTTGAACATAAGCGCTACCGTTACTCAAGGTTTCTCACAAAGAGGACTTCCTGAGTATGATAGACTGGATGCAAATCAGTACTATCCAATTATGTGGGAGTCACTTAGAAATTCATTGATTACCCCTACTAGAGGAATTGCAGATGCAAGTGCGCTTGCTTCAGGAGCAACATCAAACGGTATTGCTGCTGCATTGGGATACAACCCTTACAGAGGCATTGGCAATGGTGAGATTGTTCAGTACGATGCAAATTTTAACTCCAAGCTTAATCCAAATGCAACTCAACTACTTTGGGCAGACGACCTTGACTGGTATTCACCTGTTGAGCGTCTTGGTAACAGGACTGAGGCTATGGTTAGTGCTAACGGTGGAAGTGAAACAGCTGACTATTACATGTCTGTTGGCGTAACTCAGGATGCAGGATGGCTTAAGAAGACAAATTATGATCGTCTCTCTGCAAGAGCGAATGTTAACTTTACTCCTAGAAAGTGGATTACATTCGGTATCAACCTTAATGCCTCTTACAACAAATCTTCTGCTGCCAACACTGACAGCGATACTGGATATGCTAATCCTATCTATTTCGCAAGAAATATGGGACCTATCTATCCTGTTTATCAGCACGATCGTCTTACAGGCGAGTACATTCTTAATGATCAGGGTGAGAAACTTTGGGACCTTGGAGCAGCAGTTGTGCAGAATGGTGTTACATACCCGGCGAGAACTCAGAACAACGGCCGCCACGGTATTGCAGAGCACATGCTTAATATTATAAATTTTGAGAGAAACACAATTCAGTCAAGAGCCTTTACTGAGTTTACCTTTATGAAAGGTTTGAAGCTAAGACTAAACTATGCTTTTGATATAAACAACTATACAAGATCTACATTTGAGAATACTCTGGTAGGCGACGGAGCTCCTCAGGGGCGTTCAAGGAAAGAGCAGTCAACAAGATACACCTGGACAAACCAGCAGCTCTTAACTTATGAGAAATCGTTCGGAAAGCATGATTTCAATGTTCTTGCAGCTCATGAGTCATATCACAACCAGTACAATGAAATATACGGTTTCCGTCAGGGACAGATTATCCCGGGAAATACTGAACTTATTAACTTTACAACTACTAACAGTCTTTACTCTTATATGGATAACCATAAAGTAGAGGGATGGCTTGGTAGAGCGTCATACTCTTATGACAATGGTAAATACACAGCCGAGGCATCATACAGAAGAGACGGATCTTCTAAGTTCAGTCAGCCAATGAGATGGGGTAACTTCTGGTCAATTGGTGCCGGATGGAGAATAGACCGTGAAAACTTTATGGCTACTCAGGAGTGGATTGACTTCCTGAAACTTCGTGCGTCATATGGTTTAAATGGTAATGACGGAGGTATCAGTTACTATGCTTGGCAGGTTCTTTATGACTACAGAAATAACTCTGCTGAACCTGGATTTATTCAGTCAACCGTTCCGGGAAATCCTAATTTGAAGTGGGAGACAACAGTTCAGACCGATATAGGACTTGATTTTAATCTGTTTGGCAATAAACTAAGAGGAGCAATTGACTGGTTCAACAAAGAGTCAAAAGACTTGATTTATTCTGTAGCACTTTCTCCTTCAACTGGTTATACATCGCAGGATAGAAATATAGGTAACCTTTACAATAGAGGTTGGGAGTTTGATGTTACAGGTGTGATTTACTCAAATAAGAATTTTGAGGCATCTTTAAACCTTAACGCAACTACTTACAAAAACCAGATTACTAAACTTCCTGAAGAGAACAGAGAGAATGGTATTATCTCCGGAAACTTCAGAAGGGTAGAGGGTGGATCAATTTACGATTTTTGGCTCCGTCAATGGTATGGAGTTGATCCTGACAATGGAGATGGCTTATATCTTTTTGATGAGGAGAACCAAACCTGGGCTGATGCTGACTGCAAAGTGCTTCCTAATGGCACAAAAGTTACTTCAAATCAGGCAAAAGCTAAATATGACTGGTCAGGAACAAGTATTCCTAAGCTATTTGGAGCTTTAACACCTGCATTTAAAATATACGGAGTAGAGATATCTGTACAACTTAACTACTCTATCGGTGGAAAGGCTTATGATTATAGCTGGGCATCACTGATGTCCACAGGTAGTTTTGGAGCAGCTAAAGCTGTTGAGATTCTTGACAGATGGACAACACCTGGACAGGTAACTAATGTACCTAGAATGGATAACTCTAAAACTACAGCTTTCAATGCTGTCTCTTCAAGATGGCTGGTTGATGCATCTTACCTGGCTATTCGTAACGTAAATATCTCTTACAACTTTGGTGGGAATGTACTTAAGAGCCTTAATGTTAAAGGCTTGAGAACTTATATATCTGCTGAAAACCTTGCTCTCTTCTCTGCCCGTAAGGGTATGAACCCGGCTCAGAGCTTTAACGGTAGTGTATTCAACGATGTCGGATTCAACCGTACAATCACTTTGGGTGTAAATGTTAACTTCTAATTCAGTTTACAGAAATGAAAAAAATTAAACTTTATATATTAGCATTAGCTGCAGGTTTACTCCTGGTTCCTCAGTCCTGCTCCAAGGAGTTCCTGGAGACAGCTCCAACTGATCAGCTCTCAGGCAACCTGGTATTCAGCTCAGTTGCCGGTGCGTGGGGCGCATTAAATGGCGTTCACAGGTCAATGTACATACAATACAACAGTTCTCAGGCCCACGGAGGTATGGCCGGAATGTACCTGTATATTGATATGATTGGTACTGATATTGTTTTTAATACAACTGCAAACGGTTGGTACAGGAGCGCCTATCAGTGGGTGGATCATAGAAATGACAGATCGTCTATGGTGTTGTATTGGACAAACCTTTATAGACTAGTAAGTAATATTAACCAGATAATTACACAGATTGATGGCATTGCCGGATCAGAGGCTGAAAAGAAGGCAATTAAAGGTCAGGCTCTTACATACAGAGCGTGGGCTCACTTTATGCTAGTTCAGCTATTTGCGGAGAGATTTACTCCAGGCGGAGCAAACACTCAGCCCGGTGTGCCTTATATGGAGTCAATTACCTTTGATGGTCAGCCAAGAAACAGCGTTGCAGACGTTTACTCTAAAATTAATGCAGACCTGACTCAGGCGATTACTCTTCTTGAGGGATACAACAGGGCGAATAAATCTCATATCAATAAATCTGTTGCCTTGGCAATCCAGGCTCAGGTGGCCCTAGTTCAGGGAAACTGGGCACAGGCAGCTACTTCAGCAAATGCTGCAAGACAGGGTTACAGCTTTATGTCTGCAGCTCAGCATCTGGAAGGATACAGCAAACAAAACAATCCTGAAAATCTTTGGGCATCATATGTTCAGGAGGATCAGACTATGTACTTCTACTCCTTCTATGCTTATATGTCAAATAACTTTAACTCAACAGCAATCCGTCAGAGTCCAAAGTCAATAACTAAAGAACTTTATGACAAGATATCAAATACAGATATCCGTAAAGGTTTCTGGTATCCGAATGCTGTTGCTGACAAACAGCCATTTGTTCAATCAAACGGAGTGCGTTTCAACTATATGAGCTCAAAGTTCCAGGCAGTTTCATCTGCTGATGGCAGGGGTGACTTCCCATGGATTAGAGTTGCTGAAATGTACCTGATTGAGGCAGAAGCATTAGCAAGACAGGCTGGTAAGGAGACTCAGGCAAGAGATGTTCTTTATCTTCTTGCTAAAAATAGGGATCCTCAGTACACTCTTTCAACAAACTCAGGTCAGGATCTTATAAATGAAATCCTTACACAGAGAAGAATTGAATTATGGGGTGAGGGAAGAAACTGGACTGACCTTAAGAGATTAAACTTACCATTAGTGCGTTCTGTTGGTCCAAATGCAGGACAGGGTTTCCACGTTGAGTCATATGCTATTAAAATCCAGGAGCCGGCGGGTACCTTAAACTGGAACTGGTTGATACCAAAAGCAGAGATTGATACTAATCCTGAGCTTGAGCAGAATCCAGTATAACACGAGATTCTGTATCTAAATAGTTAAGGCCGACTAATTAATTTTAGTCGGCCTTTATATTAAACTTTTTGAAAAGTATTCTGATTAGCAACCGCTACATCCTGAACAGCTTCCGCTACTGCAGGAGGACTGGAGCTTTTCACCGTACAGACCTCCGGTAATCTCTTGCTGAGTTGCCTCTCTTACAGCAACCACTACTCCTTTAAAGTTCAGGTCTGCTCCTGCAAGAGGATGGTTGAAATTCATAATAACTACATCATCTTTTATCTCGTCAATAGTCCCCTGAAGTCTGTTGCCGTCAGAGTCCTGCATAGGGAGGACGTTTCCAACCTTAAGGAGACCGTCTTCAATTTTACCGTCAACCATAAACATATCTTTAGGTAGCTCAATAACTGCGTCGGAATTTACCTCACCGTAACCCTCTTTTGCAGTTAAAGTAAACTCAAATGGGTCACCAACCTCTTTTCCCAGTACATTCTCTTCAAATTTTGGCAGAAGATAACCTGTTCCAAAAATAAAGTCCATCGGTTTATCTGCTGTTACGGTCTCCATAATGTCGCCGTCAACTGTAAGTGTATAGGAGAGGGATACTACCTTGTCTTTTTCAATTTTCATTGTCTTTTTTTTTAGTTGTTTAGTATAAAGAAATTTGTGTTATGCAAAAATTATGCTAAAGTTTTCGTTTTATTTTATACCCTGTAGCTGCTACAAGAAGTGTCATAACAGGAGTAAGCAGATTAAAGAAGCTGTATGGAAGGTAGGCAAATGTTGATATACCCAAAACCCCGGACTGCGCAACTCCACATGTATTCCACGGGACAAGCACAGAGGTGACTGTACCGGAATCCTCTAAAGTTCGGCTTAAAAGACGGGGCTCATACCCCATCTTTTTGTATGTTTCAGAGAACATTTTACCTGGTAAGAGAATGGCCATATACTGATCCGAGAGGGTGATATTGCAAAACAGTGTGGTTGCTACTGTTGATCCTACTAATGAGAATGTGCTCTTGACGAGTTTAACCATCCTCTCTGTTATTACCTGAATCATCCCTGAGGCCTCCATAGCTCCTCCGAATGTTACAACACACAGGATAAGCCATACTGTATTTAACATTCCGGCCATCCCTTTTGTTGCTGTAAGAGAGTTAAGTATGGGGTCTCCTGTCTCAATTGATATGCTTCCGTACATCATTTTAAGAGAGGCTACAAAATATGCGGCACCTCCGTTAAACCCTTCACCTGCAATTTCTCTGCAAAGTTCAGGCTGAACTATACATGCTACGATTGCACCTGCTACAGCCGATAGGAAAAGGGTGATAAATGGGGATACTTTTTTTATTATAAGGACAATTGTAAATACAGGTACGAGTAAAAGAAGTGGGGAAATATTAAATACAGAGGAAATTGAGCCTAAGTTGGCTTCTACGCCACCAGTATCGGAAACCGGTAAAACAAACCCGGCAATACCGTATATCAAAAGAGAGATGATAAATGCCGGAGTTACTGTTATAAGCATATACCTGATATGTGTGTAGAGATCAACACCTGCAACGGCTGCGGCCAGATTTGTTGTATCGGAAAGGGGAGATAGTTTATCTCCAAAATAGGCACCTGAGATTATTGCACCAGCAAGCCATGGAGCCGGAATACCCAGAATTTGACCGGCTGAGAGCATAGCTACACCTATTGTCCCTACAGTTGTCCAGGAGCTTCCGGCCATAAGTGATACTATAGCCGTAAGGATGAATGTGACTACAAGAAAAACTGAAGGGTGAATAAGTTTAAGCCCGTAATAAATCATCGCAGGAACAACTCCGCTGATCATCCAGGATCCTGTCAGAGCCCCAATCATTAACAATATAAATATGGCAGATCCCGTTTTTGAAAGATGATTCATCATGCCCTTTTCAATTTTACTCCATGGAATTTTAAGGACAACTATTGAAATAATGGATGTTATTACTGTAGTCAGTAACAGTGATATTTGAGAAGTTCCTGAAGAGATCTCTTCTCCAAACAGCCTCACTCCAGCTGAAATCATAGAGACTAGCAGTATAATAGGCAATAGGGAGAGTGCCAGGCCCGGTTTCTTCATCTTATATTCCGTTAAAAGTTATTGATTCAAACATTAGGGTTGGTATAAGCCATCTGCTTCCTCTTTTCGGATCGTCTCCTGCAATTTTTATTGAATTCCAGAGCTCTACTATGTTACCGGTTACTATCATCTCTTTTATGGGGTGGAGAATTGCGCCGTTTTCAAAGTAAAAGCCCTGAACCCCGAATGAGAAGTCTCCGCTGGATGAGTTGCTGTTTCCTCCGTTAAAGCCGGTAATAAAAATTCCTTTGCCGGTCTCTTTTAAAATTTGATCAAGACCAACCTTTGGACTCTCTCCCGGAAATGTGCCGTTAAGTGATATAGAGAGAAGTGAAGGTCCCTCAATTGTCGGGCTCATATTCAACTTCCTGGCGTTGTATGTATTCAGGTAATAGTTAGTAATTATACCACCATCAATTATGTTCATTGATCTTGTTGCGATGCCTTCACTGTCAAACATCCTCGAGCCCTCATATCCGTACAGATGTGGTCTGTCCATGAAGTGCAGGTTTTCAGGAAATAGTCTCTCCCCAAGTTTACCGGCAAGAAATGAGTTGTTCTGATGTATAGATGCACCGTTTAAGGCAGAGATTATTGGGGATACGACTCTGCTAGCCACGCTATTCTCAAGCACCATGTTGTATTTACCTGATTTTAGCTTCTTTGATCCAAGCCTTGAAAGGGCTCTTTGCATTGCTCTATCTCCGCATCCGCTTATATTCAAATCAGAATAATACATAGAGCTTTCATACCACCACGCCTCCGGTCTGGCCCCTCCCTTATCCCTGGCTGAGCACTCTGCACTTACAGAAAAAGTTGTTTGAGCCGACTCGCCGGTGAAACCTTCACTGTCTGCCATATAGTACAACTCCAGCGAATCACCATACTCACAGTTTGATGATATAATTCTGGAATCCTTTTCAAATATCTCTTCCGAACATCTGAAAGCAGCCTCTCTCTTCTCCTGAGGAGAAATACTGTAAAAGGAGTTGTCGTATTGGCCCAAATCTATATTGTCTCCACTGTAAAGTAGTTCTCTGGGAGTCAGGACTCTGTCACTATCAGGAGCAATTAATCTTGTAGCCTCAGTGGCGTTTTTTATAAAAACGCTAAGTTCATCGCTTTCCGTTCTGTTGGTTGAAAAGTATCCATACCTTCCCTCTGTAAAAAGCTGAAGAAAAAGTGTTGATCCTGTTGAACTCTGAAGTCTGTCAAGAATATTGTTTCTAACTGTAAAAGAGCTCTGTACTGATATTTCTGCGCCGGCTCTGGATGCTGTGCATCCGGCCTCTTTTGCCATCTCCAGGGCTATGTTTACAATCTCTTTTATATTATTGGTCATAATTTACACACCTCCTACGGTAAGTTTGTTGACCAGCACAGATGGCATCCCGCAAGATACTGCACAGTACTGCTCTTTGCCACATGTCCATGTTCCGTTGTCAATAACTGAGTTGTCCGCAACTCCAACAATATCAGCCAGTGCTTCAGGCCCGTTCCCGATAATGTTGATATCCTTAACAGGTCTCGTTAATCTTCCGTTCTCAATAAGATAGCCGGACTTTACAAAGAAGGTAAAATCACCAGCTCCTATCTGTACCTGTCCGTTTGAAAAATTATCAACAAAAATTCCCTTTTTTACTGAGGCTATAAGATCCGTTTCTTTAGATTTTCCTGACTCCATATAGGTTGTTCTCATTCTGGGCAGAGGCATAAACCTGAAAGACTCTCTTCTTCCGTTTCCTGTGGGCTCTGTTTTGTAATATTCGGCACTTATTCTGTCATGAAGGTAGGAATTTAGTACACCATCCTTTACCATATATGTCTTTTGAGAGATAATGCCTTCGTCGTCAAATGTTATTGAACCTCTGTTTGAATAGATTGTTCCGTCGTCAACAACCGAGATATCCTCTGAACATATCTTTTTACCAAGTTTGTCAGAAAAAATTGATGTCCCCATTCTGTTGAAATCGGCTTCAAAGGCATGTCCTATTGCCTCATGGAGAAGTATCCCTGAACTTCCCGCTCCCATCACAACAGGCATCTCTCCTCCTGAGGGTCTTCCGGCTTCAAACTGAATAGATGTTTTATTAACGACCTCCTCTGCAATCTCTTTAATCAGCTCTTTAGTGATCATTTCATAACCCATCCTGAAGCTTCTTGAAGAGCTTCCGTTCTCTGTTCTTCCATTGTTCTGCATAATACAAGTTACTGCAATTGACGCCATTGGTCTCTCATCTGCAGCTAATGTCCCCTCCGAATTGAAAAAAAGTATTTTTGTGTTTGAGTCAGAAATCTTTGCAAGAACCTTAACAACTCTTTTGTCAGATTTGAAAATGGTTTCATCAAGCTCAGCCAGAGCCGGAACCCTTTCAGAGAATCCAATTCCTGTCCAGGGGATCAATGATTTGTATCTCTCAGGAAAATCAGTAACGGAGACAGAGGGTTCAGCATAAAAAGATTTAGATGAATTGGCAATAGCCGCTGCTGTGGATGCTGCCTTTAACATCTCCTCCATTGTTGTAATCTCTGTGTATGCGTAACCTGTACTCTCCCCGTCAAGTACTCTGATTCCAACTCCATAATCAATATGAGTTCCCGCTCCGTTTGCTTCCGAGTCTCTAAGGTTTATCTCATTTGAAATGCTGTGTTCAAAATAGATGTCTGCATAATTACCACCTTTGGACAACGCAACTTTTACAAGTTTTTTAAGATCATCTGTGGTCACGCCGAACATAGACATCAATTCCTCCGCTTTCTTCATCGGCTCTCTTTTTGACAAAGTAACCTAAAAATGGCTAAATTAGCAAAACCAATAAAACTACAGATAATGGATCAACCAAAGATAGAGAGGTTGCTTAGGATGATGCAGCTGCTTACTGACCGTTCCAGAGTATGTACAGTGGATACGTTGGCAGCTGCCATAGGTGTCTCGCAAAGAACAGCCTACAGATATCTTGACACTTTTGAGTCCGGAGGTTTGCTGATTGAGAGAGAGGGGAGCAGAGTATCCCTATCAAGAGATTCAAAATATTTCAGGATGATCTCTGAGCTGGCATACTTCAACAAAGAGGAGGCCTACATAATTAAAAGAGCACTTGAGGTGTTAAGCCCGGATTCACAGGCTGTAAGATCAATAAAAATTAAGCTTGCTAATATTTACGATTTCTCAGATGTCGCTACACTTCTGACACGACCCGGAAGGGAGGATGTTGTCAGCAGCCTGCTCTTCGCCATTGCAGAGGAGAGACAGGTTGTGCTAAAGGATTATCACTCAATAAATACCAGAAATATTTCCGACAGATTGGTTGAACCCCTTTCGTTCAGCCTGAATATGGTTAGTGTTTACTGTTATGAAGTTAAAAGCGGAATGTGCAAATATTTTCGCATTGAAAGAATTGGTGGTGTTGATGTGACAGAGGTCTCCTGGGAGCACAGGGGTGCTCATAAAACACCATCTGTGGATGTGTTCCGCTTTTCTGGTGATAATCCAATGAGAGTTAAGCTGAGATTGACAATGGTAGCTGCTACCCTGCTTTTGGAAGAGTTCCCTTTAAGCGAGCAGTATCTGACTCAAATAGGTGATAATATGTTTTTACTGGATTGTGATTTATATGATTATCAGGGGGCAGCAAGATTTGTTCTGGGTTTGTGCAATGAGATAGAGGTTTTGGATAGCCCCGAATTTGTAAATTACCTTAATGAAAAGCGTGCCGGCAGTAAGTTTTAATTCTTTGTAAACGATTATTTTTTATAAATTTGCCCAATTAAAATGAATTGTAAAAGGTGGTAAATTTATCAGGCGGACTAACATTCGATGAGATTGCAAGGGTAGTTGAAGAGAATGAGCAGGTAGAGCTGGGCGATGCAGCAGCTGAAAAAATTGCGCGAAGTTTCTCTTTCCTTGACTCATTTGCTGAGAAGAAGGTAATTTACGGAATCAATACCGGTTTTGGTCCTATGGCTCAATACAGGGTGGATGACGATCATCTTCGTGAACTCCAGTTCAATATAATCAGATCCCACTCTTGTGGGGCGGGAAGACCTCTGCACAACAGATTCGTTAGAGCCGCAATGCTATCAAGGTTGTCAAACTTTGCTCAGGGGAGATCAGGAATATCTCCGCAATTGGCTGAGCTTCTTGTGGCTTTTCTTAATAATGAAATATATCCTGTAGTTCCGGAACACGGAGGCGTAGGAGCGAGCGGAGATCTCGTTCAAATGGCACACATTGGTTTGGGACTGATAGGAGAGGGGATAGTCTCTTATAAGGGGACATATATGCCGGCCTCTGAAGCAATGAAGGATTGCGGATTGGATCCTCTTGAAATTAAGATAAGAGAGGGATTGGCAATTGCTAACGGAACCAGTGTGATGTCAGGAATTGCATCTGTAAATTTGTTTTATGCCGAAAAATTGTTCAGATGGTCTCTTCTTGCCTCTGTGATGATGAATGAGATTGCTGAGTCATATGATGATTTTGTCTCTGAGCCCCTTGCAATAAGCAGACCTCACAATGGACAGGTGTTTGTTGCCGAGCAGATGAGAGAGCACTTTAAAACCTCAGCAAGATTAAGAAAGAGAGAGCACTATCTCTACTCAGGGAAGAATGATGAAAGGATATTTGAACATAAGGTTCAGGGGTATTACTCTCTAAGATGTGTTCCGCAGGTTTTGGGGCCGATATATGATACTATTAATTTTGCTAAAGAAATTGTAGAAAGAGAGTTCAATAGTGTCTGCGATAATCCGGTAGTGGATCCTGAGAGCGGAAGTATCTACCACGGCGGTAATTTTCATGGTGATTATGTAAGTTTTGAGATGGATAAACTCAAAATTGCAATAACAAAGCTTACTATGCTTGCTGAGAGGCAGCTAAACTATCTTTTCCACGACAAAATTAACGGCATCCTGCCTCCATTTGTAAATTTGGGTACACTGGGACTGAACTATGGAATGCAGGCTGCACAATTTACTGCCACATCTACAACTGCAGAGTCTCAATCACTATGTTCACCTGTTTATATTCACTCTATCCCTAATAATAATGACAATCAGGATATTGTAAGTATGGGGACCAACTCTGCTTTGATGACGGCAAAGGTTGTTGAAAATGCATTCCAGGTAATTGCCATACAGTATATGTCGCTTCTGCAGGCTATTGATTTTCTTGAAATAAGTGATAAGATATCAATGGAGAGCAAAAAAATATACAAAGAGCTTAGGGAGATATTCCCTCTCTTTACAGACGATACACCAATGTGTGGAGATATTGAAAGAGTAACTGATTATTTGAAAAATAACTGATATGAAGTATGCACTGGTGACAGGTGCCGCAAGGGGAATAGGCAGAGCAGTTGCCTTGAAACTGGTCGGTATGGGATATAAGATACTCCTCAACTATAAATCAAATACAGAGGCTGCTGAGGAGGTACTGAGAGCAGTTGAGGCTCTTGGTGGTTCCGGAGAACTTATGAGATTTGATGTTTCAAACAGAGAGGATACAGAGAGGGCAATATCACAGTGGAAGGCAGCAAATCCTCTTGATTATATTGAGATTTTAATTAATAATGCAGGAATTAGAAAAGATAATCTTCTGCTGTGGATGGAGCCATCTGAATGGAGTGATGTCCTGGATACGAATCTTAATGGATTCTTTAATGTTACCAGATTACTCGTTAAGGATATGATGGTTAAGAAATACGGAAGGATTATAAATGTTGTATCTCTTTCAGGAATAAAGGGGTTGCCAGGGCAGACAAACTACTCTGCTGCTAAAGGCGGAGTAATTGCGGCAACAAAGGCACTAGCTCAAGAGGTTGCAAAAAAAGGTGTTACCGTAAATGGTGTCGCTCCCGGTTTCATTAAAAGCGATATGACAGCAGATTTGGATGAGGCATCTCTTAAGAGACAGATCCCGGCCGAAAGATTCGGCACTCCTGAGGAGGTAGCCTCTCTGGTTGGTTTTCTTGCCTCTCCAGAGGCCTCTTATATAACTGGTGAAATAATCTCCATCAACGGAGGGCTTTACACTTAGAAGAATATGGGAAGAGTTGTTATAACAGGGATGGGAATATACTCCTGCATAGGTCAGGATCTAAATTCTGTAACTGAGTCTCTAAGGTTAGGAAAAACGGGTGTAGGAGTTGACCCGGCAAGAAGGGATATGGGATTCAGATCATATCTCACAGGTATTCTGCCAAAACCTGATCTCTCAAAAAGACTTGACAGAAGAAAGCGCATGTCTATGTCTGAAGAGGCCTCTTATGCATATATTGCTACAGAGGAAGCCTTTACAAATGCAAGAATTGATCAGGAGTTCCTGGACTCAAGGGAGGTGGGAATTCTGTACGGAAACGACAGTAGTGCGCAAGCTGTAATTGACGGAATAGATATAATTAGAGAGAAGAAAAATACCACCCTTGTTGGTTCAGGCTCTGTTTTTCAGTCAATGAATTCAACAGTCAGCATGAATCTCTCTGTTATATACAGGCTTAAGGGGATTAATCTTACTATTGCAGGAGCATGTGCAAGTGGATCACATGCAATTGGGATGGGCTATTTTATGATTAAAAATGGCCTTCAGGATTGTATTGTTTGCGGAGGCGCTCAAGAGGTCAATCCTTATGCTGTCTCTAGTTTTGACGGACTCAATGCCTTCTCTGTAAGAAATGATAATCCTGAGGGAGCCTCAAGACCTTTTGATGCTGACAGAGATGGTTTAGTGCCCAGCGGAGGAGCTGCAACCCTAATATTAGAGAGTTATGAATCTGCTGTAAAGAGGGGGGCACCTATATTAGCAGAAGTTGTTGCTTATGGATTCTCCTCAAATGGAGATCATATATCGGTTCCAAATATTGATGGCCCAAGGAGGTCTCTTGAAATGGCCTTAAATCAAGCAAATTTAGGTCCTTCTGATATTAAATACATTAATGCTCATGCAACTTCAACCCCAGTTGGAGATTTTAACGAGGCAATGGCAATAAGTGAAGTTTTTGGCGACTTAAGACCATTTGTGGGCTCAACCAAAAGCATGACCGGACACGAAATGTGGATGGCAGGTGCAAGCGAAGTCATATACTCAATTTTAATGATGAAAAACTCATTTATTGCACCGACAATCAACTTTGAAAAACCTGACGAAGCGTCAGAAAAGCTTAATATTAACAATAAAGTAGTTAACTTTGAGTTTGATACATTTCTTTCTAACTCTTTTGGGTTCGGAGGAACGAATTCTACCCTGATTATTAAGAACTTATAGAAAAATACACCTAAACTGTAATGATTGACCAAGCCCTGATAGAAAAGATTAACAGCGTGTTGGCTGAGGAGTTTGAAATTGACATTGAAAAGATTGTCCCGGATGCTCCTCTTATGCAGACTCTTGATCTGGATAGCCTTGACCTTGTAGATATGGTGGTACTCATTGAACATAACTTCGGTTTTACAGTTGTAGCCAAAGATTTTGTCGGAATTAAGACATTCAATGATTTTTATCACTTTATCAACAGCAGGTTAAATGAAAAAGGGGCGCCCGAATGATTGGAGTGGCAAATCCCGTGGAGGATCTGTCGGATACCTTGTCTTTGTTTTCCTCATAAAAAGACTTGGTTTAGGATCGGCTTATGTTCTTCTGGCATTTGTTGCGTTTTACTTTATCCCTTTCGCACCCAACTCTACTAAATCTGTTTGGTTCTATTCCAGGAAGATTCTTGGGAAGGGGAGGTTTTCATCAATTCGGTTTCTCTACTCAAACTATTTCAACCTTGGAGTTGCACTGATTGACAAAACTGCAGCATCAGCAGGGCTTTTTAAAAATTTTACATTCAGTTTTGACGAACCGGCAGAGGTTAGCGAGATTCTTTCAGGCAGATCCGGCGCATTAATTATTGGAGCCCATTTTGGCAACTGGGAGGTTGGTGCGCCATATTTCGGAAAATATGGTAAGAAGATGAATGTGGTTATGATGGATGCTGAGTATCAAAATATCAAAACTATACTTGAAAAAGAGAACAGACTGAATGCTTTTTCCGTTATCCCGGTATATGAAAATTCTCTGGATCACGTCTTTACTATAAGAGAAGCAATCTCCAAGGGGGAGTATGTAGCAATGCAGGGAGACAGGTTAACTCCAAACGGTAAGAGCAGAGAGGTGCACTTTATGGGAAGAGAAGCTCTCTTCCCTTTAGGTCCATTTGTGATGGCATCCAGATGTGATGCCCCTGTGATTTTTTATTTTGCTGTTAGAGAGGGCTTTAAAAAATACAAGTTTGTTTTCAGACTGTTTAAAGCTGATGAATCTACAAAACGAAGAGGTGGTGAGTTGGCTGTGATGGAGGCATACAAGGGAGAATTGGAGGCTGTATTGAAGTCTTCTCCTGAGCAGTGGTTTAATTTTTATAAATTTTGGCTATGAGAGATAGGAGAAAGTTGCTTTTTATATCTGCTAACAGACTTGCAGATCCATATCCGGTTTATCCAATTGGGATTTCATATCTCCAAACCTATTTAAGAGAGAGGTGTAATTGGATTGAGACAGCCATCTGTGATATGAACCTTTCAGATATTGAATCTCTGAAGCAAAGAGTAAGAAGCTACTCACCAGATTATATTGGGATATCTTTCAGAAATATTGACGGCGCAAATTCGCTTGATAGGACAAGTTTTATCCCAGGATATAAAGAGATTGTGGAAGCGGTAAGAGAATCTTCAGAGGCTCCTGTTATCATTGGAGGAGCAGGATTCTCTGTTTATCCTGAAATAATGTACAAAATACTATCTCCAGATTATGGAATAGTTGGAGAGGGCGAAGAGAGTCTCAGGCTTTTGCTGGAGGCAATTGAGAATAATGGTACTCTGAACGGTATTGAGGGGCTTATATCAAAGGAGACAGGGGGTAAAGTTCAGTATCCGCATACTAAATATCTGAGTTCACTAAACCTTTCATTTGATGAAAACCTATCTGACTTTTATTGGGAAAAGAGCGGAATGCTTAATATCCAGACTAAAAGGGGGTGCTGCTACAACTGTATATATTGTTCATATCCTATAATTGATGGCAGAAAGGTTAGAACACTAGATACAGATTTAATTGTTAATACTCTTGATCGGCTATACAGAGAGAAGGGGATAAACTATGTGTTTTTCACGGATTCGGTATTCAATATCCACAATTCATACAACGCCGAACTGGCGGAAAAGATTATTAAAAGCGGAATTAAGATAAACTGGGGTGCCTATTTTTCTCCTCATAACCTCACCGATGATTTGATGGGGCTCTTCAGAAGATCAGGTCTGAAGCACATAGAGTTTGGAACGGAGTCATTATGTACTGAGCAGATGCACAGATACGGTAAGAATTTCTCTTTTGATGATGTGCTTAGAAACTCTGAGTTGTGCCTTAAACATAATGTTTTTTATGCACACTTCCTCATTCTCGGAGGGATTGGAGAGACCGAGAAAACTCTTAAGGAGACGATGGAGAATTCATTGAAAATAAGGTACTCTGTTTTTTTTCCATATATAGGAATGAGGATTTATCCTGGTACACCTCTACAGAGGATGGCTATTAAGGATGGAAAAATCTCGGAAAACGACACTCTTTTGGAGCCAACTTATTATCTTTCAGATGATTTTAGCCTTGAAAGATGTCGTGAACTTGCCTCTGCTACCGGTAAGGCATGGATTTTTCCGGATGATCCACTGGCAGATGATATTGAAAGAATGAGGGTTGTTAAAAAGAAAAAAGGTTTGATATGGGAGTATTTGAGAAAGCCATAGTTGATAGAGAGAGAATTGTTGAACTAATTCCCCAGAGAAGCCCATTTATTTTTGTAGATTCATTCTACGGAGAGAAGGGTGGTGAGTTCTGCTGCGGATTCACGCCAAATGACAGAACGCTGTTTACAAAAATGGGATATTTGTATGAGGCAGGTATAGTTGAAAATATGGCTCAGTCTGCAGCTGCATCTACAGGCTGGAGTTGCCGGGAGAGGGGAGAAAGTATTCCTGTGGGTTATATTGGAGCAGTTTCAGATTTTGAGCTATATAAATTGCCTGTTGCAGGGATTGAGATAAAAACATTTGTGAGGTTTTGTGGTGAGTTTGGAGGGATTTCTCTTGTGGAGACAGAGAGCAGGCAGGGAGATGATCTCATAGCAAAGGGGAAGTTGAAGATATTTATAAATGAAAATAGCGTGAAATGAGGAAGCAGAGGGGTAAAAACAGAGCTGCTCTCGTGCACAGACACAGGATTGATGTAAGATTCTCTGAGGTTGATTCTATGAATATAGTCTGGCATGGCAATTATGTTAAATTTTTTGAAGATGGAAGAGAGGCTTTTGGAAGGCATTACGGAATAGGCTATCTTGATATATATAACTCAGGCTATACAGCTCCGGTAGTTGAACTTCAGTGCTCATACATTCAGCCATTGAAATACGGAGACACTGCAATTGTTGAGACAAGGTTTATAAATCTACCCTCAGCAAAGGTGAGATTTGAGTATGATATCTTCAGAGAGAGTGACAATGCTCTGGTTGCAACAGGCTTCTCCCTGCAGGTATTTCTGGACAGTGAAGGAAACCTGGAATGGAATAATCCGGAATTCTATTTAAATTGGAAAAAAGAATGGATAAAGGAAGAGTAAAATATAGGGCATATATGGTCTCTGATTCAATTATCTCTCCCTTAGGCAGAGATACTGAATCCAATATGAGGGAGATTATGCTCTTTCACAGCGGTGTTGAAAAAATTGAGGATACCTCTTTGTACTCCTTGCCATTCATGGGGGCTAAAATCAAAGATGATCCGGAGAGAGGATTTGAGGAGAATTTTCCTTCTGAGGCTACATTATTGGAAAAGAGAGCGCTAGAGGCGGCAAGAGGTGCAATTAACAGATGTGGGACAAAAAATATTGACTCCCTTTTAGCCGAGACTAGGCTTATAATTGCAACAACAAAGGGGAATGTTGATCTTCTGGAGGGTAACGGAGAGAGTTTGCAAGATGCTGCATTTCCCGGAGTGATGGCTTCCAGAATAGCACATTGGCTGGGAGTTTTAAAAGACCCTATTGTAATATCCAGTGCTTGCATTTCTGGAGTTAATGCCTTAATAGAGGGAGCAAGGATTATTGAAAGAGGAGAGTGTAAAAATGTTCTGATAATAGGTGCTGATATTTTGTCAAAATTCGTAGTTTCAGGTTTTGAGTCATTTAAGTCTATAAGCTCTTCAATATGCGTTCCTTACGATAAATCAAGAGACGGACTTAACTTAGGAGAGGCTGTCGCAGCTGTTTTGCTTTCAAGGGAGAGGGAGTTGTGCAAAGATCCGGACCCGATAATTATTGAGGGTGGGGCAATAACAAATGATGCCAACCACCTGTCAGCCCCATCAAGAACAGGTGACGGTCTGGGTACTGCTATGCTGTATGCACTTGAAGATGCAGGGGTAAAACAGGAGTCTGTATCCTTTATTAACGCGCATGGTACTTCAACACTATACAACGATGAGATGGAGTCTAAAGCCATCCATTTTGCTTCACTCCAAGATAGTCCGGTACAGAGCCTAAAGCCATTCTTCGGCCATACACTTGGGGCATCAGGTGTTGTGGAGGCAATAGCATCGGCCTGGCAAATGAAAAACTCGTTCTTATTTGGGACCAGAGGGTTTAGAGAGCTTGGAGTACCTATGGAAATAAAGGTTAGCCCGCACCACAGCGAGAGAAGATTAGAAAGATGCATTAAAAGCGCATCTGGTTTTGGTGGCTGCAATGCTGCAATGGTAATTGCACTGGAATCTGTTTCTGTTGCAAAGTACAGAGGTGCTTACGGAGAGTGGGAAGAGTTGTCTCAGTACAGCCTTGATGGAGAGGGTGATTTTGATACAATTATTAGAGAAAAGTATAGAGAACTTGATTTAAAGGATATTAAATTCTTTAAAATGGATAACCTCTCAAGACTGGGAGTGATTGGTGTTGCAAATCTTTTAAAGGGTTTTGATAATGATGGAGTTGACTCTTTTAAAAAGGGTATGCTACTGGCTAACAGGTCATCATCTCTTGAGACTGATATCAGACACCAGATGTTGATAGATGAGGGTGGGGAGTCAGCTGCAAGCCCGGCAGTATTTGTTTATACTCTGCCAAATATTGTGATGGGTGAAATTGCAATAAGAAGGGGATTTAAGGGGGAGAACATCTTTTTTCTCCACTCAGAAGAGAGGGGAGAGGAGATGTTTGAAGAGTTGCTGAAACATGCAGAACCAACCAAGCTTGAGATATTGATTTGTGGATGGTGCGATTACTTGGCAGGGAGATATTCACTAAATTTAAAACTCTATAAAAGAGAAATATATGGGTAAAGACGTTTTTGTGGCAGGTTTAGGCTGCATCTCAGCATTGGGAGTCGGTGTCTCAAAACAGAGAGGCTCTCTGTTAGGAGAGATATCGGGAATAGCGCCTCTTACTCTATTTGATACAATCCATGGAGTTATGGCAGGAGAAGTGCATATGAGCAACGAAGACCTCCGGGAAATGCTTGAGCTGCCATCAGGTAAGGAGTATTCAAGGACTACATTGTTGGGATTAGCTGCTTCCGGAGAGGCTCTTAAAGACTCCGGATTAATGACAGAGGGGTTGAGAGTAGGGTTGATTTCAGCTACATCTGTTGGAGGAATGGATGTTAGCGAGTTATTCTACAGAGAGTATCTTCCGGATAACAGACGTGGCAGGCTGCGACAACTTATTGGTCATGACTGTGGAGCCTCTACACAGTTCATTTACGATAAGCTTGGACTGAATGGTTTTTGTACTACTATAAACACAGCCTGCTCATCTGCCAATAATGCCATTATGCTTGGTTCCAGGATGATAAAGGCTGGGTTACTGGATGCTGTAATTGCAGGAGGTACAGATTCTCTTTGCAGATTTACCGTTAATGGCTTCTCCTCTCTTGGAATACTGGATGAAAAACATTGCAGGCCATTTGATGCAGGAAGAGCCGGGCTTAACCTGGGAGAGGGAGCTGGATATCTGCTTCTTGTCTCTGACAGAGTTGAATGCAAAAAAATATATTGTAAAGTGGCCGGTTATTCAAATGCAAATGATGCTTTCCATCAGACTGCCTCCTCTTCTGAAGGAGAGGGTGCCTATCTGGCAATGAAGGGTGCACTGGAGATGAGCGGACTTTCAGGCGATGATATAGGATATATAAATGTACACGGCACCGGTACTCAGAATAACGATGCTTCTGAAGCGACTGCCATGGTGAGACTCTTTGGTGAAAGTGTTCCGCCTTTCAGCTCAACTAAAGGTTATACCGGACATGCGCTTGGAGCAGCCGGAGGGCTTGAGTCCATTTTTGCAATACTTGCTCTGGAAGGGGGCTTTATATGGCCAAACTTGAATTTCAGAGAGAGACTTGAGGAGTGCCCAAAACCGCCTCAAACTGTGGTAAAGCAGGGAGTAACCATGCGATCTGTAATGACAAACTCATTCGGATTCGGTGGAAACTGCACAACATTAATATTTGAAAAATGCTGATATGAAGACAAATCTCTATATATTGGGAGCGGGTGGGATCTCTGACATTGAACCGGATTACAAAGAGTTTATTCAGGATGCCGGAATGCGCAGAAGAATGAGCCGAATTATAAGAATGTCTGTCGCTTCAGCAATAATTGCAATGAGAGAGGCGAAGATACAGTCGTTGGACGCTATTGTAACCGGTACAGGGTGGGGTTGCCTTGCGGACACAGAGAAGTTCCTGGTTTCAATAATTCAGAATGAGGAGAGATTGCTGAACCCCTCTTCATTTATACAGAGTACGTCAAATACGATAGGGGCACAAATTGCACTCATGCTCGGTGATAAACATTACAACAATACTTATGTTCACGGCAGCAGCTCATTTGAATCGGCATTAACAGATGCTGCATTACTTGCTGAAGAGGGTAGAGATATTATTCTGGCAGGGGGGTTTGATGAACTTACCCCGACAAAAAGACACCTTCTTGGAAGGATGGGTATGTGGAGAGATCATCGGGGGGGTGAGGGATCAGCTTTCTTTGTATTGGCAAGGGAGCCTCGTGAAGGATATAAGGGAAGAATTTCTAAAGTGGAGATATTCTCAATAGGGAAATCTAAACATGAGATTTGTGAATCAGCTGTTCAGGAGGGTTCAGATGGCACATTGTTTCTATGCGGTGATGATGAATTGTGCAAAAATCTTAGAGAGAGAGGCTGTAGTTGTGAGAACTACAAGAATCTTACTGGTGAATTCCCAACTGCCTCGGCCCTGGGACTGCTTATAGCTACGGAAAAATTACAAAAAGAGGGTAATCATTCCAGAATTGTTCTTTTGAATAGCTATGTAAGAGATGTTTGTACATTAATTGAACTCTCAGTATGATTGTTTTAGCCATTACCATAATTGTTGTTTCAATTGCTTCACTTATAGCTGCCTCATTTATTATGAGCTGGGGTCTCTTTTTGAAATCTTATTGCGGCGAGAGGCTGGAAAACAGCAAGGAGGTTATGCTGACTTTTGATGATGGACCTCATCCTGACCATACGCAAGAGGTACTTGATGTTTTGAAAAAAAGAGGTGTCAGAGCTCTCTTCTTTCTAATAGGTGAGAGGGCGCTTGAATACCCTGAAATAGTTAAAAGAATATCTGATGATGGACATATTATTGGTGTTCACTCATTAAGACACACACCTGAATTTACAATATTGTCAGCTAAAATGGTTAAAAAAGACCTGGAGGCTTCAATTAAGATATTAGAGGATTTATCAGGGCAGAGGGTAAATCTGTTCAGACCTCCGTACGGAGTGACAAATCCTTCAATAGGAAAAGCTGTAAAGGAGTTGAATCTGAAAAGTATAGGTTGGAATGTAAGAAGCTTTGACACAATGTGTGAAAATGATACAGATAGGGCTCTTAAACGGGTATTAAAAAGGGTGTCCGGAGGTTCAATTATTCTTCTTCATGACAGACTGAAAAACAGTGCAGGTTTATTGGAAAAATTATTAGACTACTTGGAGGAAAACGGTTATTATGCAAAAATTTTCAGTAAGGTATTGTAGAGTTTTTTTACTGACATCAGCCTTTATTATGCTCTTCTTATCAGAAGGCTATTCACAGAATTCAACCCATATTTCCGGTGATGAGTTGAAGGAGTTTTTGAATACTCTGTCAGCCCGTGCACAAAAGGTAAAAACGATGTCTGCCAGCTTTAAACAATACAAAAAGATGGAGATGATGAAGGGAGAGATGATCTCTGAAGGAAAATTCATTTACTCAAACGGAGACAAAATAGCTTTCCTTTATGAGAAGCCGGGTAAGTACTCTATGATTATGAACGGGTCAAAATTTAAAATGATTACTGCCTCAGGAAGTTCAAAAATGGACCTCTCCTCAAATCCGGTTATGAAGCAGATGAATGAACTTATTACTTCTGTCTTTACAGGTACAATTGATCAAGCATTTTCTAACTATGATATTACATTTGATTATAAAGATGGTGGTGTCTCTGCATTGGTTAAGCCAAAATCCAGCAGGATTGCCTCTATGATTAAATCAATAAATGTATTGTTTGATAAAATGACAGGAGAGATAAAAGAGATAACCGTTTTAGAGGGGTCAGCCGGAACAACAAGATATCTTTTCTTTGATCAAAAAACAAATGTAAATATTGATAATGAGATATTTGCTATTAATTAGTATTGCTGTTGCCCAGCTTATTACTGCGACAGGATGCACATCACTTAGGGAGGGTGTCTGGCTCCACTCAACACCATATATACATGGTGGCATTCCAGCGGTTTACAATCATTCAGAGGAGCTGTCAATTTTTGATTTCACTCTAACCAGAAAGGGGGATTCCATTGATGGGATGGTTGTTGTGAAATCTGAAAGTGAGAGTAGTAAAAGAATAGTTATGACATCATTCTTTGGAATGACATTTCTTGACTTTGAACTTGATGGGAGAAGCATTAAAATAAATTACTGCATTGAGCAAATGAACAGAGAACGAATTATTTTGCTGTTAAAAAAGGATTTTGAGATTCTATTTAAACCTGACCACTCTCCTGTAACTAAATATGTATTCAATTTGAACGGTGAGATTACCGCTCTACAGCAAGGAAATGGAATAACTAGAACTGTTATGCATTTTGAAAATTATTTAAAAGGCTATCCGAATGAAATAAAGATAAGCCATCCTTTGTTGGGAATAAAACTGACAATGATTAAAAGAGCCTACAATGAAAATTGAGAATCTGTATTCAATAGATAAAACTGATATCTCTGCAGGTAATAGTTATAGTGAAGAGGCTATCTTTAAAATTAGCCTAAACCCTGAAAGCGAGATATTCAAAGGCCACTTTCCCGGCACACCGGTACTGCCTGGAGTTTGTACAATGGAAATTGTTAAGGATTGTACTGAGAGTTTGCTTAAGAGAGAAATTATCTTTACAAGAATCCCTCAATGTAAATTTACGGGAATGGTAGATCCAAATCTTGACAGAATCCTTGAGGTCAAGATCACAGCAAAAAATTCTGATGATGGTTCTATAACAATAAATGCTGTTGTATTTGCGCATGACTCCGGAAGAGCCATACTTAAATTTAAAGGATATGTTTAGACTGGCTGTCATTATACCTACTTACAACAATCCTTTAACGCTGGCAAATGTAGTTGAGGGTGTACTTAAGTACTCCTCAGATATAATTGTAGTTGATGATGGATCTGACATTGAGGGGGCTAGTGTGGCTACTCAACTAAAGGGGGTTATTTTAATAAGACACAGTAAGAACAGAGGTAAAGGACCTGCACTCTCCACAGGATTAAGAAGGGCTAGAGAGCTTGGTTTTTCTCATGCTTTGACTTTTGATGCAGATGGGCAACATTTTCCTGAAGATATTCCCGGGATAGTAAAAGCTGCAGAGGAAGAGCCACATGTATTATGGATAGGCTCACGAGAGTTGGGTTGCAAAAATATGCCCGGAAAAAATACTTTTGCAAATAAATTTTCAAATTTCTGGTTCAGGGCTGAGACTGGTATAAACCTTAGTGATACACAATCGGGTCTAAGGATTTATCCTCTGGAAAAATTGTCAAGTATAAGAATTATAAGTGGGAGATATGAGTGGGAGTTGGAAATAATTGTTAGGGCAGCATGGATGGGTATTGATGTAAGAAACTATCCTATAAAGGTGTACTATCCTCCGGAAGGGGAAAGAGTATCACATTTTAAACCAATTAAAGACTTTACAAGAATATCACTTCTAAATACAGTGTTAACATTTATTGCGCTGCTTTGGTGGTGGCCACTAAGGTTTTTTAAGTGGTTTACAAAGGAGAATATTAAAAAATTTATAAAGAATCATATTACTGAATCAAAAGAGAGTAATTTGAAAATAGCCTCTTCAGTTGGCCTCGGACTCTTTTTCGGGATCTCTCCGCTTTGGGGGTATCAGATGATTGCTGCAGTAGCAACGGCACACCTGCTCAAACTAAATAAAGTTCTTACGTTAGTCTCCTCTAATATAAGCATCCCACCAATGATCCCCTTTATACTATATGGGAGCTTTCTGGCAGGGTCTCTTATACTGGGAGAGCCACTAAATGTATTACCTTCTGAACTTTCTTTGGAGTCTATATCCGGAAGTCTCAAGCAATACCTTATTGGTAGTTTTGCCTTTGCTATATTGGCCGGCTTGTCGGGGATGTTTACTGCTTATATATTTTTGTCAATATTTAGAAGGAGGGAGGTATGAGTCTGGGTAAAATACTTGTCGTTCTGTATCGCTTCCTGAACAAACGGAGGTGGCTTCTTTTTTCTGTGTTGACGCTTGTCACAATAGTGATGGTAATGGCTGCAGCTAAAATTAGATTTACAGAAGATCCTCTCCAACTTTTTCCGGAAAGCGGTGAAGGGTCCGGGAGTGCAAGGGCGTTTGTTAAGCTGAAGGCAAAGGATAAGATTATTGTCCAGATTGTAAATTCGGGAGAGGATGAGGGTGATCCGGATTTATTAGCAGATGCTGCACTGAGATTCAGAGAGAGTATAAATGATCTATACACTAATGGGCTTGTTGAGACCTCAGAGATTGAGAAGGGGTTTGGGCAAAACCAGATGATTGACTTCATATATAGCAGACTTCCAATTTATTTGGACAGAGATGATTACAAAAGAATTGAGAATAGTATTGCAAGCAATGAGATTGGAAACAAATTGGAGAGTTCATTAGCAATACTTCTTTCTCCGGCAGGTGCAGTTGCTAACGAGATGATTTCCAGAGACCCTCTAGCAATTGGAACCCATTTGCTTGCAAAGCTTGATTCACTCAGAATGGGTGTTAAGATGAATATCTACAGAGAAAATATATATTCGGAAGATTCAAACGCTCTGTTTTTCATTATCTCTCCCAAGTTTTCCACGTCTGAGTCTTCAATAAATGAAAAGATTACAACGGCATTAGAGAGTGCAGTGAGAGTAGTTGAAGATGAGTTTAAGAGTGTTGATGTAATGATATCGGGTGCCCCTCTTGCTGCTACTTATAATGCCAGGGCAATTAAGAGAGATACGGTGGCTACAAGCTCCATTGCGTTGTTGTTGATCGTAACACTTTTCTGGCTCTCATTCAAAAATTCCAGAACGCTTGTTACTCTTATTTTGCCGGCACTTTTTGGGGCACTGTTTGCTATTGCTTATATGGCTATGAGAGGTGAACCTGTATCTGCCATAGCAGTAGGAGCAGGAGCAACTGTTATGGGAATCGCGCTTAGTTACTCAATACATGTGATCTCACATTTGAAACATGTTGATTCAATTGAGCAGCTGATTGAGGAGCTAGCCTATCCTCTCACTGTTGGAGGGTTTACTACTATTGGAGCATTTATAGGATTACTATTCACTAACTCATCGTTACTCCAGGATTTCGGACTTTTTTCTGCACTAACTCTAACCGGGACAACGCTTTTCTCACTTGTTTTTCTTCCCCACTTTGTAAATATTGGAGAATCAAAGGAAACAAAGGTCTATCGTCTGATTTTAAAGATTTCATCATATGAATATGAGAGAGTAAAATGGCTTAAATGGTTGATTGTTCTCTTATTTTTTGCAGGAGTTATACTAGCTCCGGGTGTGAAATTTGACAGTGATTTTTCAAATCTTGGTTTTGAGCCTGAGGGGCTTTCAAAAGCACAATTTCATTTTGAAAATGAGTTCGGAGGAGGTGAGTCACGAGTATTCCTCCTCAACTCATCTGAGGATTTTAATGAAGCTGCTGACAGATACTATTGGGATAATATTCTGCTTGACTCCCTTGTCTTATCTGGGAGTGTGCTAAAAAGTGCCTCTATCTCCTGGCTTATTCCGCCTGTAGATGTGCAGCAGCAAAGAATAGATATGTGGGAGGAGTTTTGGAGTGCTGAAAGGAGAGAGGATGTTATAAAAGATATTGATAGTTATGGAGAATCTTTGGGATTCAAAAAGGGGGCTTTTGTTTATTTCACAAATTTAATATCAAAAAAGTTTGATGTAAAGGATTTTTCCGGTGAGAGAGAGGAGATGCCAAGTTTTTTAAATGAGTGGATTGAAGAGAGAGATGGAGTTTATACTTTTATTACTCAGTTGCATACAGATGAGTCCCAAAAAGAGGAGCTTTACAAAACACTCTCGTCAAGGACAGGTTTTGGAATATTGGACAGGGCTCACTTCTCCTCTGAATGGGCTGTTAGCATAAAGGAGGATTTTAACTTTATCCTTTTGGTATCTTCTATTCTTGTATTCGTTACCTTGCTAATATCATACGGAAGAGTAGAGCTGGCAGCAATGGCATTTTTGCCTATGGCAGTAAGCTGGGTTATCATTCTTGGTTTGATGCATATTCTGAGTATTGAGTTTAACATTTTCAATATTCTTCTGGCAACTTTTATTTTTGGGATAGGAGACGATTTCAGCATATTTGTTCTGGATGGACTTTCGGCTGAATATCAGGGTAGGGAATCGGCTCTTGCATCGCATAAGAGTGCTATATTCTTCTCAACATTTACCGTTCTGGCGGGTGTAGGCTCAATGGCATTTGCCTCACATCCTGCTCTGAGGTCAATTGCCCTTGTTTCAATAATAGGAATATCTGCCGTATGGATAGTCGCCTATACTATACAGCCAATTGTTTACAGGTTTTTTATTACAAGACCTGCAGCAGCGGGAGTTCATCCATATACTCTTTTTGGGGTAATACAGATGATAATAACATTTTCTGCATTTTTACTGGGATGTCTGTTTGCTGCATTTATTATTCCTATTCTTATTACACTTCCGGTCAAGCACTCCAAAAGAGTTTTGCTTTTCAGAAGGATAATCAGAGCAATTGTTTTTTTACCGGTAAAGCTCTCTCCGACTGTAAGAATATTTGCTGAAAACAAATATGCAGAAGAGTTCTCCAAACCTGCGGTAATAGTGGCGAATCACCAGTCATTCATTGATATACTTATGTTGCTCTCTCTTCATCCTAAAATAATCATGATGACAAACAGGTGGGTGTGGAACTCGCCGATATTCGGGCATATTGTGAGATTCGCAGGCTTTGTGTATCATAAAGATGGATTGGATAATCATCTTGAGACCCTAAGACCAATGGTAAGTGAGGGTTATTCAGTCTTAATATTCCCGGAGGGGACAAGATCAGCTGATATGGAGATTCACAGGTTTCACAAAGGAGCTTTTAAAATAGCTCAGGAGCTGTCTCTTGATATTGTACCGGTTGTAATATATGGAAATGGTAACCTCGTATCTAAGCGTCAGCCGTTCTATGTAAAAAGAGGTGTAATAGGTTACAGGATACTGAAAAGAGTAAAACATGATGATTTGTCTTTGGGATGTGACTACAGGGAGCGTGCAAAAAATATTGCAGGTCTGTTCAGAAGAGAGTATGCCTCTTTGAGGTCTGAGTATGATAATCCATCAAATCTCTTTTTCTTCCAGAAAATAATGTCTGGCTACATTTATAAAGGGCCTGTAACAGAATGGTATATAAGGATAAAAATGAAAATGGAGAGATATTATGAGCTCTACCACAGGATTATACCATATGATGCCAGAATTACAGATATTGGTTGCGGATATGGCCCCCTCTGTTTTATGCTGGGGTTGCTCTCAGCAAAAAGGGTTGTGACTGGAATAGATTATGATAAGGATAAGATTGATGTCGCAAAAAGTTCATGGCTGTCAGGCGGAAATATCAATTTTATGCACGCAGACGCAATGAGTGTTGAGCTCCCTGATAGTGATGTATTTGTTATGAATGATGTGCTTCACTACCTAATGCCGGAAGAGCAGGAACTTCTTTTGAAGAGAGTTTTACTAAAAGTTAAATCCGGAGGATTTCTTATATTAAGGGATGGAGATTCAGAGAAGGTCAGATATCATAAAGTGACAAAAATGACAGAATGGTTCTCAATTAAGGCATTGGGATTTAATAAGGCGCTTCATCCACCCTGCTTCACTTCTGGCAGTAAAATTAGAGAGATTGCGGATAGAATGGGCTGCATTGCGGAGGAGATGAGAAACGATAAATTGACATCAAACACCATTTACATTATTAAACCTAAAACAGATTAAGATGAAAAGGTATGATGTAGTTGTAATAGGAGCTGGGATTGCAGGTCTTGAGTGTGCCTCCATCCTGACAAAGGAGGGGATGAGTGTCCTCCTAATTGAACAGGGGGCTGTTCCGGGCGGTTTCTTCCAGCCATTCAGGAGAAGAGGTGTTACTATAGACTCATCTGTGCACTACATTGGAAGCCTTGATAAGGGCCAGTTTATGGAGAGATTCTTCTCTTACCTGGGAATAATGGAGATGGTTGATTTTGTAAGAATGGATAACGACCAGTTTGAGTCTGTTTGTTTAGAGGGAGAGGTTTTTCCATTTGCAATGGGACATAGCAATTTTGTTGAGAGGCTGGCCGGGTTTTTTCCAAAGGAGAAAAATGGATTGCAACGCTATGCAGATGCGATAAAAAGCGTCTCTTTACTCTCAATTGAGGGAGTAAGAAGAGGCGAAGGTTTTTCAAAAGAGTCTATGGAGGCGATAACAACCTCTGTTGGTGAAGAAATATCGTATTACATAAAAGATGTTAAGCTTAGAAGAGTTCTGATGGGCAATTCAATAATTTACCTTGGTGATGAGAAGGTTACTCCATTTTATGTCCACGCAATGACAAACAACTCATATATTGAGTCATCATGGAGGATAAGGGGCGGTGCCCATTCTGTGACTGAGGCAATTGCCTCAAAAATAAAATCAATGGGAGGGGAAATAAGATGTTCTGAGGAGGTTAAGTCAATATTGGTTGAAGGGGGAAAGAGTGTCGGGATTGAGACAAAAAGTGGCGAGAGGATATTATCAGAAAGAGTAATATCTACGATTCATCCGGTACACACCTCAGATATGCTGGGAGCGGATTCTGGCTTAAAGGAGAGTTACAGAAAGAGAGTTGCTGAATTGAAAAACTCTCCCGGAATGTTTTGCCTCTATCTTATTATGAAACAAGGACAATACAAATATATCAACAGAAATTTTCAACTACTCGGAGAGATCCCGGTTATGGTCTCTATGCAACCACCTCAAAATGGGAGTGAGTTTGCTGAGGTAATAACCTTAATTGCTCCAATGCTATATGATGATGTAGCTAAATGGAGCGATTCAAAACCAGGGCAACGAGGAGATGAATATTGCGAGTTCAAAAAAGAGTTTTCAGATAAACTTATAAAAAGGGCAGAGGTGGTTCTTCCGGGATTGAATTCATCTATTGAATATAGCTGTTCAGCCTCCCCTCTGACTTTTAGAGATTATATAAAGACACCTATGGGTTCGGTTTATGGAGTGGTAAAGGATTGTAAAAGACCGCTTTCAACATTTCTTCCTGTTAAATCAAGGGTGGAAAACCTCTATCTTGCCGGACAAAGCATCAATCTGCACGGAGTAATGGGCGTGACATTCACATCTCTTCTCACCTGCTCCGAGATACTGGGAGGAGGAGTAGCAAAAAAGGTAGGATTGTGATGAAATATTTATTAAAAATACTGAAGTATTCAGCAGTAACATTAATTTTTCTGATTGGAGTTTTAACCTTTTCAGGGGTTATATTGTACATGTCCGCCGACAGAAGCTTACCTGAGGTTTCAATCCCGGAGTTCATGCCTGAGCCTAAAGATTCATCAGGTGTTCTGCTGTTTGGGAAATCATCCCTTGAGAGAGGGGTGGGGGACTTATGGAACTTGAGACTTAAGGGATCACCGGAGGAGAGGGGGCTTGCTTTCGGACAGCTTTGCAAAGAGCTGATGTATGAACAGGAGAGGGCATTTGTAAACCAGATAAAAATATTGGTTCCAAATGAGAGATATCTCTCATTTCTGAAGTATCTTACAATAATCTACAACAGAAATATTCAGGAGAATATTGAGGAGGAGTTTAGAAAGGAGATTTACGCAACCTCACTCGGGAGCAGTGACGAATTCAACTATATAGGAGAACCATACGACAGGCAGTTGAATTATCATGCCGCTCATGATCTTGGGCATGCAATGCAGGAGTATATGCTTGTAGGCTGTTCTTCATTTGCGGGATGGGCATCTGCCAGCGAAGATTCTACCCTTGTGATAGGTAGAAATTTTGACTTCTGGGTAGGTGATGATTTTGCCAGAAACAAGCTTGTTACCATTATGGAGCCTGACAGAGGCTACAAATTTGTATCGGTTGGTTGGGCTGGAATGTCGGGCGTACTCTCAGGCATGAATGAAAAGGGGTTGACAATTACTATGAATGCAGCAAAATCCTCGCCGCCAATAAGGTCAAAAACTCCAATTTCAATTATTGCAAGAGAGATATTGCAATATGCCTCAAACATTAGTGAGGCCTATGAAATAGCCTCAAAAAGAGAGGCCTTTGTATCGGAATCATTGCTGATTGGTTCAGCTGAAGAGAACAGAGCAGCCATTATTGAGAAGACACCTAAAGGGACGAGGCTTTATAATACTAAAGAAGATGTGATTATTTCAACAAACCACTTTCTTTCAAAGGAATTTAACAGTGACCCTGATAATAAGGAGGCAATAGATGCTATTGAGGGAAGTCATTCAAAATACAGATATATAAGATTAGAGGAGCTAATCTCTAGTAAGAGACCACTTAGCCCGGAAAAGAGTGCCGACATACTCAGAGATCAAAATGGAATTTCTGGAGAGTCTTTAGGCTTGACAAATGAGATGTCTATCAATCAGTACATATCTCATCATGCTGTAGTTTTTAAACCTGTGGAGCGGATAATGTGGATTAGTACCGCCCCGTGGCAGTTGGGTGTTATGGTGAAGTATGATCTTAATGACCTATTTGATATTGAAGGGGCCGACGGTAAACGCCAATACAGGGATATTGACGCCGATTCTGTGCAGATAAAATATGTATTTCCCAAAGTTCAAAAGTTCAGAGAGATGTCAAAAATGATATTGTCAAAGAGTGTTGAGAGAGTAGAGGTTACTGATGATATTAGATCAAATTATATAGACCTAAATCCTCATTTTTTCCAAACCTATCTTAATCTGGGGGATAATTTCTTCTCAGCTGGAAATTACAAAGAGGCAAATGAGATGTATATTCGCTCACTTGAGATGAAGATTCCCTCCAAAGACATTGAGAGAGGGATTAAACATAAATTAGATAAAATTAAGAGAAATGAATAGAGATCCTCAGCTACAGTTCAAATCACACGAGGAGATAACTGAATTTCAAAACTCGGCCCTGAAAGAGACTTTAAAATATGTCTCAGAAAACTCGCCATATTATAAAAAGCTCTTTAGCGAGAGGGGAGCAGATCCATCTGCAGTTAGGTCTGTTTCAGATTTGGCTATTTTACCTACAACAGATAAACAGGATTTACAGATTCATAATGAGTCTTTTCTATGTGTCAACAGAGAGAGAGTTATTGATTACGTTACAACATCCGGGACCTTAGGCGAACCGGTAACATTTATGCTAACTGAGAGCGACCTAGACAGACTGGCATATAATGAGAAGGTTTCATTTACAACTGCAGGGTGTAAGCAAGGTGAGGTTATTCAAATAATGACCACTCTGGACAGAAGATTTATGGCTGGACTTGCCTACTTTATGGGAGCCAGGTCACTTGGATCAGGCATTGTCAGAGTAGGGAACGGAATTCCGGAACTTCAATGGAGCTCGGTTCTGAATGTTAAACCGGAGTCCTGCATTGTTGTTCCATCCTTCTTAATTAAACTTGCAGAGTATGCATCAAAAAACGGGATTGATTTGCACAGCTCCTCCCTTAAGAGAGCAATCTGTATTGGAGAGCCTTTAAGGGATATAGATCTCTCTGATAATACTCTTACAAGAAAAATTAAACAAATTTGGCCTAACCTCTCTCTTCACTCTACATACGCATCAACTGAGATGCAGAGTTCATTTACTGAGTGCGAACACTTGTGCGGAGCACATCATCAACCAGATCTGATTATTATAGAGATACTTGATGAAAATGAGAGGGCTGTCCCCGCAGGTGAAATAGGAGAGTTGGTCATAACAACTCTTGGGGTAGAGGGTATGCCATTAATAAGATTTAAGACTGGTGACTTATGCAGGGCATTTAATGAAACTTGCAGCTGCGGAAGAAACAGTACAAGACTGAGTCCTATCCTGGGAAGAAAGGGACAGATGATTAAATACAAAGGGACAACCCTTTATCCTTCCGCATTGTACGATATACTTGACAATATTGAAGGCATTGTAAACTACCAGGTTCAGGTTTATACAAACTCTTTGGGGACAGACTCGATACTCATAAAAATTGGTGCTGAGAAGCCATCTGAAACTTTTGAAAGGAGAATTAAAGAGCACTTCAGAGCAAGAATCAGAGTGGCTCCCGAGATTAGTTTTGAGCCGGTTGAGTTACTTGCTAAGGCTATTCTGCCCCCTCAAAGCCGTAAGGCCATTAAATTCCTGGATGTAAGATAGTGTCTCTTTTTTCATTATATTTGTTGATTAAAGCAGTATGAGAAAGTTATTTGCCTGTTTGTCCTTATTTGTTTTTTTCTCCTTTTCTCCGGATTCCGGCGAGAGATTTTTTACTGCGCTTGCACGCAAATCAGCAGAGGTTAAAACTGTTTCTGGTACATTTGACCAGGTTAAGCAAATAAAGGTTCTAAATCAGTATGTTAAATCTTCCGGCCAGTTTTATTACAGCCGGCCGGGGAATGTAAGATTTGACTACCTCTCTCCAAAAGAGATGACAATAATAATGACATCATCAAACATTCATATTATTTCTGCTCAGAATGCAAGCACATTTTCGTTAGAGAAACAAAAAGGACTATCTGATCTTGCAAAGGTTATGGAGGCTTGTATGGGCGGGGATTTTTCCTCAATTCCAGATACTTATAGTGTCAGCTATCTGAAGGGAGAACAGGGCCATATCCTGGTTATTGAACCTAAGATAAAGTCAAAAATGAACCCTTATAACAGAATTGAGCTAAGACTCAGTGAATCTGATTATGCTATTGAGGAGTTAGCTCTTTATGAGAAGAGCGAAGATATAACAACATACAAGTTCAAGGGTATTTCTACAAACAGAAAGTTTGCCTCAACCTTTTTTAAACCTTAACCTATGAGCAGAGATAAAAAGATTGCAGTTTTTTACTATTCTCAGACAGGACAACTGGCTGATATACTGCATTCATTACTGACTCCTTTAGTGAACAAAGGGTGCAATGTAGTCTATAAGAGAATTGAACCCCTGGAACCCTTCCCTTTTCCCTGGACATCAGATCAGTTTTATGATATATTTCCGGAATCAAGGGCAGAGGTACCTTTCCCCTTAAAGCCGACAGATTTTTCAGACATCATGGATGCAGATTTGGTAGTGCTGGGTTATCAGCCATGGTTTCTGGCCCCCTCAATTCCGGTAGCCTCTTTTTTAAGAGAAAAAGAGACTCAGCTTTATCTCTCCGGCAGGGATGTGATAGCAGTAGGAGGAACCAGAAATATGTGGGTTTCAGCGATTAAAAGCATAAAAGAGAGACTGGACGAAGCGGGGGCCAGACTTGTTGGACATATGGCTTTTGAGGACAAGCACAATAACCTCGTAAGTGTTCTGACCATTTTCAGATGGCTTATCAATAATAAGAAAGAGGCAACAAAATACCTTCCGGCAGCAGGAGTCTCCCCTGAAGATATAAGATCTGCCTCTCAATACTCAAAGTATGTTTTATCTGCATTGGAGAAGAGTGACTATTCTGAACTGCAGAGAGAGATAGTGGCGAGTGGAGGTCTTAGATTTTCTCCTAACATTTATTTTATTGAAAATAACGGAAATAAAATATGGGGCAGTTGGGCAAAGTGGGTTCTTAAAAAGGGAGGACATGGAGATCCGGCAAGGAGGTTCAGACTGAAAATCTTTAAGTGGTACCTTCTTACCCTTATTTTTGCAATTTCCCCATTCGGGTCCATTTTCTTTGCCTTAACCTGGCCACTCAGAAGGCGATCGTATAAGAATATTGAGAAAGACCTTCTTTTGTTTAACAATTAACCAATTAATTATGACTCCTGTATATATTACAAGAACATCTTCTTTTATGCCCAATTCTCCTGTAGAGAATCATGAAATTGAGGAGTATTTGGGAATGATTGGTGGCAAACCGTCAAGAGCGAAGGAGCTTATACTTAGAAACAACCAGATTAAATCCAGATACTATGCTCTTGATAAGGAGCAAAATGTAACCCATACAGCATTTGATATGGCAGCAGAGGCTATTAGGTCTCTTTATGGAGATGGTGTGAATGAGGAGACTATAGATCTGTTAGCCGCCGGGACTGCCTCTCAGGAGATGATAATGCCCTCACACGCAGTTCAGATCCACGGAGTAATGGGAGGAGGTAAAGATATAGAGGTTGTCTCATTTGCAGGATCTTGCTGTAGCGGAATACATGCTCTTAAATATTGTCAGATGGCTGTCGCCTCAGGTGATAAAACCTTAGCTGTTGCTGTTGCATCTGAGAGATTTTCTGCATGGATGAGGGCTTCGTTTTTTAAGGATGAGTATGAGAATCTCTCAAGGTTGATGGAGGATCCAATGATTGCATTTGAGAAGGATTTTCTCAGATTTATGCTCTCCGACGGGGCTTCTGCAGTATTGGTTACAGACAAGCCTTCTGCTGAGGGAGTATCTTTGAGATTGGACTGGATTGAACTTACATCCTACGCTAATACAATGCCTGCATGTATGTATGCTGGTGCTCAGTATGAAGGTGATGAATTGTTGGGGTGGACAAGATATAATGAGAGGGAGTGGACTGAAAAGTCGCTCTTCTCACTTAAACAAGATACCAAGCTGCTTGGGGCCAATATTGTTAAACTAGGCGGCAAATTCCTTATGGATATATCAGAGAAGAGGGGGCTAAAGCCTGACGAAATTGACTGGTTTCTACCTCACCTCTCATCTATGTATTTCAGGAAAAAGATATTTGACGAACTTGCCAGCCTTGGATTTCCTATCCCTGAAGAGAAGTGGTTTGTCAACCTTCCAAAACTTGGCAATGTGGCGGCAGCATCGGCCTTCCTTATGCTGGATGAACTTTGCAAATCGGGGAGGTTGAAAAAGGGTGATAGAATATTAATTATGGTGCCTGAGAGCGCAAGGTTCTCTTACGCATATGTATATCTTACAGTTTGCTGAATATGAAAATAAAAGAGGTGCCTCAGGATGGCAAAATTCTTGAAAAAAGCGGCGAAGTCAGAGATGTTTGCTATGCCGTAGATGAGAATGGAGATTATAAGCAGGTTATAAGTGTCGGCTGGGAGCCGAAGAACGAGGCTATCAATTATGCCTGGAGTATAATTGAGGAGGAGGCAGAGGCTATTAAAAAAGATGTTGAGGCGGGGAAACTGAGTCCTCTTGCCTTTCATATACATAAAAATGTAATGACTCCGGAGATATTGGCATCATACACTGGTTTCTCAAAGAGAGAGATAAGAAGGTGGTGTAAGCCAAGGCACTTTTCAAATCTGGACAGAGAGAGACTTGAGAAGATTGCAAGTGTTTTGAAAATCGGAGTGGATCAATTAGTAAGAGTGAATTAGTATGCAATTGGATTTTAATCACAAGCCATCAGGACATTGCGAGAATGGAGTTGTAAGCAACCTTCTGGGATTTTATGGCGTTAACATAAGCGAGGCGATGGTTTTTGGTCTGGGTTCAGGCCTGTTTTTTGCCCATATGCCATTTATAAAGCTTCACGGAATGGCTGTCACGTCATTCAGACCTTTACCCGGGGCAATATTTTCAAGGGTTATGTCTCTTTTAGGAATAAAGATGAAGAGATATAAGTTCAGAGACAGGGAGAAGGCTATGGCTGCTCTTGACAAGGTGCTTCTGAGAGGTGTTCCTGTCGGCATGCTTGTAGGGGTTTACAACCTTCCCTATTTCCCCAAAGAGTACAGATTCCACTTTAATGCTCACAATATTTGTGTAATTGGAAAAGAGGGTGATGTTTACACAGTTTCAGATCCGGTGGTTGTGGATAAGTGTACCCTCACATCGGAAGAGCTTAAACTAGTAAGATTTGCAAAGGGGACATATCCCCCAAGCGGAAGAATGTACCATATTACTGATGTCAGTAATAAAAAGGATATTGACAATGAGTCTATCAGAAGGTCTATACTCTTGAATTGCAATAGAATGATAAGAATCCCTGTTCCTATGTTTGGAGTTAAAGGAATAAGGTTCCTGGCAGGAAGAATGAGGAGATGGGAGAGACGGATGGGCTCCAAACGAGCGGCTCTTAACCTTGCTCAGGTAATCAGGATGAATGAGGAGATCGGGACAGGAGGTGCAGGCTTTAGATTCATATACGCGGCTTTTTTGCAGGAGGCTGCCGGAGTTATGAATTTGCCAGAGCTGAGAAAATTTTCAGAGGAGATGACTGCAGCAGGAGATATGTGGCGCGACTTCTCATATAATGCTGCAAGAATGTTTAAAAAGAGAGATGGCGACACAGTAACTTACGATATTCTGGCCGACAAGCTACTAAGAATTGCTGATAAAGAGGAGTCAATATTCAGAGGACTTGAAAAACTTATGAAGAATGTCAGATAACTTTGCAATATACACAGAGGGGCTGAAAAAAAGATATAAGGGGAAATCAAATCCCACACTCAACGGACTTGACTTAAGAATTCCGGATGGATCTCTTTATGGTCTGCTGGCACCTAATGGAGCGGGTAAAACGACAACCATTGATATATTGTGCGGGCTTAAACGTTTTGATGAAGGTATTGTAAAGATTGACGGACTTGGGGTCCCCTCTAAACTATCAGATATTAAGAGAATTATAGGTCTTGTACCTCAGGAGATTGCCCTTTTTCCAATGCTGACAGGCAGAGAGAACCTAAAGGTAATAGGAGGGATGTATGGTGTTGAGGGGGGAGTGTTGAATGAGAGGGTTGATGAATTACTTTATAGATTCGGTCTTGAGAACAGTGCCGATAGACCAATAACCCAGTACTCAGGAGGAATGAAGAGAAGAATAAACCTGTTGGCAGGTCTGCTTCATAAACCGAAAATACTTATACTTGATGAACCTACTGTAGGTGTTGATGCACAATCAAGAAACCTAATTCTTGAAGAGCTGGCCAAGCTCAACAAGGAGGGGACTACTGTGCTTTTTATCTCTCACTACCTTGAAGAGGCAGAGACTATATGTAACAGAGTCGGACTGATGGATGGCGGCAAAATTGTTCTTGAGGGCAATCCGACAGAATTAGCCAAATCACATCCTGAGTGCAAGAATTTAGAGGCATTGTATTTTAAGCTCACAGGCAAACAGATGAGAGATACCTATGAATAAACGAATAAAATATTTGCTATATAAAGACTTCCTGATGCTCAAAAGAGATTTGGGAGGAATAATTCTCATGTTCCTGATGCCTGTTCTGCTTGTAATTCTTATGGCAAACCTTCAGGACAGTACTCTTAATTTTGTCAAGGGCAATAAAATCCCGCTTCTTCTCGTCAACAGGGATAGAGGCGAGCTTGGTGCGGCAGTTGTTAAAGAAATTGAGTCCTCCGGACTGTTTGAAATAGAGAGCGACACAGCCGATTCTTACTTAACACCGACATCTATGGAGAGCCGGATATCTCCGGGAGACAATATGATTGGAATATTCATACCGGAAGATGCGACAAAGATAATAAGAGGCAATGTTCAAAAATATGTTGTAAGTGCTTTTAATGGGATAGACGAAGTGCCTGTTGACAATATTGTAGATATCACAGTATTGGTTGATCCTGCTGCAAAAGGCTCTTTCCACTCGGTGCTAATGAGTACACTTAGAGAGAGGTCTCAAAAGGTTCAGTTTGAATATATTATGAGGGAGATATCTCAGCAGGTCAATGATATCTCACCTGTTGCAGTCAATACTGCAAATTTTTCCGGAGAGCAATTTGTGATTGAGGATAAGTTTGTAACAAGAGAAGGCAGTAATATTATGCCCAATTCAGTACAGCATAATGTGCCTGCCTGGAGCCTGTTTGCGATATTCTTTATTGTCGTCTCTCTGGCCGGTAATATTATAAAAGAGAGAGAGGGGGGGAGCTTTACAAGACTGCTGACAATGCCATGCAGTTATGCAGAGTATCTGATAAGTAAGGCTGCTGTATATCTTATTGTTGCCCTTATTCAATTTACCTTAATGCTTTTAATCGGAGTCTATGTACTACCTTGTACCGGTTTACCCGCGCTTGAACTGGGACACTCTGTTATAGCACTCTTTTTTGTGGGATTTGCAGTAGCTGTAGCTGCAATCGGCTATGGCATAGCAATTGGCAATATTGCGAGGACTCATCAGCAGGCATCTGTATTTGGAGCAGTCTCAGTTGTTATACTTGCAGCTGTAGGGGGTGTCTGGATTCCTCTTTTTCTTATGTCGCCACAGATGCAGCTGATAAGCAAACTATCACCTATGAATTGGGGAATGTCCGGTTTTTACAGTCTGTTCCTAAGGGATGAGGGATTCTTATCTGTATTACCTGAGGGTCTGGCACTTCTGACATTTGGAATACTGTGTTTTACAGTTGCACTCTATACACGCAGAAAAAAGAGAATATACTCATAAATTTAATATTAATACTATGGATGAACTTATTCTAAAACTGAAGCAGCAAATTATTGAGGCTTTAAATCTTGAGGAGATAACGCCTGATGATATTGACACTGATGCTCCACTATTTGGCGAGGGGCTTGGATTAGACTCAATTGATGCACTTGAGCTGGTAATTTTGCTTGAGAGAGAGTATGGAATCAGGATGGAAGATCCAAAGGCAAACAAAGAGGTCTTTAAATCTGTTAGAACATTGGCAGAGTTTATTGAGAAGAACAGAGCCTTGTAATAAATTAAACAGGGGCAAATCTGAAGAAAGATTTGCCCCTGTTTTTGAGCGGTAAATGGGGTTCGAACCCACGACCCTCAGCTTGGGAAGCTGATAGATGCTATGGCCTAAATAACAGTGTACTAAATAAGTAAGTGCGTATCAAATTCCGCACGGTACAACTTTGGTAAACTATCATGTCAATCTGGCTCTGTTTTATATCCGTACTTAATAAGGATTGGCTTTATTTTCTCGGTCGTTTTTTTCGTTAACGATCTCTGCCCATTTAGGATATAATCCATCAAGCGGGGAGAAATTCCACTTTCCTTGGCGAATCCGTGCGCGGATAACTGAGGGCGCTCTTCAAAAAAATGTCGGAGTTGTTCTATTGTCATCCTATCTTGTTGTTATGCCCTATTGTAAGAACCAATTACCGTGCTGTGGTAATAGTCCTGCTCCCTGTGCCAACAGTTTCTTTCTGTGTCAAAAATTACGTGAGTAAACCAAGTGTCATGTCCATTACCACAGCTTAGTTTATCGTGTTCCTTAACTTCTTGCCCGAATTTATTAACACCCCAAACAACGGGTGCTAACACAGTATTACCGTCATTGCGGGCTTCTGTGCTATTTTGAAAGTTTTGTTCTTTATTCATCTTTTATATGTTTTGAAAGTTTGTACAAGGGGCAACTGCACATAGCCCCGACCGTTAGCAAACATAAAATTATTCCGCACGTTGCCTTTTCATAACTATTCTAAACTTATAGTTACCGTTTAATCCTTCGCGTTCCCAATAATGAACTAATTCCCACCCTTCTTTTGCGTAGTTATTTAAGAGTTGCATAAATTGTGATGGTGTATAACTACCAATACTTGCTTCTTCACGTTTGTATTCCCACATAATTTTATGATTTACTAATTACTAACAAGGTATATGCCTAGTCCTCTCCTTATAGCATCGTATATATACAACTCAATCTCTCCGGCTATCATGGAGTCGTGAAGCGAGGCAGGAGAAATAATAATTGTATATATGAAATGGTCTAGAGAAGGTGTTGTAGGCATTAAGTTAACACCGTCAATTTTATTCATCCCACTTACCAGGTCTCTAAGATATAACATAACCGGTTCCTTGCCCTCCTTCGCAAAGCAACAGAAATTGGTGCAAAATATCTTGTTGTCAATCAGAAGGTCAAAGAAAGCAATGTTATCGCTCACGGTTACCTTGCAAACGAAGTTTGTCTTCTCAATCTGAGCCGTTACTGAGCCAGTCTGGAAAGCCTTAAAATGCTCAATTGTTTCCGGAAGGATCTCGTCGGTGTCTCTTGTTACTGAACTACCTCTATATGTCAAGTGTTCTACTTTCATTATTACTGTTGTTTTTGTATTACTTGTCAGAAATATTATCTGCTATTGTAGCCATTGCCCGAAGGGGTAAGTCAGAAAACTCGCAATCATAAGGCCCCCATTTGATCCAGATGGTCGAGTTGTCATCTTCTAGCATCTTAACCACGCAAGGTGTGTAATTTATCTCTTGACTAAAAGCCTGATTTATTAATAAGTAGGATGTAATTTGTCTTAGCATTTGTTCTGTCAATGCAGACGCTGCTTCTGAAAATCTTGTATTCATTTCTCCGCGGGTTAAAGAATTTCTAACTCAGCCACTTCTTTCCTGAAGGCCTCAGGAATATCATCGTCTGAGAAACCCTGCTTCGCAAACCACGCTGCAGCATCCTCCTTGCTTATGAGCTCATAAGTTTTACGGGAGCCTTGAAAATTTGAGTAGTGATTCAGAATGAATTTACCCGATTTGGTTACATAGATAGATTCGTGCTCCCATTGCGAACCAGTCGCCTTACTGATAAAGTTTCTGCCGTCGTGGAATGTGTCCTCTTCGTAAAGAGAAGCCTTGTCTGCGTCAAACCATTGTCCTGTTCCGTCTGTCAATGCAATTCGTTTCATAATGTTGTGTTTTTAATGTGTGTGTAAAATATGAACTTCGTGTTCAGGAGCAAAGCTACTTAATCATTTTCAAATGTGCAAACAATACGAACAAATATGTTTTGATAAATAGATAATATGCAGATTATCAGAGAGAATGATTTTTGAAAAAGATAATTATTGAAGAGAACCCTTCTTTTTGCACTCAGTGAAAATGCTAATTATCTGAATATCAGGTGCCATTATTTTATAGCAATCATATAAATATAAGATAATCAAATAGATAGGCTCTGATAAGAGGGTGTAAATAATTCGTCAATAACAAACACACAAGAAAACGGGTAATAACAGATGCGTCAATTACCTTTGTGAGCGTATTCTCATAGTTTAAGTTTAGGTTAAGTGTTAGGGCTTCTGAAGAGAGGCCCTTTCCGTTTATATTAGCGAATCTTATTGCCTATCATATCTGTTATCTCTGCTTCAAGAACGACTATATTAGAGTTCAGATCTACTGAACCTCCGGCAACGATTATATAGTATCTATAAGAGAGCTTACTTCTCTGCATCCTCATATTAACAATGTCTGTGTCGCTCTGTATTCCGGTTACGAGCTTCCATGTTTCTAGGTCGTTAGACCCGAACAGGTAACATCCAAAAGGCTTTCCGGATGGCTTTACTTCTCCCCTTAGAATAGCTCTCTCTATCTTCTTATATCCATACTCGCCCAACATCAACGGACGTGTCTGAATGTGTATTATAGCGTTTCCGGTTAACTCTTCTTGAGTTAAGTCAACGACGTCAACAGGTGCGTCTTCAAGTGACACAACCCCGGCATCCCTGGCTCCTGAGAAGTTTGATTTTCGCAACAACACGTGAAGCGATGAACTGACAGCAATCGTCGTGTTGTTCTGTGCCGCCCCCGTTTGTTTTGTTGAGATTGTAATAACGTTAAGGTAGTTTGTTGCTGTAACGGTTGCCACTGCGCTTGTAATAGCGTTTTTCAACCTCTCAGTGATACTTGTGTAGTCATCTCCTGCGAGGATAGTGATTTGAGCAGTTATTCCTGCTATTGTCGCCGATATAGTCTGTCCTATTCCCTTTCTTGCAATTGTGACAGATGTAGTGTACACTTCTAGCATCTCGTTGATAAGGGTGTTTGCGGTTATGTTTTTCACCGATAACACTTTTCCATTGTATTCCGCTTTGCTTGTGTAGATGTCAGCGGTATGAGTAACTGAGTTATAACTAGTCTTCATGAACGGAATCGTCAGAAGCATAGCCTCAAGGACCATGTATAGAGGCGTATCAATGTTTGTGTAGTACGAAGAGATCCTTGAAGAGTCAATTATCAGTTGTATCTGTTGCCCTGCTGCAATAACAGCATTAGCACTCTCAATTACACACCTGTTTTGAGGAGCAAAAGTAACCTCCTCTGCAACTATTATTGCAGATATATCTATTGTAGCTGTTGCTGAGAGAGCCGGCTGTTGTGCCCCTATTGTGCTTCTTAGTGCTAACTTTCCGCCTGATACTCCCTTATATGTATCTGTTATCTTGTGCCAGAGCTTCTCCCTGAGATTGAATACGTATGAATACAGATAACCCGGATTGCTTACAATAATCTCTTCGGAAACTCCATCGTAGAATAATTTAGCCCCGTTGACGTATTGACGAAAATCAACCTTAGATAAGTAATCAGAGATGTTGTATAGAGCGATGTTTTTCGTCGCAAGATTAAACGAATTGCAGAAGCGTATAGATGTATCAGGAGGGCCGTCTAGCACATTAGCTATGCTCACTCCAATACGTCCGTACAATAGATTGACGGTGTTATTAGCTATATAAGCTATGCCTGTTTTTGTTTGAATAACACTGCCTGTGCTAATGTCGTTTGAAACAGGAATCACGTTTGAGTATAAGACCACTCCGGAACCTTGTTGCAATGCATATATACCCGAATCCGTGAAGACGAACAGCGGATATTGTCCTTGTTGCGCTTCTGACAGCTGAGAGGCCATGACAGATAAGGCTTTTATGCGCCCCGGCATAGGGTAGGAGTGCTCAACCGGGAAGTGATAAGGAGCTCCTATTGAAGACACAAGAATAACGTTATCTATTTCTTCTCTGTATTGATTATCCTGAATATCTGCACTTACTACCTCACTACACAACAAACTATATTCTGTTGTGCTAGTTATTATGACAGCAAATGCATAGTTATAAGCCTTAGACGGTTCAAGAAGCAACGTGCCGGCATAAACAACACCCTCAACAGTGAAGTATATATACAGAGACTCTGCTCTTGAATCAGGAAAAGCAACTAAGTCAGCAAGACGGACCTTGTACCCATCAACATCCTGCTCAATAAGTGCATTGATAGTGCCTGAGACGTACATTGTCTTGCCTGTTGTCGCGTTGATCTTGAATTGTGCATTGACAATCTTATTCCACGTTCCTTTAGTGTAGTGATTGTTATTGAAGATACTTGCCTCTGATGTGAATGTACGTGAATAATCGTAGAGATGTAGTCTGCTGTTGTATATATAGCCCTTCCCGGTAGTTTTTAGCCATCCAGAGCTGTCAACTTTCATTGTTTTTTCAGATACTATCTTCCTACTGTCAAGCACTAAGCTCACATTGTCACTTAATCTATCTATTTGTATTTCCTTTTGCTTGAAAAAAAGTAGACTGTTCAAGAATTCGTTATTAACTACCTTGTAATCAAGAAATGATTCTCTGTGTTCATACGAATACATAACAACCTGGTCAACAGTTTGAATGTAAGCTGATAATAACTTCTTAGCATCAAGATCATAATGAGACAATACCTCTGTTGTATATATGTTGATATTTCTAATCAATCTCTTATATGAGCTATAATCAAGGTTTTCCAAAGCTATGTCTACCGCTTGTCCTTTTATTGCCGCAACTGTGTTTTCTAGCGTTCCTCCTGTTAAGCTTGCAATTTGCTCTATAATTGGCGACAGTCCTGCAGCTCCTATCTCTATCAGTACCGGGTTGCTCATCTTTGTCTCCTCGCCATTAATAAGCGTAAAGTTCAGTGAGAGTAAAAAATATCCCTCAGAGTAGTTTTCCGAGACCGTTCTTGCCTCTTTTATCGCTGCGACTACTGTTTCTTTGTATTGCAATTCTGATGCGAAGGAATCCCTCCTCGCGCTGAATGGAGTAGAATACATATACTTCCTTGTAACAGGAGAGCTGTACTTTAGCTCTGTTATCTTTGTGATAACTGGTTGTTGCTGAGATGCTGCTAGGCTGTATGTTGTTGCTAGCCCAGGAGGGAGGTCACCATCATAGTCTTTTTTTGTAATCGTCAATGAAGGTAGAGGAGGGAGAGAGTCATACAATTTCTTATATAATCCGTCAGCATACTCATATACCAATAAATTATCCTTAGTCGTGTCTGTAATAACAAGGAGGTTGTTCAGAGCTTTTATTGTGAGCTGCCCTGTTGAGCTGTATATGTTTGTGTATGCAGGGGTTATTATCTCTCCATCCCCGTCATATCTCACCTCAAGCAAGACAACGGCCCGAGTGTCTCCCTCGTTAAGAATAGCAATGTAATTAACAAGAGGGCCTATACGATGCTCTATTATTGCAGTAAAATCAACGTTGCCAAATAGCGCCTTATGTCTTTTTACAACAGCCAGTTTTCCGGCTGTATGTCTAACATTAATCAACTCCTCACAGGCTCCCTCTCCGGACAGCAGGGAAGATGTCGTTCTGATTATTCCCTTGAACTCAGTTGTATTAATCCTCATTATCAATGTCCTCCCCTAATATAATCGTGTTTATTGTGTCAAAAATGCTCTTTTTCTCTTTGTTTTTGTTCTCAGCCTCCATCTCCTTCATCATCTTGAGTGCACTTGTTATCTTTTGAGGATCCTTAGATGTAGATATTACTGCCTGCAATCTCTTCATCCCTTTGAGGTATATATCCTCTGAGTCAATCTCGTCCTCGGATTTAGGGACTAATTCACGTACATATGCAGACAATTCCTCCTTCCACTTAGCAAGCAGGAGTTTATTGATGAGCGCGCCTCTAGAACACCTCTCAATATCTCCGTCATAGCGGACTAATAACAGGTATACTATATTGATTTTGAATTCCTCTGTGAAGGTAAAACCCTCTTCTCCAATCATCTTTTTTGCCATCAATCTCCTTTTGAGCAAAAGTAAACTTCTGCTGAGTGCAGATGCGGTCATCATGCACAGTTTAACCCCTCGCAAAATTGTACTATTGCGAAAAATGTATTGATATGAAACAGAAAGTAACATTACTGCTCATTATAGTCATTGTTAATCATCTTGTTGAGATGTTGCTTGACTATTTCTCGCCTGAGAGAATTATCGTCCAGCAAGCTATTATACCGATTATCCTCGGCGCACTGGCTGTTGCATCAACAGCCTATGGAGCAATCAAATCTGGTCAGGAGAATAGGAAAAATCAAACGTTGCTCAACAGTATGAACGAAGAGGCAAACGCAGAATTTGTTCGTGAATACCACAGAGGAGCTCTTGATAATCCGGGTTCAAAGGCATACCTGAAGAGACTAGAATCAGTCATGGAGGATAATAAGAAGGCCTCAGAGAACACTGCTGCTTCAACTGGAGCAACACACGAAAATGTCCTTGCTGAGAAACAATCAAACAACAGGGTAATGTCTGATGCTGTTGCCGGGCTTGTTGAGAGAGAGGACTCTAGACAACAATCAGTCAAACAGGGCTATCTGAACAGAAAGCAGAGCCTTGTTGGCGCGCAGATGGGATTGAACTCACAGAAAGCGCAGACGTGGTCTGATACAGCTCAGGGAGTCTCCTCAGCGGCCGGTTCTCTTGCTTCTGCATATCTGATGTCAGATGGCAAGTTGTTTCAGGGCAACTCGCTCGCTACGCCTGAAAAGGTTTTTATTAATCAATCAAACGGAAGGTATAACTACGAATAACAACTGTCTGTTATGAGCAAGAAATTACAAGAGGGAGAAGTTGAAAGCCCAATTATCCCTACCGGCACAACGATTAAGCGTAAGGTTCCAACAGGACAGAGGCAAGTGTTTACCGATGACGAGCAGATACAGTTTCAGCCATTCAGGTATCAAGAGGGGCAGTCTGTCATAGATGTTATCGCACAGGCGAAACAGCATAAAGAATCGCTTGCTGATAAAGAAAAACGCGCCGCAAGGATGGCAAAGGTCGCAGGATGGACCAACTTCCTATCTTCTCTTGCTAATCTAGCAGGAGGAGGGTATACCCAAAACAGATACAGTCCGTCTCCTATTATGCAACATTCACTAAATCAGCTGAGTAACATACAAGATGAAAAATATAAATCTGACTTGTACTATCAAGAACTTGCGAGGAAGATACGACAAGAAGACTATAACAATCAGCTGAAGAATCATATAGAGCAACAAGAGAAGCTCGCATCTCTCAATCAGGCTCGCACAAGAGAGAATAACAGAGCTCTGAATAGTGCCGCATCTGATGCTTATAATATGGGAGGAATTGAGATTACAGAGGCGGGAATTTCTCCTTATGAGGCTCAGAGCAGAGCAAGAGATCAGGCTATAAGGCAACAGTCTGCGAATGCATCTACCACTTCTGCAAATGCGTCAATGGCAAGAGCAACAGCAGACAAAAAGAATAATTTTCTTGTATATACCGACCCATCTGGGAAACAGAGGTCAATGGGTAAGTCGCAGGCTCAGCAGATAATCAATGACGTTGCTTCTCGCTTCAAAGGGCTTGAAACCAAGCCGGATGAACAGCTTACGCCTCTTGAACAATCTATTAAGACAGATATATTCAATATTAACAGGGCCATGGGTTCCGGTAATGTTGAGGCAACAGACAACCTTATTCGTGCCGTTGCCCTTAAATACCTCAAGGATGGTTATAGCGAGTTTCAACACTACTTTGACTCAGAAGACACCCAGGAAGCCTCTGTAACTGGGTCGTTCCTTCCACAGAGTCAGCCACAACAAACACAGAAGAGAGATTTATTACAATAATTCAGTTCTACTATGTCACAACAAGAAATCAAGCCTATCAGCAACAGAGAGAAGTTGTATAATAACCTTATTGAGACAGGTAGGGTTAGTGAAAGAGAGATTGGGAAGAAGGAGGACTTCATTAATGCTCTTAGTAATCCATCTGGTGCGAAATACGTCTATGACAATCTTCGTTCTAAGTTTGACCCCGAAGAGATAGGCGATGAGACCAAATTCCTAGGATTCGTTACTGCTGATTATACAGGGAGCCTCCCTGCCGGCAGACCGGGGGGCAACTTGCCGGAACCAACAGAAAAAGCCGTTTTGCCAGCCTTTATTAACACAAATCCCTTTCTACCTAAAGACAAGGCTCCTGCTCCATTGAAGGAGAAAGCAAATACAGTTAATGAAAAACGACAATTTGTTGACGTTGACAAACAAGGCCAACAGACTGCAAAACCAACCGTTGCAGGAGTTGAAGACGAGATGGCGGCTCTATATGACAAGCACAAGGACGAGCTAGAAAGGTTTAAGTTTATAAAGAAGAGGCTTAGTGCTCCTGCTGGTATCACTCCTCTTGTGGGGCTATTATCAAGATCACTTATACCCAAGGAGGATAGGGAATATTATGCACAAAATAAAGAAAGGCTAGAGGGCGTTGAGCAACAAATGAAACTAATGCGTATGCGCAAAGACATCATCAACCTTACCGAACAGCAAGAATCACTAGATCCAAATAGTTCCGGCGTTAAGAAATTTTGGGACGGACTAACTAAATCAGGCACTGTAAAAGATTTCCTGACAATGGGTCTGTCAACAATGAGGGATGACGTCTATATGATTGAGTTGCTTGAAAAGGCAAGCAAGGATAAGAACTCAATCAACCCGGAAGAACAAAAACTCATTGATTCTTACATGAAGTTGCAGGAATTGCAGTCAAAAGATAATGGATTTTGGTACAAAGCGGGAGAGCAGGGAAGGATTATCGTCCCATTCATCGCTAACATCATGGTCACTGGAGGTGTTGCCGGGGCTGTTAATCTTGGACAAAAGGCTATTGCAACAAGTTTCAAAGTCGCAACAAAGTTAGGAAAGAAAAAGGCTGTTGAGTATGCTGCTAGAAAAGCAGGTTCTCTCATGCTTGGTAACATGTTGCGCACACCTGTTACAACTACATTCTATACAGACCTGGCGAAGCGCAGGGTAGGTAATTATTCACAAGACGAACAGGGTAATATTCAAAAGGGAGACAATACGCTTACTGGTGACCTATACAAATCAGCTGTCGTTAATACATTAGAGTATATGACAGAGGGGTTTGGTGACCTTGTTGGGAGGGGTGCGCTTACTAGTCTATTGGCAAAGAAGAGAATTCTTGGGCCGATGTCTAAGTACGTGAGTGCGCTTGAAAAAGTTACCGCTAACCCTGTTTATAAGAAGGTTGGTAGTGTGCTAGATAAGGCTCAGATACATGGTATATCAACAGAAATTTTCGTTGAGGAGGTTCCAAATGCTCTTTTATCCTCTCTTCTGACCGGCTCAGACGACTATAAACAACTCGCAGACCCTGAATTTTATGGCACAATAGCGGTCAATACCGCCCTTATGGGTGGGATATTCAAGGGGACACAATTCGTATCCGGAGGTGTTGCTAACTCAATTGAGAGAGGAAGGATAAACAATGTTGCAAAAAAGGCCAATAACACTCTACAAAGAGAGATTGAGGCTATTGATGATGCTGATATATTAACAGCGGCATCAGAGCTTCAGCAATCCATTTCAAATGATGATTATTTCAACCCTGACAACAAATCCGAGAGCGGAGTAATTAATGCCTTTCAAAACTTCAGAAAGGTAGTTGAGAGCAAGTATGAGACCAATCCCGAGCAGTACGAGGAATTATTCCAAGCTGCATCAAAAGCTGTTTTGTCAAACGCAGAAAAAGCAGGTGCATATGAGGGTTTGCTTGCAATAGCAGAAGAGGAAGATGGTGGCCCGGTCGCAATGAAAAAAAGCCCGGACAACGTGGTTATTGCAACTGGAGTAAATGGGGATATGTTTTACATTACTGATGTTCATCAATCAGAGCTGGGTGGAGAGTTGTTCATTGTTCGCAACGTGAAATCAGGAGAGATGTCTACTATTACTCCTGATGTTATTGAAGACACGAAATCAATTGCAACAAAAGACTGGTTAGAAGCATGGTTGCAGACAAGAGAGGTGGTAAAACCCGCAGAGGACGCTATTAATGCAGAAAATGAAGCCTCCTTGCAACAAGAGGATGTCGCCGATGAACCAGTGAACATATCAGAAGTTGTACCGGGAGCTGAATTCCTTATAGGCAATGAAAAAGTTGTTGTTATTGATGCAACAGAGGAAGATATATTCGTTGTTGACAGAGACGGAAACGAACATAGAGCAGAGATTGACTCATTACAACGCATCCCTGCTACCCCGCAAGTTCCTGAGACAGCTACTATCAATGCAGAGGCTGAGGCGTCATTGCCGGAAGAGGCTCAACAACCCGTAACCGAGCAGGCTTTAGGTGTTGATCAGGAGCAAAGTCCGGAGAACCTAGAGCAAGAGGGCGCAAGTATTGCCACTCCTGTTGAGGATAAAGTATCATTCCCTGTTGATAAACAAGGCCAGATTGATTACTCTCAGATAACTGAACCAAAGATTTACGCAGAGGCTCTGAAATCAGAGTTTGCAGATGATTCAATGTCCACTCTTGAAGATTTAATTGCTGAACAAAACGAAGCCCTTAAAAAGGCACAAAAGGCGACAAATGCCATTGAGCGCAGACGTAAGATAAAGGTTGTAAATGATGAGCTTGCAAGGCTTAACCAAGTTAAGGCACTCCTCTCTCCAGGGCAGAGTGCTGCTCCATCACAAGCAATACAATCGCAGTCAGCTCAACAAGTGCCAAAAATGCGACCGGCACAACGTAATGCGATTGGTAAGAAGTTGACCCCAATGCAGGCCGATTTAAAGGCTTTTGGGGAACCTACAACAAGGGAAGAAGCTGTTGCAATGAAAATACTCTCAGAGGGCATCAAGTTTAAGATGAATGACAGTAAAGCGGAGGGACTAAAAGGACTGGCCGGACACTTGGGAATAAAGAAGGGGTCAACAGACTATCGTAAGTACTTCGGAATACAGAACGAGAAAACAGGAATAACACCGGAGGCTCTTGCACTATACATGAAGGAGACAGATGATACAGGTCTTTTCTCTAATGTTGACGATATTGATATACTAACCGATGTGCTGGAAGTGCTTCGCAAAGGCTACTCTAGAAGAACAATTTTTAACATAATTGATGATAATAGAAGGGCTTTGTCACGCAAGTTTGACGAAGAGGATTATCATGATTCTCAACAAGAGCAGCAGAGACAGAGAGCATCAAAAGAGCTGAGTGCTGAGGAATATGACGAGATAATTGATGATTATTTCTCAGAAAAATACGTACCTTTATCAGAACAAGAAGTATCTACCATTGAGAGCCTGATAGCTGATTCTGTAAAGGATGAGGAGAGGTGGAGAATTATAAACGAATCAGAAGATTTACCTGAAGATGAAAGCGGAAGAAATATTGCAGAAGGAGTACAGCAACGAGGAGCTGATACAGATGTTTCAGGAAGCCCTACCATTGGCAATAACAGCCAAGATAGTAACGAGGGAGGAAGCAATGAAAGCACAGGAGGACGAACAGGAGCAGATGAAGCTGTTCTCCAAGGTGCTCCGGTGGCACAGTCTGAACAATCTGTAAATCCTTTAAGAAAGGAGATAGAGTCTCTCAATCAATCCAAGAAAGAAGCAATCGCAGAGAGAGACAGACTAATAGCTAATAGTGCAGAACGTGTCGGTCTCTTTGGTGACACAAAACATGACCCAAACGATTTGTTTGGGGGAGAGGGGTTTGACCCATCGGCATCACAGCCACTTGTTGACAATCAAAACAAAATCATTGCAGAATTAGACCGTAAAATTGAGGTCTTAACAAAAAACCTTGAGAAAGGAGAGAAAGAAGCTCAGGGTCAGTTAAAGATTGAGGAAATTGCGCAAGAAGAAGCAAGAGTCAACACAGAGCCTACTGAAAAACAGAAAGAGGCAGGCAACTATCAGAAAGGGCATATCAAGCTCCTTGGCTATGATGTTACCATTGAGCAACCAAAAGGATCTACAAGGTCAGGAGTTGACAAAGGCGGCAAGGAGTGGAGCGTGACTATGAATAACACCTATGGCTATATTCTTGGCACAAAAGGTAAGGATGGGGAGCATATAGACGTTTTCGTGGGAGAGAGTCCACTATCTGAAAAAGTATATGTCGTTGACCAGGTTAATCAGGACGGTTCATTTGATGAACACAAGGTAATGTTCGGATTTGACTCTATTGAGGATGCTTCAAAGGCCTATAATGCAAACTACGAAGAGGGGTGGCAGGGCCTTGGTTATATCACCGAAGTATCTATTGACGATTTCCAGAAGTGGACTGAGAATAAGACTCGCAAGATTAAACCGTTTGCGGAGTATAAGGCTAATTCAGGACAATCCTTACAACCTATTGAGCCTAAGTTTAAGTTCATGGCCGATAGTCCAATGCGCCAAGCAAGAGCAATACAAGCACTTTCAAAAAAGACTAGTGTTGAGGGAGTGGTGATGAAAGCGTATGAGTTTATTGAGAGCTTGGAGAAGGGTTTAAAAGCCGGAGTAGCCAAGGTATATTCAAAAAAATCAGAGAAGGGATACATTGAAAGGCTTACCATTGGAGATTGGATTGTAGATTCAAAGGCAGAACAGGATTATTATACATATCTACAAGATGGAGGAGCACCTTATTCACAGTATTTAAGCGAATTAAATGCTTTTGAAGAATTAAAAAAGCAAAGAGAAGATTCAGAAAGAAGAGCAAAAAGAGAGATTGATTCAATTAGAAACAGAGAGAGGCAGGAAGCGTATGCAAAACAAAAAAGGGCTACAATTAAAGTAATCCTTAGTGGGATGACTCAGGACGAATTCTTAAACACCAATGATCAGTTATTAAGAGCTAGGGAGCAGATTGGCAAGCTTCGGTCAAAAAAGAATAAAACCAAAGATATTGAAAGGCAAGTAATAGTAGAAGAGAACAACCTTAGGGGAATGGAGTTTAGAGCCAATCAGTTTTATGAAGCTGCCAAGAGTCTTTATGAAATAAGGGACGGAGAGGTGGTTGAAAAATATTCTTATAGCCCAGGTGACAGAATTATTGTTGATTATTGGGATGGAAGAGTTGATGAGACTGAGTATATGGGAACTCGTGAAAACAATGATGGTTCAATAACACACATTGTCAAACCAACAGATATTATCATAAATGGATATGTGTCGTATGATATGATTAGGCCACTTATTGAAGAGAATCAGGCTTATCCACAAAATAACGAAGGGCTTCCCGTTACGGAAGAGGTGCTCTTCAGAGATTCAGGCTCCGACTATCAAAATGAAATTGAACAGATAAAGCAGAGGTCAATAGCTGATGGAACTTTTATGAAAGCTCCTAATGGTAAGCCTACCAATCTAGACGAGTATCAATGGTTGCAAGTGCGGACAAAAGCATTTAAGAAGTGGTTTGGTGATTGGGAGAAAACACCAACAATCTCGTCAAAAATCGTAGATGACAATGGCGAACCATTGGTAGTTTATCACGGGACTCCAAATAGAGATAATTTTACAAGATTTGATGTAAAAAAGATAGGTAGTGCAAATGATGATGGGCTTTGGGGCAGTGGCTTTTATTTCTCAAACCTTAAAAAGCATGCTGATCAATATAGAAGGGGAAAAAAGGGAGCAACTGGAGGTGGAAATATTTATCCATCGTTTTTATCAATTAAGAATCCTTTCCAAATATCTGATTTTAAAACTATAAAAGAAATGGCTGATTATCTTGATATAGTTGAGTCAAACTTTATTGAAGAGTCATCGGGTATAAGGATATCATATAGTCAGATTAATCAATTTACCTCTCATGTAATAGATAAGGGACACGATGGCGTAATAGTATCTAGAAACAATGAAATCGTTGCCTTTTCACCTAATCAAATCAAATCAGCAATTGACAATATTGGCGAATTTAGCACTGAGAGTGATGATATAAGGTTCAGGGAGGGGTTAGTCAACGACAGTTCTTGGCAAGACCAAGTATGGGATCAAAACGAAGACTTGAGAGATACTCCAAGCTTAGATATATACCAAAGAAACCAAGAGACAGCCAATATTCCTGAGGGTTATTCTTCTGTTCATATGGCATACGAGCCCGGACTGAGAGATATTTATGCTAATCCAAAGGCTTATGATGAGGTTGACGCCATGTATAAACAGCAGGGGTATTTGAGCGAGGGCTATATTGAAAACACATACGACCCGGAAGATTTCAAACTAAAGGATGGGTATGTAGCGGCCGTGAAAGCATCTGATACTGGAAAGCCAGTGTTTGTCGGAGGCTCTGCGAGTGACAACTATTCCATTACTTTCATAGGCAGGGAGGTTGCTAATATATATGACGGGAAAGTAGTCCAAGTGGTAAGGCCTCTGGAGACTTGGAAGAAAGACGGAGGGTCATATACAAAAATATCCGACAATCTATTCCGCCAACCTTACTTCTACTCTCCAACAGAACAGGCCCTGAATGCAATCAAACAGGAAAAAGGCACTCCAGAGCAATGGAAGGCCATGCTATTGAAAAATGGCGCAAAAGAGGCTGAAATGGAGTGGATGGGATGGGAGGAACGTTTTCCTGACAGTAAGAAAACGATTACCAAATCCGAAATCCAAGAATGGATAAACCAGAACAGGATTGAAGTGCAGGAGGTAGTGAAATCGGACAAAGGGGTTGTTGTTTCTGATTTAGATCAATTAACAAGTGACCAGAGAGATGAATTAGACCAAAGAATAACAAATTATCCAGAATACGAAGAAATAAACGATTTAATTGATGGTGCTAATGTTTATGTTGACAAAAGTGGAGCGGTATTATTTGATGAATCTTATGTTGAAAACCAGGAACAGTATGAGGATAATTATGACAAGGTTGTTGATTTGCTTGCAAAAATAAATAGTAAAATTCAAAATGAAATTATAGGCGATGTGAACACCAAATACTCCCAATACCAACTTCCCGGAGGTGATAATTACAAGGAGTTGTTGCTAACGATGGCTAATAAATTGATTTATAGTGTTAGACAAAAATATGACAGCTGGGAAGTCGTTAATAATTTAACTGGTAAAATTGCTACCGTGGAAGTCAGCGAAAGGGCAGCAATGGAGGCGGCTCGGTATTTTAGCAATGCAGAAACAGGGAGTATGACTAAAGATTTCAAGTCCTCCCACTTTGACGAACCAAACATCCTCGCTCATGTCCGATTCAATGAGAGAACAACCCCATCAGGGGAGAGAGTACTGTTTATTGAAGAGATTCAGTCTGATTGGGCGCAGAAGGGAAAGAAAGAAGGGTTTAAAGATGATTACGGCCAAGAAGAATATAATTCTGTAGTTGCTGAGCTGGTCAAGATTAGAGACGAAAAAGAAGCATACAGGAAAGAGGTTGATCCATACAATGAATCATCAATACCAACTCTCAAGGCTGAATATCCAAGAATGAAAGAACTGGATGAAAAAGAAAATCAGCTTATTGATAGAGAGCATGAATTAAGAAAAAAGAAAAATGGCGGAGTTCCCGATATGCCTTTCAAGAATACCGACCAATGGGTAAATCTAGCTCTCCGCAGAATGATGATTTACGCTGCTGAGAATGGTTTTGATAGGATTGCCTGGACTAACGGCGAGATGCAGGCTGATAGGTATAATATGAGCAAACAAGTTGACAGAATCGTTATAAATGAAGAGGGCGGGGAATACACAATACTAGCTTGGCCAAAAGGCAAGGCAAATTCGGAAACCATTGCTACAACCACAAAAGATAAACTCTCAGACTATGTTGGTAAAGAATTAGCTAATAGAGCTATTGAAGACGGAGGTGGAGATTATAGAGGGGAGGACTTGAAAATTGGTGGTTCAGGAATGAAAGCCTTTTATGACAACATCGTTCCGGCTCAGGCTAACAAAATCGGCAAAAAATTCGGAGCAAAGGTTGAAACTACTGAAATTCCAGCAATTGACAAAAAAGTTTATGATGAAGACGCTGGAGAAAGAAACCTTACCCCGGAGGCAGAAGAATTGTATCAAAAGTATATGGATTCCGTTGCAGAGGATGATGGCTCTTATCCTATTGAACAATATGTTTCCGACATGGAGAATATTGGATATGAAGTTGTGCTTAATGAAAATGGAGAGCCGATAGATCTAAAGAAAACATACAAGGGCGAGGTATACTCAGTACAATCCATTCCAATCACTCCGGCCATAAAAGAGCAGGCTGCAATAGGAATGCCTCTATACAAAGCGTCTGACAAAATTTCAAATATCCCGGTTCAAGACCTTATGGATTACGCAAACTCTTTTGCGGAGAAACTGGGAGTGAAAATAAAGGTTATTCCTGACTCCTTGGACTATCACGAAAAAAGCGTTTACAGAAGGTCAAGAGGATGGTTCGTTCCACGTACCGGAGAGGTTGTTGTAGTGTTAAACAAACACGAATCCCTCTCAGACTTACAGGCAACCATACTTCATGAGGTAGTGGGCCATAAAGGACTAAGAAACTTGCTTGGCGACACGTTCAATGCGACAATGGAGAGGGTATTTAACTCTATCCCACGAGCTGCAAGAGTTGATTACTTTGCAAAATATGGCGACAGAGTAACTTCTGCAGAAGAATATCTGTCTGAACTTGCTGAAAAGGACATAAAGCCAAATGTGTGGCAACGGATAAAGGCTATAATCAGGGATGCTTTCAGGGCTATTGGTGTAAATATCAGTCTCAATGATGCAGATATGGTTTATATGCTCTGGAGGTCAAAGAACAGGCTGAAAAACCAGTCTGAAGCTACAACGACCGAGGTAATGACCGACACCGCCAAGAGCCAAGAGGCTAAGTCTCAAGCGAATAAATTTAAACCGTCTGAAAAAGAGCTGTTTAGGCCTGAAAATAGAGAGCCGTTTACTCTTGATACCAATGACATCACCCTTAATAAATGGGAGAGATCCATTGAAGCCCTTCAAGACAGGATGATTTCCGGTAAAAAGCTTCTTGAAGAGGTTAAAAAAAGAGGCGGTAAGGTAGGTGTGTTCTCAAACTTCGTTTCCGAGGAAAACAGGTCTTCATCAAGGGCAAAAGCTGAGCTTGATGACTTTGAAGATAACTACTATAAACCAATCCTTGATATAGTTGCAAAGTGGGCCAAGGAGGGCAAGTCCGCAGAAGAGATTTCTCTCTACATGATGGCTAAACACGCCCCAGAGCGCAACAGACACATAGTAATAAGGGAAGCAAGAGAATCAATCCTCTATGGGTTTAGCAAGGATTTGCGCAAAGCCGAGGGCAAGAGAAGGAGTGCAACCTCTGAAAAGGATATAAAAGCAATTGATGAGTCAATAAGAAACATTCAGAGACAGATTGATTTTATTAATTCTGTTGAAAATGCCGGGCTTATTGCTGAGATAATGAAAAATGCCTATGATGTTGCATTTAATCATGATAACAGGTCTCCTCTCCCTGAAGGAATGGACTCTTTAAGCTATATGATTGCGCTGAACATACAGAAGCGAGCAATAAGTATGTTGAATAAGGTTGCCGAATCAGAGTTGAGCAATAATCGCTCAGGTCTGTCAGATGAAGAGGCGGCGGATATCGTCAATGAGTTTGAGAAAGGATTGAAAGAGGTTAAGGATGTTGTTATGTTCTGGGATAATATTAGAAAAGCAACCCGATTCTCTCTTGACAAGAGCCTAAAATACGGACTTATCAGCAATGAGCTTCATGCTGCAACGTCTAATATGTATGAGTTTTACGTTCCATTGAGAAGCTGGGCTGAAAAAGAGGATATTGACTATCAAGACGTGTTCGGAGATAACTACTTAGGGCACGAGATACTTAATCCTGTCAACAAACAAGCAGAGGGGCGGACTTCTCTTGCTGACAATCCGCTAGGGTTCATTGCTTCTATGGCTGAAACATCTATTGTTGCCGGAAGTAAAAACGAAGTCAGGAGAAACGCATGGAGGCTGATTAAGAACAATGACCACATGACAGATTTGTTCCTGATTAAACAAGCGTGGGAGGTCAACATAGCAGATATTGGTGATGAGCCAATATGGGAGACTACATATGAGCCACCGACACAAGAGTTAATTGATGCCGGTATGGCAAGAAGGCTTAGTCCAAACAAAACCTATGAATGGCACAAGTCAAGAGGGGATATTGAAAAGCACCAAGTTCCTGTTTTAATTGATGGGAGCAGGGTCTTAATGGAATTCAAGGGTCCTGTAGGCACAAGGGTAGCTGCTGCGATAAATGGTGATGATGTTGTAAGATGGAAGAGAACAGAGGGTATTGCACGCCTAACACGAATAATGGCGGCCCTTAAGACCTCAAAGAACCCGGACTTCATGCTGACAAACTTCTTGCGTGACTTCTTTTTTGGCACGATGGCCTACAATGCAAGAGGAGGCAGTGCACTTGTTATGACAAAGAACCTTGGCCGTGCATGGGGAGCTATACACAAAGACTTTACCAAAGGCAAGGAGGACCCATATCTCAAGCAGATGTACGAAGACTTTAAGATGAATGGTGGTGAAACCGGGTATGTGCACATGCTTGGAGAGCAGGATTACAAGAAAAAAGTTGAAAAACTTGTTAAAGAGGCCAATAAAGCAGGAAGCATAAGTCCTGCGCTCTATGTGAAAAAGGCGATTAAAGTTATAGACCATGGACTGGACTACCTTGCTCATATGTCTGAAAACGCTGTTAGGTTCTCAACATACCTTACAGAGGTAGAGGCACAAATGAAAAAACAGAAATCAGACAAACCTACTGCTAGCATGATGAAAGAAGCCGCACTGATGGCAAAGGAGGTGACTACTAACTTCAATAGAAAAGGCAAGTGGAGTTCGCAGGTCAATTCGTTTTACGCTTTCTTTAATGCCTCTGTCCAAGGTTCGGCAAACTATATCAAACTAGCCAAGGAGAATCCAAAGGGATTTGTTCTGTATAATATGGCGATGATGTCTGTCAGGACGGCCTTTGCAGCGTGGTGCTACTCTCTTATAGGTGGGGATGATGAGGAAAAAGGTTATCAAGCCCTGTCAGACTACATCAAGGAGAATAACTTCGTCATACCGGCAGGAGATGGCAAGTTTATTACTATTCCGCTCCCTCATGGTGCTAGGGCCTTGACAAGCATAGGGCCGTTAGCTTTAGATGTAGCAATGGGTAAGAAAAACGCAGCAGAAGCAATGGAGGCATATTCAAAAAATATAATATCAGAGCTCTCTCCAATTAACTTGGTGGGACTAGACAAGAGTGCTTTTATACCAAGGAAAGCTGATGAGGTATTATTGACTATGCTCCCAACCGTTGTGAGACCATTTGCAGAAACTGCTCTTAACCTTGACTTTATGTCTAGACCAATTGAGAGGAAAAACTTCCTTGCCACAAGCGATGATTATCTGCCAAGGTTCCGCAACGCGTACTCTAGCACCAACCCGATATTGGTAGGGTTGTCAAGAGAGCTAAACAAAGCATTTGGAGGTAATGAGAACAGAAGTGCAGCCGTGAGAGTAGATAAAGAGGGGATGGTATCAAGGTCAAAGGTTAGAGAGATGTTTGATATAAGTCCTGCATACACAGAGCATATTATAGAGGGTTATTTTGGAGGGGTAGGCCGCTTTGTGAACGACCTGTATAAAACAACTCGCAGCGCTATTCAGGGAGAGGTTCCGGAAAAGCAAAACATTCCGGTTGTGCGCAGATTGTACCAGGAGCCCTATGAGAGTGTTGCTTGGCAAAAGTACTTTGAGACAAGAGCGAGGGTAAGCGATATAACTATGTCAATGAAGGCGGCTAAGGATACGGGCGATATGGAGCAGTATGTTAGCCTTAATAATTACTACAACAACTCTCTGATAACAACATTTGAGATATATAACGATATAATGAAAAATATCTCTTCAAACACTAAGTCGTTACCAAAGAACGACCCAATGAGAAAACAGGCCGAGAAAGCCATGGACAAACTGGTAGAGCAATTTAATGAAGAGATAAAGTTTATTGATAAAAATCATAACAGGAGATAGATATGAAGAGGTTAAGCAAATCAGACTTAAAAATAGTCGGGAGAATAAAGGTTGGAAGCAAAAGCCCTGAGATACCACAAGTCTCTTCATTCAGGAGCGACAAAAAGTATATGGAGATACTTCAGCAAGCGCAAGGGTCCTATGATGCGTTTTTGGACTTGCGATTAAGGTCTGCTAGAAACAAGAGGTTCTACCGAGGCAACCAGTGGGGAGATATTATCGTTGTCAATGGCGAGAAAATGACAGAGGAGGAGTATCTACTAAGACAAGGCAAGCCAGCCCTTAAACAGAACCTTATACGCCCTCCCGTCAGAAACATTATAGGTCAATATAGAAGCAGTCCATTTAAGTCCGTTGTGTACGCGAGGAACAAAGAAGATCAGACAGCCTCTGAGATGATGACAGTAGCCCTTGAGGGTGTTTACACGGCTAATGACGGCAAGAAGAGAGACGCGCGACAACTGGAAACGTTCCTGATTAAGTCAGCAGCAATCTACAGCACTTCTTATTCGTTTGACTCGGAGAGAATGAGGCCAATACCTAAGTTCCGTGCAGTCCCTCTCAATCGCTTCTTTTGCGACCCAAACATGGAGGATGTAAATGGTGATGATATTAAAATAATAGGAGAGGCAGTTGATATGTCTCTTCTAGAGCTGTTGTCAACATACGCAAAATCTATTAAAGATGAAGAGGATCTCAGGAAAATCTATGCAAGTGTAAGGAGTTATATTTCTTCAACCGCTTTTGATGAGAAAAAACTTGAAAGTCTATCTCTATTAATACCGCAATCAATAGATCTGTGCAGAGTAATCAAGGTGTGTATCAAGGAGGGCAATTGGAGACTCAAGGTTCACGACTACGCAGATGGCACTTACGAACTATTCCCCATTGAGGACAAAGCATTAATTGAAGCTGAGATAGTGGCGAGGCAAACTCTGTCAAAGGAAAACGGCATAGAGGTTCCTATGATTGAGTATGAGGAGGCTTTTATTGAGGAGTGGAAATATTACCACCTTACCCCAACGGGTCATTGCCTATGGGAGTCAGATAATCCATATATGCACAACTCTCACCCATACGTATTTGAGTTTTATCCAATGCTAGACGGGGCGGTTTGGAGTATGGTTGAAGATATGATTGACCAACAAAAGATGGTCAACAGGATGGTTATTCTACAGGACTTCATAATATCAGCATCAGCAAAAGGTGTCCTCTTGGTTCCGGAAGAGGCTATACCGGATGATATGACGATTGAAGATTTTGCAGAGGAATGGGTGAAATATAACGGGGTAATAAAAATCAAGACAAAGAAAGGCGTTCAGTTGCCAAAGCAGATAGTTGCAAACTCAACTAACCTAGGTATTAATGATATGATAAACTTGCAAATCAAATTCATGCAAGACATCACTGGTGTTCATTCTGCCATACAGGGTAAGCAAGCTTCTGCCGGCACACCTGCTTCACTGTACGCTCAGGAAACAGCAAATGCGTCACTAAATATTCTTGATTACCTTGAAACATTCGCATCTTTCTGTAAAAGAAGGGACTACAAGATTATACAATTAATTAAACAGTTTTATAAAGACAAGCACTATCAGCTAAATGGAGGAAGAAATGTATCAGAGGATGCGAAGTGGTACGACCCGGACTTAATACGTAACATTCAGTTTGACAACGAAATATCAAAAGGAACGGACACTCCTGCGTACAGAATGGTTGTTGACGATATGCTTTGGCAAATGCTCAATGGCAGGTTTATTAGTATTGAAATGTTTCTTGAGCACTCCTCATTCCCGTTTTCAGATAAACTCTTGTCGTCAATTAAGTCTCAGCAGGAGCAACTTGCTCAGGGCGGACCGGGAGCTATGAATCCGGAGATGATTAATGAACTGCAAGGGCAAGTGCCTCAGTCGTCGCCGCAGAACATGGCTTTGATGCAGAGACTATATACAGGTTCAAAACAACCAATAAATCAATAATCACATGGTAGAGGTTAAGATAAACGAGATTACCCAAGTCAGGACGTGGGAGATCACAATACCAAAAGAAGAGATGTTCTCAAGAGTGAGTATATCCTCTGTTTATATCAACAATAATCTGCCCGAAGAACAAAGAGGGGAGAGGAGGGAGCTGCTAGAGCCGGACAGAGTAATGTTCAATAAATATTTCAGAGAGTCAATCTCTGACTTGATAATTCTTCTTACAAGATATTTCCAAGATGAAATTACTCCTTCAAATATGGATGCAGACGGAAACTTTAGCATAGTTATTCATCCAACTCTATATATGAGAGACTCAATTGCATATGCTATGTATGGTTACATATTGGAGGTAATAGAAAAGAACTGTCTAGTCAAGTGGTTTGGAAGAGAGGCGGATGCAATTGGAGTAAAAGCCGAATATGAAGCTGCTATTGATAAACTTACTTCTTCAATACATTACAGGAGAAAAGGGGCGAGACTACCCATTGACCCGCTTTTATAGATATGGGCAACATGACCACATAAGAGTTTTACAAGATTATATTTTTAAACAAAAATCAATTTTAAAAAAGATGGCATACACTAAAAAAGCTGCAGTGACCACTCCCGGGTCGGAGGCTCCTGCAATGATTATTTTTACACAGGATAAAGACAAACTCTTTGATATAGTGTCTTTGCAGTCAAACTTCATGACAAAATCAATGAAGAATGAAAAAGGGGAGATTATTGGAGAGGAATATGCGCTGTCCGCAGACGAAAAAAGTGCCTTTGAGGTTATTTTAGAGGTGGTTTTAAGCGAGGTTTTTGAGGTGTTCAAAAAACACACGAATGGTATTTCTGATTCTTATAAAATCACCGACACAACTATAACTATGTCTATTAATGACCACGCCGCATATAACGACAACGATCTTGACCTTATTGACATGGCTATTAAAGACAGTATTGTTGATGGATGTCTGCAAGGATGGTTTGGATTGAGAGCGCAGGGAGAGCTAACGGCATTTGTCACTAATAAGTTCAGGGATAAAAAAGAGTTGCTTAAAGCACGAATGTTTACCCTCAAGATGAGAAGGGCCTTTGTTGCTAATCTTAATAGCCAATAAATGTTTTTTCTATTGTCTATTCTAAGCTCGGCCCTATCAAGGACTGGGCTTTTATATTGTCGCGGCTCCATGGCTTCTCCTACCTCTCGTTTTGGTCGGCTTCTTAATATTGACAACAACCGGCAAAGGCATCTCTTCAAAAGCAACATATACTCCTACAGCATTTGTATCTTGAATATCGTCTCTTTTCCCAAGAATAGCGTTTATTCCCCCATTCTTGTCAACTTCTAACCACTCCATCTCATTAACCGCTTCGTGTGACCGTTCAACATATTCTCCATCACGAATAGCTGCTGAATATCTGTCATAAGCCTGGTACTTGGTCTTTTTATTCATGTGCCAGCCATACTTAACTTCGCCTCCTTTGTCTATTACTTTGTCAGGAGGAGTCCCTCTTGCGTACAAATTATCGTACTCCTCGGCCAGTTCATCAATGACCGTGTAAAAGTGATCTCCCTCAAACGTTATACTGTCTTTCTTTTTCTTATCCCTTGAGTCAATGGTGTTGCTCTCAATGACAAGTAGGGCTTCGTCATAATATGTGGCTATCTGCGCTCCAAGCCAAGCAAGAATATCGTGGTCTACGTGACCAACCCATATAGCAACCCTCTCCAGTGCTCCAAACGGGTCCATCAGACCTATCCGATCATATACTGAGATAACAGAGTTGTCCGAGGTGTAGCTTTTCCCTCCAATGTCAATAGTTACCAAATATCTGTATAAAATACGCTCATCACTTGATATTTCAGGGTGTTGCCATATCTTCAGTACTTCTGATGCACCTGTATCACCTTCAATAAGCCTTATATTTCTGAGTGCTCCGGCTCCTTTTTGAGAGTCACCCCGGATTGTACCGATAAAAATTGGTTGCTTACAAGTCTTGCGTGACACTTCAATATATTCAGGTAAGAAATATTTACCTGATTTAGTCTGAAATGCCTCTCCGGCAGTTGTGGGAAACTCGGACTTCATCTGAAAATCAGAGTAACGTTTACTTTTCTTGTACCAGTTATACCAGTTTATCCCCTCAAATGTAGCCCCCTGCTCCCATTGCCACCAATTGTAAGGTGTCATGGATTCAATAAACCTCTTGATATTATTTATTCCTTTCGTATAAAGATCTATCTCAAACCAAGACACAAATACCGGGGCTAATTCAGATTCGCCCGATTCGGCGAGTAGCCAGTTCTCATGGAAAAAGTTACCAATGCCCTTTGCTGTTGATTCCAAGCAAATAAATGTGCCTGGCTGATGACTTGGTATCGCAGCATACAAGGCTTGAGCCAGGTCATCTCCTGATTTGGCTTGTGTTTCCGGCCATAAGGCAATCTCTGATAAGTGTGCCATTGATACGTCAAATGAACGTATGGCGTCAGGCATCTCTGCTGAACCTATCTGTACCTCACAACCACGCTCTGGTATCTGCCTTATTGATTGAGTACCACTAACCGCTGTAAAAGAAAACTCTCCGGCTTCTCTTGGGTAGTACTTTATTGTCTTGCTCAACATATTTCTAATGTTGACAGCCTGAGTCTTTAATTGAGAAATAATAACACTGTGCCAGTTTTCGTAATGAAACAATTGTAGCCACAACATATAGATTTGCGTAACGGTTGACCCTCCCCATTGGCGTGCTTTTACTAGGATAACTCTTATTGGCACTCCGTCTAGTCGCATTTTTTCAAATTTGGCAACAAGTCTTCTTTGTCCGCGATTTAATTTAAATGGAATTCTTTGTTTTGTTAGCTTGTCTTGAATCTTTACCGTGAGAAAACACCAAAATTCAAAATCATATTTAAAACGAGCTGTGTGAAACGAGTTTAAAAACTCAATCTTATTCTCCTTTGTTGCTTCGTACTTATATTTTAGTAGTAGTGATTCAATTTTTCCTCCGTGCTTGATAAGAGCCTTCACAACGGGTATGTCAAGCATTTCCATTGGCAAGGCAAGTATCTTGTGCTCAATCAGGACCTGTTTCCTTGGTATAACCTCTTGCGCTTTATCGCCCAGGGCTCTGGAGTATTCACGAAAGTATAATTTTCTCCTCCGATCATTCTCCTTAACCAGTTCTTTTACAGGTTTCATCTTGCACCTCCCTTAACAACTCCAACAATTGCTCTGTTCGCTCGCGAAATAGCCCCATTAATCTTACGGACTCTTTTTTCGCCGGAGTGTTGACAATCCTCCTTGCGCTCTCTCTTGATATGCAATACCTCAGTTCTATTGCCGAGTAAGCCTCTGTCTTAGCATCCTTGGGCGATATTCCCTGCTTCATCGCTCTCTTGTAAACGATAAAGTAAACCTCTCTGATTTCGTAGTTCCGCACCTCTATGATGTCGCGATCTCTCATCCTCTTTCTCTGTATACGACAGTCAATACCATCCCATTGCAAATATACTTGAAAAATCTTGAAAATTGAGCAATATGACCAATTTATTGAATATTACTTAAACATATTTGTCATGTTTAAAGATTCACGCTAGTAAATTTTCATCAAGATGAAAAAAAATAATGAAAATGGAGTAATTGGAGATGCCTCCCCTGAACAGATGGCAGCTCCGGCCCTGCGTAAATACAGGGAGAAAATCAAGGCTAGATACCCGGATGTCAATCCTGAGAAAGACGAGGATTGGCTTGACCTGGAAGATAAATACGCTGAGGACGTGGAGACGGAACTAGGCAAGTATAAAACAGCCGAAGAGTCTCTAAACGAGGCCATGAGAGCCGAACCTGAATTTGCTCAAATAGCTTATGATATAGCTGTAAACAAAATGCCTTTTAGAGTCGCGGTAGCTAAATCTCTTTCGCAAGAGGACCTTATTCCTCAAGAAGGAGACCCTGACTATGAAGAGTATCGCAGAGTGAGAGAGGAAAAGATAACTCAAAACAAAGCCTTTGAGGAAAGAACCAAGCAAATAGCAGAGAACGAGGCTAAGACGCTAAGCGCCATTGATGCCTTTGCTGAGGAAAACGGCTATACCGAAGAGCAAAAGGATGGCCTTATCACTCTTATCAATGACACGTTTGACAAACTGATAATGAAGGAGATAACTCCAGAACTTCTATTGTCGTTTCACAAGATGATGAATTTTGATAACGAGGTCAAGGCAGCCGAAGAGGCCGGAAAGATTGAAGGCAGAAACGAAGCTATTGACGTAAAGAAAAAAGCTGATAAAGAAAATAAGTCTGGGGATGGCGTTCCTATTCCGGCAGGTGCAAAAGTGCCTGACAAGCAAGAAAGGCGCGGCAACTCGTTATTTGAAGGAGTCGGCAACAGACCAAAAATATAACATTAAAAACCTTTTTAAAATGAAAACAAAAATCAAATTATTTTTAATGGTTACGGCCGTATTGTTTATGGCTGTAGGCATTGGGGGTGGTCTTGAAAACGTGGCCGACTTCCTGATAGGTGGTTCATCCGTAGTAGTGGCAATGGCTGGAGCTATCGTAGGACCCGGAGCTGCAGCAGAGGGGACCCTGACCATGGAGACACTCAAAGATGTAGGAGACATCCTTGATGACGATCTTAATAAATTAATCGTTAAAGTAAGGCCATCGGACACACCTCTTGACACTCTTACAAGGGAGCTTAACAACGTCCGAACAGTTGAATCAAATGAGTGCGGCGGGTACGAAGTAGGCACAAGAGAGATACTTGACTCTGTATTGGCGGCTACCGACGGACTTTCTGACGTTGCTAACATTCCAGTAGGTAAAAAAGCTATGTGGCAAATAAAAGACACTGTCATAGTGCCATCCGTACTAGGTGGAGACGGTAAGCCATTGATGCTCTACATAGCCGGAAAAGACAATGCAGCAGGAACATTGCAAGTTGTTGCAGCAAACCCTGTTAGTGATAAGATCCCGGTAATAGCTCTAAACACTCCTATTATGAGACTGGGTAAGGCTATGAGTGAGACAGCCGCACAAACAGATGCTTTTGCAGCACTGCCTGTTCCTCGCAAGAACTATACTCAGATTCACATGGCTCAAATTGAGCAGTCTGTTATATCTGACCTTGCTAAAAAGAAAGTCAATCTGGACTTCTCTACTCATAAGGAACTTGCAATATGGGATATGAAACGTTCTATGGAGTTTACGAATCTGTTTGGAGTTAAATCTGTGCTGATAGATCCTGTTACGAATGAGAAGATTTATACTTCTGATGGTCTATGGAACCAGTTGACAGGAACCTCTACATATGACAAGACTAAATCTCCGGACAACAAGGCGTTTGTTCAGCTTACCAAGGAGATATTTGATGGCAATAACGGCTCTGAGAGAAGGGTGCTTCTTGCTGGTCCAGATTATATCAAGTGGCTGTCTCAGGTTGAGGCATACAGTAAGCAAGTAGAGGCTACATCGGTTGAGATAGTGCATGGAGTACGCTTCAATAGGATTATAACCAACTTCGGAGAACTACTGGTTAAATCAATGAGTGGTCTATTTGTAGGTCCATTCTCAGAGTGCGGAATGGTGCTTGATATGTCATATATAATTAAGTACGTATTTGAGCCACTGCAAACCAAAGATCTTCTTCTTGACGACACAGGACAAAAGAGGGTTAAGGCTCAACGTCTGCTTGAGAACTTCGCTCTGTTTGCAGAAAATCTTGACGTGCATCGTAAGATTAAGCCTCAGTAAACAGTATTCAATCGCTATAAAAGAGCAGGGGGATGAGTGGTATTTCTGCTCGTTCCCCTTGTTGTTTAAAAATAAATAAATATCAAAACGCTATGATGAAAATATATCAGGCAATGTATGACAAAAACCTATACGTTTCAATTTACGTTGAAGGAGTTGAGCATCGTATTGGATTTACAGGCTCGGATGCAAATAACAATGGAGTATATCACACAGATGATGTGAAGATACAGCACGAACTTGAGGTAAGCGATATGTATAATAGGCTTTATAAACTAAAGTCAATATTCGGAGGTAGACAAAGGTCTCCTCTTGCTGGGCCGGGTGTTGCTGTTTTAGGTGGAGTTGAACTAGAAGACCTCAAGGCGAATAGTCTTCTCGCAGGACAGGCAGCACAAACAGAAGCGGCTAGTGTCCCAACACCTACAAATCCGGTGGCAGAGGATGTAAATGCAAATCAATATGGTATTGCTTCCTTGGGGAGCTCCCAGGAAGGTGAGGGAGTAACTGAAACTAAAAACGAGGCCTCAAGCCCTAAAGCAACAGCAGAAGTTAAGGGACAATCGGCACAAGAAGCTATTGTATTCCGTAATCTTTCTGAAGCGCAGGACTTCTTTGGAAAAGAGCCTTATAACATTGTGAAGTCAAAGCTTCGCTCCTCAAATGATGTTTTAAAAACAGCAACAGAGAGAGGCTTGATAGTAAAGTTTGAAAGATAATAATACGAGCTATGAACAGGACAGCATTAATCAATCAGGTGAAATCAAAGATTGACGAATTATCTCCCTCTGATGCCCTTATTGTAGAGGTGGGTCAGGACGACAACAAGCCTATTGACACAATCATTGCAGATCTACTTGACGAGAGCGCCAAGGAGGTGCTTCTTAAGGCTCCTGTTCATAGGCTTATTGCCACCAGCTCAGCAAATGCAGGAGTAGCGGTATCGGGAGATAGCAAGATTGGTACTATTGATGTTCCCTCCGATTATTTAAGACTTGTTGAACTAAAGATGACAGACTGGTTAAGACCTGTGACCGAGCTAGTGCCACAAGGCACACCCCTTGCGAATATGCAGTACAATAAATATCTCAGGGGAGGATTGAGTAAGCCTATCGCGATTCTTTCTCACAGGTCAAACAAGATGGTCATTGAGTATTTTTCAGTTGACACAAATCATACAGTTGACAGATTTCTTTACATAAAAAAGGATGTTGCCGAAAACATACCAGAGGTACTCCAGGATGCTCTTTGTTGGATTTGTGCCTCTAGGGTATTGGCGATATTTGGTAAAACAGAGGGAGCGAAAAAAGCAGAGGAAAACGCAATTAGTTTAATGATGTAAAAAGATTGCTGAGATGATGCAACGGGATAAGTGGTATTTAGTAGCTCAGGCAGTTGGTAATGATATTGAAGGAGAGGTAAATATAACGTTTGGCTCTTTTAATGTATTATTTGCTGCCTCTTATTCTTTCTCAGGAGCATCAATTTCAATTATTAATTACTCAGTCCCATTGGGAGTTGTCTTTAATATTAGGATACAGACAAATGGAGCAAATAGGCAGGTTGATATAAAATATACTAGTACATTTCCTGATTATGCCACTATTGACCCAACGATTCAAGTGGTAAATGGCTCTGGATGGACTCTGTCTTCCGTACAAGAGTCTGTAACGGCGAATGTTGTTTGCTCTCTCAGCGATATCAATACAAATTCACAAGGGGAGATTGATTTCAGCGACCTTTTTGAATACGATACCGATAACGAGGCCATCAAGGCAAAGCACCCCATATACACAGATGGATGGATTGGGTTTTATGGTGGAGTAAGGCCCGAAGGCTCCCTACCGGCTCCTCAATCATTATTGGACTTGTTAGACATTGATCCAGCTACCGCCACGGCTATTACTGGATCTCCATTGATTAAGCTTGCAAATGGAAAATGGGGCCCAGGTTCTGTATCAATTGACTTATCAAACTACTTCACGAAGAGTGAATCTGACGAGAGGTTTGCGTTTAAGAGTCATAGTCACGATTATGTGCCTACTTCAATTTTTAACACGCACTCTGGAGATGCTGTTAGACACACTACTCAGGAGGATAAGGATAAGATTACTGCTACTTATAATGATAGGCATACTCATAATAACAAGTCCAATCTTGACTTAATTGATCAGGGATTATCAAAGAGTTCTGATGTTCGGTTTAATAGCTTGGTTAGTGATAACTACATCGGCTTCTACGGCGGAGTTTCTGGTGGCTCTACTCCTGCCTCTTCACTTCTTGATTTGAGTGATATTGATGCTACTACTGCTTCGGCTGTGGTGGGGTCGCCGCTTGTCAAGTTGGGAAATG
>MKTA01000023.1 GCA_001897515.1 Bacteroidetes bacterium 41-46 | reverse complement strand
TTCATCTTGTCGTTTCTCTTTACAAATTTATTGAAATTTGTCTAAAGAGACACTGTCCTACTCAGAGGGGGTCCGACAGGGGTCCGACAAGTGTATCAAGGATTTCTTCTTTCCTACTAAGTCTAGATAACTCAGATACAATTATCATATCTGTATCATCTTTTGTTACATTCATTAGTTTATTAAAACCTTCTCTATTGAATGTAGCACCAGATATTGCGAAATCTGAGTAGATATCAATTAACTCATAATTTCTTATTTCACAACATTCTGTGATTTTAACTCTCTGTCTTTCAAGATCCTGAGTACTGGTAGATACTCTTACATAACCAATGACTTTCATACTCCTAATGATATATAATTACAAAATTAATCAAAAGGGGTCTAAATGACAACTTATCTGAATATTCACTTCAGATCCCCGCCAACAGGATTGGATATGCGGGTAATGGAGGGACTTTCTCGCTTGTTCAGCTGAAGATAATTCAGGAGGTGATAACATTATTAGTTTTTTCTGCGTTCTCTTTTGTTGTATTCAATGTACAGATTCAGTGGAACCACCTGGCAGCATTTTTCTGCCTGATTCTGGCAGTATATTTTGTGTTTATGAAATAGCTGGAGAGATTTCTGTCCTCAGACCACAGCCGGCAGCTTGATTTTGATGGTGGTTCCTGTAGTGGGATTAGAATCGGAAGTGATTGATCCTCCCATTGAAGATGCAACCACTTCGCATCTCTGGATATTGATTATTGAGTTTTTGTCCGACGGACTCTTTAGCTCTTTATTTGTTATGATAAAGAGTGCGGCGTTATCCTCACGGAAGGCTCTGATAAGAATTTCGCCTCTGCCATCAGATTGCCTTATCATATATGATATCATTGACCTTAAAAGTGCCCTAGCTGCTGTGGGATCTGCGTATATCTTGATCAATCCGCCCTGGCTTTTTAGTGAAATCTTAAGCTCAGACTGTTCGTACATACCGGCCAGATCCTCCAGAGAGTTTCTTCCCTCCTCTTCCAGAGAGAGGAGCAAGGGTACCGGTACATATTCACCGGCAGCATATTTATTAATGAAGGCGAAATCTTCAGATTGTACCGAGGCTGTTCTTGCCACTTTATAAATTATCTTAAGCTGATTTTCTATGTCCTTCTTCTCCAGTAGCTTTATGTTTCTTATCAGAGATGATGAGAAGTCTGCTACAGCTGTCATATATGATCTTCCCTCAGCTATCTCGGCAGCCATACTTTCCGGTTTTGTCACCCTCTTTTCGTTTATTTGTATAAGAGGTCTGTTTTTACTGGCAAGAACCTGCCTGAAAATAGCTTTGTTTGCCACAGATTTAGGAGGAGTAATATCTCTGGCGCATAAATATATCTTTTCAGCATCAAAGCGTGTTATCTTCCAGTTGATCAATCTGTATTCGCCACCTTTATGCTTTACCCTGCAGTCAATCTCATCAACAAAATCATCTGTTGTGTTTTCAATAACTGTTTTAAACATAAGTTTATCATCCGGGTGGATAATGGTTGCCAGACTGTTAGAAGATAGCTCTACAAATTTATAGTCAAGGGTGGTCTCAAGCCTTTTGTTAGATTTGATTAACCTGCCCGCATTGTCTGAAAGACAAAACATATCACCGGTGAGCTCTCCAATCCTCTCAACCTCTTTCTCCCTCATTAATCTTATTGTATCTTCAAGTTTTGAGCTTGAGAGCTTTCTGCTTACACAAATCATCTCCAGGTCACCATTTGCTGCAAGCTGGAATCTTGCCTGAATCTCAACATTTATCTCCGTTCCGTCTTTGCATATCTGTTTAACTTCAAGAAAGAAAGGGGAGTCCTGATCAGGTTTTCTCAGAAATTCAGTTTCCGCTTCATCAACCGCCTTTTCAAATACCGGTCTTGATTCAGTAGTTAGTGTGTCATAGAGAGTCTGACTCATAGCCTCATCAACGGTAAATCCTCTAAGTGCGGTTACAGATGGACTCACATACAGATGAGAGCCCTGGGTTATATTGTAAACGCAAACAACCTCTTTTATGTTATCTGCGAGTAGTTTATACATATATTTGCTCCTTGTCAGCTCCCTCTCTGTTGTCTTAAGGCTACCATGGTCAAGCATAATAAAATGGGCCTTCAGAAATCCACCCGATTCGGTCTCTGCGCGAGCGTAAAGGATAAACTCGGCATATTCGCCACTCTTCTTCCTTATTTTATATGTTCTGAAATCTGTTTTAAGTTTAGATCTGAACTCTCTGAATGTTTTAGGGAATATATTCTTCTGATTGTCCGGTAAAAGATCACCGAAATATACCCCCTCTACATCCTCGGGAACATACTCAGTAGCACTGCACCAGTTATCATTCACAAAAAGGATTACGCCGTTTCTGTCAAGCGTAAAGTATGCCAGTGGCAGAGAGTTACTGTTTACCTGATTTGGAAAGAGGTGTTGCATATGCTAAACAATTGTGAGTGTAAATATAATAATATTATGTCATGTTCTTTGATTATCAAACGATATTGCTGATTATACGAGAGATCTTCAGGAGTATTTTACTGAATTTATCCAGCCCCTTTGAAGCCTTTCCCATTTTTTCAACTCTCTCCTTTACCCGGGTAGTAAGCTCCTCCAGAGATGTTGTTCCAAGCTCGATCCTGTTTGCCAGATCAACCCCGATTTTTACGACCAGCTCCCTCTCTCTGGCCTTGAGTTCAACAGAGGCAATCTCCAGAATATCGGCCTCCTCCTCTTTACCGCTTTTAAATGCTTTATATCTTAGCTCCTCTGTATCCTGTATTGCCCTTCTAACATCTGACAGCTCAGTTAAATATCTGTTCATAATTTTTTTACGATTTTATAAAGTTTCTCTACTTCGTTCCGGAACTCTCCAATCTCCTCAAACAGCTCAGGGAGTGGAATCCCATTCTCAATGTTTGCCGCAAGTTTATTATGTGCACGCCTCAATGCACCTACTGAGTTAATAGTTGATGTCCTGACTCTTGTCAGTCTATCAGCTCTCTCCTTTACTTCTGCAAACTTTCTGTCCTCTTCAATGTTGCTCCCGGTTATCCTTACAAAAGAGAGATAGTTGCTTATAACCATTTTCTGCTCATGCAGGATAAGAGACTTAGTCTCCTCCCCCTTTAAAATTGTCTCAAGCGAGCTGCATAGCTGATTTACTATTGAGTCCCCTTCAGGTATCAGAATCCTCAATGCCTCAGCCCTCACTCTTGATGCATTAAGCTCTGCTCCATACGCAACTATTTTTGCAACAGATGATGCCAGTCCGGTTGATAAAGGTGATACTATCTGCAGAGAGTTGAATGCAATAATAAGGCTGTCTATTGCTCTCCCCGCTCTTCTGACATCAACTCCAGGGCTCTCTACTCTGTTTTTATGGGCCAAAGACTTAAGTGCCCTTGAGTATTTTGACAATATCTCCATAGAGAGATCGGCCCCTTTCGCCATTTTCATGCCGGCTGAGTGGTGGGCCGAGAGGGCAACAATCTCCTCCACCCGCCTCTCAGGGGAGTTCAGCGAGGCCGAGTACCAAAATGCACTCTCTCTTCTGATATTGTTTATCTCATGAAACAGGAGCGAAGGGTAGGCAGTAAAGCTGTCGCACCCGTCGGCAAATTTTGCAACGCTCTCCAGTTGACTTTTGGATAAAGAGGAGCAGCTGCACAAATGCGCAGCTGCGACCATTGCAATCAATAATAATTTGATTTGTTTGATTCTGTTCATATTACGGTCATTTAGACCGGAATATAAACATTGTTTTTAGAATTTAACGCCAAAAACTATTCCAGAGCGTATTCCGGCCCATGGACCCGTCAAATCCACCCTGACACTGTTTGAAGTAACTGTTGCTGTCTTCTTGACCATAGGTATGTCCATATCCTCAATCTCTCTCTTTACATCGGCAAGATCACTCTCAGGAATTGCCGGGGTAGGTACACCGTTCAAAACTCCGCTGCTGACTCCGTATGCTGCACCTAATATCCACCAGTCCAGAGATATATGCTTTCCAAGTGCCCACTGAACACCAAACATTATCCCTCCTGTGTGAGATGTTATGCTACCCTTGAGATCCACCTTCTGGTTCTGAGGGTTTTGGTCATCTCCTGTGTTAAAGTTGAATTCCAGATTTTGTGTGTCATAAGCAGCATATCTGTAATACGGAGCAATGTAAAATCCTCTTCCATAACCCTTCTTTCCAAGATAGAATCTTATCTCAGGAGTTATGGCGTAGTTGCCAAACTGAGCATTGTTAAACAGATCTATTGTCTCCTGATCTTCAAAATCTGCCATATTCATAATTGCAGTTTTGAACGGAATTGTAGTATAGGGCATGAATCTGAAAGAGACTGCCGCAGAGATACGCTTTGTAAGAACCCTTTCATACTGTAAGGAGTAGTTCTTAAGAAGGATAGATGTGAGGTTGAATTTTACATAGTTCATCTGAGGTTTGAGCGCCTCCTGAGCATTGAGCACAAATGATGAACAGATAAGAAAAACTGAAAAGGCAAGAAGTTTTTTCATGGTTTCAAATTGTTAGAAATCCAATTTGAATATAGGATAAAAAATTGTTATTGAGAATTTTTTTTAACTTGCCTTATATTCAAAACCCCTTTACTTAATATGTTTTGCTATGAATAATCTAAAAATCAATGCAGTCAACATTTTTATGATATTGTCCTCACTATTTGGAATTTCAACCGTTTTAAATGCTTCCGGTATTGTTCCGGTGCCGGTTTTACAGATTCCCGGCAAGGGATCCTTTACCTTAAACAGAGCAACAATTTTTCAATACTCATTTGAGGGAGAGCACAGAGAGAATATTCATAGTGCAATTACCAGGCATATGGAGTTATTTTATGGTTTGAAACCTGCAACTCCTGCTAAAGCAGACAGGCATAATAAAGGGGCAATATGGTTCAATTTGAACCCTGGTTCAGGAATCCCTGCTGAAGGGTACAAACTGGAGGTAACAAAAGATGGTATTAAGGCCGAGGCTTCTACGCCTAACGGGCTCTTCTATGCGGCACAGTCACTTTTACAGCTGATGCCGGCAGAACAGAAGAGTCTGGAAAAAATAGAGATACAGTCGGTAAAGATAGAGGATGAACCCAGATTTCCATGGAGGGGGCTTCATCTTGATGTTTGCCGGCACTTTATGCCAAAGGAGTTTGTTCTGAGATACCTTGACTATATGGCAATGCATAAACTCAATACCTTCCATTTTCACCTTACGGAGGATCAGGGCTGGAGAATTGAGATAAAAAAATATCCCAGGCTGACAGAGGTTGGCTCAAAAAGAAAAGAGACGCTGATAGGGAGGAATTTCAATCCCGATGCCAAATTTGACGGGAAACCTCATGGCGGTTTCTTTACTCAGGAGGATATCAAGGAGATTGTTACCTATGCAGCAAAGAGGTATATAACTGTTGTCCCTGAAATTGAGATGCCTGGCCATGCACTGGCAGCCCTCGCCTCATACCCGGAACTCGGATGCACCGGAGGACCTTATGAAGTTGCTACCAGATGGGGTGTCTTTAATGATATAATGTGCGCCGGAAAGGAGGGTACATTTGAATTTTTGGAGGGTGTGCTGGATGAGGTTATAGAGCTCTTCCCTTCAAAAATAATACATATTGGAGGAGACGAAGCTCCAAAACATAACTGGAAGGAGTGTCCGCTCTGTCAGGAGAGGATCAGAAAAGAGGGACTTAAGGATGAGCACGAGCTACAGAGCTGGTTTATAACCCGAATTGAGAAGTATTTAAACTCAAAGGGGCGAAGTATAATTGGATGGGATGAAATTCTTGAAGGGGGTCTGGCTCCAAATGCTGCAGTTATGTCCTGGAGGGGAGAGGCCGGAGGTATTGAGGCTGCAAAATCCGGCCACTATGTGGTAATGTCTCCGGGTTCGCACTGCTATCTGGATCATTATCAGGCAGAGCCGGCTACCCAGCCACTTGCAATCGGAGGATTTACTTCGCTTGCAAAAATCTATGGATATGAACCTGTTCCTGCCTCATTAAATGCTGAGGAGGCAAAGTATATTATGGGTGCGCAGGGCAATGTATGGACCGAGTATATGCCTAACTCAGCCCACGTTGAGTATATGGTCTATCCAAGAGCAGCGGCCCTCAGTGAGGTGGTATGGTCACCCAAAGAGAGCCGCAACTATGAATCATTTATGGAGCGGATGCAGAGTATGATTAAACGTTACTATGCCTATGGAATTAACTTTTCCAGGATAGAGTTTTAACTATTCTTATAGAGTTGTATCAAAGCGATACCGCAGGCAGCAGCTCTCTGTAAAACACAGCATTCAGGAATACCCTTGAGCTGCCGTGCCAGTAGGCTCTGAATGCCGGATCATCTGCAAGAATTACAACTCCTCTTCCGGTAAAGGTTGCAGGAGTTCCGGAGAATCTGTCAAGATACCTCTTCTGAAGAAAACCGCTCAGGAGAGGTTTCTCTTTATATCTCAAAGGAACTGCAAATTTGCTCTTGGGTTCAGCAAAGACAATATCTCTGTTTTTGAAAAGAGGGACGCACTCTTTATCTATTCCATACGAAAGGGGGCTGGTTTTGTCAATTGCTGATTCCAGAATTATACCATTTACCCTAGATGCTCCTCTCTGCTCCTGAAACTGTTCGTAAGTTCCGTTGGCAATTTTAAATGTGTCTCTTTTATCTGTGACCTCTTTAACTGTAGCTATTCCCAGATCGTTGATACTCCGGTATGCATTTCCCACAGCTATAATTACATTACCAGGTTCAGAGGACCAGGTGGTGAGTCTGCTCTTCAGACTCTGACTTACAGGAATATTACCTGTCATTATTATTACGTTGTATTTTGAGATATTTCCTAAAGATTCAGCGTCAACCAGAGATACTGGAATTTTAAGTCTATAGTCAAACAGATGCCATATCTCGCCGGCAGTTCCGTACGATGCGCCCCTTCCGGTAAGGATTGCAATAGATGGTTTGGAGATAATACGGAAATGGTTGCTGCCGGGATCTGTATCCCCTTCGCTTTGACCTGCAGAGCAGCTGTAGATTTTCATGTTTGCACCATGATAGTCTGTCAGGCACCTATTTATCACAGAGTTAAGCTGTTCAGCAGTTATCTTCTGCTGGGCAACAGGAATCATCAAAGTTCCTCTGTTAAACTGCCTCTCTGCTCCGTCAACCTTATAAGTAAAAGGTTTGTCGGCAACCTTAACAACAATTCCGCTCCCCAGAAGATTGTAAATCAAACTATATGAGTACATATCTGAAGTCTCTACAAGATACATGTATCTGCTTATCTCCGGTTTTGCCGATTTTTCCATCCGGTCAAATTCGCTATCATCGGCAACCAGTTTGCCAAGAGGGGAGAGGCTCTCTTTAACCTCGGCATAACTGATGTTCATTGCCAGAGGTACGGTCCATGCCGATATGTCGTAAAAGGTTGTGTCCCGGAATGTGAGGTTTCTTTCAAAGATTGTCCTGATTACGGAGTATTGGCGTTGTTGTACAGGAACTATCCACGAACTTCCCGGAGAGAAGGTGGTTCCGTTAATTATTAGCTCTTTTGAAAGGTTGTAAACTTTAATTTTGTGAGCTTCAAGTATTCTGTAAAGTTCGCGGCTCAGTGATATGTCACCCGCGGAGCCAAAAACATAACCTTGGACAAGGTCTTTTTCAGCCATCTTTTTACGCTCTGCAAAGAATCTACGTTGAAAGTCCATCAGCTCCACTTTCATTGAAACGGATGCTTTAAGTGCGCTGAATGAGTTGAAAACCTGGTTGCGGACATTATCTGCAAGAGTAACCAAAATCCCATTTCTCTCTCTTGCAACACCTCTCGGGTTAGGCTGTTCATATAGAATGCCGATTGCTCCGGAGAGGTCCGGCAGGGTAGAGCCTTTGCCGGTGTAGAAATCGTCAAAGTCCTCTTTTGAGAAGTGCATTGTCCCTATCTCACCAAATATTTCTGAGTGGAAGGCCGATATCTTTTTAGTCAGGAGCCAGTTTTCGTCCGGGATTAGCGGATTTGTGCTGTTCCTGATTCCGGGAGAGAAGAATGTGCCATTTGCATTTCCCTGCTCATGGTAGTCGTTTACCATTGTGGGGAGCCATTTGTAAAAGAGGTCAAGTCTGGAGCGGCTCTCCGGATGCTGAGCAAGAAGCCAGTCTCTGTTGAGGTCAAACCAGTAGTGGTTTGAGCGGCTGCCTGGGGCCGGTTCGCGGAACTCTCTTGAGTTTTCGTCTGTATTTCCGGCAAGAGACAGGTTTGAGTTCACCCAACTTGCGTATCTCTGACCACCATCGGGGTTAATAGATGGCTGCAGGATTATTATGTTCTTCTCAAGCATCTCAAGAACCATTTTGTCCTCAGAGGCAGCAAGGGCATAAGCCACAACCACAGAGGCGTTCATTCCTGTGGCTTCGTTACCGTGCACGCTGTATCCAAACCAGTTAACCATAGGCATACTCTCCAGATTTAGCTTTGGAGATTGTGAGGGGTCTGCAATTTTCAGGTGCTCCTCCCTAATCTTTTCCAGGTTGGTTAAATTCTCGGGGGTGCTAATAATTAGATATATAAGTGGGTTTTTTTCATAGGTAAAACCCTGCTCAATTATCTGAACTCTGGGCGAGATTTCAGCAAGTTTTCTCATGTAAATGAGGACCTGATCGTATGTGATGTGCCTTTCACCGGTTTTAAAACCGAGTACTTTTTCAGGGGATGGTATGTTTGAATTAAAAGTCTCAACACCTTTTGGAAGGTACCATTTAACATCCTGCCCGGCGGCATAGGAAGATGTGTATGCCATTACAATTGTAATAAGGCATAAAAGAAGTTTTTTCATATAGTTTGGTTGGTTATTCTCACAATAATTCAATACCTGGCGGACCGTTGCCAGAACTCCTTTTGCAGCGTCATTGTTGCTTTATCGGCCTTAACCGTTTTTATAACCTTGCTAAGCTGCTCAATTCTCTGCTCCATTATCACTTTACCAAGCTTTTCCGTAGCACCTGCAGCATCACCGGCGTAGTGGTTAGGATATTTTGAATACCACCATATTGCTGTATAGGCATTTGGAAGGTTAAGTCTCATCTGGTCCGCTCCCGATTCGTCACCTGCCCTTTCCATCTTTACCAGATCCGGCCTCACCACAAGCATTGTGGCGCTCTCCCCCTCGTCGGCATGGCCACCGGTAGTGCTTTTTCTCATAGATGTGATGGTTTTCTGAGTATCGGCATCGACAGAGGGGGTAAACAAATAGACCGAATAATCCCTCTCTTTTGCCAGCTGAGTTTGGCAGAAGTACTGCAAAAAATATGTGTTTCCGCCGTGGCCGTTAACAAAGATTATTTTTTTGAATCCGTTCCTGGAGATTTCCAGACATGTCTCCTCAAGCATTTTGTATAAAAGGTCCGGGCTGTAAGCAATAGTCCCCGGCTGATGCATTGCCTCATAAATCTGTCCGGCAAAGTAGAACGGAAATACCACCGCGTACTCCTTTCCCGCAGCTTGCAGCGACGTATGCCTTGCAGTAAAAACATCGGTCCCGAGTGGCAGATGCTGCCCGTGCTTTTCAATCACACCCATAGGCACAATACAAACCTCCTCACTTCTCTCCACCGCATACCTGAACTCAGCCGACGTCAGCTCCTCCCAGGCGGCTGAAAGATTTTGGGCACTTATTTTTGTTGCAGATGTTAAAATTGCACAGAATAGCAGCATCAAAATGTGCAGATTACGAAGTGAAGTTTTCATGATGGGTGGTTTTGGTTTGTGTGAGGTTCACAAATTTAGTAAAAATCATTAGACATTGCTTTTTCCTTTCCTAAGTCTACTGCGCACCATTCCCCGGTCAACCTCAGCCCTCCGGAACTTTTCCTCCTCGCTCATTTCATTCGCTGTGGCGGAGACTCCTTCAGTTTTGCGAACTTCTTTGTGGAAAAGATGGAGTAATACATACAAGATAAGCTATAAACTACTGAGCCTCCGCCACAGCGAACAAAGAGAACGAAAAAACAGGTGTGGTTGGGACGAGCCTCTATCATCTTTATTATGAGTTAATTGCAAATCGCAATTTATTGATAATGTGAGAATTGTGTTTTAGAATGGTCTGCCAATCAACCTCTTGGAGGTTCGTCCCACCCAAACCAAGATCTCCGGCCGCAGGCCCTATAAACTGCGCAGCACCATATAACTCTGCGGAAGGCGGTTTGAACCCACATGGCCATAACAAGCAGAATCAGAGCGCGTTGACACTTAATCCGAGGGGTCACCCCTCGGATTAAGTGTTATGCTACCAAGCGAACAAGTACGGCATCAGGCGTAACTACCACTCTTCTTGAGCAGAGAAAGTACGACCCTCAGGGCAGACTCTCAAAGGTGTGGAACACACTTAACGGCACAACAACAGTGACAGAAATCGCACAAACATATGATGAATTAGAGAGGTTAACCGCCACCGCTATGGGTAACAGTATCGTGAGCACAGCATTTACATATGACATACAGAATCGTCTTCGGATGATCAACAACCCATCCTCGCTGGGTACAAAGCCTTTCGCTATGGAGCTACAGTACAATGCTCCAAATGTGAGCGGAGCGACAGCCCAGTACTCCGGCAATATCAGTGCCGTAAAATGGAGACACAACGGAGGCGGCGAACAGAGTTACCGTTATAATTACGATTCATACAGCCGTCTGACGGATGGCCTACACAGCGGTTCAAACAACGAACAGGGGATAACCTACGACTCCAATGGTAACATAACCGCCCTAACCAGAACAGGGATACAACCTGCAGCAATGACATACAATTACTCGGGAAACAGGCTCTCTTCAATAGTTAAAGGAGGTACTACATACACCTATGCTCATGACAGTAACGGCAATGTGACAACAGACGGTATAAGAGGGATGACAATAATATACAATTACCTCAACCTGCCAAAGAGCGTGATCAAGGGTGCGGATAATCTGGAGTTCATCTACGATGCTACAGGAGTCAGGCTGGCAACAAAACAAAACGGAACAACACAGAACTACTACACAGGAGCAGTAGTGTACAAATCAGACAAGACACCTGACTACATACTAACCTCTAGTGGTATGATAAGAAAAGATGGTGCAAACTACATACGCCAGTACAACATAACAGACCATCTGGGAAATGTCAGGTCTGTTGTAAACCAGTCCGGGACAGTTGAACAGGCTACTGACTATTACCCCTATGGATTATCATTCAGCAATAATAATCTAACTAAAAACCGCTATCTTTACAATGGCAAGGAGATCCAGAACCAGACCCTCTCCTCACAGTTCTTTGGAATGTATGATTATGGAGCGAGGTATTACGATCCCGTGATAGGGAGGTGGATAGGGGTGGATCCACTGGCGGAAAAGTACTTCTTTTTATCCCCTTGGTCATATGTGGTTAATAATCCGATGAATGCCATAGATCCTGACGGAAGAGATGTTTGGGAAATAAATAGTCTAGGCAAAATAGTCAATCAAATTAAAGATAAAAATCAAGATGCTTTCTATATGGTTGATTAAAATGGGAACAGAACATTCACGACTGACGAAGAAGGAAATAAACATTATAACTCTATTTCATTCGAATACGGTACAATTACCAATTTTGAAAAGTCGGGATGGTTTAGTTCTACTACAAGATTTGCCGTAAATAGTGAATCTTCGGGAGCTGAATTGTTCAAGTTTTTTGCTGATAATACCAAAATAGAATATGGATTAATAAACACACAAAGCAATGGTTCAATCGTCATGACTAATAACAATGAAAGTTCAGTCAGAGCAAGTGAAACAGCCAAGAAATTAAGCGATAGAGGACAAACTGTTACTTCTGTCGTACATAATCACCCTAATAATTCCAATCCGTCAGGATTTAGAAAAGGGGATAAGAGTGGTGATAAATATGCATCAACTCTTTTATCTTATTCTCACGGTTATCAGGTTGAACGTTATGTATATCAGCCAAGAACAGGTAATTTAATTGCGTATGATGAAAAAAATATTATTGGCTCTATGTCTTGGGGATTAGTTTTCAGACCGTCAACAGCACGAAAACATCCCACTTATGCTTTAAGACAATATCCTGGTATTGGCTTACCTCCTAAATGATATGAATATGAAAAAAGTATTTAGTATCATATTCCTTTTTTGCGGTTTTATTTCATGTCAATCAAAAAAAGACAATAACATTGTAGAGCTAACGGAGTTTTCAAAAGATTTAGTCTCTCTGTATATCAACAATGCTGAAAATCTAAGTGCAAAAAAAAGAAAGGACGAAATAATTATTATTTCTATAGCAGATACTTCTTTTTATTTTCTATCTGTTTTTGCAAATAACAGTAAAGAGTATATATTTTGTAGAGAAGATTTTATCGGACAAACTATGTATTTAGGACATTTAGTAAGAGTATTTGGCGATGAAAATTCTATGTTTTATTCTTTAAACGATAAAATAAACAAACAGAAGCGATGTAATGATAATTACATAGAATATGATCCAAACATGTGGCAGATTTGTTTTTACAAAGACAAAACATTCTGCAAAATGAGAACATATAAAGGTACTCCGAGCGATGATATTTCGGAAATACAAATTTTGGCTGAAAAACACTTTAATGTATCACAAAGTATAAGAGACAAAGTTTATCAATTAGACGAGATTGAGAATGAACCAAAGTTTGTTTTGGGTGAAGATACATTAAGGAAAATAATATCTTCAAACTTCATAAAGCGCAATAAAGGCCATCTAAGTAAAATTCCATTAGTTGTACATATTGTTGTAGATACAAATGGTAAAGCCACACTAAAAGGAATTGTAAAAAGTTCAAATGATGTTGAATTGGACAAAGAAGCAATAAGGGTAGCCAAAATAATTTCTCAATATGACTTTATTCCTGCATCGCACAGAGGCCAAACAGTTAGAGCCATTTATCCGATTGTTTTTTTGAAAAGCGATATTACACCAGACATATGATACGAAAAGATGGTGCAAACTACATACGCCAGTACAACATAACAGACCATCTGGGAAATGTCAGGTCTGTTGTAAACCAGTCCGGGACAGTTGAACAGGCTACTGACTATTACCCCTATGGATTATCTTTCAGCAATAGCAATCTAACTAAAAACCGTTATCTTTACAATGGCAAGGAGATCCAGAACCAGACCCTCTCCTCACAGTTCTTTGGAATGTATGATTATGGAGCGAGGTATTACGATCCCGTGATAGGGAGGTGGCATGTTGTTGACCCGTTGGCGGAAAATTTTCCGTGGGCTACTCCATATTCTTATTGCTTTAATAATCCAATTAACTCTATCGACCCCGATGGATGTGAGCCTATTACTTTAAGCGTTCTTGCAGTTAAAGGGCTTATTGGCGCAGGCATTGATATTTCTATTCAAATGACTGCTAATATGACTCTCAATAATCAATCTTTTGGGCAGGCTTTTCGAAATATTGACTGGACAAGTGCTGGTGGTTCTTTTGTCGCTGGTGCGGTTGGTATACCCGGAGTAACGGCTATTTCAAAAACAGCCAAAGTTGCCACGATAGCAACCGCAGTTGCAGTTGATGCTGCAGTAGATGTTTCTATTGCCGAAGGAAACCAAAATATTTTTAATGGGGAAAAATCTTTAACAACTGCTTCAATAGATGCAGTAGGCACTTTAATTGGAGGAAAGGCCTCCGACGATATTGTTAAAGGAGCCAAAAACTCTATTAGCAATGACATAAGCTCAGGAACATTCTCGACATTAAATAAGGCTGAAAAAAACACATTGCGTCAAACGCAAACAGTTGTTAATAGTCAAGGTTTTGAAGCTGGCACAAAAACAGTAGTAGGACTTGGAACGGAAATTGGGAAACAAGGAGCTAAAAGTATTGTTGGCTCAGGTAATCCTTCTGGTAATACAGCACCTCTGATGCAAAACTACACTCAACCTTCTGACAATACACGTGTAGTAAGACCAATTTATCCTTTACCTGAATTTAAATAGTTGCATTATGAAAATAGGAAACAAAAAGCAACTTATAACCGCAGTAGTTCTTTTCTCTTTAATTCTGGGTTTTATAATTGTTGGTATTAGCGTGGTTAATGAAGAAGACAAACTTCTTGAGGAAAATCCGGTTCATAGTTTAGCTGTGATTGTAGAAACCTATGTTGGAGCTAAGGCGAGAGATTACGTCAGATATGAATTTGTGGTAAACGGTAAGGTTTACGATGGTCATCAGAACTATATGCCACATCAACAGCCCGTTGATATTGGTGACACCTGCGAAGTAGTCTATGCTGAAAGTAATCCGAAAATCAGCAGGTTATTGACCGATGATAATAACTTTTTGAAGATAAAACGAAAGAATAAAGAGTTGAAATTTTTCCAAGAATAATATACAAAGTGGCAATTTAAAATTGCAGACGATTGTATAAACTACTATCTCTTTAAATCGGACAGCAATTGTATATATTACAGTTGCGAGTCTGATGATAAATATTACGGTAAATATTATATAAAGGATGATACATTGTATATCCAAAATTTTGTTACCTATACTGACAGCTTGCTATCTTCAATGGAAAGTGAACACAGGTCACAACGAGCAAAATACAAACTAATACTTGAAGATAATAAGCTCAAACATGTGGAAAGATGGTCTTACTCTGTAACAAAGAATTTATGGACGAAAGATAATTTTGATTTTGGAGATGATTTTCTTTTTGAAAAGGTGAAATAAAGAAAACCCGGCAAGTCCGGGCTTCTTGCTTTATAGTGCAGCTAAATTTTTCAGCTTCACGCTTTTTATAAAAGCATCAATTGCATAAAGGATGTTTGAAAGGGCATCTTTTTTATCACATCTTGCTTAAAGAGATAGACCGGCAAATCTTAACTTTATTGCGGAGCGACAGCCCAGTACTCCGGCAATATCAGTGCCGTAAAATGGAGACACAACGGAGGCAGCGAACAGAGTTACCGTTATAATTACGGTTCAAACAACGAACAGGGGATAACCTACGACTCCAATGGTAACATAACCGCCCTAACCAGAACAGGGATACAACCTTCAGCAATGACATACAGCCACTCTGAGGCGAGAGGCAAAGCGAGAGTTGTTGTGTCTGTTTTTTGCGTACCTTACGTTTCAAATAACATTCACAAATATTTGTTACAATGAACTACTGGTATTTAATTATTCCCATTGTGCTGCTCATATTTGCAGCCGGGATCAGGATCGTTAGGCCTACTCAAAGGGGGCTTATTGAAAGACTTGGTAAGTACAGGAGGTTTGCAACTCCTGGCTTTCACTGGATTATTCCGATTATTGACAGAATCTATGTTGTAAATGTGACGGAGCAGATGGTGGATGCGGAGCCGCAGGAGATTATTACTAACGATAATCTGAATGCAAGTGTGGATGCTCAGGTCTATTTCAGGGTCAAGTCAGATGAGGAGTCCGTTAAGGGTTCTATTTATAATGTTAACAACTTTAAGTGGCAGATAGTTAACCTCGCAAGGACTACATTGCGTAATATTATCGGTACACTTACGCTTAAATCGGCAAACAGCGAGAGGGGCAAAATCAATGCTGAACTATACAAGACTTTACATACTGAAACAAAGGACTGGGGTATTGAGATAGTAAGAACTGAACTTAAGCAGATTGACCCGCCAAAGGATGTTCAGGAGACCATGAACAAGGTTGTTAAGGCCGAGAATGAGAAGATTGCCGCTATTGACTCGGCTACAGCGGCTGAGACAGTTGCAGATGGTGTAAAGAGGGCTAAGATCAAGGAGGCTGAGGGGATTAAGCAGTCTAAGATTCTTAATGCCGAGGGTGACGCTGAAGCAATCAGGCTGGTTAACGAAGCTGCGGATAAATATTTTGTGGGGAATGCTCAGTTGTTGAAAAAACTGGAGACTCTTGAGGCTTCGCTCGAGAAAAATGCAAAAATTGTTATTCCTGCCGGTTCTGAGTTAGTGAACGTTATAGGTGAGATGGCAGGAGTGTTACCTCTTGAGAGGAGAGAAAGTGCTCCGGAGAAGAGAGAAAAAAGATAAAGTGTAATTATTTTGCACTATCTTGCCGGGAAAAAACTGAATGAACAATTTCTCCATTGGTAACCTTAAATTGTCTGTCCCTATAGTGCAGGGAGGAATGGGTGTAGGTATTTCTTTGAATGGTCTGGCCTCTGCAGTTGCAAATGAGGGAGGCGTGGGTGTAATTTCATGTGCAGGGCTGGGACTCCTTTATAAACAGATGTCAAAAGATTTTGCTGAGGCATCAATTCTTGGACTCAGGGAGGAGTTAAGACTTGCAAAAGAGAAGGCAAAAGGTGTTATCGGCGTAAATATCATGGTGGCTTTGACCAATTTTTCCGATATGGTCAAGACTGCTATAGCCTCAAAGGCAGATGTAATATTTTCCGGAGCCGGACTACCACTTGATCTCCCGTCGTTTCTTACAAAAGACTCACAGACAAAGCTTGTTCCAATTGTATCCTCTGCAAGGGCTGCACTTATTATTTGTGAAAAGTGGATTAAGAACTATAACTATATTCCTGACGCAATCGTTCTTGAAGGGCCAAAAGCGGGCGGGCACCTCGGCTATAAAGAGGAGCAGATTGAAGACCAGAACTACTCACTTGAGCAACTGCTTCCGGAACTGGTACATACCATTAAGGAAGTTGAGGAGAAGAACAACTGCAAGATTCCAATCATTGCCGGAGGCGGCATTTACGACGGCGAAGGGATGAAGAGAGTTCTTGATATGGGTGCATCGGCTGTGCAGATGGGTTCAATCTTTGTTACCACTGAGGAGTGCGACGCCTCGCCTGCATTCAAGGAGGCTTACATTAACGCAACTGAGCAAGATGTTGAGATTATTAAGAGCCCTGTAGGTATGCCGGGCCGTGCAATCTTCAGCAAATTCATCCAGAGTGTGAAGGAGGGCCGCGAAAAACCAAACGGCTGTCCCTATCACTGCATCAGAACCTGCGACTATACAAAAAGTCCGTACTGTATCATCAAAGCACTATACAATGCTTACAAAGGCAACTTCTCAAAAGGGTACGCCTTTGCGGGCAGCAATGCCTTTAAGGCCGACAAAATCATTACTGTTAAGGAGACTATCCGCAACCTGATGGATGGATTCCGTAAGGCATCTGCGGTGTAGATTTTCATCTTATTTTTTGTGTAATTTTATCAGAAATAGCTGACCAATAAGGCTTTCAGATACCTCGCGCCCGAGGAGGGAGGGGGCCCCCGTATAACGGGGAGGTGTATCAGAAAGCCTTATTGGTCAGCAAATAATATGTATATTTATTGTATTAAAAAAATAAATCTACACCAATGAATACTTACAAAAAAAGGGTGTACGGTAAGGTGGCACTGGTTGCGGGTGCATCAGAAGGGATTGGGGCGGCGTTTGCAAAGGAGCTTGCCGCAAATGGGATGGAGCTCGTTTTGGTAGCAAGAGGGTATGATAAGCTTACCAATCTGGCAACAGCCATAGAGGAGTCTTACGGTGTAAAGGTTTATACACTTCAGTGTGATCTGTCAGACCCGGCAGCTGCAGATTCAATAACCGGCTTTCTTGAGATAGCATCTCTGCAAGTTGATGTGCTTGTCTATAATGCTGCCGTATCGCCTATAGGGCCTTATCCGGAGATGGAAATCTCTGAAATTGACAGAGCCGTTCAGGTAAATATCACTACACAGGCAAAACTCCTGCATATTCTGGGCGGTAAAATGGCCGGCAGGGGGAGGGGAGCGGTGATTGTGGTCTCCTCAATGGCCGGTCTGCAGGGGAGCGGAGGGATCTCTCTCTATTCAGCAACCAAAGCCTTTGGAAGGGTATTGGCCGAGGGCTTATGGTACGAGTGGAGGAGCAGGGGTGTGGATGTAATTGCATGCTGTGCCGGTGCCACAGCTACACCCAATTACATAAATTCAAACCCGGCAAAGAGTTCAATTTTTGCACCCAAGGTTCAAAAACCGGAGGATGTCGCCCGGGAGTGCCTGAAAAGGTTAGGAACAACACCATCATTTATTTGTGGAAGAGGTAACAAGATCGCCTCACTCTTTATGCACAGACTCCTCTCACGCAAACTTGCCGTGAAGATTATGGGTGACAACACAGCACGAATTTACCCCAGGGGTTAAGTGTCAAACGGCTAGTAGTCAAAAATCTAATTTGTAAGCGGTTAATATACAAACGGTATAATTCTGTATTTAACTCTCTTTTTGTATTCGCTCCAGAGTTCGCCATATTTAGCGGCACACCGGCGGTCATCATCCCATTCGCGGGTGAAGAGGAGCAATATATAGTAGAGGGGGTAGAGCCAAGGCCATATAATATCGGGATAACCTGTTGCTAGTACAATGCCGCTAGCCATCAGAATCTCTCCCAAATAATTGATATGTCTTGATTTACCCCAGAAGCCATTTGCCAAAAGGGTGTTTTTTCCGTCGGTAATACTTTCAGGTTTAATCCATAAAAATCTCTTGTTCGGGTCTCTTTTGAAGTGATACTTCTGCATATTTGCTCCCCGAGCGAGTCCCCATCCCGTGAAGAAAATTATGACGGGAAGAATATAGTAGAACGATGAGAGTCCAGGGTCCGGCAGATGGACAGTTGACCAGAGCGGAATAGTGTAGAAGAAAGGATAGAAGACCAGACATCCCCATCCCAGTTTGAATCCCACCCGCTCAGCAAATATATCGTATGTGTAGAGGTGCACTCTCTCAAAGAACATATACTCTGTGACAAACCAGGTTATAAGGAGTGTAGCGGTAAGTACACCTGCGGATGCCTCCGGGCCAAAAGTCATATTGTGGTGAGCAGCAAAGCTGAGTACGTTGAGCTCCAGCATTACGGCACCAACCATATACAGCCACATCTTTGCATCAACTCTACCGTTAAGAAGTTTAATGTTCTCCGCTCTGCCCAGAAAGATATCGGCAAGGAGGTTTTTTCTTACCGGTTTGTACCTGAATACTACTAATGCAGTGAATATTAGCCCTGTGAAGAATGCTCCTGCCAACCCCTCCCATCTGTGAAGATAGAGCCAGTTATATGACAGGTTCCCGTAGTTGCATAAAGAGAACCATATCGCCACAGAGAATGCCAGAACAAGAAGTCCGTTAAGTCTGTAAATGCTCTTCTCTTCACTGCCGGGTCTGTTGATGTACCCTTTAAGCCACCTGGCCGGAAGAAGCAGATGTAGTATTGTTATTCCGATAATAATTATGAGTGGTGCTAAATATCCCCAAAAAGAGTCCATATCTGAAATATTTAAGGTTAATTTTTGTCATCTCATTTTTTTAAAGGCAGTTTGAATGAGAAGGTGCTGCCCTTTCCCTCTTCGCTCTCTACCCAGATCTTACCATCGTGAGCTTCAACAAACTCTTTGCAAATTAACAAGCCAAGCCCCGTCCCGGATTCATCTGCAGTACCCCGAGTTGTATGTTGCCCTGCAAGATTCCATAGCCTAACCTGATTCTCAATTGAGATTCCTGTACCATTGTCATGGACGGCCACTTTGTAATAATTCCCCTCTATCTCAAATGAGGTTGAAATTTTACCCCCTCTGAACGAGAATTTTATCGCATTGGAGAGGAGATTTCTCATTATGGTTTTAAGCATATTCGGATCCGCATAAATCTCGGCACCGTCGCCGGCAGAGAGGTTAATTTCAATCTCCTTCTCTTCTGCCATTGAGCTGAGGGCTCCTCTTACCTCCTGACAAATTTCTTTAATTTTTATCAGTTCAGGTTTGCAGTTCAATTTCCCTCTCTGTGCTTTTGACCATGTTAAAAGGTCTTCCAGAAGATTGAATGTCTGCCTGATGGAGTCTCTCATCATTGTCAGCTGCTCCTCTATCTCCTCCTGCTCCATCTCCCTGAAATTCTCAATGAGATAGTCGGAAAATCCCAAAAGTGAATTAAAAGGGTTTTTAAGATCGTGTGCAAGAATTGAGAAGAATTTATCTTTTGCGGCATTTGCCTCCTCCAGAAGTGATTTCTCTTTAACCAGTTGTCTCTGGAGATTGTTTATCTCCGAATTGAGATTATAGAGTAATTTATTCTGCTCAAGGAGTTGCTGCGAATCAACCCCTCCTATAAAAAGAATCTCATCGCCCTTTCTGTAAAACCTCCCAAGTAGTGAGATGTTCTCAGTATCATAGCTTCCAAGAGTAACATAGCCTGTATAGATAGTCGTTTCTTTTGCCTCCTTTTTGACAAGCTTGTTAAAAGAGGGGTTTAGAAAATTACCGGCTGGTGTTAAAGAGGAGTTGAAGGTCTTCTTAATTGTTTTGTTGGCAAAGACAAGCTCTCCGCTCACATTAAAAAGTGCTATATAGATGGAGGGGCTCTCGGCTACTGAGAGTTTAAACTCGTTCCTCCAATTTGTTAAGATGTTATTAATTAGGCCTGTCCTTTTCATAATGAGCTTGATTAAGGAATTTTTCCAGGGCTTGCAAATCTTTTAAATACAGAACTCCATTGTGTTTTAACATTATCTCTTTGCCCTCTTCGTGAAGTCCCTGTCCACCTATAAGAATTGGCATCTCAGGGATTCTCTCACGAATTTTCAAAATTGTTTTTTCAAGATTCCTTGTGTGAAGATCAATACTCATAGAAAGTCCGATAATTGTAGGATTTACTTTTGTAACAAAATCCAGGAGTTCATCTATTGGTGTGTTTGCTCCCAGAAAGTGCGAAGTCCATCCATGTATCTCAAACATATCTGATACCATCTTTGCCCCTATCTGGTGAACCTCATCTTCAACTGATGTTACAACAACAACCATCTTATTTGTTCCGGAGTTCTTTATTATCCTGTAGTAGAGGTGTCCTAAAAGAGTCTCAACAATTGCGGATGCAAGGTGTTCAGATGCCACGCTTATCTTTCCCTCTTCCCAAAGCTCTCCCACTTCGTACATAGCAGGCTTAATTACCCCTTCATATATGGTTATGACATCCTTGCCCTCTTCCAGCAATCTGTTAACCACCTCAAGCCCCCTGTTTCTGTCTCCGTTGAGTAGTATTGGGAGCAATTCGTTGTTTGAGCTTTGTCTGTTCATAATGTTGTTTTTTAACCTCTTCTAAGTTAGGAAAAAATATTCATTCCCAGTCAAGAAGCCTTCTTTGCCCCTGAAGTTTCCTTATCTCAGTTACATCCTGGCTAACCTCAAGAACCCCCTTATACTTTCCCTTCTCACTCCTCACTGCAAAATACCTGATATGAATAAATTTTCCTCTCAGGGTAATCCAGAATTCGGCCTCATCCCTCTCTCCGCTTCTGAATTTATTTACAATCTCCTCAACTACGTGGAGGCTTTCAGGCGGATGGCAGTTTCTGACATCCCTGCCGATTACTGCCGGAGAGCGAGGAAAAAAGCGGTCTTTAGCCCTGTTAAAATACCTCACCTTGTCATTCTCGTCAACATAGGTAATATCAAGCGGTAGGCTGTCAAATATCATTGTTGCACGTTGCAGGAACTGGTCTGATACGGGACCGTTAAGTTCTATTTCTAATCTGTTTGAGTAGTGAATATCTATGTTTGTATCTGAGCCCGACTCCTCTGCAGGCTGAGTAGGTCTGTCAATAAATGGAAACGGGTACTCAAAGCTCTGCCTGTGCATCTCGGCCCAATCCTCTTTAGGAATTGTGCCTGCCGCAATGGGATAGACAATTATCTCCTCCTTCTGAATCATTCCAAAGGCTCCAAAGTAGTAATTTCCGATAGCCCGGTTGAGTGTCATCCACTCGCTCTGCTCAGATTTTGCAAGACCGATAAGCTCTTTTATCATCCGGCGGAGGTCGTCGTGCAGAGACCACATAACCCTGAGCGGTTTGTACTCTTTCCAGTGTTTTTCAAGATATGGAAAAAGAATGTTCTCTTTTTTTACATAGTGAGGTTCAAATCCGGCAAAACTCTCCAGGTGGGGGAGAAGTTCGGCCTTCAATGAGCCGAGTTCATCAAGCTCCCTCCCTTTGTAGGCTTTGAGGATCTTTTTCATTGTATTGAGGCGGAACTCAAATGCCCTGTTCTCAAGCATAAGATAGTACAAAAAAGTCCCCTCCTCAGGCCGCTCCCAGTCATATGCCTTCAGGTATTCGTACAAAACATTAAGTATTTTATTTATATCCCTTTTGATTTCAGGGACAGTGATTCCCATCTGCATCTGGTACTCCTCAAGGTAGAGCATGTCATAAGGGGTTATACCATTGAGTGCCTCTTTATGTTTCTCAATCAACTCCTTCCCATCGCCACCACTCATCATTCCTGTAGAGAAGGCAATCAGCTGCTCTATTTTATTTCTGTCGCTTTTTATGATATTCATTGAAATTGCTAATTCTAGATTTCTGGGGATTTTTTTAGAGATTTTTATGGATTACTCTTTGCTATTTTTTCGTGGACCTCAAGATAGGCAGGGAGTGCAGCCGATCCGTACCATGTAAACAGGTCGGCCTCAAAAACTCCCTCTACGATTGCTCTGTCTCCCTTTAGCATCTCTCTTGCCTCATGATGGTCATTTGTGTTGAGTACGAAAATTCCTCTGTACTGTTTTTCGTTCTTTCCCATTGGGCCGGCAATGATAAGCTTGCCCTCTCTGGCTAGCTTATTGATGTTCTCCATATGGCTTTTGAACAGCTCTGCCAGAAGAGCCTTGTCCTCCGTCTTATTAGGTCCGGTACGCAGAATCACAAATGTATAGCTTTTCATCCCATAATCATCTGCACCATATTTTGCAGCAAGTGCAGGGTCATATGTGTGTTTGTGCTCATTTGAGGTTTTGCTCTCGTTTACAGTTTTGTTCTGTGAATTTGCAGGTGTGGTCCCAGCTATTGTAAATGTAATTGTAAGCACTACAGAAAGCGTAAGTTTAATAACATGAGTGTATAATGATAACATCTCTCTTTTTTTCATAAATTTACCTATTATTGATTTTACTGATACGTAACGTGTAAATATACTAAATCTGACTCAAATGGGACTTGACATATTCCTATTAATTGCCGGGATTGTACTATTGATTGTAGCACTTTTTGGGTGTTTTCTGCCCGTTCTTCCCGGACCGCCACTTGCTTTTGGAGCACTTATATTGCTCCACTTTACGTCTGTTGCCCATGTCTCTCCTGAGGTTTTATGGACAATGGCCGGGCTTGCCCTTCTGGTAACAATACTTGACTATATTGTTCCCATTTGGGGTACCAGAAAGTTTGGCGGAAGTAAGGCTGGCGAAAGAGGTGCAATTGCCGGTGTTATTGTGGGACTCTTTCTTGGTCCGTTGGGAATAATCATAGGCCCCTTCTTTGGCGCCCTTGCCGGTGAACTACTCAGCGGCACCCCCGGCGACAAAGCATTCCGATCTGCAATTGGCTCATTCATCGGTTTTCTGCTTGGTGTAGGACTTAAGCTGATGGTTACATTCGTGATTGCATTCTATTTCTTTAAGATCTGGTTGTTTTGATTGTTACAGTTGTGCGGGTACAGTTTGCATCGCGCAGATTAGCGGATACAAATAGCCTTGCAAGGATTTATAAGGTGCTACGCAGTTTATACGGCCTTCGGCCGGATGGCGAGCTCCGGAGGTTCGTCCCACCCAAACCTGTAAAAAAATAAAAGTTACAAAAATTGCATATAAATACAAAAATCGTAACTTTGCGCTATAAAAGTAAAGATAATGGCGAAAGTTGCGAGGAGAGATGCTGAAAACCTATTGATTGGGGCTGGTCATGAGCTTTTTTGGAAGTTCGGATTCAAAAGGGTGACTGTGGAGGATGTGTGTAAAAAGGCAGGGGTTAGCAAAATGTCGTTTTACAGATATTTTGACAATAAAACAGATTTAGCCAAGCGGGTTCTGGATAAGGTTCTATCTGATGGGATTGAACAATTCAGAAATATTATGGCCGATAATGATACTGCCGCAAATAAGATGCATAGGTTCATTGCTCTTAAGATTGAGGGGACAAACAATATCAGCAAAGAGTTTATTGCTGATATATACGGAGATGTGGGATCTGAAATCCAGCAATATATGGCAAAGTTGACTGCTCATACAATAACAACCATGATGGAGGAGTTCAGAATTGCACAATCAAAAGGTGTGTTTAACTCAAACTTTAAACCTGAATTACTTTTTGCATTGAGCAATAGTTATATAGAGCTGATAAAGAGCCCCGCATTAAGTTCTCTCTATGGAAATCCTCAGGAGATGATTGTAGAGTTGGTAAACCTGATAACCCATGGCATAGCTCCTACCGGGGCCGAGCTCTCCACTTCCCGCGCACATGCACAGCCTGCCTCAGAGAAAAAGTGTCAAAAGCCTGACTAATAGCACTTTATTAAAATTTTTAAATTTGCATAAAAAGTTGATTATATGATATATGATACTTTCCCCCTGAGACAGGCACACGCACAGGCACAGGCACAGGCACAGGCACAGACGCAGACGCAGACGCAGACGCAGACGCAAGTACAGGCGCAGGCGTGGCAGACGCAGGTACAGACACATGTGCAGAAGTGTGTGTGCCTACTCTCGGTTGTGTTCATGCTGGCCGGGAATATTGCTTTTGGTCAGCTGATGCCACAGGCGGTGTCGCAGGCGGAAGGGCAGACGGAGGCGCTGAAGCAGAAGAGAGTGGAGTTAAAATATCGCGGGCAGTTTAGTACATGGGGTGGGTATGCGTCGGGATCTGAGTGGCCGGTGATACTTGGGGCGAGGTATTTGCCGCAACTTAATCTGGAGGTGCCCATAACCAGGCGTACGTCGGGAGGAGATTCCGGTGGCGGCTTTTGGGGAGGGTTGAGGTTTGATGCGGAGGTGTCGGGAAATATGTATGGTAGTGGAGAGATTGTGTATGGTAGTGGAGAGATTGTGTATGGTAGAGGAGAGATGATATGGTCTTCTGGTGGAGATTCAAGGATGATTGGAGATTCGTGGAGAGATTTGAGTTGGTACTCAAGATGGGATGGAAAGGTAAAGCTTTATCGTGGGTGGGGAAGGGTCTCTACTGACAGGGCGGAGCTGAGGGTGGGGCTTCAGAAGATAAATTTTGGTTCGGCAATGATGCTGAGGCCTCTGATGTGGTTTGATTCTATGGATCCGAGGGACCCGCTGCAGATGACGGATGGTGTGTGGGGTGCTATGGGCCGGTACTATTTTAGTAATAATGTTAATGTTTGGGTGTGGGGACTGCTTGGGAACAGTACCAGAAGGGCGCTTGATGTGATACCGTCTGACGGGGGTGTCCCCGAGTTTGGAGGACGGGTGCAGATTCCTGTGGGCAGAGGTGAGATGGGTTTTACTTTTCACAGGCGTAAAACTGATGTATCAGGACTTGGGTATGACTCAGGATTTGGATATGATTCTGCATTGGGATCAGATGTTGATTTAGATCACTCAACGATTGATATCAACAGGCTTTATGAAAACAGATACGGGCTGGATATGAGGTTTGATTATGAGATAGGGTTCTGGTTGGAGGCGGTGTGGATAAACAGGCGGGGGACAACAAACACTATATTAAATCAGTCAGTTGCAAATCCGTTTTTTGAGTCGCTACTTCCGGTCAATCAGCGGATGGTGACGGTGGGGGCGGATTATACTTTTGGACTTGGGAACGGGCTTGGTGTGGCGGTGGAGCATATGTGGGCTGAAGGGGCAAATATATCTGCACTTAACGTGAACTATCCGGTTAATATGGAGAATAGTCTGAGCTGGATGTGTTACAGTGTGTGGGGTGGTGGTGGAGTTTATAATCTTCTCAGATGGAAGAGGATGCTGTCGTTTGGGGATCTTTATGTGACGGCTTTTGTAAATCCGGATAATTCAGATCTGAGCGGATCGGCTTTCTCAGGTTCGCCTCTTCCCGGGATGGGGGGTGGGGTAAATCCATTGTCGGGAAAGGGAGTTCAAATAATGCTGGTAATAAATCATCAAACAAAATAGTATGGAAACAGAACAAATTGTAAAACTTGAGGGTGTTTACAAAAGATTTCCGGCGGGGAAAACGGAGTTTACCGCTCTTAACAACATTAGTCTCGCCTTTGGAAAGGGGGAGTTTGCCGGACTTGTGGGGCCGAGTGGTTCAGGCAAGACCACTCTGCTAAATATAATCGGCTCTCTGGATTCTCCATCGGAGGGGACGGCGGATGTACTGGGAAAGAGGATAAACACTCTTTCTCATAAGGAGGCGGCTCTGCTGAGGAATATGGGGATAGGGTTTATTTTTCAGACCTACAATTTGCTTCCTGTCTATACCGTTTATGATAATGTGGAGTTTGCCCTGCTGCTGCAGAAAAGGGGTGCTGCTGAGAGGAAAAAGGCGGTTATGGAGGCGCTAGAGTGGGTCGGTTTAACTGAGAAGGCAAATTCTAAACCATCTGCACTTTCAGGCGGAGAGTGTCAGAGAGTGGCTATTGCCAGGGCTATGGTTAAGAGGCCTCAGCTTGTCCTGGCCGATGAGCCTTCGGCAAACCTGGATTCAAAGAACTCTCACCACATTGTGCAGACTATGAAGCGTCTTAACAAGGAACTTGGAACTACCTTTATCTTTTCTACACATGATGAAAAAGTTATGCAATATCTGGACAGAATAATACAATTGCAAGATGGAATGGTTGTCAATCAAACTGGCCTTTAGGAACCTGATGGGTTCCGGGAAGAGAACCTGGCTGAATGTTACGGTTCTCTCAATAGCCTTTGTTGTAATCGTCTTCTATAATGGTCTGCTGGATGGCTGGAATCTGCAGGCAAAGAGGGATACAAAGGCGTGGGAAACGGGGAGTGGAAGGATAGACCATGTTCTCTATGATCAATTTGATCCTCTTTCACTTGTGGATGCTCATGCTCCGCTCGGGGATATGCTTAAGGCAGAGATTGAGAGTGGCAGGGCTGTAGCTGTGCTGGCTGTACAGGCTTCGGCCTACCCAAACGGAAGAATGGTGAATGTCCTTCTAAAGGGTATTGACCCTGCTCAGAAGACTCTTCTTCTGCCCACTGCTGCGCTGGACTCCGGACGCGTTGAGGGAGATCCGGCGATACCTGTTATAGTGGGAGACAGAACTGCTAAAAGCGCAAAACTGAAGGAGGGTGATGTGATGATAGTGAGGTGGAGGGATGTGAATGGCACTTTTGACGCCAGAGAGGTAAGGATTGCGGGTATATTTAAAACCACGGTTCCGACTGTAGATGGAGGGCAGCTATGGATGCCTCTTGAGGATTTGAGGGAGATGACCTCTTTATATGGAGAGGCAACTTATTTAGTGCTCTCTGATGAGGTTATTGCCTCAGGTGACTTTGATTCAACCGGTGTTTTGTCAGGTGAGTGGAGGTATGTGGATGAGAATGCGCTGATGAAGGAGATAGATGATATTATCAAGACCAAGAGGGCCAGCTCCATGATTATGTCAATGCTTCTGCTTGGAATTGCGTTACTGGCAATCTTTGATACACAGATACTCTCAATTTTCAGAAGGCAAAAGGAGATAGGGACTTATATAGCACTTGGAATGACCAGACTCAGGGTTATTGGAATATTTACAATAGAGGGGACTGTCCACTCAATCCTGGCAATTCTTCTGGGTCTTATATGGGGGATGCCGCTTCTGAAACTGATTCAGTATGTGGGGTTACCGATGCCTGCCGGAACTGACCAGGTGGGGCTTGCAATTGCCGATAAGATTGTACCTGCCTACAGTGCGGGAATGATAATGGCATCCGTTGTTCTGGTAATAGTTACATCATTTATTGTAAGCTATATACCTGCCAGAAAAATATCTAAAATGAAACCAACTGAGGCTTTGAGGGGGAAATTGCTATGATTAAATTTTTACTTAAAGGTATTTTAAACGATAAGGGGAGAAGTTTGCTTCCAATTATTGTTGTCACACTGGGAAGTATGCTCACGATCTTTCTTCACAGTTGGCTGACCGGGGTGATGGGTGAGTCTATAGAGCTTAGTTCAAATTATAACACCGGTGATGTGAGGATTATGACCCGGCCTTATGCTAATGATAAGGAGCAGTTTCCTAACGATCTGGCCATACTTGAATCTCATGGTTTGGTTGAGGAGCTTAAAAAACTTGAACCTCAAGTTGAATGGGCAGAGAGGATAAGATTTGGGGCTTTGGCCGACTTTCCTGACTCTCTGGGTGAGACGAGAGGGCAGGGGGCTGTTGTTGGATGGGCTGTGGATCTTCTTGGCGAAGGGTCAAAAGAGCCTCAGAGATTTAACCTTCAGGAATCTCTTGAGAGGGGTCGTTTACCGGAAAAGGGAGGGGAATGCCTGCTTTCAGAGGATCTTGCTGCAAGATACGGAGTCTCTCCGGGAGAGCAGTTTACCCTGTTCGGAACAACCATGGAGGGAGGATTCTCATTTACAAATTTTATTGTCTCAGGAACAATAAGGTTTGGTTCTCCGGCTCTGGACAGGGGTGCGGTAATTGCAGATATTAAAGATATAAGAGCCGCATTTGATATGGAGGGAGCATCGGGAGAGATACTCGGCTTTCTGCCGTATGACTACTTTAATGAGGAGGAGGCTGAGGCAGTTAAGGGCAGATTAAATGCAGCCTGGGCCTCTGATGAGGATGAGTTTGCACCGGTTGCCCAGTCTTTAAGGGATGTTCCCGGGATGGCCGATTTTCTTGCATACAGCAACTATATAGGTAGTATAATGATATTCCTGTTTGTTTCTGCAATGGCAATTGTTCTGTGGAATGCAGGGCTACTGGGAGGGCTGAGGAGGTACACCGAGTTTGGAGTTAGAATTGCTCTGGGTGAGGATAAGAGACATATCTACAAATCTCTTCTCTGGGAGGCACTTATGACCGGAGTGATAGGGTCGGTATTAGGGACCGTACTGGGAGTAACGGTTGTTTTTGCTTTGAACTCACATGGCATAGACATCTCAGGAATGATGAAAAATGCCACAATGCTTATGCCATCAGTAATGAGGCCTGCTGTAACCCCTGTAATGTGGTATATAGGATTTATACCCGGTGTATTCTCAATGCTGCTTGGAAATGCACTGGCAGGTGTGGGAATATTTAAGAGGGAGACTGCCAGGTTGTTTAATGAATTGGAAGTTTGATATAAACAGAAATACTTTTGAAATAATTATGAAAATTTGTAAACCGGCGATAATAACCGCAATCTTGCTCCTGGGCTCGCTCCCGGCTTCTGCCCGGAGCTCGCAGCCAGCTACCCTGCAACCCGCCATTATTCAGCCCGACCAGTCCGGCGAAGCTATTCTCCGCAAAGTTGACCAGAACCTCTCGTCAAAGAACAGAGTATTTGAGTCAACCATGATTATTAACGGCAGACGCTCCACCAGAAGCGTTACATCAAAAAGCTGGAGCGAAGGTGACAAAAAATCCTTCTCAGAATACCTCTCGCCTGCTGCAGAGGCGGGCACAAAGATGCTTAAACTTGAAGGCCAGCTTTGGATTTACACACCATCGGCAGACAGAACAATACAGATCTCCGGCCACATGTTAAGGCAATCCGTGATGGGCTCAGACCTCTCATACGAAGATATGATGGACGACCGCAAACTCACGGATATTTACGACAGCAAGGTTACCGGCAAAGATACCCTGCAGGGGAGAGATGTAGTTGTCCTTGAACTCACTGCCCGGCTTACCGATGTTGCCTACCATCGCCAGAAGATGTGGATTGATGCCGAACGCTTTGTTCCTCTCCGTCAGGAGATGTACGCAAAAAGCGGCCAGCTGCTTAAACGTATGGAGCTCTCCAATGTTGAGCGTATCCAGGGCCGTTGGTTTCCAAAGACAATGATATACAAGGACATGCTTAAAGAGGGCAAGGGGACAGAGTTCCGGATTACCAAAATTCAGTTTGATGCTGCTATTCCTGAGCATATCTTTAGTAAGGCGTCGCTACGGTAACATGTTGGGTTTGGAACGATTGTTGTTCAGGTAACTGTAAGTACCATAAAATACACAGCGTTATGAAAAAATTACTACTTACAGCTGTTATATTAGTTGGAGGGTTGATTGCCCCCAAGACAGCGGAGGCGCAAATCCAGATTAGAGTAAACATTGGGGCTCAGCCAATTTGGGGACCGGTGGGGTTTGAGTATGTGGAATACTACTACATTCCTGAGATTGATGTTTACTATCATGTTCCAACAAGGGAGTTTATCTACTACAAAAATGGAAGATGGATTGCAAGAAGAACTCTCCCCTCTGCATACAGACACTTTGACTTTTACAGAACCAGAGTAGTAGTAATTAATGAGTACAAGCCATTTCTCAGACACCACGAAATTCAAAGGAGGTATTCAAACTACAGAGATTTCAGACCGTATATTACTATCAGAGATGTCAGGGATCCCAGATATTTTGTAAACAGACATCATCCGGAGCATTACAGGTGGCTTAAGGAGCAGCAAAGGAGAGATGACAGGTACAAGGATAGAAGAGACAACGACAGGAGGGACAAAAGAGGGGACAGGTACGATAACAGAGACCGCAACAGGAGCGACAATAATCGCGGAGACAGAGACAGAAACAGAAACGATGACAATCGCAGAGATAACAAAAGGGAGAACAATAAGCGTGATAGTAACTCAAGAGATAATAACTCAAGGGATAATAACAGAGGAAACGGAAGTATTTACAGAAGATAGTTTTCTCTGATTTATATCTTTTCGTAGCTTTTAATCTCTTTAATATCTGAGAGAAGGTCGTTAATGTTTTTCCAGTGTTTATAGAAGCTTGAAAGACCAATAACCACACCCAAAATTGCTCCCGCTGCCATTACTATTATAAACTCGGAGGTGAAAATATCCTTTTGAAAATAGAAGACTACTCCAAAAAAAGGAATCAAAAGTGACATACCCCAGTATAGTCTTGCCTTTGTAAGAATTTTAAAACGGGTAACCCTCTCCAGAATTTCTATCGTTGAACAAGTGTCTATGCGTATCTTTTGGAGGAGAAATAGTTTGTATGCCTGCCATCCGCCTGCTATAACAAATAGTGCAATAGAGGCCCAAATACTTTCATTAACTATAAGTCTTTCATCATTTATAAAGAGAGCAAAGGAGAGAAATATTGTGTAAAACAGAGATATTAACAGGAAGAGAAGTTCATATTTCTCCAGTTTATAAACGGAACTCCTTGCACTCTTTTTAAACATATTCATAGTCAACTCTTTATTAAATAATTCATTTTTTTCAATCTTTTCCGACAATTGCTGCCAGTCTCTTTTTAATTGTTCCAGTTCCATGGCTTAAATCAATTTTGGGTCATTTGTTTTAATTTTTCTTTGATTCTGAAAAGCTTAACTGCAACATTAGTTTTGGAAATTCCCAGTATTTGCGATATCTCTTCATGCGACCTCTCCTCTAAATAGAGAAGAACAATGGCTTTCTCAATTTTCTCAAGATTGTTGATGTTTCGGTATAGCTCTCTTACCCTCTCAGGGTCAAAATCGCCAGCCACATCCTCAATATTATTTGTCAGGGGCATTGATGAGGGTCTCGCTTTGCTCTTTCTTAGGAAACTTACGCAAGTGTTCAGGGCGATACGGTAAATCCATGTCTGAACCTTGCACTCCCTGCGAAACTTTGGCCATGAGTTCCACAGGTTTATAAGCACCTCCTGAAAGAGATCTTCGTGAGTGTTTACGCTGTCTGAATAGACAAAGCATACTTTGTAGATGATGTTTCTGTTGTCATCTATCAAGCTTAGAAATTCTTCTTTTGTGTTGCTCATTATTTTTGCTTTTCACCCATATTGGTCGCACCAATGGCAGAAATATTACAGAAAAGGTGAAAAAATTAAAGAATTAACGATAGAAAGGGATATCGGAAGCCCTCATTACGCTTACTTTAAAACCATTAATCCTGCCACGTCTGTCGCGGGTAAAGAGATACTCTCCGTTTCTGTCTGAAGTAAAACTGTCTCCCGAGATATTTGTTAAACTAAAGACCTCATCCGCCTTTCGTTTTACCAACAATTTTTCTGCTTCAAAAGTAATAAAAAAGGTTATGGACCCTGCCTCTTCACTAAAATATTCTCCCTCGTATTCGGCAAGACTCTTATGCTCCCGTTTGGGAGATGCAGTTTTGTCATCCACGTTATCCTCGGCTTTAGCAACCGGCTGAACAGAGGTTACAGGCTCTTCGCCCACAAAAATTCCAGCGATAGCCCGCCCAATCTGTACCGGCTGGAATTGTGCATAATTGCTAAGCAGCACCACCGATAGCCTCTTTTCCGGATACCAGGCAAGCCATGCCCGGTAGCCCGCAGTTGATCCGCTGTGGGCTATCTCTTCATTCCCGTTATATTTTCCGATAGTCAGGCCGGCAGCATATCCGCACCCCTCCCCGTTATTCAGTCTCCTCTCAGTGATTCGGTTCTGTGCAAACTCTTTACCGAACATATCATCTCCCGCCAGCAGGCTGTTCCAGACTTGCAGATCGTGAGTTGAGGTGAGGAGCCCGCCCGGACCGTGCAGATCCTCAAAAGGCATATTGAGAAGAAACCTCCCTTCGCGTTTATCATATGCAGTAGCCCTTCCGGGCACAATCGCCCTGTGGTTGTCCCTCCAGCTTGTCTGCGACATACCCATCGGTCCGAAAAACTTTTGAGCGGTGAACTGAGCGAGTGAGAGACCGGAAACCCGCTCAACGATAAGAGTCAGCATCATATAATTTGAATTGCTGTATGAATACTGACTGCCCGGGTAGAAGTTAAGGCTCTTCTGCCTGAATATAATGTCATAGCCAAGTTCCTGAGTATAAACACGAGTGGTTCTTGGCCATCCGGTGAGGGAGTAGATAGCCCCCCAATCCTTTAGACCACTGGTGTGGCATAGGAGCATATCTACAGTAATGGGGGCATCGTAAACCGGAAGCTCCGGGACAAATTTCCGGACATCGTCTTTCAGAGAGAGCCGACCCTCCTTTGCCAGCAGCAACACCGATGCTGCCACAAACTGCTTAGATACGGACCCTGCCTCAAAAATGGTTGCCGTTGTATTTGGAACATTATACTCAAGGTTCGCAAGCCCAAACGCCTTGTTGTAAATCTGTTTGCCATCCAAAGATACCGCAACAGCCACACCGGGCATCTCATTGTGAAACGAAGCAAAAAGTGCATCAATCCGCTGCTCCGTAGTATTTCCCTTTTGAGCAAGGAGGGTAAGCGGAAGCATTAAAGTGAGAATACTAATCAGGAGGTTTATTTTTTTCATAGCAGAAAGTCTTCAATGTTTTCTGGGTTTATAACTGAAAAAGTACTACCGGAGTAGTTATCTAAAAATAGTTTAGGCGTTTTATGCTTAGCAGTTGGACTCCATTTGAATTCATAGGCTTTGATTTGGCCATCACCCTCTTCAATATAATCAATTTCTGCCTGATCTTTTGTTCTCCAAAACCATCTGTTCTTCCATAAGGAGTTGTATTCTATCTTTTTGTATCTCTCTGAAATTATGAAGTTCTCCCACAATCTACCTATGTCATTTCGACTTTCAGCTAATGAGAAATCTGCAATTATAGCATTCCTGATACCATTGTCATAAAAATATATTTTTTTAGAATTTTTAAGCTCATTTCTTAAATTACGGCTGAAAGAGCCCAATCTAAAAATTACATAGCACTGCTCAAGTAATAAGAGATATCGTTCAACTGTTTTTGAGTCCAGACCACATATTTGCCCAAGTTCTGAATTGGATACCTGATTGCCTATTTGAAATGCAACGGCTTGCAATAATTTAAGCAGTTTTTCCGGCTTTTTGATTTGGTCCAGCATCAAAATGTCTTTATATAAATAGCTGTCAGATAATTGCTTCAATATCTCTTTTTCGTCCCCCGGATTATTTACAACATCGGGATAGTAACCATAGATAAGTCTGTGAGGAATTAACCGCTTTTCTTCCAGTAATCCGTGATGCAAAACCATTTCGGCAAAAGATACCGGATACATTTTGTATTCCCATTTTCTTCCGGTAAGTGGTTCGTTGATTTGATTTGCAAGATCAAAAGAGGAGCTGCCAGTTGCTATAAGTTGTATTTGTGGAATCTCATCTACAATTAGTTTCAACTTAACTCCTATCTCTTTTATTTTCTGTGCTTCATCAATAACAACGTACTTCTTATCTCCAAAGATGTATTTTAGCCTTGTAGATGATATGTTTTCAAAAAGATTTTGTACATCAAGCTCATCGCCATTTAGCCAAACAACTTCATTTGAACCTTTAAACAGACCCTTAACAAGAGTGGTTTTTCCAACTTGTCTGGCCCCCATTATAACAATTGCTTTTCCCTTGTTAAGCCTGTTTTTAACAATATCTTCAAGTTCCCGTACTATCATATTAGATCAGTTTTAATCAAATATACGATAAATTTGGATTTGAATCCAAGAAAGTGGCGATAAATTTGGATTTGGACCCAAGGTTGCCTACAGATAGCTGAACAAAATAAAAATTACTGACACTACTACAAAGTACCCAACATCTATCATCGCAAGTGTTATATACCTGCTCCACCCGGCAATCTGAAACTTAAGCATAGATTTTGTCCACCCTGCAAAAGCAACGCAAGCAATAATTGAGAGCCACAAAGATACGGGGGTTAAAAGAAAATACATTAATCCTATAAGTGCCGTTCCCATAAATTGAAATAGCATCTCCCACGGAAATCGACCCTTGCAGGTACACTCCTCTCCGTCATAGATATTTGCACCACACAGACAAACATAATTCACAGCTTTAATCCACTTCTTACCAAACAGCACCGTGTACCACAACGCACCCATTCCAAACGCAACCACCACTGAAATTACATACCAAAGCCAGGAGATCCCGGAAAAGAGATCCAAAATGTCAACAATTGTTTCCATAATAGTGAAGATTAAAATTTGGTTGAAGTTACAAAAAATGTGAAATGCAGTTTTTACCTCAGGGGTAAAGTGTCAAAAGCTTAATAATTAAATAATTAGTCAATTTTTTAAATTTTTGTAACACGCTTATTCACTGATGGTTGACACTTTACCCCTGGGGTAATTTCATGGTTGACTTTTGAAAATTCTGCACATTGCCCTATTTTTGACGAACCGGATAGATTTAATAAAATATTAATAGAAATATTAACGAATGAATGAGAATCAGCCCTCATACAATAGTAAAAATTATAGCTATACTTCTCTTATGTGTAAACGGAATTGGTGCTGCATATGGAGGATTGCACCTTATTGCTGACCCTTCAGGAGCTGGATTGCAAATGCCTCTGTCATTTCTTGAACACTCTCCATTCAAAAGCTATTTGATACCAGGTATTATCCTTTTGATTGTCAATGGAATTTTAAGTTTTGTTACTGTCGTTACCATTTTATTTAAAACCTTAAAATATCCGTTGTTTATTATTGCACAGGGAGTTCTTCTTACCGGGTGGATTATTGTTCAGTTGTTAATGCTCAGAATATTCTATGCTCCTATGCATCTAACCTTTATTGTTATAGGAATAACCCTTATAGGGTGTGGGTTATTTCTGAATAAACACCGAAGTAATTAGCAATTCTCTATAAAATCTGCTATTTGGGGGGCCAATTAATAAATGAATTGCACGTAACACAGTTCTAGCCTTAGAAGAGGTATCACGATACATCCATTCAACTATAAAGCCCATGATTCATAATCATGAGGTCGTTTTTATTCGTTACGATTCCAGAATGGTAGATTAGAAGCATTCACATGATTATGTGACTACAAGTGTGTTTAAATTTCAATTCCACTATGGTACGATTAGAAGAAGTCAAATGCTAATCTCGCTTCAGCCGGAGTCATCCAATTTCAATTCCACTATGGTACGATTAGAAGATTCCTGCCGGCTCTACAAGCATCGCGCTCTATGCATTTCAATTCCACTATGGTACGATTAGAAGCGCAGATAACACATATACTAGCTAAGGTCGTGCTATTTCAATTCCACTATGGTACGATTAGAAGAAAATGGGATGTTAATATAGATAAGTTGATTGAAAATTTCAATTCCACTATGGTACGATTAGAAGGGTTGAGGCTCTGTACTGGTTTGTTGAAGAATTTATTTCAATTCCACTATGGTACGATTAGAAGTTTTACTCTCAGGAACAAAGAAGAGAAACTTGAAATTTCAATTCCACTATGGTACGATTAGAAGCGAGTTACAGCGTTTAGGGCAAAAGGGCAAGAAAATTTCAATTCCACTATGGTACGATTAGAAGGGTGGCTCTACCCCTGCCTCTTCACTTCTTGATTATTTCAATTCCACTATGGTACGATTAGAAGTCAACGCCGCGGTGAAGAAAGACTCTGCTTTGTCACATTTCAATTCCACTATGGTACGATTAGAAGTATGCGAATAGCTAAGTATATACCAGCTTTAATTTATTTCAATTCCACTATGGTACGATTAGAAGCTGAAAAATCATTATGAATTGATTATCCCTACTCTATTTCAATTCCACTATGGTACGATTAGAAGCAGGAGCAGCAATAGCAGGAGCAGCAGCGTTAGCATTTCAATTCCACTATGGTACGATTAGAAGTCTTTGACGACACAGCCAAATGCGAAGAGCTGATATTTCAATTCCACTATGGTACGATTAGAAGAGAGACGGAATGGCTTACTGCCCTCGTCTTGTGAAATTTCAATTCCACTATGGTACGATTAGAAGAGTATTTGCGATTCGTGATAAGGGCTTCAAGCAGATTTCAATTCCACTATGGTACGATTAGAAGCAACAGCATCATTCGTGTCAACACAAGCCCGTTTATTTCAATTCCACTATGGTACGATTAGAAGCCCTCTTGTTATCACCCTCTTTTCCGCTTTCCTTATTTCAATTCCACTATGGTACGATTAGAAGGATATTATAGATGTTATAGGAAAACTTGCTTCTGTATTTCAATTCCACTATGGTACGATTAGAAGTCAGAGGCAAGGAAACTGTAGGAGAAGCTCGCTCATTTCAATTCCACTATGGTACGATTAGAAGAACACTATATATTAGAGCGCAAGGGCCTAGTAGCGATTTCAATTCCACTATGGTACGATTAGAAGGATCCTAGTGCAAGGTGGTGGAGCAGCAATTGAAATATTTCAATTCCACTATGGTACGATTAGAAGTATATCTCATTCAGATTTAATTCAGTTTCATGATAAAAGATTTCAATTCCACTATGGTACGATTAGAAGCCTCAAAACTGCCCTGTTGCAACACCATCTTCCAAGATTTCAATTCCACTATGGTACGATTAGAAGATTGTTCGTAGAGGAAATGCAACATCAGATGCATTATTTCAATTCCACTATGGTACGATTAGAAGCATTACACTAAATTCAACGAACTCGCTTAATATCATTTCAATTCCACTATGGTACGATTAGAAGTGTAAACCCGCACTTTTTAAGCAGCTCCTCTGTGAGATTTCAATTCCACTATGGTACGATTAGAAGAGCAAAAACTATCACAAGAGTTTCAACCGTATAAAATATTTCAATTCCACTATGGTACGATTAGAAGGATTTATCGCACGAAAAAAAGTTAACCCTAAATAATTTCAATTCCACTATGGTACGATTAGAAGCAGTTAACCCTGAAGATATTTTCGCTAATAGAGATATTTCAATTCCACTATGGTACGATTAGAAGTCTGCAACCCAACTCTCTAAGGTTGTGCCGATAGCATATTTCAATTCCACTATGGTACGATTAGAAGGAGTGGAAAGAACAGGGCTGGTTGATTGTAACCCCATTTCAATTCCACTATGGTACGATTAGAAGATAATGGGGGCGAGTGTACCCGATATGATATAAAATTTCAATTCCACTATGGTACGATTAGAAGAGTCTTTTGTCGCTCCTTCAATAGATTTCTGTACTATTTCAATTCCACTATGGTACGATTAGAAGCTCGCTCCTTAACGCCAAGATGTCCTTCGCATTCTATTTCAATTCCACTATGGTACGATTAGAAGCTTCGGCTTTTAATCTTTCAGCCTCCGCTTTTTTTAATTTCAATTCCACTATGGTACGATTAGAAGCACACATACGATTAACATAATCGTGACCAATTGCATTTCAATTCCACTATGGTACGATTAGAAGCTTTACTTTCTCTTTTGCAAGGTACTCAATCAGATTATTTCAATTCCACTATGGTACGATTAGAAGTGCCGATTGTGGAGTTGGCGAAGTTTTTATACAAAATTTCAATTCCACTATGGTACGATTAGAAGGACATGGCTTATAGATTCACAAAAGACAATGTAGATTTCAATTCCACTATGGTACGATTAGAAGAGCATCAACTTCTCCTATAAACCCCATAATATCTATTTCAATTCCACTATGGTACGATTAGAAGTGAGCCTCCGCCCTAAATTCTTTCGCTTGTTGTTATTTCAATTCCACTATGGTACGATTAGAAGAAAGTTTGATAACGGGCAGTTAGCTCAATTCTCCCATTTCAATTCCACTATGGTACGATTAGAAGACGAAGAAATCTTTGAAGTACAAGTAAAAGAAATATTTCAATTCCACTATGGTACGATTAGAAGATCTCTCGCCAAGCAGGAAGGAGTTCCTTCATTCATTTCAATTCCACTATGGTACGATTAGAAGGTATTAGTGCTTTCATTTCTTTAGGGTTTTTGATATATTTCAATTCCACTATGGTACGATTAGAAGCCTGAGACCGCTTGAAGTACGCAACAAGCGCACCCATTTCAATTCCACTATGGTACGATTAGAAGTTCTGCGTCACAAAACTATATGACATACCTTAAATTTCAATTCCACTATGGTACGATTAGAAGGTAGCAAGGGTATTCGTGTTTGTAAAAGTAAACTATTTCAATTCCACTATGGTACGATTAGAAGTTAGATACCGATTATTTGAGTTGGCAGTTATCCATATTTCAATTCCACTATGGTACGATTAGAAGCCACAATATCAGCTCTTAATGGTAACTCAACTCAAATTTCAATTCCACTATGGTACGATTAGAAGTATTTTGCTACATCATAGTTTGATTGTCTTATTCATTTCAATTCCACTATGGTACGATTAGAAGGCATCCGGGGGAACCTGGTCTGGAGGTGTATGTTATTTCAATTCCACTATGGTACGATTAGAAGATTTATCATCAGCTTGAAGAAAAGTATGGAGCTAATTTCAATTCCACTATGGTACGATTAGAAGCTACGATGACAAGTCAATTTCAATCAGAAATCCAATTTCAATTCCACTATGGTACGATTAGAAGAACCAATTGCATAGTTAGCTGGTTCAATATTTACCATTTCAATTCCACTATGGTACGATTAGAAGTTTTACTTTTGCAGTCATGATTTCCATTATTTAGATTTCAATTCCACTATGGTACGATTAGAAGCACAAATCATCTTTTCTTTTCTCCATGTGAAATTACATTTCAATTCCACTATGGTACGATTAGAAGGCCTTAACCTGTTCGGCATAATATGCCTCTCTCCATTTCAATTCCACTATGGTACGATTAGAAGGTACAAATGTCCAATCTTTTTTCAGATGGGGATTTATTTCAATTCCACTATGGTACGATTAGAAGCCAAAGCCAAACCAAGTCGGGGCATTTAATATCGATTTCAATTCCACTATGGTACGATTAGAAGCTTCTACATAGACGACAACGTATCATCAGATGCCATTTCAATTCCACTATGGTACGATTAGAAGAATTTTACCTGCTTTTTAAGGATGTGTTTATTGTATTTCAATTCCACTATGGTACGATTAGAAGCATTCGGGTAATTATAACTCCTATTCTCCAACTTTATTTCAATTCCACTATGGTACGATTAGAAGCCCGGCCCCCATTTGCCGTTTGCCAACTTGACTAGATTTCAATTCCACTATGGTACGATTAGAAGATTTTGAGCATATCTCAATCCAGAAGCAGATCTCTCATTTCAATTCCACTATGGTACGATTAGAAGGCTAAAGAAGGATGGAACCTGGCCAGTTAATTTAATTTCAATTCCACTATGGTACGATTAGAAGCTTTTTCAAGCAGGGTGTCCAACGCGCTCAAAATTTATTTCAATTCCACTATGGTACGATTAGAAGTCAGATGAGAGATTAATACCTGTTGATCTATATTATTTCAATTCCACTATGGTACGATTAGAAGATTGACCACTGCATCAAAGCGAAGAGTATCAACATATTTCAATTCCACTATGGTACGATTAGAAGTTGATCATCTGAGTTTTTATGCAGCTAGACACACATATTTCAATTCCACTATGGTACGATTAGAAGAAAGAAGAACTTTGGCCTTAACTCCATTCTTCTTAATTTCAATTCCACTATGGTACGATTAGAAGGGGAGATTGTTTTTCCTGTCTGAATGTTTTGGCAATATTTCAATTCCACTATGGTACGATTAGAAGGTTTGAGAGTATTCCCTGAACAAATTCCCATATCATTTCAATTCCACTATGGTACGATTAGAAGTGTAAAGCAGCGAGGCAGAAAATAAAGAGCGACAAAATTTCAATTCCACTATGGTACGATTAGAAGTTAATACAGGCGTAGGTGTCATATATGAGCGATTATTTCAATTCCACTATGGTACGATTAGAAGTCAGCGTCCATAAAAGCACTTACTGCATTTTTGCCTATTTCAATTCCACTATGGTACGATTAGAAGACTGCAGTTGCTATTATGCAGGGTTTTGCTCAGCTATTTCAATTCCACTATGGTACGATTAGAAGATTCCTCTTGTCTTTTCATACATTTCAGTCTCTGATATTTCAATTCCACTATGGTACGATTAGAAGCCCGCTTTTTTCCAGCCGACAAATGAACCTTCTGAATTTCAATTCCACTATGGTACGATTAGAAGTTTTTTTCTAGCTTACAAAAACTGCCATTGTTAAATTTCAATTCCACTATGGTACGATTAGAAGCCGTTTGACGACTTTAAAAAAATATTTGGTTACCAATTATTTGGCAGTTTCAAATAAAAGAAATTCTTATTTAAAAGTCGTCAAACGGCAAAAGTGTATAAATGCCTTAAGAACGACAACATGTGTTATTATCTTTATTTTCAATACGTCAAAGAGCATAAGTGACATGGTTCTATAACAATATTTAAAATTTTATTGGTTTTCTTCAGGGATAGACAACTTAATTGCTATAAAAATGTATCTAATTCCTGTTTCTCTTTACCTACAATCTCTTTATCTAGCCACTTCTCCTGCTTGGTTTTAAAAATGATAAGACTATCTGTCTCTTTGTCCATAATAGATAGTGCATTATATTTTAACTCCATAAGTTTAGCTTCGCTAATTTCTCCCTCAAACACAGAGTTTTGTATCCAGTTAAGATATCTTCTGCAAAGTTTTAACATTTTGCCAACCCTCTTTTGACCAACATCATAAACAGCAATTATATACATTCTACCACCACATCTTTAAAGGTTTATACTCCTCCAGGCCAAGCAAATGCTTTTGAAGTTTGTAGCACTCCAGTTTAATCAGATGTTTGTAGCTAACTGATCTGCCCAAAGTCCTGTGCTGAATAGTTTCATTCAGCCTCTCTTCAAAGGCCTCAACAAATTTTTTCTTCCCCTTTGGCTTTAAAACGACTCTCTTTAGAGACTCTTCAAAGTCGTCGGCCTGTATCATCTTTTTATTCAACACCTTAAATATTACTCTATCTACAAGCAGAGGCTTGAATATTTCTGCAATATCCAGAGAGAGTGAAAAACGTCGCTCACCGGGCTCATGAAGAAAACTGATAGCAGGATTCAGTTGTGTCTGATGAATAGTTTTCAAACACTGACTGTAGCACATCATATTTCCGAATGATATAAGGGCATTAACCTCATTAAGTGGAGGTTTGTAGCTTCTGCCTTCCATTTGAAAGTCATTGATTATAAGATCAAATGCTTCGTAATAGTTTTTTCGGATATTTCCCTCAATTCCCATCAATTCATCTATCTCAGACGTTGCGCAAATTTTATCTGAAAGTGCCTGTATAGTGTTAATTAAAGGTTCAATATCTCTGCCTCTGGAGTTATAATATTTTAAGTTCTTGAGCATATTGTGACTCGCTCCGATTAAGAGCTTCTGAGCAACCTCCATCCTCTTTTTCTTATTCTGTTGCGCCTTCACCTGACAGATTAGCATCCTGCCCGAAATTAGAGACTCTTTTGGCATAAATGAACCTGTATAGTTCTCATAATAATCAAAAAAGTGGACGCAGATTTGCTCCTGACCTAAAAAATTGTAGAGGGCAGAATTTGCATCCAGATTGCCAAAACAATAGAGCTCGGATACATTCTCAACGGGGAGAAATCTGGGCTTTTGTTCATTGCCCTCTTCGTCAATAGCGGTAAACTTCAGAGTGTTGTCTTGTCTTTGAAGCCTGCCGGGATTAAACAGATAATAGGTCTTTTTCATTCGATTAAGTATTAATTATTATCCGACTCCTCTCCGCTCCAGCAAAAATCAAAATAGCTGCAGTTTCTGCAGTTGCTTTTGCCGATTCTTTCGGGGCAATCATCACTGTGTATGATTTTATCAATCTTTACAACACTCTCCCTAATAAACTCTCTATCAGGTTCTGTAAGTAATACCTCCTCAGTTTTATGAAGCTTTGGATATTCAATAAGCCCTGTCACACCCTTAATTCCATTTCTCTCAAGAACAAACAGATAGTATTTAAGCTGCCAGATATGCGCCTCCTCCCTTTTGTCAGACTTTTTTATCTCGTGAACAACCTTTCCCTTCGAGTCATAATAATCTATCTTAATGCCGTCAATTTCAATTTCCTGAAATCTTTCACTCCGTCTGGAGTATGAAGTTTCGTGTATCAATTTCCCTTCATACACCAGATCGGAGGTAGATTCCATATTTATCCCGTTTGCAAACAGCCAAAGCTTTCGTTTACAAATGAGAAGGTAATTAAAATGAGTGCCGGTGATGCGCATTTTAAAGAATTGAAATTCACAATAACTTACTAAAATGGATGCGATGGTTATTCTATTTAAAGCTGATTTTCGTAATCAAAAGCCATCATTAGATCGATTAGTTTTTGTTCTGCTTTGTCAAGAGCATCGGCACTTTCGTTCACTGTAACCACATAGTTTGAACATGGCAGGGTTACAAAAACATCGGCTCCGGCTGTTTCATCGATAATTGGTTTAGCCTTTGGTTTTTCACCATCTTCGATCAGTTTTGCACGGATAGCACCCGCCAGTTTGTTGGCATTATCGCTTATTGCCACAGCCAAAGTTTCCATTAGGCTGAAAGTACGGGCTTGGTTGGAAGTAATTCGCCAGTTCAATAATGCACTTGCTAATGCCGGAATAACTTTTTCACGTTCCTTTTTTGGAAGTACTAAACATTTACCAAACACATTTTCACTTTCGACCCAGCCTTTTGCTTTCAGTTCTTCAATTTTATCTTTCGACAATTCGGGCTCATGTTGATTGGTTGAAACCGAAAAGAGGGTGCGCAGGTCGACGGCAATATCGTATACGAAAAGTCCACCTGCACGTCCAAAGCCCCGACTGTCATTTTTGTTTGCAATCCAATTGCGACGAGTAAGAGTCCGATTATTGTCATCTAAGAACTTTTGAATTTCGTCATCTGATAACAGCTTATCTCCCATACGTACTTTAACCGGATTGTTTTCTGGATTATTGCTGCGATCAAATGTCATGTTTTCGTAATCAACTCCAGCTAGTAATGGATGTAACCCTCGCATAGCTGAAATTGATAATGGACTTCGCCTTTTTAAAACAGATTCTTGTTCTTCACTACTGTCCTTGTCTTTGGCTCTCATCCATCCACCAATTAACTGATCAATAAAAATGGGATTACAGGGAGACCATACTTCTTTTTGCTGTAATTCCTGTTTTCCATTTTTCGAAACTATTTCATAATTGAATGTAATTGGAGCCATTTGAACGTTCATTTTAGAGGTTAATGTATCCAAAATTGAACGTTTCACTTGCTGCCCACTGGAATAGGCAAGCCATCTGTTAAACTGTGGGTCATAATATGTTTTTTGGCCTTTTTCTACACAAAAAACTGTGTGTTCTGCGTGTTTTAACGCTCTTAAATAAATGTAAGCATTCATAGTTATTCGTTTTAAGATTTTTTATTTACTACTGCGTATTGAAAACGGATTAAGGTTAGGAAGTAAGGTACATTGTCGACTGGCATCGTATGAATTATTTCTGCGATTTCGGCCAGTTGATTTGTCTCCGGACTTCCTTTTACAATTTCAATTAATGACTCAATAAACTGCTTCTTATTTAATGAAGTTAATAGGTTTGTTACTTCCTGACTCTTTTTTGTCCTTAAATCTCTATCCGTTTTTGAGTAATTACTGAGGGTTGCTGCAATATCTTGCGCCTTTTCCCATAATTGTTCATTATTCAACATAGCTAATAACCATATTTGATAAGTATTAAAATTGATTGTTTTTTCTTCATCGATTGTGTTGTTTTTTGGAACGACTCCTTTGTCCATACATTCCCTGAACCCTTTAGGCTCAAGTGCATTTACTCCAATCGCTCCCATCTGACAAGCTTTGGTAAAGCCTATTGCAGTTCCAAACAATTGCTCAACTTGTTCTCTTTTGGTGGTTCCAAAATACTTGTTATAGAGTTCAAAAGGTTGCCGAATTCGAGGCAAATCAAATGGAACAAAGCCTACAGTGATATTCATTTGCCCCAAACTATAAACATACGCTATTAAAGATGCTTCGGGATAGTTGCGCGCGATACCAATTAGGACTTTGGTCCACGACTGGGTATTTACCTCCATACCCTCATCTTTCATTCTACCAAAAGGATTAAAGGATGCTGTTGGATTTTCTTCATCATAGCTTAGTTTGTCGTAGCGGTGCGCAATCCATTGACCGTTCCAAGTGTTGATTTGGTTTCCTCTTAAGCCTGGGGTACTGTTTAAATAATCGCGATAAACCTGCCAGCCCTCGAACAAATCAAGCAAAATTTGTTTGTTGCTGAACAGGAGTGATAAACCGTCTTTTCCACTTTGTACCCCAATGCCAAAACCACTACCTATCCAAGACAAATACATTTCTTCTTTTTTCAAAGGCAAATCCATATTGGTAATTTGTCCAGATGTGGGTGCCGAAAAATCCAAAGTAGGAAAACCAATCGCAATACTTGCATCTGCAGGCTTTGTTTCAATTTTCTCAACCGTTTTATTAAAACGCTCTTTTCTCTTTTCGTCAGTTTCGTAAGGTATCTGGCCTGTCCTCATTTTGTCCCAACTTATTTTGGGGTTTTCCAATGGAGAGTTTCCAGCAGACATCATGTACTTGTTGTGATTAAAGAAAATCTCAAAATACTTTTCAACGAAAAATTCTTTTGCTGTGTAGCTGCTCTGATACTTTTCGTTGTAAGCATCCAGAAAGATTTTTCCAATATTTGCTGCTATCATATCTGTTGTGTTTTATAAAAATCGTAATGAAACATTATAAAATTCGGGTTTGGCAAATTCAACCAGAAAGCCCAATTCATTATCGTATGCTTTTGATGGAATGATAAAAGGTTTTGAGCCGTAGCCCGATTTATCCAAGCCCTGATAGCCTACAGAACGATACGAAACAGGAATTTCCATTTTTGCTTGCTCTTCATAAGCCGAAGTGTCGTAAAGATCTTTGTCTGCTTCGTCAATACAGGCAACCGAATCAACATCCAGTGTTTCTAATAGTGCCGACTTGGAGTTGTGCCAAAGTTCTTTGATCATCCATTTCCCATCTTTGAATACGGCATTCAAGTCGATGTTGACAAATTCAATGGAAGGATAAACGGTATCGATCATCAATTGGGCATCCCTTTCTTTCATCAAGTTGCCATTGGGCAAAGCATCATAAGTTCGTTGCAAAGCTTCCAAGCCATAAGGCAAGGCATCGTTTTTCTCGGTAGGCGGAGCAAGTACATAAATGGGTTTGTAGTGCCCAATTGTTTCTGTTGAACGCTTGCGGTTAATTCGACCAAAGCGCTGAATTAAAGCATCAACAGGGGCACACTCGGTAACCATCAGGTCGAAACTAATGTCCAGACTCACCTCTACTACTTGTGTTGAAACCACTAAACAAGCTTCTGTACTGTTGTTGAAGATATTTCGCAGCTCGGATTCCAGTTGGCTTCGCACTCCTCTTTTGAACCGGCTGTGCACCAACATTTTTTCAATAAGCGGATACCTTTCAGATAAATCATTAAAAAGAGACTGAGCCCGTTTTACCTGATTGCAGACCAACAAAATTTTTTGATTTTGCTTAATAGCTTCGTCAATAGCGTTGCTCATCGAATCCATTGAATCGGCTTTATGGATGATATGCCTATTGAAGGTATCCAAAGTCTCGTCGGGTAGCTTTATCTCGTAAATATTGTCAGAACCCCCCAATATGTCAACCAATCGGTCATACAAAACCGATGGCATTGTAGCTGTTCCAATATGCACACGGCAATCAATGCTGTAAAGTATTTCAACAATCTTTAAAACAATGGCCTGAGTTGTTTCGGAATACGTGTGGATTTCATCAAGAATAATATCGCAGCCTTTGATGTCGGCAATCATTGCTTCGTAACCTTTTGTGCCAAATACCAGCAAAGCCATTTGGTGTGGTGTGAGCACTTTAACCGAAGCTCCAATATGATGTTGAAGTATCTTTTCTTCAACTGTCCCATTTTTCAAGTTGATGCTTGAAGCTGCATGCAATAAGCGAACATCGGCATCGGTTTTATTCAAGTCACCTTTAATACGCTCGTACATGGCGTTAATTGATGCTTGAAATGGTAGGGTGTAAAACACTCGCCCTTTACAACGGCGAAGCAGAAAATCGGTTTTCCCTGCTCCTGTTGGAGCTGTTACCAACGTGTGTTTGCGCATATCTTCTGTCGGAATCAACGATAATGGATATAGTTCACTTTTTCGGGTATGGTAATAGCTCAAGTCAGGTATAACAAAAAGTTTTCTATCCAATGGTTTAATGCAGCCACTCATGGCAGAGGCCAAATGGTCAGCAGCAATCAAAACCCCTTTCCATTGGGAATAACCATATTTTTTTGAAAGGCAATAATCAACTACTTCGTAAAAACTCTCTTTGGCTTGATCAACAGAAATTGGTTTTGTTTCAATTTTGAAATAATCCAATATCGACAGGGCGTCTTTACTCCAAACATCAAAATCCTTGATATGTTTCTCAAATACCTCTGGTTCGTTTTCATCCAAATCGAGTAATCCTTTTCCACCAGCATCCTTATAAATTGATTTGTGGTGAGCAACAATCATATCAATTATAGGATACTTTTCTTCTTCATTCAGGACAGAAATGAAAAACAGGGATGCCAACTCATGTCGGAACAAAAATCCGGGAGGTCGTTGATAGTTTTTCTTCAAAGTATTTTGAAACAGTGAACTCGCCTTACCAATGTCGTGGAGAATTGCACCCTTTCTGGCAATCAATGTATCTAAACCAAGATGCAGTGCTACCTTTTCAGCGAGTAGTGCAACTTCGGATAGATGCTGAACCAATGTAACTTGTCCGTTTTCTTCTCCTTTGGCTAAAATGTGACTGAGGTTTTTCATTACATTCCACTAACTGGTTTGCCTGCAATTTCTAACCATCCATACATTGGTTTGGCTTCATCAAACCGATTAAAACCGACCAAAAACGACTTTTCGTTTTCTCCAAACCGTAATTCAAATCCGGTTAATTGGTCAAATTCATTTTCGTCTAGTTGGATTATCTCTGAATCAGGGAAAAGTACATCTTCGTTACGGCATAAACAAATGTGTTGATTTGCACTTTTTTGAGCCTCTTCCTCCGTTATAAAAGCTAAGTAAAGACTCGGGTTAATCATTACTCCTCGTTCTAGGATGGATTGATTGCGTATCATCATTTTCTGTTGGGTTTTCTTCTCCCAACCTCGAGTTTGAGTTTGCTCTTGTTGCACACTGATTGATGAATAGGTCAATTTGTGCCGAACGATGGAACTGACTTCTAATTTTTGTCTTATTCCTTCAATTATTGATGGTGTAAGGAACTGCTGACTGAATGTTTTCCCATCTCGCACTGCTGTCCAGGGCTTGATAAACCCAAATGGACCTGAATATTTTACGACATAATACATATTATATATAATTTTAATATGATGCTAAACCATAAGATCATAATTCAACAGGATTATCTTAACGAATTGCACCTAAGCCAATTCCAGTTGAGTTTCCCAAACCTACATTCCAAATGAATTTTTTAGTCTCGGAATTTGCAGAGATAAATACTGGACACCAACTAACTCTGTTCATTATACCCTTATATGAAATCATCATTGTTTTTGAAGAAGAGTTGCTGCAATCAAACTTAATCTCTAAAGAATCATCAATATCTAATCCAGATATTTCCATTTTTTTATTAATTGTCTCTTTAAGATAAGTTCCTGCATTTGGTTCATTATAAAGAATATGCCTCACACTATTATTTTCTAATCTTTTAATCAGTATAGGGCTTGCTGCCAAAAAAAGGCTTCTGTCCGATAAATCAGGATCCTCCTGAATAATAATTTCTTTTACTTCAAGCCCATTGAATAATTTGTTGTCTGTTCTAATTCCGCTAATAAGTTTTTTAATAAGATCTTCATCTATAGAACTAAAAAAAAGATAGGCTTGATCTTGGAATTTTAATTCATCATTATATTTGATCGCACCTTCTAATCTGGAAAAGGAATACAACGAGGTTTTTCCATGTTCATCATTAATTCCAATCCATTTATGAATTGTACCAGTTAACATATGTTGATGGTTAAATGGAATTGTAACGCCGTTTGCGTTAATTTTTAAATGTATTCTCATAGAATTATTCAGTAAATTATTCAATAAAATTGTTGCTATAAAGTTATAATAAAAATGTTTAAAGTCCAGGTGTTTAATTCATCATATCCAATTTTAATTGGATAAAAATTAACTTAAATATATGACAAGGTTAATACATGGTTTTGACAACATTTGACAATTTGTGAAAATATTCTCCCTTTATTCAAATTAAAATCGTCTTTATAATGGTTCAGTGGTGCTGGAAGCTTTCTTTAAGGGGCTCTCTTAAGCTTTCTGGCTTTTTTATTTTATATTTGGATAATCATCTATCATAATATCAATATGAAACATTTCTATTCTACACTATTGCTTGCGTTTAATGTATTATTTCTGTCTCTGCAATCTGTCGGTCAAACCACTGAAATGAATGATATGGTCTATCATAGCCGACATATATATCTGAAGAGTGTTTTGAACGGGAAGTCGGCAAATTTTGTTTTTGATACCGGGGCCGACATGGTTTACGTTGATAGTACTTTCCTTGCCGGTAGTGGATTGAAATTCAGTAAGGTTGGTTATGCGATGCTTGGTGGTGTCGGAGGAAAACAGCAAAAGGTAAAGATGATTTTTGATGATGCGATTTTGAATTTGTATGGAAAGGAGTACAAACCAAAAATGGCACCAGTAATTCAGTTAAAACCAATACTTGGCGACAAGGCCGATGGGTTGTTCGGGATTCAGGGGTTAGCCGGTAAGGCGATAATAATTGACTATGCTAACGAAAAAATAGGGTTTGTGAATCAGCTCTCTAATGCGGATATAGAGGGGTTTACGCCTGTAGATATTGAGGTTACATCAAACAGGATTTATCTGCCTGTTGCTATAAGTATTGATGAAAATATTACAATAACAGGAAAGGCAATGATGGACCTTGGATCGGGAGGTTCTGTAAGCATATCAGCTGCTGTGGCAAACAGGTATAAATTGAGCAATATTAAGGAGAAGTTTGGTCTAACTTATGAGATTGGAGGTATTGGCGGTAAATCATCAAGTTGGCAATTTCGTGCCAAAAAGAGTACAATTGCCTCTTTTGATATGAATGATTTAATTATAGAATATAGTACAGATTCAGGTGGTGCGTTGTCCGGCAAAAGTGATCATATAGGCTTGATTGGTAACAAGGTTTGGGAACGATTTTATGTTATTATTGACTTGAAAAACAAGAGGCTCTACCTTAAACCAAATAGTCTTTTCAATAATATGTCTGTTTTTAATACCCTAGGATTCACATTTACTGATAGAAGCAAAACATTGGACTGTTGGGTGGTAAATGGCCTCTATCACGGTTCCGAGGCAGAGAGGGCCGGGTTAAAGGGAGGTGACCGAATCCTTGAGCTTAACGGAAAAGATGTTAAGTCTATAAGTGAGGTTGAGCAGGAGGCTATTTACAAAACCAAAGGCGAAGTAACCCTGAGCGTGAAGCCACCCCAGGGGGAAATGGTCAAACGACTGATATTTAGCGTATTATAAGCTACTATTTTTTCGTAATTACTACATTAACAGCCTTTTAGCCATTTTCCCCTGGGGTGGCCACCTCCTACCTTCAGCTCTTCTTTCGGTAACTTAGAACGGCCCAGCCGTTGAAGAATATTGCGAATGCGGTGAGCATCCAGAAGGGGGTGAGGAGTTCGGTGAAGGTGCTGCCTTTGAGATAGACTTGGCGGAGGACGATGATGATGTATTTTAGTGGACTTATGATGCTGAGGTTTTGGGCCCACCGGGGCATGTTGGCGACGGGGGTGTAGAGCCCGCTCATAAAGATGAAGGTGAGGACAAAGAAGAACATCATAAACATAGCTTGCTGGAGGGTGGTGGCGTAGTTTGAGATTACGAGGCCAAACCCAGAAAAGGCCAGTACGAACAGTGCAGCAAAGAGGTAGATGGTGCCAAGGTTTCCGGCAGGGGTGAGTCCGTAGGCAATCCAGGCGGCAAAGAAACTGATTGTCAGCACTACAAAGCCGATTATCCAGTAGGGGAGAAGCTTGGAGAGTATAAAGCTTAGCCTAGTTACGGGTGTGACGTTAATTTGCTCTATTGTACCGCTCTCCTTTTCACCTACAATATTGAGGGCGGGCAGGAAGCCGCAGACCATCGCCAGCACCATTACCATAAGTGCCGGAACCATGAAGTAAGTGTATAGCAGGCGAGGGTTGTACCAGAAGCGGGGAGTGATGGTGAAACTGTCGGCCACTACCGTAGAGATATTTCCATTAATCTCTTTGTTGAAATCTCCTATTATTCCGGCAAGGTATGCACTGCCGAGCCCCCCTTTTGTAGCACTTACCGCATTGGCCGATATTAGTATTTCTGAGCTGCCCTCTCTTTGAAGATCTCTCTCCAGGTGGGCGGGGATCTCCATAATTATATCTGATTTGTCAAGCTCAACACTCCTGAGTGCGTGGGTATATGTGGATGCAACCTCTGATATAGAGAAGTATCCACCTGCGGCAACTTTTTGTATTAACTCCCGTGAAGTGGAGCTTTTGTCGTTGTCAACCACGGCCAGACTGATGTTTTTTATCTCAAAATTCGCAACCAGGGGAAAGATGAGTATTGCCATAAATGGCATAATCACTGCCATTTTTGGCAGGGCCTTGTTTCTGAAAAACTGCTTAAACTCTTTCTCCAGTAAATATTTTAGCATTGCTACTCCAGTCTGTATTTAAATTTTTTCACACTCACTATCAAAATAGCAATACCCATTCCTGTAAGGATGAGCACCTCTCTTATTATTGAGGAGAACCCCAGGCCTTTGATCATTACATTCCGTACAGCTATAATAAACCACTTTACCGGGAGGATATGGGAGAACCACTGCAACACCTGAGGCATGCTCTCTATAGGGAACATTAATCCTGAGAGGAATACAGCTGGCATCATAAGCAGCATTCCGGAAATCAGAAGGGCAACTATCTGTTTATCCACGAGTGAGGATATCATAATCCCTATTAGTAACGAGACTATTATGAAGAGAAGTGACACTCCTGAAAGCAGTACAAGGCTGCCGGCAATGGGAACTTTGAGAACAAAGACTGATAGCAGGAGGATGGTTATGTAATTTATAACTGATATTGTAAAGTATGGGACAATTTTACTCAGGATGATCAGGTATGGTTTCATTGGTGAAACAAGCAAAACCTCCATTGTCCCCAGCTCCTTCTCTCTGGCTATTGATACCGATGTCATCAGTGCGCAGATGAGCATTAGTATCATTCCCATTATGCCGGGAACTATGTTATAGGCACTTTTGAGGGTGGGATTGTAGAGGAGCCGGATCTCAGGGGTGATTGCCCGGGAGGCGGCGTCGGTTGCGGTAGGAGCACTCTCCTGCAGATATGAATTAATTAGCGTAGTTGCATAATTGGTAAGTATTGATGCAGTATTTGGATCAGTACCATCCGCTACCAGCAGAATCTGTTCTTTCCCAAACACAACAGCAAATCCGGTTTTACCCTGTCTGAAAAGCTGCTCTATCTCATCTTCAGATTTGATATACCTCTCAAGTATAAAATATTCGCTACTCTCCAGTTTGTTTACTATTGCTCTTGTGGTGTGGTCTCCTGAGGGTTCGTAAACCGCAAACTTTGTGTTTCGGATTTCGGTAGTAATTCCAAACCCAAAGAGGATTATCATAAGGATGGGTAATACCAACAAAATAAGGGTGGTCCATCTGTCCCTCATTATGTGGAAGAACTCTTTCTGAACAAATATTCTGAATGCTCTCATAATCCTCCGTTTACTGATTTTCTGGCAAGTCTTCTGAAAACATCATCCATACTTTCGGCCCCATACTCCTTTTTGAGCAGGGCAGGGGAGTCCAGAGCGGCTATTCTTCCGTCCACCATTATGGAAACCCTGTTGCAATACTCGGCCTCATCCATATAATGTGTTGTCACAAAAACCGTTATCCCACTCTCCGAGGCTTTGTAAATCATCTCCCAGAACTGCCTCCTTGTTACAGGGTCAACGCCTCCTGTGGGCTCATCAAGAAAAACGATGCCCGGTCTGTGAAAAATGGAAACAGAAAAGGCGAGCTTCTGCCGCCATCCAAGCGGGAGCGATTTTACCAGGCTCTCTTTTTCATGGCTCAGGCCGAGCTCCTCAAGCAGGGCGTCTGTCCGCCGGGCTGCCTCTCTCTCAGGAACACCATATATTCCTGCATATAATCTTATATTTTCCCACACCTTGAGATCCTCATAAAGCGCAAATTTTTGACTCATATAGCCTATGGCAGCCTTAATCTTATCACTATCCCTGTTTATATCAAATCCGGCAACGCTCCCTTTACCTGCCGATGGTCTCAGTAGTCCGCAGAGCATCTTCATTGCAGTTGTTTTTCCTGCTCCGTTTGCCCCCAGAAAGCCGAAAATCTCCCCTCTCTCTACGGAAAAGGAGATGTTGTCAACAGCCGTAAAGATGCCGAACCGTTTAGTCAGGTTTTCTACCTCTATAACTTTCATTTGCTCAATAGTTCCATAAAACAATCTTCAACTGTAGGTTCGGCCTCAGTCACCTCTACATCTGTGAATCCGGCACTCTCAAGATGGGCTTTAAGAGAGGTTACAGTAAGAGACGATTTAGTCCCATTATCCTTTTCGGCAGTTATATGGTGCGAATTCCCAAATGCAAAACAGGATGAGACCCCCTCCACTCTTCTTAATCCCTCAAGCATAGCGCCCATTTTATCACCCTTAACGCTAAAGAGATTCTTTCCGAATGATGCAATAATAGCCGATGGGGTATCGCATCTGAGGAATTTTCCATCCTGCATCAGTGCTATTCTGTCGCACAGTGAGGCCTCGTCCATATAGGGTGTAGAGACTATAATTGTAATACCCTGCTTCTTTAGCCTTCTGAGCATCTCCCACAGCTCTTTTCTTGAGACAGGATCTATACCCGTTGTTGGCTCATCAAGAAAGAGTACCTCAGGTTTGTGGATAAGTGCGCAACTCAGAGCCAGCTTCTGCTTCATCCCCCCGGAGAGTGCTCCCGCTCTCCTTTTTTTAAAGGGCTCAAGATGTTCGTATATATCCCTGATCAAGTGATAATTCTCCTCAATTGTTGTGTTGAACAGAGTTGCAAAGATTTTAAGGTTTTCCTCAACTGTAAGATCTTGATATAGAGAGAACCGCCCGGGCATATATCCTGCAATTTTTCTGATCTCCCTGTAATCCTTAACAGTGTCAAATCCCATAACCCTTGCCTCGCCACTATCTGGTAGCAACAGAGTGGTAAGTATCCTGAAAAGAGTTGTCTTCCCCGCACCATCCGGCCCGATTACCCCAAAAATCTCACCCCTATCAACCTCAAACGAGAGCCCTCCCAAGGCGGCGACTCCTCCTCCGGAGCCGCCGCCCCCCTGCTTCACCTTGCCAAAGTTTTTTGCAAGTGACTTAACATTAACTGCTTTAAAGTTTAACTCCCCCATACATACCTAACTTGAGAAAACCATCATTTGTAACAGCAATTTTAACAGCATAAACCAGATTGTCCCTTTCGCTCCTGGTCTGAATAGTTTTTGGGGTGAATTCGGCTTTGTCAGACATCCAGACTATTCTCCCCTCATACTCACGGCTGCTATCCGCTCCAAAGTCGGCAAAGATCTTTACTGTTTGCCCCAGCTTAACCATGGTAAGGATGTCGGATGTTATATAAGCCTTAAGAATCATATGCTCTATATCGGCAACTTTAAAGATGGGTCTTCCTGCTCCCGTAACCTCACCGACCTCCGCATATTTAGCCAGAATGACTCCCCGGATAGGGGAGGTTATGCGACTCCTTTGCAGTTGGTCATTTATTTGCTCTACCTGAATCATAAGTGCAGCCGCATCTTCAGTTATCCCACCCGATGTGTTGGTCAGAGAGGAGCGCTGAGCATCCAGCTGTTTATTAAGAATTGATAAAGAGGCATTAATGTCATCAAGCTGTTTTCCTGTTGCAGCACCAGCCTTAAGAAGACGCTCAACCCGCTCTTTTTCAGTAGTCTGAACAGATATCTGCTCCTCAATGGCTGCTATCTGCTTGCCCACCTGAGGGCGGCGCGCTTCAAGTGCCCGCACTGTAGCAAGAATTTGCCTCTTTTTTAACCAAAGCTGTACGGTATCTATCTGACCAAGCACCGTGCCGCCCTCAACTAAATCACCCTCGTTTATATTTAACTCCAGAATTTTCCCTCCAACCTCTGAGGAGACTATTATCTCAGTAGCCTCAAACGAACCGGAGGCGTCATAAATCCCCGAATCTCTGCTACATGCAAAGGATATCAGGATAAGCGAAAGTATAGAAAGTTCTCTGAATGCAAAATTGTATTTCATATATTTAATTGTTTATCAGATATTTGAATGAGTAAATTGCCATTTGATTCATGATTTCATGTGTTGCCCTCTCCTGTCGGGCCAGATTGAGCGCATTTATCTCCCTTATCAGGTCAGATACCGACATTGTCCCCTCCTGTACTCTCATCTCTGCCGACCTCTTTATGCTCTCTCTCAGAGTAATAATCTCATCATCGGCCTTAAGCAAATTATTCAGTTTAGTAATCTCGTTAAGCTGCTGTCTCTCGGCGAGAGAGCTATTGAATAGGAATGTTTCCCGCTGAACCATGATGCTCTCCCTGCCAGCCTCAAGTCTCTTCAGAGAGTTACCCCTCGTATAGAGTGCACCTATATTCCAAACAAGCCTTACCCCTCCAATATAGTATGCTGAAAACTCGTTTTTAAGCATATTGAGACCGGGGTTACCGTAGCCTCCCTGTAAAAACAGGTTAAGCCGAGGCATTGTCGTCGCTTTTATACTGCTCTCCTGACTTTTTATAAGGTTAAGCTGAGATTTAAAATACTCCAGTTCAGGTCTTCTGTTTTCACTACTTATCAAATCACCGACAGGCCTCTTAAATGAGTCACTCTTTACACTCTCAATACCGGTAAGTGCTCCCAGCATCTCTCTGTAGGTTCTTTCGGCCATTTTCAACTCCTCCATTCTCTGAGAGGCCTTAAGTATCTCAACCTTTATGGCATCTACATCTGATTTTAAAGCGATTCCATTCTCAACAAATGCTACAACCCTCTTAAAATTGTTATTTAACTCATCTGTTAAAATTTCTGTCTGTTTTATTTGCTCCTCATAGAGCAATATCCCGAAAAATAGCTGATTCACTCGCTCTCTGATTGCATACAGATCTGCTGTTGTCTTTTTCATCTCTGTCTCAGATGTCGCCCTTGCAATTTTTTTCTGTGACTCTATTGCACCTCCATCCCATATAGTCTGGTTGATCTCCAGCAGGGCCTGATACTGATCCTTGTTCATTGGTGTTATACCGGGTATCGCTGTCGGCAACTGAGTAACATCCGACTGGAAACTTACCCTTCCGCTTAGTGAAATATGAGGTAAATAACCTTTGGAGGCATTTGACACCGAAAAATCCCTGCTCTGTTCAATAAGATCATACTGCTTTACAAGCGGGTAATTCCGTTCTGCGCTTAACTGCAGCTCCTCAATTGACCACTCTCTCAGGCTCTGTCCGTAACTGGCCAATGTCCCCAAAAAACAGAAACAAAGTACCAAGCCAAAACCGTAACCCATACCCAAACTCAACCCCAAACCTGAGTACCGGGTGCTGGTGCGGGTGTCACCCCAGGGGTAAAGTGTCAATTTGCTGATATTCAACTTCATATAGAAATAGATTTATTAGTTTAAATTCTTGATTATTAGCCTTTTGACACTTTACCCCTGGGGTGACACCGGGCTGGTGGGGTGCAACCGGGCAAGTATAGTCCGGACGTTCGGTTGAGATTTTTAAAAAATGAATGTAAACTTACTCCCTATGCCGGGCTCTGACTCTACTTTAATCTCTCCTCCAAGTGCCAGAACATAAGCTTTTACTATAGGAAGCCCCAAACCGGAACCCTCCTGAGTCCTTTTATAATCAAGGTTTGCCTGTACGAATCTCTCAAAAATGGCATTTTGTCTCTCTTTCGGGATCCCGATTCCTGTGTCGGAGACATAGACTTCCGCCCTGTTATTAACCAATTTGCATCCTATCTCTATCCGCCCCTGCTGAGTGAATTTGATAGCATTGCTGATAAGAATTGCCAGTATTCTCTCAACAAGAAGCTGGTCTGTCTCCACGATAATTTGAGGATGACTGCTCTCAATCCTCATTACTAATTTTAAACCGACATCCTCAACGGCCTTTTTATGAAGAGCAAACTGAGTTGCTATTACATCGTTAAGGTCTGTTCTGCTCTTTACCACCCTTATCTGACCGGTGTCAATTTTAGAAATGTCTATGATGTTGTTTATAGTGCAAAGAAGTCTTTCGGAGCTCTTCTCTATCTGTTTAAAGTACATCTGTTTCTCCTCTTCTGAGTATTGCTCCTCCTTAAGAACCTGGATAAAACCCATTATCCCATTTAAGGGTGTCCTTATCTCATGGCTCATATTGGCAAGGAAGGCCGATTTTAATCTGTCACTCTCCTCTGCTCTATCCTTTGCATCAATAAGGTTGTTAACAATATCCATCCTCTGAATAGTCAATGCAAGCTCATGAGCGACAAGCTCCATAATCTTCACATCTCTCTCCTGATAAGCATTTGGATTAACATAGCTCTGAACAACCATAACCCCAATCACCTCTCCGTCAATAAGGAGAGGTACCCCAAGCCACTTTTCACAAGGGTGGCCCGCTTTTGAAATATCCATGCCATTCTTTGCAGCAATTTCTCTTGCCTCATCCATTGTAAGAAGAAGAGGTCTTTTCATTTTAATAACCAATCCGGAAAGAGTCGGCTTTGCATCTCTCTCTCTTCGCTCCTCCTTTTCATCGCTGAAAACAATCTTTACAATGGTATCTCTCTCTCTGTTGTACATTGCCACAAAAAAATTCTCTGCCTCCAATATCCTATTGAGCTCTATCTGCACATATTTCAGAAGAGCCTCAATTGTTGAGTATGTAATAGAAGCCTTAGCAATATTATACAGCACCTGTTGAACTCTCTCAGATCTCTTCTTCTCAGTAATATCAGAGAGTATCTGAACTGCCCCTTTAACCTCTCCGTTCTCCTCAAATAAAGGGTCTATTACAATCTCAAATACCCTTCCGTTAATTTCAGTCTCTGCAGTTTCACGGCATTTACTTATCTTCATTCTGTGATACGGACACAATTTATCCGGTAAAATTTTACCCTCCTCTTTATAGAAGCACTCATCACTCATAAAGCTGAGATCCTCTCTCCCTACTGCTGTTAAAAATGCCTTATTGGCTCTGATAATATGGTGATTGTCATCAAGCAGCGCAACACCATCCCTCATAGCATGGAATGTTTTATCCCAGTCTTCAGCCATTGTTTTTGATAGAGCTTCACTCTCCATCAAAAGGCTCTGCATCTTCTTGAGCCTTGTTGTCATGGCAGTGTATACAATTATGCCACCTATTGACCCATCTTCGTCATACCATGGCCGACACTCCCAGTCAGTCCACTCCGCTGTCCCGTCCTCCCTAATATATTTATCTGAATCTCCGGTTACAATCTCCCCTTTTAACGCCCTCTTATGTGCCTCTCTCCACTTTTGGGGTAAGTCCGGAAATACTTCGTAATGATTTTTTCCAATAACATCCAGATTGGAAATTTTGTACTCCTGGATGTACTTTTCGCTAACAAAAAGATAATTCATCTGCCGGTCGTGGATGGCAATTGAGCTGTTGGCGTGCTTAATAATATAGCTTAGAAGCTCTTGAAAGTATGGAGAGAATTTCTTGTCCATGTTTAAAGATAATAATTTCTATCTTTGGGTAGAAATATTTTGCATTATGATTTCATTTGAGAATCCAGCTGAACTGAGAGAGCTTTTTCTCGCTCTGCTAGAAACTTCAAATGCCGGAATGGTAATTATAAGAAGAGATGGCTCAGTTAAAGCCAATCAAGCCTTTTACACCATGCTTGGTTATTCTAAAGAGGATAAACGGGATGAAGAGTGGAAGGATCTCTTTATACGGGACCAGATAAACTATTCTGACCAAAACTCTTTCAGGTCAGAGAAGCAGTTTGTTAAAAAGGGTGGAGAACTCTTTTGGGCAGATGTGAATGTCAATCTTCACCGGGATTCTGCCGGAGAGCCACTTTTCTATATAACAACAGTAATTGATATTACTGATGTTAAGAGGAGTGAAGAGCTCAACAGGCACAATCAGGAGTTGATGAACTACATCCTTAAAAACGATTATTCTGCTGTTTGTGTGCTTGATAACAACTTGAATTTCATTTTTGCAAGCGATAAATTCATTGAGGATTTCAAACTCCCGGCTTATAATCTTTATGGCCGGAATATGTACGACGCATTCGGTACTCTCCATGATAAATGGAAAGATATTCACAACAACGCTTTGAATGGAGAGGTACTAAGGGATGATTATGACTTCTTTTTATGGCCTGACGGCACATCCGAGGTGATGAGATGGGAGTGCAGACCTTGGTACAATTCGTTTGAGAAGATTGGAGGGATAATTATCTATACTGAATTTATTACTGAACTTGTAAATATAAAAGATGCTCTTCTTGAAGCCGAGACCAGATACCGCCAGCTCGCTTTTGACAGCAAAACTGTGGGGTGGGAGGTTGATATAAACGGACTTTACACATACATAAGTGACAATTCAGAGGCGATTATTGGATATAAGCCTGATGAACTGGTAGGAAGAAAGCATGTATATGATTTAGCACCTGTCTCAGAGAGAGAAAAAATAAAAGAGTTTGCTCTAACTTCAATCAAAGAGGGGGCAACTATTGAGAGTTTTGAAAATCCTATTGAAACAAAAAGCGGGAAAATAATCTATGTTGCATCAAATGCATATCCCCTATATGGCCCGGAAGGAAATACAATAGGTTTCAGAGGTTCAGATACAGATATCTCATCAAAAAGAAGAGTGGAGATGTTCAGGGATGTGCTTTACAACATTACAAAATCTTCTCTCTCCTCAGACAGTATTGAAGAGTATTTAACCGGTGTGAGAGAGGAACTTAGCAGGGTAATTGATACAACAAACTTCTTTGTAGCCCTCTATGATAAGGAGAGCGATATGATGAAGAAGCTGGTCTATATAGATGAAAAAGACTATTTTACCGAGTGGAAGGCCGAAGACTCTCTTTCGGGAATAGTTATAAAGGAGGGGAAACCAAAGCTATTCCTAAAGGCGGAGTCGGAAGAGCATGCAAAGAGGATGAACTTCAATTTCGGAACCCCTGCGGAGTGCTGGCTTGGAGTTCCTTTAATAGTTGAGGGAGAGAGGCTTGGGGTAGTTGTAGTACAAAGCTATACAGATCCGGGTGCATATGACGATGCAAGCATTCAGTTGCTTGAGATGGTCGCCCACGAGCTTGGCCTGGTGCTTCATAAAATGTCAATGATTGAGAAGTTGATAGAGGCAAAACTTCAGGCAGAGGAGGGGGAGAGGCTGAAGTCGGCCTTCCTTGCCAATATGAGTCATGAAATCAGAACCCCTCTTAATGGGATTATGGGTTTTGTCCAGCTTCTCTCTGACGATGACTGCGAGGATGAAGAGAGGAGAACCTATCTTGATCTTACAATGGAGAGTGCGGAGAGGCTGCTCACAACAATAAACAATATTATTGAGGTATCAAAAATTGAATCCGGATTGCTTCCGGTTAAGAGAGAGAGTGTTGACATACCAGAATTGATGAATTATCTGTTCAATTTCTTCCAGCTTAAGGCATTTAAAAAGAGGCTGGAATTTAAAATTGACATTCAGCTTTATAATCGCCAAAACGAAATGTGCATAAATATAAATCAAAATGTACAAAAAGTACTTAAACACCATTTAAACGATATTTAAAACATGTGTAAGTATTTGTACCAATGGTATATAATTTTATTACATTTGTGCAAATCGAAAGAATCATGAAAAAGTTATTCTTATTTATCACCATCGTCATCGTGACTGCCTCATGCAGCAAGGACAATGTCAAATCCTTCAGAATTTATCCTAACTCAAAGGTTTACGTCAAACCTCAGACAACAATAAAGGCCGTAGGATTCACCAAAGCCGGAGATCAGGCTCTTTCACCGCTTGAAGTAGTAAAAAAAGCGACAACCTTAAGAGGGTTCAACAGCAAGATCGCTGATTCAGAAGTAACTTGGATGTGGGCCGGCAAAGACACCACTTCAGCCACTCCAGCCCTTCTTCGCATGGCTTCTGATATTATTTACGATACTGACGGGTACGGACATTATGGCCTGCAAATGGAGTTTATTGAAACCAGGGACTTTGTAATTACCTCCGGCTCTTATCCTGTTTACGACACCCTTGCCTACATTCCAAACGCCAATATCACAAGCGCAAGACAGCAAATCATTGCTGCATTTGAAGCGAAAGATACCGCAGCTGTGTATGAGATCTTTTATAACGCATTTAGGTTTATTCCTATAACAGCAAGCGCTTATAGAGATTTGAAGCGACAAGGATTGCAGTAAAATAGAATTTCACGATAAAAAAGAAAGCCGGCTAACAACCGGCTTTCTTCATTTAATTCATTCCCATGATTATATAATCAAAAGCAGTGTCCGTTGCGGTTGAACTTGTGTTTGTAAGGACAACAGTGCAATAAGTGGGGTACCTTGCTGATATATAAGAAAGCCTTCCTGCTGTATTCGGCGTTATCTGAATTGTATAATCCGTATGACCGATAGTGTGGTTAATTTGATAAGTTCCTGTTGACGGCTTTGACGAATCACTGACCTTTGCTCCCCATTGCCTTGAACTGCTTCCGGTGCTGGCCACACTTGCCGAAGCAAGAACACCCGGCATATCCGAAACTCCTCTATGTGCCATCATCTCATCGCTCATATAGGTAAAGTTGTTTCCGTCTTTTACCCGGACAAATCCGTTTGAGCCGAAGATCATGGTCTGATTTCCTGAGGCTCCGCTGGCCACCATCTGCAGGTTCGCGGCCGAAACAAAGCCGGAGTCGTGGCTGCCTTCTGAGGTGTTGATATAATACTCGGCTCTCAAGTAGTAAGTGCCTTTGGCCAGCGTATATGTTTCATCAACGGCTATGGAATCGGAGTCAGTTCCTGTAACGTCTCTCAAGAGGTACAGAGAAGCGACATTTTGCTCAACAGTGTACACTCCGCCATCGTATTTGTACAGCACCAGGTTAATTGCAGCGTGGCTGTCAAGAATCGGCATATCCCCAACATTGTTGATGCTTGCTTCAAGGGTACCTGTAATGCGCATAGAAAAGTTATCGTATGCCGAAACAATGATAGGAACTCCATAGCCGAAGTTTCCCGTTTGCACACCGCCCATTTTTGAAGCGTTTCCGCCCGGAGCAGCCTTAGTGTCGGTGAATGATGCCACGAGGTCAGAAAGTGGCGGAATAGGCGTATTTCTGAACTCTATGATTGCCTTACCAAGCGTTCCATCGGCGTTCCTGGTACAATATGCCAACCCGTTCCTTGTGAACTTAAGAGTGCCAAGGTTACCGGTACCATTTCTGCGCAAAAGGAATGTCGCCATGTTATTGAGCGCGGCGTTGAGAGCGTCCGTGTCATTCGCAAACAGGAAAATATCGTTTGAGTCCATGCCCGAAATACCCGCTGTCACTTGGTTCAGCGCATTTTTGAGCATCATCATTCTGGCGAGGATAAGCCCACCGGCCACCTCGGTAGTACCCATGAGGGCGGTTTTGAGGTAGCTGAGCTCATCTGTTATTGCCTTACCCTTTGAAGTAATAGCGTT
>MKTA01000022.1 GCA_001897515.1 Bacteroidetes bacterium 41-46 | reverse complement strand
GTATGATAGGAAAGATGCTTACTTATGTCACAACAATAGATGAGTGATAATGCTTGAGTAATTTGTATGATAGGTGTGATGGGTGTGATGGGTATGATGGGTATGATGGGTATGATGGGTGTGATAGATATGATAGATATGATAGATATGATGCTTACTTATGACAGAAGTTATTTCCCGCGCCTGACCGGGTTATTTCCCGTTCATTTGCAAGCTTTTTTTTTAGTTGCTTGCCCGCACGGGAATAACCCGGGTCGCGAGAATAACTTCTTTTAGGTTATAAACAAAGAGTAAAAATCTTAATTAGTCGGTCTCTTTTTTTATCTTTGTATGAGAAAATTATGCTGTCGTATGGATAGGAATTATATGGAACTTTTGGATGAGCTTCTGGAGGGCAGAATGAAGTTGGCGGTTGTGGGGTTGGGTTATGTGGGATTGCCTCTGGCCCTGGAGTTTGCGAGGTTTGTGGATGTTGTGGGGGTGGATGTGGATGAGGCTTTGGTGGCTAAGTTGTGGCAGGGTGTGGATCCGAATGGGGAGATTGGGGGGGAGTCGTTTGTGGATCGTCGGATTTCTTTTACTACCAATCCTGCTGAGCTGAAGGGTGCCAGGTTTATTGTGGTGGCTGTGCCGACTCCTGTTGATAAGCATAATAAGCCGGATTTGTCGCCGCTTATGGGGGCGACGAGGAGTGTCGGTAAATATTTGAAGAGGGGGGATGTGGTTGTCTATGAGTCAACTGTGTATCCGGGGTGTACTGAGGAGGAGTGTGTGCCTTTGCTTGAGAGTTTGAGTGGGTTGAAGTGCGGAGTGGATTTTAAGGTGGGCTATTCGCCGGAGAGGATTAATCCGGGGGATACGGAGCATTCGTTGCAGAATACGGTGAAAATTGTGTCGGGGTGTGATGATGTGGCACTTGGGGTGATTGCACCGGTGTATGAACTGGTGGTGAAGGCGGGTGTGCACAGAGCACCGGGGATGAAGGTGGCTGAGGCTGCGAAGATTATTGAAAATACTCAGCGTGATGTGAATATTGCGCTTATGAATGAGCTCTCTATCTTGTTTAACAGGATGGGAATCAATACTTATGATGTTTTAAAGGCTGCGGGGACTAAATGGAACTTTTTGCCGTTTACTCCTGGACTTGTGGGCGGTCACTGTATCGGGGTGGATCCTTATTATCTTGTGCATAAGGCTGCAGCGCTTAAGTATCATACTCAGATGGTTGCGAGTGGGAGGTTTGTGAATGATTCTATGGGTGGATATATTGCGAAGCAGACTGTGAAGAGGCTGCTTGGGGCGAGTGATGTGAGCGGGGCGGCGGGCGTGGCTCCGGGAGGAGCCTCGCCTGACGGCGGCGCGGCTGTGGCCGCGGCGCCCGCCGCCCACAGGGCTGGATTGCGGGTATTGGTCATGGGATTTACTTATAAGGAGAATGTGTCGGATATTAGGAATACGCGTGTGGCTGATATTGTTCATGAGCTTGTCTCTTATAATATTTCTGTGGATGTAGTTGATCCTAAGGCTGATGCGTCCGAGGTGATGGAGGAGTATGGAATTACTATTACCGACTCTGCATCTGGCAGGTATGATGCTGTAATTCTTGCTGTTGCTCATAAGGAGTATAGGGAGATGGGGGCTGAGGGAATATCGGCGTTACTTGAGGATGGTGGCCTGTTCGTTGATGTGAGGGGGCTCTTCAGAGAGCTTGAGGGTAAATTCAGATATTGGTCTCTGTAATTATGGTATGGTATGTGCTCTATACAGCTGCAAGAGCGGAGAAGCAGGTTGCGGCAAGGCTTGAGGGTGAGGGTGTAGAGGCTTTTCTTCCGCTGCACAAAAGGAAAAGGAAGTGGAGCGACAGGATTAAGGTGATTGAGGAGCCACTCTTCAGATCTTATGTTTTTGTCAAATGCCCTGAACATCAGCTGTATAATCTCAGACAAATTCCCGGAGTTGCGGCGATTGTCCTATATGACAGGAGGCCTGCGAAGGTTCGGGATTGTGAGATAGAGGCGATTAAAGGTTTTCTGGTCTATGCAGAAAACAGGGAGATTGTCTCGTCGGGGGATCAGGTACAGATTTTGTGCGGATCTTTTGAGAATGTTGAGGGGAGGGTGCTTTGGGCTGACAATAAGGTGGCATCGCTCTATATCCCGGAGCTCGGGGCGAAGATTTGCGTTGAGCTTGTTAACATAAAAAAGAAATAAAATTCTAGAAATGGATTACAATACACAGAGAAAAAAGCTAATAATGCCAGAATATGGCAGAAATGTCCAGAAGATGGTTGAGTATGTGAAGGGGATTAAGGACAAGGATAAGCGCAATGAGCAGATAAAAACTGTTCTTACAGTGATGGGGATTCTTAACCCTTCGTTAAGGGATATAAATGATTTCAAGCATAAATTGTGGGATCATGTGCAGATAATCTCGGATTTTGATATTGATATTGACTCTCCGTATCCTATTCCTACTAAGGAGACTTTTTCTGCAAAACCGGACCCCATTCCGCTTGAGAGGAGCCCGCTGAAGGCTGCGCATTATGGGCGTAATATTCAGAATATGATTGATATGGTTGCTCAGAAGGAGGATGGTGAGATTAAGGATAATATGATTAGGGTGCTTGCTAATTATATGAGGCAGCAGTATCTTATCTGGAACAAGGACACTGTAACTGAGGAGACTATATTTGCTGATATTAAGAGGTTATCTGGTGGTAAGCTTATTGTTGGTCCCGATATTCATATAGGTGCTCACAAGGAGGTGTCTCATAATTATAAGGATGGCGGGCATGGATTTAAGGAGGGTTCGCATTCCGGACAGCACAGTGCTCAGCACAGGAACAGGAATCCAAAGTTTAGAAATAAGAACGGAAATAAAAATCGTAATAAATAGTATTTAAATATGGCTATGTTCAGAGTTGAGGGCGGGCATCGGCTTAAGGGCGAGTTGATTCCGCAGGGTGCGAAGAATGAGGCGCTGCAGATATTATCGGCGGTGTTGCTTACACCTGAAAGGGTCGTTGTGCATAATGTTCCGGATATTCTGGATGTGAACAAGCTTGTGGAGATGCTTGGTGATTTGGGTGTTGAGGTGGAGGAGCTGGGGGCAGGTGATGGAGCTGGTGTTGGGGCGGGCGGCGCGGAAGCGGCGCAAGCCGCTTCCGTGGCTGCGGGCAGCCACGCCGGCGAAGCCGGCGCCGCCCGCCTGATCTCCCGTTCATACGCTTTCACTGCTCGCAATATCAACCTTGACTTTGTCCGTAGTGAGGAGTTTCGCAAGAAGTCCTCTGCACTTCGTGGCTCGGTGATGCTCACCGGACCGCTACTCGCAAGGTTCGGTTTTGCTTATATGCCTAAGCCGGGAGGAGATAAGATAGGCAGAAGAAGGCTTGATACACACCTGATCGGTTTTGAGAAGCTTGGTGCTACCCTTAACTGGCAACAGGGTGCTTCTTATTTTGAGATTACTGCCAATGAGGGTCTTAAGGGTACGTATATGCTTCTGGATGAGGCATCTGTTACCGGGACAGCAAATATTCTTATGGCAGCAGTGTTAGCAAAGGGTAAAACAACCATTTACAATGCAGCGTGTGAGCCATACCTTCAGCAACTCTCAAAAATGCTCAACAGAATGGGTGCGAAAATTTCCGGGATAGGCTCAAATCTTCTTACTATTGAGGGTGTTGAGTCGCTGGGCGGAACAGAGCACACAATTCTTCCTGATATGATTGAGGTGGGTAGCTTTATCGGTCTCGCAGCCATGACCGGCAGCGAGATAACAATCAAGAATGTAGCTTATGATGAGCTCGGAATCATTCCCGCTCAGTTCCGACGCCTTGGAATTACTGTTGAGAGGCGAGGGGATGATATATATATCCCTCAGCATGAGCATTATGAGATTGAAAGCTTTATGGATGGCTCTATCATGACCATCGCAGATGCTCCGTGGCCGGGGCTTACTCCGGACCTGTTGTCAGTCTTTCTGGTTGTTGCCACGCAGGCAAAGGGAAGTGTGCTGATTCACCAGAAGATGTTTGAGAGCAGGCTCTTCTTTGTGGATAAGCTGATTGATATGGGTGCTCAGATTATTCTTTGTGATCCTCACAGAGCTACGATAATTGGTCACAACAGGGAGTTCTGTCTGAGGGGTACAAGGATGGTATCTCCCGATATCAGGGCCGGTATAGCTATGCTGATAGCGGCAATGAGCGCAAAGGGTATTTCGGTGATTGAGAATATTGAACAGATTGACAGAGGTTATCAGGACATTGACAGACGACTGAACGCTATAGGAGCAAAAATTGAAAGAGTGTAAAAGTAAATAATATGGCTACCGCAGAATCTAAACAGAAACCGAATCCAAAACCGAAAGTTGAGAAAAAGGCCAAAACGGGTGAGAACCTCCCCGCACCAAAGGGTATGGAGGCTGCAAGGCTTATCACAGGGCTCTTCTTTGGAGGGTTATCTGTATATACCTTTATAGCACTTATCTCCTATATCTTTACATGGGCAGAGGATCAGTCTCTTCTCTCAAATCCTGACTTCTGGAATAATATTGTTCCGGTTGAGAACGGGGGTGGAAAAATTGGGTTTTTATGGTCTAATCTACTGGTTTCAAAACTGTTTGGGCTGGGTGCTTTTGTTATACCCCTCTTTTTTGGTGCTGTGTCAATTTTCTCTTTGAGAATCAAAAGGGTGCGCCTGCTTAGAATATTCTTTCTCTCTGCATTTGGAGCAATTATTATCTCTGTATTTTTCTCTTACGTTTTTGGGTTTACAAAATTTGTAGATTGGTTTGGGAATGGAGCCGGAGGCTCTTACGGCTTCTATGTGAATGAGTGGCTCAACTCTATGGTTGGGGCTACGGGTGCGGGTCTTATTATAGTCACTGTGCTTATTCTCTGGTTATTCCTTTGCAGCTACAGATTTGTAAACTGGTTCAATAACGGTATTAATGCAATATTCCATAGAAAACCAAAGGAGAGAGCTGTTGAGAATGCTGTCTCTGATGGTGAGGGTGCCGACTCTGTCTCGGATGAAGCCGTAGAGAGTGAATCATCTGACCCTCATGGTGCTTTGGCGGGTGCTCTTGCTGCCGCAGCCGCGGCCAAGGGTGCGGGACCTCAGCTTATTGAGAGGGTTTATGATGAGAATGGTGAGGTAGTGTTTGAGGTAGGGGGGGATGGCGGAGCCGGGCCGGATACGGCCGGCTCCGACGGCGCCGATGGCGCCTCCCCCGCCTCCGGCGGGGCCGTTCCCCCCCTCACCCCCTCAGATCTTACCCCTCCCTCAGACCCAATAACATCTGAAGACGACATCCCTTTTGAGATTATAGACGAATCAAATGGCACCGACGAGGACGAAGACTTCATAAAAGACCTTCCCCCCGGCTCACTTGCCACGCTTTTTGACCCAAGACTTGACCTTCCCAACTACAAATCTCCAGGCATAGAGCTTCTGGACGACTACAGAGACAAACGCTACGAGGTGACCCGCGAGGAGCTTGAGATGAACAAGCGCAGAATCGCCAAAACGCTGGGTGACTATAAGATAGGAATAGAACGTGTATCGGCCCGTACAGGCCCCACTGTAACTCTGTACGAAATTGTACCTCAGGCCGGAGTCAGAATTTCACAAATTAAGAGGCTTGAGGACGATATCGCTATGTCTCTTGCCGCCAGGGGTGTCCGCATAATTGCCCCCATCCCCGGAACCAATAGTGTCGGCATAGAGGTTGCAAACGCTAAGCCGAGCATTGTTCCTCTTAAGACAATGCTACTTGAGGATAAATTCAGAAACTCGGGTTATGAACTACCTATTGTTCTTGGCCGAACAATATCTAACGAAGCATTGGCCTTTGACCTGGCAAAGATGCCACACCTCCTTGTGGCCGGTGCAACCGGGCAGGGTAAATCGGTAGGACTGAATGCAATAATAACCTCACTCCTATACACCAAACACCCTTCAGAGATGAAGTTTGTCCTTGTTGACCCCAAGAAGGTTGAACTCTCTCTCTATGCAAAGATTGAGCACCACTTCCTCGCCAAACTTCCCGATGCAGAAGAGGCTATAATTACCGATACTCAAAAGGTGGTTTACACTCTCAAATCTCTGACAATTGAGATGGACGCCCGTTACGATCTTCTTAAACTTGCTCATGTCAGAAACATCAAGGAGTACAATGAAAAATTCCTCTCCAGGAAGCTCAACCCGCTTAAAGGTCACCGCTTCCTCCCATTCATTGTCGTTGTGATAGACGAGTACGCAGACCTTATGATGACTGCAGGCCGCGAGGTTGAGGAGCCGATAACAAGACTTGCCCAACTCGCCAGAGCCATAGGCATACACCTTGTAATCGCCACTCAGCGTCCAACAACAAACATCATTACAGGACTTATCAAGGCCAACTTCCCTGCCAGGATTGCATTCAAGGTAATCTCCAGTATTGACTCCCGAACCATTCTAGACACAACAGGTGCCAACCAGCTCATAGGCCGGGGTGATATGCTCTTTATGTCCGGTGCCGAGCTCACCAGGGTTCAGTGTGCCCTTATTGACACCAAGGAGATAGACAGGGTTGTCCAGTTCATTAGTGACCAGAAGGGGTATTCAACTGCCCACTACCTTCCTGAATATGTAGGAGAGGAGGGGGAGAGTATTGCCGGAGAGGTTGACCTGGGAAAGAGAGACAAGCTCTTTGACGAAGCTGCAAAACTTGTGGTGCAGTATCAGCAGGGCTCAACCTCGCTAATCCAGCGCCGGATGAACCTCGGCTACAACCGTGCAGGCCGGATTATGGACCAGCTTGAAGCCGCAGGCATTGTCGGTCCGTCAGAAGGTAGCAAAGCCCGACAGGTCCTAATCACAGACTTTACCTCCCTTGACCGTATCCTTGCCAGTCTGGATTAAAGGATGGTTCGCAAACGGTTTTGATTAAATTGATTTTTAGCTTAAAACACAATGTTATATATCAGATCGTCAGTAAATTATAAAAGGAACACTGCCAAGCATATTCTGTTTCTGATTATTTCCATTGTTTTATCCATTGTGCCTGAGGAGGTATCGGCACAAAACAGCAAAAGCTCCTCTCAGATTTTATCGGCTATGGTGGGGAAAATCAGGAGCGCACCATCTGTAAAAATGGAGTTTGAGTTCCTGGCTGTGGATAAATTAGGGTTGCAAAATCCTGCTCGTGAGAGCTACTCAGGTTCGGTAACCGCTTCAGGCGATTTCTATAAGCTCTATAATTCTAATTTTGAGCTGTTTTGCGATGGAGAAACAAAATGGATGGTTAACCACTCAGAGGGTGAGGTTACAATATTTCACCACGACCCGGGCCAGACTGATATTGTTGAGAATCCAATGGGCTTCTTTACTACTGTGGAGAGTGCGTATAATTTTCCTGAAAGGGCTAAGAGTGAAATAATAAAGAGTGTAAGCCCTTCAGTAAACGGTCAGCAGGTATGGTCTATAGAGTTGAAACCCAAAAATAAAAGGGCACCCTATAAAGAGATCGTTTTAAGCATAAACTCAGCAACAAATCAACCCACACTTGTAAAGTACACCTCTAGGGATAATTCTGTTTATATAGTTGTTATCAAAGAATTCAAATCTCTTCCCCAACAGTTGCCAAAATCCATATTTACACCTCCATCCCCCCTCCCTCCCGGCTACAAAACAAACGACCTCCGGTAATAATCAAATAGAACAAACAATTAGGTTCTAATCTTGACTTCCTTCTAGTTGCTAAATGAGCGACCTCCTGTAGCATTTTGCCTCATTAATTCTATTTTAATTATTTATGGGTAAAAATCTATAAACAACTAATAATTGAATATAATTAGACAAATGATCTGATTGACAGGATACATTTATCGTTATTACTCTATTTTTGTTACTGGATTTTGATATGAATCAGAATTTTCCATAAATCTGATAGTGTGTTAAATTATTAAAAAGTGGAGGGAGAAATGGTGATGGAGAGATCAAAATTTGACAATTTACTCTATTTGAGAAGGTTGAACAGAGAGATGAACAGTAGGAAATCTGCTGTTAAAAAATCAAAAAAGAGATCCAGAGTTAAGAGTGGAAATTTTCACGTCTATGTGCGAGGGTTTGAAAGCAGGAGGGTTTTTGTTGACGATGAGGATCATATGATGTTCCTTGTCATTGTTAATGAGGTTCTTAAAGAGACAAACTTCATTATTTACAGTTACATTATCATGGTTAACCATTTTCATTTACTTATTGAGACGAATGATCTGCCTGCGGTTATGGGGCAGATCATGTTTCGTTATTCGCTTTGGTATAAGAGGAAACATCCGGCTGTTGTTAAGGTATTTGAGACTCCTTATGGTAGTTCTCCAATTTATAATCCTGTCAGGTTTAAAGATTGCTTCTTGTATATACTGAGTAATGCAAAGAGGGCCAGAATGTGTGAAAAACATGAAGATTTTTTCTGGAGTTCTGCAAATCAATATTTTGCAAAGAGGTCTCATCTTTTGGACTCGTATATTGAAGTAAACAAGAGCTACGCTTTGCAGGAGTATTCTTCGGAAGAGGCTTTTAATCTTGATGTCAACACCTATAAGCCCTTCAGAAAAGATGGAAAACGTACTCTGAGATGTTATGTTTCAGACAGCTATGTGGCTGATTTTTTCAAACGGCTCGTAAACAATAAAGATGTGAGAATATTGGATAATGCTGAAATTGTGTACATAATTAAATCCTTGAGATATGATTGCTCTGCAACCTACCCCCAAATCAGAGCTCATATTAATAAATCTTTGAACTACATCAGAAAAGTGCTTGCCACCCCTTGATCTACATTGTGCAGAAAATAAGCAACATACAAATTTCAGACTGGTCTTTTTTGGCAAAACCAGCTTTTTTAAAGTGTAGTAAATCAGGCGAATGGATATCTAGGGGTGTCAAGATATTCACGCCCATCTGCCAGTTTTGAGTGGTGCTCCGCCTTTTTTCACGGACTAACCGTCCGGATTTAGATGGTGCTTCGCAGTTTACATGGCCTTCGGCCGGATTTAATTGGTGCTTCACAGTTTACACGGCCTGCTGCCGGATTTAATTGGTGCTTCGCAGTTTACACTGCCTGCTGCCGGATTTAATTGGTGCTTCGCAGTTTACACGGCCTGCTGCCGGAATTAAGTGGTGCTTCGCAGTTTACACTGCCTGCTGCCGGAATTAAGTGGTGCTTCGCAGTTTACACTGCCTATCTGCCAGTTTTGAGTGGTGCTCCGCCTTTTTTCACGGACTAACCGTCCGGATTTAGATGGTGCTTCGCAGTTTACATGGCCATCGGCCGGATTTAATTGGTGCTTCACAGTTTACACGGCCTGCTGCCGGATTTAGATGGTGCTTCGCCGTGTTTAGCCATTCGGCAGTATGCCCTTCTTGATGGGCTTGCCACCCCTCCTTGTACAATTAACAGTTTTACAGATAATTAACTTTTGCAAAATCTCAAAAAACGCAAAAACCCTAAAACTCAAATAGCTATATATCAGCATGATGTACAGCGGAGGGTGGCAAACGCACCTAAAAAATACTCAACTAAATAATCTATTTAGCTATTTATCAATGAATTGTACGACGAGCGGTGGCAAGCCCACCTTTTAATAAATGCTAAATAGTTATTAGACAGCGATATGCACGGCAATCAATGGCAAGCTGTCTTTAAATGCTAATTAGCTATTAATCAATAAAATGTACAGCAAAGGGTGGAATCCTGTCCGAACCCATCTGAATGTTGTTAAAGCATCTGATACACAGGTGAGAAGTTTATCTCTCTGTTACAAGTTTGTAGAGGTATTTGATGGATGGGTAGGTGTTGGCGAAGTGGGTGGGGAGATCTGAGGGATCGGCCCATATTGCGCGTTCTATCTCCTCTTCGGCCTGGGGGTGGGTGTCGGTGCCATTGCCTTTGTACTCCATCCGGTACCAGCGGGTGGTCTTGAGGATGAACTCACCGTCGCGGTGGTATGTATGATATGTGTCGCACAGGTGTTCGTGGATCTCCAGATCGCTTATGCCGCACTCCTCCTGTACCTCTCTCAGGGCTGTCTGGCGTATGTCTTCGCCTGACTCCTGCATCCCTTTGGGGAAGTCCCAAACTCCGTGGTGGAAGATGATGAGATATTGGCCGTTCTTATTTGTGACGATGCCTCCTCCGGCAGTTATACGGGAGAATTTGGTGCAAAGCTGTTTGAATGCGTTTTCCTGGTTGGCCGAGGGAACGTAGAGCTTTGTTATTTGTGGGGATTCGTCAAAGATTCGGGGTAGATTTGCGAGTTCAGGGAATTCACCGGGAGAGTATAGCACTGCATCGGGTTCGCTGAGAGCCTTGTGGTTCAGTGAGCAGACCGCAAGACAGCGCTTGTTGAAGTAGATTCTGTACATCAAAAAATAGGAATGAAATTACTATCTTTGCACAAAGATACTTTTTTTATGGAGTCTATTGAAAAAATTATTGCTAGACAGCTGCTTGATATTAAGGCTGTGATACTTAGCCCTGAAAAACCTTTTACCTGGGCTTCGGGCTGGAGGGCGCCTATCTATTGTGATAACAGGAAGATTTTGTCTTACCCTAAGGCTAGGGAAATTGTATATAAGAGTCTTGCGAGAATAGTGGAGCAGAATTACTCTAAGGCCGATTTTATTGCGGGTGTGGCAACCGGTGCTATTGCGTGGGGGATGCTTGTTGCTGAGTTTCTGGGCAAACCTTTTGTATATGTAAGACCTAAGCCTAAAGATCATGGTACCGGTGCTCAGGTTGAGGGAGACCTCCCTGCTGGTGCAAATGTGGTTATGGTTGAAGATCTTATATCTACCGGTCAAAGTTCTCTCTCTGCTGTTGATGCGGTTGAGAAGGCCAGTGGTACTGTACTTGGAATGGTTGCTATCTTTTCATACAATTTTGATAAGAGCAGACGTGCTTTTGAGTACAGGAACCTGGAACTCAGGACGCTTACAAATTATGATACTCTTATTGAAGAGGCTGTGAGCTGTAACTATATTAAGGAGGAGGAGCTGGAGACATTGCGTGACTGGCGTTTCCGCCCTGATGTGTGGGGAGTGGAATAGAGTAAAGTTGTTTAATTACATATTTAGTAAATATTTACAATGAGTACTACGAATGCGGTGGGAAGACAGATTAGAGTCTCTCGCCCTGCAAGTGAATTGTTTGCCATATTTTCTGATTTGACAAACTTCACTAGAGGGTTGCCAAAGGAGCAGCTTGATAAGGCCGAGGTTGTTGCTTCAGCAGACTCTATAAGAGGGAAGATGCAGGGTTTTGAAATTGGGATCAAGGTTGGAGAGAAGATTCCATTCTCTGTTGTGAAGTATGAGTCATTCGGACCTTCGCCAATACCGTTCAGGATATATGTGAGAATTGAGGATGCCGGTGCTCTTGAGAGCCTGTTTAACATTGAGATTGAGGCTGAACTGAGCGGAATGTTTAAGATGATGCTGGGCGGAAAGTTGCAGGAGGCTGTTAATCAGCTGACCGACAGGCTGGAGAGTGCGATTGGTTGACAAGTGAGAATTTAACCCCAAATTTACAATAATGAATAAATTTCTAAAATTTGCCGGATTATTTCCAATTCTAGTTTCGGCAATGCTACTCTTTTCTATGGAACTTAACAGCCAGTCAAGGGTGGGGATAATTCCTCAGCCCTTAAATATATTGAATCAGGGTGGGGGTCTCCTTAAGCTGGATGGCTCTACCCGCATTTTAGTGACAAATCCGGCAGGTCAGAACTCTGCCAGCTTTCTGGCAGAATATCTCAAGAGGTATTATGGTATTGAATTGAAGGTAGTTAACTCAACCGGTGTAGTCGGTGCGGCTGGTGGAGTGAAGAGGGGGGGAGCAAAATTATCTGCTGATATAGTTCTCGGCTTTACTCCTAATGGTGCGAAAAGAGTTGCCTCTGAGGATTTTGATCCGGGTAATCCTGCGGGAGGCGTTGATGAGAGCGGATATCGGCTTAAGGTGTCTGCCGATGGTGTTTTATTGGAGGGAGAGGGCAGGCAGGGGCTCTTTTATGCAGTACAATCTCTTATTCAGATGCTTCCTGTTCCTGAGGGACTTGTAGGTGTCTCCTCTGTTGGGAAAAAGGCCTCTGAGGTGCCTGTTCCCTCAAGGGGCGAGGGTGTTGTTGTAAAGTCTCTTATGTTGCCTTTTGCTGAGGTTGAGGATAAACCGAGGTTTGAGTACAGGGGGATGCATCTGGATGTTGTAAGGCATATCTGGTCCATTGACTATATTAAACAATACATTGATTATCTGGCTCTTCATAAGATGAACTATTTTCATATTCACCTTACTGATGATCAGGCCTACAGGATGGAGAGCAGGAAATATCCTAAACTCAACTCAATAGGCTCGTGGAGGGCGGGAACAATTATCGGCCTCTTTCCCGGAACTGGTATGGACTCTACAAGATATGGCGGATTTTACACTTTTGAGGAGTTGAAGGATATTGTTAAATATGCGTCGGAGAGGTATATAACAGTAGTTCCGGAGATTGATGTCCCTGCTCACTCTATGGCTATCATTGCCAGCTATCCGCAATTCAGCACTACGCCTGAGATTCCAAAACAACCTGCAATTACCTGGGGTATATATAACAGACAGAACAATGTTCTTGCCCCCTCAGATGAACTGTTTGTTTTCCTTAAGGATATCTTCAATGAGCTGATGGATGTCTTCCCTAGCAAGTATGTGCATATCGGAGCCGATGAGTGTGCTAAACGCTGGTGGGAGGAGTCTGAGAGTACAAAAGAGTATATGCGTGTTAATGGAATTCCTGACTTCAATATGCTGCAGAGGCATTTTGTTGAAAAGCTTACCGATGTGATGGCCGAGAGGGGCAGAGTGGTTATAGGATGGGATGAGATGATTGATGACGGACTGGTACCCGGCTCGGTTGTGATGAGCTGGAGAAATGCAACAAACGGACATAAGGCTGCCAGACAGGGTCATAAGACGATACTTACGCCTTCTAGATATAGCTATTTCAATATACAGCAGAGGGAGAATGAGGATTCTCTGGCCCATAGGGGCAGGGTAGTGGGTCTGGAGCAAGTATATAAATTTGAACCCGCTCCTGATAGTTTAAGTGCTGCTGCAAAGGCAAATATACTTGGTGGTCAGGGTTGTATGTGGACCGAGTATTACCCTCACAGACAGAGGCTTGAATATGGAATATTCCCAAGACTGAGTGCCATATCAGAGGTTTACTGGTCTGTACCTGAAGTTCGCAATTATGAGAATTTTGTAGAGCGGCTACAGACACAATTCCGACGTTATGACCTGTGGGGGGCTAACTACTACTCTGGTGACAGACGCAAATGGTAAATTCTCGCTCAGAACAATCTACATCACCTTTAGTGCTGCCGGATCTCTTTATTGAGATGCTAAACAGTGCGGTGGGACCCGATTGTGCTGAAGTGATAGTTAATGCTATTAAAAACACACCTCCTGCTCTGTCTGTAAGAATCAATCCTGCTAAATGGCCTTCTGGTGAAGCTTTTCCGGTTGCTGAAAAGCCTCCGGTTGCTGAGAAGCCTCCGGTTGCTGAAAAGCCTCCGGTTGCTGATAAACCTCCCGTTAATGAGATGCTTTCGGTTATCAAAAAACCTCCGCTTGCTGAGAAATTTCCGCTTGCTGAAAAGATTTGGGAGATTCTGAAGCCTCATTTTTCGGACAGGGGAGAGAGGTCAGATGTGGCTGAGCCAGAAAAAGTTCCCTGGTGCCCGGATGGAATTTATCTTAAGTCAAGACCTAATTTTACTCTGGACCCTGCATTTCATGCCGGTGCCTATTATGTTCAGGAGCCAAGTTCAATGATAATTGAGATATTGAGGCCGATAGTTTCTAAGGCCGACAGAGTTCTTGATTTGTGCGCGGCTCCTGGTGGCAAGAGCACTCATCTAGCGACAATGCTCAGAGGTGGATCGTCTGCCGGCCTGAGGGTCGGGACTTCGGCCACCTTGCCAGCCCGTACGTCGGCAAGCATTACAGTCGGCACTTCTGCCAGCCTGACTGCCAACGAGCTCATCCGCTCTCGCGCCGCAACCCTCCGCGACAACATCACCAAATGGGGTGATCCCCGCGTAAATGTGACCAGCCTGGACCCATCGGCCTTTGCCCAAAGAGGCGAGGAGTATGACTTCATCCTTGTTGATGCCCCCTGTTCCGGAGAGGGGATGTTCAGAAAAGACCCCGGCGCAATATCAGAATGGAGCCCCAGAGCGGTTGAAGAGTGCGCTCAGCGTCAGCGTAAAATAGTTAAAGATATCTGGCCTGCTCTCAAACCCGGCGGCCACCTCGCATACTCAACATGCACAATGAACCGCCACGAAAACGAGGAAAACATAGAGTGGTTCGTCCACCATCTGGGTGCCCGGCAACTCAACCTCTTACCCTATCTTAAAGCCACTTGTCCTGCCACTGACCCTACCGCTGATCCTGCTACTTACCCTGCCACTAATCCTTCTACTTACCCTACTACTTACCCTGCTACTTACCCTGCTACTTACCCTTCTACTTACCCTGCCACTTATCCTGCCACTGACCCTACCGCTGATCCTGCTACTGCCCCTGCCACTAATCCTGCTACTGCCCCTACCGCTGATTCTACTACTTACCCTACTACTTACCCTGCCACCAATCCTGCTACTTACCCTGCCACAAGCGATATTCTTGTCTCTATCGGGGGCTCGCTACGACTCCATCCTGGCTTAGTCAGAGGAGAGGGTATATTCATTGCGTTGCTACAAAAACCAGAGGAGTTATTAGCGTCAGCAGATTCAACTGAGTTATCAGATTCAACAGAGTTATCAGATTCAACCTTAAATTTATCTGATTCGTCATCATCATCATCATCATCATCATCATCATCATCTTCTTCTTCTTCACTCTCATCACTCTCATCACACACATCAGCCTCAGCATTATCTTCAATAGCACACTCAAGATTATTATCACAATCGCGATCAAATAAGTATTCAAAATCTCAATCTCAAAATAATTCAAGACCACATACCAGATCTCTTCATCATAATGAAAACATACCTTTAAGTTGCAGACAACCAGAATATTATATGGCATTGTTAAGTAAGTATGCCGGTGAATGGCCATCTGTTGAACTCTCAAAGGGTGATGCGATCAAGTATCTCTTGCGAGAAACGCTTTCTTTACCGGATTCTCCACTTGGCTATTTGAGGGTGACATACGGTGGTTTGGGCTTGGGTTTTGTTAAGAATATTGGAACCAGGGCAAATAATCTTCTTCCAACCTCGTTACGTATAAGAAAAGCTTGACGTACTTAGCTGTACATCTGTTTGAATAAAAGTACATTAATCTTATAATGCGCGATAAAAATAAAGGTGAGCTTGCCACCGTTTGCTGTGCATTTTTCTGATTGATACCTAAATAGATTATATAGTTGAGTGTTTTTTGAGGTGCGGTTGCCACCCTTCGCTGTACATCATGCTGATATAAAGCTATTTGAATTTTAGGGTTTTTGCTTTTTTTGAGATTTTGCAAAAGTTAATTATCTGTAAAACTGTTAATTGTACAAGGAGGGGTGGCAAGCCCTTCAAGAAGTGCATACTGCCGAATGGCTAAACACGGCGAAGCACCACTTTATTCCGGCCGCAGGCCGTGTGAACTGCGAAGCACCATCTAAATCCGGACGTTAGTCCGAGAAAAAGGGCGAAGCACCACTCAAAACTGGCTGAGGCCTGTGAATATGGCTGAGGGCTGTGAATATGACTGAGGGTTGTGAATATGGCGAAGGGACAAGCCCTTACCACAAAAAAAGAAGGGCCTGCCCTTTTGCCGGCTGGCCCTTCGTGGGGTTAGAAAATGGTAATGCAAAAGTACTGTTAATCAATTATTTGCCAAAAAATGTGGCAAAGTGTCACAGGTTGAATTGTGTTAAACCACTGTTTGTAAATTACTTACCACAAATCACGGCGTTGATTTTTGGCTAGCCTCCGAAGTCGTCGAAGGCGACGTTCTCTTCTGGTACGCCGAGGTTGTCGAGCATGTTGGTTACGGCGCTGTTCATCATTGGAGGTCCGCAGAGGTAGTACTCGATGTCTTCCGGTGAGTCATGTTTGCTCAGGTAGTTGTCAAGTAGTACCTGGTGGATGAAGCCGGTGTAGCCGGTCCAGTTGTCTTCAGGTTTTGGTTCGCTGAGGGCGATGTTAAACTTGAAGTTGGGGAACTCCTTTTCTATGGCGCGGAAATCCTCTTCGTAGAATACCTCTCTCAGGGAGCGTGCCCCGTACCAGAAGCTCACTTTGCGTGTGGTCTTCTCTGTGTGGAAGAGGTGGAAGATGTGTGAGCGCATCGGTGCCATACCTGCTCCTCCTCCTACGAATACAATTTCGTTGTTTGTCTCTTTTATGAAGAACTCTCCGTAAGGACCTGAAACCATAACCTTGTCGCCCGGTTTTCGGGAGAAGATGTAGGATGAGCATACTCCCGGATTTACAGGCATAAAGGTGCCTTTTGACCTGTCCCAAGGTGGAGTGGCGATACGGATGTTGAGCATCACTATGTTGCCCTCTGCAGGGTGGTTGGCCATTGAGTAGGCGCGGTATGTATTCTCTTTGTTGCTCATCTTGAGATCCCAGATCTTCATCTTGTCCCAGTCTTCATGGTACTCGGGCTGAACATTAATGTCCTTTGCAAAGTCAACTTCGCATGGAGGAATGTCAATCTGTATGTATCCTCCGGACTTGAACTTGAGGTGCTCTCCCTCCGGGAGTTTAACCACAAACTCTTTGATAAAGGTGGCTACGTTGTTGTTGCTGACAACTTCGCACTCCCACTTTTTAATACCGAGTACCTCTTCAGGTATCTCAATCTTCATATCCTCTTTTACCTTTACCTGGCATCCGAGGCGCCACTGAGTCTGCTGCTGTTTACGTGTGAAGAAGCCGGTCTCGGTGGGAAGGATCTCTCCGCCACCCTCAGTAACCCGACATTTGCACATACCGCAGGTTCCGCCGCCGCCACACGCAGATGGGAGGAAGATCTTCTCGGCACTAAGTGTGTTTAACAGTGAGGATCCGGGTGAAACCTCCAGCTCCTTCTCTCCGTCGTTGATATTTACCTTCACTTTGCCTGAAGGTGTCAGTTTAGCCTTGGCGTAGAGCAGGAGGGCCACAAGGGCCAGCGTCACTACGAGAAAGGCAATGATGGAAACGATTATAATTATTGTAATATTCATCTTATTCTCCTCCTCTTAGAGTTTAATACCCATAAAGCTCATAAATGCGATGCCCATAAGGCCTACAACTATGAATGTGATTCCCAGTCCGCGCAGAGGTGCCGGCACCTGTGAGTATGCCAGCTTCTCTCTTATGGCTGCAAGGGCGACAATTGCCAGGAACCAGCCGATGCCTGAGCCGAGTGCAAATGTTGTTGCCTCTGCCAGGGTCTCGTAGCCTCTCTCCTGCATAAAGAGCGAACCTCCAAGGATTGCGCAGTTTACTGCAATAAGGGGGAGAAAGATTCCAAGCGATGCATAGAGCGATGGTGAGTATTTCTCAACTATCATCTCAACCAGTTGAACGATGGAGGCTATAACTGCAATAAATATGATGAAGCTGAGGAAGCTCAGATCAAGTCCGGCAAAGTCCGGTCCCAGCCAGCTCAGAGCAGCGGGTGTAAGGACATATTTATTGAGAAGGAAGTTGACGGGAAGGGTTACCCCGAGCACGAATATTACTGCTATTCCAAGGCCTATCGCCGTCTTTACGTTTTTTGATACTGCAAGGTATGAACACATTCCAAGGAAATATGCAAATACCATATTGTCAACAAAGATTGACTTTACGAATAAACTTACTAAATCTTGCATAGTGGATATGTGTTATTATTTTTCCTGTAAATCTTTTTGTATGCTTCTCTGTACCCATATAACCAGACCAACAATGATCAGAGCCATTGGAGGCAGGATAAAGAGGCCGTTGTTTTCGTAGAATCCTCCGTTTTTGATGTACCACTCTGTCGGGATAATCTGGATCCCGTAGATGGTTCCTGATCCAAAGAACTCTCTGAAGAAGGCAATTATTATAAGAATAATTCCATACCCTAGACCGTTTGCAAGTCCGTCAACCAGAGATGGAAGAGGTTTGTTGCCAAGGGCAAAAGCCTCTATACGGCCCATAATGATACAGTTTGTAATGATAAGGCCGACAAACACCGAGAGCTGTTTGCTCACTTCGTATGCAAAGGCCTTAAGCACCTGATCCACCAGGATTACGAGCATTGCCACAACTACAAGCTGTACAATGATTCTGATTCTGTTTGGGATGGTGTTTCTCAGCAGGGATACTATGAATCCGGAGAATCCTGTAACAATGGTTACCGAGAGGGCCATCACAATTGCCGGCTCAAGCTTTACAGTTACCGCAAGTGCTGAGCATATCCCCAATACCAGTACGGTTACCGGGTTGTTTCTGAACAATGGTTCTATAAATATCTTTTTGTCCATAGCTTACTGGTTTACTGGGTTTGGTATTTGCAATGCAGTTGAGTCTGCCTGTGCAGTTGAGTCTGCTGCTGCTGTGTTCTCTGCCGGGGTTGCATTTGCTGCTGCTACTTTGAAATACTCAAGGTAGTGAGCAATGCTCTTTTTGAGCATCTCTTCAACAGCTTTTGAGGTTATGGTACCGCCTGAGATGGCATCTACCTCGTTTGTTGAGGCTGGATCTGCTCCACCCTTTACGACAAGGATTGACTCAAAATTGCCGTTTTTGAATATCTGTTTCCCTTCAAACTGTTTGCTGAATTCGTTTGTGGAAATTTCGGCACCAAGACCGGGCGTCTCACTCTTGTGGTCATAAGTTGTACCGTAGATTGTATTAAAATCTGATTTTAGTGCAACATATCCCCAAACAGGACCCCATAGTCCTGTCCCGTGAACCGGTACAATGTACATCTTCTCGCCGTTATCCATTGTGCAGATGTAAACTTTCAGGCTCTCATCCTCTGGGTTGATGCCCTGCTCTACAATGTGTTTCTCATAGAGTTGCTCAATATATGCAGCTTTGTCTGCCTGGCTGTCTGCATCCAGTCCAAGCTTTACAGATTTTAGTATCTGCTGTTTTGTCTCAAGCTGAACATTTCTCTGCTGACGGTCTTTCAGCAGGTAAGATGCTAGTGCAAGGAGTGCAGCCACAATAACCACCATTACGGTAGCGTATATCACTGTGTATGTATTGTTGTTTGTATCCATCAGTAATCCTCCCAATTATTTGACGGCTGCCCTGCGGAGCCTGCGTTTTATGTTTGACTGAACCACAAAGTGGTCTATAAATGGCGCGAATGTATTCAGAAGGAGTATGGCGAGCATCATCCCCTCCGGGTAACCCGGATTGAAGACCCTGATAAGGATTGCCATAACACCTATAAGAAATCCGTAAATCCATTTCCCTCTCTCTGTCTGCGAACCGGTAACAGGATCGGTTGCCATGAATACAGCTCCAAATGCGAATCCTCCCATTACTAGGTGGTTAACTGCCGGAAGAGCCATGTATGATCCCTCCGGTGCAAGCAGGTTAAGCAGTAGGCCGGTAAGAAGTCCCCCTGCAAATGTTGAGATCATAATCTTCCAGCTGGCAATTCCTGTCAGTAGCAGTAGCGCTGCTCCTATTAGGATTGCCAAAGCCGATGTCTCTCCTATTGAGCCGGGTATAAGACCGATGAACATATCCATAAATGATGGAATATCCTGCCCTGCAGCTGCATTTGCCAGAGGTGTGGCTCCGGAAAAGCCGTCAACAATGCCCTCTCCTTTGGAAAGTCCCTCAATCCAGATTTTGTCTCCGGAGATCTGTGAAGGGTATGCAAAGAATACGAATGCCCTTGACAGGAGTGCCGGGTTCCAGATGTTCATACCGGTTCCGCCGAAGACCTCTTTTCCTACGATTACCGCAAAGATTACAGACAGCGACAGTATCCAAAGTGGTACGTCAACCGGCATGATAAGGGGAATAAGCATCCCTGTCACCAGATAACCCTCGTTGACCTCGTGACCTCTAATCTGGGCAGCTATGAATTCTATACCCAGCCCTACGGCGTATGAGACAATGATAAGTGGAAGCACCTTCAGGAATCCAAAGAAAAACATATCCCAGAAGGCCATGTCTCCCCCTGTTGCCAGATTGTGCTGATATCCGGTGTTGTACATTCCAAACAGGAGAGCCGGCATAAGGGCCAGTATAACCATTGTCATGGTTCTCTTCAGGTCAATTGAGTCTCTGACGTGTACTCCCTTCTTAGTTACATGGTCCGGCACAAACAGGAAGGTCTCAAAAGCGTCAAATGTAGAGTGGAGAAAACTGAGCTTTCCCCCCTTGCTGAATGTGGGCTTTATATTATCTACTAATTTCTTTAAAACTTTCATCGCTTTTCTGTTAAGACATTTCTTTAATCATAATGCTGATGCCTCTTGTTACGATATCCTGAATATCTGTTTTGGATGGGCAGACAAACTCGCACAGGGCCACATCCTCTTCAATGATTTCGTAAATTCCAAGTTGCTCCATTTTGTCTATGTCCTCTGCCAGAATGGCTTTGAAGAGGTACATAGGGAGAATGTCCATAGGGAGAACCTTCTCGTACGCTCCTGTGACAACAAAGGCGCGTTCGCCTCCGTTGAGATTTGTGTCCAGGCTGTACTTTCTGCCGGGCATCAGCCACGAGAAGTATGATCTTGATACGCTGAATTTTTTGCCTCTGACAGGCTTGATCCAGCCGAACATCTCTCTGTAGCTCCCCTCTGTAATAAGGGTTATTGTATTGTGAAAAATTCCTGTATAGCCCTCGGCTCCCACGTTCTCTCCTGTGAGGACGTTTCCGCTGATAAACCTGATTCCGACATCCTCTCCGCATCTAACCTCTGCAACTGAGTCGACCATATCGGCAATCATCTTCATTGAGATACCAGGCAGGGTCTCAATATAGGCGGGATTTTTTACTCTAGGTCCGACAACTGCCATAACTCTGCGCAGGTCAAACAGCCCTTTGTTAAAGAGTCGGCCTATTGCTGCCAGCGTGTAAAGGTCAAGTGTCCACACTGTCTCACCTTTATTTATCGGGCTGATGTGGTGTATCTGGATACCGACGTTTCCTGCAGGATGGGGGCCGTCAAATACATGTATTTTTACTCTCTCCAGTCTGTGCATAGGGCTTCCGGCAAATGTGTCTGCGTGCAGACCTATGTGAACTCCTCCTTTTGTGAGCTTTGAGAGAATGTCGGCACCTACCTGCATATTGTCAAACTCGCTCCTCATTGCATAGTCCATGTCTGCCGCAAGGGGGGCTGAGTCAAAACCTGATATGAAGATGGCCTTGGGCTCTTTTGCAGGGTCTGCAATTGTTCCGTATGGTCTCTGTTTAATGAGTGCCCATAGCCCTGAAGAGAGCAGGTTTGCCTTAATCTCCTGTGGAGTCCCGCTTTTGCGAAGCTCAGGGGCATTTGAGTGCTCATACTCCTGTTGTTTGTCAGTCTGAATAAGAATTTGCAGAAGTTTGCGTTTCTCTCCGCGTACAATCTCTTTCACTGTACCGCTCGCAGGTGAGCAGATAAGGATCTCCGGGCTCTTTTTGTCTGCCATAATGGGTGTGCCGGCCTTAACAGGGTCCCCCTCCTTTACCAGGAGCTTTGGGTTTAGTCCTCTGAAGTCGGTTGGTTTGACAGCTAAAATGTCCGGTGAGATGCTTCTTGCGATCTGGTTCGTAGCACTCCCTTTTAGCGGAATGTTTAAACCTTTGCGTAAAAGTATTTTGTTTGACATTTTCTGGGGATAAAAAATTTGCGGCAAAGATACACATTATTTGTAATTTTGCCATTAATGAAAAGAGATTTTTCCACTATAGTTGAGGGGCTGAATAGTGCTCAAAGACAAGCTGTTGAGCAGTTCGAAGGACCATCATTGATTATTGCAGGGGCGGGGTCGGGAAAGACAAGGGTGCTGACCTGCAGAATAGCTAACATATTGAATAAGGGGCATAAAGCCAGTTCTGTTCTTGCATTGACCTTTACAAACAAGGCGTCAAAGGAGATGAAGGAGAGGATAGCCCAGATGGTGGGGGCGGAGAGTGCCCGCTACCTCTGGATGGGGACTTTCCACTCTGTCTTTATCCGCTTTTTGAGGGAGGAGGCGGAGCTTCTGGGTTTTCCAAAGAGCTTCACAATTTACGACACATCTGATTCAAGGAGTGCAATTAGGGCATGTGTAAAAGAGCTTGGACTGGATGAGAAGGTTTATAAGCCGAATGAGGTACTCTCTAAAATTTCCAGGGCTAAGAACAGCCTTGTACTTGCGGATGCCTACCTCTCTAATGCAGAGCTCATGGAGTCTGATCTCAGGAGTAGAAAGCCTCAGATAGGGCAGATTTTCAAACTTTATGAGCGTAAATGCAAAATGGCCGGGGCAATGGATTTTGACGATATCCTTGTATATACTAATATCCTCTTTAAAAATTTTCCGGATGTTCTTGACCGGTTTCAGAAGAGGTTTAGTTTTGTCCTGGTAGATGAGTATCAGGATACTAATTTTGCTCAGTACCTGATTGTTAAAAAGCTCTCTGCTGTGCACAGGAACCTCTGCGTTGTGGGGGATGACTCTCAGAGTATATATGCGTTCAGAGGTGCCAGAATTGAGAATATTCTCAATTTTCTGAAGGATTACCCTGAGGCGAAGCAGTTTAAGCTGGAGCAGAACTACAGATCTACGCAGACTATTGTAAATGCTGCAAATTCACTAATTGCGAAAAATTCTAACAGACTTAACAAGGAGTGCTTCTCTGAGGCGGATACCGGGGAGAAGATTGAGGTGATAAGGGGTTACTCAGATCAGGAGGAGGCCTTCTCTGTTGTCTCCTCTCTAATGAGCAGGCTTTACTCGGATAAGGGGCAGTATTCAGATTTTGCGATTCTTTACAGAACGAATGCTCAGTCCAGGGTTGTTGAGGAGGCATTGAGAAGACGCTCTGTTCCTTACAGAATTTACGGCGGACACTCGTTTTATGACAGGCAGGAGGTTAAGGATGTGCTTGCCTATATGAGATTGCTGATGAACCCTAAGGATGACGAGGCTTTAAGAAGGGTTGTGAATGTGCCTGTAAGGGGGATTGGCTCAACTACAATAGGGAATTTGGCGGCGGCGGCGGGGGCGGCCTCCCTCTCTATGTGGGAGGCCCTTCACAGTGGTGACCTTGATGCCATGGGCATCAAGTCTGCCGCCGCCGCCCGCCTGATGCCGTTTGTCCAGCTGATTACTGAGGTTGGGAAGAGGGTTGAGGAGGCAACGGCTTATGATATAACAATGGAGATTTTGCTTAGATCAGGCTATATGGAGTATCTGAGAACCGATACCTCTGTTGAGGGGCAGGCTCGTCTGGAGAATGTGGAGGAGCTGTTCAACTCTATAAAGGAGATGGAGGAGGAACTGAATGGGGGAGAGGTGACTGAGGAGAGTGGTGAAATATACAGGCTTGGGCTTGAGGAGTTTCTGGAGAAGATATCGCTTATGAGTGCTATAGATGAGGGATCTGACAGCAAGGAGGACAATAATAAGGTAAATCTTATGACTGTTCACTCTGCAAAGGGGCTGGAGTTTCCGTATGTCTATGTAATAGGTATGGAGGATACCCTCTTTCCAAGTGTAACAGGTGTAAGTTCTGAGCAGGAGATTGAGGAGGAGAGGCGTCTCTTCTATGTGGCCCTTACGAGGGCTATGAGGGTTGTGACTCTCTCTTATGCTCAGTCCAGATTCAGATGGGGGCAACAGGTGAACTATCCGCCAAGCAGATTTTTGAAGGAGATTGACCGTAAGTTTCTCAACTGGCCCTATGAGGAGGGTGTTATGTCCTCTGTCAGGAGTGATGGCGGCTCGCTATTTGGATCAATTGGCGGAAGGAGTACAGGTTACTCGCGTGGGGGCGGCGGAGGCACCGGTAGAGCGGTGCCTCCCGCCCCTGTGGGGCCGCCGTCCAGGACGGCGCCGCCGCCCCCACGCCGTGAAAACTTTTTACCTGACCCTGTAGAAAAATTGCGAGTAGGAATTAAAGTTGAACACGAAAGATTTGGCTATGGAAAAATTTTGTCTCTTGATGGTGATGTGCTTAATATGAGAGCAGTAGTCTCCTTTGAAGATGGGGGACAGAAGACACTTTTATTAAAATTTGCAAAACTTAGGGTGGCTGAATAGACTTTGGCACAAGTTTTGAATATTTCTTAAGTGAAGTTTTTCATAGTTTAAGTTTAGGTTAAGTAATGAGGTTTTATCCGGTCCGGATAAGGCCTCATGAAGTTTTAGGGGGTTCCCTCGGCCGGAATTGTGAAATAGAAGTTTGACCCCTTTCCAAGCTCAGATTCAATAAAAATTCTGCCACCAAGCATCTCAGTATATTCTTTTGATATAGTCAACCCTAATCCGGTACCTCCAAACTCGTCAGATACAGCCTTTGAAACCTGCCTGAACTGTTCAAATATAAAATGCTGTTTCTCCTTTGGAATCCCGATACCTGTATCTGATACAAAAAACTCAAATTCACTTCCCTTTTTGACACACCCGAATCTCACCTCTCCCTCCCTGGTGAATTTTATTGCATTGTTAACCAGGCAATAAAGTATATGGGTAACCTTCAGTTTATCTGAGTATACTTTGTCGCCCTCCTCATTTTCCAAACTCTCAAAGGTAAATACCAGCTTTTTGTTCTTAGCGTTGGTCTCAAATTTCGCATAGATTTCATGAATTACATCATTAATGCTAAATGTTGAGTAGTTCAGAGTGGTCTGTTTAGATGCAAGAGATGCAATTATTATTATATCATTGATTATGTCCAGAAGGTGGAAGCAATTTTCTGTAATTATATCAATATACTCCTTCTGTTTAGTTATGTCGGAGTCGGACAGCTTAAGAAGCTCGGAGAAGCCCGCAATTGCGTTCATAGGGGTCCTTATCTCATGAGAGATGTTGTTGAGAAACTCAGTTTTAAGCCTGTTGCTCTCCTCCGCCTTCTCTTTTGACTCAACAAGGATCCTCTCAAGTTTTTTTCGCTCTGTAATATCTCTTGCGATACCAAAGAGACCGGTTGGGTTTCCGAAGTCGTCAAACATCGGGCACTTTATTGTGTGGAAGGTCCTCTCAACCCCGTCTGATGTCGTAAGTATCTCTTCAAAAGTAATGGGAACTGCACCGTTAATAACCTGAATATCCTGCTCCCTGTGCCTTCTGAATATATGGTCGGGAAAGAGGAATGAGTCGTCTTTACCTATAATTTCTTTCTCTGAAACAGAGAATAGTCTCTCAGCTGCCTCGTTGAAGAGGAGGTACTTACCATCTATATCTTTAATGAAGATACAGTCTAAAGCATTGTTGATTATTGACTGCAGTAGCCTTCTGTTTGTCTGCAATTCAATCTGTGTCTCTCTGAACCTGTTCAGTTGCTCTACGGCATCAAGTGCCCGTTTTGTAGCCATTGGCACACGCTCCATTCTGTCTTTCAATACGTAATCTGTTGCCCCCAGCTTTAGAAGCTCTACGGCTCTGTCCTCTCCTATAGTTCCGGAGACACATATGAAAGGAACATTTGGAGAGAGCTGTCGTGCAATCTCCAGAGCAGACTCTCCGTTAAAGGTGGGGAGGGTATAGTCGGCATAAATTATGTCAAACTTCCCTCTCTTGAGTTTTGAGGTAAAATCCTCTTTATTGTCAACTCTCACCAATTCAGGATCAAATCCGTTCTCGGACAAAATCTCTTCCAGAAGCTCGGCGTCTCTCTTGACATCCTCAAGCAACAGTGCATATAATTTGATTCTCATCTAGATTTCGTTTGTTTTGTGCGACTCATCAGGTGGCAACTCATTTACAAGGCCCCAAAAGATGCCAAACTGTTTGATTGCGTCAATGAAGCCGCTGAAATTTACCGGCTTTACAACATATGCGTTAACTCCCAGATAGTAACTGTTAAGCAGGTCCTTATCCTCTCTGGATGATGTAAGCATCACTACCGGCAGGAGTTTTAGCTTTGGATCTGCTCTTATCTCTCTCAGTACCTCAATTCCATCTTTTCTTGGCATCTTAATGTCAAGAAGCAACACAGAGGGCAGGCCGGGCTCCCTGTCAGCATATTGCCCTTCACATCTAAGATACTCAAGGGTCTCTACACCATCTTTTACAACAACGACCCTGTTCGCAAGCAGACTCTCTTCAAATGCCTCTAGTGTAAGTTCTGCATCTCTGGGATTGTCCTCAGCAAGCAGTATTTTTTTTAGCACGACCATTGTTATACCTCCTTTTTTAATATTGGTAATGAAAAATAGAATGTTGCACCTTTATCAACTTCGCCCTCTGCCCATACTTTCCCGTTATGTTTGGCCACTATTTTGCTGACACTAGCCAGTCCTATTCCCGTTCCCTCAAACTCCTCATTTGAGTGCAGACGCTGGAAAACACCAAAAAGCTTCTGTGCATAGTTCATATCAAATCCTGCACCGTTATCTCTTACGAAATAGGTTACTTCTGATCCCTTTATACTGCACCCTATTTCAATTATGGCAGGTTTGCGTTTTTTTGTATATTTAACAGCGTTTCCAATAAGATTCAGCCACACCTGTCTCATCATTGTCAGGTCTGCCGTAACACTAACCATCGTGCCTACTTGCCATTCTATCTCCCTGTCCTTTGTCTCGCTCTCCAGAATACTAATTGTTTCAGCTATTATCTTACTCATATCAACAGGCTCCGGCTTAACCTCCATCCTTCCTGTCCTGGAGAAATGGAGAAGATCATCAATAAGCCTCCCCATCTGTGTGGCCGCCTCTGATATTGTTTTTCTATAGTGTCTCCCCTTTTCGTCAAGTTGCAAGTCATACTTTTTGGTAAGCAGCTCAAGGTAACCGTTGATGTGTCGTAAAGGAGCCCTTAAATCGTGCGAAACAGAGTATGAGAATGACTCCAGCTCTTTGTTTGCACTCTCAAGCATCTCTGTTCTCTCTTTTACCTTCTTCTCAAGGCTTGCGTTAAGCTCTTTTATCTCCTGTTCTGCTATATCTCTCTCATTCTTTCTTCTTAACATCTGAGCGAGCATATTGTTAAACTGCTCATAAAGAAATCCCACCTCATCATTTCCGTGCATGTCAAGCTGAACATTGAAGTCCTGACTTCTTGAGATTGCGGATGTGAAATTTGCCAGGTCAAGAATGGGTGTTGAGATAAATTTGTGGAGCTTCATAACAAGTATCAGAGAGATTGAAAGCAGTGCAAGTGCGAGGAGTGAAAGGGTGATTGTAAGCTTTCTGCTTTGTATAGCAAGCTCTCTTGTGTTGGCCTTGAAAAGTATGGTCCCCAGTCTCTCCCCCTTAAAAACAACACTCTCTGAAACAAGGTAATATCCCTTGATTTTATCAATGCCGGATTCGGGATATATTTGGACAGGAGAGTTAATCTTCATTGTGTCAGGATAGACTGCAAAGACCTTCCCCTCTTTATCAAGCAGGTACGCCTCCTCTACCGATTCAACAAATTTCAGCCCGGAAATGGCCTCAGTAGCCTGCTCTCTGTCATTGAAGAAAAGAGGGACAACGCAGTAATCTCCAATAAGTTTTGCATTGAGAATCAGGTTTGATTCCATTGTCCTTTTTGTTTTATTATGGTCCCAGGTTGCAACTGTGGCAAACCCCAGTGCGAGAGCTGTCAGAACAACAATAAATACTATAAGGATGATTTTACTCTTTATAGATAAATTTTGTATGAATTTTAATCTGCTCATTCTGCCACTAATTTGAATCTATTAATATTCCCGATTTTATAAGCAGACTGCTCATTTTAAGACCGGATTTCTCAAGGGCAGATCTGTTGATCTCAAATTTAATCAGCTCATTTATAACAATCAGGTTGATGATTGAGCCTCTGGCTCCATAGCCGCCTCTCTCACTGATTGTTAAAATTGATTTTCCGGAAGTATTGTTTATAATCTTCTCAAATTCGTTTGCTCCAACGTTTTTTGAAATAACGACTATTTCACTGTCGCTTAAATCAAATTCTGAGGAACTCTCCTCAACTACGACGCTTTTTCCACTCACCTTGACCTGTCTGAAAATCTGAGATAAAGCTGCCGCAAGTTTGTTGTCTCCAATGACAGAAATCCGGAACTGATACTCTATCCTCTCAGATCTCTCCGGCCATTCAACAAAATGTGTGAACTTCTCTACAAATCCTGCTTTAAGAAGCTGCTCCCTGGATTGTCCTTCAAGAGATTTTGCGCATAAAATTGCTAAAATTGCTATTGAAAACAGCAACATTCTCTCTTTCAGATATAATAGTTGTCTGACCATTCAGGATGCTATTCTAATTTAGTTTTACCTAAAGAGATTATATGTAAGGACCAGCATTATGTTTCTCTGTGGCTGTCTGTACCTTCCGTCAAACCTGTGTGAAGGGTGGTAGTACTCTTTATTGAAAAAATTGTTCACTTTCAGCTGCAGATCAAAACCATAAATATCAACAAGTGATATTGCACCGTTAAATATTATGGCCCCCTTAATCCTGTTATCTCCGGTAGTGGGTATAATTGACGGGTTGTTTCTGCCTCCAATATAGTTTGCCCTTATGTTTGCTCTGATATGTTTTGTGAAACTGTATCCAATTACGGCATTAAGCACATTATTGGAGATCTCTGGTATTGCAATCCCTTCAAATTCGTATGAGTTGTTGTATGTATAGTTTGTATGGAGTGAGAGCCTATTTGCAGAGTAGTTCAAATAGAGCTCAAATCCAAAGGTGTTAAGGTTGTTGTCGTTTATCCATCTTACGCCATGATTGTCAACCTGTTGTGTTAGCTTTTGGTTTATTATATTCCTGTAAACAGAGCCTCCAATTGAGAGATTCTTACCTATTGAGTATGAGGTAAAGAGTTCTAATGAGTGAATTCTTTCGGGTTTTAGCGAGGGATTGCCTAAACCATAAGTGTAGTCCCAAGGCTTTGGTGCCCGGAATGCATTGTTATACATAAGTTTGGCGGTGAATTCTCCTGTGTTTAGAACAAGTCCGGCCCTAGGAGTGAATACCTGACCATAGTAACTGGAAAAGTCATGGCGAAATCCGCCAACAAAAGAGAGTTGTTCAAATATTTTAAGATTCAATTGAAGGTAGTAACTCAATAATCTGTTATTTAGCATGTTTGGCTTCTGAGGATATGGGGGCTTCTCATTTACTGAGGAGCTTATAGTTTGAGAAAAATTCTCAGAGAGGCTCTCTATTTCTCCGGTGATGCCTCCAGTAATCATCAACCTCTTAAAGGGCGAGTAGTGAATTTGATTATCTATCCCAATAAGCTGGTTAGGCCTGTAATAGCCAACCTGATATCCGTTTGTGGTGTCAGTATCTTTGATAATGTAGTATATGGTGTTTGGTCTTACTGTGGAGTTTCTGTAGTATAGGGTTGAACTGAAGTTAACTTTACCGTTGGAATTTGACGAATACCTAGCAAAACCGTTAATAAAGTCTATGTTCCACATTGTATTTCTGTCAAGATACTTATCCTCTGCAGATCTGTTATAGGTGGTCATAGAGGACTTCTTGTTCTGATAGTAGATGCCTGCGCTAAAGTTCTTAATACTGAAATTTGCTGAAAGGGAGATGTCATCTTCAAAGTTCTCCATCTCTTCTGACCAGTTGTAGTCTCCTTTTGCACCTCTGAGATCTGCCTTTGATGACATCTTGTACATTCCCGAGACAGAGTAGGAGATACCTCTCTCCTCATTATGGTCTCTTATGTTTAGCTCTGCGACTGCGGAGTTGAAGCCACCTCCGCCCAGGCTAATTTCACCTGTTTTAAGGGGGGTAAAACGAAATGTACACGTTGATTAATTTGGATTTGCTTAATACTACTTTAATTAATAGATAGTTACAAGCATTTGTAAAACTTTGCAGTATAAACGAAATGTGCAATTTTATTTAATTCAGGTTTACTTTTCGTTTAATTGCCTCCAAAATTTTGCCCTCAAAAATAAGCATAAATTTAATTACTTGGGCCGTTTAAGCCCTAAATATTAAATCGCACGTATAGTTTGTTAAATCAAGCGTTTTGAACGCTCGCAGGCCGCTAAATAGCGGCTTTTTTAATGCCATTTCAATACCGGTTAACCGGTGTTTAAATAGTGCGGTAAATTTCTCAAAATTGCAGGTAAGGGAGACAGATGGGGGGACAGATGGGGGGACAAATCAAGGAAAAAAACAGGCAATAACACCCCACATACTTCCCAAAATAAGGCCAAAAATGCCACTTTTATGCGGATAGACCCCCCCTTATTACCCCAATATGAATAAAAAAAACAGCGTTAAGGCGCTGCTCTTTAATATAATATAGGTATGTGTGGCTTAAAAAAGTGCGGAGAATTTATTTTTCCTCACGTTTTATGACAAATCCGGTGATAAAATAGCGGGTTGAATTTCGCCCGAGGCTAGAGTTATAAACCGATTCAAGACTAACCTTAAAGTTTACATAGCCATCGCCTCCGCGTTTTTTGACTTCATCCGTAATAATTTTTGAAAGCATATCCGGGTTCATCTCCTCCTCCACTATTGAGGTAGTTCCATATTTTGCGTACTGTTGGTTCAGATAGTCATAATAAGGCTTAGCGGTTGCCTGCTCAACTCCCGGAATGACAGTAATTGACAAATCGCCTATGGGAGTGTACTTGCCCTGGTAAGAGTCGGGAGAGAGAAATATTCCGCCGGCTGCGGCTTTACTGTAGTCAAAAAAGACCGTAGTAACCATGCGCTCAGACAATTTTGGTGAGCACGAAATTGCCGCCATGGCGACAAGTACAAACATAAACTTTCTCATATTTAGATTATTCAAGAATTATAGCACCTAAAACCTTTGCAGTTGTCAAAATGTCCGATAGCGGAACATCAAAAGGCTCATAATCGGCGTTGTCTGATACAAGCAATATGTGATCCGGCTTTTGTGACTTTTTAACTCGCTTTATAAATACTCCCTGGCTGCGGGTGTGTATAGCGTAAATACTATTCCATTGAAAAAACAGGGTTTCCGAAACAATCCTGCAGGCAACCAAGTCGCCCGAGCTGTATTTTGGAAACATACTGTTACCCTTTACGCGAATAATAAAGTCGGCGTTCTTAAACTCGGGTATAATATAATAATGCTCAATAGTCAGGTCATCAAAAGTTTTAAGTCCGTTTCCGGCAAACGCCGAGAACGGGATTAGGGGCACTCCCTTTTCTACCTGTGGCAGATTTGCTTTTGCATGCCCTTTGGATAGACTATTGTCGCTTATTATCATCTCTCCCCTCCCAAAAACAAACCATTCCGGGCTTAAATCACGACAATATTCTAACACCAAATGTAAAATTGACTCCCCAATATCGGCATTTCGGGCCAGGGCTTTACCTATATAACCATTTGAGATGCCCGCCAGACGCTCAAATGCGGCCGGCTTAATGCCCTTATATTCAAGGTAAACACTTAGTCTCTCAATGGCTTTCATTATTTTGATAGAAAATAGTCCATTTTTTATTTGGAAAAATAGAAATTAGTCTATAATATTGCATCGACTTTCAATATCGAAAGTTACTTCAAAGATAGAATAATTTTTAAATATCAATAAAAATGCAAAAAATCATTGTTGATCACGGCGAAAAAAAGAGGCTTGCGCAGCTCTTCAAGTGCAGTCATGTCACTATTCGTGAGGCTTTAGCCGGTAAAACAAATAGCATTCTGTCTATTAAAATTCGTGCAGCGGCCCTCAACAGGGGAGGCGTTAAATCGGCTTAACTTAAATATTATGGAATACTATAATAACACGCTATGCATTTCTGTCGACGAGTTGACAGATGGCATTATGTCCTACCCGGCATATAAAAAGTATAGCTCACGTAAGCAAATAAACAGGGTAAGACGCGCAAGTTTTCAAACTCCCGCGCTGGTAGAGGTTAAAAGCCTGCCCTCGCGAATACTCGCAATGGTAAGGGAAAGATACGGGGAGCTTGAGCACGCGTCGGCAAAGTATACCATTAAGGGCGTTTATCAAGTTGACCAGGAGGCAAGAAAATTTTACTCGCAGCACCTACTTATCTCCGGGGATCATCTCCCCGCAGATAAAATTGAAGAGTACACCGCAAACGCCTCAATGTTAAAGGCGATAAAGGTACTTGTTAACGACCGGACTGCATTCGTTAAGGCTCTCGGCGGTATCACAAAAGGAATGTGGCCGCAAATATCTGCAGCTGTAAACGCATCTGCCTACGGGGATGATCCAATTAAGCATTCTCTGCCAAATAATCACCGCCGCCTGAAGTGGAAGCTTGAGGAGTTTGAAAAAGGTGGCTATTCGTCTCTAATTAGTGGCAAATTCTGCAATAAAAACACCGAGAAGATACCGGAGCAGGCAAAAATATGGATACTCACACGTTGGTGTGATAACGTTAATAAGGTAGCGTCGGTAAATCAGCTGTTCCGTGAGTATAACGAGAAGGCCGAGGAAATGACCGGCTGGGCAAAAATCAAAACCGATAAAACAATGTACAACTTCCTGTACTCGCCCGAAATTACTCAGCTATGGTATGCACATCGCTACGGCGAGCTTAAGTCAAAGGAAAAGTACTCATATATCCATAAGACTCATATGCCAACTTACCGCGACTCGCTGTGGTACAGTGACGGAACCAAGCTAAACTACTATTATCAGTTTTTAGACTCCGAGGGCCGCCGCCAGATAGGCACGCTTCAAGTGTACGAGGTGATGGACGCATATTCGGAGGTATTTCTGGGATATCACATTAGCAAGTCGGAGGACTTTGAGGCGCAATTTATGGCCTATAAAATGGCATTTAACTTCTCAAAATATCGTCCGTACCAAATCACCTATGACAACCAGGGCGGCCACAAAAAACTCGAAAACAGCGATTTTTTACGCAAGCTGGCGCACCTGGCAATTAAAACTGCCCCGTATAATGGTAGATCAAAAACCATTGAGTCTGCGTTTGGGCGCTTTCAGCAGCAAATTCTTAAAAAAGATTGGTTCTTTTCCGGCCAGAACATTACCGCAAAGGCAGACGAAAGCCGCGCGAACATGGAATTTATCCTGGCAAACAAGCAAGACCTTCCAACCGAAAGTGAAATAAGAGAGGCGTACAAGGCCCGCAGAGAGGAGTGGAACAATATGCCGCACCATAAAACCGGTATTTCACGCATTGAAATGTACCAGGCGTCCACTAATCCGGAGGCCCATAAGGTTGAGCTGTGGGATATCGTTGATTTGTTCTATGTGACCAGGGAGAAAGAGGCTGTTTGCACCGCCTGGGGAATTTCATTCCGCGAAAAGAATTTAAAGTATGACTATGTGGTAAACAACTCAGACAACCTTCCGGATCTTGACTGGCTTCAGCAAAATATTGATAAAAAGTTCGTCGTTAAGTTCGACCCCGCAGATATGTCAGTAGTATTTCTATACGAAAAGACGTCTGCAGGCTTAAGGTTCTCAACGGCAGCATCTACAAAGGTGGCTATCCATAGAGGCAAGCAAGAGCAGGAAGAGTGGGAGGCAAAATACATCAAGGATATTGAGCTGGCAAACAAAAAGGCCCGCCTTGACAGGTACGCGAGAATGACCGCAATGCAAAAGGCCGCCGGTACAAGCGCAGAGGACTACAACATGAAGTCGCCGGCCATTATGGGTATCCAAACAAGCAAGGCATCAAAGAGAGCCGCAAAGAGGGAGAAGGTTCTCGCTGAAATAGGCTCAATTCAAAAGGCGGCCAGCAATAAAGTTATGGTGGGCATAACTGAGTCGGATACATTCGACGCCTACGAATACGCCCGCAAATCAATGTAATAAAAAAGCCCGGCGGAGCAAGTCCGGCCGAGCCAATTAATAATAAAGCAATACAAAAATATGAAGGATTCAGAGAAAAAACAAATCAGAGAGGCACTCGCAGACTATTGCGAGCACAAGGGCTCACAAAACAAAGCGGCAAATTCGCTTAAGGGTGCCAGCAGCGCGGTTGTATCAAAGATTTTAACCGGAGACTGGGACATGATTGCAGACGAAATGTGGCGCAATATTGCCTCACAAATCGGCTACTCTGCAGACACCTGGGCAGTTGTTGAAACAAGAGACTTTCAGCTCATGAACATCATGCTTAGCGATGCTCAGAAGTTCTCAAACGTACTGGCCATTGTAGGCGAAGCCGGGTCCGGAAAAAGCCTGGCAATTCGTAACTACGCATCTACGCACAAGAGGGTTTTCACACTTTGCTGCGCGGAGTACTGGAACAGGAAAGCGTTTATGCAGGAGCTCCTCTCCGCAATGGGTAGGGATTACTCCGGCTATAACGTTAACGAAATGATGGCAGAGATAGTGCGCGGTTTAAAGGTCATGGATAAGCCCCTTATTATCATTGACGAGGCCGACAAACTTTCTGACCAGGTACTTTACTTTTTCATAACCATATACAACCAGCTGGAGGATCGCTGCGGAATAATCCTTTGCGCAACAGATCACCTTGAAAAGCGAATTAAAAAGGGCTTAAAGTGCAATCGCAAGGGCTACAAAGAGATTTTTAGTCGTATTGGCCGCAGATTTATACCGCTCCAGGGCGTTGGCTCACGTGATATCACCGAGGTGTGTATAGCCAACGGAATAACCGAGAAACAACAAATTAAAGATGTAATTGAGGACTCGGAGTACGACCTACGCCGCGTTCGCAGGAAAATTCACGCTATAAAAAACATGTAGAATGGCAAAAGCTCTTTCCGCCAGCCAGGTTCTTTCAGCCAAAAAAAATACTCTTGAGTTTTCGGGCAACTGGAAAACGGCAATCGGTAACCCGGAGGTGGGTGGCAGCTGGATAATGTGGGGGCAGTCATTTAACGGTAAAACTTCTTTTATGCTTCAGCTCTGTAAATACCTATGCGGCTTTGAACCGGTTCTTTTGAACAGCCTTGAGGAGGGTGTTGGAAGGTCGATGCAAATAGCCCTTAAGCGTAACAAAATGGACGAGGTTAAGAGGTTTGCAATCGTTGAAGGGGAGTCAACGGAGGAGCTTATTGAACGGCTTAGTAAGAAAAAGTCACCACGCATCATTGTTACCGATTCCGTTCAGTACGCGGACATAACTTACAAGGAGTATAAAGACCTAAAACGCCGTTTCCCGCACAAGCTATTCATATTCGTATCGCACGCTGAGGGAAAACTTCCGGACGGGCGGGTGGCCAACAAAATCCGTTACGATGCTATGGTTAAAATTCGAGTAGAGGGGTACCGCGCCTTTGTCAACTCCCGCTACTCAGAAAATAATGGCGAGAGTAACTATATAACAATTTGGAATGAAGGAGCCTCACGCTATTGGGGCGAAAAGCAACAGGAGAAATAATAATGGAAACAAAAAATAAAACACACGGTAAGTTCTGGACGCTACTTCGCCAAACGGCGGGGTATAATCCGGCATACAAGGAGGAAATTAAGAGCGGAGTTGTATCGCACTACTCAAACGGCCGTACCTCCTCCCTGAGCGAACTGTACGACAAATACCCGGAGTGCTACGAGAGGATGATTTACGAAATGAAGCTCGAAAGTTTTCAGAGCCCGCAGTCAAAATCGAAGTATGATCCGGAGAGTGACATCTGGCGTAAACGTGTTATTGCGTCAATCTGCAATTGGCTCGACAGGAACGGCGTTTATTTTGAAGATACCAGGGCAAAAACTACCTACGCAAAAGGTGTCGCCTGCAGAGCGGCAAATTGCGGAAACTTCAACAAGATATCTGTGTCCCGCCTTGAGGAGATTTACAACACCTTTGTAAGGAAAAACAGGGTAAGCGTAAACATTGAACTTGAAGAGCAATCGCTCCTGGCTCTTAACCTTGAGAGGGCACTTCAGCAAATTAAACATGATCATAACTTAAATTAATTACCATGGGAAAAATGATAGTAGTGGAAACAAGCAGTTTACCACTTGAAAAACAGGTTAAAGTAAAGGCCGAGGAGATATCGGCAATTGAGCTTCTAATTCAAAAGCGTGACGAATGGCTGCGGAAAGATCATAATAAGAAGCGTTCAACCTTCGCCGCCGTTGTGGCTGATACAAATCAAATGAGGCGCACTCTTGCCACCTACAGAGAGGAGCTAAAAGAGCTACAGGATATTTCTCTCCCGGCGATTGGTGTTATTGTCCAGGCCTTATGCAAGCGGGGTAACGGAAAAACTAGTCTTCACAATATTAGGCGAATAGAAAATAAGGAGATTGCCCAGGGTTGGCAGTGGTCTCATGCGGAATTTAAAACTTTATTTACCCTGGAAGTTTTGAGCTGGAAATACCTTCAAAATACATTCACCCGTAAACAACAGTAAGATGGGCTTAAGAAAACAAATAGCAAAAGCAGACTTTTGTATAGGAGAAAACCTTATACGCAAAGGAGATATATTATTAATCTCCGGCTCTATATACCGTATGAACGGCCATGTTGATTATGCAAAAAAAGTATTTAGAAGCTCGGGCGAGTACCTTGGGGAGTATCGAGCCTCGTACATAGATGGGCTAGAGAGAAATGGCGATTACGGAGATTGCAGTGGCGACGAAGAAAAAAAACTTAAGCTTGAATCGGCGGCACATGAAATGTTTAAAGTGTGTAGTCGTCTTGTTGAACATAAATATTTGATTCTCCCCCCAGAGCCAATCATCGGCGTATCGGAAGAATATAAAGATGAATTTATTGCGCTAAGCCAACTTCTTGCCGAGGCAAAAGCCGCAATTCAAAAGGCAACCGATTAAAAACCAAAACTAAATTATAATTATGGGATTACTGGGTAAAATTATCAAAACGGGTTTTAACATAGTAGAGTTGCCCGTTGCGGCTGTAAAGGACGTTATTACAATGGGCGGTGTGTTGGAGGACCAAAACAGCCCCTATACCGCCCAAAAGGTTAGGGAGCTGGGTAAAACCCTAAAGGAGGTTAAGGATGAGGCGTCCAAGCTTTAATACACCTCGAAGCGCTCTTAATAAATTAATAATTAACGAATCTATGAAGCGAACCGACGTTCAAAACAAGGCGGACTATACCGCGGAAAAAAAGAAGTTGCAGGGGCTGCTGGAGCAGGAATCAGAGATTGAAAAAAAACTCCTCTCCGGTAACCATAACGAGGACACCTGGCGAGAGCTTAACCAAATCAGATATAAGATAACCGTTTCGCAGGCAAAGTTGGACGGCAGCTTTTACAAGGGCGAGCCTTCGCCGCGGGGAGTAAGAACAACAAACGTTCACCAATATAACAAGTAATGATAATAGCAGTTGATTTTGACGGTATTTTACACCATGGCACATATCCGCAAATAGGAGTGCCAAGCCAGGAGGCCAGAGCGGCTCTTGCCACACTAAGACAAAAGGGCCACTATATTATTATTTGGACTTGCCGCAACGGAGACCTTTTACTTCAGGCAATAAACTGGCTTGTGGAAGAGGGCTTTCAGTTCTCCCGGGTAAATGACCAGGAACCGCAAAATGCGGCTAAATACGGCGATAACTCCCGCAAGGTGTACGCAGACGTATATATTGACGATCATAACGCCTGTGGCCTTCCATCGTGGGACGATATTATTAAATATGTAACAACCCTTGAAAATGAGTAACGAACTTAAAAACTTTCAAAAGCTAATGGACGCTCAGCGCCAGTGGTCAGATAATACGTTTGACTCCGGGAACTTCTCCGCAACGCGAAGTATTCCCCTTTCCCACCATTTGCAAAAGGAGTCCCGCGAGCTTACGGAGGCAACAGTAAATTGCCTGCAGGATCCTACCGAAGAAAATTTCTGCCGCTTAACCGAGGAGATTGCAGATTGCCAACTTTTACTCCTGGACATCGCAGCTCACATGGGGTTTGGCGTTGACATAATTATAAGCGCCTGCAGGTCTAAACACGAAATAAACAAATCCCGCAAGTGGGGTAAGCCAGATGCCAACGGAGTGGTTGAGCATATTCGATAATCATTATTCACACTTAAATAATAAAGCAATGTATTACAAGACATTAAAAACAAGCGAGACAGGCAAAAAAATTGCCGAGGTATTGGCCAAAGTTATGGCCTGCGAGGCTGAGGCAAGAAAGATTGTTGAGGTAGTTGGAGCCGACCAATGGAGAGGAGCTAAAGGAGCGATTTCCGGGGGAATTTCCGCACTTATTTTTTCGGATGGCTCAAACGTTCCAGACTATCTTAGAGAGGTGGCCCACAAAGAATACTTTCCACGTCGTAACGTAGGCCAGGGACGGGCTCTTGGAAATGCCATTAAGGGACTTCCGCTCGTTGCGCCCTGGGAGCTTAACGAATGCGTCGGTTATAAGCCAAAATGGCAATTTAGCCATATAGGTATTGTTTGGGAAGCACTGGAGGAAAACTTTTTGTTCCATGTCTCCGAAAAGGCCGCGGGCGATTATTTACCCCCCGCTGACTGCGAGGAAATTTTAACGAGTGAGTTTTTCAGGCTTCAGGGTAAATAGAATTGCTATGGAAAACTTAAAAATTTCAAAGAGCCAAAATACCATAAGGTACAATGGCATGACATTAAGGTTCGTCCATAAGCCTACCGGGCCAACCTGTTACCATTGTAAGCTATACGATCACACACGAGCGGAGATAAGCGACATGTGCTTTTCAATACCCTGTGCCCCGGGAGACCGGAGAGACTAGCGCGATGGTTACTTCAGGGAAACGGTACTATCAATGGTGGCCAATGCCCTCAAGCTGGGGCATAGATTTAATAACCTTTTAAACGATGTTAATTCACAATTTAAAAACACTTCAGATATGGACATTAAAAACTTAAAGCCGGAAGAGCGCAAGGCGCTTATGGAGCAGCTGCAGGAGCAAGAGGCAGCAGAAAAACAAAAAAAGGAGAACGACGCGATAGCCTATAAGGCTTCGGTAAGTGAAAACGTACGAACCGCATTTCCCATACTGGAGGAATCTTCCAAAAAACTCGCGGAGGTAAAGGCCAGTATTCGAGAAATGTTTGCCGCATCAATTGCACTTAAAGGGGAACTGTACGGAATTAAACTTGAGCAACGCAGCCACACCTTTACCGACGATTCCGGGAAGTACAGAATTACCCTTGGAGTCAACGTGAACGACGCATACGATGACACTGTAGAAACGGGCATTCAGATCGTGAAGGAGTATATTGCATCCCTCGCACAGGACGAAAATTCAAAGCTGCTGGTTGCCGGCATCTTAAGATTGCTCTCGCGTGATCAGAAGGGCATGCTCAAGGCGTCACGGGTTCTGCAGCTCCAGCAGCTTGCAGAGCAGTCCCGGAATGACCGTTTCCTGGAGGGAGTTGCGATTATTAAAAACGCGTACAAGCCCGTTGAGTCCAAGTCTTATATTAAGGCCGAGTATAAAAATGACGAGGGAGCCTGGGTAAGCCTCCCGCTTGGAATAACTGAGGCGTAAGGTGCAAGCCATGAACGAGCGAAAGGTAAAGGTTATTAGCCCCGAAAACGGGTTTACGGGGCTAAAAGCGCAAAAGCTTGGCAGAAATGCACTCTGCAGATGTGGGAGCGGCCTTAAGGCCAAAAGGTGCTGCGGTAATACTACAGCATACTTCAGCCGGGACAAACTTAAAATTTCTGCTGTTGGTGCCCCCAAAAAGCAAAGGGAAAACGAGTCGAAGGATCTTCTCCTGGAATAATAAAAAAAGCCCCGAGCAAATAGACTCAAGGCAATGGCTGGCGGGCCTTTGCAAATGTAGTAATAAAACTCGGATGGCATACAATAAGAAAGGATATTTTATTAGAGCCCGTATGATTCAACGGATAGTAGAGCAAAACTACGAGAAGGAGAATCAGGCAAAGTGTCTCAAGTCGGTGTGGCGGCATTTCGTCTACCCGCAGTGGGGCATCGGCTACCGGTCTTTCCTTAAGTATACCAAAGTTGAGCCGCCAAAAGAGACAAAGAGTGAAAATCAATTAAAACTATTTTAACTTAATTCGCCCTGGGCGGGCATTATAAAACCCAATCAATCTAAATCATGGACATAGGATCAGCAGTACAAGCCCTTAAGAATGGGCTAATGGTAAAAAGGGAAGGGTGGGACGAAGATATGTTTATTTTTCGCCAGGTTCCTACTCTTGTGGATAAAGTGATTGTGCCAGTTATGACGTCTCTCCCGCATAGTGTAAAGTGCGAATTTGAACGCCGCATAAATGCTGTAGATTCCCCAATTAGCGGGATTGACTACTCAAACCAAATTGCGCTTGTACAACAGGGCAACATGGTAACCGCATACAGCCCTACCATTATTGACCTGCTTGCCGAGGACTGGGACGTTTACGGAGAAGCTAATCCGTAAACGTAGAATAAAGCTTTAATTGAAAGAGCCCCGATGTGGGGCTCTTTTTTATTTTTCAGTAGTCTTACATCTGAACGACATATTGAATACCTTTAAACCATCCTCTCGCCTCTCCGGGCGTACCGAGGTGCGGTAAAGAACCTCCCCCGTTGCGATCTTCCGGGCGTGCAACGCGAGGCGAACTTTGTCAATAATATCATAAAAGCTCAGCGCCAAATCTCTTACTGACTCCGGAGCCGCCATGTTGGCCTCGCTCCATACCTCAAATACCAGTCTTACGTTTATTTCGACGGTACAGCGCTGCTCTTGCCCGGCGCCATTGTTTTGGCAATCTGTGTACGATACGTCAATAAGCGCCGCGGGGAAGTCTAGCCCGGGCCTTAAGGTATAATACTCCAGCTGCCCGGTGTCCTGGTCAATCCAGGCAATCTCAAATACGTTATCTTGTATAAGTTTTGCAACCCCTTCGTAAATGCGTTTCATGGCCGTTTAATTGTTGTTTAAAAGGTTAGTAATTTTCTCTTCTACCTTATCGGCAATCCTTGTATTAAGCTTTTCAGACTCTCCAATAAACTGCCTTTGCGGCATTGTAAACTTAATGTTAAGCATACTCTTTTTAGTAAGGGCCATACCCTTCCACTTTGCCGCTTCCTCCGAATCTTTCTCCGCGCTGAAGTGTTTTGCCCAGGCAAACTTTCTCATTTTGGGCGTAACAGTAACGTTTATATTTACCGGCCCGCCCTCGTTGTGTATCTCCGCATACTCCTTATCGTTGAGGATAATCGTAAATCCAAGTCCGGCACGGTACGTAATAGCCTCCATAAGCTCGTTTCTTGCGCTCAGCAATGTTCCGTACTGGCTGGACGCGTGGCGGTCTGGATAAAGCGTTCTTTTAGAGGGCTGCCACTTGGCGAGTGTTTTATCCGTAAACCCCTGATTACGGAAGCTATCTTTGTAGTGGTCTACCGCGAGCTTACCGGCAACACGCGGCATGTCACGGTCAATAAACCTTTTTATCTCCCCAAGGTTATTTTTAATCTTCTTGAAAAATTCTTCAGGTGTCATTCCTTGTCCCCTTTTATAGCCGATTTAACCGCCTTTGCCGCCCCCGGATATGCCTCGGTAACGTATGGGTGCGATTTGGTAAATATCTCCCCCGTAATACCCGGATTTTCATCAAGCCCCGGTGCCGGTGTGTACCCCGATTTTGGAATACTTGGCGAAACTTCCTGGTCAGTATTGGTGATTCCGCACTTACAGTTCCAGTCATTACCCGGATAATGTGCCCTCCAGAAGTCGTCCGTTTGCGGCAGCACAAGTCCGTAAAACTTTGTATGTACCTCGCGCGGATGCGGGCTTGTAGACGGGAGCCACTTGAGGTTTGGGAACAGGTCTGAATCTTCCTGGTATTTCTTAAAGTTTGCCGCCTGGCGCGCGCGTATAACTGCAGTATCAAACTCTGTTCGCAACCAAACCTTATTGTACTTACCTATTACCGCTTTGGTATCCTCAACAAATTTATTAAAGGGCTTCAACTTTCCGGCTTCATCAAGCAGCTCGCGTGCAATATCATTTTGCTGGCGGTGAGTTTTAAACGCCGCAAATACTTTCGCGCTTGCTTTAAGCTCGTCAATGAAATTTTTATTCTCTTCCCCCAGCTCAACGCCTGAGAAGCCGCCATCTATGGCGTCGGTTATGGCCGCAAGTGTTGCGACATATAAGTTTGGCTCAACCCCCTTTTTTAGGTCTACTTTTTTACCAAAAATATTCTTCAGGGCAGCATCAATGACCTCCTGAGATACCCCTTTAAATACGCTTTTTTTGCCGGCCAGTTCCACAAAGTCCTCACCGCAAATGTGCCCGTAATAAAGTGACTCAACTGTCTCCTCTAGTCTGCCCTCTCGCGGAGGGCTTTTACGAAAAAACCGGCAAACCTCTGCGCCAGCGACTTTTCCTCCTCGCTAACTTTTTTATTTGCAGATTTATCAGAGTCCTTTGGCTTTGGATAGCCGTAGGTATCGTAAAAATAATCGGCGGGAATGTCAACAATATTGACCATTTGCAGGTCAATTGTTGCGCGCTCCTTAAGCGAGATACTCTCGCCCTTTTCCGGGAACGAAAACCACCCGCCTTGCACGGGTAAACCCCTCTTCTCCATAAGAGGTATAAGGTATTCGTTAAGTATTCTCTGAACATATCGACGGTCTGACTTATGCTTATTCTCCTGCACGTCCATGTGGGTCTCCGACTGGCTTCGTGAAGAGCCGTTGATGGTTGTCATTGTTTGGCCGAGAATACCTACCAGAATCTCCTCGTTACATGCGGTTCTCAGGAGATTGTAAAGCTGCCCGTTGCCGTTTGTTTTAGACTCAATAATATCAAAGTTTGCCTCGTTGGGTATTACCGCGTAGGATGCAGAGCCGGACTGCTCCATAGCCTTTTCAAGGAGAAGCCTCGTTTGCTCGTCCTGGCTGTTGTAGGTTGCCTTTCGGAACGGCATTCCGAATACCTCCGCAAATTGTGCCCAGTCGCCAAAGTCTCCGCGCTTATAGATAACGTATGGACATGCCCGAAGTATAAGCCCCAGTCCCGCTTCACTTCCTACGAAAATAAACCGGTCGTCGTCGGCAAAGGGATAGCCCTTTTCATCGTTTTGCTCAATGGCAATCATTTTATCTTTTGGGCGGATATGCTTTCGCGGTACCGGCCATACAGACATTTTCTTATCTGGGGTAAAATCTACCTGAATGAGTGAGCAGCCCCAGAACCTTGAGCCCAGGATCTCTTTTAATAGCGTTTCAAACTCGGACGAGTCTATAAGCTTGTCAAGCTCCGGAACGCTCTCCCCCTTTGCGTTCGCAAAAACGATATCGGCATTTGTTATTGCCTCAATACGCTTTTCAATCGCGTCGGATAAAACGTTATCAAGAAGAACGTCATCGTAAAGGTCGTAAAGCTGTGTACGGCGTCCTCTTTCGGCCGAGGTGAGGGCTGTTCTCCAGTTGGAAATATCAAGTGTGGCCCTGTTTGCCGCCTTTATTACTAGGTTATTTACCACAATCTGTGCCGGCGGTGTCTTTGTATTCTTTGCCATATCTTAAAAGTGTTGAACGCGTTTATTATTACTTCCCATTTTTACACGGCTTTCCACTAGGTTACCGCTTTCATCTTTTTTAAGTGGTAGGTCTACTGCAATCGCGGCATTCTTAACGTCGGTAAGCCATTTAACGGCTCTTTCGTAGCGCTGTTTGCGTAGCTCCAGCTGCGTGTTAATGTTTGCCACACAGATAAGGTGATAAGCCGCTATGTCCTTGACAAAAAGCAGAAGTAAACCGTGCCTGTTCTCCTCAGCTGTTGAAAATATGGTATCGGTATCGTAAGCAGAAAGATATCCCTTCGCCTCGACAATAGCAGAGTCAATTGAAGCTGCGACAACTGCCTCATCGTTGCGAGAGATAGCGTCAATAACCTCTGTACGAAGATGTGTGGCCAGATCTTGTTTAGTAATCCACATATTAGTAACGTTTTTTATTTGTGTGCCTTTTGCCAAAGTGCATTGCGTCCATTGACTCAAGGGCTTTCTTGCTATTAATTATCCAAACGCCACCCTCTACGGCATCGGGGCCGTCTGCTGGATAGGACATTTGCGGTGAAAGAAGTAAAAACTGGTTTGCCAGCTCCGCGAAATGCGGGTTATCTTTTAGCTCCTCATTGAGAATAAGGCACCCCGTTCTGTTAAGAGGCTCAAGATTGCCCTCTATACGCGAAAACTTATCAGGCTTATCGCGCGTATCGGGCGTTATACCAATATGCCCCCTTTCCTTTGCGAGGGCGGCGAAAATTGGTATAAAAACCTGCTCATAAAAGGGGTTCTGAAGGGAGTTATTCTCAATATAGTTGTAGACAACTGACCTGTCATTTACAAGGTCTTTAAGGTTGTAAAACCAAAGTGCGAAATCGGAGTTTGTAACGTGATCAAGAAACCCGTTTATGACGTAAAACTTTCCGTCAAGGTATCCCATTAGCCAGGCACATTTATAAGAGCCCTTTTTATTTTTACTGTTAGATGGTGCGGGGTCGCCGTAGGTGACGAGAAACTTAAACTTCTGAAGTGCCGGTATTTTACCCCAGTTTACCTGCTTGAAAATTGAGCCCTCCGTAAGCGGGTTATTCATATACTCTGCCTGATAGGCCGCGGCGCTCACCTTTGACTTTATCCTGGCAATGTGCTCAGCCGTATTTTTCTCCGGCCAGGAGCTATTTCCGTTTTTATCTTCAAGGTTAACCACGTCCACGTAATCGGCCATTGCCATTGACCTGGCTATACAGCTGTCCTTTGCTATCAAGTTACCCAGAAACATTACCTGAAAGGGCTTATCTACCGCACGAGTAGGGTAAACGGCCTTTTCAAACCACTCCCACCGCTTTTTAATTATTTCGGGGTTACGCACGTCTTCGTCAGTATCAATGTCGGAAACAATTACTTTGTCCGGGCGCACGTTTTCGCTGCGTGATCCGCGCGGTGACTGGTCAGCTCCAACCGCAAGAAAACTTACACCCTGTGTGGTTGTAAAATCGCCATAGGCCCATGACCCAGGCATTTGCTGAATACCGTAGTCGTTAATAATGCGCTCATTTTTGGTGAGCTCAATTCGGTAGGGCTCCAGAAGCTCGGAAGCTTTATCCAGGGAATTTGAGATAAACAGGATATTTTTTTTGATACCGGTAAGGGCCTGGTAGATTGTCTCCATCATACAAACTACGTCCTTGGCTAGCTCTCTTGACCATGCCCTTGTTTCGTACAACTCCGGGTTGGCAAGCGCCCTTTTGCTGGCCTTTTTGTGAAACGGAGCTGCCGGGGCCGAACAGTAACGGGGGAAGTAATAAACTTTCCACTCCTCGAAGTCACCCTCCAGCGCCTTTATACGTTTTTGCTTGGCATCGGGGGTTTCGTTTGCGTCTGCAGTTACAGCCGCGAGAAAGTTTTCATAATACTTATCCCACTCTGAAATTGCCTGGCGCGTTGTTATCTTCTGGCTGGCCATAGCTTACTTTTTTAGAAGGTGTTTAATGAAGTCGTCAAAAACAGGTGCGATATCCTTTGCTTTTTGCGGGCTTATGGGTCTCAGGTAACTTAAAAGTCGTTTGCAGACTTCAACCACGTCTGCAATACTGGCCTCTGTCTCAAGCGCTCTGATTGCCGAGGTGTATTTGTTGATTGTGTCTGCCTCCTTTGACGATGCAAAGCGCACTCCCTCTTCCCGTTTTGCGATTGCGGAGGTGAGCTCGTCCAGCTGGGCGTACATGCGGCGGAGTTGAGTTTCACGGGTAATGAGCATTGACTGCTTGAGCCGCTCCCAATTTTCGGCCGGGTCATTCGCCCACTTGTTTACCGAGACTTTCGAAACGCCGACCTTTTCGGCAATCTCTTTTTGCGAGAGTCCCTCTTGTATGTAAAGCGTTTTGGCCCACTCCTTTTTTTGTTTGTTTGTTAGCTCGCCCATTTTTTTTTGTTACAAAATTGACCCGCGGGCGTGTGTTATTAAAAAAGAGTGTGAAGGTATTACACTCTTTTTGTGCCAAGTAGCCACTTTTTCAACTTTTGTGAAAAATAAGCGCGATGGCAAAAACATTCATACTCTCCGACGAAAATGTAAACACCTACGGATTTTGGGTATTAACAGGCGGGATAGCCCTTGAACAGTTCAAGAAAAATCCTTTGATGCTTTGGATGCACAACCGTGCATGGCGCGGAACAAAGGATGAGGTTTTGCCAATAGGGCATTGGGAAAATGTACGGGTAGAGGGCACGCGCCTTCTGGCCGATGCAATTTTTGACGAAAACGACTCATTCGCTGTGTCAATTCGTGACAAAGTTGAAGCGGGCCACTTGAGAATGGCGTCCGTAAGACTTGACCCGGTACTCGCCTCCGAGGAGAAAAAGTACCTGAAGCCAGGGCAAACAAGATACGCCCTCATTAAATCAAAGCTTATTGAAGCGTCAATCGTCGATATTGGGGGGAACGACGACGCACTTGTCCTTTGTGCAGATCCTCTCCTGGGGGATACCGACATGGCAATAACCCTCAGCGCCGGCAGCTCTTGCCCGGTAAAGCTCATATCTACTATCACACAACCAAATATTGAAGAAATGGAGAACATTGCATTAAAGCTCGGTCTTAAGCCGAATGCGGCTGAGCCCGAAATTTTGAGCGCATTGGACACCCTGCTTGAAAAGGCGGGACGGACAGATGCCCTCTCTCTTACCCTGTCACAAATTGAGACAGACAAAAAGGCCGCTCAGAAGGCCGAAGCGGTACAGCTCGTAGACGCGGCAATTCTTGCCGGCAAAATTGACGCCAAAGCGAAGGAGTCACAGTTAACACTGTTCGAAAAGGACTTTGCAGCTGCAAAGCTTTCTCTCGAGTCAATTCCTGAACGCCCGAATGTTCAGGTAAACCTTGGTAAAGGTGCCCAGGGCGAACTCGCCGAGTTTGAAAAGCTGTCATTCGAGCAGCTGGATAAGAAAGGCCTCCTCGCAAAAGTTAAACTAAGCTACCCTGAACTGTACAAGAGCAAGTTCAAGGAAAAGTACGGCTCTGAGCCTAAAAATATGTAGGCATCCTAAAAGTAAATAATCACTATTAATAAAAACCAAAAAATGGCTGTAGAAAAAGAAATTTGGCAAGGGGATATCGTTGAAGGTATATACGCCGCGAATCCGCACCTTGCGTTTGCCGTAAATGCAGACGAGTTTGTACTTGCCGGTAAGGTGGTACACATCAACCAGGCTGGCGCAGCGCCGGCGGTAACCCGTAACAGGTCGGTATTTCCTGCTGTTGCAGTAAGGCGTACCGATACCGACATTACCTATAACCTTGACGAGTACACCAGCGACCCGGTTCATATCACCAACGCGGAAGCTGTTGAGGCCTCTTACTCAAAGCGTGACTCCGTGCTGAGGGAAACTAAAAACGCTCTTGCCGAGGCAATTGGCGTTGACATGATTTACAAGTGGATACCAACCGGAGTAACCATTATCCGCACCACCGGCGCCACCTACGAGCAAATTGTGGCAGCTCACCTTGACGACGCAACCGGCTATCGCCGTGCGATTACTCGCGCGGATGTGAAAAAAGCTGCCAAGCAGTTTAACAAGTGGGGCATCCCAACAGAGGGCAGATACATTATGCTTGACGCAGAAATGTACGGCCAGTTCACCGACTCTCTTACCGCCAACGAGCACAGAGATTTCGTTACCGGCATTGACCCTGCAACAGGGCTCGTAGGTAAGCTGGACAGCTTTAACTTCCTTATGCGTTCAGAGGTTGCCCGCCTTCTTGCAGACGCCGCTGTAGAGCCGGGCACTGCAGGTGCAGCCGCTCATTGCGGAGCCGCTATTGCATGGCACAAGGATCTTGTTGAGCGTGCTCTTGGAGAGGTGAAGTTCTTCGAGGATGTTGACTCGGCACAAAACTATGGTGACATTTACTCTGGCCTGGTTCGCATGGGCGGACGCTCACGCCGCACAGATAAGAAGGGAGTCCTCCTTATTGGCCAGGCAATCATCGCAGCAACCGCCTGGGCAACCGGTACCGACTACGCCGCAGGCGTTCTCGTGACTTCGGCAGGTAAAACCTACTATGCGCTTGAGTCGCACGTGGCAGGAGCAACATTCGCCGCAGACGTTCTTAAGTGGAAGGAAGTAATTTAACACTCCTAGCACATGAAAGTAAGTCAGCAAGGGGTACAACTGATAAAGGAATCTGAGGGCCTGCGTTTGCAGGCCTACAGGTGTCCGGCCGGTAAGTGGACTATTGGCTATGGCCATACAAAAAAGGCCCGTGCGGGTATGGTGATAACCGCCGACAAGGCGGAGCAACTCCTACAAGAGGACATACGCGACATTGAGGGTACTCTTAACAACAGCGGTCTTATACTTACGCAGAATCAGTTTGACGCCTTTGCCGACTTCATTTTCAACTTTGGAGCACCGAAGTTTTTATCCTCTACATTTTACAGATATGCTAAAGCCAGCTCCAGCGACCCGCGAATACCGGCAGAATTACGCCGCTGGGTACACTCTACGGACGATAACGGTAATACAGCCGTACAGCCCGGACTTGTTAAGCGGAGAGAGAGGGAAATAGCACTTTACCTTAAAAAATAGTAACTCTTATGAGCACCTTGGGATCAATAGACTGGGTTAACCTTGGATCAATAATTATGGTTCCAATCTCCAGCGTAATTTCATACCTAGCGGGCAAACGCATCCGCAATAATGACTTCCTGCAGCAGCTGCAGGCTTCAATTGATATGCTCGCAAAGAAAAATGCGACTCTACTGGAGGAGCTGGTCACCGTAAAGGAGCAATATGCGGATGTGAAGCTAGAACTTAAAAAAGTATCAAAGGAAAACCTTCAGCTCAAGGAGGGTATGCTTAAGCTAACCGAGGAGAATAAATCCTTCAGCAAGCAGGTAGAGGTTTTGACCGAGCAGCTTGCAAACGTTAAAGTAATAACTAAAGTAGAAAGAGCGCCACATGTTTAAACACTTATTAATTGCCTTTTTAATATCGCTTCTTTCCCTTTCGTGCTCGAAAAGGGTGGCTCCCCCGGAGTTGACGAGAAGTGATTCTCTCGTAACCACTAATACCGTGGAGAAGTTAAGGGATACGGTTATTGTGCTGGCCCCCGACTCGTCACTCATTAGGGCGTTACTTGAGTGTGACTCTACCAACCGCGTGCGCATAAATACCATTCTTTCCTATCAGCCCGGGGACAACATAGCCCCTCCAAGGCTGTCAATAAAGAATAATGTTTTAACTGCAACTGCTAACGTGGCGGAGCGAAGGTTACACCTTTACTTCAGGGAGAGGTACTATGAGCTCATAAAAAACCAGAACAAGGTTTACACTAAAACTGTAGTTGTAAACGAGCTGTACTGGTACCAAAAAACGCTGATGTACATAGGTGCAGCGGCGCTATTCATTTTTGTATTATTAATTGCTAAAAAATTATTGTAATGGCAGAATCAGAACTGGATATAATTAACGGTAGTGACATTTTAGTTCACGTTAATGTAGGTACAGTGGCGGTTCCCTCGTGGAAACCGGTTGCTCACCAGACAACCTGCTCGGTAAACAACGCTTCAGAGACAAAGTCTCGCGTTACCAAGTCGGGCGGTTTATGGAAGAAAAAGAGGGTAACAGGACTCTCAACAGTTATCAAGTGCGACGCACTCTGCTCGTATGACGCAGATGGCGGCTACGCAAAACTTCACTCTTTGTGGATTGCCGCTAAAGAGGTAATGATCAGATACGCCCTCGTTTCAACCGAAGGAAAAGACTACTACGAAGGTCTGTTCGTTATTGCAAGCCTGGACAGAAATGATCCGGCTCAGGACGACTCAACCATGTCGGTAAGCTTTGAGAACTCTGGCGAGATAACTCCTAAAACTTCACCTGCAGTATAATGGATAACATTACTATTGCGGGTGAATCTTACCCTGTACGCCTGACAATGGGCGCCATCCGCGAGTATAAAAACCTTACGGGTAAGGAGCTTGACACGGTTCAGGGGATAAGCGAAATTGGAGAGTGCCTTTATGCTTGTGTAGTGTCTACCTGCAGGCAACAAAACAAGGAATTCGCGCTATCTCTTGAGGAGTTTACCGACAACTTGGAGGTTGCCACCGCAACCGAAGTTTTTACAAGGGTGATGTCTGCCCAGGGGCTCAGCGTGGATGAGAAGGGTAGCACAAAAAAAAAGCAACCGAAAGGGAAGTAAGAACAATAGGGCAAATGCTGGGGTACGGATTGGCGGTTTTAGGGCTGAGCATATCTGACTTTGACTCGCTGACCCCCCCAGAATTTGACTTTGCATGTCTTGCCCACCTTGAGGAACAAAAAGAGATGGCAAGAGGCGAGTGGAACAGGGCCAGGTTTATGGCCAGATTCTTTTTACTACCATACGCTAAAAAGGAAATTCAAATCACAGATATAGCAAAGTTTGATTGGGACTTGGTAGAGAGTGTGGAATCAGTAAGTAAACCGAACTCAAGAGAGGCGTTTCTTGAGGCCGTTGAAAAATTAAAATAGTGAGTGAGCAATGGCAAATCAAGTCGTATTTAACATACAGTTTTCCGGTAATGCTGGCACATTCTCCGCCCAGCTAACGCAACAAATGGGCGCTTTACAAGGCGCCACTCAATCCGTTACGTCATCATTTACAAAGTTCCAGGCGAAGCTGATTGCCCTTAACCAGGGCATTCAGCTATTGCGGGATTTTGCCGGTACTCTCCGGGATGCTTCGGAGCCGGGGCTTAAGTTAAATGCAGCGATGCAAGACTTGAGCGCTATAACCGGGGTAACCGGTAGTAAGCTTCAGGAGATAGAGGGATACGCTCGAGATGCTGCCAAAACCTTTGGCGGAAGTGCAGCCCAGGGCGTGGAGTCATATAAACTTATTCTTTCGCAGTTATCTCCCGAAATAGCCAAGGTTCCCGTGGCTCTACGGGCGATGGGGCAAAGCGCCGCCACGCTGAGCAAAACAATGCAAAATGACGTTGTGGGCGCTACAGAGGTGCTGACAACTGCGATGAACCAGTATCAGGTCTCTCTTGATGATCCAATTGCAGCATCAAGGGTAATGTCTGAAATGATGAACACAATGGCCGCCGCCGCTCAGGAGGGTTCTGCCGAGCTACCGCAAATTAAGCAGGCTTTAGAGCAGGCCGGTATGGCCGCCAAAATGGCAAACGTATCTTTTGCCGAAACAAACGCCGCCATTCAGGTACTTGACAAAGCCGGTAAAAAAGGTAGTGAGGGCGGGGTTGCTATCCGTAACGTTTTGGCGACACTTTCCGAGGGCCGTTTTTTGCCGAAGGAAGTGCGCAAGGAGTTAGCCGCAGCAGGCGTTTCAATAGAGGTACTTGCAGACAAAACTCTCCCGCTGGCCAGTCGCCTTTCTGAGCTCACTAAAATCACAAACGACTCGGCACTTATTACTAAGTTATTTGGCAAGGAAAACAGTAACGCCGCCCTTGCACTTATATCGGGCATTCCGCTTATGCAGCAATATACTTCTGCCATACAGGGGACAAAGTCGGCGGAGGAACAGGCAGCCGTGGTTATGCAGTCAAAGGAGCAACAGTTAGCCAGGATAAAAGCGAAAATTGACGACTATAAAATTGCAATATTCAACCTTACCGGAAACATGCTGCCTTTTGCAGAAATTGCCACAAGCGCGCTGGTTCCTATTTCGCAAATGATTCCGCTGATATCTGCCCTTTCAAAGGGCATTAAGGCGTTTAGTTTTACTTCCGTTATTGCCGGCTTTACCGCATTTAAAGTATCTGCCATTGCCTCATGTAGGGCCGTGGGCGTTGCCATAATGTCTATACCGGTGTTTGGCTGGATAGCTGCAGCACTTGCCGCCCTGGGCGCAGCTGCGGTATGGGCGTGGAATAAGTTTGAAGGCTTCAGAAAAACGGTGATGGGCGTATGGGAAATTGTAAAGCTTTTTGGAATTACCCTATACGACTCTGTTCTGGGCGCAATAAAGGGAATAATATCCGGGCTTGGAAGTCTTGGAAGCGCACTTTTAAAACTATTTAAATTCGACTTTAAGGGAGCAGCTGCCGAGGCCAAAAGTGCCATGGCGGCATTTTCGTCTGCAAGCCCAATAAAGGTTGGAGTTAATGTCGCAACAGCAGACTATAGGGGAGCGTGGGCAGCCGGCCAACAAAAAGGTGCCGAGAGCTGGGCCAACAAGGACAAGAAGGATATGGACGAGGCGGCGGAATCTGCCGGTAACCTCGCAAACGGCCTTAACGGTGTTAGCCAGGCAACCGGAAACGCAGCTGCCGGAAGTGGCACGATGGCAGAGGAAATTACAAAGCTTAAGGATAAGCTTATAGCCATTACAAAAGTTAATGAGCTCTTTGGATCATCGCACGATGCCCTCAAGGAGAAAATTACCGCCGTGCAGGGTACAATAACTGAAATGGTAGAAAAGGGCTTTAAGGTCGAGAGCAAAGAAATTCAGTCTTTGCTGACTTTGCTGGCCACCCTTAATGACGAAAATAGGAAACTTACTGAGGGCTACACCCGCGCTGCCCAGGCGGCGAATATCCTGGCAAACGCAAATAAAAAGGTTGGCGTACGCGGTACCTCTCCCGAAATAGGCAAAACAAACGTAAAGGATATAAATGCCGGCGCGATTGCAATGCAAAATTATAAAAAGTCCATGGGCGAGGTAAACGATAGCTTTGAACTGTTCGGAGATTCGCAATCGTATATTTCAAACCAAATGTCTGTGGTTAGGGGCGCAATTGATGATCTGCTGGAGAAGGGTTACAAGAAATCTTCAAGGCAAATTCAGCTGCTTATGAAGGAATACCGCACACTTGCAAAAACCGTAAGTATCGACATCAGCTCCTTTATAGCGTCAGGAATTACCGGGGTTGCAGAGGGACTTGGCGAGGCGCTCGGCTCGGGTGACTGGGCTGCCGGTTTTAAAAACATTCTATTGGGGCTCATGGATATGCTCAAGCAATTTGGAGCGGCCCTTATTGCCCAGGGAGTGGCGGTACTTGCGCTGAAGGCGTCGATGTCCAACCCATACGCGGCGATGATTGCGGGTGCGGGTCTCGTACTTGCCGCCAGCGCAGCTCAGTCGGCAATGAAAAGAGCAACCAATTTCGCCGATGGAGGTATTGTTTACGGAGAGACATTTGCCAGGGTTGGGGAGTACGCCGGCGCATCAAATAACCCAGAGGTAATTGCACCGCTAGACAAACTTAAGGGTATTCTGAAGATGGAGCAGCAGCCGCTGGCCGGAGAGGTTACATTCATAATCAAGGATGACGTTTTAGCCGGTGTTTTAAAAAGATATAACAATAAAAGGAGATTAGTATAATGCCGTGGGCACTTAAATATTGGGGCGAATTTAACGAGCCCGGGGGAGAACTTGTAAGAGTTGAAATATCTTCCCCGGACTTTTCCGGTGTTGCTAAGGAACTTGACCTTGCCGATGATCCCGTGGTGATTGAGCGCCCGGCAAGAGACCTGTACGAGCCAATTCTTTCAACAGGATGCACGCTCCGCGTCTGGAGTAACGCAAACTTCGAGTATGAGGATTTATTCCTTTCAGCACCTCGCAACAATATGGTTGTTATAAAGCGCTCCGGCGCGGTCATTTTTAGCGGATACGTTGAGCCGGGACTTTATGAGGAGGAGTTTATTGCTCCCCCTTACACTATTTCGTTAAAGGCTACAGATGGGCTCAAATCACTTGAAAACTATCGCGTGGGGTACTTCGGGCTATTTATGAAGAATACCCTCCTGAATATCCTCAAAAGATGCCTTTCGGAAGCGTTTAACCTACCGATAAACATTTGCTGCAGTATTTTTTCAAAGGATCACGACGCGTCTGCAGGTAAAACTATGTTTGAGCAAAGCCTTATTGACCATGAGGGCCTTAACGAAACCGTCTCCGGAGTGGCAACTGTGCGTAACGCCCTGGACATACTTACGGACATTCTTACCGGGCTAGGCTGCCGAATTTACCAGGCGAATAATGAGTGGTTCATAGAGCGAATCCGCGACCGCGCAAGAGGTACTAATACATTCGTAAGGGTTGATACTCTAGGCGCCGTTACAGTAGTAAACTACGCGCTTACAGCTGCTCTCGGTTCAGACGCCGATGCCTGGTACTCCGAGCCGTCCATGGAGGTAGATACCGGAAGATCGTCTCTTACTGTTAAGCAGGAAATGGCCGAGCCGATATCACTGATAAGGAATAACTTTTCGGCCGGGCTAACACATAAAGTGCCCGATTCGGCAAACAGGGTTGATAGGGAAAAGTGGCTTTATACAAACGAGATTTGTCACATGACCTCTTTTGCCGGGGAGAAGGGAATTGCCAGGGGAATATCAATGCAACATACGATTGCCGGTAAGCTCCAAACGCTTTACCAGATTGCCGACTGTACCGCCTACGGAGGCGATACTGTAAAGGTTAAATTCAGATTTGCCGTGACCGCAAACGCCGGGCTTGAGAAAATTAAGGCTCGTTTTGCCGTTTATGTAAATACGTTCAACTTTATAAACGTTGACGGGGATGTGCTGAGAACCGGAGATGTTGCAGACCACGTTATAACTAAGGAGTTTGACCTATGGGAAGATTTTAAGGGCGATTTAACACAGTCAATAACTGTTACGCTTGAGTCGAAGGAGCTTCCCCCTATTGCCGGCACCCCTTACACAAACAGTATAAAGGTTGTATTTCTCCCCGCCCTGGAGGGAGCAACCGGAACAATTGACTTTACCCACTACGGTGATTTAGAGGTTTCAGTTAATACAACAAAGAAGCCGCTTAACACTTTTAACGCCAAATCTTCAAAAGGCTTTTGGCTCGCGGGAGAGGACGTAAACCTTAAAATCAATGATGCACCGGAGAGCTCTTTGAACTTCGTTAATAACGGCGTCCCCGTTGTGTATGATAACTACAGAAACGTTTCAAATATTTTACTATATGAGCAGACCGTTGACGTTGGCGGCGGCGTAGATACATACAAAACCTTTAGGCCCTTAACCGGATGGTATGACTCCGCGACTGAGACACCGGCGGCAGGGAGGCAACTTGCGGAGCTTCTGCTCCAGGACCGCTTTTGCCAGCTTATAGACAGCCGGGCGACAATTAGCGGCGATATAATTACCACAAAGCAGATCTCGCCACTTTACCTTTTTTCAATTGACTACCGCCCCGGCAGGTACCTATTTCTTGGGGATAAGTGGAGCCTTTTAACCGGAACGCACACAATAACTGTGTGCCAAGTATATGACCAAGTAATACCTATTGAATAATGAGCGGCATAAGTATCACAAAGAGTTACTCTCAGAGTACCGAGCAAGCGGCGGTAAATAATTCGGCGGCATCTTCACAGGTGGCCGTTGAGTCCTATTTTACCCGGAACAGCGCGGAGGATACAATTACCACTCCGCACAAGGTGCGCGCACAGGCTGGCCACTTTGACGGGCTGGTCGCCTTTTATGGTGGCGTTGGCGAAGGTGCTCCCACTCCGGCGGCGTCCCTGCTTGACCTCTCCGACATCGACTCTTCTCTTGCCACAGCAGCTGTGGGTTCTCCTCTGGTGAAACTTTCAAATGGCAAATGGGGGCCTGGGAGTGTCAGCATTGATTTGACTAATTACTTCACCAAGGAGGAGAGTGATGCCCGGTTTGCATTCAAATCTCACTCGCACGACTATGTTGCGCCTACTGCTTTTAATGCCCATACAGGCGACACAACAAAACACATTACCTCTGCTGAACGCGTTGCCTGGAATGCGAAGGAATCGGCCCTTGGTAACCCGGATGTGGACGGAAAGATTCTTGCCTCTACTGCAGGCGGTGTTCGTAGTTGGGTGAACAGGTATGTTCTTCCTGTTGCAGCTGCAGCAATGTTAGGCGGAGTGATGATAGGGGCAAACGTCAATGTTGATGCGCAGGG
>MKTA01000021.1 GCA_001897515.1 Bacteroidetes bacterium 41-46 | reverse complement strand
ATTTAAAATTTATATATTTGTCAAAGAACTACTTACGCGAATAAATTAAAAATTCAATAAAAAACTGTCTGAAAAACTAGACCATCTCACATTCCCCGCCAACAGCAAAAATGCGGCGAGAAGTAATCTGACTTTTTTCATTTAGTAAATTTTTGGTTAATAAAAAGTTTATTTAGGTTTTGGTTTATAAGGTCAGTATATAATATGTCAAACACAAATATAATAACATTTATTGAAAATAAAACATAGCTCACAATATTAATAAGCACCTTCAAATACTTTTTTTTGGATAATAATATTGAATAATTATACAAAAAAAAAAAAGGTGGCCTTAAGGACCACCTTTATGAATGTTCTATAAAATATTAAGGTTATACAAGTCCCTGTTCTAGAGTTGCCTGGGCAACTTTCATGAAACCTGCAATGTTTGCACCATTAACATAGTTAATGTAACCATCACTCTGTTTGCCATATTTTACGCAAGCTTCGTGAATACTGTGCATGATTTGCTTCAGTTTGGCGTCAACCTCCTCAGCAGTCCAGCTTATATGCATTGCATTTTGAGTCATTTCAAGGCCAGAAACAGCAACTCCGCCAGCGTTTACTGCTTTACCCGGAGCATAGAGAATCTTAGCTTTTACGAATTCAGCTATAGCTTCAGGAGTACATCCCATGTTTGAAATCTCACCTACGCAAGTAACTCCGTTTTTGATAAGCTCCTTTGCATCATCTCCGTTAAGTTCGTTCTGGAATGCACAAGGAAGAGCGATATCCACCTTTACCATCCAGGATTTCTTGCCGGCAATAAATTTAGCATTAGGGAACTTAGTTGCATAAGGGGCAACAACATCATTGTTTGATGCGCGAAGTTCTAGCATATAAGCTATTTTCTCCTGAGTCATACCCTCCTCGTCTATGATAACTCCGTCAGGTCCTGAAAGAGCAATAACTTTTGCTCCAAGCTCTGTTGCTTTCATCGCAGCACCCCAGGCAACGTTTCCGAAGCCTGAAACTGAAACGGTTTTTCCCTTAATGTCAATTCCTCTTGTTGCAAGCATATGGGTTACAAAGTAAACACCTCCAAAGCCTGTTGCCTCAGGGCGAATTAGAGATCCACCCCATGTAGCTCCCTTACCTGTAAGAACACCCGTGTTTTCGCGAGCAAGCTTTTTGTAATATCCGAACATATATCCCACTTCACGTCCACCGACTCCGATATCTCCTGCAGGTACATCAGTGTCAGGACCCAGATGTCTCCATAGTTCAGTAATGAAAGCCTGGCAGAAACGCATGATTTCAGCATCAGATTTTCCCTTAGGATCAAAGTCAGAGCCACCTTTACCGCCACCCATAGGAAGCGTTGTAAGAGCGTTCTTGAAAGTTTGCTCAAATCCCAGGAATTTAAGGATTGAAGGGGTTACAGAAGGGTGAAAACGGAAACCGCCTTTGTACGGGCCTATTGCGTTATTAAACTGAACTCTGTAGCCAAGGTTTGTGTGAACCTCACCCTTATCGTCCTGCCAGGTAACTCTGAATGTAAAGATTCTGTCAGGCTCAACCAGTCTCTCAATAATTTTTGCCTTTTCAAACTCAGGATGCTGGTTGTAAATTCCCTCAATTGATTCCAACACTTCGTGGACCGCCTGAAGGTACTCTTTCTCATGGCCGTATTTCTTCTCAAGTTTGGCCATTACATCTGCTACTTTCATAATAGATTTATTGATTTATGTTAGTTAATATGGTACTCTATTCTACTTCCCAGGTTGCTCCGCTCACCAGCAGATCATCCATGCACTGTATCGGAGATTTTGACCTTACCTCAACAATCTGATCTCTCACATTGTCGTCATATGTTGTATCCTTTACAGCTCTGATTACACCTAAAGCAACAGGATAATCTGGATATTGCATATCAATAAGCATAGAGTGAAGACCCGGGTTCTCCTCATGAGCATCATGAACAAGAATGTCCTTTTCTGTTATGCCATTCTCTCCAATCTTAACAACTTTAAGCTTTATACCATCCAGCACAAGGCCTTTATCTCTATCCTTACCGAAAATCATGGGCTCTCCGTGCTTAAGAACAATTGTTCTGTCAGATCTGTGCTCTCTGTCTATAAGATTCCAGTGAGTCTTATCATTGAAGATAACACAGTTTACAAGCACCTCAACCACCGCTGTTCCGTCATGCTTGGCAGACTCAACCATTATGTCCTGGGTAAGCTTAAGCTCTACATCCAGACTACGGGCAAAGAATGTACCACGTGCTCCCAGAACCAGTGCTCCCGGATTGAACGGGTGCTCTACAGTTCCGTAAGGAGATGTCTTAGTTACCTTGCCAAGCACAGATGTTGGAGAGTACTGTCCTTTAGTAAGTCCATATATCTGATTATTGAAGAGAAGAATATTGATGTCAATATTTCTCCTTATAGCGTGTATAAAGTGGTTTCCCCCAATTGCAAGCGCATCTCCGTCTCCGGTTACCTGCCAAACAGATAGAGTGGGATTCGCAACCTTAACGCCTGTTGAAATGGCTGATGCACGTCCGTGAATTCCGTGAAAGCCGTAGGTGTCCATATAGTAGGGAAATCGTGAAGAGCATCCAATACCAGACACAAATACAAATCTCTCTTTAGTATAGTTGAGAGCTTCACAGATATCCGGCATAGCTCTCTGAACTGAGGCCAGAATAGCATGGTCTCCGCATCCGGGACACCATTTTACCTCTTGATTGCTTTTGAAATCTTGTGGTGTATATTTCATTTCCAATTATTTTTCAAGTTAGAGATTAAAGTATTGCATTAACTGCATCCACTATTTCAGCTACAGTGAAAGGCTGACCCTGCACTTTATTATGCTGATGATAGGTGAACTGCTGGTGACAAGCCCTCAGATAATTTGCAAACTGTCCGCTGTTAAGCTCGCATACAATGATTTTTTTAAATCTGGAGAATATCTCGGCTGTGTTTTTTGGGAGCGGGAAAATATAGTCAAAATGGGCTAAACTTACACTCTTTCCTTCAGAATGAAGCTCTTTAAGAGCAGTATATAAATGACCATATGTTCCTCCCCATCCAACTATCAGCACATCTCCCTTATCTTCTCCAATTACCTTCTGTTCTGGTATAAAATCAGCAAGTCTGGCAACCTTTTCAGCCCTTTCGCTCACCATTCTTTCGTGAACTATAGGGTCTGATGACACAGCACCATTGTTGTTTTTTTCAAGTCCGCCAACTCTGTGCTCCAGCCCCACTGTTCCCGGGAGTGCCCATCTTCTTGCCATTCTTACATCATCTCGTTTAAACGGCCAGAAAGGGACCTCTTCCGGCTTATCAATAATTGGAGGGTTAATCTCCGGATAGTCCTTCATCGCAGGAATTCTCCACGGTTCTGACCCGTTACCCAGGAATCCTTCTGTCAGTAGCATAACCGGCATCATATGCTCCATTGCATATTTTGCTGAGTAAAAAGCAGCATCAAAGCAGTGTGAAGGGGAGTGAGCTGCGATAACAGCAATAGGACACTCACCATTTCTGCCGTAAAGAGCCTGGTTAAGATCGGTCTGCTCAGTCTTTGTGGGGATACCTGTTGAGGGGCCTCCTCTCTGAACATCTACAACTACAAGTGGAAGTTCTGTCATTACAGCAAGTCCCAGTGCCTCAGATTTTAATGAGAGTCCAGGACCTGAAGTTGTTGTCACAGCAAGACTTCCTGTATATGCAGCACCTATAGCAGTACAAATTCCGGCAATTTCATCCTCGCACTGAAGTGTCTTTGCATTTAACTCTTTATGCAAGGCCAGCTCCTCCAGAATGCTGGTTGCAGGAGTAATAGGATATGATCCACAAAATAGTGGTCTTCCCGATTTTTCTGCCGCAGCTAACAGTCCCCAGGCAGTTGCCTGATTTCCGTTAATATTTCTGTAAAGGCCCTTCTCCTGCTTTGCCGGAACCACCCTGTATGTGTTGGGTATAGCATGTATATTTGAAGCGTAGTTGAAACCATCCTGAAGCACCTTTTGATTTGCTTCAATAAGGGCCGGATTCTTCTTGAATTTCTTCTTAATATATTTAAATGTAAACTCCAATGGCCTGTTGAACATGTAATAGCACATGCCAAGTGTAAACATATTTTTAGATCTTACTATTGACTTGGGGTCCAGTCCGCTGTCCTTCAGACTCTCCTTAGTCAAGGAGGTAATATTTGCAAAAATAATTGTACGATCCTCAATCTTTAGCTCTTTAATTGGATCATCTGTTGCAAAGCCGGCCTTCTTCAAACCTTTCTCGTCAAAAGTGTCTGAATCCAGTATTACTGTTGCTGTACTTTTGGTCCACTTTGCATTTGCCTTAAGCGCTGCGGGGTTCATAGCTACAAGCACATCGCAGAAATCTCCGGGAGTACGTATCTCTCCGCTCCCAATGTTTACCTGAAATCCCGACACTCCTGAGATTGTACCCTGCGGGGCTCTTATCTCTGCCGGAAAGTCCGGAAAAGTTGAAAATTCATTTCCAAAAAGGGCTGAAGCGTCTGCAAACAGTGTGCCTGTCAACTGCATACCATCTCCGGAGTCTCCGGTAAAGCGAATTACAACCTCTTTTGTGTCAATTACCTTGTGTTGCATAAAAGTTTGTTTTCAAAAATCTAGACAAATTTATACATTATTCTTATCCAAAAAACTTTTTTGCTGAAATTTTAAATTATTATGAAAAAATGATTATTTAATACTATTTGTTAAGGATTTAGAATCCCCTTACTTATAGATTAAAATAAATTAGCCACAATTACACTTTAGAACATAAACTCATGTTAGTTGTTATAATTTCATATATTTGTAGGATATAATTATGGCTATTATTAGAAAACTAAACGGAATTGCCCCTAAAATCGGCAAAAATTGCTTTATCGCAGAAAATGCTGCGATAATTGGGGATGTAACTATTGGTGATGATTGCAGCATTTGGTACGGAGCTGTACTCAGAGGAGATGTAAATCCTATTATTATTGGCAACAGAGTAAACATACAGGACGGAGCCGTACTCCATACTCTGCACAAAAGATCTGTAGTAGAGATTGGAGACGATGTCTCTGTCGGACACAATGCAATTGTACACGGAGCAACAGTTGGCAGTAGTGTGCTTGTGGGAATGGGTGCTATACTGATGGACAATGCCGTGATTCCGGATAACACTATTATTGCTGCAGGAGCAGTTGTGCTTAGTAATGCAAAACTTGAACCTGGCGTCTATGCAGGCATTCCTGCAAAAAAGGTTAAAGAGGGCTCTGCAGAAATTGGCGAGTCTGCCAAAACCAATGCTGCAGGGTATATGAAATATAAAGAGTGGTTTCTAAGCTCTTATGAAGAGGTCTAAAATGATTACCAATATATAAACCAATCACAATTCAACTAAAATGAAAAAATTTATTCTTATAGCGGCCATCTTTGGGCTGTTTGCGTGCCAACCTAAGCACGTAGGTTATGTAATTGAGGGGACGATAACCGGTGAAAATCTCCCTGAAGGTAAAGTGATTCTTGCTAATATGTCTAAGGCAGAGCAAATTTCTGACACTGTTGACTTTATCGGTGGAAAATTCAAGTTTGAGGGCAAAGTAGTAACCCCTGAGAATTATACAATAACAATTGAAGGAATTGACGGCAGAGTTATGTTATTCCTTGACAACTCAAAAATTTTGATTGAGGGAGCTGCCGAGGATTTCCCTAATGCAACCATAACAGGAGGTGTAACTCACGATCTCGTAACAGCTCTGAATAAGCAAAAGGAGGAGATAGCAGCAAAATTCAACCTGGAGACCATCATGCCTGAATATGGCAAGAAGGAGACCTCTCTTGAAAGGAAAGCTGAGATTCTTGCAATTTATAACGAATCTAAGAAAGAGATGAATGCCATTGACTCTGTGTTCTTTGCAACAAATCCAACCTCTTTCTATACCATATCCCAACTTGCTCAGGAAGTAGAAGATTACTCTGTTGCAGAGGTGGAGGCAAAGGTAGCTACATTTAAAGCAATGCCTGAATTTGAAGGAAACAGATTCCTCGGACTTATTGAGGAGAGTCTGGTTACTCTAAAAACCCTAGAACCTGGTATGGTTGCTCCGGATTTCACAATGAACGACCCTCAGGGCAATCCTGTCGCTCTATCATCTGTTTATCCTAATAACAAAATCACAATGATTGATTTCTGGGCCGGATGGTGCGGACCATGCCGTCGTTTCAATCCTACACTGGTTGAGATATACAATAAGTTCAACAAACATGGTTTCGGTATTCTGGGAGTCTCCTTTGACAAAGATGCTGAGCTATGGAACAGTGCGATCAAAGAGGACAAACTTACCTGGCAGCAAATATCAGATCTTCAGTTCTGGAATAGTGCTGCAGCTAAGCTATATCACGTAAAATCTATTCCTCAGAACATATTTGTTGATAGCGAAGGAAAGATTATCAAGAGAAAAGTTGAAAAGGATGAAATTGTTTCTTTCCTTGAAGAGTATCTTGGCGTAAAGGTTGACTAATCCGTACAAGATTAATATTTTTAAAGAGGGAGGCTAACTAAATTGATTAGTTAGCCTCCTTTTATTTATGAAAGAATACTGCTAAAGCAGACTGAAAGCGGCCGTAAGGCCAGCCATAACAATTGAAACCATACTCATCAGTTTTATCAGGATATTTAGCGAAGGTCCTGACGTATCCTTGAACGGATCTCCTACTGTATCTCCCACAATTGCAGCTTTATGAGCTGAAGAGCCTGTGCCTCCAAAGTTGCCCTCCTCCACATATTTTTTTGCGTTATCCCATGCGCCTCCGGCATTGGCCATAAAAATAGCAAGAACAAATCCGGCTCCCAATCCACCGGCAAGTAAACCCATAACTCCTGAGACACCAAAAACAAGCCCTGTAACAACAGGCATGGCTATTGCAAGGATAGACGGAAATACCATCTCCTTTTGAGCACTTTTAGTAGATATCTCTACACATCTTGCATAGTCCGGAGTGGCCTTGCCCTCAAGAATTCCTTTAATCTCCCTGAATTGACGCCTCACCTCCTCAACCATCTTTCTTGCAGCTCTTCCTACTGCATTCATGGTTAATCCACAGAAAAGGAAGGACATCATTGAACCAATAAAAACACCGGCAAGAACCTTAGGATTCATCAAAGAGACCTCGTAGTACTCCATAAAATCAGGAATGGTTGCACGGGCAACCTCAACACTTCTACCCGCAATATCTATTGTTGTATGGCCCAAATGTATGAGGCCAATCTTTATCTCCTCAATATATGAAGCGAGCAATGCCATAGCTGTCAGGGCCGCAGACCCGATAGCAAACCCTTTGCCCGTTGCAGCTGTAGTGTTCCCCAAAGCATCAAGCACATCTGTACGTCTTCTGACCTCCGGCTCCAGTCCGCTCATTTGGGCATTTCCACCCGCATTGTCGGCTATTGGACCGTATGCATCAGTAGCAAGAGTTATCCCTAATGTTGAGAGCATTCCAACAGCGGCAATCCCTATACCATACAGGCCCAGACTCAGATTTTCCGCAGCAAGCATATTTTTTACATCAAACTCGGTTGCGCTCAGGAAAGCAAGAATAATTGCGGCAGCAATTGTTACAACAGGTATAGCCGTTGAAACCATACCAATACCAATACCGGAGATAATAACTGTTGCGGGTCCACTCTGTGCACTCTCTGAAATACTTCTTGTCGGCTTATATGAATGAGATGTATAATATTCAGTTGAGTGTCCTATTACAATTCCTGCTATTAGACCAACAACAACAGAGAAAGATATCCCAACCCAGTTCTCAAGGCCTAGTATATACAAAATACCAAATGTGGAGATGGCAATCAGAACTGAACTTACATTAACCCCTGCACCCAAGGATTTAAGTAACTCCTTCATGCCCGCCCCCTCTTTGGTCCTGACAAGGAATATGCCGATAATAGAGAGAAGTATGCCGACAGCAGCAATGAGCATAGGGGCAAAAACGGCTTTTAGCTGAAGTTGAGGATTTATATAGAAGGCCGATGCACCCAATGCAGCAGTTGCAAGGATTGAGCCACAATAAGACTCGTAGAGATCAGCTCCCATACCGGCAACATCACCTACATTGTCCCCTACGTTATCTGCAATTGTTGCCGGATTTCTTGCATCATCCTCAGGAATATTCTCCTCCACTTTGCCAACAAGGTCAGCTCCGACATCAGCCGCCTTTGTATATATACCACCCCCTACTCTGGCAAAGAGTGCCTGAGTTGATGCACCCATACCAAAAGTCAGCATAGTTGTAGTTATTATAATAAGCTTCTCTCCCTGAGTTGCATCTATGAAATTGTCAAGCAAAATGTACCATAAAGAAATATCAAGCAGGCCAAGTCCCACAACTACAAGTCCCATAACAGCACCTGACCTGAATGCAACCTTGAGTCCGCCGTCCAGCGAACGTCTTGCTGCGTTGGCAGTTCTTGCAGATGCATATGTTGCGGTTTTCATCCCGATAAATCCAGCAAGTCCGGAGAAGAATCCTCCGGTGAGGAATGCAAATGGCACCCATTTGTTTTGTACACCAAAGCCATAGGCAAGAATTGCAAAAAATATTGCAAGCACAATAAAGACCAGCACAACAACCCTATACTGTTGTCTCAGATAGGCCATTGCTCCGCTGCGTACATAGGATGCTATCTCAGCCATCCGTGGAGTCCCTTCGCTCTCCCTCATCATCTCTTTAAAGAAATAACGGGCAAAAAACAGTGCTGCAAGTGAGGCTAGCGGCACCAGATAAAAAAGAAGTTCTGTATTCATAGTTTGAAGTTTGGTTATTCCATCCGTTCAAAAAAGCCCTCATCAAGTGAGGGCAGTATTGTTCTGGCAACTCTTAGCAGATTCTGTGGAGATCCTGTGCAGAAAAACCTTGTTTGCTGCAATTGATCAATAGAATCATGGCAGAGGAGTCCCCTCTCTTCCATTATTTCGTATGTGTGTTTTGCAACTGCCGGTGCCGGGTCAACCAGTTTAATATCAGGTCCGGCTATTTTAGCTATCTGTTCGCTCAAGAATGGATAGTGGGTGCAACCTAGCACAATATGGTCCGCGCCTCTATTAATCATTGGTCTGATATATCTTTCTAGCAAACGTATACTCTCTGCGCTGTCAACCCTTCCTGATTCAACAATATCTACAAGACCAGTCCCCACCTTCTCCACTACTCTCACACCAGTTGCAAATCTTCTCAATGTGCTGTTGTAGAGTCTTCCCATAAATGTTCCCTTTGTTGCCAACACCCCTATCGTTTTTGTCTTTGAGAGTAAGGCTGCTGGTTTAACTGCCGGTTCCATACCGACAAACGGGATATCATATCTTAACCTTAACACATCTATAGCAGCAGCTGTAGCAGTATTACATGCGATTACAATAATTCCCGCACCCTCACTAATAAGGAACTCCGTAACAGCCACTGCTCTCTCAATAATCTCTGACTGTGGTCTGGGGCCATATGGAGAATAAGCGTTATCTGAGACGTAAACCATTCTGTTCCCCGGTATGGCTTTTATAAGTTCTCTCCATACAGACAAACCGCCGACACCGGAATCAAAAATACCTACAACTGTTTTCCCGGATAGTTCTGAAGTATTCATATAAGAAAAATCGCCCTACTCACTTATGTTGCAGGACGATTGTAAAGTTAAGAAAATTATTCTCTACTGCTGTTGCTGAGCAGGCAGTTTTTTATCTGCCGGTATTCCAAGTTCTTTTTTTGCCAATGGCATAATATCAACACTTTGGTCAAGGTTGATGAATGGGATAGATCCTGATGAGACATCAAATATATAGGTAAATCCCTGGTCCTTTCCGATCTTCTGAATTGCATCATTAGCTTTTTTGAAGACAGGTGCAAATAACAGACTCTGAAGTTGTTGATACTCCTGTCCTGAGCTCTGCTGGATCTGTTCAAATCTGGCCTGCATCTCCTGAAGCTCCTTTTGCTTTGCTTCAAGTACAGCAGCTGTCCAGGTAGCCTGTTTTTGCTGATAAGTATTTAGCTTGGTGTTAAATTCCACCTGCATTGCCTCCATAGTTTCGCTTACATCTGCGGAGTACTTCTCAAGCTTTGCAACAGCACTGTCTCTCTCAGGCATCAAAGCTACCAACTCTTGCGAGTTCAGGTGTCCAAACTTAAAAGTTTGAGCGAAAGAGGTAGTGGAAACCGCTACAAAAAGAAGGAGAAGAATTTTCGATAAATGTTTCATAAAAGAGTTAAAAATTATTGTGTTTATTATTTCAGATTAAGTTTGTTCATTACCCTTAAAGTAATATCCAGTCTTGGGTTTTTGTATAGCACACCCTGCATTGCATTTATATCAAAAACTATGCCCAGGCCCATCTCTATTGACACCGAGTCAATTGCAGTTTGTACTCGTCTCTGGATAGGCTCCATAAGCTCTAAAGTTAACTTTGAGAATGAACCCTCCTGACCGAAGATCTCGCGTTGTCTCTCCTTTGCATTTCTCTCCATCATTATTATCTCGTTCTCTCTTGACTGACGAACTGCATCGCTAAGTCTTGATTTTTCTGACTGATATTTTCTAAAGAGCATCTCAATACGCTCCATTTCGCTCTTCATATCCGCCTCATGATCCTCTCTAATCCTATCAAGTCTGTCCTGTGCAACCCTGTATTCAGGCATTTTTTCAAGAATCTCCTGAGTATTCACATATCCATAACTCTGGGCGTTAAGGTTCAACGCAGCGAGCAGGACGATTGCTATTGTTGTCAAAAACCTTTTCATACTCATCTCTATTTAATATTATTAGAATTGCTGACCAATTACAAAGTGGAAGTTGCTTCCTCCTCTCCTCTTGTCGCCAACAGGATCAAAGCCATATCCCCAGTCTATACCTAGCATTCCTACTATTGGAAGAAGAACCCTTACTCCTACCCCGGCAGATCTCTTTATCTGGAAAGGGTTGAAATCTTTTATATCCGACCATGAATTTCCTCCTTCAAGGAATAATAGTGCGTAAATTGTTGACTGTGGCTGCAATACAAGAGGATATCTCAATTCAACGGTAAATTTATCATAGACATTACCTACATATCCATTATTTTTTCTTGGAGTGAGGGAGTTATTCTCATACCCTCTCAGGCCAATAATGTCTGATCCATATGTGTTGTAACCCGACATTCCGTCTCCTCCGACAATGAACCCTTCAAAAGGAGAGTAACCAAGATTTCTGTTATAATATCCCAAGTATCCAAACTGAGCTCTTGTCATCAGTACCAGGTCTCCCGTTATAGGGGTAAACAGTGCCCCCTTGAAAGTCCACTTATGGTACTCAATCCACTTGTATCTCTGGGCATCAGTCATTCCCTTGTAATTTGTATCCTTAGGTCGGAAAAGAGAGTATGGTGGAGTGAGCTGAAGTCCCATCTGGAAATCTGATCCCTTTCTTGGATAGATAGCCTGGTCCGTTGAATTTCTTGATAAATTAATTTTCCAGCTAATGTTGTTAGATAGTCCATCTGTAAAGAGGAAATAGTATTGCCAGTCTGTTAGCCTGTATGTCTGCCAGCTTAGTTCATTGTACAGTACAAACCAGTTATCTGGCCACTTTAGCCTTGTTCCTATACCGGCCCCAAGACCATATACCTCCATGCTCTGTCCTGAGTTCTGATAGAATAAATAGGAGTTAGTCTGACGTGTATAATAGGCAGATATATTAAGAGAAGTCGGCTTCTTGCCGGTAAGCCACGGCTCAGAGAAGCTGGCAGAGAATGCCGTATAATATGTTCCGTTTGTCTGGAACCTGATAGATAGCTGTTGTCCATCTCCAAGCGGAACCGGTCTCCATGAGCTCTTTTTGAAAACCCTGCCAATTGAAAAATTATTGAAACTAAGTCCAAGAGTTCCAACAAATGTATTACCGCCCCAACCACCTGCCAGTTCAAACTGACTGTTTGGTTTCTCCTCCACATTATATGTAACGTCAACAGTATTTGCATTATAGTTTGGCATAATGTTATAACCGGATGGAGACATAATCTTTTCTGGTTCAAAATGGCCCATTGAAGCAAGGTCTCTTAGCGATCTCTCAAGTTCTGTCTGACTAAACAGATACCCTGGTTTAGTCCAGAGTTGCCTTCTTATTACCTTTTCGTTAGTAATGTTGTTTCCGTTAATCACAATTCTGTTAAATGTTGCCGGTTTTCCCTCAATCATCCTCATCTCAACATCCACAGAATCACCGTCAATTCTTACCTCTACCGGGGAGACATTAAAGAAAAGGTATCCATTGTCCCTGTATAATTTTGATACATTACCCTCCTCTGCCTCAAAAAGCCTCTTCTCCATAGAGACAACATCGTAAATATCTCCTTTCTTTATGTTTAGTATTGAGTTAAGCTGATCAGCAGTGTATATTGAATTACCTGTCCATGTAATATCCCTGAAATAGTATCTCTTCCCTTCGTCAATTTTAAAATGGATACCAAGTCTTCCATCATTCAAATAATACATTGAATCCTTTATAATTTTAGCATCCCTGAAGCCTCTCTCACCGTATGCCTGTAAAAGGAGCCTCTTGTCATTCGGATACTCTTTTTCGTTGAATTTCTTTGAATTGAAGAAATTCAGAATTCTCATATCCTTTGTCTTTTTCATCGCTGAGGCAAGCTTTGAAGACTTAACATTATCGTTCCCTTCAAAGGAGATCTTCTTTATCTTGACTTTAGTCTTTCTGTCAACTTTAAATGTAACCTTAACAGCATTTCTTATGAGGGTATCCTGCTCCTGAAGGACATTAACCTCTGTCTGAAGAAAGCCCTTCTCAACATAAAATTTTCTTATAATCTCTGATGATGAACTAATAAGGTACTCTGAAAGTTCACTGCCTCTTCTTAGTTTCAGTTTTTCATTTAAGTCACTCTTTTCACCTGACTTAATCCCCTCAAATTCCCATCTTGAAACCCTGGGCCTCTCAAGCAAATCCAGTCTGATGTAAGCAGTATCTCTCTTCAGAGAGTCAATATATACAGAGACATCAGAAAAATATCTCTGCATGTAGATTCTCTTAATGATAGATGAGATGTCCTCTCCCGGGATTGAGATTTTGTCCCCTACGGCAAGACCGGTAAGAGATAAGATCTGCTCTTTTCCCAAATACTGAATTCCTGAAATTTCAAGACCGCCAATAATATACTCCTTTGGAGCATTATAGTCAACAACAACATTTGTGTTCTGCCGGTTCTGATCCTGAGCCAAGGCTCCTAAGGGAGATAGCAGCAATAACAGTAATAAAAGCGAAAGATACTTCATTTGCACACTCTGTGGGTAAAACTGCAAATATAGGTTTTTATTTGGATTCAATGCCCAATGGTTTATAGATTATTAACTTGTTCACCGGTCTTTCCATACCTTCGCTCTCTAGCGGAGTATTCATCCAGTGCCTGCCGGAAGTGATTTTTGCGAAAATCGGGCCAAAGCACCTCTGGAAAGTAAAATTCAGTATAAGCTGTCTGCCAAAGCATGTAATTGCTAATCCTCTGCTCTCCGCTTGTTCTTATTAAAAGATCCGGATCAGGTATTCCTGCAGTTGAAAGAAATTTTTCAAACTCTTCACTTACAGGCATTTCTCCAATCTTTCCCTTATTTGAATAGTATTTTGCAGCAGCCTGGAGTATATCCCATTTTCCGCTGTAACTCAGAAAAATAATCAGTGTTAGTCCAGTGGAGCCAAAGGTCTCTCTCTCTGCAGATGAAATTTTATCCCTAACATTTTGAGGCAGCTTTGAGATATCACCAATCACTCTGAATTTGATATTGTTTTTAACAAGAGATGGTGTCTCCTTCAATATAGCATCTACCATTAGCTCCATTAGCATATTGACCTCATCCTGAGGTCTGGTCCAGTTCTCCTCTGAAAACGCAAAGAGGCTTAAAAACTTAACCCCTTGCTCAGCAGCAAATTCGGTTGCCTCACGAACAGACTCAACTCCCGCTTTATGACCAAAAATTCTTTTTAGACCCTGTTTTTTTGCCCATCTGCCATTTCCGTCCATTATTATGGTAACGTGCACCGGGACCTTCTCTCCTCTTCTAATCATTGAATTATGCATTTCTTCTGTCTTCGCCCCAGAAAAGCTTCTCTTTAAGGGCCTCTATGAAATTATTGCTTGTAAGTGAAATAATATTCAGGTCAAATTCTGCCTTGGTAACAGTAAAGCTCTCTCCGGACGAGATAATGACTGACCTGTTGTCAAGGCTTAAAACAGCTCCGGATCTTCTGGAACTAACCTTAACCTCTATAGTTGATTCGTCAGATACTACCATTGGCCTGATATTTAAATTGTGCGGAGCGATTGGAGCAATAATGACTGCTTTGGAAGCAGGTATCATGATGGGTCCTCCAAGGCTCAGAGAGTATGCTGTAGATCCTGTAGGTGTGGCAATCACAATCCCATCTGACCAATATGTTGGAAGTTCAGTTCCGTCAATTGTGATTTTTACGGCAAGCATTGATGGGTCCTGCCTCTGCACAGAAATTTCGTTTAGGGCATATGGATAAAGCCCGTTAAGATAGCTTCCTGAACTAACTTTAATGAGGCTTCTTTTCTCAATTTTGTAGTCTTTGTTAATTAACCTTTCAATCCAGTAATGGCTTGGCTCAGAATCTGTAGTTGTTAAGAATCCTAGTCTTCCGAAATTTATGCCTGTAACAGGTATCGGCCTCTCTCTGACAAATGTGAGAGACTCCAAAAATGTACCGTCTCCGCCCAGAGATAGAAATATATCTGTATCAGGAGCCATATCCTCATAACTACTAAACAGGCCGGCAGCAGGAAGTGCTATTTTATGAATTTGCGTTGCCCTTTTGTAAAAGGGTGCGTAAAAGATGAGTTCAGCCCCTCTGTATGATAATGAGTTTACAATAAAGATTAGTTTATCGTGCCATTTTCTGTCAATCTCTCTTGCAAAAATTGCTATCTTCATCCTAAATATCTAAAAGTTGCCAAAATTAAATAAATTTGTCGCCATTATGGCAAAATTAAGTGTAAATATAAACAAATTTGCTACTCTTAGAAATGCGAGGGGTGGCAATCTGCCGGATGTACTTAAGGCAGCTTCTGATTGTGAACGATTCGGAGCACAGGGCATTACAGTTCACCCCAGACCTGATGAGAGACATATAAGATACAAAGACACAAGAGATTTGAAGGGTATCCTTACAACAGAGTTCAATATTGAGGGAAACCCGGTGGACAGCTTTATAAACCTTGTATTAGAGGTCCTTCCTGCACAGGTTACTCTGGTTCCTGACGCACACGATGTGATAACATCAAACAGCGGCTGGGATACAAAAAAAAATCTCAGCTACCTTAAGGGGGTTGTTTCAATATTTAAGAGCAATGGAATCAGAACATCAATTTTTGTTGATCCCTACCCTGAGATGATTTATTACGCAGCAGAGAGTGGCTGTGACAGAGTTGAGTTATATACCGAGGCATACGCCAGCGGTTATTCAGACAACAGAGAGATGGCAATTGAACCCTACTATAAAACTGCACTGGCCGTAAAAGAGGCAGGCCTGGGGCTAAATGCCGGACATGATCTTAATCTTGAAAACCTTAACTACTTTGCCAAGACGATTTCCTGGCTTGACGAGGTATCAATAGGACATGCTCTTATCTGTGACTCAATATACCTAGGCCTGGAAAACACCATACAGGCTTACCTTAGACAATTAAACAATTATTAATTATATTTGCATATTATTTAACACTACAAAAATGAAAAATGCCTCTATTATCTTAAATTCAGTCTTAGCCGTTGCGGTTATTGTACTTTACATCCTACATTTCTCATCTAAACCGGGTCAATCTAATACAGGCGAAGCCGGAGAAGGTATTACAGCGGGACAGGGAAGCGTCGTTTACATACAGATTGATTCGCTAATGAATCAGTATGATATGTTCAATGACCTTAAGTCTGAACTAGAGAGCAAGGCTCAGGTAATCCAGGATGATCTCAGCAAAAGAGGAAGAGCTTTTGAACGCGATTATAAAGACTGGGAGGAGAAAATTCAGAAGGGTCTTATAACTCGCAGTCAGGCAGAGGCTCAGCAGCAACAACTCGCTGTCCGTCAGCAAGAACTTCAAACTCTTGGCCAGCAAAAACAGATGGAGATGGCAGAGGAGGAGAGCGTACTGTTCAATAAAGTGATGAACTCTCTGAACACTTACCTTAAGAAATACAATGAAGAGAAAAAATTCTCTATCATTATCAACTCTTCTTCAGCTATGAATACCGTACTTCAGGCAGACTCTGCCCTAAATATTACAAAAGAGGTTGTTGCTGGTCTTAACGAAGAGTACGTAAAGGAAAAATCAAAAAAGTAAAAGGAGTATTACTTTGTGAAAATTGCAATCTTATCTTGTTTTTACCCATACAGAGGTGGGATTGCTCAGTTTAATGCCAACATTTATAAGGAGCTCTCAAAAGAGCATTCAGTCAGGGCATTCAATTTCAGCAGACAATATCCATCCATCCTCTTCCCCGGTAAGACACAATACGTGGAGGAGGATGATTCTGCTGTGAAAATAGATAGTTTGCGTGTGCTTGATACAGCAAACCCTTTCACCTATATAAAAACAGCCGGATTAATTAACCGCTGGCAACCGGATCTTCTTGTTATGAGATACTGGATGTCTTGGTTCGCCCCATCCCTTGGATATGTTGCAAAACAAATGGGGCCCTCAACAAAGATCATTTCAATACTGGATAATGTAATTCCACATGAGCCAAAAATCTTTGACAAACCATTTACAAAGTATTTTCTTGGAGCATCCGATGCATTTATAGTACTCTCAGATTCTGTGGGAGATGATTTAAAAAATCTTAAACCAAATGCCAGATTTATAAGCACTCCTCATCCTCTTTACAATCATTTTGGTCATAAAATGGAGATGTCAGAGGCAAGGAGATTACTGGGAATACATCCGGATAAGAAGACAATTCTCTTTTTTGGACTAATAAGGGAATATAAAGGGCTGGATATTTTACTCAAAGCATTTGCAAATCTTGATGACACATATGAGTTGGTTATAGCTGGAGAACCATACGGAAGTTTCACTGAATACTTATCCATAATTGATTCATCTCCAAACCGGGAGAGAATTAAATTATTTACTCGGTATATTTCCGACAAAGAGGTTCCGCTGTTTTTCTCTGTTGCCGATGTGTGTGTATTACCATACAGAAGTGCAACTCAGAGCGGGATAAGCGCGATCTCCTACCATTTTGGTCTCCCTATGATCACAACAGATGTTGGAGGTTTAAAAGAGGCGATAGAGAATCCAGGCACGGGAGTTGTTGTTGAGAGGCCGGATGAAGTACTTATCTCAAATGCAATAAAAGAGTTCTTTGCCTCGGGCAGAAGAGAACATTATGTTAAAAATATTGAAAGGGAGAGAGAGAAGCTCTCCTGGAGCAATTTCACAGAAAAACTGATAAATCTATATAATAATCTATGAAGGCCATAACCAGAACAGAGTTCAATTTTAAAAACCAATCAGGTAAATATGTTGGTAAAGTCAGAGATGTTTACAGCATAGGAGATGATTACCTGGTAATGATTGCAACCGACAGAATATCTGCATTTGACGTTGTACTCCCCAAAGGTATCCCCTTTAAAGGGCAAGTACTTAATCAGATAGCTTCAAAATTTCTGGACTTAACATCTGATATAGTTCCCAATTGGAAAATTGCATCTCCAGATCCAATGGTTACAGTAGGTCATAAATGCGTCAGTTACCCTGTAGAGATGATTGTAAGGGGGTATCTTACAGGTAGCTCCTGGAGGGCTTATAAAGCAGGAGCCAGAGAGATCTGCGGTGTGCCAATACCTGACGGCATGAAGGAGCATCAGGCATTTGAACAGCCAATCGTAACCCCTACAACAAAGGCCGAGCTGGGTGCACACGATGAGGATATATCTAAGGAGGAGATAATAGCGAAAGGTCTTGTGACTGAAGAGGAGTACAATAAACTAGAGGAGTACTCACTCGCACTCTTCAAAAGAGGAGGTGAAATAGCAGCTGAGAGAGGTTTGATTCTGGTTGACACAAAATATGAATTTGGTAAGAAGGGAGAGACAATATATCTGATTGACGAGATCCACACTCCTGACTCCTCCAGATATTTTTATAAAGAGAGTTACGATTCTCTTTTTGCTAAAGGGGAACAACAGAGACAATTATCAAAGGAATTTGTCAGAGAGTGGCTTATGGATAATGGCTTTTCCGGCAAAGCGGGTCAGAGCGTTCCCGAGATGACAGATGATATTGTAAGGTCAATCTCAGAGAGATATATTGAACTATTTGAAAATATTACCGGTAATAAATTTGATAAGGCCGAATATTCTGATGACATATATGAGAGGATAGAGACCAATATCAACAATATGCTTGCAAGATTATGAGACGATTCTGCATTATTATGCTTTTATCTCTGATATTTGGCGGTAGCTGTGCATCTGCACAGCAAACTGCCTCTCAGGTTAGAATATCAAGCGAGATAGTTAGGAACGAAAAGGGCGAGTTCTATGTACACAGAGTAATGCCTAAAGAGACCCTTTTCTCAATATCAAAGGCTTATAATGCGGATGTAAATCAAATTGGCAAAGACAATCCAAAAGCATCTGAAGGGTTAAAAGCTGGTGATATTCTTTTAATCAGAAGAGCTGGAGAAAGTGAAGAGGGTGAACAAAAAAGAGATCTTGCAAGACATACTGTCAGATGGTTTGAGTCACTTGAGTCTATTGCGGAAAGGTACGGAGTAGATGTTGAGTCCATAGTGCATCTTAACAAACTGGATGGAAAACAACTTAAAACAAGGCAGGTACTTCTCATTCCTGATAAGGAATACAGAATAGAGTCAGCTCCTTTAGTTGCAGATGATATTATCAAGGATGACTCTGTAAGTGAAGTAATTGATAAGGAGGTTCCGAAACCTTCTCCAGGTCCATTAAAAAACTATGTTCATAACATCTCACTCATCATTCCTGCGGACTCAAAAACAACTGCAGAAGAGAGAACCTCATGGAATTTCATTGAGTTTTATCAAGGATTCCTGCTTGCATTAAACGATGCAAAAGAGAGCGGAATTTCAATAAATATTGATGTTATTGACAGCAAAGATTACCTCAGTTCAAACATGATAGCCAGTTCAGGCAGGATTGACAGAAGTGAATTGGTGATTGGGCCGGTATTTTCATCCGAGATAGAGGAGATACTCCCCTATGTCAGCGGCAGGGGGATTACATTAGTCTCACCAATGGACCCCACTGCAGACAAGTTTGTCAGTGACAATCCAACCTTTATTCAAATATCTGTAAACGAAACAGAGCAGCAGAGAGCACTGCTAAGTTCAATCCCTCCTGATGCAAACATTGCTCTGTTTTACGAAAAGGGGGCAAGAGAGGAGAGAATGATATCCGTTACAGAAGCCTATCTTCAGGAAATGGGCATTCAGTACAAAAAATTCTCTTATGGACTTCTGGAAGGGAGATCTGTGAGGGAACAGCTTATTAATCAACTTGATGCTAACAAAGAAAATTACGCCATAGTGCTTTCAAACTCTGAAGCATTTGTCTCAGACATTCTGAGAAATCTTAATCTTATCACTACACGTAACGGATTTAAAATTACTCTTTTTGGCCTGCCAAGATGGAGGAATTTTGAGAGCGTAGATATAAACTATTATCACTCAATGAAGCTTCACCTGGCTTTACAGTACTATGTTGATTACGGGGACCTTGAAGTAAAGAGATTTCTTGCGAAGTACAGGGCTCTTTTTGGTACCGAGCCGACTCCCTACTCATTCCAGGCATATGACTTAGGCAAGTTTTTTACAGAGCAGATTGCCCTTTATGGGAAGAGTATCTATGAATTTGCAGGCAAAGAGTACACACACAGGCTATTGCAGTCAGACTTCAAGTTACAAAGAGGTTCAGATGCAAATGGGCTCTCAAATTTCGGAACAAGGATAATTGTTTACAGGCCGGACTTCTCAATAGAGCTCCTTGCACCGCTCAGATAACCACGCCTGTTCATCATTATCAATGTAAGGTGAGACTCTTTTTATGACCTCACTATTGTAGTTATTCAGCCATTCCAGCTCAGCCTTACACAGTAGCTCCCTTACTACCGGCCTGGTATCAATTGGCACATATGTCAGCGTCTCAAACTCCAGGAACTCTCCAAATTCGGTATCTCTCCATTTTTTGCAAAGCAGAACATTCTCAATCCTTACCCCATACTCTCCGGACTGATATACAGCAGGTTCATTGGATATTACCATTCCCGGCATTAACTGAACAGGATTCTCCTCCATTCTGATGCTCTGTGGACCTTCATGAACGCAGAGATAATGTCCAATACCGTGTCCGGTTCCGTGCATATAAATCTTCCCTGTTGTAGAAATTGGCCCTCTCGCCAGAATATCCAGCTGGGATCCTCTTGTACCCTTCAGAAAACGCGCCATTGACAGAGAGATCATACCCTTTAAGATGAGAGTGTAGTCTCTCCTTTGCTCTTCAGTCAAAGGACCTGCACATATTGTTCTGGTTGTATCTGTTGTACCGTAAAGGTATTGCCCTCCAGTGTCCATTAACAGAAAGCCTTGTCTCTCTATCTCAACATCACTGTTGAGTGGCGAGTAGTGAGGAAGGGCAGCATTGGCTCCTGTTGCAACAATCGGGGAAAAACTCTCTCCCTTATACAGAGGATCAGCAGACCTGTTCCCTGCAAAACGCTCTGCAACCTCTTTTTCATATATCAGTTTGTCACCTTGCAGCTCTCTCTCCAGCCAGAAGAGTGTCTTTGTCCATGCGACAGAGTCTGATAGCATCGCTTTTCTGAAACCCTCCTGTTCTACTTGATTTTTCACGGCCTTCATCATGGCAATGGCTCCTCCTTTTATCTGATCAAGCTGGAACCTGGCTCCGCTTTTTATAGCACTGTTATAGTTTCTGATAGATATCTTCTCGGGGGAGGCAACTCTTAGTGCCTTTTCCGGATAGTCCTGAATGAATGATGTAAACGAATCATAAGGCATCATCACAACCCCCTCTCCTTCCAGTATTTTTTTATCCTGAGACTTTAGTGAACTCTGATTGATAAAAAGAAATATCTTCTCATTGGATACTGCTGCATAAGATAGGGCAAGCGGATTGTAATCTATATCACTGCCTCTGATGTTGCAAAGCCACGCAATATCATCGCAGCTGGAGACAAGGTAAAGTATTGGCCCCTCCACACCAAGAGCAGAAATAAGTCTTGAATGTTTAGAGGAGATGCTCTCACCCGAATAATCCTCATGAAGGAGCTCTATTGGGTTAAAAAAGAGTGCCGGCCTATCTTTCCATATAACAGAAAAGGGGTCGTTACAAAGCTGGATATTAATATTGTTGAGAGTTAACTTCAAAGCGTTATATTCAGAAAAAGAAAAGAGTGATGAATCAATTCCAACAGACTGACTCACCTCAAGCCTATCAATAAGCCACTGCTCAAGAGTTTCAGTACCGGGGGTCTTCATCTTTTTAAGCTCTATTCCGCTTCCGTTAAGTTCTCTCTCGGCTTGCAAGAAATATCTTGAATCCGTCCAAAGTGCTGCATCTTTGCATGTAACTGCAAGGGTTCCTGCAGATCCGGTAAATCCTGAGAGCCATGCTCTGACATTAAAATGCTCCTGTATATATTCACCAAAATGGGGATCGTTTGAAGGAACGATAAAAGCAGAGATTGCCATCTCTCTCATATACTCCCTGATAAGCTTAAGTTTAAAGTTCTCCATAACAATTTTTGTTATTACACCCTTTACATTTACAAATATATTGACTATTTTTGTTTAGAACTCAACTTAATATAAACAATTATGGAAAAGAGCATTAAAGGAACAAGAACCGAACAGAATCTTTTAAAAGCTTTTGCCGGAGAGTCTCAGGCAAGAAGCAGATACGTATATTTTGCAAGCATCGCAAAAAAAGAGGGCTTTGAGCACATTGCTGCCGTATTCAACGAGACTGCTGAACAGGAGAAGGAGCACGCAAAAAGATTCTTCAGTTTTCTTGAGGGGGGAATGGTTGAGATAACAGCATCTTACCCAGCCGGTATAATAAGCACAACAAAGGAGAACCTTGAGGCTGCGGCAGCAGGTGAGAATGAGGAGTGGACAGAATTATACCCCGCTTTTGCCGAGATTGCTCTGGAAGAGGGATTCCCAAAAGTTGCAAGCGCTTTTAAGATGATTGCAAAAGTAGAGGCTGAACACGAGGCCAGATACAGAGCCCTGCTTGAAAGAGTAATTGCTGAAAAGGTATTTGAAAGAGATGAGGAGATTGAATGGCAATGCCGCAACTGCGGATATGTTCACAAGGGGAAAAAAGCACTGGAGAACTGCCCGGCCTGCCAGCATCCAAAGTCTTACTTTGAACCAAAGAAAAATAATTACTAGCAGTTGAAAATTAGCCTATATTTGCAGATTATTTTTCAAAATGGAGAAGTCTGCATTAAATAGAGCTGTAAGCTCAGTAAAAGAGATCTTGCCAAAGACATTCAAAACATGTCTTTGGCTTGTTCGTATTACAGTACTCGTTACTTTGGGGGTACTCTTTCTTGAATATTTTAACATACTGCCGTATATATCAGAATTTCTCAGCCCAGTTTTCAATCTGATGGGACTACCCGGAGAGGCTGCTCTTGCTTATGTGTCGGGGTATTTTGTTAATGTTTATTCTGCAATTGCTGTTATGGCAACCCTGAATCTTGATGTCAGAACCGTAACTATTCTGGCAGCCATGATTCTTGCGTCCCATAATATGATAACAGAGACTGCCGTACAGAAAAAAACGGGCTCATCGGCTTTAAGAATGGTGATGATAAGAACCATCTCTTCATTAATTATTGGGTATGTTCTAAATCTCATTATTCCGGGAGGTGGCAAGATGGCGGTTATTGACGCAGGACCAACAGATCTTTCCCTTCTGGAGATGCTTGAAGTATGGTTTTTCAAGACACTAAAACTGGTTGTAATGATGACAGTACTGATATTCACCCTGTCAATCATTCAGAGGCTTCTGGCTGAATTTGGAGTAATTAGGTGGCTGTCAAAATTCATGAGGCCAATAATGGCCCTATTTGGGCTACCCGCTAAGACATCATTCCTCTGGATAGTGGCAAATACACTCGGCCTAGCATATGGAGCTGCAGTAATGATAGATGAGAGCGAATCTGGCAAGATTACAAAAAAGGATATTGATCTACTTAATCACCATATCAGTATATCACACAGCAATCTTGAAGATGTCTTTCTGGTTGCCTCTGTAGGCGCATCAATACCCTGGCTGCTAGCATCAAGATGGGTAATGTCGCTTATCCTTGTTTGGGAACTTAGGCTGGAAATGGCAATAAGGAAAAAATTCATACCTTTGTCGGTTGATAGTAATTAATTTTCAAGTTAAAAAATGAGTGTGGAAAATATAAAATGTCTAATCATCGGCAGTGGCCCGGCTGGCTACACTGCTGCTATTTATGCCTCCAGAGCAAACATTGCTCCTGTACTTTATGAAGGGATACAACCAGGTGGTCAACTCACTACAACAACTGAAATAGACAATTTCCCCGGATATCCTAAAGGGATTACGGGTAACGAGATGATGGAGGATCTGAAGAATCAGGCTATCAGATTTGGAACTGATGTGAGATTCGGCACCATAACGTCTGTTGATTTGTCAAATAGGCCTTTTAAGGTAAAAGTTGATGAGGAGCGGGAAATTCTGGCAGAGACAATAATAATATCTACAGGTGCAACTGCAAAATATTTAGGTCTTGAAAGCGAAGAGAGATTCAGAGGTCAGGGAATTTCTGCCTGTGCTACCTGCGACGGTTTTTTCTATAAAGGAAAAGATGTGGCGGTTGTTGGAGGTGGAGATACTGCATGCGAAGAGGCATCATATCTTGCAGGGCTTTGCAATAAAGTTTATATGATTGTAAGGAGAGATGTTCTAAGAGCATCCAAGGCAATGCAGGAGAGGGTCAAAAATACCCCAAATATTGAGATTTTGTGGAACTACAATACAAAAGAGGTCACAGGGTCACCTTTTGGCGGCGTGAATGGTGCGATTCTTGTTCACAAGAATGGAACAGAGAAAAAGATAGATATTCACGGATTTTTCCTTGCAATTGGACACCACCCAAATTCTGAATTATTCTCTGAATGGGTTAAGACTAATGAAGAGGGGTATATAATCACTGAAGGTAAAAGCAGCAGGACAAACGTTCCGGGAGTATTTGCCGCAGGTGATGTTCAGGATCCGGTTTACAGACAGGCAATAACAGCAGCGGGCTCAGGATGTATGGCTGCAATTGACGCCGAACGCTTTCTCTCAGAGAATAAATAATAATTTCAAAATGAACAAAGTCAAACTTATTATCGTCCTGTTTCTGGGCGCCGCCATCACCTCATGTGCATCTAAGTATGAGTTGCTATTCAGAAGTGCCGATGTAGATGTAAAGTACAAAGGTGCCTTTGAATACTTCAACCAAAAGAGGTACAAAAAGTCAGCAGATCTGTTTGAACAGATACTTATGGCTACAAAAGGTACATCCAAGGATGATACTGTTCAGTTCTACTTTGGACTAAGCAACTACAAATGGGGAGACCTTCAGGCAGCTGAGGCTAACTTTGATCAGTTTGCAAGAGTTTTTCCAAGGAGTCCGTTTACTGAAGAGGCCAGATTTCTAAGACTGGACTGCCTTTATCAGTCAACTCACAGGTATGAACTTGACCAAATCCCCTCATACACAGCTATGGCTGCTATTAACGAGTTTCTTTACGACTACCCGAACACCGAGTACCTGGTTAAATGTAAGGATATGCTGGTTGATCTGCAGGAGAGACTTGACAGGAAAAGTTATGAAGCTGCAAAGATTTATCACACAATTGAGGATTACAAGGCAGCTACCTTTGCCCTTAAGAATGCAGTTAAGGAGAATCCTGACAACAGATACAGAGAGGATATTATGTACTACCTAGTTGTTTCGCATTACAAATATGCTCAGCAGAGCGTTAAGGAGAAGCAGCGGGAGAGATACCTGTCACTTATAGATGAGTACTACAATTTCATTAGCGAGTATCCCGAATCCAAGTACAGGAAGGAGCTTGATGATATGTTTAAAAAAGCGCAATCAGAAACAAAAATAAATCAATAGAATATGGAAATCAGAAAAAATGTACCAGGCAATACTGTAACAAGAGATATCTCTAAACTTGCAGAGCCTACAGGGAACATTTACGAATCTGTTATGATTATTGCAAAAAGAGCTAATCAAATATCTGCAGAGATGAAGTATGAACTTAATCAAAAACTTGAAGAGTTTTCAAATTATGCAGATACACTTGAGGAGACATTTGAGAACAGAGAGCAGATAGAGATCTCACGCTACTATGAGAGGTTACCAAAACCTACTTTGATAGCAGCTACTGAATTTGAAGAGGATAGGATCCACTACAGAAAAATTGAGGAGTAATCTCTCCTCTGAGCAACTCTTACAGGTATGCTTAAAAGTTTGTCCATAAATAACTACGCCCTCATTGAAAGTCTTGAAATTGACTTCCCTGAGGGGCTTGTTATTATTACAGGGGAGACCGGCGCCGGGAAGTCAATTCTCATGGGAGCACTATCTCTCCTTCTTGGCAACAAAGCAGATTCCGATACACTCAAAAACCCTGAAAAGAATTGCATAGTTGAAGCTCTCTTCTCTAAACCGCAAGATGATGAGATGAGTGAATTACTTCTTAAAGAGGGAATAGATGCAGACCAGGATCTTGTTCTGAGAAGAGTTGTGACAACATCCGGAAAATCAAGGAATTTTGTCAACGATCAGCCGGTTAGTTTGCAATTCCTAAAATCAATATCCGGGAAGATTATAGACATTCATGCTCAGCATCAACATCTTCTCCTTAGTGACAGCAGATTTCAGTTATCTGTTCTTGACTCATATTCAGATAACGGAATGCTCTTAAAGCAGTATGCAGAAATCCACAGAGAGCTGTTGGCAAAAGAGGCCGATTTGACTAAAGCCAGAAGAGAGGCACAATCCCTGGATGCAGAAAATGAATTCAATCTGTTTCAGTTAAAGCAACTATCGGATGCTTCGTTAAGACCCGGAGAGCTGGAAGAGTTAGAGAGTGAATTTAAAATTCTCTCAAATGCAGAAGAGATAAAGGCATCACTTCTCTCAATTTCAACTCTGCTTGAAACTGAAGAGTTCTCTGTACCTATCAATCTGAAAGAGGCCGGAACTATCTCAGTAAGAATCTCTTCAAACTATCCTCCTGCAGTTGATTTGGCATCCAGAATTGAGAGTTGCAGAATTGAAATTAACGACATACTGCAGGAGACGCTTATGATGGCAGATAAGATCTCTGTTTCGCCCGAAAGGACAGCAGTTGTAGAGGAGCGTATATCAGAAATATATAAACTACTTAAGAGACACCATCTTGAGAGTGTTGAAGAGTTGATTGCACTTTCAGAAAGCCTTTCTGCTAAAGCAGAGAATGCTGCCAATGAATGGGAAAGAGTAGCTTTGCTTGAGAAGGAGATAGGAGAACTCTCAAGAGTCAGAGCAGATTTGGCTGATGAACTCCATAATATAAGAGCTCGTGAATCTGAATTATTCTCTGAAGCAATAAGAGAATCTGTAAGAGAATTGGAGATGCCATATGCCGAATTCAGAGCAATTATTGACAGAAATTCTCAATATTCTGATACTGGAAACACATCGGTAAAATTTCTCTTTAGTGCAAACAGAGATGTAGAACCTAGAGAGCTTGGCAAAGTGGCCTCTGGTGGTGAGTTATCAAGAATAATGCTTTGTCTTAAAGAGGTGTTGGCAAAGGGAGAGGGAATGCCTACAATGATCTTTGACGAGATTGACACAGGTGTTTCCGGCAAGATTGCAGACAAAATGGGCAATCTTATTATGGGAATGGCAAAAGAAATGCAGATATTTGCAATCACACACCTACCGCAAATAGCATCAAAGGGATCATTTCATCTTCTTGTATATAAGGAGACTGACAAAGAAACGGGAACGAGGACACTTATAAGAAGGATAGAGGGAGATGAGAGAGTAAATGAGATAGCACGGATGCTTAGCGGAACAAAAACTACTACAGCTGCTCTTGAAAATGCAAGAGAGCTTTTATTTAATTGATAAATCTTAACAAATAAACTTAATATGAGATTAATTATTCAGAACTCGTATGAGCAAATTTCACATTGGGCTGCGGCCTATATTGTAAAGAGCATAAGAGAGTTTGAGCCCTCCCCGGAGAAACCCTTTGTACTTGGGCTTCCAACCGGGTCCACGCCATACGGAACATACAAAGAGTTGATCAGACTCTACAGACAAGGACAAATCTCATTCAGGAATGTTGTCACTTTCAATATGGATGAATATATAGGAATTCCTAAAGATCATCCTCAGTCATACTACACATTTATGTGGGATAATTTTTTCAGACAGATAGACATAAAGCCTGAAAATGCAAATATTCTCAACGGTAACGCCCTAAATTTGGAGAGAGAGTGTGAAGATTACGAGAAGAAAATTGCATCATATGGTGGGATTGATCTTTTTATGGGAGGCATTGGACCGGACGGCCATATAGCTTTTAACGAACCGGGCTCATCCCTTACTTCAAGAACAAGGGTTAAGTCACTAACGACAGATACAATTATTGCAAACTCCAGATTTTTCAATAATGACATTACACAAGTTCCTAAGACAGCCCTTACGGTAGGTGTCGGAACAATTATGGATGCAAAAGAGGTAATGATTCTTGTTAACGGACACCATAAGGCCAGAGCTCTTAAAATGGCTGTAGAGGGTTCGGTAAACCATATGTGGACTATAAGTGTGTTACAGATGCACCCTAAAGGGATAATTGTTTGTGACGACGCCGCCACAGATGAGCTTATGGTAGGAACCGTAAATTACTTCAAAGATATTGAGAGGGATAATATTAATCCCGCTGCAATGCTTTAAAGCACGATTATCTTAAAAATTCTGCCGCCTTGCCAAATACTTTATCAAAATAGTATTTACGCTCGGCGGCTATTTTTTCACCCTCAGGAAAGGGGTTTTCATGAGAATATTTAAATGGAAAATCCATCTCCTCTATACAGTGCTGAGCATCATTACCAAATGCTGCTCTGATTCCGGAAGTAGGTATTACTTTGTCGCTCTTTAATGAAATAACGCAAATTCTATAACTGTTCCTTCTGTAAAACGACTCTCGTCTGTCTCTGCAAAGCTCTTTATCAATATGAGCAATAAACGCATTCTCAAGATTATCTCCTACTATCCTGCTTTCTAGCTGAGGGAAAATAAACTTAGTTGTAAAATAGCTCTTAAGCGATTTAAAAGTATCCCCATCCATTATCATTCTTGAACTCCCGTTCATTTCATTGAAAAGAGCCCCTCCGCAAAACATAAAGAGCTTGCTATCTGCAAAATGGCCCTCTACGTCAGAGGACAACAGCACCTGAGACATCAAAGCGCCTATAGAGTAGGCAAAGATATCAATCCTGCAATCTTTTGATAGAATAGGGTTTAATCCCTCTCTAATCTCATTAATAAGCTGGTGTACATTGTATATTGTCTCCCTGCCGCTAAGGTAAAATCTGTATGGATCTGCCTGAAGCCTTTTGCTAAGGGCATAATTGACAAATGATAAATTTTCTGATTTTGGCTTATCCGCATACTCTGCGTCTATTAACCTTTGCATTTCTCTGGCATCGGACCAGATATTAGGTGATCTGTTTATATGCATTGAGAGAGGGAATAGCAGAACCGGTCTTCCAAGGTTTGCAGCAAGATGTTTAGCCCAAGGCATATACTTCACCCAACTTCTCTCATTCAATCCGTGAAAAAGTATTATTGCAGAGTCTGCCTTTCCACAGGATGAGCGACTATATGAATCAGGAGTTACAACAAGGTAGTCAAAGTTTATATTCTCGTAAATTTCATCCTCTTTTGCATTAAGATTATTTACGGGAACCACCTCTCTCCGCCTCTTAAGAATCTCATCAAATCCCAATTTTTCAATAAATTTTAATGCTTTTACATTCATAATAACAACTAATTTTAAGCAAATAAAGAGATGTCTACTCTTTGTTAAAAAAAAATGGTGTTTTCATCCTACCATTTTGGCAAAACATCAATATATGGGGTGAAATTCCGCTATGCGTGGCAAATAAAAAATTACTACATTTGTGACAGCATGAGAATTCCTGATTATATTTTAAGAAAAGGTAACATTGTAAGGCTTGTGATATTCACAGCGGCCTTTGCACTTCTCTTTATCAATATTTATAAACCATTCGGATCAAAAGAGTGGTATGACGTCTCTGATTTTAAATTTTTTCTCTTCTCCGCACCAATAATTCTGACTGGTGTACTGGTAGTAGTCATTAGCAGGATATTTATGTTTTATTATTCCAGAAAGAGGGAGATTTCATATGTAACATATTTCTTTTGGGTAGTTCTAGAGATACTTTTTATGTCTCTGTTTTATACCATCTTCACTCTTTCTATTGAGGCGAACCAACACAGAGATGTAATCGCAACGTTCAAATCTGCTATGGTCAACACTGCACTAGTACTTCTGCTGCCATATATTACTCTATGGTTCTATTTCGGCTGGGAAGAGAGCAAGAAGAGGCTTGCGATTATTGAGGGTCAAAGCGAAGAGGCACCCGATACCATTCCAGATAACATACTCTTTACAGATGATAAAGGCACTCTAAGATTTTCTGTAAGGCACTCAGATCTACTATATATTGAATCTGATGATAACTACGTGACGATACACTACTCTGCGGGAGGTAAGATAAAGAGCTTCCTACTTAGAAACACATTAAAAAAAATAGAGGAGGAGTTATCTGACACACCTGTTGCACGCTGTCACAGATCCTTTTTGGTTAACTTCACACGCGTTAAGGTTATGAGAAGAGAGAGAGAGAATCTCTTTCTTGAACTTGATGCTGAAATGTCTCAAGATATACCTGTCTCAAAAAGTTACAGGGAAAAAGTGGCAGAAAGATTTATGAATCAATCTTTCCGCACTAAGAAAGATCGAGTTTGACAAACTATAATTTAGATACAATCTCTTCTGACATTGGCTTAACCTTTGAGGAGAAATGAGAGATTAGTTTTCCATTCTCATCAATAAGATATTTATTAAAATTCCATGAAGGCTGTATATCATTCCAACCATTCAGATTCTTATCGGTAAGCCATCTATAAACTGCGTTCCTTTCATTCCCCTTTACTGAGGACTTCTCCATCATTAAAAAAGTTACACCATAATTCTCCTGGCAAAATGATAATATTTCATCGTTAGTTCCCGGATCCTGATTCATAAAATCATTTGAAGGGAAACCTAATATAACCAAGTTATTTCCATATTTCTTGTTGAGTTCTTCAAGCTCAGAAAACTGAGGGGTATAGCCACATTTTGAAGCCGTATTGACAATTAGAACCTTCTTTCCTTTAAGAGTTGAGAAGTTGAATGTTTCACCTGTTATCGTTTTGAAACTTAGCTTGTAAAAATCATTTTGCGCAAATAACGAAAATGACAAAATCATAAAAAGTGATGTGAGGGTTAAAGCAAATATTTTTTTCATATTTAAAATTATTTAAATCTATAAGACAATGTTATATTAAAACTATTATTAAAGTTTTTGTTTGAATTAATCTCAATATTATTTACAGCTGTCATCCCTATATCTCCTCCTACAGACAAAGCAATATTTCGATACATAAAACCTATATACGCAGTAAGTCCTGCATCAAACCTCTTTTTATAAGTGACCATTGATACTACATTACTTGAAAAGAGAGGGCTATCAGAAATAGTCTCGCCTGAGTCAAGCTTAAGTGTCCCCTTTCCTCCAATTCCATAAGCAACATACGGTCCTGCTCCAAATAATAATTTAACATCAAGAGATAGCGGAAGGTTAAATGTAATGTTAAGAGGAATCTGAATGTAGGCTGGATTAACACTGAATGAGAGGTCCGGCTGTCTGAACCCTTTTGTTACAATTAAAATAGAGGGATCAAAAGAAAATTGTTCGGAGAAATAGTAATTAATTCCCACACCTGCTCTGATACCAATTTTGTTTGCCACATCAGGCATTATATTATTTGACATTGAACTTAAATTGATACCTGCCTGTACGTTATAGCTAACCTGTGAAAATGCCCCTTTTGCCCCAGTAATCATAATAAGGGAGAGAGCTAACGATTTGAAATAATTTTTCATTGTTTATGGTTTTGAAATTAACAAATCAGAGGAATATTAGTTTAGAATAAGATTGAGATGTTGATATAAATATAGCTACATTTAATCATTATACCCATGCTTTAACAGCAAATATCAAATTCCTCAATTCCATGACATAGACTACGTGAGGGTTTACTCCAGATGATCTATAGAGATTTCTGTAGTATATTGATCATTAATAGAATATTGTTACTAGATTTGTTATTTCAACTAAATATCAAATCTGTCTGACAAATATGATTAGGATAAGGGTGGCCTTAACATCGGTTTTGCTGGTATGCTTTCATATCTTGGCTTTTTCTCAGCAAAGAAATATTCAATCATCTACAATTTATGGTCTGGTTAAAGACTCTTTGTCCGGGAGACCTCTGGAGTATCCTACTGTCGTGCTACTTACAGACTCAATGAAGATTGTCTCCGCAGTAGCAGGGGGAGCTGATGGACGTTTTACATTTCCAGAAATTACATCCGGAACATACTCTGTTGTTGTATCCATGCTAGGATATTCAACTGCAAGCAAAAGTATATATCTGGACGGAACTCAAAGAAGAGTAGATACCGGAGAGTTTAATCTATTAGAAGGGGTTGAACTTCAAGAGGTAATGGTTACAGGTGTCAGACCTCTGATAAAGGCTGAGGCTGATAAAATCACATACAATTTTGATTCCGATCCACAAACTGCATCCAGCACTGCCGCAGAGATACTAAGAAAGGTCCCTATGATCTCAATAGACGGAGAAAATGAGGTCAGGCTAAATGGTGAAAAGAGCTTTAAAGTTCTTGTAAATGGAAGATCAACCGGAGTTCTTGCAAGAAATTTTAAAGAGGCAATACAGGCATTGCCGGCAAGTGCTATCAAATCTGTAGAGGTAATAACTAATCCTCCTGTAAGATATGATGCTGAAGGTATAACCGGGATAATCAATATCATAACCAACAGAAGAACGACAAATGGTTTTAACGGAAGTTTAAGTGCCTCTGCAAATACAAGAGGAGGATACACAGGTGGAGGTTTCATCTCATCTCAGGCAGGGAAATTTGCTATAAGCACGAATCTGTTTCATGGCAATATTGTAATGAAAAAGAACCAATCATATACAGACTCTGAAAACTTCCTTAGTGAAGAGTACAGAAGAGCCACGAATGAGGGAGAGTCTGATGTCAAGAACAAAATATCATACCTCTCTGTTGAAGCTAGTTATGAAATTGACTCTCTTAATCTTATAACATTATCCGGATGGGGCTACCTGGGGAACGCCCTAAGCACCGGATTGTCAAACTATAAAGCTTATAACGCCTCAGGGGCCCTTTCACGAAGTTACCAAAACATATCCCTGTCAAACAATCAGTTTGGCACCGGTTCCGGGGTGTTTTCATGGCAACGTAATTTCAAAAAACCGGAAAAATCCCTCACTATTAGCTACAGTGCAGACTGGAGCCCTATGGATACAAGGGTTGAAAGTGAAATTAATCCGTTGCTTAATTTCACAGAATATAAGCAGAATTCGGTCAACAATGCATACGGGATTGAACACTCTCTGCAGGCAGACTATTATAACCCGATTTCAAAGCACCATTTTTTAGAGACTGGATTTAAGTACACATTAAGACAGAATATGTCTTCAACAAATATATTGTTGTGGGATAACACGGCAGATAGGTGGGCAGAGGATAATTCAAAAGTGAACGACCTTGATTATAATCAGCATATAGGAAGCCTTTATGGAGGGTACACATACAAGTACAAGAAACTAACTCTAAAGGGTGGCATTAGAGCCGAGTACACATTAAACGACGGAATATCAAAAAGTAGCAGAGGAGATATTACATTTACAAATAAGCAATTTGATGTTGTACCATATCTGTCTGCATCATATATGGAGAGCGGAGGACACATATTTTCACTCTCATATACACAGCGGCTAAACAGACCCGGTATTCATTATCTTAACCCATATATTAACGATTCTAATCCCATGAATATATCATATGGAAATCCTGATTTGAAAAGCGTTAAGAGAGACGCAATAAGCTTAAGTTACATGAAAGCCTCTCTGAGCTGGAATCTGGGATTGACACTGGGTGCAGACTTTACCAGAAATAATATTGAAAATATAAGAAGGGTTAATGAATCAGGTATATCCATTTCAACATATGAAAATATTGGGAGGAATCAGAATTACACCCTTAATATTAATTATTCTTACAGAGCAGGAACGAAGCTTAATTTATTTGTCAACGGATCTGTCGTCTATACAGTTATTTCATCAAAAGAGCTGGAACTAAGTAACAGCGGATTCGGGTACTCAGGAGGATTGGGTGCAAATCTGAATTTATGGAAAGGAGGCTCTTTGAATGCAAATGCCTTCATATTCAGAAGTAATATTACTTTACAGTCCAGATATCCTGTGAATTCATCAACATCTTTTGGAATTAGTCAGAAGCTCCTGAACGATAAGATGACAGTTTCACTTAATATAACAGAACCTTTCAGCAAAACTAAGACATACAGGTTTGACTCAGAAGACATAACTTACAGAATGCACTCAAGAAGTATAACCTATCAAAGAGCGGCTAATTTCAGTATTGTATGGAGGTTTGGCAAATTCCAGGCAAATGTCAAGAAGGCTCGCAGGAGTATTATTGACGACAGACTTAGCGGAGACAAGCAGAGTTCATCAACAGCAAACACAAGGTAATTTCCACAATTTCAACAGATTTATATCCTAGTATAAAACACATTACTCAAATTAGTTTTACTAATTGATAATTAGGCACTATTATTGTTGTGTTTTCGCATATTGATTGCTTGAATCCCAACCTACACCAGCTCCATTTATACAATTTAATCATCTGATTTATGAAAAGATTACTTCCCATTATCTTTCTGGCACTCTTGTATCCAAACAAAAATGCATTAGGTCAAAAAACTGAGAGTCAAAAAATTACAATTACGGGGATTGTTCTGGACTCACTTACGGGTAAAGGTATTGAGTATCCGACTGTAGCTCTGTTTGACGACTCACTTAAGCTTATTAAGGCTGTGGCTGGTGGAGTAGATGGCAAGTTTACTATTGAAGCACCCTCTCCCGGGCAGTATTACCTGTCGGGCTCTATGATAGGGTACTCTAATTCTAAAGATTTAATAACTCTTAAAGAGGGAGAAAAAAAGGTTGATTTTGGAGCAATTAAGCTTATTGAAGGCATGCAACTGAAAGAGGTTACTGTAACTGCAGTCCAGCCCCTGATTAAAAATGAGCCCGATAAACTGACATACAATCTTGAATCAGACCCTCAGTCTGCATCCAGCCCACTCGTGGATATTTTAAGAAAGGTTCCCATGCTCAGTGTTGACGGAGAAGATGTTGTAAGACTAAACGGAGAGACAAATTTCAAAGTACTTGTCAACGGACGCTCTTCAGGACTGCTGGTGAGAAACTTCAAGGATGCAATAAAGGCCATGCCTGCCAGCGCAATCAAATCTGTTGAGGTCATTACAAACCCTCCGGCCAAATATGATGCAGAGGGGATTGGAGGGGTGATAAATATTATAACAAACAGAAAAAGCACACAGGGATACAATGGAAGTATAAATGCCGGAGCTAATACTTTGGGAGGATACAATGGAGGGGGATACATATCTGCTCAGATTGGAAAACTTTCGCTAAGTACCAACATTTATACAGGCAAGAATATTTCAAAAGGATCTTATTACACAAGCGAATCTGAAAATTTCCTCAGCAATGAGTTTAAATATTCCAAAACAACCGGAACATCAAACTCAGAGGGGAGATTCAGTAACCTCAGCATAGAGGCAAGTTATGAAATTGATTCTCTGAATTTAATTACCTTATCCGGCTGGGGATTTCTTGGCAACTCAAAAAATATTGGAACAAGTATGTTTGAATCCCGCAATGCCGACAATATTTTGTCCAGAAAGTACTCAACAACAAACGTATCTGAATACCTATACGGCTCCGGATCAGGATCAATCTCTTATCAGAAAACCTTTAAGAAACCAGAGCAGAATTTAACATTTAGTTATAGTATTGATGCTAGTCCCACTGAATCTGATTTTACTAACAACGTTATACCTGAACTTAATTTTACACAATATTCGCAAAGGTCTGCAAACAAGGCGATGGGAATGGAACATACGCTTCAGGCAGACTATTACAATCCTATAGGCAAAAAGCATAACATTGAGACCGGTATAAAATATATTCTCAGGCAGAATTATTCTAAAACAGATGTAGAAATATTCAATCCTGATGACGGCGTTTGGAATGACGCACCGGAAAAGATAAATGACCTTGACTACGACCAGCATATTGGCAATATGTATGGTGGTTATGCATATAAACACAAATCTCTTTCACTTAAGGGTGGTTTCAGGATGGAATACACAATTAATGACGGAGTCTCTAAGAGCTCTGACGGGGATATTACCTTTACAAATAAGCAGTTTGATGTTGTCCCTTATATCAATTTCTCATATATGCTCAAGAAGGGTAATTCACTGTCGGCTTCATTTACACAGAGGCTCAACAGACCTGGCATTTGGCATCTGAATCCATATGTTAATGATAATGACCCAATGAATATTTCTTACGGAAACCCAAATCTGGAAACTGTGAGGCGTAACGCAATAACAATTGGCTACAGGAAATCTTCTCAGACCTGGAATCTAAGTGTCAACTTAGCCGGCAACTTCACCAGAAATAATATTGAAAGAATACGCAGAGTTGATGCGGAAGGAATAAGCAGGACAACGTATGAGAACATAGGAATAAACAGAAATTACAGACTTAACTTTAACTACTCATATCGTAAAGGAGAAAAATTGAATCTGTATGTTAACGGAGGGATAGCCTATACATCTATTTCATCCCCTGAAATGAATCTCTCAAATGACGGGGTAAGTTACTACGGAGGAGCCGGCCTTTCTGCAAAGGTGTGGAACAAAGGGACTGTTAACCTGAATGGATTTGTTTATGGCGGTGATGTTTCCCTGCAAAGTCAGAATCCTGTTAATTACACATCTTCAATTGGTTTCAGTCAACGATTCCTGAAAGACAAGCTCACTCTCTCAATTTATGTGTCAGAGCCCCTCAGCAAAACAAAAAGTTATAAAATCAGCTCTCAGGACACTACATACAAAATGACCTCAGAGAACACTTACATAAGAAGATCCGCAAATATCAGCCTGTTCTGGAGATTTGGAAAGTTTAACGTGAACGTAAAAAAGGCACGGCGTTCTTCAACTGACGACAAAATGAGCAGCTCTCCTGCAACAACCACCCCATAGCAGAGATTAATAAATTAATTCCTATTCATCATTATTCCCCCTTTGAAAATATTCAGAGGGGGTTTTTCCTGTATGGAGTTTGAAGTTGCGTAAAGCTGTGCTTCTGGATCTGAATCCGACAAAAAAGAAGGTCTCCTGATAATTTTCTGAACTACCCGTCCCGACTTGACGAAGAAAATCCTCAATGCGCAATCTGTTTATATAATTTGTATAATTATCATAACCATTCTCACGTATAACCCCAGCCAGAGTTGTTCTGTTGGTGAAAAGCTCAGAGGCCAGTTTGTTTAGGGAGAGATTGGGATCCCGCCATGCAGTATTCTTAATCATATATGCATTAAGTCGCTCTACCATTACAGAGCTTTTAGAATCAATCTGAACGTCATATTTTGACAACTCTGAATTTTCCGGAGAGACAGCTTCGCGATTTTTTATCAATCTGTCAAAGAGCTCCATGTAAACAATATAGAGACTGCATCCCACACTCACATAATAATATACTGTATGAAGAACCTGGTGGTCAAATATCAATACCATTAAATAGGCAACAATATTGATGAAAAAGACCAGGAAATACCTTTTAAGCCATATATGGTCTGTATTATCATATCTTCTTGTTCTATATATGAAAAAAATGAAGAGTCCGGGTAAAAAGAAAAGAGTGCTGAGCACCAGACGAAACCAAACATCAAACTCACCTGCATTATCAAACATCTGCAAAAGAGAGTTATATTCAGAGTAGTTTACTCCTGCAAAATATGTGAACAGATAGAGCAATGATAATATAATCCATAATGAGTACAACTTCATTACTCTTTTAAAATTAAGCCAGCCGGGAGAGATAACCTCAATTGGGTACAAAATGTATGATACAACCATAAAATTTGCAATAAGAAGCATCCTGGCAGATACAACTACCTCTGGGGTCTCCCCTATGCAGAGAGTGATAAATCTTGATATATAACTGAATACCGAGAACAGAACAATAACTGCCAGAATTACCCTTGACCTCTCCCCTGCTTTACGCCTCAGAAAGAGAAGCAGAGAGGCAAGGAGACAGACTAGTGCCCCTGCAAAAACAGTTGCTATATAAAAGTATTCCATTAAATAAAACAGTAAAATATTACCGGATTTCAAAGTTAATAATTATTGAACCCATTTTTGTAAAAACGAGACAGCTGTTTTGTAAAAATGGAACATCGTCGTCGGTACTTTAAAATAGTTTTGTAGCGTTAAAAGATTCAAATTAAAAACTAACTCACTTATTATGAAAAAAACTTCTGTCTTATTTCTATTTATAGCTCTATGTTTATGTATTATCTCTTGCATTAAATGTGAGCCTTCAACTTTAAATCCATTTGACACACTGCAAGACAGCAAAAACGACTCCAGAGATAAAATTGTTGTAATAAGCGATTTGCACTTAGGTAACGATCTTAGTTACTCAGAAACAGTTGCCCATCTAAAGAGACTTGAGGAGTTTCTGGCTGAGATTCGCACATCAAAAACTGTTAAGGAGCTTGTTATTGCAGGTGATATGATTGATGACTGGTATATCCCAACCAGAACCGACACATACGGAGGCGGTACTCAGGCAGATTTCGTGAGAAAAACTGTAAATTCTAATAAGGGAGTATTTGATGAACTAAACAAAATTATTAAGGAGAAGAGGGTAAAGGTCACCTATATTCCCGGGAACCATGATATGGGTTTCACAGCCGAAAACATAAATATAGCAATGCCTGGTGTTAATCAGGCAAGAGACGGAGGAGATAAATTCGGCATAGGTACCTACAATCCTGACGGGTATCCCGAGATAGCCATTGAGCACGGGCACAGATACGACTTCTTCTGTTCTATTGCACCGGGTGCAAATGAAAGTGAAGCTCCGGGAGCGACTCTGCCTCCGGGCTATTTCTTTGCCAGAATTGCCGCAAACTCATTCGTTAACCCAACCTCTAAAGAGGCTGCAACAAAAGTTCCGGAAGTAATTCTTAACAATGAAGGAGATCCCGAGCAGTACAGCAAGCACCAATATTACAAATTATGGAAGTTTGTAATGGAGGAGGTTATCTATGTCAGTGACAACTTCAGTGAGCCAATTATCAAAACAAATGTTGGCAACTTCACAAAAACATACTCTATCAATGATATAATGCCAAGGAACAGTGATACAGACGGCAGTATTCAGATGAACCTCTATAACGGGCTGTTTACCCAGGCAAACTGGGATGCACGTTCTCAGTATAATAACGTTGACATAATGACTGATATTAACGATGCAATTTCGGGTAGTCTTAATACTGAATTTTTAGACAATCAGTCCAAAGTCCAATACTTCCACAATTCCGACTCAAAAGTAAGAGTTGTGATATTTGGGCACACACACAAACCTATGATTAAACCATTTAAAAATCTTGAAGGCAAAGATTGCATTTACGCAAACTCCGGAACCTGGGAAGATTTAAAAACACGTAACAAAAGTGCCGCAATTGACCAGGACGCAGAGAAGATGAACTTCCTGATAGTAGCTCCTGTCAATTCAGACAAGAAAAAACTGCATATAGGACTTTATCAGTACAAATACGGCAAGCATGTATTGGGCGAGAGCAGTGAGATAAGTTTGTAGGTTCCTGATGGCAATAATAAAGACCGCTAGCAATAAAGCTTAGCGGTCTTTTATTTATCAGACGTTACTAACGTTGATGCTTTCTTAGGCGTAAGATATCACAGCAAAGTCAATATAGAGCTTATCTCCTGCTTTATGATCTATATGCATTACCGGGTTCATCTGACCTAAATAGATCTGAATAAATGTATTGAACCGGGAACGACCATAACCACCAGGGTGCTGTTCTATATACTCCTTGTGAAGCATGTCCCTCGTTACTCCCTTCCGCTTAAGTTGTTTGCAAATACGAGGCAATAAAGACTCCAATTCTAAATAACGAGAACTTTTATAGATCTTTTGAGGAGATGTGAAAAATAAATCTGAATCGCTCTTCTTGGAAAACTCTTCATAACTTATCCCTAAGCTGTAAAAAATTTGAAGATACCTCTTAGTCGTGTTGCAAGAAACCTCTAATAATTTGCAAATAGATTTAGTACCCTTGCCTTGGCAATGGAAACAAATAACTTGTCTTAATTTCTGCATACTTATCTTTTTATTGGGCATAATGGTGGATTTTTGTTTAAACAAAAATCTCTCTTTTTATGTCCTTTTCTGATAAGTTTTCTACCTCAGTCTAAGGGGGTCAGTTTACTTTGATTTAATGGGGTCAATTTGCGTTGGATTTTCCATGGTGAAACTGCCTGATTTTGCTAAAAAAGTAGGATTTCCGAGAAAACAAAAATCCCTGAAACGTCTAAATTTCAGGGATTTCGCAATTTTGAAGTCTTTTGACTGTGGTGCCACCAGGAATCGAACCGGGGACACAAGGATTTTCAGTCCTTTGCTCTACCAACTGAGCTATGGCACCATTGGGTTTGGGAGTGCAAAAGTAATGCTATTTTTCATTTTTGCAAAATAATTCTCTATTTGTTTTATCTTTGCCCTGAAATTCAAAATTTACATATGGCAACAACAGCAGATTTTAAGAACGGACTATGTATTGACTTTAATGGTAAGCCTTGCACAATTGTTTGGTTTCAGCATGTAAAGCCCGGCAAGGGAGGGGCTTTTGTGAAGGTAAAGGTTAGAAATCTTGAAAACGGAAGAATTCTTGAAAATACATACAACGCAGGAGAAAAGATTGACATTATAAGTATTGAAAGAAGACCTTATCAGTTTCTTTATAAAGACGATATGGGATATAACTTTATGCATAACGAGACTTTTGAGCAGATCTCTATTGCAGAGGAGATGATTGAGAATGCTGACCTTATGAAAGAGGGACAGTATGTTGAAATGATGTTCCACGCAGACGAGGAGAGGGCTCTCACATGCGAACTTCCACAGTTTGTTGAGATGGAGGTTACATATACCGAACCTGCAGTTAAAGGCGATACTGCCTCTACAAATGCTATGAAGTCTGCAACCCTGGAGACAGGGGCAGAGATAATGGTTCCTCTGTTTATTAATCAGGGTGAAAGAATAAGAGTTGACACCAGAGATCGCTCCTATCACGAAAGATGTAAATAACAATAACCAAAAAATAGATGAAGAGATTTCTCTCCATAGTATTGATCTCCGCACTGCTTAGCGCATGCGGAGATTCTATTTCCAGACTTCTGCCGACATCTGAGCAGATAGATAAAACTGTTGAGGCTGGAAATTTTGACGAGGCCAGAAAGATGATTCGTCTGGCTTTGACAAACGACACTCTGACACCTTCTGAAAGGTGGAGCCTCAGTTTTGAGATAGAGAGGATGGATAGAATTGAGAGAGATTTTTCTCAGGAGGACACAACTGTACTCAATTACATTAGAAAATTTCATCCGGACGTAACATCGGAGGAGATTAAGGCCTGGGAGGGTAGCAATGCCCTTGAGAACATGGTTATAAACGGAAAGAGGATGTACTTCCACTCAGCAGGAAGGAATCTCTTTCGGATTGACTCAGTAGCAGGAAAATACTATGAAGGGGCTAACGGTAGGCAGAGTGATTCTCTGGACAGATTTCTTGCCCGATATATTCCTCAGGCTATAAATAGTATCGGAAAACCTGTCAGGATGAAAATTAAATATACATTGAGCGTTAAGCCTGACGAGGTGCCTGCCGGAGAGGTTGTAAGAGTCTGGATGCCATATCCCAGAACAGATGCCGCTTCTCACAGAGATATAAAGCTGATAAAAACAACTCAGCCGGAATATGTAATAGCTCCTGATACATACAGCCATAAAAGCATTTATATGGAGGGGGTTGCAAAAGCAGGTGAGCCGACTGTTTTTGGATATGAACTTTCATACTCTTCTTACAATCAATACTTCACATTTAATCCTGGAGAGCTGGCAGACTATAACAGGGAGTCTGAGGTTTACAAAAGATTCACATCAGAAAGCGGCGATCACATCAAATTCAGCGATAATATCAGGAGAGCTGTTGAAGAGGCTGTCGGAGACGAAACCAATCCTTACATGAAGGTCAAGAAAATATTTACATGGATTAATGCAAACTTTCCCTGGGCAAGTGCCAGAGAGTACTCTACAATAAGAAACATACCTGAATACGTACTTGCAAACAGACACGGAGACTGCGGACAGGTTTCTCTCTTATTTATTACTATGGCAAGATGTGCCGGTATTCCTGCAAAATGGGAGTCAGGATGGATGATGCATCCCGGAAACAAGAATCTGCATGATTGGGCAGAGGTCTATTATGAGGGCATTGGATGGGTACCTGTTGACCAGTCTTTCGGAAGGGTGTTTGGAGCACCGGATGAGGAGTCACACTGGTTCTTCACAAGGGGTCTTGATGCTTACCGTATGATTGTTAATGAAGATATAGCATCTCCTCTCTTCCCTGCAAAAATTCATCCCAGAAGTGAAACTGTAGATTTCCAAAGAGGAGAGGTTGAATGGAGAGGGGAAAATCTCTACTTTGGAAGATGGAGATACAAAATGGATATAGAATATCAATAGCCATTCCTATAGTTTTTTTATGATATTGAGCCCATCCCTGAGTGGAAGAATATAGTTCTCCACCCGGGGATCCTCTTTTACGATTCTGTTGAATTCCAAAATGCCTGCTGTCTGTTTATCTTTAGGCGGGTTATCGGCATAAACCTTTCCATCCCATAGCACATTATCGGCAATAATGTATCCCCCCGGCCTCAGTATATCCATACATAGATGATAGTATTCAGGATACTCCCTTTTATTGGCATCAATATATATCAGGTCATATTTTTTCCCCATTTTGGGGATAATCTCTTTAGCATCTCCGAATATAAGGGAAATTTTACTCTCCACCCCTGCCCTTCTGAAACCCTCTTCTATTAAATTTCTATGTATATCTCTCATCTCAAGCGCATCCAAATGTCCTCCCTCAGAGAGTCCAAGAGCAATTGATATTGCTGAATAACCGGTAAATGTGCCAAGTTCAAGGACATTATCCGGTTTCATCAGCTCACAGAATGTTTTTAGAAATGAACCCACAACTGGTCCTGAAAGCATACGTGCATGGCTTGTTCTCAAATTTGTCTGCTCCTCCAGCCAAAGAAGTGCCGGGTGGAGTGAAGAGCTGTTGCTTTCCAGATATCTTTCAATTTCAGCCATTAACTTACTATTTGTAAATGAGGGTTATCAGATTGTCATCAGAAAAAATTTCACAAGCCACCTCTTTAATTTGCTCAGAGGTTATTGAATTAATTTTTCTCATAACCTCATCCATAGGCTCAACCTTTTTGAAGACCAGAAGCGATTTGCCAATGTTCAAACATTGGGCCTCTGCATTGTCTGTTGAGATTGCCAGCTGTCCTGCAAGCTGCTTTTTGGCTGCTTTAAGCTGAGCTGATGAGAGCCCTCGCTCCATGATCTGTGACAACTCTTTGTTTATTAGAGAGAGCGATTTATCAAGATTAGATTTATCAGTTCCAAAATATACAGTAAAGAGGCCGGTGTCTGAGAATGGGTTATAAGAGGCATCTACAGTATAGGCAAGTGCATGTTTCTCTCGGAGAAGCTGATTTAACTTAGAGTTGAGAGCAGGCCCACCCAGAACATTTACTAAAAGGGCGAAGGGTAATCTGTTTTTGTCATACAGAGAATAGGCCCTTCCACCGACTATACAATGAGCCTGATAGCTCTTCTTAGACACAATGTGAATACCTCCTGAATTACCGGGGGGTATCTGAGAAGCTCTGAAAGGTACAATTCCGGGCGGCTCAGTTGTCTCAATCTTACTGAAAAATCTTTTTGCCAATGCTTCACACCTCTCTGCTTTTGAGTCAGCCACTATTGAGAGAGACATGTTTTCACACCTGTAGTGAAGCTTTGTAAAGTCAATAAGATCCTCGCGCTTGATTTTTCTTATGGTTTTTGGAGTTCCCAGTATATTGCCTGCAAGCGGATGAGTGCCAAAAAGCAACTCCTCAAAATCATCAAAAATCTGCTCTGACGGAGTGTCTTTATAAGATTTTATCTCCTCAAGGACCACCTCTTTCTCTTTCGCCAGCTCGCTTTCAGGAAATATTGAATTAAAAACAATATCGTGGAGCAGTTCAATTGCCTTTGGCAGATCCTCTTTTAGGACAGTTGCATGGATTACAGTCTCCTCCTTAGTGGTGTAAGCGTTCAGCTCCCCTCCCAGTTTTTCAAGAAAATTATTTATTCCTCTGGCTCCCCTGTTCTTTGTACCCTTGAATAACATATGCTCAGTAAGGTGCGCAATGCCCCCCTGGGATATGTTTTCATCTCTGGTTCCCGCATTTATAGTCAGTGCACAGTAGGCCACAGGAGAGGTGGCTTGTTTGAAGCCGAATCTCAAACCATTTTCAAAAAGAGTTGTGTATGTAGTCATTATTTTATTCTGTAAGGTGTAGAGATCCTCCTTAGATCCTCCAGTGTAAATCCGGCCGGATTCCTTGAAGAGATTCTGTGCCTTCTGTAGAAGATAAGTTCGTGTGTCCGGGTATCAATAAGCATCTTATAAGAGTAACCTCTGCTTCCGCCATCAGATGGTGAGACCGTAAAACCTACAACAGTTCCCTCTTTTGCATTTGATAAGGCAGTGGCAATTTCGTCCGGATCTGACAGAACGATATTCTCTCCAAACAGATTAACAATCTCCTGATCTGTTATATTAGATCCAATATCGACTCTCTCTATCATTAAAACCTTGTCCCCAATGCCATCAACTCTATTGCTGTAAAACGAGTTCCCTACATATGCCTTCAGTATATCTTCGCTTACATTCAAGATATGCTCCTGCATTATATTAATCAAGGCAGGCATCAAAATAAATGCCTTTCCGCTTTCATCTCCCACAGACTGAAGAGGCATAGAGACAATCTCATCCATTTTTTCAATCCCGTTGTGAGCTTCCGGAGATCCCTTAACAAGTGTTAAAAACTCAAGGTTTGCCTCCCTCTCCTTTCTGAACTTCCCCTCCACTCTCAGTAAAAAATAGTAGTTTGTATCTGTCATTATTTTATTAAACTTATCCACAGAGCAAAGCTCATACAGCGAAATTCTCCACCCGCTCTTAACTGCGTCAGCAATAGATAAGTCTGTAAAGTCGGTCTCATTGACAACCACCATTGTCCTCTTCTCAGAAAAATTTCTATAGTTGTTTTTTGCCTTTCCAAAAAGCTCCTGCCCAGCTAGCTCATAGGGCTTAAGAGAAAAGGCCGCTAAAAACAGCATCAATTGTATTATTCCCATCACTCTCATATCCGCAAAATTAGATAAAAATTCTTACTTTTGCGGAGTATGGAAAGATTTATAGTATCAGCCAGGAAATATCGTCCGGGAAGTTTTGAAACACTTATAGGACAAGAGAATATTGCAAAGACTCTTAAAAACTCCATCCTTAGAAACCAGTTGGCTCACGCATATCTCTTTTGTGGTCCAAGAGGCGTTGGCAAAACAACCAGTGCAAGAATCTTTGCTAAGACCATAAACTGTCTCTCCCCTTCAGAAGAGATGGATCCTTGCGGACTTTGTGAATCGTGCAAAGCCTTTGACGAGAACCGCTCCTTCTCCATACATGAAATGGATGCGGCATCAAATAACTCTGTTGAAGATATTAGACTGCTTAATGAAAAGGTAAGAATTCCACCACAAATAGGCAGATACAGCGTTTATATAATTGATGAGGTTCACATGCTCTCTCAGGCTGCCTTCAATGCATTTCTAAAGACACTTGAGGAGCCGCCGGCTCACGCAATTTTCATTCTCGCGACAACTGAAAAGCATAAGATCATACCCACAATTCTATCCAGATGCCAAACATATGACTTCAACAGGATTTCAGTACAGGATATTGTTGGAAATATAAAGGCAATTGCAAATAAAGAGGGAGTAGAAATTGAAGAGGAGGCGATACATGTAATTGCAAAAAAAGCAGATGGGGCTATGAGAGACGCACTTACTCTTTTTGATCAGTCTGTAGCGTTTTGCGGTGAGAGAGTTACATATGAGAAAGTAATTACAAACCTGAGCATACTTGACTACGAGTACTATCTCAGACTTACAGAGATGTTTCTAAACGGCGGGCACACCTCTGCGCTGATGATATTTGACGAGATACTCTCCAAAGGATTCAATGCCCTGCATTTTATTGGAGGCCTGGGAACGCACTTCAGGGACTTGCTTGTTTGCAAAGAACAAGCCGGCTCAAAGTTACTGGAACTTGCCCCCTCAGTTGCCGAGCGATACAGGGAACAGGCCCTGAGATGCTCATTTGATTTTCTATTTAATGCTCTTACAATTACCACACAGTGCGAATCAACATATAAAGCGAGCGGAAACCAAAGACTCCATATTGAGTTTACTCTGGTTAAACTTTCAAGAATAGCAGAGGCGAAACCTATCCTGACAACAGTGAAAACTCCTGCAGAAGTCCCTGTCAAGGTCCCGGTTGAAGCACATGTTGAACCTCCTGCTGAAATACCTGCTGAAATACCTGCTGCAGCACCTGCTAAAATCCCTGCTGAAATCCCTGCTGCAGCTCCTGTTGAAATCCCTGCTGCAGCTCCTGTTGAAGCTCCTGTTGAAGTTCCTGTTGAAGCTCCTGCTGAGACATCCCGGCATAAGAGCCCTCTAAAAGGCACAAGGTCAATTAAAGAGATGCTCAAACAGGCAGAGGCAAGCTCTGCCAACTCTGACAGAGTGGAGCCTAAAGAGGTGGGGGAGCAGCAATTTGGACAAGTTGAGCTAGAGGCTGCCTGGCTGGCAATGGCTGAATCAGAAAAAAATCTAACAAAACTGGCTACTGCCATAACCGACACAAAGCCACTGATCTCTGAAGATAATAATTCCATTATATTCTATGTTAAGAATGAGCTACAGAAAGAGTGGATAAATAAGAATTGCAAACTAAGACTAGAGTTGTTTCTGCAGGAGAGACTTAACAACAGAAACGCAAGGCTTCTCGTTGAGGTAGCCGTACAGGATGAGGCTGGAGGAGAAAAATTGTATATGCCGGAAGAGAAGGCAAAGTTCCTTTTAGAGAGATACCCGGAACTCAAAGAGTTACAAAAAGATATGAAATTAGAGATTAAGTAGAGCTATTTATGAGACTGCACTGCACCAAGCTGGTTAAGAAATATGGAGCCCGGACAGTAGTTAAGGGAGTCTCCATTGAGGTTGAGCAAGGCGAGATAGTGGGGCTTCTTGGACCAAACGGAGCGGGGAAGACCACTACTTTTTATATGATTACAGGCTTAATAAAGCCGAATGAAGGGAGAATTTTCCTTGACAATGAAGAGATAACTGAGCTCCCAATGTACAAAAGAGCTCAAAAGGGATTGGGGTATCTTGCACAGGAGGCCTCTGTCTTTAGAAAATTAAGTGTTGAAGATAACATTCTCTCTGTTATGGAACTTCATGATATCCCTAAAATGGAGCGAATGGAGCGTCTGGAGAAGCTACTTGATGAATTTAGCCTTCATAAGGTTAGAAAAAGTTTTGGGATACAGCTCTCAGGAGGAGAGAGAAGGCGGTGTGAAATAGCCAGGGCACTTGCAATAGATCCAAAGTTTATTTTACTTGACGAACCATTTGCCGGAGTTGACCCAATTGCAGTTGAAGATATTCAGCACATAATTGCCAATCTTAAGACAAAAAATATTGGCATAATAATTACCGACCACAATGTCCATGAAACCCTTGCCATAACAGACAGGGCTTATCTCCTGTATGAAGGGAATATTTTGGAGAGCGGAACTGCCGAGGTGCTTGCAAACAATCCTGAGGTTAGAAAAAAATATCTAGGTCAGAACTTTGAACTAAGAAAAGCTGTATTAAAATCAAGAGGTCATAAATCTAAAGGAGAGTCGGAAAAAATTACTCAGGACAAAGAGGCCGATTCTAAAAATGTTGAAGACATTTCAAAATTCAGCAACAAGGCAAACAAAATGGAGAGGGGTAAATAACCACTCTCCATTTCTGAATCAAACAAACTAAACTAAAAATTATCTTATTACCTGTTCCTAAACTGACGAATCTCAACCTCTCTATTCACCATTCCTCTATTCATCATCCCTTTGTTCATCATTCCTCTGCCCGCTCTTTCACCTCTCTTATTCCTGGCCAGATCATACTGAACCCTTTGCTCGTCAGTTAACAGAGATCTAACTTTAGCCCTGTGCTCGGCATTCATTTTAAACTTCTTGTTCTGCAATGAGGTTATTTCATCAATTTTCGAATTAATTGCCTTTAGATTGGGCTTCTCAACCTGTTCCAAAGTTCTGAGCTGAGCTCTCTTCTCTCTTATTTCGTTTGCCAACTGAAGAGACTCCTTCTGATGCTGCACTCTAAGCGACTGTATCTTCTCTTTCTGCTCCGGAGTCAAATCAGGAATGATATTTGGAGTAGTCATCTCAGGATTCGCCCTCATATATCCCGCTCCTTGTCTATTAACGACAACATTTTGTCCCTGGGCACTCAAGGTAAATGCTATTATAGTCATTACCAATAATGTAGTTACTTTTTTCATTTTAAATGTGTTTTAATGTTTCTCTGTATTTAGGACTAAAATGAATCAAAAAGGTTTAAAGGATATAAAAGAATTTATACCTTTGCCGAATTATTTTTGGCAACTTTCAATAATTAAATAAATCAATATGGCAGAAAAATTATTTGAGGAGTTTTCACCGGTTACCACAGAAAAGTGGGAGGAGGTGATTACCAAGGATCTAAAAGGAGCCGATTACGAGAAGAAACTCGTGTGGAAGACTTTGGAGGGATTCTCAGTTCGCCCTTACTATAGGGCAGAAGATCTTGAGAAGCTTAGTCATCTTAAGTCTGCTCCCGGAGAGTTCCCATTCGTAAGAGGGACCGGCAGCGACAATAAATGGAAAATACGTCAGGGATACTGTGCTCATGAAAGCTTTCAGAAGGCAAACGCACAGGCCGTGGACGCTCTTGCTAAGGGTGTAGAGTCTGTCGGTTTCTGCATTGACGGATCAAAATCCGTTTCAAAGGATAAGATGGAGGTACTTCTGAAGGGTATTGACCTTTCAAAAACAGAGGTAAACTTTGAAGGTTGCTCTTGCGCAACTCCTTCAATAATTGAATCATTTATAGCAGTTGCTGTCGGCAGAGGCGTAAATAACTCAGACATCAAGGCATCCTTTGACTTTGACCCTCTCAGAAGCCTTACAACTACCGGAAACTTCTGCTGCTCCAATTATTCAGAAAACTACCGCAAATGCATTGACCTTGCATCATCCTTCCCGGGCATTAGAGTCATAGGTGTTGAGGGCTACGCTTTCAATGATGCAGGAGCGACAATTGTTCAAGAGCTTGGTTTTGCACTTGCTATGGGTAGTGAGTATATGAGCATCCTTACAAATATGGGATTCTCAGCAGATGAGGCAGCTTCTAAAATCAAATTTACTCTCTCCGTAGGCGCAAATTACTTTATGGAGATTGCGAAATTCAGAGCAGCCAGATTGTTGTGGGCTAATATAACTGATGCTTATGGAGTGAAAGATGAAGAGAATAAAAAAATCTCCATCCACGCTGTAACAAGTCAGTGGAATCAGACTGTTTACGACTCATATGTAAATATGCTTAGAGCTACAACCGAGGCAATGAGTGCGTCTCTTGCAGGAGTTGATTCACTTGAGGTATTGCCTTTTGACTATCAGTACCGTGAACCATCAGAATTCAGCAACAGAATTGCCAGAAACGTTCAGATTTTACTAAAAGAGGAGTCTCATTTTGATAAAATTGCCGACCCAGCAGCAGGCTCATACTATATAGAGAGTCTCACCTCATCTATTGCAGATCAGAGCTGGAAGTTATTCCGTTCAGTTGAAGAGAGGGGTGGTTACACAGAGGCATTCAAAGCAGGTTATATCCAGTCAGAGATAAAGGCGTCTGCCGCAAAAAGAGACCTCAACATTGCCACAAGAAGAGAAATACTGCTAGGTACAAACCAGTATCCAAACTTTACCGAAAGGGCAGATAAAGATGTTACTTTGGATGTGGTTTCAAGAGGTGCAAACAATAAAATCAGTGATAATCCTATAGCCGAACCACTTGAAAAATACAGAGGTGCTCAGGCATTTGAAGAGCTTAGATTTGCCACAGAGACCAGCGGAAAGAGTCCTAAAGCCTTCATGCTCACTTTCGGCAACCTGGCTTTCTGCAGAGCAAGAGCACAATTCTCATGTAACTTTTTTGCAGTAGCCGGTTTTGAGGTAATAGACAACAATAGGTTCGCAACAGTTGAGGAGGGTGTAAAAGCCGCTTTTGCCGCTAATGCAGACATAGTTGTTGCCTGCTCATCTGACGAGGAGTATGCCGAGGCAGTTCCTCAGATCAAAGAGTTACTTGGAGATAAGGCAGTTCTGGTAGTTGCAGGAGAGCCATCATGCAAAGAGGAGCTTGTATCCAAAGGCATTGAAAACTTCATAAGTGTGAAGAGCAATGTCCTTGAGACTTTGAAACAGTATCAGGCTAAACTGGGTATTTAACAGTAATGATTTAAAAAAATGAATATGCGTCCAAATTTTTCAGATATAAAATATACCGGAGGAGCTGCTCAGACTAAGGGAGAGCAGAGCATATGGATGACTCCGGAGCAGATTGGAGTAAAGAGTGTTTACTCTGCTGCAGACCTTGAAGGGCTGGAGCATCTAAATTATGCTGCAGGTATCCCTCCATATCTCCGTGGCCCATACAGTACAATGTATGTTATGAATCCATGGACTATCCGTCAGTATGCAGGTTTCTCAACGGCCGAGGAGTCAAATGCCTTCTACCGCAGAAATCTTGCTGCAGGACAGAAGGGCCTCTCTGTAGCATTTGACCTTGCAACACACAGGGGATACGATGCAGACCACCCTAGAGTTGTTGGCGACGTTGGTAAAGCCGGCGTCAGCATATGCAGCGTTGAGGATATGAAGGTCCTCTTTGACCAGATTCCGCTAAACAAAATGTCAGTCTCTATGACAATGAACGGAGCCGTACTTCCAGTGCTGGCATTTTACATTGTTGCAGGGATGGAGCAGGGAGCCAAGCTTGAAGAGATGGCAGGAACAATTCAGAACGACATATTAAAGGAGTTCATGGTTCGTAATACTTACATCTATCCCCCAGATTTCTCAATGAGAATCATTGGCGATATATTTGCCTATACAGCCAAGAACATGCCTAAATTCAATTCAATATCAATCTCCGGCTACCATATGCAGGAGGCAGGTGCAACTTGCGATATTGAGATGGCATATACTCTTGCAGATGGTCTGGAGTATCTGAGAACAGGTATTGCTGCAGGTATGGATGTTGACCAGTTTGCACCGAGATTATCATTCTTCTGGGCGATAGGTATGAACCATTTTATGGAGATTGCAAAAATGCGTGCAGCAAGGATGATTTGGGCTAAACTCGTAAAACAGTTCAACCCTAAAAATCCTAAATCACTCTCGCTCAGAACGCATTCACAGACATCAGGTTGGTCTCTTACAGAGCAGGATCCATTCAATAATGTGGCGAGAACATGCATTGAGGCGATGGGTGCAGCTTTAGGACATACTCAGTCACTGCACACAAACGCTCTTGACGAGGCAATTGCCCTTCCTACAGATTTTTCAGCTCGTATTGCAAGAAATACTCAGATCTATATTCAGGAGGAGACTAACATCACAAAATCTCTTGACCCTTGGGCCGGATCTTACTATGTAGAAAAGCTTACCGCAGAGATTGCAGAGCGCGCCTGGGATCACATTCAGGAGGTTGAGAAGCTTGGTGGCATGGCAAAGGCTATTGAGACAGGTATTCCTAAACTACGTATAGAGGAGGCTGCTGCCCGCAAACAGGCACGTATTGACTCAGGTATAGATACAATAGTTGGTATAAATAAATACAGGCTGGAGAAAGAGGATCCTCTGGAAATTCTTGACGTTGATAATACAAAAGTTAGGGAGTCCCAGATTGCACGTCTTAAGGAGCTTCGCGCAAACCGCGATGAGGCAAAGGTTAAGGCAGCGCTGACAGCTATCACAGAGGCTGCGGCGAATAAGAGCGGTAACCTGCTGGAGCTTGCAATTGAAGCAGCAAAGGTTCGTGCAACCCTTGGAGAGATTTCAGATGCATGCGAAGCAGTTGCAGGAAGATATAAAGCAGTTATTCGTATGAACACAGGTGTATATTCCAGCGAGGTAAAGAACGACAGCGAATTTGAAAAGGCAAAATCGCTTGTTGCAGAGTTTGCTAAAAAAGAGGGTCGTCAGCCGCGTATAATGATCGCTAAGTTGGGACAGGATGGTCACGACCGTGGCGCAAAGGTGGTCGCTACCGGCTATGCTGACTGTGGATTTGATGTTGATATGGGGCCTCTGTTCCAGACACCAGAAGAGGCTGCCAAGCAAGCTGTAGAGAATGATGTTCACGTAGTGGGCGTATCATCTCTTGCAGCTGGTCACAAAACTCTTGTACCACAGATTGTAAGCGAACTTAAAAAACTCGGAAGAGAGGACATTATGGTAATTGTAGGAGGAGTTATTCCTGCTCAGGACTATGATGCACTATACAAAGCCGGAGCAGTTGCAATTTTTGGTCCCGGAACATCCGTTTCAGCCGCCTCAGTTAAATTGATGGAGCTCCTGCTTCAGAAATTTGACTAGTTGACCCTCCCTTTGATTTTAAAGCAGATAGAGCCGATTAAAAAATGGTTTTTAATCGGCTCTATTATTATAAAAATGTAGTATCTTTGGTATAATAAAGTTACATGAAGGATGGAGAAAATACTCGTAATTGAGGACGATAAAATAACCCGGCGTCTTATCAAAGAGATTCTCAGCCGTACCGGTTATGATGTTATTGAGGCCGAAGATGGGGCCAAGGGGCTTGAGGCTTTTAAAAGTGAAAAACCTGATTTGGTTATAACTGACTATCAGATGCCTGTAATGAATGGTCTGCGTGTGCTCTCAGAGGTTCGCAGTGGAAGCCCCAATGTTCCCGTTATTATGTTAACAGGTTTCGGTGATATCGCCCTTACAATAAAATCGATCCAGATAGGTGCCTTTGATTTCCTGGAGAAGCCAATTAATGCACCTCAGCTCAAAGAGATTGTTACAAGTGCTCTAAACTCCGTTCAAAGCAGTAAAAAACACGAGGATGTCCTTAAAGAGGGTATATCCATAGACAAGAAGATACAAGAGAATATTTTAATAGGCAAATCTCCCCAAATAAAAGAGATTTTTAAAAACATAGGCAGAGTCTCATTAAATAAGGTGAATGTTCTTATTGAGGGTGAGTCAGGTACAGGAAAGGAGCTTATTGCCAGGCTTATCCACTACTCAGGAATTACCAGAGACAAACCTCTTGTCGTAGTGAATTGCAGTGCCCTGACAGAGACCCTGCTTGAGAGCGAACTCTTTGGCCACGAAAAGGGTTCATTTACGGGGTCACTAAAGACAAAAAAGGGAAAGTTTGAGATGGCAGAGGATGGCACAATTTTCCTTGACGAAATCTCAGAGATCAACCTAAATACTCAGGTTAAACTACTAAGGGTTATACAGGAGCTGGAATTTGAGAGAGTTGGAGGAGAGACAACTATCCCAATGCAGGCAAGAATAATTGCCGCAACAAACAAGAAACTTGAGAAGCTGATTGAGGAGGGTAAATTCAGAGAGGACCTCTATTACAGACTGAAGGTCTTCACAGTTCAGTTGCCACCTCTAAGGGAGAGAAAAGATGATATTAAAGATCTGACTGTTCACTTCCTTACAAAGTTAAACAAGCGGTTCAACAAAAATGTCTCAAAGATTGGCGATGGTGTAATTGAGTTTCTTCAGCAACATTACTGGCCGGGAAATGTCAGAGAACTTGAGAATACAATTATGCAAGCTATTGTAATGTCAAAAAATGATGTCCTTGAGGTTGACAATATTAAAATTAATCCTAGGGACATTGAAGGAGTTAATACCATGGATACTTTTGAAGCGGGTCCTTTAAGAAGTCTTGCAGAGATTGAGAAGGAGTATATTAAGCATGTGCTTGACGAGGTCAAATGGAATAAGATTGAGGCTTCCAGAATATTAGAGATCACAAGACCCACACTCAATGCGAAGATTGAGAAGTATAAGCTTGAGCAGGAGTAGTTTCAACCCTTATAAAGCTATCCGTAAATCCAATCCTCTTTAGGTGATACTGCATTCTGCGAGCTCTTTCCAGCTCAGCAACGGGTTCTGACATATATCTGTACATTCCATCCTCTCCTGCTACCTCAACTAATTTTAAACCAGGTACAAATCTCTCAATTCTGGCGAGAATTTTAACATTCCTTATTTTAGTATTAAAAGCATAAATTTGCACTCTGTAATTGGTCTTGGAGATGCTTACCTCACTCTCTCCGGTATCTGGTTCTAGTACCCCCTCTCTATTCAGTGTTTCAGTAGTTTGAATCTGATCGCTATCCTCTTTTAGAAGAGTAAAGTCTAAACCTCCGGCCATATCACCATCATACGATGGAGCTATTGTAAACGGCAGTATAAGATCTGAAGGGTTCATATCCAGTTTGCTCAACTGAAGGGAGTCAAGAGCAACATAATATTCTCCAGGTTTAAGTCCCAGATAGCTGTAATAACCGTCAGGCTCTGAAAGAAGTGATTTAATCTTTCTTCCGCCCTTGGAGTAAACATCAACGATTATTCTGCCCAGACCCCTCTCTGGGGCTCTGCCATGTTTTAAAAGAATCGTACCGGAAACCTCTCCCAATGGGAATACGGGGATCTCAACTCTTTTCATCCTGTTTGGTTCAACCTCTACTTCAATATTTTTGAAAGGCAACTGCCAGGCAATATTGTCAGTAGATCCTCCGTCAACGGTAATCATATAGCTTGTATAAGGCTCCAGGTCGGTTACAGAAATTGCAGGACTCTTATCACTCTTCTTTACTATCCCTCCATTTACGTTTGCGTTAATTCCTCCTATTGAGGTCTCTCCCTCGTCCATGACACCATTGCAATTAATATCCAGGAATGGGATAATTACGACCCCTCCCCTTCCTACAGTGCTCCTGTTTCTGAATGCCATGACATTGCTTTTTGCATCAAAAATGACACCTCCACCGGCTGACTCAGAGAATGTGTAGCTCTTTCCACTCTTTCTTGCATTCAATGACAACCTTGCAAATGACAGGTCAAATCTTAATCCTAATTCAATATTAGAAATTTTTGAGATAAAATTCTGTTCGTAAGAGAGAGTTGCATAGCCCACTTTTGAAAACTGTTTGTCTATCGCAAGCCTGGCGTTCATGAATGAACCGGTAGAGTAGTTGAACTGGGTAAGCGGAGTAATAATAAAACCTCCGGGTAACCTTACAGACATTGAAAGCGAGGAGAAAAAATATGGAGTGGCAGACTCAAAAAAACGTGCCTGTGTAGTCAGGTTGGCCGTTACCCCCCTGTAGCCTGCTGAAAGAACAAGTTCAGAGGCGTAAGAATCTGCAAGAGGAAGAATAAGTTGCATTGCAGTTAATCTTGCAAACATTGAAAAATTCTTCCCCCTTATGGGCATAGAGAGTGAAAACCTTCGCTCCTCTAAGGAGTTTGTCGGATACGCCTGCTGCTCTTTATCATACTTTAGATAATTTAGCTCAATGTTAAGATTTTTAGCAACTCTGTAGCTTAAAACAGACTCAAATTTCACCCCATGCATATACTCGGCATTGAGGAGCATCTCAGGTAATATTTTAAGTGATGCCCTAACATATGGCATGAATCTGTTTTTTGTCAGAGCAGAGTAGTACTCAACTCCCGCACCTCCTGAGAGGCTTCGGCCAAATCCGTAATTAAAATCAGCCCTGGCGTAACCAGACATCAAAGAGTCCTCGGTAACGCCGGCTGTAATGTTATACTCAAAAGTCCCCTTGGGAAGAAAATTAAAGGGTATTGAGAGAATCCTCTCCATGGATCGCTCCTCACCGTAGGGGCCGTAAAACTGAAGTTTTACGTTTGTCTCCCCGTAAACAAGTGGCACCTCAAAGCTAAAAAATCCGGAGGGGTCCGCCTGCATGTAATTAATTAGAACATTATTTACATATAGCTCTACCATCCAGCCCGGTTCTGTAACATCGCTAAGTACATAAGTGCCGAATGACTGTCTGTATGTTGTAAGAGCATTTGTAAGGTGAACTCCTGTCAGAGGAGATGTAATATAGACCTTTCCGGAAGTTGGCACTCTGCCAAGCGAGAGCTGCTTAACAACCCTGTTATTGTTGTTTGCATACTTCCATAAGTAGCTCTGTTGTCTTAAATCCAGAGGGTTATCTGTGTCATAATTGAATACAAAATTTGCTTCACCTCCAAACAACTGTGTGCCTAAGCCAAAATTCAATCTTGTGTTTACCCCTCCCCCAATTTGCTGATTTGAATATACATTCCAGTCAAGATTACCGGCATGGAAAAGAGCCCTATTCTGTTTGAAGAGAGTATCCGGAATAACCTCTCCGCTAATCTGGCTCATGTTCTTACGCATCTGCTCCAACCTCATCTCCCTTATAATTGGGAGGTCAATCTGAGTGTTAAGCACCATTGAGAGGGCCCTGAAATTAAAAGAGAGAGACAGCCCAAATACATCTCCAAAAACTTTTGCCCTGATATAGAGCGCAGATTCCGTTCTGATAAAATCCTCTGAAGATAGTCTGAACTCTTTTTTATTGTAGATAATTTTGTTCTCCTGCCTTACTATCCTATATAAATTTTCAGTTGAAACTAAAAAGCCTGATACATCATCAAATCCTGAGTTGTAGTCAATCTTTATTTTAAGGTAGTTAAAGAGATCAACAACTGAAACATAAGCTTCAGATCCCTTAATTGCTGCCGGGACTTCAACTGAACCTACCCTTGGGATTGTCAAATATACTGACAACTCATCAAAATCATAATTGTCAATCTGCTGGGAATATAGTTGATTATATGTAGAGAGAGAGGCAATTATGATGAGTAAGCGCAGGAAAATTTGTCTCATATTAATCAAAATATGCGTCAAAAATCACTATCAGTGCTGATGGAGTTGAGTATGTTCCACCCGGGGAGCCGGGAGGGATTGTTAGAGTTGCACCAATATATAAAGTTATGGTTCCTGTTTGACCGGAAAAGGACATAACATTATTAGAAATCCCGTTAAACGGCTTACCGGAATTTGAGTAATAGGTATATGAGTCAACATACATACCTGCTCCTGACACAGAGCTATGGTTAAGAGTTGAACTCCCAATGGGATTTAAAGTCACTTCATAACCACCATTCCGATATTTAGTAAATGTCATGACACAGCGCTGAGGTGCAGTAAACATCCTTACATTCTGCAAAACCGGAGCTCCACCTGTTGGACTGACAGTTATCTTACCCTCTACGCTATCGTCAATTAACTCAAACTCTCCAAAATTAAAATTACTGACAGTTCCGACTCTGAATTGTGAAAGAGCCGGTGTGCTTAATAGCAGGAGAACAAACAGAAGAGTAAGATATTTTACAAATTTCATGTAATTATAGGTTTATTGAAGCCTCCGCAAGTTTTGCAGGATTTCGGTCACTTTGTGAAAGATATTCAACTTTAAGAGAGCCACTTTTAAGATCAACTATAACAGCCCTGTCAATAAGCACCTGGAAATTTCTCTTTTTATTTGGTGTATAAACAGCAACGCCGTTTACAGCTCCAAGTAAAGTGTTTGTTCCGTCTGGAGAGATATGTGTTACTCTGACATCTCCATAAGCAGACATATTTCCTTCACGGTTAAATGTGAATGCAACAACGTTGGTTGAGTCATCCACCTTCTGAAGAGCGACATCAGATATGGCAACTCTTGTATCGCTCTCTCCAACCCTTATTATTATTGGAATTGTAATCCCGAAAATTGGAATTATTCTTATGCTCAAGGCAGATGTATCCGCATCAGCATTGTCAAGTCCAAGAGCACCCTCTTTAGGTACAGATCTGAAGTAAACATGAGATCTGTACTCTCCCGGGGCAAGCCTCTCTCTGTTCAAAACCTGCATCCTGACTGTCTGAGCCTCTCCCGGTGCCAATGTGACTGTTCTTGGAAAAAATCTAAGATTTTTATCAGCAAAATTCTGTCCCGGATCCGGTTCTGTAATCTCCTGAAATGTTCCGTCGTCAGCCATTCTGTACTGGACAAAAGAGACATTGTAAACAGATGTATCCCTTCCGGTATTTGACAGGTTGAGCTCCTCAACCCTTTTATTGCCTTCAAACACTACTCTTCTAGGTGTAATGAGCAGATCTCCCTGTGCAACCATAGGGAGTGCAAAAAATACAGTAAGCAACAGAGTTACAAGCTTTTTGCAAAAGAATACTCTTTTAATACAATACATAACAGTGAAATATTTTGAACAATCAATAATTTTATTGAATCAAATATAAGTAAAAATTCAACCCAATCAATTATCAATATCTAGTTGTAGTTAATTGTCACGGTCATACTTCCGGTATAGTTTCCGGTTGGTTGATTTGAATTTATTTGCAAAGTACCCCCAATATAGAGAACTATAGAACCACCTACTGGTATTGAGTTATTTGTATTTGGGAGATTTTTAGTCAGGTTTAGGTTCATTGGAGCAAGTCCCCCTGATATTAATTGAATAGAAGATGGTATTGATACGCTGAAAGGCGTGCCGAGAGGTCCTCTTATCGTAAAGGCAGCTCTGTTTCTCAGCGGTCCTACGCTAAGCAGAGAGACTCCGTTTGATGACACCGTATTGTTTGAATGGCTTATGGTCACTGAGCCCGGGGAGATTCCGGGAGCAATTGTACCAAATATAAGATCAGAATTTTTTGTTATTGTAAGAGATACAGGTTTTCTTAAGACCGCAGTAGCACTGGTTGTAACCAACCTCTGCTGCCCAAAAGCAATAGTCGTTGATACGGTTATTATAGCCGCAACAAACAGCAACTTGCACATAAAACTCAATTCTCTCTTCTGCATAAAAATAAAAAATTAGTTATATGAGAAAGTTATCACATAGCTTCCGGCATACTGACCTACAGGATTATCAGCAACAGTTCCAACCCTAAGAGTTGCTCCAACATTTAGTATTAGCTGACCTTTAGTTAGAACGCCTGTACCTATACTGCTGACATTGTTTGTCTCCCAGTTATAAACCTCCATCGTCTTTCCTGTTGTGGGATTGGTTAAGGTAATTGAACCCTGTGGAAGTGTAACAGTAATTGTCGCATCGCTTTGACCAGCAAGCTGAAAACTGGCGGGGTTGTACTGGCCTCCGCTCAGGCTTACTGTACCAGCTGCTGTTCTAACTCCTTGGGGAGTTATCCTTATCTCTCCACCGGAACTTTCAGGTGAAAATCTACCAAAATTTAGTGTTGCGATTTCAGCAGCACGAAGAGCCTCAATTATCTCTGCAGTAGCAGTTCCATTAATTACACCTTGTGATTTTGCATCAATAGCAAACAGGGACATTATAACTGATATTGAGATGTATATGTATATCTTTTTAACCATCTTCGTTCTGGATTTATTATTGTCTTTATCTGACCAGACACGCTGTCAATATTGACAGCGTGTCAAAGTTAGCTATAATTATCTTATTATTCGTAGCTTACAGTTACGTTGTAAGTTCCTGCATAAGCTCCTGTTGCCTGTCCTGCAGCAACATTAAGAGTTCCGCCTACTATCAGCTGAGCA
>MKTA01000020.1 GCA_001897515.1 Bacteroidetes bacterium 41-46 | reverse complement strand
CTCAGCATTTGATTAAACAGCACATTTTCCCTCATAATCCATCGGCGACATAAGTTCACAATGATTATGAATTCTTCTTGTATTGTAGAAAGTTTCGATATATTCAAATATAAGATCATAAGCATGTTTCAGATGCTTTACAACAAATCGATTAAGCCATTCTCTTTTTATTAGAGCATGGAATGATTCAATTACTGCGTTATCCCATGGATTACCTTTATTCGAGTAGCTTCTGATAAACTTTTCTGCTGGTGTTGCTTCAATAAACGCCTTTGAAACGAACTGGACACCACGATCTGAATGAATCACCACCGGTTGATCCCAGTTTCTGTTTGCTTTAGCTTTATTAATTGCTTTTATCACACCTTCTGTTGATAAGGAATCAGACAAATGCCAACCTACAACTAATCTAGAGTATAAATCCATAACGGTTGTCAAGTATACAAAGCCGGTTAGTGTCCACACATATGTAATGTCTGTAACCCAAACGGTGTTTGGTGCGACTGGAGAAAAATTCCTATCTAGGATATTTTTTAGTGATGAACTGAAATCTGGATCTATTGTTGTTCGTCTATAAGGGCTTACCCAAATCGCACGAATGCTTAGTTCTTTCATGTAATTGCCAACAGTTTTTTCTGCTATAACATGTCCATTTTCGCGCAGCTTTTTAGTGATTTTTGGAGCGCCATATATTTGTTTTGACTCATTGTAAATTCTAGTTATAGCTTCAGTTACGACTGCTTTTCTTTTTCTTTGGTTTGATTCATCTCTTTTGAGATAATCATAATAACCGGATGATGAAACGCCTAGTATTTTCAACACACTGTTAACTGAAATTTGGCGTTCTTTTGCGAGTTTTTCAACTGCTATATAAGTCGTTTCAGTTATTCTTTGTTCAGTATGTTGATGGCCTTTTTTAGAATTTCAAGTGCGTCCTGCGAATCTCTAAGCTCTTTCTTCAGCCTTGCTATTTCTTTTTCAGCATCTGTTGAATAGTTACCAGATCCACGGTGTTCTACATATCCATCGTTAGCTTTTGCGCTTTGAATCCAGTTATTCAGACCTGATGTACTAACTTTTAAATCTGCTGCAGCTGCTTTTATTGATTTTCCAGACGAATAATAATAATTAACGGCATCTTGTTTAAACTCTGCGGTGAAGTTTTGTCTTGGTCTTCCCATAATTTGCTCCCTCTTTTTCTGATTCTTTATTATATCAGATGTTGAGCATATTATATTTATCTTCTCCGTTTTTTATTCTATCAG
>MKTA01000019.1 GCA_001897515.1 Bacteroidetes bacterium 41-46 | reverse complement strand
ATCATTTAGGAGCATCGTTGAAAGATTTAGGAAAGAGATGGTTTGCTTTTTCAGTGTTAGATTTTGAGGTAAATGAAATATTAAAGAAATTTGAAGATGATATTAAGTAACAACGTTTGCTAACACGCGTTAAATTCCATTAAAACGGGAATTTTACCGCGGGAACGTTACCGGTCATTAAAATGCAAAGGATAAATCAGAAGTTATAAAAAACTCAATATATGGCAATGAACAGAAAAATTTGGGTAGAAGGGAATGAAATATCGGTTATACTTGATAGCAATCAGGAGTATATCTCATTGACCGATATGCTTAAAGCAAAAGATGGTGATTTTTTTATTGCTGATTGGTTGCGTAATCGTAATACCATTGAGTATCTCGGTATTTGGGAGTCAATATATAATCCTGATTTTAATTATGGCGAATTCGCCATAATTAAAGGTCAAGCAGGATTAAACAGTTACAAGTTAAGCGTTAAAGAATGGGTTCAACAAACTAATGCAATAGGGTTAAAAGCCAGTGCCGGTCGATATGGAGGAACTTATGCCCATCCAGATATTGCATTTGAATTTGGTATGTGGATTAGCCCTCAATTTAAAATATATCTTGTAAAAGAGTTTCAGCGCCTTAAGAGCGATGAAAACAATCGATTAAAATTAGATTGGAACCTACAAAGAACCTTGTCAAAAGTAAATTATCAGATCCACACAGATGCGATTAAAGAAAATCTTATTCCTCAAGAAATAACCGGTCAGCATATGGCTTATGTTTATGCAACTGAAGCAGATCTTTTGAATGTTGCACTTTTTGGGATTACAGCTAAAGAGTGGAGAGATATTAATTTTGACAAGAGCGGAAATATCAGAGATTACGCAACATTGGAGCAGCTTGTTGTATTGAGTAACATAGAAAGTATTAAAGCATTGTTGATTCAACAAGGTTTATCGCAAACTGAACGACTTCTTCAACTCAACAAAGTTGCTATTTCCCAGATGAGATCTTTAGTTGAAAGCAAAGCAATGAAAAAATTGAAATAATATCAACGAACCGGTAACACGCAGTAAATCCCATTAAAACGGGATTTTACCGCGAGAACGTTAGCAACAAGCAAAAAAATAAGAACTCTTGGTTATGACGTACATATTTTATATATTTGTACGTAAATATGCTCACAATGGAAACGAAATTAACATTACGACTAAACAAACGAGTTATTGATAAGGCTAAAGATTATGCACATAATCATAATATTAGCCTCTCTAAGGTGGTTGAGTCTTATCTCGAATCAATAACTAAACAGAAAGCAGTAGCTACAGAAATTTCACCTCTTGTAGAAAGCCTAAGCGGAGTTATTCAACTCGACGAAAATTTTAATTTCAGAAAGGATTATTCAAACCACTTGGCAGAAAAGTATAAATGAAAAAGCTTTTTATAGATACAAACATCATCATTGACCTTCTTGCTAAAAGGGACCCATTCTATGATGAAGCAGCAATGCTATTCACTCTGGCGGACAAACAAAAGATAGGCTTAAGCGTTTCAGCTCTTACTTTTGCTAATACAAACTACATTCTTTTACAATCAAAAAGACCAGATGAAGCAAAGCTAATTCTACGAAAATTGAAGCTGATAGTGCAAGTTTTATGTCTTGATGAGAAAATTGTAGGACTATCGCTTAACGACAATGACTTTAAGGATTATGAAGACGCCTTACAATATTACACTGCTTTAGAAAATGGAGTTGATGTCATTATCACGAGAAACCTGAAAGACTTTCAAAAAGCGAAGTTGCCAGTAATGACAGCAGCCCAATACTTGAAGACAATCAAATAACTGCCAGTTGCTAACAGAATGCAAGCGCTATTAAAACGAACGCCTGCACGCAAACCGTTATCATGCATTAATTGATCAACAGAAAAGAAATGTATTTTTATGAATGAGTCTGCTATTCAAATTTACAGATTAGATAATGGAGCTACAGAGATTGAGGTAAAACTTGATCAAGATACTATTTGGCTTTCTCAAAAACAGATAGCAGAGTTGTTTGATAAAGACTCTGATACCATAGGTCTACATTTAAAAAAAATATATAGCACCGGTGAACTTGAAGAATTTTCAACTACCGAGGATTACTCGGTAGTTCAAAAAGAGGGCACTCGAAATGTAAGAAGAAAAATTAAGCACTATAATCTTGATGCAATAATTTCAGTTGGTTACAGAGTAAACTCCATAAGGGGTACTCAATTCAGAATATGGGCGAACAAGATCTTAAAGGAGTATCTTATTCAAGGGTACTCTATTAATGAAAGAGCATTAAAGAGACAAAACGAGCAGTTATCAGAACTTCAAAAAACTATCAAGATATTAAGTTCTGCCATACAGAGTAAGGAACTGACATCCGATGAGAGCAAAGGTTTGTTGAGCATAATATCTGACTACTCTTATGCGTTGGATATATTGGACAAATATGATTATCATTCTCTATCAATAACCAATACATCGGGAAAAGAGATTTACAGAATAACATACACCGAGGCAATAGATCAAATAAATCTTGTGAGAAAAGTATATGGCAATAGTGAACTATTTGGCAGAGAGAAAGATGAGTCATTTAATAGCTCTATTTCTACTATCTACCAGACATTCGATGGTAAGGATCTATATCCAAGTATAGAAGAGAAGGCCGCTCACCTTCTATATTTTATTACTAAAAACCATTCATTCTCTGACGGTAATAAAAGAATAGCCGCATTTATGTTTCTTTACTTTCTTTCAAAAAACGGTATTTTATATGACAGTTATGGTAATAAAAGAATAGCGGACAATACTTTAGTCGCTTTGACATTGATGATAGCTGTCAGCAAACAGGAAGAGATGGATGTAATGATAAAAGTTATTGTAAATTTGATAAATACGAAGAATTAACGCATGATAACACGCATTAAATCCAATTAAAACTGGATTTTACCGCCGGACCGTTATCCACAATTATACCCAAATCAACTATTTAAGGCTAAACCCTTAAAATATATTTGCTCGTTTCAGGTTATAACCTTATATTCGTTTTATTATTTTAAGGTTATGCCCTTATGAAAAAACAAAGATTAATATTAGAACAGATTGACGCAAAGATTGCTCAGCTTAAGAAAGCAGAAAACTTTGTAATTCCAGCATCTGGATGGGTTTATTCGATAAGACAAGCGCTAGGAATGTCCATGAGGCAATTAGGAGATAAAATGAGAATAACACCTCAAAGCATCAAAGAAATAGAAGAGAGAGAAAAAAATGGAACAATTACCATTAAAGGTCTCCGACAATTTGGACATTCTCTCGATTTAAAACTTATTTATGGATTTTTGCCTTCGGATGGGAGTCTTGAAAAGATAATCGAGAAACGTGCTTTTGAACTAGCAACAGAAATCGTCAATAGAACTTCAATATCTATGAAGCTTGAAGATCAAGAAAATAATCCTAACAGACTTCACAAAGCAGTTAAAGAAAAAGCAGAGGAAATAAAATTTACAATGCCTAAGTACTTATGGGACTAAACTTTGAATATATTGAGGGGCAAACACCACTAGATGAAGATGAGAAAGAGGGCCTCCTCCTAAAAACAATATCTACCAGAGGTGAACTTGATGAATTCGAACAAGCCAACATCCAAGATGCGATAGAATGGTCCATGAAGAGTAAAATAAGTAGAGAGCAACTTCTTTCAGAAGATTTTATCTTACTTATACATAAAAAGATGTTTGGTACAGTATGGAACTGGGCTGGGACCAAGAGAAAAACAACCAAGAATATTGGAGTAGACAAAACACAAATTTCCGTTGAATTAAGAAAACTCATTGATGACTGTAAGTTTTGGATTGATAATAGTACGTACAATCCTGAAGAAATTGCAATTCGATTCAGTCACAGGTTAGTTAAAATCCATGTCTTCCCAAACGGCAATGGAAGACATTCACGATTAGTCGCAGACATTCTTATTTCAAAAGTATTCAATAACCCAGTATTTACCTGGGGGCATTCAAATTTGACCAAAAAAGGTACAGTTAGAAGAGAATACTTAGACTCCATCTACAAGGCTGACTCCAACGACTATAAGCCACTTATTGAGTTTGCTAGAAAATAATAACTTTGGCTAACAGGACGGTATATTTTATTTGCTTTGTCACAATTTTTGCACTGTTCCCAATAACACTAAGTTTAAACAGATAGATTTCTAAACGCAAGATAACTAGCTGAATACCGGAGGTAAAAAAATGCGCCAGCCCCTCCTAAGGTTGGGGCGCAGCAAACAAAAAATACCGCCAACCGTTATCAGCAAGCGGACGACAAAACATCTAGCCAATAAGAGCAGTTTGTTCAAATGTTTTTTTAAACGAGTATTATTGAAAAATGGAAAAAGTAATGATAATAGAAAAAATTACCCATAACAAGAAGCAATACCTTGATTTATTGCTATTAGCAGACGAGCAAGAGGATATGATTGACAGATATTTGGAAAGTGGAGATATGTTTGCACTATATGATGATGACTTGAAGACTGTTTGTGTTGTTGTAGCGATAGACAAAGAAACCTGTGAATTGAAGAACATAGCAACATATAAAAAATATCAAGGGAAAGGATATGCTAAGGCTCTAATAAAATTTGTATCAGATTATTACAAAAACAACTATAAAACAATGCTTGTCGGAACAGGTGAAACTCCGACAATATTATCATTTTATGAAAGTTGCGGATTTGAAAAATCTCATTTTATCAAGAATTTTTTTACCGATAATTATGACCACCCAATGTTTGAAGACGGAATACAACTTGTTGACATGGTTTATCTGAAGAAAAAATTATAAATATCTGCTGCTAACAAGAGGTTTACACCATAGGAGTTTTAGTTGTATCTCAATCATTTAAGTCCGCATCAAGTTTTGTAACGGGCGATACAGAAGAAGCTATTAAGTCTCCTCCATCTCATACCACCAACCGTTACCAACAATGCTAAAAAGAGAGACGATACGTCAAGGCAATGATTAAAAACAGACTTTCAAGCCAACCCACAACCCAAGCTTTGCAAAAAAGCCAAATTACATATTCCGGAGCAAACCCGTTCATTATTTCTATTTGTGGGACTACCGTTGTGTCAGGGATAAACATAAGAGATTCTGCTACTAATAACTTTATTACTAATAAATTTATTATGTGTCTTTACTGAACAAAAAGTTCAAATCATTATGGAAAACAAACCATTCACATTTGGGGTAGCAACATCGGGAGACAACTTTACAGACAGAGAAAAGGAGACAGCCCGATTGCTCTCAAATTTTACACATGGGGTTAATACAATCTAGCTCAGTCAAACCAACGGAAAATAGTTTATTTAGACATTTTTTCGTGCCGAACAGATAATGAGTTTTACACTGCTTTCGCTTCTTCTGTTTTAAAACAGACCTCCTCAAAATTTGAAGATTTAACTATGGGAGACTTTTCAATATAATTTCATTTTCATACCTTTATTACACTGATAATATGAAGATATGAATAATTCATTTGACCAAATACCACAGAGCTTCATAAGAAAATGGCAGGATATTGCGCTGCCCTGATAATGAAAGTGGAGAACGATGTAATGGAGGTATTTATCTCAAGTAAGTCAGATAATAATCCATACCGAATTGGAGACAAAGAACACTGGAACGGATTGTATTGCGAAACAGTAATTAAATCGCAGAATAAGTTAAAAGTATCAAATGCATTGAAAGATGAAAAGTGGAAGAATAACCCCGATATTAAATTGGGAATGCTTTCCTACTTAGGTTTTCCATTAAATTTTCCAAATGGTGAGCCCGGCACAGGATTTGGCCTCAAACTTTGCAGAAAACACTAAATACAACAAACTATGAGCAAGCTAGTAAAAATTAAAACTCAGCAAACTACAGCAAGCGTTGAAGACTTTATTAATAGAGTGGAGAACGAACAACAACGTGCAGACAGTTTTACCATTATAGAAATGATGAAAAGTATCAGTGGCGAGGAGGAAAGTAAACATTTCATTACATCTTACTATTGACATTAATAAGCACGAAGAGATTCTTCAAAAATTGGGCAAGTTCAAAACTGGTGTCGGTTGTCTCTACATAAACAAACTAACAGACATTGATCAAAATCAGTTAAAAGAACTTATTAAAACTGCATTGCATAACAAGTAAACCAACATATACCGACAAACCTAAAAATCATTCACCTAGTGGGAAATATAACCGAATACAATGTTTAACAGAGACACAATACTAAGAAACTAATAATCTGAATAGGAAAAATATTGGCATGGAGAAAAGGAAAGAACTGAAAATAGTAAAAGAACTGACGGAAATTAATAATGATAGACGCATTGTCCTAAACGATACGGGTTTGACTAGTCGTGTCTATATTATTGACTATGGTGAATATGTATTTAAATTTCTTAAAAATAAAAAATATCAAGAAGAACTTGAACACGAAGCAAATATTCTGAAACTAATAAAAAATTATGACTTCAATGTAAATATTCCCTTAATTAAATGGGTAGGAGAAGGTAAAGAATACATTGGTTTCAAAGGAATGACAGGGAGCTCAATGACGTCAGACATAATTAATGAATTAAGTGAAAATCAGAGGAAAGAGGTGGGTAAACAAATAGGAGTATTTTTAAAAACCCTTCATGCGATTGAATATAAAGGCGAAAACCCAAATAATGAAAGCAGTGTTATTAAATGGCTTCTTTCATCGTTTTGCAAAAGAAGGCGTACTTTGAAAAAATACTTTAATGAAAATGAACTTTCATTCATAGAAAAACTAGTAACCAGCTTGCCAGAGAAGTCTTCTAAACATGGCATTGAAGAAGTCTTTTGCCATGGCGATTTAGGTTACAATAATATTATAATATCTGACCAGCTTCAAGTAGGAATAATAGACTTTGGCGATGCAGGAAATTTAGACAAGTCTTATGATTTTATTGGCTTAGAAGATGATATTATGCTTGATGCTGCGATGCAGGCATATGGTGGCGATGGCAACTTAAAGGAAAAAGTTGCTATAAGAAGGCAGTTGTTACCACTTATGGAGATGTTATTTTTTATTGACAGAAAAGATAACGTAGAGATTGAAAAGAGTGCCGGGAAAATGCGAAATAATTTAAAAAATTGACAAATATGAATAAACACTGCACATGCAAGTAATCGTGACCTGATATGGCATTAAACATATAACTTATTTTATATATTTGTCAAAGAACGATTTAAGAGAACAGATTAATTATTCAATAATATTGTCCAAAGGGATTAGACCGACTTATATTCAGATGTTTGACGAACTCAAAAAATACTGTAAGACAATCATTACTTTCACAGAAGAGGAGGTTGCACTAATTGACAACTATTTTGAAGTTAAAACATTAAAGAAAAAGGACTTTTTGTTGCCGAAGGAACAATAAGACATTTCCATATTAAAGCCGGAGTTGAAAAAACCTGTGACATTTCCTTTGCCAATTCTTGGGTCACGGACTTCCAAAGCTTTACTACTAATACCTCTTGCATTATGAATTTGCAAGCAATGGAAAACACAACTGTTTACATAGTCAAAAAAGAAAATCTACACAAGCTGTACAGTCAATGTCCTAAATACGAAACCTTTGGTAGATTGATGGCTGAACAAGTGGCTCAACGGGCAACTGAAATAGCAATGTCGCTTTCATCAGAAAAACCAGAAGAGAGATTTCTGAACCTGTTAAAGAACCAACCGGATCTTTTTCAGAAGGTTCCCCAAAAATATTTAGCCAACTTTTTAGGCATCAGTCCTGAGAGTTTGAGCAGAATTCAAAAGAGAATACAGAACAAGCTAAAATCTTAACTTAAGTCATCGTCTTAAGATTCATGAACTATGCACCTTTGTATCTTCTTACCAAAAAAGAGATACATATTATTCACATTAATCATTAAGACATGATGACATTCATTAATTTATCGGCTAAACAATTAGATTTTTCTAAAGTAAAATCCTATGAACATCTTCTGGACGATGTGATGGAATTGATTGATATCACCGAGTAGAAAACAAAATTAAAGGAGGTTGAAGAGAGCTACAATCAGAGTCCAACAAATATTAATAAAGTACGTCTGGGTATAATTTATCACGAAACTGCTTTGAATTTGTCATTTTTGTCAAAAACGGAATTCAAGGGTTATGCACGAAAAAGTTTTGAAATCTTAACTGATTTATTTAACTCCAAGGAGACTCCGGCTGAGTTGTTGCCGTTTATCGCTTCATATAGAGCATCATCATTATCTTTAGTGAGCTCCGAAACCAGCAACCTGAAGCTTCTGAGTGAATCTTTTAGATTGTTTAAAGATGCTGTAAAAAATTATTCATCAGTATCTTATCTACCAGAGTTTTTACGTGGAAGTGTTGCTGAAAATTTACCATGGTTTTTCTTTAGAAAAAGGAGAATGGCAAAGAAAGACTATCAGTCCATTATTGATAAATACAACCAAAATCAAGAGTATGCTAATTGGAAGATTATGAGCTTTACATATTGGGCTTGGGCAAACCAAAGACAAGGAGGGAAATACAGAAATATATCTCTATCGTATTTGGAAAAAGCGATTGCATTGGATCCAAATTATAAAGCCGGAAGGAAGAAAGCTGAAGAGTTAAAATTAATAATGAATAAAAAATAGAATGCATTTTACAAAAGCTTTACGCAATGTGTTCTTTGTTGCTTCGTTGAAGAAATTTTCCTTAATCAGCATCTTATGCTTTTTGTAAGAAAAAGTGCTATTTTTACCCAAGCTACTTAAGGCAGTCAAGTGTTGTATTTCATCCCAAAATAAATACGTATTGCTTTGAATAATAAGATGAAACTTATAAAAAGGATAAAACGAATGTTAACGATAATTGCTACAATAGTAATGGGGCTATTACTTATTGTTACAGCTTTGCTTTTAATATATAGCCCTGGAAAACCGATACCTTATCTTGACAATAATGGCAAACAGCTAACCGGGAGCATCTCAGAAAAAACCTTTTTAACAATCGGAGGCGTTAGGCAAGGAATGTTTATCAAGAGTAAAAATAAGGATAACCCGGTTTTGCTATACCTTCATGGCGGTATTCCCGATTTCTTCCTTAACGGGAAGTATCCTACAGGTCTTGAAGACTATTTTACAGTAGTATGGTGGGAGCAGCGTGGTTCAGGACTATCCTATAGTGATGAAATTCACGCAAAGAGAATAAGCCTAGATCAATTGATTTCTGACACAAAAGAGTTGACAAACTACCTTCGTGACCGTTTTGAACAGGATAAAATTTATCTCATGGGTCGTTCAGGAGGGACCTACATAGGTATTCACGCAGTAGCAAAGGCACCAGAGTTATACCACGCTTACATTGGGGTTGGTCAGATGTCGGACCACTTAAAATCAGAAAGAATGGCCTATGAATATATGTTGAAGGAATATAAAGATACAGGGCACAGGAAAATGGTTCGCAAACTTGAGGCTTCAGTGGTTGCCGATACCATTCCGTATGAATATCTTAAGTTACGTGATAAGGCTATGCACCAACTCGGAATTGGCACAACCCGTGATATGAATTCTGTAGTTACAGGTCTGTTTATGCCATCTCTCGCCTGTACTGAGCTTACTTTAAAGGAAAAAATAAATTTATGGTTAAGCAAGTCCAAATCGGGCGTGCACCCTTTGTGGAACGAAATGATTGCTACGAATTTGATCAATAAAGTTAATGAGGTAAGCGTTCCCGTCTATTTTTTTCATGGAATATATGATTATACCGTCTCCTATCCGTTGGCAAAGCAGTATTTTGAAATGCTAAATGCACCATTGAAAGGTTTTTATACCTTTAATAATTCTGCACATAGCCCTATTTTTGAGGAACCACAACGAGTAAAGGAGATTTTTATTAATGATATATTAAAGGGCGAAACGAATTTAGCAGATAATTAGGATATAAACTAGATTATAAAAACTTTCAATTAAGATTAGAGAGAAAAGTCAGATCGTTTGGAAAAATGATTAAGAATTATAAAAAGGATATGAATAAAAATCAATTTATAATAGTTCTGGCATTGATACTATTAAATTCAACATTTTTAGGAGCTCAGAGAAATGAGGTCGCAAAAGAGAAGTGGCACTGGAATAATCCGCTTAAACAAGATACAACAGCCGGATATGTGCAAGTTGTAAAAGTTGATAATGTGCTTTATATCTCTGGCGCAGTTGCAACAGAAGTTACACCTGAAGGAATAACCAAAGTTTATCGTGCCTTAGAGGGTTCACTAAAAAGCTTCGGAGCTACTTTTCAAAATGTTGTAAAAGAAAATTTATATACAACAGATATAGAAGCAATGAAGAAGTATAACAATTCAAGGAAATTATTTTACAAAAACGATTTTCCTGCAGCCACCTGGGTGCAAGTTTCTAGACTGTATATGCCAGAAGCTAAATTAGAGGTAGAGTTGATAGCACATCTTGGAGAATGAATTAATTTAGTAAGGATTGTAAAAGAGTTTTTGAATATGTATTTTGTAATTATGATTGCGAAATAATACAACAATATTTCTAGTGGGAAATATAACCGAAATAAACTGTCTAACAGCACTTAACAAGCTAAAGAGAAGAATTCCTTATGGCTGGGATTTGAACATTTACAGGGGATGCAGCCACAACTGCAAGTACTGTTATGCAATTTATTCTCATGAATATCTGGGAGAAAAGGATTTCTCAAATATTTACGTAAAAAAGAATATAGTTGAAGTCCTTGACAAAGAGCTTTCCAGCCCAAATTGGAAAAGGGAGGTGATAAATATCGGCGGTGTTACCGATAGCTATCAAAAAATTGAGGGGGAGATGAAGATAATGCCGGAGATATTGAGGGTCCTGATTAAATACAAAACTCCTGCTATTATTTCAACTAAATCAGATTTAATCCTCAGAGATTATGACTTAATAGGCCAATTGTCTGAGCTGACCTATGTTAACATAGCCTCAACAATTACTACACTAAATGAAGATGATCGCATAAAGATTGAGCCCTATGCGAGCACCAGTGCAGATAGATTTAAGTTCCTGAAAGAGTTCAGAAAAACCAATGCTTCAGTTGGGCTGCATACAATGCCAATAATTCCATTCATAACTGATAGCTACTCAAATATTGAGAATTTATGTGCAGAGGCTAAAGATTCAGGAGTGCACTACATGTTAACAGGAGCTCTATATCTGAGAGGTGCAACCAGAGAATATTTTTTTAACTTTATAAAAAATCAGTATCCGGAAAAATACAATTATTTAAAAGAGTTATATAAGACAGGGGGGGCAGGAAAGGAGTATAAAGAGAGATTGTTCAGCAATATAGTTAATCCCCTTCGTGAAAAGTACCAAATCTCAAATAGTTATATTAAACCGTTAAGAGAAAAATTACATATGTAAAACCTCAGTTAGTTACAACCTGATTATAAAGAGATTTAAGGTATAATTGAGCAAATTTCCATAGCATACCATAGATACAAATTAAATACCCCGATCATATGTCAAATTGGATCAAATCCTCATTAATCGCAGCATGCGTTTTATTATCACTGAATGTAAATGCACAGAAGAAGGTAACTTACGGTAAGAGTACATTCACAGTTTATCAGCCTCTTACAGATCTGGAACCCACTCCCGTTTCCGGATTTGTACCTGATGTTCCCGGCTATACACGTAAAAGTAAAAACTACGGGCCTGGAACATATTATCACTATGCACCTGGTAATGTGCCCAAGACAAGCTATAAATGTATCCTCACTGAAATACGTGACTGGATTGCATACAGGCCTGAAGAGGTAAAGGAGCTGGCGGCAAAAAAGGGGTTGGAGCAAGTGAGCGAGAAGGAGATGAAGAGACTTTTTAAAAATACAAGACTTCCCAACAGCGGATTGATGTATAAATTGACAGAGGACTCATGGATATGGTTTTATATAAAAGGGCTGCAGAACTGTGGCCCCAAGGCCTGGGGATCTAATGAGGAGTATGTTCTAGGTGTCTCATATATAATTAAAGTCCCTCAGGAGACAGATGCTATATTGGACAGAATATACCGCTTCTGGAACGATGGTGTGCGCTTTTCAGATTTTGCGACGGTTAGTCAGTCAAACTTCAAGACAAGACCTACTGCTCCCACAGATCAGAATCCAAATAACTTCTCCATAGGAGATGTCTTAAACAGGGAGAAGGGCTTTTACAGGTTATCATTTGAAGGGGGGGCTCCCACTTACGTATGGCATAGCTATGCAAAGGTTGTGGAGGCAAATATGAAGAAACCGGATTTTGATATCTCAGGATCAGCAGGATATGAAGACCTTTTTACTGCATTTAACTATTCACTGGATGCAGTAAAAGTGGGTCAAAATATCTACTTTAGTTACAGTGTAAACTCTAACTTCCTCCAGGATATTGTGCCCGGAGTTACATGGCAAAAAGAGATGGCCGGACGAAAGGAGAGTGAGGCCCAGAGGAAGATTGAAATGCAGAAAATTAATAAACAGAATGCAGCCGCACTTGAAAAATATTATAAGGAGATTCTGAAATAATATGTCTTATACGGAAATATTCTGGTTTCACCGATGATATACGCATATACAACAGGAAAAATTTGATACCGGATCTAATATCAATTTCCTTCGCTCTTTGTTTTTATAAATAATATCAATGAAGAGACTTCAGACAATTCTGTTAATGCTTATTCCATGCATTAGTTTATATGGTCAAATTAATATTTCTGACTCAACTGTTAGTGTTTCCGGGCACTGGAATAGAGGTGATAACCAAGCATACACTATTACACAGAAAAGAATTAAGATAAAGGACTCTGACACAATATCAAAAGAGGTAGTAAGATACAATGTTGATCTGGTTATTGTTGACTCCATTTACGGATCTTATAAAATTGACTGGCGTTATTATGATCAGCATAATACTATGTCAGAAAAGGGGATATTCAGGATTACAACTAATGATAAGGGTGCTTTACAGAAAGTGGAAGAATACGGGCAGGGCAATCCAGTAGCACATAAAGATATTGACCAGTTTTTTATTTATTATGGGGCTAATGTAAAGTTAGGAGAGGTAATTACCTCAACTATTAAAGCCCCCAATCCATACTCTGAAGATCTGCTTGATACAGAGATATCCGTTTGGCTGGATGAAATATTGCTAAGTGACAACACCTACGTAATGCAGATGTCACAGACAATTGACTCTGAACAGTTGGCTAATGTCGCTTATAAATATTTAACTTTAGTCTCTGAATCAACCGGAGAGACTCCTCCGGACAGAGGAGATTTTCAAAAATTTAATAATACTACCAGAATTATATCGTGGATTCATGAGTCAGGCTGGCTAATATACTCAATTGAGATGAAGGTGATAAAAGCTGGCAATATGAGTATTATTGAAGAGCGTAGAATAGAAATGCAATAACTCACATGAAATTTAGATTTTTAACACTGCTGTTTTTTGTAGTATCATCAATTAGTTACTCTCAGAAACAAACTGCTCTTCCGACATCAGATTTTACTGCTAATTTCTGTAAATTTCCATTTGCATGGAAATCCCTGCCGGACAAAAAAATATCTATAGCAATTATTGGTAATGCAGAGGACTCTGTTTTAACCTCAAAAGTTAAACTTATAAAGCACTATGCCCCGGGTTCAGAGGTATCCATTCATGCAATAGCGGACTTTTACAACAATAAGATAAATGCGGAAATTTTTGATGTGTTGGTTTTTGCAGATGAAATAAACGAGAATGACTATGAAAGCTTTATAAGGCTTGTTTCAGACATAAAGAGCGTAAGCTGTGTTCTTTCAGCATATTACGGTCCAATGGACCCGCAAAGAGATTACACAAACTGGCAGCATTTTGTAAAGAGGGCTTCCAATGCAGGATGTATTATTTCAGGCTCTCACGGAGACATGTATCAGTTAGGTGATATCTCATTCTGGGATAGTGTACCGGTTGATATTTTCACAGTAATGGGCAGGGACATTGACGGCTTTCAACCGATGATGCCGGATTATAAAATCAAGCAAAATATTGAGAAAACAATTTATACCACCTCATCTGCAGTGGCATTAGTCAAGTCATTCTATCCAGACCTAGGAAACAGCGAGTTGAAGCAACTGCTCAGAGAGAGGGGAAGGGTTGTTTACTGGTCTCATATTCTAATCCCTGAGGGAAAAGATGGTATTCAAATCATGATCCCCCATTTTGATAAAGACTATTTAGGGAAGTACGAAGACGAGAGAGTAAGGGTCTTGAAAAAATCTGCGTTTAAAGCTACTACACTTGACATGGCATCACTAATTGGTATCACTGAGGAAAAGTATGGGGAGTGGTGTGTGGATGTGCTAAATGCAGAGGAGTTGAATAAAAAAACTACCGGAAAGGGTGTAACGGTAGCGATACTGGACCACTCATTCAACAAAAACAGCCCGGCACTAAAAGAGAGAGTTGTGTTGCCGGTCAGCTTTATAGAGGGAGAAGAGGCTTTGTGTGAAAAATCTGACCACGGTACATTTATGGCAGAAGATTTAGTAATGATTGCCCCGGATGTGAAAATTATGCCTGTTGTTATGACCAACGGGAATATGTCCGGATATACCGAATCATTTATTAAGGCAATTAATTACGCAGTTGAAAATGGGGCAAATGTGATAAGTTGCAGCCAGCCGGCTGTTAAAGAGGGTCAGGGTGCCTTAGATGAGGCAATCAGGAATGCGATTGACAAAGGGGTATCTGTCGTATATATAAATTATAAAGGAGAGAACGAGAGTGTAATAGTACCAGGAGTTGTTGAATTTGAAAAATACAGTAATAGTAGGGAGAAGATAAATATCATAGGAACAAATTTCATATCAAAGGAGACTCCCGTTACCTGGGGTATTTCCCATTCTGCACCTGTAATATCAGGTGTAATAGCACTTATTAAAGAGAAGAACCCGCAATTTACACCCCGGGATATCAAGGGTTTGATTCTGAAGCAGGCGGGGATGAACTCCTCAGGTTTGCTAATTCTTACAGAAGATATGCTATTTTGAGTAAGCATTTAATTTTCTAAATGATAATTGGATAAGTCGCTTTTAATCCATTCTACATAAGAAATTGGTATATTTGGTTCAAATTGCTTAAGTTGAGCTTGACACATTATTTATTAATTCATATATACCGGTTGCAGAGTTATGACATTCAAAGAAATAGTAAATTACAGGCGATCTGTACGATATTATAAAGATCAGCCAATAGACCCGGAGGTAGTGAAGCAATGTCTGGAACTGGCATCACTCTCACCAAACAGCTCAAACATGCAGCTCTGGGAGTTTTATCACATTACAGATCCCGTGATACTTAAGAGCCTTTCTGCAGCCTGTCTGAACCAACAAGCCGCCACAACAGCAAAGCAGATGATTGTCTTTGTTACAAGGCGGGACCTGTATAAAAAAAGAGCTCAGATGATGATTGAGCTGGAGTCTCAGAATGTGTTAAAAAACAGCCCTAAGGAGAAGCAGGCAAAGAGAGTGAGGACATGGAGGCTCTACTATGGTAAAGTTATTCCAATATTATATTCCAGATTTTTTGGCATTTGGGGTGTTATCAGAAAATTGATTGTCTCGGCAGTGGGCCTCTTCAGGCCAATTACCTACCAGGTATCAGAATGTGATGTAAGGGTTGTAGTACACAAAACCTGCGCACTTGCAGCGCAGACTTTTATGCTGGCAATGGCAAACGAAGGGTATGACACCTGCCCTATGGAGGGACTTGACAGCCGGAGAATTAAGAAGATGCTCAAATTACCCTACGGAGCAGAGATTAATATGGTTATTTCCTGTGGGCTGAGAGAGGAGAGAGGGGTGTGGGGAGACAGGATGCGCATCCCGTTTGAAGAGGTGTATAAAAGAGTGTAATTATTAATAATACAGAGATATGAAAAAGCTACTATTTTTTGCAGGATTAAGTCTGCTATTGATTTCATGTAAACCGGCAGTCACGGAAAACACAACAGTCAGTGAAGTAACAAAGGAGTTTTGGAGCCGTTTGCAATCTTTGCAAGGCAAAACATTTGAGGGCAGGCTTGCAGATACTACTGCAAATGATGATTTTTCTGGTAAAAACCTCGTCATGCACGTCCTCTACAGCGACGATGAGACCATTCTCATCCCCTTCAATGTTGGAGATAACCTCTCCAGAACCTGGATATTCAAATTAAAAGAGGGGAGAATTGAGTTAAAGCATGACCACCGGATGGAGAGTGGAGAGAGCGACGAGATAACAATGTACGGAGGCACGGCAACAAATGAGGGTAAGGCCGATATGCAGGTATTTCCTGCAGACCAGGAGACAGTGGATATGCTGCCCGGGGCATTCTCAAATATTTGGTGGATCACAGTAGATAGTACCACCTTTACATATAATCTTAGAAGAGTTGGAACAGACCGGCTTTTCACTGTAATATTCGATTTGACAAAAGAGATTGAGAAGCCGGCCCCTTCCTGGGGATGGGAGAACTTCAGTAAATAACGAAATTTTATGGCAGAGATAATATTAATATTAGTATTGATAGTGCTGGTAGTTGTCAACATCTGGCTAACCAATACTAAGCTTATAAAAATGGACTCACTCCTCTCCAGGATAGATCCTCTTATCAGGGATGAGTTCAGCCGAAACAGAGATGAGTCCCACCGCTCATTAAAAGATAACCGAGAGGAGCTGACCGGCTCTTTGAAATCCTTTGAAGAGAAGTTTTCTCAAAATGTTAAGGATTTTAATGAGCTACAGAGACAAAAATTTGAAGATCTTGTCAAAAGACAGGAGGGGATACGCAAAGAGGTTGAGGATAAGCTAAAAGAGATCCGTGAAGACAATAGCAAAAAGCTGGAAGAGATGCGTAAAACCGTAGACGAAAAGCTTCAGGAGAGTGTGGAGAAGAGATTCAATGAGTCCTTCAAACTAATCAGCGACAGACTGGAACAGGTTCACAAAGGGCTTGGCGAGATGCAGTCTCTGGCCTCCGGAGTAGGAGATCTGAAAAGGGTTCTTACAAATGTTAAGACAAGAGGGAACTTGGGAGAGATACAGCTTGGGGCAATCCTGGAGCAGATACTCTCACCTGAGCAGTATGAGCAGAATGCTGCTGTCAAAGATGGTAGTCAGGAAAGGGTGGAGTTTGTTATAAAGCTTCCCGGTAAAAACAACGACAACAGGTCTCTTCTGCTTCCGATAGACTCAAAATTCCCCAATGAAGATTATCAGAGATTGATAGAGACATATGAGAACCTGGCAAACATCAATCCAAAAGATGCCGAAGCCATTGCAAAACAGTTTGAAAACTCAGTAAAAAAGAGTGCCAGGGATATTAAGGATAAATATATCAATCCACCTGTCACAACAGACTTTGCAATTATGTTTGTTCCTACAGAGGGGCTCTACGCAGAGATTCTCAGACGAACAGGGCTGTTTGAGTACCTTCAGCGAGATCTGAAAATTACAGTTGTCGGCCCGACTAACCTTGTAGCCTTTCTGAGCAGTCTCCAAATGGGGTTCAAAACACTTGCAATTGAGAAGAGGTCCAGTGAGGTGTGGGAGATACTAGGAGCTGTCAAGACAGAGTTTGGCAACTTTGGCAACGTCCTGGAGAAGACAAAGAAGAAGCTTCAGGAGGCGGCAAATGTAATAGACAAGGCGGGAGTAAGATCCAGAGCCATTGAACGCAAACTCAGAACCGTTCAGGAACTGCCTCAGGAGGAGACTATAGCCCTTCTGGGAGAGTCAATAGAGATTGAAGAGGATAACGAAATAGTTGAAGGCAGTGAAGAGGATATTTAGTCAGAGGTATATTAGTTGATAAGAGAGTAGATGTATTATGAAACACTTTGTTGCCATAACAGTTATACTATCTTGGATTGCATTGGATGTCGCAACAGCTCAGTCATTTAATATTGCCACCTATAATATCCGCTATGAGAACAGAGCAGACTCTCTTAACGGGAACGGCTGGGGTCAGAGGCTACCTCACATTGCTAATCTTGTCCGTTATCATGATTTTGATATTTTTGGATCTCAGGAGGTTTTCTACAGCCAGCTGAACGGTATGCTAGCAGCGATGCCTGAGTATAACTACATAGGTGTAGGCCGCGCAGACGGAGATAAATCAGGTGAGTGTTCTCCCGTTTTCTATAAAAGGGATAAATTTAAACTTATAAAAACGGGTAATTTCTGGCTCTCTGAGGCCGACAGTATTCCTGGTAAAGGTTGGGATGCTGCTCTCCCCAGAATATGCACATGGGGCAGATTCCAAATTGTTGAAAATGGAAAGCACTTCTGGTTTTTCAATCTCCATATGGACCATGTTGGAAAAGTAGCAAGGCTTGAAGGGAGCAGACTGGTTCTGGAAAAAATAAAAAATATGACAGAAGGTGACCCTGTAATTCTTACCGGCGATTTCAATTATGACCAGAGAGCTGAAGGGTATAAAGTTATCTCAGAATCGGGGTTGTTTAATGATGCCTATGTGGTTTCAATGCTGAGATATGCACCTAATGGAACATTTAATAACTTCAACCCGCAGTACATAAGCGACAGCAGGATTGACCATATTTTCACGACTAAAGAGTTTAAGATAGTCAAATATGGAGTACTGACAGATATGTACTGGAGTAAAGCCGACAGTTCCAAACAGGCGGTAAGAATCCCATCTGACCACTATCCGGTTAAAGCAGAGGTAATCCTTAATTGGTAAAATATGGCAACAGACAAAAACTTTGTTGACTTCATCACAGACCAGCTTGAGAACGTAGGCGAGGTCTCAGTCATTAAGATGTTTGGTGAGTACGGAATCTACGCAGACGGCAAAATATTCGGTCTGATATGCGACAACAAGCTATTTATTAAGCCGACTCAGTCCGGCAGGGAGTTTATCGGCAACCCTGTTGAGGCTCCTGCATATCCGGGTGCGAAGAACAGCTTCCTTATTGAGGACAAACTGGAGGACAGAGAGTGGCTGAGCGAACTTGTCAGAAGATCTGTAAAGGAGTTGCCGTTTCCCAAACCAAAGAAAAAACCTAAACTAAAGAGAGATGAGAAAAAGTAGAGTAATAATACTGTTTCTGGCAATAGTCGTTGCCGGATGCAAAGCAAAACAAAGTGAACTGACGCTGTTATCTCCGGATTCTCAGAACAGAGTGGAACTGCTTCTTTCTCAAACGGGAGAGCTCTCTTATTTGGTTTGTCATAATGATAAAACTATAATTGACACCTCCTCTTTAGCCTTTGAGCTCAAAGATCAGAAGCCGCTTATATCAGGATTTGAGGTTGTTAAATCTTCACACTCCTCATTCAGCGAGACATGGGAGCTACCCTGGGGCGAGCAGAGGGAGGTTGTGAACAACTATAATGAGATGGTTGTAGAGCTTAAAGAGAACACTACACCCAAAAGGAGGCTCAATATCTATTTCAGAGCTTACGATGATGGAGTCGCCTTTCGCTATGAGTTTCTGGCTCAGAAAGGTGTTGATTCCCTTATCATTATGGAGGAGAATACAAAGTTTCAACTTACCGGAGACCACACAACATGGTGGATACCGGGTGACTGGGACAGTTACGAACACCTTTATAATACTACTCCTGTTTCCGGAATTGATGCAATGAAGCACAATAACGCCCCCGGGCTTGGCTTCACGAATATTATGGACAATGCAGTCCATACACCTGTAACAATGAGGACAACTGAGGGGCTGCACATCAGTATTCACGAGGCTGCTCTGATGGATTACGCCGGCATGACCCTTAAAGTGGACACATCGGCCCTTAAAATGACCAGCCGGCTGGTGGGGTCCGAGAGGCTTGGTTATAAAGTTAAAAGGGGACTACCGTTCAAAACACCATGGAGAACAATTCAAATTGCAGAGAGGGCAGGAGAATTGATTGAATCCAGACTGATTCTAAACCTTAATGAACCAAACAAACTAGGCGATGTAAGCTGGGTTAAGCCTATGAAATACATGGGAATATGGTGGGAGATGCACATTGACAAAGGGTCATGGGATTACGGAATGACACTTGATGAAAAGAGCGGAAAATGGGTGGACACAGGTAAGGCTCACGGACGGCACGCAGCAACTACTGAAAACGCTAAGAGATACATAGATTTTGCATCAAAGAAAGGTATTAAAGGTCTTTTGATAGAGGGATGGAACACCGGATGGGAGCGATGGACCGGTTTTGAGGATAGAGAGGGAATCTTTGATTTTGTAACGCCCTATCCCGATTATGATATTGAAGAGGTGGTAAGGTACGCAAAAGAACGTGGAGTGGAGATAATCATGCATCATGAAACATCTTCTGCTCCAAGAACATACGAGAAGCAAATGGATACTGCATACGCCCTTATGCAGAGGCTGGGCATCGGTTCAGTAAAATCCGGCTATGTAGGTAGAATTATTCCCAAAGGTGAGCACCATCACAGCCAGTGGATGGTGAACCACTACCAGAGAGCTTTGGAAAAGGCAGCTGAATATAAAATAGCAGTTAATGCACACGAGCCCATAAAGGCAACAGGGCTTAGACGAACATACCCAAATGCCATATCAAGAGAGGGTCTCAGAGGGCAGGAGTTTAACGCATGGTCACCAGACGGCGGTAACCCGCCTGAGCATATCTCAATTGTCGCTTTTACAAGAATGCTTGCCGGTCCGATAGATTTTACCCCCGGCGTCTTTGAGATCTCATTGCCAACAAAACCAAATAACCAAATCAATACAACTTTAGCCCATCAGCTGGCACTCTATGTGGTTATTTACAGCCCCATTCAGATGGCCTGCGACCTTCCTGAAAACTATGAAAACCAACCGGCTTTCCAATTTATTCAGGAAGTTGGTGTTGACTGGGAGAGGACAAGGGTTCTTGAAGGAGAGATTGGAGACTTTGTGGTGATAGCAAGAGAGGAGAGGGGATCCGGAAATTGGTTTGTAGGTGGTGTAACAGATGAGAATGCACGTGAGATAAATCTAGATTTTGATTTTCTTGAAGAGGACAAATCATATTTAGCAACCATATACAGAGACACTCCAAAAAGCCATTTCAAACAAAACCCAACATCAATAGATATTGAGGAGAGAGAGATAAGAAGTAATTCAACCTTGAATATCACAATGAATGAGGGGGGCGGATTTGCCATTAGTCTTAAAGAAAAAAAGTGAGTAATAAATTAGAATAAACAGATAAGTATGAGAACATTTCTAAAAACCTTAGCAATAATATCAGGTTCACTATTATTTTCTGGCAGCACTTTAGCCCAAACAATAGTTTTGAACAAACCAAATCTGGAGCGTGAGGGCAACCTTATGAAGGCCCTATCTCAAAGAGCCTCTGCAAGAGAGTTTGACTCAACTCCTCTCTCTATTCAGGATTTGTCAGACCTTCTTTGGGCTGCCAACGGGGTCAACAGGGTGGAGAGTGGAAAACGAACCGCTCCATCTGCAATCAACGCTCAGGATATTGATATATATGTATTTGATTCTAACGGAGTATATCTTTACAATGCTCAAAAGCATATATTGGAAGGGGTTGTAAACGGAGACTACAGAAAAATTATTTCCAATCAGGATAAAGACCCATATCCAGCATTGATTTTGCTTTTGGTGTCTGATATTTCCAGGTTTACAAGGGCAGATGACTCTCTTAAAACTGAGTGGGCTGCTATGGATGCCGGAATAGTCTCTCAGAATATAATGCTTTTCTGTTCGTCGGCGGGGATGGAGTCCAGACCTAGAGCCTTTATGAAGAAGAGTGAGATAAATGAACTTCTTCAGCTGGGAACAACAAAACTTCCAATGCTCAACATCCCAGTCTCCTATAAGAAGAGATAGAAGAGTCTGATTACACATTTGCCTAAACGGCATAAATGCGCTCAAGCACAGATTCAGTTCGCTAATCTGCAAGCTTGGCGCTATTGTTTTTTATATATATCCATCTCTGGATACTTTTGCAATCAAGTAATCTGACGCTTCATTTGAAGCCCCAATTAATAAAAGGAGGAGCGTTTAGGTGTTTTTAGTGGTATTAACGTCAACGAACAATAAAGAGAATTTTCTCTCCTCCTTTTATTAATTGTTAATACATAATCCTTATGAATGACAATAATTTTTTAGTAGTACTAATACTATTAAAATCTATTTATTTATTGACTCTGGAATAATCCTTTTAACATGAAGCAACATCCATTAGAGACATCCTCAATGCGTTCAAGCACAGATTCAGTTTGCTAATCTGCAAGCTTGGCGCTATTATTTTTTTTTACTAACCATCCCAATATACTTTTGCAATCAAGTAATCTGACGCTTCACATGAAGCACAATTAATAAAAGGAGGAGTGGTTTAGGTGATCTTAGTTGCATTAACAAATAGAGACAATCAAGAGGGTTTTCCTCCTCCTTTTATTAGTTGTTAATAAATCCCATTTGCAGAGACTTTATGAACAACACAAATTCCCTCAATTTAGCAAATGACAGGATTGTAACCACTACAATTACCCATGAGCTTAAGACCCCTCTAAATGCCATTATGGGGTTCACGGAGCTTATTCTGGAGGAGGACTGCATATCAAAAATCAAAAATTACGCAGATATAATAAAGGATAACAGTAAGGTTCTTCTTGAGAAGATTCACAAAGTAATTGATTACAATACTCTGGAGCTTGACAGCTCAATATTTATTGAGAGGGTTGAGATAGACGACATCCTAATAAGAGGTGCTAAAATAATGAGAGAGGAGTTTGGAAGATGTGGCGTTGAGTTTCAGATTGCAAATAAAACTCTCTATCTGGATTCAAATAGTGTGATCTATACAGACAGAGGAAAACTAGAGAAGCTGTTCTGCCTTTTAATCTCAAGCGCCACATATTTGAGTAAGAGCAGAGAGATATTCATGGATTACTCGTTAACCACGGAATCATTTATATTCAGCCTGTCATTTGATCAGGTAGTTATAAATGATGAAGGAGATCATGGAGGGTGTATGCTTGAGGAGGGTGTTGGAATCAATATTGCTCTTTGTGATAAACTGGCTAAACATGTAGGGGGTAAAATGAGTCTTCTGTTTGACAGAACACCCCGAGTTATACAGTTTGATTTGCCGTTCAGAAACAGGTACAGAGATTCAAAAGTATATTCAGCTCAGCAGATACTACTTGTTGTTGACGATGATGATGAGAGTTTTGCAAAGATTAAAAGGATGATTCCGGCTCCATCTTTTCTGGTTCTCAGAACAACTGAGAACTGCTTTATAAACGGAGTGTCTGAGAGCCTGTCAAGGCCTAACGTTATTCTGATTAATGCTATAGATACAGGAGAAGAGCTGAAGGAGGCCGTCAGAAGAGTCAGGGAGAGCAATCCTGAAACCATTTTCCTTATAAATATAACCAATATAAACTGCATAGAGGCCTTTTCGCACAACTACCAAAATGTCCTCTGGTTCAGGCCTTCAACTTTGAAGTCTCAGATAGAGAGACTTCTAAATACAAACCATATACATAATTGCAATGAGAGGAGCTGATTACACCGGATCTATTATTAGATGCTTTATTGTTGCTTTGTTGGGGGCACAATTATTTGTAAGCACAAGTGTCAATGCACAGAGTGCTCAAGAGAGACAGATCGCTTTTGATTTCAACTTTTCTCCGGGCTCAACCACGCTCCTGACAAATTTTGGCAATAACAGTATTGAGCTGGCCAACCTGAGGGACTTTATACCATATAATAAACATGGAATTCAGACAGGTAGTTCTCATTTTGCAATAGTCTCATTTGTTAAGGAGGGAAGCATCTCAGATCTATACGCACTAAACAGAGCCTCTGTTCTTGGAAGCATAGTAAGAGCTTACCTTAAAACAAGATATGGATTTACTAATCCTAACTTTACCTTTATAATTAGAGCGGAAAATGAACTGGCAGACTGTGTGCGATTAGAGTACAGGCCATTTTCTATAAAGCCGACAGATAATCAAGATATCCACTTTGCCTTAAAGCCTGCATACCAAGATCTGATATCCGCAATGTCAAAATACGGGAAGCTGCCGCTTGAGGCAAAGGAGGTGTATGATCCTATTATTGCTTCAGTTGAGGAGCAACAGACTCAGCTGATATCACCACCAGATTTACCCCCTGCAGATGATAAGCCCCAACCAGCAGATACTCTCCCTCAAATTCAGCCACTTCTTCCGGAGGATTCTCTTCCCAAAATTCAGATACTGCAACCGGCTGATACTACAGAGAGTCCTCATAACAACATTGATGAACATTATATAATTATACAAAGTTTTAGACCCATATTTGGGTTAAGGACAAACCTGTTAAATATAGCCGGAGTTACCCCTCCGGCTAAAGTCGTAAAACCCCTTTATAATATAACAATGGAGTTTTACTACATGAAAATAGCCTCAATTTCTCTAGAAGGTTATATTAACCCACTATTAAACCATAAAAAAACAGATTCGGATAGCTGGCATAAAGTGAGCGGGTTGAGTCTGGAACACAGATTCTGGTTGGGGAAACCGGAACGTTTTAAGGGCCTCTATCTGGGATTATATGGAGCTTTTGGGGAGTTTGATATTATGGACCCGCTAGAGAGCTCAGAAGGCAACACAGGAAATTATGTCGGAGGTGGCCTGAGCATCGGCATTGCCCTTCCGCTTTCAAAAAGGCTTCTTATTGAAGTCGGAGCCAGAGGGGGGTATAAGAGAGAGAAGAGCAGTAGCTATATGGTGATTGATAACTCCTGTTATCAGACCGGATCAGGTAGCAAGGGAGGCTTCGTTCTTCAAGATTATAACATTAGCCTTGTTTACAGGCTGATAGGAAAAAACAAAGGGAGGGAGCAATGAAGAACAGGCTCTTAATTACTCTTGTAATACTTGGTGTAGCTGTATTATACAATTGCAGCAAAAGGGATCTGCCGGGTAACTGGGAGGAGCTTGACCGTATATACGTTAAAAGCACCCTTATACAGAGTAAGCAGAGCTCTAATGACTCATTGAGCCTCTTTACTTATATATACTCAGGAGACTCGCTTTTAAGGGAAAAGCAGTTAAGAGTTACAACAGATACTATTAATATCTCACCGGGAACCTACAACTTTATTACTGTCAATAAAGCGGCAAAGGGCATTTTTATTGATAATATCAGAGATTTCAGCAAAGCAAGAGTTCTGATGGAGTCCGATGCAATATCTGACCTATACGCAGCTACCATCAAGAACTTCACCGTGTCGCGCTACTCTCAAAACAATTTAAATCTGGAACTCCCGGATAAAATTAAGAAACTGGAGTATCAACTGGTTATTGAGGGGGCCAGAGACTCATTGGAGAAATGCATAATTGTTCAGAACGGTGTATCTCGTGGATTATACCTCTCTGACTATACACAAATTTTTGAAGATTTCAAGTATTCAAAATTATTTACAGAGGCCTCTCCTTTAAATGATTTTACCGGTTATTTCTGGCTAATGGGGTTAAATCCCTCAAACAAAGAGATTGAGGTTCAGTTTGTATATAAGAACAACACAACGCAAAGTGCATCAGTTGATCTCTCAAATCTAAGTAACGAAAACATGTACTCAAGAAGGCTAATAATGTATATAGATATTCAGAGAGTTAATTTAAAGCTTCACGCAACAATTAAATCATGGATTCTTGTAGAAGATAATGTGAATATATAGCAATGAGAAGAGGTTTGACACTATTCATTTTAACTGCTTTTTTGTTTGCAGGGTGTTCCAAGGAGACTCTGAAAACTTTCAATTTGGGTAAAGTGGAGTTCAGAGTCTCAAATAACTCAGATTTTTCTGCTTCATCTGCAGGTGTATATGTTAACGAGGTTATAGAGTATCCGCTTACCGGTCAGTTTGAGGTTCCTGTCGTTTATAATATGCACTTCACACATAATGACGGGGTAATGAATGGAGACAATTTATATCTGGATAAAAACAAGAGATTCAACATTAATGCCTACGCCCCTTATATGCCTACCGGGGATTCAAAATCTCACTACCTTCCATTCAACCACGGAACAGATGTGTTGTGGGCTCAGGCAAGATTTCCGTTAACAGGCCAAGATACATTGAACAGGGTTAATCTTGAGTTCAGACATATAACTTCTCAGGTAGTGTTTGAATTGGAGGATAAACGGGATGAACTATCTAAAGAGAGGTATGATTTTGACAGAGCAGAGTATGCAGTAAGCGGATTTTCTAAGAGGTACTTTCTGGATGTCAGTACAGGTGAGCTTCTTAGAGGAGAGATTGACCCATCCGTTGTTATCACCGGAGTTGATTCACCAACCTGTTTTGCACCTGGCGAGGGTGTCTCTGCATATAATATTGAACTGTCAATCCCCTCAAAAGCAGAGAGCGACACGACCACACAGGTGATAAGGTCAAGCTTTTTATACCATTTTAAACCCGGACATAGCTACACAATAAAAGTATCTGTTCACACCTCGGAAATATTCATCTCAGTAAATGTGGCAGAATGGATTGTGCATCAATCAGACAAACTTGAACTATAACAATAAATAACTTAATAAATGAAAAGAAAAACAATTGCCGGATTGTCCCTCCTCCTCCTTCTGGGAGGCTGTTCAAAGAACAACGGACTGACGAACAACTTTTACGAGGAGTTGAAGGTTAGCGCAACCTTAGCGACAGGTTCACAGACAAAAGCAATTTTAAACGATGATTTTTTCCCTGCGGCCTCATCAATAGGGGTTCAGTTACTGAAATTCTCAGATAACACTCCCTATTCAACAAAAACAAATGTAATGTTCTCATCTGACGGTTTAGGGAACTGGAGCTCCACAGAGGGCTACACACTCAATCCTATTAAGGCAAAGGTATATGCCTACTATCCCTATGTGTCACTATCAGACGACACTCAGCCCTTCTATACTATTCCGGCATCAATTGAGGCTACGGCAAACTATGACTCAGATATTGATTATATGTACGCAACACCTATTGAGAATGCAGCTAATGCTCCATATAACTCAAACAGTGCAATTAACCTGCAGATGAATCACGCTTTGACACAAGTCTCTCTTCTGGTGTACAAAGACAACTATAATGGAGCAGGAAGTCTTACTGACTTTTATGTTGAAGATACCAATCCAGGTACCAATCATATACTTGTAAATTCTGATCCGATTGACTTTACTATGGATGTCAGAGACGGTTCAATAACAGGCGGAACAAAGGGTATAATTGAGAGGAAACTCATAACTCCATTAAGTATTGGCCAGGCATCCCAAGACCCTAAGTTCCCCTCAGATGACCTGAATGAGTTGAAGCAACAGGTTTTAACTAAAGGTGTTTCTGTTCTGGTTGCCCCAACTTCGCTAATTAGTGCAGGAGAAATTAAGTTTTCTTTTGTAATAGATGGTAATACATATTCAGTTGTAAACACCAGCCCCATAACATGGGAGAAAGGCAAACAGAATATATATACAATCAGGCTATCTGGATCAACACTATCTATTTCTCAAGTGTCAATTACCAAATGGGATCCTGTTAAAGCCGAAGATTTAGTAATTAATTAATAAATAATAAGATGTATAAAATATTCTACATTATTGTAGGCCTGTGCCTTACAATATTGGGTTGCACAAAGGAGAAACCTACAGAGGAGATTAATGGAGTTCCGCTTACAATCTCCCCTCAGCTTAAATATGTAAACACAAAAGCAATTATTGATGAATCCACTATACGGTTAGATAGTATCAGAATACAAGTTGCAAATGAGTCTAGTGGAGGTCCTTATAGTGCAGATGCTTTTTCTATTCTTAGGTTTTCTAGCCCAAACTGGATTTTATCTAAGAGTCTTTATCTCACTCTGGATAATGCTCAGATTTATGCATATGCCCCCTGTCCTGCTGATCCATCAACTATAGAAAGTGGAGAATTGGCTAATCTTCAAATAAAACTTGATATACCGGCCATTCAGCGTATGTCAGACCAGACAGATTATCTTTATGCATTTCAGCAATACAAAACTAAAGATGTGATGACAAAGATAAACAGCAAAAATCCAACAGTAGAGCTAGCTCTGAGACACGCACTCACTCAGGTTGCTTTTGTCTTTTACGAGATTGACTACCTAGGAGCGGGAAATATTAGTTCTGTAAAAATAAAGGATATATCAGCCTCTTCATTTAGAATTAATAGCACTTTAGGAGACGACCTTGTAATGAAAGTTAAAGATGGCTCAATTACCGGAGGAGACTTTACTAATGAGATTCAAGTGACAAATATAGATAGCACTATTAGGCTTACATCTAAACCATTAACTACCGACGTTTTTGAGCTTGCAAAGGAAGTTAACGCCTACTTACTACTCACGCCTGTCACTATTAATCAAGAAGATATTGAGTTCACTTTTAATATAGACGGAAGGGACTATGTATCCACCTTGGGTACAACCGGCTCACTTAACTGGCAGATGGGTTATCAGTATATTTATACAGTGAAGCTGGAAGGAACAGCATTAGTTATTCAAAGTGTCACTGTAATCCCATGGACATCTACTTTCAAGTAGAGGTTGTGTTAAACTAGAATTAATAGCAATAAAATGAGCTCTATACCCGCAATAATTATGCTTTTGGTTACCCTCTCCATGCTTGTCTATAAGGATAACTATAATGGAGAGGGGAAACTGACAGACTTTTTCATTGAGGATGCAACCCCAGGAACCGGACATATTCTTGTAAATGCAGATCCTTCTGACTTCACAATGGATATCACTAACGGTGCAATAACCGGTGGTGTTGAGGGTATAATTGAGAGAAATCTCTCTACACCTCTGCTTATTGAAGAGGCCTCTGCAACCCCAAAGTTCCCATCCGATGATCTGACTGAGCTGAAGTCTCAGGTTCTGTCTAAAGGTGTATCAACAATGGTTGTCCCTACATCTCTTATTGAATCTGACGAGATTAGATTCTCCTTTGTAATAGATGGAAACAGATTCTCAGTCAAGAATCTCTCCCCAATTACATGGGAAAAGGGAAGTCAGTACATCTATACTATAAGACTTTCTGGCACATCTCTTACAATATCTCAGGTTACTATTGCAAAGTGGGAGACAGAGCTTGCCGATGATTTAATAATCTATTAATATATAATTTATGAAAAAATTATTCTGTATTTCTGCGGCAATATTGCTAATGGCATCCGGCTGCACAAAGGAGAACTCTACAAAAGAGTCAAAAACAGCTCAGCTCTCAATCTCCCCCTCCCTGAGACAGCTAAATACAAAAGCTCTGATTGATAATTCAAATATTACGAGTCAGATGATTAGGGTTCAGGTGGCAAAAGAGGCGGATGGCTCTGCATCATATCTTAGTGGCGATGCAAAATACACTCTAAGTTATGATGCCGGCAACACAAGGTGGGTATTGTCGGATAAGCTCTACCTTACTCAGGACTTTGCTAAAATCTACGCCTATGCTCCATGTCCTGCAGATCCTGCTACAGTTGAGACAGGCTCATACAGCTCTCTTGTTATGAGTCTTGATGTCCCTGCAGCTCCGAATATGGCTGCTCAGATTGATTACCTATATTGCAATCAGGGCGCAACAGCTCAAGGAGGCCCCATAAAGATTAATAGTGCAAACTCAGCAGTCAATCTTACACTGGACCATGCCCTTACTCAGGTTGCCTTTGTATTTTATAAAGAGAATTTCTCCGGAGACGGCGAACTAAGCTCAGTGAAAATCAAAGACAATTCAGGATCAAATGCATTCAGAGTCAATAAGAGCAGCGACAACGACCTTGCAATGAGCGTTGCAGATGGGTTAATAACCGGGGGAGATGCAACAGCAGAGGTGGGTGTTACAAATGTTGGCAAAACAATTTCTCTTGACACACCTCCTCCGGGAGATGTTGATGAACTTAAAGCTATGATTGACGCATATATTCTTCTTGTGCCAACAGTGGCCATAGACAACAAGACAGATGTTCAGTTTATCTTTAACATTGACACAAAAGACTATACAGTTACATTATCCGGGGCAGACGGAATAAACTGGATTAAGGGAATGCAGTACATCTATACAGTTAAGATGCGAGGCTCTGAATTGACAATAGAGGGTGTCAGCGTAACCCCATGGACTTCTCAGTATGAAGGTGAAGTTGTAATAAACTAGTTAGTATTAGAATGAGAGCTATATCCGCGATAATTACGCTATTTGCCATTTTGGCCACCATCTCCTGCACAAAGGAGAGGGTGGCCGGAGGCAAAGGTGCGATATTGCGGATAACTCCCGGGACAGACATTCCTGTCAAGTCAATAGTCAGTAATTCCAATATCTCAGAGAAGGAGATAGGAATTCAAATAACAAATTCTACAGGAACTTCTCTTTACGAAGAGTCAGTTAGCCTTGAAAATATTAAACTTGTAAGACCTGATTCGGATGAACCATGGATATTTAAAGATCAATCTAATCAGCCTTTAGAGATAAAGGTTTACAATGATAACGCAAAGATCTATGCTTTCTATCCATATACTCCGAGTCTAGTTACGGGGATTGGAAGTTCAGCAAAGATGGACATTGATATTCCCGCCACACAAGCTTATGAACAGGTCAGTGACTATTTGTGGAGCTGTCAGGATAAAACGCTTCCGGAGGGTGGAAATGATATCAATGCTTTAAACTCAAAGGTTTATCTTCGTCTAAACCACGCTCTTTCAATGGTGGCCTTTGTTTTTTATAAATCCGGATATACAGGAGATGGTATAATTACCTCTATGGAGATGAGGAGCAAGTCTGCTACAAATATCTTTAATGTTAATAAAGCTGGGACAAACGACCTGAAGATGAGCCTCTCAAATGGAGGGATAAGCGGGGGAAGTATGGTCCCTGCACTGAGTATGACTGATATCAATGCATCCATAATATTGGGAACTTTGCAAGAAACGACTCCCACATATCTGTTCACAAACAAGACATTTTATATGTTTCTTGCTCCTATAAATATTGCACAGCGTGAGGACATTGAGTTTGTTTTTAAAATTGACGGAGAGGCTTATACATCTCCCCTTCCGGGTACGGGAGCCCTCAAACTTACTCCGGGAAATGCCAGCATATTCACGGTCAAACTCAGCCCCAATTCGTTAAAAATTACCGGGGTTGCTGACTGGAACCTCGTCTCATATGAAGTGAGCAGTGGCTATGAAGATCTCTGGTACGGTATGAAGCCAGTTGAAATAGGTAATCTGCTCTGGGCTCCGGTTAATGTAGGGTATGACCCTGTAAATAATCCATATGGGCTAATGTTCCAATGGCATAGAAAATATGGACAGTGCTATAATGAATTTCCCAATCCAATCTCAGTACAAGGGCCTGTCACAATAGAGCTGGCAAATGATGTAACTAATAGGAATAGATTCTATTTTAATTCTTCAGGTAGTTACGATTGTATTACGCCACAATTATCAAGCTGGGATATGTCTGTTAATTACAATCCATGTCCAGAAGGCTGGAGAGTTCCCTCATCTGCCGAGTTTCAATCTTTAATTAGTTCCGGTTATACATTTGATAGCTCGGGTTTAAATAATAAACGAGGGTTCTGGTTTGGGGGATATCACAACACAAATAAAGAAGGTAGTGTATTTCTTCCTCTATCCGGATATATAGGAGGAGAAAACACTTCTCCTACGCAGAGGAATTCTCTAGGTTTATATTGGAGTAGCGATACATTTTCTGTTTATGCAAAAATATTACAGATGGATCAGTATTCTGTCCAAATCAACTCCTGGTCAAGAGCAGCAGGATTGAGTATAAGATGTGTAAAATCTTTATAACTGAATGATGAGAAGCCATACAATCATATTACTGATAGGACTTATATTCTTAGGGTCTTGTTCAAAAGAGCAGCCCGGTGGTGATGGGATAATAGAGGTGGAGACCGGCTTCTCGCTTGCTCCTGCAAATTTTGGTGCTGCAATTACCAGAGCCGATGTCATTGCTAATGTTGATGCCGTTAAGAACCTTTGGATTCTGCAGTTTGACGGAACTACAGATGCTTCAACCCTAGTGAAGAGGGAATACAAAAACTCGGTGGATAATCTGGCAGATTTAAAAATTATCCTTAATAAGGGCGAAAGTCAGAGAGTGGTATTTATAGCGAACACATTTGACTCTGAACTCTTTAATGGGGACAATGCATCTCCGGGTAAATATTCTTTCTCACAATTTAAAAAGAAGAAATTTTTTATCTCTGACGAATCGGGTATGTTTACCGGTTCCGGAGAGAAATATATGAGGATGTACGGTTCCTATGATGGAGATGTGCCAAATAAAGACGAACCCGTACTCCTGTACAGGATTGGTGCAAAGGTTATTTTAACATATACATCGGAAGATGTGAGCAGTGTGCCTGACGGTTCACGATTCAGGATTACTTCGGTACAGCTTAAAGATGTTCCGGATAGCTCTTCCTATATTTCAGATCCGTTAAATACCGTTGTTGCTACGCCCGCATATGTTGTAAACTATCCCGTAACCTCCGGCTCAGCAACCGGTGTTTCAGGTGAAGCCTATTCGATAAACAATTACGATGGTTTCGTAAGCTACTACCTGCCTGAGAATATAAGAGGGGATAACCTATCTGTAGGTACACAGCAGCAGAAACCTCTGTTTGCACCAGTGAATTCTATATGGATTGAGATTAAAGGAGAGGGGATAGGTAGTGACGACAGGGTAAACGAATATGTAACTTTTAAACTCTATCTGGGGAACAATCTTACCACAAATTATAACATTAACAACAATACAGAATATACTATTAATTTAAAATTCAAGGGGATTAACCTCAAGGATGCGAGGCTGAAGGTTGAAAGAATTTCTGATATTGAGATATTTCATGAGGAGATTATTGTATGGGAAAATTAACAAAATCATTAATTAGGGTAAGTCTTTTATTATTAACGATTTCACTCGTTATAAATATCTCATCTTGTATAAAAGAAGAGCCTGTTCCTGAGCTTGTTGATGACGGCAGCATAATTTTTCTTTGCGAAGATTCTAAACCGGCCACCAAGACCACTCTTAAAGGTCTGCAGACCGAATGGGTGGAGGGTAGCGATAAAGTGGGCCTCTTTTCACCCCAGGCATCGGTAACGATTGGTGGTGATCCCGGAGTTGTCAACGAGCCACTTACAGCTCTCAGCAGCGGTACCAGATCTCAGTTCAGCGGGTCTGTTTACTGGAACACTGGAGATCACGAGTTCTATTCTTATTATCCATATTTGGCAGGTACGCATCCCTATACGGCAGTACCGGTATCGCTCCCTGCGGGCCAGACTCAATCGTCAGGCAATGACAGTTCTCATATAGGCTCCCTTGACTTTCTGGTTGCCAGGCCATATACTGCAAAATATCCGGGCTCAGACGGAACACCGGCTTCGGTCTCGCTGAGATATAACCATCTCTTTTCTATTATTGAGTTCCAGATAATCAGAAGCTCCGGCTTAGGGGATATCTCAAAAGTTAAGCTAAGTGGGAAAGTGCCTCTGGCTTTTGATGGAGGTTTCATTGATCTTAGTCAGGCTACTCCTCAGGATGGGACAAACTATGTCATCAACAGTATATCAAGCCCATCCAATAGTGTGACTGTTTCTCTTACAACAGCTATTACACCCACAAACAATTATTCAACAACTCCAAAAGTCTATATGGTTATACTTCCGGGAGTACACAGCGGAGAGTTAAGTGTCGGATTTGAAGTGGGAGGAGTTTTTTACGAAATATCTAAGCTGAATGCTGCATTTGAAAGAGGGAAAAAATACATTATTCAGGTTGATGCTGCAAATGCAACTCTTGCATTGATTAAAGGTTCTGACTTAAAACCGGTAACAATTAACGGGATTACATGGGCTCCTGTAAATGCAGGGTATAGCGATGCTACAAAATATGGGCTTTACTATCAGTGGCATAGAAAGTATGGTCAAGGAGCAAATACTACTGAGACTCCCTCATTAGAAATTGGCCAGGGGCCTGTTCAAGTTACTATTGGGAATCTGTATGAAAATAGAAACACATTTTTTAAAAATGGCTCTCCTCCTTATGATTGGTGCGTACCTCAACAAGAGTTTTGGAATATGGCAGATAGGTACAATCCATGCCCAGAGGGGTGGAGAGTGCCAACCGAAAGCGAATTATCTGATTTAATAACATCTGGAGGCGGAAGTACATGGGTTAATGCTGGAACACTTGGAGTTGATGGTTTGCCGGGAAGATGGTTTGGTGAAGATCATAGTAATCCAGACTTAAGGGCAAATAACGGTATGTTTTTACCTGCTTCGGGAACATTAAGCTATGCAACTGGTTCCATAGATAGCCGAGGTGGTTTTGGACAATACGCCTCTTCAAGAAATACTGGGAATCCACGTGTTTTATTATTTTCACAATCAACGAATCCATACTTAACTACTCAGCCTGGAGCACGGGGCCTATCTGTAAGATGTGTGAAAAATTCAACACAATTATTACCGATTATTTTTACCGAAGATCCGTTTGAAGTTATACACAATTCAGTGAAAGTAAGTGCAATTATTGAAGATGAAGGAAGTACACCTATTACAGAGAAGGGTATTGTATATGCCATAACTGTTAAGCCAACGACTTCTAAGTCTAAAGTTATAGCAGGGAGTGGGCCTGATAACTTTACTGTAACTTTGACGGGGCTTGTATCAAATACAATATATTATTTAAGAAGCTATGCTATTAATAGTAATGGCATATCATATGGGACGGAATTACAAATTAGGACAACTCCTGACTGGGGCGGTTTGCAGGCCGTTACCATTGATAAGGTAACTTGGGCACCTGTAAATGCAGGATATGATCAAAACCATTTTCATGGTCTGTTATATCAATGGGGCAGAAAGTACGGACAGGGATATAATAGCGATGAGACGCCCTCACTTGGATTCATAACTTCGCCAGGGACAAATTCAGAAGTCGCTAATCCTTCAAATAAGGATAAGTTTTATAAAATAGATACAACTCCATTTGATAGCTTTAAAGATCAAGGTTCATCCTGGAGTCAAAACTCTTCTTATAATCCTTGTCCGGATGGATGGATTGTCCCGACAATAGAGGATTTTAACAAATTAATTGGATCCGGAAGTACGTGGGTGTCATCCGGAATAAATGGTCTTCCCGGCCGTTGGTTTGGAGAGGATCATGCAACAGTTAGAGAGAAAAGTGTTTTCCTTCCCTTCTCGGGATATAGGAATGTTTCTGACGGTAATCCTTTATTAAGAAATAGTTTTGGTTACTACTGGACAACAACGACAAGAACAACATATGGAGCATATGTGTCTGACTATTTTGCTTTGAGCAAAACCACACTGGGTGTTGTTACTAATCAATTCAGAGGTATGGGATATTCGGTCAGATGCATACAAAAAAAGTAGGTTAATATCGATGTTTAAGCACTTGAATAGAGGATTATAATGATTCAGCCTTGATTTACGCGCTTTCAGGCAGAAATATAACACTTCGGATGGGAATTTGCGGGCCGGGATGTTTGTTAGATTGTACTTTTGCGCACCTTAAATAAAAATATTTATGAAATTTAAAAGTCTGATAGCTATCACAGCGCTGGTTCTGTTTGTAAATTTTGCAAACGCTCAGGAGAGAAGAAGAAAAGTGGGATTTGAGTTAACTGCCGGTCCCTCTGTTGCCCTTAACAATCTGGGCGAATTTAAAATGAAAGTGGGGAAAGGAGTTGAAGGCATTTTTACCTATATGCCTTTGGAGCACTTCGGGTTATTTGCAGGATGGGGTTGGAATAATTTCAGAAGTAATTACTATGATTTTGAGGATACTGGTTATATGTTTGGGGTACAGTTTAAGGATGATATTAGCAAATCTGCATTTTCTTATTATCTTAGGGCTGGCGGACTATATAATCATATAGAGATAGAGGATGCAACTCCTAGTATTGTTGATGGATTTTATTCTGACAGTGGCCATGGCTTGGGAGTTCATCTGTCCGGTGGAGTTCAATATAGCCTGGGTAAAGGCTGGAGCATTAACTCAAACCTGAAGTTCCAGCATTTGAAGAGAGACGTTATTATGCCATCTCTTTTAAGAGATGAAGTTACAACTTCTGTAAGTTTGAACTATTTAGCTTTAAGAGTAGGTATTGTCAAATATTTTTAAAGTTTGTAATAATACTTTTATTTGAAATTTAGACAACTCATCAGGCCGTTCTCAACCAAGAGCATTTTATTGCTCTTGGTTGTCTTGTCGTTTATTATACAGGTTATTGTCATATCATACAACCATTTTTCCGGCTATCATGTATTGGAGAAGATACACTATCTGTTTGCTGGGCTTGTCAAGGGCACTCTGATAAGTGCACTGTGTGGATTTTTTATTGCCGTAATCAATTTATCTATAATAAGAGCACTCAACAAAAGGTTGCCCTGGACTCATTCGTTTTTTGACAGAGTTGTTTGTCAGGTACTTTTAACTATTGTAGTTGGGGTGGTTATCTCTTTTTTTGCTACCGGATTATCCCATATAATTAACCCATACAGTGAAGAATTAAAAGGCGTAGTTCTCAATAATGCACTAATTTTTTCTGTTGTGAATATCCTTTTAATGACTATTCTTGAGGGATGGATATTCTTTTTTGAGAGTAATCATGCAAAACAGATAACCGGAGACCTTGAGTATGAACTTGCCCAGGTTAAGTTTGATATTCTGAAGAGTCAGATTAATCCTCATTTTATGTTTGACAGTCTTAATATACTGTCTGAACTGATTAATGAAGATGTAATAAAGGCTCAACAATTCATTGACGATTTCTCAATGGTTTACAGATATGTTGCCGAGACATTTGAGAAACCTGTAATATCTCTTGGCCGGGAAATTGATTTTATTCGCTCATATATTAACCTGCATAAGATTAAATATGGAGATAACTTGTCTCTTACTCTGAAAGTTCCTGGTGAATACTCAGATCTAATGGTTCCGCCACTGTCTCTTCAGGCAGTGGTTGAGTATTCTGTCAATAGCTGTAAATCAGAGGCTATTTCTATAGAGATTACCTCAAAAAAACACACATTAATTATTAAGAACAAACAGCCTTACAATGTTAATTCAAATTTTGAAAATGAGGCAGGATTGAAAAACTTAACAAAGCGTTACGCTTTTTTATGTAATAATCATCCTTTGTTTAATAATATTGATGGTTATTTTGTCGCAAAACTCCCTTTGATTGATTCATATGATGAAAATTTTAATTGTTGAAGACGAGCAGCTTGCAGCTGAGAGGCTGGAAGAGATGCTAAATGAAATTGATCCCTCCATTAGAATTTTAGCTAAACTAGGTTCTATTAAGGAGACTGTTCACTGGTTACAGGATAACTATGCCGATCTTATATTTCTGGATGTCCAATTATCAGATGGAATTAGTTTTACAATATTTGAAAAGGTTAAAACAAATACTCCGGTCATATTTACTACTGCATTTGATAAATACGCAGTTAAGGCCTTTGAACTGAACAGTATTGCATACTTACTAAAGCCAATAAATAAAAGAAACCTGGAAGATGCCTTATCAAAATTTAATACGTTCAAGACTCCTTATACAATTGATCCGGAGGCTTTGTCTTTGTTGTTTGAAAAGAGAAATACCGGGTACAAAGAGAGATTCTTGATTCAGATTGGACAGAGGTACTCAAAAATTGATATAGATGAGATAGCATATTTCTACTCTTCAGATACAGGTATTAACCTTAAAACATTTTCTGGTGCATACTATCCTGTTGATATGACTATGGATAAAATAGTATCAGTAGTAAATCCTGCTAAGTTCTTTAGAATTAACAGAAAACTGTTAATATCCCACAATTCAATTATTAATATGGTCGCTTACTCAAGAGGTCGGATTAAAATCACTTTAAAGCCTGAATTTGAAAATGATACTGAAGCAATTGTAAGTATAGACAGATCGTCGGATTTCAAAAGATGGCTGGATAAATAAAGGGTGTAATGAACAAACTGTTTAAGAAAATAAAAAGTCTTGCAGGCTTCCTGGTCTGTATATCAGTTATTTTACAAACAGGCATTGTTATTCATAATATCGAAACCGGAGACTATTTAATAACGACTACTGGCGCTACTCTGCTTCATATTGCAGAGAGGTCGCTTGTGGGATTTATCTCAAGTCTGATTGTCGCTTTTCCTTTGGTTTTCCTGATTCAGATTCTAAACCGTCGTTATCCGTGGGGAAATAAGACAATTAAAAGATTGGTTGTTGAAATAAGCGTAATTATTATTGTCTCTTTGATAATTTCACTGATAGTATCTCTGCTGATAGGTATTGTTAAACCCGTTAATAACCTGGCGGAACATTCAATAGTCAGAGGTACGCTTATTTATTCTATCACAAATTTGCTTTTTGTTGCTTCAATTGAGGGGCTGCTGTTCTATAAAGAGAGCAGAAGGCTTAAACAAGAGGCTCTAAAATTGAGAAATGAAATTGCCTCAATTAAGCTCGAAATACTTAAAAGTCAAATTAACCAGCACTTTATGTTTAACAGTCTTAATGTGCTGTCTAGCTTGTTAAGAAAGGACACAGAAAAAGCTCAAAGATTTATTGAGGAGTTTTCCAATATTTACAGATATGTTCTGGATTCAATAGAACAGCCTATGATATCTGTAGAAAAAGAGTTAAGATTTGTCAAATCATACATTTTTCTCCAGCAAATAAGGTATGGGCACTCTCTCTCATTCTCTGAAAACATTTCGGAAGATCTCACTTATAATTATTTGATTCCCCCCCTCTCTCTTCAGGTCATATTGGAGAATGCAATTAAACACAATATTGTTAATGAAGAGAGGCCATTGCATATTGAAATTTTTAATGTTGATGATAGTTTAGTTGTACGTAATAACTTTCAGCCAAAAATTTCAAATATGCACTCTTCAGGTCTTGGACAAAAAAATGTTAAAAGGAGATATGAAATAATTTGTGATAAAACCCCTGATTTTATTTTGGAGGATAGCTATTATAAAGCTGTTTTGCCACTTATTCACGCTTAAAATATCCAGGTTCATCAGTTAAACTGTTCTTGTTTTTCATAACTGCACTATTTTAGATAAAAGATATTTAAATCATTGTAAATTTTCATGCGAAGCTCAATTTCTATTATTCTTGCACTTATTTTGCAGATTTTCTCTATGCCGTTAGTGGCTCAAGCCCAGGAAAGGATCTTACCGGACGACAATTTTTCTTTAACACTTTTATTTCATAAAACAGACACAGTCTTGGTTGTAACGCCGGATAGCTATATACTTAATGACTACGATAAAAGAGATATAGAGAGGTATGTTTTTTGGGATAAGTGGCAAAAAAAGCCAGATTATATTTATAAAAAGGAGTCGGAACTCATAAGTGCCGACTACTCAAAAAAAATACAGCTTTACGGTCCGTTTTCTCAGTTCAAAAATAAGCAACTGATTAACTCTCCTTTTAAACAGACTGCATTTGGATTTGAATTTGATAAAGTTAAATATGAGGACCCTGAAGATGCACTATTCTATATTTCATCAGATGCTAAAAGATTATTGACATGCAGGAACTCTGAAAGGCATAACAATATCTATACTCAGATAGGAGCAGGATGCTACCAGCTCTATGTTTTTAGGGGTAATGAAATAATGGTAACAGGTTTTGAAGATAATAATACTATTCATAGTGTAAGATATAATAACCTTGAACTGCAGAGAAACAGATATTTTGATTCGTTTAGTACGCAATACCTGGATTTTGAGATTTCTAAAGGAGGTGTGACAGATTCTCTAAAAAGAGTATTAATAAATGATGTTGATGATTATATAAAAATACTATGCAGTCATCTAGAGGTTGGGTCTGATATCAAAAAGCTTAAGACATATGTATATTCAAACATGTCAGACCTTCAGTTCTTTATTGCAGTACCAAAGAGTATGACGGTTTACGGCAAGTCAATAGGCAATATTAATCATCTTTATAATTTTGATATTACTGTTTTTAAACATGAGACAGCTCATAGTGTAATTGAGGAAAAAATCGGCAAAACAGAGAATATCTTTCTCCTTGAGGGATTTGCCACATTTACTAGTTATTTCTTTTCAAGTACTGCTTATAGTAATGATATACAGGTTGTAAGAGATAATCTGAGTCTTTTAAACAGAGATATTATTAAAGGCGGGTCCGGTGAGTTCTATTCAAATATGGCCTACTACCCAATATCGGCCACATTCACAAAGTATTTAATTGATATAATAGGTTTAAGTAAGTTTAAAAATGTTTATTTGAGTAAGAATATCGAAGAGTCGGTAATGAGCATAACGGGGAAAAACCTTGATCAGATAATTGAAGATTTTAAAAGGGATAATAACATGTAAAAGTATGCATTATGAAGAATATCAGGCCGGTATTTTATACTATATTTTTTGTAGCTATTTGTTCTCTGACAGTTAGGGCTCAAGAGAGTGTGTGGAGATTTAATACGGGAGGAAGAGTTTACTCCTCTCCTGCCATTGCCGGTGAAAAGTTGTTAATCGGTAGCGGGGATAGTTGTTTGTACGCTCTGAACAAGTACGATGGGAGTTTAATTTGGAAATACAGAACAAATGGTGATGTGCACTCCTCTCCGGAAGTGAGTAACTCAAATGTGTATTTTAGCAGCAAAGATGGAAGTCTGTATGCTGTTGATATTAATACAGGCTCTCTTAATTGGAGATTCCTTTCATATGGAGAAAGATCAAGGGATATCTGGGACTATTATATCTCCTCACCAAAGGTGTCAGATGGCTTAGTATTTTGGGGTACTGCAGATAGTTGTATGTATGCTTTAAATGAGGCTAACGGTAAACTAAAATGGAGCTTTAAAGCAAAAGATATTATACATGCTACTCCTGCAATTGCTGGAGATACTCTGTTTATTGGAGATTTTAACGGAAATCTCTATGCATTGGATACGGAAGATGGGAGGCTATTATGGTCTTTTCGTACAATCGGAGACAGATATTTCCCAAAGGGAGAAATCCAGAAAGGGATTTCTGCTGACAGGGATGCAATCTATTTCGGGAGCAGAGATTATAATATTTACGCCATAAATAGAAGGAGTGGCAGGGCATTGTGGAACTTAAAGGAGGGAAGCTGGGTAATATCATCTCCAACAATTCACAATAATATGGTTTTTTACGGGACATCAGATACTCATGAATTTGTTTCTCTTGATAAACTCTCCGGTAAAGTATTATGGAGGGTTCCTCTCCCAATGAGGGTTTATGGTTCTGCTGTTGTAAATAACGACATAGTATATTTTGGATGTTTTGACGGAATTTTAAGAGGCGTTGATATTAATAACGGCGAGATAAAATACAGATTTAAAACAGCCGGTAGCATAGAAAACTACTCTCGGGTTTTTGACTCCAATGGAAAATTCCGTCCGGACTTTCAACTTTACGGAAAAGATTATCTTGAATCAGAAAAAGCTATACACGCGCTGGGTTCAATACTCTCTACTCCTTTTGTGGATGGTGATAAGATTTATTTCGGGAGTTCTGATGGAGGGGTTTATTGTATTGATTTGACTAAAGTCTGTGAAGGTCAATAGAGACTCTTACAGACTCTGATCCAATATATACTTTATGTTTTTGAAAATTCCCCGGAGCCCCTTTACCGTCATATTTTGAAATACCCACAGGCTCCTTTGGGATGCCAATCAGGTTTGAGTCGCATTTCTTGTTCTTGTTCAGATCCTGGAATACTGAGAAGAGATAATTCCCCGGACTCAGTTCTAACTCAATAACTTCGATACTCCTTCCCGCAATGGCAGAGGTCGAAATGTATGCAACTCTTTTTTTATAACCCTCTTCATTGTTAAATACTGAAAGATATAGTATTGTTCTGTCCGGATCAGCATTATTTATTTGAACAGAGACACTTGTTTTTGATAAAGCAATATGTGAAATAAAGAGAGTAGAAATACAAAACAGTACCTTTTTAAACATAATTTATTTTCATTAAAGTGATTTTCTGTTCTTGTGTCTTTTTGCAACATTAATTGTATCTCTCCAGTTGTAGTGTAATGTAATAGCTCTCTCTTTACAATTTATGCAACACAGGTTGCATAAAGTACAATCAAGCTCCTTATCCGGGATTGCCTTTTTGTCAATAAGCTCAATTACACCCATTGGACAAACGGTTTTACACCTGCCACATCCGGTGCAAAGATTTTGATTTATAGAAACGATATCTCCCCTTAGCAGGAATAGATTTTTACCATCTTTATAGTAGTATTTATTTGTGCTGCCATCTATAACAGGTAATCTGTTATCCAGTAGTTTGTAGTAATCTTTAATGCAGTACTCCGGAAGGGCTTTCCTGATAAACGAGATACTCTGTGAGAGATCCCTTTCATTTGGCCGGCCGATATTCCCTCCGCCGAAAATGAGAAATGGTCCTGTACCATCATACCCTTTAAAACTAATTTCACCGACAATTCTCTTCCCTTTAGTATTTAAAATCTCTTTAAGTTGACCATGATATTTGCCGTGTATTGGATTTCCCCTGGTTGAAAATATAAATACCCTCTGAGGTGAGTTGTCAAAATTTTTAGCGATATTAATTATTGATGGGTGCAGGTTGCCAAAATATATCCCGGAACCGAGTCCAATTGTCTCATATTTTGTCAGATCCTCCTCCATCGCTTCAGAAGCCTTTATCAATCTGCAGCCCAAAGTGTGAGAAATGGCCTTTGCTACTTTAAGAGTGTTATTGTTGTAGATTGATTCGTACAACACAATACATTTGATTTCACTCATTTTTTAGATTTTTTGAAGGAAAGATGTGACTCGGGAGATCTAACCCTTACTCTTACTTTTGACAAATCCGTGTTGATCACACCAAAGACAATGTCCCGAGTCAAATCTTACAATTGTTCAGCAAAAGTATAGTTATAGTGACAATGGATAAAACATAAAAGATGAGAGTGCTTTATTCACAGTTGATTCTGCAGTTGATAATTTTACTTTAAAACAAAATAATCTTTTCAGGTGTTATAATTTTTGTATATTAAATGGATTATAAAAGCCAAGTAAATTATGATAGAGATTAAGTCATTTGACGAAAAGTGCAAACCAACTTTTGAGGAGAAGAGAGAAATCGTGGATTTTTTATATACGCATTTGGAGCAGTTCGGAGATAAACGGGAGGATATAGAGAAGGCTGTTAATTATGCAATTAAAGAGGGGGAGTCGTTTGGCGGTTTTGTTCTCCGCTCTTTTGAGGAGGGGGAGTTATCTTCTGTTGTAGTGGTAAATAAAACAGGGATGAACGGATATATACCAGAAAACATTCTTGTTTATATAGCAACACATAATAAGTTCAGGGGGAGAGGGATAGGCAGGTGCATGATGGAGCAAGCCCTTATAAGGGCAGAGGGTGGAGTAGCTCTGCATGTGGAACCCGATAATCCTGCCAGAAGATTATACGAGAATCTGGGCTTCACAAATAAGTATCTTGAGATGAGATATACAAAACAATAACCCGATGGCATATATTACGCTAAATGTAGAGAAGCTAAGGACAAATTTTGAATATCTTGACAAACTCTTCCGGAAAAGAGGTATTAAGTGGTCTGTCGTAACTAAAATGCTATGCGGACACAGAGAGTATATTCAGGAAGTGTTACAGTTTAATATAACTCAGGTTTGTGATTCAAGAATCTCTAACCTGAAGATGATAAAACAGATTAATCCCAAAGTAGAGACTATTTACATTAAGCCCCCGGCAAGAAGGGCTGTTAAAGGGGTTGTTCAATATGCCGATATCAGTATGAATACTCAGATTGAGACAATCAAACTTTTATCAGATGAGGCTAAGAGGCAGAGTAAAGTTCACAAAATTATTATCATGGTAGAGCTTGGCGAGTTGAGAGAGGGGATAATGAGGGATGATCTTGTTGAGTTCTATTCAAATGTATTTAAGCTGGAGAATATTCAGGTTATTGGTATTGGTGCAAACCTCTCATGCCTGTATGGAGTTTTGCCTAATCAGGATAAGCTTATACAACTGAGCCTTTATCAACAGTTGATTGAGGCTAAATTCAATAAAAAAATTGAGTATGTTTCAGGGGGCTCATCCGTAACTATTCCTCTGATTTTTAAAAATATGTTGCCAAAAGGGATCAACCATTTTCGTGTGGGAGAGACTCTTTATCTTGGAACCGACGTTTATAACGACAGACCGCTTAAGAAGATGGCAACTGATGCATTTCTGCTCTATGCTGAGATTATTGAATTAATTGAAAAGCCACAAGTGCCGGACGGGGAAATGGGGACCAATCTTGTTGGTGATGTCTCAACTTTTGACGATAGGCTTGCCGGGAAGACAAGCTGCAGGGCACTGATAGATATTGGCCTTTTAGATGTGGATGATAAGCACCTGACCCCGTCGGATTCCGATATATCATTTGTCGGAGGCAGCTCGGATATGTTTGTTCTGGACTTAAAGAGTAATGAAAAGGGCTATAAGGTTGGTGATTTGCTGGAGTTCAGGCTTAACTATATGTCTGTGTTAAGGATTTTGAACTCAAAATATATTGACAAAAAGATAAAAAGGCTTAATTGATTAGATTATCCTTTTAATTATTTCAGCCATCTCCTCAGGGGTTAAAGATGGTGCGTTATGAGAGTTGAACTCCTCTGCATGCCTGTTTTGACTTTCGGATAAGAGGGGTATTTTTATATATAACTTTTCATTTAAGGATATTAATTTTGATTTAGAAATCTCCTCAGATGTAGCCATCGTCTCGTAAATTTTCTCTCCAGGGCGGGCTCCAGTTATCTTTATTCTGGATTCAAGCTCTGATTCTGATTTTACTCCGGAATAAAGCAGTGCTCCCAAAGCTAACGCCTCAATAGTGGCAGAATGTCCTCTTTCAATCAAAATATCGCCATTCTCACCATATTCAAGTGCGATAAGTGTTAATGCAACTGCATCATCTATTGTCATCATAAAACGGGACATCTCCGGGTTTGTAACAGTAAGCCCGGCTCCCTCCTTAGCAAGCTTTACAAAAAGAGGGATAACAGTTCCTGCAGATCCCATCAAGTTTCCGAATCTGACTATTGTACAAACAGGCGAGTCAGATTGTCTGCATTCGTTTAAAACCATTCGCTCCATTAAGGCCTTTGTTATGCCCATTGTGCCCATTGGAAAGCAGGCCTTATCGCTGCTGATAAACACCACCCTCTCTACTCCAGCCTCTTTGGCTGAAGTAAGAATGTTCAGAGAACCATATACATTTACCTCAATTGCTTCGGCTGGATTTGCCTCACAATAGTGTACATCCTTCAAGGCGGCTGCATGGATTACATAGTCGGCCCCTTTCATTACCCTGTTTAAGGCCGATAGGTCTCTGATGTCTCCATCCCATTCGGTTTTGCTGTTTCTGGAAAAGATTCTTACCTCTGAGGCTCCCTGCTCAAGAAGTCTCTTTACTATCACACTTCCAAATGATCCGGCGCCACCTGTGACAACAATTATTTTATCTTTTATAACCATACATCAAATCTAAAAATAAAAACACTAAATTTATGTATGATTAAAAACCAAAGTTTATGAACTGGTATCTGAAAGTGTTAAGGCAGTACTCAGACTTCAAGGGCAGGTCAAGGAGGACTGAGTTTTGGATGTTTGTTATTATAAACATTCTGATTGCAGCAGTTGCTGCGTTTATTGACAGACTTTTTGGTATAACATTCAGCGGAGGAACTTATGTATGTGCACCATACAATATGTTTGGACCGATACACGGGCTTTATATGCTGGCAATGTTTATACCAACACTGGCTGTAACAGTGCGCAGGTTGCACGATACATCAAGGAGTGGATGGATGATTCTGGTGGCTCTGATTCCTGTAGTAGGAGGAATATGGTTACTAATCCTTATGCTTATTGAAGGCACTCAAGGCGAAAATAAATACGGGTTTAATCCAAAAGAGTTAGTTTAGCTCCAAATTGTGTTTTATGAATATTAACGGGGTTATAGTTGGCTTGGTAACATTTGCTATTATTGGCTTTTTTCACCCGCTGGTAATAAAAGCAGAATATTATCTTGGGCGGATAAGCCTTTGGGTTTTTCTTGTGTCAGGTCTATTAAGCATAGCACTTTCACTTACTGTAAATAATTTTACATTTTCCTCAGTTTTAGGCGTACTGGGATTTACCTGCCTTTGGAGTATTAAGGAGGTTATTGATCAGGAGAAGAGAGTAAAAGAGGGAAGATATCCCAAGAACCCAAAGCGTAAGTATTAAGCTCCCAGATATTTAAGAAGCTCGTAAACAAGAAATGCCGGCCAGATAATTGCTTTCAGGAAGCCCAGTACGCCCATCCAGAAAGATGTAGCTGTGCCGATAAAATAGATTGCAGCCCCAATTAGTCCAAGTCCGTAAACTGCTCCGGAGGGTGCGGAGTGGTAATTTTCATTTTGGGTTAAATTAAGTGATACAATACAAATTTATAATTGTTATTTAGATTATATTTACACTAACGTAAAAATTTAATGCCTAAGAGATATGAAAAAGAGGATAGTTAACAATGTTTACTGGGTGGGTAAAAACGACTGGGAACTGAGAAAGTTTCACGGGTATGAATATTCAACCCATAAAGGTTCAAGTTATAACTCATACTTGATACAAGAGGAGAAGACAGTTTTGATTGACACAGTCTTTCAGCCCTTCTCAAAAGAGTTTATTGACAACCTCGCATCGGAGATTGATCTGAAGAGCATTGATTATATTATCATGAATCATGCTGAACCTGATCATAGCGGTGCTATTTCTGAACTGCTGAGACTGATTCCGGGGACACCTGTCTATTGTACAGAGAATGGTGTCAAATCACTGAAGGGGCAGTTCCACGGAGAGTGGAATTTTAAAACTGTTAAAACAGGTGATAAGTTAGATTTAGGAAATGGCAAGGAGCTTATTTTTATCCAGGCCCCAATGTTACACTGGCCGGACAGTATGTTCTGCTATATGACTAAGGATAATATACTTTTCAGTAATGATGCTTTTGGCCAGCACTTCTGCACAGAATTATTGTTCAATGACCTGGTAAATCAGTCTGAACTTTATCAGGAGGCAATAAAGTACTACGCAAATATTCTGACTCCCTTTAGCCCACTTGTTTTGAAGAAGATTGATGAAGTTCTCAAGTTTAACCTTCCTGTTGACTTTATATGTCCAAGTCACGGAGTGATATGGAGAGATAATCCGGCTCAGATAATCCATAAATATGTGGAGTGGGCTTCTGCATATCAGGAGAACCAAATTACAATAGTTTATGAGACAATGTACAATGGAACCAGATCAATTGCAGAGAGTATAGTTAAAGGGATAAATTCAGAAGATCAGGTGGTTGATATTAAATTGTACAATATTGCCACCAATGACCTAAATGACATAATAACTGAGATCTTCAAGTCCAAAGCTGTGTTTATTGGTTCACCTACTGTTAACAACGGGATTATGTCTCATACTGCAGGGTTGATGGAAATGGTTAAAGGGCTAAAATTTAAAGGTAAAAAAGGTGCCTCTTTTGGGTGCTTTGGGTGGAGTGATGCCTCAACAAAGATTATAGGGAATCATTTAAAGGAGTCCGGATTTGAAATGGTTGGAGAACCAATAAGCTGTAACTGGGGCCCGGACGAGGATGCAATGCAGAGAGCATTTGAGTTTGGAAGATCTGTAGTATCAAAAAATGAATAGAGGATGCAAAAGGCGACGAAGCTCTCCAGACTGGAAAAAATTAAGCCCCTTGTCCTTGAGGGAAAGGGGGCTTAATGATAAATATAAAAAGTGAGATCTTTTGATTAGCTCTTCCGGTCAAACCGGTCCAGATTCATCACCTTGTTCCAGGCCTTGACAAAGTCTTTGACAAATTTCTCTTTGCCGTCGTAGCTGCCGTAAACCTCGGAGATGGCTCTCAGCTCTGCGTGGGATCCAAAGATCAGATCAACACGTGTGGCTGTCCATTTTAGTTTACCGGTTTTCCGGTCGTGGCCTTCGTATAGCTCTCTCTCCTCTGTAGCAGGTTTCCAGGCAGTGGACATATCCAGAAGGTTTACAAAGAAATCGTTTGTGAGAACTTCAGGTCTGTTTGTGAATATTCCGTGGTTTGATTTGTCTGCATTTGTTTTGAGAACTCTCATTCCTCCAATAAGGGCTGTCATCTCAGGGGCTGTAAGGGTCAGGAGCTGAGCTTTGTCAATAAGAAGCTCTTCCGGAGAGACTCTGAATTTTGCTTTGATAAAGTTCCTGAATCCATCAGCAAGGGGCTCGAGGAATGCAAATGACTCTACATCTGTCTGCTCCTGAGATGCATCCGCTCTTCCCGGTGTGAATGGTACCGTAATATCAAAACCGGCATCTTTTGCCGCCTTCTCTACAGCTGCACATCCTCCCAGAACTATCAGGTCTGCCATTGATATCCTTTTGCCATCTTTCTGTGCCTTGTTAAATTCCTCTTTGATTGCCTCAAGTTTTGCAAGTATTGATGCAAGTTCCTTTGGATTATTTACTGCCCAGTCTTTCTGTGGAGCGAGTCTTATTCTGGCACCATTTGCGCCGCCCCTCTTATCGGAACCTCTGAATGTTGATGCCGATGCCCAGGCGGTTGAGACGAGTTCAGATACTGTAAGTCCGGAGCTAAGAACTTTACTCTTAAGATTCTTAATATCTTTCTCGTCAACAAGCGGATGGTTTACCTCCGGAACAGGATCCTGCCATACAAATATCTCTTTAGGAACCTCCGGCCCCAGATACTTGCTTCTTGGCCCCATATCCCGGTGAGTGAGTTTGAACCATGCCTTTGCAAAGGCCTCTGCAAACTCAAGAGGGTGCTCATAGAATCTCCTTGAAATTTTCTCATACGCCGGATCCACCTTAAGGGAGAGGTCTGTTGTAAGCATTGTAGGGTAGTGCCTTTTGCTCTTATCGTGTGCATCAGGCATTATCTTCCCTGCCCCCTTTGCCTCCCACTGATATGCCCCGGCAGGGCTCTTTGTGAGCTCCCACTCAAAGTTGAAAAGATTGTCAAAAAAGTAGTAACTCCATTTGGTAGGAGTCTGGGTCCATATAACCTCCAGTCCGCTGGTTATTGTATCTCCCCCTTTTCCTGTGCCGAATGAGTTTTTCCACCCAAGACCCATCTCCTCCAGTCCGGCTGCTTCCGGTTCTGCCCCTACATGGTCTGCACTTGCAGCTCCGTGGGTTTTGCCGAATGTGTGGCCCCCTGCTATAAGAGCAACGGTCTCCTCATCATTCATAGCCATCCTTGCAAATGTGTTGCGTATGTCTTTTGCTGCCGCAAGAGGGTCGGGAACTCCATCAGGCCCCTCCGGATTGACATAAATAAGACCCATCTGAATTGCTGCCAGAGGGTTTGTAACCTCATCCTTGTCCAGCTTGCGTTCATCGTTCTCAAGCCATTTGCTCTCTGAACCCCAGTAAACATCCTCGTCTGCCTGCCAGACATCCTCTCTTCCTCCTGCAAAGCCGATGGTTTTAAATCCCATAGATTCAAGTGCCACGTTACCGGCAAGAATCATAAGATCTGCCCAGGAGATGCTCTTCCCATATTTCTGTTTTACAGGCCAGAGAAGTCTTCTTGCTTTGTCCAGACTTACGTTATCCGGCCAGCTGTTAAGGGGGGCAAACCTCTGCTGTCCACGTCCCCCGCCACCTCTTCCGTCAATTGTTCTGTAGGTTCCGGCGCTGTGCCAGGCCATTCTGATAAATAGCGGGCCATAGTGGCCGTAATCTGCAGGCCACCAGTCCTGTGAATCTGTCATTATTTTATGTAAATCTGCCTTAAGGGCTTTGAGATCAAGTTTTTTAAACTCCTCTGCGTAGTTAAATCCAGCCCCCATTGGGTCTGCAAGTTCTGAGTGTTGACGAAGTATATTAAGACTCAGTTTATTTGGCCACCAATCTTTGTTCTGTGTGCCAACAGCCCCAATGCTGTGTTTGCCGGTTGCTCCTGTCACGGGGCATTTGCTCTCTTGTTTAGGGTTGTTATCCATATCTAAGTTTGTTTAATTAATTTTCAACGTTTTTAAGGAAATCTCTTACAACACCAATGAACTCCTCTCTCTTCTCCAGATGGTGCGAATGAGATGCATTTTCAAATATTATAACCTTTGAGCCGGGTATTTTGTTTGAAAAATATTTAAGAGATTCTGGTGTGGCTTCGTCATACTCACCGGCAGTAAATAATACAGGAACATTAATGCTACCTAGTCTTTCTGATGCATCATAATCTTTACAGGTTCCGTTTACTGTGAACTCGCTCGGTCCCCACATATATGAGTACATCTCTGTGTTCATCTTTTCAAATGTTTTTTGCATTGGTTCAGGCATAGGCTGTATTCTGCAAAGGTGTCTGTTGTAGAACTCTTCCAATGCTTTCTGATATTCCGGGTTATTAAAATCCCCCCCGGCTTCACACCTGAGAATTGTACTTTTCATCATGTCAGGCATCTGATCTATGTACTCTCTTTGATCTTCAGCCCAACGGCTGGAGCTTATCAAAGGGGCAGACAGAATAAGACTTTTTATTCTGTCAGATAACCCGGAAAGAGCATATTCAATTGCCAGGGTTCCGCCCCAGGATTGTCCAAGGATATGGTAATTTTTAAAATTAAGGCTCTTACATAATAAATCCAACTCCTCTACATATCGTTCTATTGTCCAAAGAGATACATCCGCGGGATTGTCTGATTTTCCGCAACCAAGTTGATCGTAGAATATTACAGGTCGTTTGTCTGCCAGCTCTTCAAGAGGTAGAAGATAGTCGTGCGTGGCACCAGGGCCGCCATGTATGAGAATTAACGGGGTTCCCCCTTTTTCTGCCCCTGCTATTTTATACCAGATCTTTCCTCCGGTTACTGAAAGGTAATTCTCTTTAATCATTTGATGTGTCCTTTTTTACACTTAATTCTTTGAATATAATAAAAATAATTAGTATTACCTTTAAGATGTTTAAAAAATCAAGCTAATGAAAAGGTTTACACTATTAATTGCTATTATTTCTGGATTTTCCTCTACTCTTACTGCTCAAAACATTGATCTCAATTTTTTTGACAGGCTTACTACCGATACATCTTTCTGCAGAAAGTCAGCGGAGCAGGGACTCCCAATTGCTCAGATTATAATGGGTGACAGGTATGAGAGTGTAAATGATTATGAAAAGGCAATGGAGTGGTATTCACAGGCTGCGATGCAGGGTGATGGGATGGCTTACTACAATATAGCAATGTTGTACTTTCACGGGAAAGGTGTGGAGAGGAGCTATGAAACCGCAGGTGGGCTAATGCTGGAGGCTATTAACAAAGGCTATGAAAACAGCACGCTTCACAGATATTTGGCATATAGTTACTTAAATGAGGGTAAGGAGCAACACAGAGTTCAGGCTGTTAAATGGTTCCGTACTGCAGCCGGAGAGGGAGACGGCGAGTCAATGTATATGCTCGGTATGATGCTTAGAATGGGGTTGGGAACAGATGTCAATAAGCAAGAGGCCTTCTCCTGGTTTATGAGAGCTTCTGACAAATTTGCTTATGCAGATCTTGCCATTGCATCCTGTTATGGTAATGGAGAGGGGGTAACCCAAAACTATCCGGAAGCAATCAGATGGTTTGAGAAATGTCTCAAATCTGATGCTCCGGAAGTAGTTCTTGAGGCCTCATATTCTCTGGGTATTTGCTACCTGAAAGGTAACGGAGTCACTAAGGATGAGGAAAGAGCAGAGGAGTATCTGAGGTACGCCGCTGAAAGAGGACACAAAGGGGCTCAGCAATTCTTCACGAGTGAAGGTTAGTTTACTCTACAACTTTTTTGATCCAATTCACAATATCGGCAACTACATCAGGTGCAATTGTATTCTCAATGTCTCCGTATTCACCAGGGTCTCCTGTGGTGGCATCTTGCATTAAATGGTTTTTACCGGGATACAGTATAGCAGTTACCCTTTTGTTGCCACCCTTTTCAAGACCCTCCTTTATCAGATTTACATGATGAGGCAGAACCTGCATATCCTTCTCTCCTCCAAGAACAAGTACTGGACATTTAACTTTTGAGAAATATTCAGCACTATTATGGAAAAGATCATATTTCATATGAGGGAGAAAGAAATCCCTCCAGGAATTAATGTTAAGTGGTGTTCGGTAACCCAATAATTTTATATCCTCTGCTGATAGTTCTGCTGCCCTTTGGTCAAACTCTACAAGGGCCTTTACAGCTCTCTCTCTGGCAATAGTTATGTTCTCGGAATCTTTAATTATTTCAAACATCTTTTTGATGATCTCAATGTTTAGATTTGTTCCTGACTCACTTACACCTATGGCAGGATAGATTGCCCTGCACTGCTCAATAATGTCTTCTGTCAATGGATTGGCAGATCCGGCCATCAGAATTACAAATGCCAGACCGCTGTTAATGGAGGCAGTTACAGGTGCTATATCTGCCCCGAGGCTGTGTCCAAGTATTCCCACTTTGTCCGGATTAACAAAAGGCATGGTTTTAAGAAATTCTACAGCAGAGGAGGCATCGGCTGCATGCTCTTTATTTGATGCGTTAATGTAGCTTCCCCCTGATTCGCCGGCACCCCTGTCGTCATACCTTAGTACTGCGAAGCCGGCCTTAGTTAGCAAATCTGAAAGTACGAGGAAGGTTTTATGTCCAAAGATTGTCTGGTTTCTGTCTGATGGTCCTGATCCTGAGATAAGTACTATCGCCGGGTATTTACCATCTTTGTCAGGGGTAGTAAGCGTTCCGGCGAGTTTGATGTTTTCTGCTTTGTTTTCAAAGACAATGTTTTCTGAGATATATGGGTAGGGCTCTTTTGGCTCCTGGGGTCTTCGGGCAATTTTAAAGGGGAACTCCTCTGCTCTTATCATATTAAGCTCCATCTTTACCCCTCCCGGGAAACTCATAAATCCCTCAATCTCATTTTCAGATATTTTTTTCCCACTATATTCGGCTCTTAGTGACATAATTGATAAAAAGAGATCATCTCTGCCTGAGCTTATTGAGTCAACCAAGATATTATATGCCTTTTGGTCAACACTATGCATTACAGCGATTAAGGCACCATTTTCTGAAGAGTTGATTTCAAATGCGATGGTGAGCGAATTGGTTTCGTTAATTTTCATCTTGCCATGCCACTTGCCATGTATTTGTGCTGTTAAAAAGTTACCCATCTGGAAAAGGGCAATAATTGTAATAAGAAGAGCTTTGATTCTCATATTTTGTTGGTTTTCATTTGGAGGGCCAAAATAGGAAAAATAGATTAAACATAAGTTTTTAAAGTGTTATCTTTGTGTAAATTCATCAAAAAAATATAACCTCATGAAATTTTTCATTGACACTGCAAATCTGAATCAGATAAAAGAGGCCAATGACCTGGGAGTCCTTGACGGCGTAACAACAAATCCATCGCTTATGGCGAAAGAGGGCATAAAGGGTGACTCAAACATCAAACAGCATTATATAGATATATGCAACATCGTTAAGGGTGATGTAAGTGCAGAGGTGATTGCGACAGACTTTGAAGGGATGGTAAAAGAGGGGGAGGAGCTTGCTGCTCTTCATGAACAGATTGTTGTTAAAGTACCTTGTACAAAAGAGGGTATTAAGGCAATAAAATTCTTTAGCGAAAATGGCATCAGGACCAATTGTACGCTTGTCTTTACTGCAGGCCAGGCACTGCTTGCCGCAAAGGCAGGTGCAACATATGTCTCTCCATTTGTAGGGAGACTGGATGATGTCTCTACCGATGGAGTTGCCCTAATTAAACAGATTGTTGATATCTACAACTACTATGGTTATCAGACCGAGGTTCTTGCCGCCTCCATCCGCCACACAATGCACATTATCCAATGCCTTGAAGCCGGAGCCGATGTTGCCACCTGTCCTCTGGAGGCTATACTCGGTCTGCTGAAGCATCCGCTGACTGATATCGGCCTTGAAAAGTTTTTGTCTGATTATAAGAAGGTTAATGGTTAAGACTGAATAACTATGATTTTCCTGGCAATAACAGATCTTACTCTACCCTTGAGCAATCCGGTTCTCAAGTTTTTGGTAATATTGATAATTATACTGTTTGCGCCTTTAATTCTAAACAGGTTCAAAATACCCCATATTCTGGGGCTTATAATTGCCGGAGCAGTTATTGGTCCTAACGGATTCAATCTTTTGCTCAGGGATAGCAGCATAATCCTATCGGGAACAGCAGGTCTCCTTTACATTATGTTTCTTGCGGGGCTTGAAATTGATTTGGCCGAGTTTAAGAAAAATAGTGGAAAGAGTCTGTTGTTTGGAATGCTCACTTTTTTGATTCCAATGGCTTTAGGGACAATTGCCGGCTACTGGTTACTAGAACTCTCAGTAATGTCCTCTGTTTTACTAGCGAGTATGTTTGCATCTCATACACTTATAGCCTATCCTATACTAAGCAAGCTGGGTGTGACAAAAAACAGGGCAGTAAATATATCCGTAGGCGGAACGATGATTACCGATACCCTTGCCCTTCTTGTTCTTGCTGTTATCGTAGGGATGAATGCAGGAGTTGTTGATACTGCATTTTGGACAAGACTTTCTGTGTCTATGGTTTTGTTTGGGCTGACAGTTGTATTTGTCTTTCCTGTTATTGCAAGATGGTTTTTAAAAAGGTTTGACGATAGTGTCTCTCAATACATATTTGTTCTGGTGATGGTTTTCTTAGGAGCTGTCCTTGCCGAACTAGCGGGGATTGAGGCGATTGTGGGGGCTTTTCTTTCTGGTCTGGCTCTGAACAGGTTAATCCCATCTACCTCTTCATTGATGAACAGGATAGAATTTGTAGGGAATGCTGTGTTTATACCGTTCTTCCTGATTGGGGTGGGAATGCTTGTTGATTACAAGGCTTTTTTTAAAGATTTTGAGACAATAAAGGTTGCTGCTGTAATGACTGTTGTAGCTACTGTAGCTAAATATGCGGCTGCGTGGCTTACACAAAAATCTTTAGGATTTTCTGCTGACGAACGAAGAATTATATTCGGCCTAAGCAATGCTCAGGCAGCGGCTACTCTTGCTGCTGTTCTTGTGGGATTTAACGTGGGCCTTCTGGATGAAACTATACTCAACGGAACCATTGTGATGATACTAATAACCTGCACAATTGCTTCGCTGGAGGCTCAAAAGGGAGGAAAGAACATATCTCTTAAAGAGACAGCCATTCCGGAAGAGGAGGATCTTGAAAAGAGGGAGAGAATACTTATACCGGTGAGTAATCCGGAAACCATTGAGGAGCTTATATCTATGAGCTCAATCCTTAAGAGCAAAGAGAATAAAAAGGGGATTTATGCTCTTAATATTGTTGAAAATGACGATACTGATAACTCCTCACATGGAAAAAGACTTCTGGAGAAGGCCGAGGTTTCTGCGGCAGCAGCAGACATCTCGCTTAATACTCTCTCCAGATACGATATAAATACTGCAAACGGAATAGTGGGTGTAGTGAAGGAGCACAATATAACAGACCTTGTCCTGGGACTACACCAAAATAAAAGGATAACTGAGTCATACCTTGGAAAGATTACAGATAGTGTGCTATCCAGATGCAACACAACAACGTTCATTTACAAACCTCTCCAGCCTGTCGCCACTATAAAAAGGCACATTGTTGTTATACCGCAAAATGCAGAAAAGGAGTTTGGATTCCCATTCTGGCTTTCAAAGGTGTGGAATATCCCTAAAAACACAGGTGCGAAACTGGTTTTTTATGCAAATGAGAAGACAACAGAGTACATTAAAAAGATTCAGCATAAGCACCCTATTGAGGCCGACTTTAGAATATTTGATGACTGGGACGATTTTCTGATAATATCCAGAGATGTAAAGAGTGATGATAATCTTCTGATTATTCTCAGCAAAATTAATCAGGTATCATACCATCCCAACATGATAAATCTTCCGTCATACCTCAACAGATATTTTCAAAACAACAGTTTTATTATTGTTTACCCTGTGCAGCATGTTGCCGATGAAACGGATCCAAACAACCCATCTTTGGTTGAACCATTTGAAAGACTTGATGAGATAGGTAAAAATATAATAAGACTTTTCAGGAGGAAGTAGAATATCAATACCAATGGAAAATATTCATACACCGGATTAGTAGCTCTTTTTGAGTAAATTATCAGAAAATTCACTTGTTTCATACAAAAATGTTTATATATTTGTAATTGAATATGAAACATTTATCAAGTTTCAATTCAAGAAGACTAACCCCAAACATTACTTTACACTAAGGCCGCCGTGAGGTGGCCTTTTTTTGATACATTTGTAAAAGAATATTTTTAAAAACTCTCCAATATGTCAGAATTGAATGAATTGATTTCTAAAATCGTAAAATTTCGCGATGATAGAGATTGGGCACAGTTCCATAACCCCAAGGATTTAGCTATTGCTTTAAATATTGAGGCGTCTGAGTTGCTTGAGTTGTTTCTGTGGAAAAAGGAGAATGATGCGAACAGGGAGAGATTAAAGGAGGAGCTTGCAGATGTAATGATTTATGCGCTTCTTCTGGCAGATAAGTTTGACTTTGATGTTCATAATATTATTGAAGAGAAATTAGTTCATAATTCAAAAAAATACCCTGTGGATAAAGCTAAGGGTAATGCGAAAAAGTATAATGAGTTATGATAGTTTACCAGGCAATTAAACAGGATTTTCTTAACGACGTTATTCATAACGAAATTGAAATAAAGATAGAGAAGGCATTTAAGAGCTTTCTGGGCAGAAATGCGGCTCCAAATGAAGTTCAGTCTTGGGCTAACTCTATGCTAAGGATGAAGAATGTTCTTGAAGATCCAGAAATCGCTCATGATGCAGGAATATCTATTGAGTTTCAGATTCCGCTCACATCCAAAAGAATAGACTTTATAATTACCGGCCTTGACAGCGAGGGAAAGGAGAAGGTGGTAATAGTGGAGTTAAAGCAGTGGAGTCAGGCAGAGCTGACATCTATGCCGGATCTGGTGAGAACAAGGTTTCAGCATGGATATACAGATACTGTCCATCCATCGTATCAGGCCTGGTCTTATGCGTCTACTTTAATGGATTATAATCAAACCATTCAGGATGAGAAAATAGATATAATTCCCTGTGCTTATCTTCACAACTATTCTCCGGACAATGTTATCACCAATGAGGTCTTTAGATATTATACTGAAAAGGCTCCTGTATTTCTCAGACCAGATGCAATAAAACTGAGGAATTTCATCAAGAGATATGTAAAATATGGTGACAACAGGGACATAATGTACCGGATTGAGAATGGTAAGCTTAGACCATCAAAGCAGCTCGCCGATGCTATCGGCTCAATGCTTAAGGGTAACAGCGAGTTTATTATGATTGATGACCAGAAACTGGTTTATGAGTCGGCTGTTAGAATGGCTAGAACCAGCAAAAACGGCAAAAAGCAAGTGCTGATTGTTGAGGGGGGGCCGGGTACAGGTAAGAGTGTTGTGGCAATAAATCTTCTTGCAAATCTTACCAAAGAGGGGATGGTTGCTAAATATGTATCAAAGAATGCTGCCCCAAGGGCTGTCTATACTACAAAGCTTAGAGGGGTAGTAAAAAGCAGCAGTATCAACAATCTTTTTGGAGGTTCCGGCAGTTTTATTGACTGTCAGCCGGATTTGTTTGATGCTCTGATTGTGGATGAGGCTCACAGACTCAATCTAAAGTCGGGGTTGTTTCAAAATATGGGAGACAACCAGATTCTTGAAATTATTAATGCCTCTAAGTTTTCAATTTTCTTCATAGATAACGACCAGCGGGTACATATCAAGGATATTGGAACAAGCAAAGAGATTACAGATCTGGCAAAGAAGTCTGGTGCACAGGTAGCCACACTCAGGCTGGAGTCGCAGTTCAGATGCAACGGATCGGATGGATATCTCTCGTGGCTGGACAACACTCTGCAAATTGCAAACACTGCAAATATAAAACTCACCGGAGACACATTTGACTTCAGGATATTTGATGACCCAAATGAGCTCAGAAGAGAGATAGAGAAAATGAATAAGATTAACAATAAATCCAGGATGGTTGCAGGATATTGTTGGGATTGGATAAGTTCAAATAATCCTTTGTCAATGGATGTTAAAATACCTGAACATAATTTTGAGATGCGTTGGAACCTGAAAAATGACGGCAGCAACTGGATTATTGCTCCAGACTCTGTAACGGAGATTGGCTGCATTCACACCTGTCAGGGTCTGGAACTGGATTATGTTGGTGTTATTGTTGGTCCAGATATCAGGTGTGAAGATGGAAGCATAGTCACAGATTTTAAAAGAAGGTCAAAAATGGACCAGTCGCTAAAGGGGATTCGCACTATGTTTAAAGAGAATCCTCAGGAGGCACTTAAAACAGCTGACAGAATTATTAAAAACACTTACAGAACCCTGATGACTAGAGGCATGAAGGGTTGCTGGGTTTATTTCTCTGACAAGCCTCTTGCAAACCACTTCAGGATGCAGATGGAGATTTCGGCAGAAAAACCTGTTCAGGAAGAGATAATTGACAAGAAGCTACGTATTGAGCCTGATGTTATTGACAGTGCAAAATTTATTGATTTTCTCCCTTTTTATACAATTAAAGCGGCTTGCGGGAAGTTCGGAGAAGGGGAGGAGGCGCAGATTTCCGGCTGGGTGAGAGCAGATGGCTTGGGAAAGCTGAATAAGAATATGTTTGTGGTTAGGGCCTCCGGAAAATCTATGGAACCAAGGATTGCAGACGGAAGTCTCTGCGTTTTCCGCGCTAATGTTGTTGGTTCAAGAAACAATAAAATTGTCCTTGTCCAGCATCACTCACTGTTTGACCCGGATCACAGCGGTCATTTCACAATCAAGAAATATACAAGCGAAAAGACCTACGACCAAGATACCGGCGAATGGATCCACGAAAAGATTGTACTTATACCCTTAAATAGGGATTATGATCCAATCATCCTCTCTGATGACGATAACTATCAGGTGGTGGGGGAGCTTATTGCTGTTTTATAGAGTCAAGTCTCTGAGGCGTGAGAACGGCTAGAGACCACCTTAAATTTTGTTTTTCTAAATCTTTTTTCCATATTTGCATCGTAAACGATATAATCTATCACGATAAAAAGACAAATAAAAATCTTTATGAATAAAAATTTTTACGATTTAGAAGTGCTTACGCTTCAGGAGAAAAGGGTCTCAATGGCAGACTATAGGGGTAAAACGGTGATTGTGGTTAATACTGCAAGTAAGTGTGGGCTTACTCCGCAGTTTGATGGTCTGGAGAAGCTCTATCAGAAGTATAAGGATAGGGGGCTGGTGATTCTCGGCTTTCCGTGTAACCAATTTGCTAACCAGGAACCGGGCAGCGCAAGTGATATTCAGGAGTTTTGTCAGCTGAACTATGGGGTTACCTTCCCTATGTTTGCAAAGGTGGATGTGAACGGCCCTACTGCCGATCCGCTGTTTGTATATCTGAAATCTAAGCTGGGCAGCATATTTGGAAGCAAAATCAAATGGAATTTTAATAAGTTTGTGATTGACAAAAACGGCAAACCGGTTAAGAGGTTCTCGCCATTTACCAAACCTGAGAAAATGGAGTCGTTCCTGGAGAAGATACTTTAATGTTCGAGTCAAAACCACAGAAAATTATGAAAGATAAAAGTGAGATGTTATATCTGGAGAATCAGCTATGTTTTCCTTTATATGCAGCCTCCAGATTGACCACTCAAATCTACACCCCGCTCCTTGATGAGTTGGGTCTTACCTATCCGCAATATCTTGTGCTGCTGGTTCTCTGGCAGCACAAAGAGATGCCGGTAACGGAGATTTGCAACAAACTACTGCTTGAATCAAACACAGTAACACCATTGCTCAAACGCCTTGAGCAAAAGGGTATCGTAAACAGACGCCGCTCTGAATCGGACGAACGCAGCGTTATCGTCTCCCTCACCCGGGAGGGGACTGCCCTGAAAGAGAGAGCCCTCTCCATCCCCGAAAAGATAGTCGCCTCCTTCAGCGGCAGTAATATTACCGAGGCCGAGGTTATCGCCTTCCGCAGTACTTTGCTGAAGCTGCTGGCAGGCCAACGCCCCAGCCGCAACCCCAGCCGCTACCCCAGTCGCAACCCCAGCCGCTACCCCAGGGGTAAAGTGTCAAACAATTGATAATTAGTATTTTGTTTAAACTAACTATTTTTTGTAAGATGTTTATTATCTGGTGTTTGACACTTTACCCCTGGGGTAGCGGCTGGGGTTACGGCTGACCTCTGGGTTGCGGCTGACCTCTGGGTTGCGGCTGACCCCTAGGTTACGGCTGCGGCTGGGGTGGTGGAGTTTTGTGTTTTTTTCTAACTTCGTTCCCCTAATTATAGTGAAATGAAAACCAGAGAATACTACATTGATCTTCTGAAAGCACATATCTTTAATCCTAAAATGATTGCACATTGCCTTGCGTCTGAGGCGGTGATGAGGGCGTTGGCAACAAGGCTGGGGGAGGATGTGGAGAAATGGGGGATGGCCGGGCTAATGCACGATCTTGATGTTGAGATTACTAACGGGGATTCATTGAAACATGGAAATGTATCTGCGCAGATGTTGAGGAATGAGGATTTTCCGGAGGATGCGATCGAGGCTATTCTGCTGCATAATGAAAAGGCTACCGGAAGGCTGAGGAGTGAGAAATTCCATCACGCTTTGGCTGCCGGTGAGACTATTACCGGGCTAATTTTTGCGGTGGCTCTTGTATATCCGGACAAAAAGATATCAAGCGTAAAAACAAAGTCGGTTGTGAAGAGGATGAAGGAGAAGCTGTTTGCGGCATCTGTTCACAGGGAGAATATTCTTGAGTGCGAAAAGCTGGGGATCCCTCTGGATGAGTTTGCAGAGCTGGCAATTGAGGCACTGGCGCCTATTGAGACTAAACTAGGGTTCTGAGCAACAGCTTAATTGTTAGGGGTAATAAATTGTCACTGGTTATAAATTATAATTGAGAAAAATATTGCATAATGAGAATTGAATACGACATAAAACTGGGGTTCAAGGATGTGATGTTCCGTCCTAAAAGATCAACTCTTAAGAGCCGCTCTCAGGTGAAGCTTGAGAGGACCTTCAGACTGCTTCATGCTAAGACCGAATGGACAGGGGTGCCTGTGATGGCTGCAAATATGGATACTGTGGGTACTTTTGAGATGGCACTTGCCCTATTTAAACACAAAATGTTTACTGCTATCCATAAACACTACTCTCTGCAGGAGTGGCGGGAGTTTATGACTAAAGCTCCGGCAGGAATTGAGAATTTTATCGCTGTAAGTACAGGAACTTCAAGTGTTGACTTTGATAAACTTGTAAATGTGGTTAATGAAAACCCTCAGTTAAGGTTTATCTGCATTGATGTTGCAAATGGTTACTCTGAGCACTTTGTTGCATTCCTGAAAAAGGTTAGGAAGCAATTTGTTGATAAAGTTATTATTGCCGGAAACGTTGTTACCGGCGAGATGGTTGAGGAGTTGCTACTTTCCGGTGCTGATATAATCAAAGTGGGTATTGGCCCGGGATCTGTTTGCACAACAAGGGTAAAAACAGGAGTGGGTTATCCCCAGCTCTCTGCAATTATTGAGTGTGCTGATGCTGCCCACGGTCTGGGTGGCCTTATAATCAGTGATGGCGGATGCTCAACACCGGGAGATGTGGCAAAGGCATTTGGGGCAGGGGCAGATTTTGTGATGCTCGGCGGTATGTTTGCCGGTCACGACGAGAGTGGCGGAGAGATTGAGGAGAAGAACGGTGAGAAGGTTAAAATATTCTACGGTATGAGTTCGGCAACGGCAATGAAAAAGCACTCCGGGGGTGTAGCCGAATATCGGGCCAGCGAGGGAAAGACCGTTACTGTTCCTTACAGAGGAAAAGTTGATGAAACGGTTCTTGATATTTTGGGAGGTGTAAGAAGTACATGTACATATGTAGGAGCATCTCAGCTTAAGGAACTTTCAAAGCGCACAACATTTATCAGGGTTGAGGAGCAGGAGAATCAGGTATACTCAAAGGGGTGACAATTATAAATATTAAGGATAAATGTCAATATGGCCAGAGTAGGGTCGGATGTATCTCGTTCATGGGTGAAGTATTCAGCTTCACCCATCTTTCTTTTATTTAAATTTATACACCCTTATTTTTATGACGGATTATAGTAATTAATTGATTTATATATGAGGACTTTTGTATTCTTTTCTGTGTTCTTTGCTCTTTTTCATATAAATGGAGTATGTGCCGATAAAGATGTTAAATATGAACACCGTAACAAACATTTAATACTTAGTGACGGTGAGAGATCGCTGTTCTGGTTTTATACTATACACTCCGAATCTGCAGAAAATCCAATTTTTAAGGAGATTGAGTTAAAGATAGATGAATTCTACCCGGATGTTGTTTTTGTTGAGGGAGGTGCTAACAGGAGGAGAGACACAACAAAAGCTGATGCAATAAAGGCTGGAGAGTCTTCATTTGCTTCATTTTATGCAAAAAGCAAAGGTATTTTAGTTAGAGACATTGAGCCCTCTTTTAAAGATCAGCTGCGCTATCTCCAGTCAAAATATAGTCCTGAAAATATTCTAGCATTTTATATTGTAAGACAAATTGGATCTATCCAGTTAACGGGAAATATAAGGAAACTCTCTTTAGAACAGATTATGAAGAGTATGACGAATGACCTTATTAAAGATGGACTAGTAATAGATTCAACTCTTATAGGATTTGACAGGTTACTGGAGGTTGTCAATTCAAACATTTCTAAAAAAATTGATTCAACCAATTGGGAGGGATCAAAAATGTACAGGGAATACGCAAGTAACCAAAGAGACAATAAGATGTTTCAGAATATATACCTTGATATAACCTCGTTTAGAAATATTCATCTTCTGAACTTACTAGAGAAGTCTAAAAATGAGTATAAAAGAGTATTTGTTGTAATGGGTGCGGGTCACTTAGCTGAGACAAAGGATAAGCTTATAGAGCTATACAGAAATTGATTAAGTAAAGCGGAACTTATCTCTTTTCAAAAGCGTAGCTGATTGCTTTGTTGAGCATATCGTGGAACTCTTTTGTGGTTCTGTACTCTTGAACAGATCTCTCAATCAGGTCAGGCGAGGTCATCCAGCTGTCGTCAACGTATCTGGTAAGAAAGTAATTTTTCAGTTTAAGATAGTCTGCATATTTGTAATCAGAGGGGTATCTGCCGGGTACCCTTTTTAGTGCCTCGCCGGTCTCAAGTTGAAAGTCTTTTGCTTTTGCAATTGTATCCTCAAATCGCTCGCCATTTAGGAATATCTCTTCGCGTATGCTTTTTAATGCAGACGGTTCTGGCCGGTAAACTCCCGTACTGAGTATGTGTCCGCCGATATAGTTTGCACCTTCTGCCTCAACATGAAAATAGTATCCTGAATAGCCACTGCCCCTTCCGTATGGAGAGATAAAGGCACCCATATGTGTTTTGTATGGGTTCTTGTCTTTTGAAAATCTTACATCTCTGTATATCCGGAATGTGCAATCCTTTGCTGTAAGTTTTGCTATTGCCGGGTCAAAAGATGAAATTGCTACAATTAGCTTGTTTACTGTTTCGTTAAAAATTGCTTGCGCCTCTTTATACTCAGATTTATTATCCTCAAACCACTCTCTGTAGTTGTTTTGCTGAAGATTATTAAGAAATTCCAATACTCTTTTCATATGACAAATATACAATTATTGATGAAAAGTGGCTTAAGCTTTAGATTGAAGTAATCAACCTCTCTACCTCTCCAAGATATGATTTTCCAAAAAGATTAAGGTGATTCATAAGATGGTAGAGTTGGTATATCTTTTCTCGCTCTTGCCATCCATCCATAAGGGGGTATTCACTGTTATATGCACTGTAAAAATCCGGAGGGAAGTATCCAAAAAGCCTTGTCATTGCAAGGTCTGCCTCTCTGTGCCCGTAGTAAACAGCAGGGTCAATAAGAACAGCCTGGTCTCGTGTGTTGCAAATGTAATTTCCAGACCACAGATCTCCGTGTAAAAGTGATGCGCCTTCACTCTCGGCACCGCTTAATAATGAATCTATCTCTCTTTCAAGTTTTGCAAATCCAATTTTTATCCTCTCTGTAACCTTTTCACTATCTTCCAGTAGAAGATATTGAGGTAACAGCCTTTTATTGAAAAAGAACTGGGCCCAGTTGTGTTTTTCTCCCTCTGAAGGGATATTTAGCTGAGGTGTTGCTCCAATGAAATTGTTTTCATAAAATCCGTATTCAGGCTGTTTGTATTTGTGCAGTTGGGCCAGCCCTTTGCCAAACTTATTAAAGAAATCTTCAGATGGTCTGGTTGAGGCAATATATTCTGTGGTAATAAAGTTTGGCCCGTATGATATAACCCTGGCAACAGGTAAAACATCTGCTTTAGCGAGCTCTTTAAGCCCGTTTGCTTCGCATTTAAATGAGTCTCCCGCCGGACCTGTTTTTGTGTGTGCCATCATATGTATCTAACGCTATATACCCTTTTTTGTTCAGGTTTTAATTATGGATTTATTAATTTTGGATATGAAAAACTCCATAATACTCTCTGTTTTGCTAATCTCTTCAATCATACTGTCTTGCAGTAGGCAACATGGCAACGAGCGAAAAGTATGGGCATGGATGTCCGGCAAAACCACAATGACTCCCGAGAATTGGGAGCACTATTTTAAAAATGCATCAGATGCGGGGATAGACGCTATTATCCTTGAGTGTCACGGTGGCTATCCGGAGGTTATTGGCGACTCTGCATCATTCAGGGACAGTGCGGCAATTTATATTGTCAAAACCGCCCTTCAATATTCTCAGAAGTATAATATTGAGCTCCACGCCTGGATCTGGACTACCAACAGGACTGAGATGAGCCTTAGAAACGCCCATCCGGACTGGTACCAGGTGAACGCACAGGGTGAATCTTGTTTGGATATTAAGCTATATAACAGGGAGCATTACCGATGGCTCTGCCCGTCAAGGCCGGAGGCAACGGAGTACCTTAAGGACAGGGTTTCCGAGCTTGCAGAAATTGATGGGCTTGCGGGGATTCATCTGGATTTCATAAGATATCCCGATGCTATCTTACCATACGGACTCCATAAATCCAGAAATGTTGTTCAGGACAGAGTTTATCCTCTGTGGGACTTCTGTTATTGTGATGAATGCAGAAAACAGTTTAAAGAGAGGAGCGGAGTTGACCCAATGGATATTGAAGATCCTACTGCAGATGAGAAGTGGATGCAGTTTAGATGGGATGCTTTGGCTAAAATGGCAAGTGAAGTTGCAAAAGAGATTAAGGCGCACGGAAAAACCTCCTCTGCAGCTGTCTTTGCGTCTCCGGAAGAGTCTAAGAAGTTGGTTAGACAGGACTGGGCAAACTTCAAGAATGTTGACATTCTTTTCCCTATGATATATCATAAGTTTTATGACTGGGAGGACCAGGATATAGAGAGGGCAACAAGAGAGGGTGTTGAGGCTCTAAGGAGCACCGGAAGCAAAGCAATCCTCACCTCAGGACTCTTTGTGGGGCATGTCCCAAAGGAGAGAATAAATGAGTTCTTTAACTACGCAAAAAATGGCGGTTCAAAGGGTATCTGCCTTTTCTCACTGGAACTGGTTGACAGAACTGACGGTTACTGGGAGAGACTTAAAGAGGCGATTAAAATCTACAAAGGGGATATTTAATCTCTAACACAGCGAACTGAAGCTCCAAGCCATTTGTTTGCAGCCATAAAGTTTGCAGCGTTGCTGTTGTCGTACATAATCAGGAAGTCGGCATAATCTGCAGACCCTGCATCAATTGCCCACCATCTTCCTGTTGCCCCCTCTCCCTGAAATGCTGCGTTAAGCTGCCTCCCTCCTCCGGGTAGTGCGCTGAAACCGCTTGAATTGTCAGTCTCTGGTTTGTTGTTCTTCCAGTATTGAGTTCCGGCTACCTTAAGTTTGGCTCCAGGTTGTGCATATCCAACTGTCTCTACCAGGGCCTTAAGTTCCTCTTTTCTTGGTACATGGTATCCTTTCGGACAGATTTTATCTTCCGCAACTGCATACCAATTGTACAAAGCTCCATAGACCTCCTTGTTGTCGGCATTGTTCATATACCAGCTGTATGCACCGGTTCTGGCTTTGTTCCACTCAGCTCCTACTGTTATGTTAGGGATGGGAGTTCCGTCATTATACTTTGTTGTTCTAAGGTTTGACGCCAGCCATACCTGGTGTCCAATCTTGACAACCTGATAAATGTTACCATCCCCGTCACGTACAACATTGTCGTTGTACCCAATCTGTGGCCCGTCAAAAGTTATCTTCTCAATTCTGTCAAGCGGAATCTTGGTTAGAGTACCGTTCTTCTCGTAAATATTCATTGTCTTTGGAATGGTCTGTGCGTATAGCAGCACAGGAAGCATCATCAATAGAAATGCAATAGTTGTGAATGTTTTTTTCATCTTTTTTACATTTAATTATTCTACAATAAAGTCCCACATATATTTAACCGACGGTGGACATTCAAAATTCATTTCGTCAACTCCGCAGTCCCATCTTCTGTTTCCATTGTTATCTACAATGATTGTCGTACAGACATCAGTTACACCAGCCCCTATACGCCAGACAAGATTAACTGTTCCTCCTTTCTTCAGAGAGTGATTTCCAGCCTCAGAAAAATAGTTTGCCTCTTATTCAAGTTTTTCCAGGTCCGATTTTAATATTCTGACATAGTAGTTTTTTGCGTTTGGATATGCACTGCTACTGCCACAAAGCATAAGTATATCAAGATAGGCTTCTCCTCTGCCTGTGCCTCCTCTTGTGGCGCTTGTATAAATATACATCCCGTCAACAGCAGGAACATCAAGTTTTACGTATTTCCCGTTAGCGCCTTTTTTAATGTATAGTTTGTCCCAGGCACTGCAAAGGTAGAATATCTCACCGCCGGCCTCAACCAGTCGCATCCATGAACCGTTGTTGCCGGGACCACTCGTCGCGTTTGATGTTTTTATTCCGGAGCTTATTATATCATGATAGAATGCATTCTTCCACTGATCTCCCGGGTCCAGTCTAGTTTGGTAAACAAGGTGTATTTTACCTGAGTTATCCTCCATAATTTCGCAGTTCTCCACTAGCTGACTCCTGGTTGAAGCGAGAGAATGAGTTCTCTGGTCGCTTATTATGGTGCTGCTCCACTGACCGCTACCTCTTTTTTCAAAGAACCTGATTATTTGGTATTTAACCGGTGTTGAGGGGCCTCTCCTCTCTTTTTATGCCAGACTCTCATTGAACGGAACAAGCCGTAAGATATTGCTATGTTGTCATCCTCTGATATTGATGCTCCAATTCTTATATTTACATTCTCTCCATCTTTAAACCCGTCATTGTCCTGAATAATAGTTCTGGTATATGTTGTAATATTCCCCTGTTGTGCCCCGGAGAATTCATAGTGAACCAGCCGGCCATATGAGCCGTTCTCGTCAGGTGATGTGTAGGTGGGTTCAAATACAATTAAATGGACAGCTCCCTGAGAATCTATCAAAATATTTCCTGGTCTTGAAGTGTTTAATGAGGCACCTTTTGTCCAGGCTCCCTCACCATATTTTCCGTAAAGAACAATTTTGGAAGGGTTTGAGGCGTTAGGATTCTGGTTAATGTCAAGGTTTTCGTTCTCTATGACATACATAAATACATTGGCCCCCTTCCTGACAATTTTACTCTGATTATATCCCCACCAGGTGCCGTTTGGCCCATGGTATTTACTCCCGGGTATAGCTTCGTGGAAAATCTGAATTGAGTAGGAGGTTGAATCCTTTTCACAACTTGAAAGTGAAAACAGAAGAGCGGCGAATAGAATTGCCCTCATTATAAGACCGGCTATTCTTTTCATGGCCAGTATTTTTAGATTGTTCAACCGAATATAGCTATAAAAGTGTAATTATCCTATAGCTCTTCAGCGATTTTGACGATATCGCAATAATATAATATGCTTTGAAGATTTTCAGGTTTAAGGGAGGCCACTACCATCGCCTTTGCCAGTTTTCCGGTATCCATGCCCCGGTATTTTTTAAGTGCTCCTCTCATCAATGGTGCAGCCAGATACATTAATGATCCCGACACTCTCTCTGCCAGCCTGAAATCACTTCTGCTCCTCTCTCCCAGCAGGATTGAGGGTCTGAAGTGGATCACCCTGCCACCCATAGCCTCTGATGTGCCATGCTCCATCTCGGCCTTTGTCCTTAAATAGAATCCTCTTTTGAGGGATGCTCCAATGCTTGAGACATTCAACATAAGACTTACCCCTGACTCTGAAGCCATCCTGGCAAACTCTATTGGAATATCTCTATCAACTCTTTGTTGCTCTTTTTTACTCCCTGCCTTTTTAATAGTAGTTCCCATAGCGTTGAAAAGCACATCCCCCTTTACCAGATCTTTTACGGCACTCAGATCTCTCATGTCAGTAATAACTACCCTTAATTTTGGATGTTTAACTACAGAGGCTCCTCTTTGAAATGAGACAATCTCTGTAAAAGAGGGGTTATCTAACAGCTCTTTTAGAATTTTACCTCCTGTAAGACCGGTGGCTCCTATGATCAATGCTTTCATCTTCCGAATAATTGCTTATGTAAAAATAGTAACTTTACGGGCAAATGCTATTTTATGCTTAAATATCTCTTTTTTGCTATTTCTCCTCTTTTTCTGTTTTCAGAAACTGCTTTCTCTTCTGAAAAAATCAGGGAGATTGCTTCTCGCTCGTCCATCCCTTTGATTCAGGTTGCATATTCAGAGGGTAAAAGAGTTTCGCTATATGAAGTGGCAACTGCTGACGGGGTTATGGAGAGAGAGGATTGTTCAACAGTTTTTCAGGCAGCATCTCTAAGCAAGCCTCTGTTTGCATACATTGTTGTGAAAATGGCTGAAAGGGGCGAAATAGACCTGGACGCCCCACTTGTCCGCTATGCAGACGCTGACAGATTTGATAACTGGGGTTATGCATCATTGCTTACCGCAAGGATAGTTCTCTCACATAGAAGTGGATTGCCCAACTGGGCACTCTCACCCGGATCTGCCGATTGGCCAGCATCAAAAATCTCATTCAGGTTCAGGCCGGATTCCGCCTTCTCCTATTCAGGCGAGGCCTATGCGTATCTTCAGAGAGCTGTCGAGAATATAAGAGGTCGTGGTCTTGAAGAGATTGCAAGGGAGGAGGTATTTATCCCTTTGGGTATGAGCTCTACCTCCTATATATGGCTGGACCGATATGACTCTCTGGCTTCATCCGGGTACACAAGAGAGGGTGTCAACAGGGGGGTAGGGAGTTTTCCGAGAGCTAACTCGGCCTATACATTAAGGACCACAGCAGGGGATTATATTAAATTTCTCTCAGCAATAACTGAAGGTGTTGGAATTGGCAAAAGGGCATCCAGGGAGCTTTTCACACCGGTTATTAATGCTGTAAGATACCCTGAGAGGCCACGGGAGTGTGACAATACAATCTTCTGGGGATTGGGAGTTGGTATTGAGAAGAACAGAGAGCTTGGTGATATTGTATTCCACTGGGGAGATAACGGAAACTTTAAAGCTCTCTTCATTATTGTTCCAAAAGGCAGGGGAAAACCAAAGCGGATATTGGTCTATTTCACAAACAGTGCGGCAGGACATGATGTAATTAATGATATGGCTATCCTCTTTTTAGGGAATAAAGAGCCTTTGGCAATTCACGACTGGGTGCTGAAATAATTTATGCAGTATTGTTGATTTGAGTATATTTGACAAGTTTTTTCTAATTAATTCCAGTAATGATAATAGGAATAGACATAGGAAGTACCACTACAAAGGCTGTCGCTGTTGAGGGTGGAGAAATTATAAAAACAATAAAAACCCGGGCTTTTGATGCTGTTACATCTGCCACAGGTGCGCTTGGGAAGATGATTCTTGAAAGTAATTTTGACATCTCCTCTGTAGAGAAGATTATTATTACCGGAGCAGGTTCTGTAAATATAAACAAAGAGATTTTTGGTATAACTACTCATAAAATTGATGAGATACACGCAATAGGTTTGGGAGGAATGTTTCTTGCAAAAAGGGATCCGGTAGTTATTGCCAATATAGGAACGGGAACATCTATTATTGAGGCCTCTAAGGACAGGATACTCCACCTGGGTGGAACCGGAGTGGGAGGAGGTACAATTACCGGATTGTCAAAAGAGCTTATTAAGACGTCGGTTTTTGAAAATATTCTTAAACTCGCAGAGAGGGGAGATCTGGACCAGGTTGACCTTTTAATTGGCGATATCTCAGAAAAGGAGATCAGCTTCCTTGATAAAACTGCAACTGCTGCCAACTTTGGTAAGATGCTTGACACTGCACAGAAGGAGGATATTGCAATTGGTATAATCAATATGGTTTTTCAGGTTATAGGTGTTATCTCTGTATTTGCAGCCCGGAGCAGACATACTAATTGTGTGTTGGTTACGGGTAATGGAAGCAGAAATCAGATTGGACAAAAGATTCTTGAGAACATCTCAAATATGTATAAAATCAAATTTGAATTTCCTCAGGATGGCGAATTTGCAACAGCAATAGGAGCGGCTTTAAGCGAAGGGTAGAATAGGGGAATAATCGGGTATTCACCAATATTTGCTCATTTATAGAGAAAGGAAAGTTAATTTTACACTATAAGATTACTTATCCTTTATGAAAAGGCAGATTACGGTATTTATCCTGTTTCTTGCGTTCGTACTACCCTTGACGGCCAATAATCCAAAAAATTCGGAGGTGCTGGCAAGTAATAATGTTGTAGTGCATGAAACAGCAAGCAGTCCTCAAAAGAGGGGAGATGGACCGGACTGGACCTATTATATTTGGATCTCTGCTGCTTTTATTCTGGTTGCATTGGTAGGGTTTGCCGAAAACCTTATAAATGAAGAGAGAGAGAAGGCTAAAAAACTCCGCGCTCAGAACCAAAAGCAGTTGAATCAAGAGTATAATGAATAAGTTTAAAGTCCTAGTACTAGTTTTTTTTGTTTTATCAACACTACTTCTTCACTCCTGTTCAGTGAACCTTACTGACAGGGATTTTAATGAAAAGAGGCTTCTGGTCAGAGACCGGAGCCTCTTTCTTGTTGTTGACACATCCCAAAACAGAGAGCTGAAAGATGCTCTTAAATTTCTTTTCGCATATATGCCTGCTGGGGATATCAGCGATTACGACGGCTCAATATTTGAAGATGCAGCTAAAATTGCAATAAAGACCAGAAAAGAGTCTCCATGGGGGAAAGATGTACCGAATGAGATATTCAGGCACTTTGTTCTTCCCTTAAGGGTTAACAATGAAACTCTGGACAGCTCAAGAGTTGTTATTTTCCGCGAGCTTTTTCCAAGGGTTGCCGGCCTCACAGCAAAAGAGGCAATACTGGAGGTTAACCATTGGTGCCACGAATATGCTACCTACGCTCCAAGTGATGAGAGGACCTCCTCTCCACTGGCAACGATGAGGAATGGAGAGGGGCGTTGCGGTGAAGAGTCGGTTCTTACAGTAGCTGCCCTCAGGGCTGTTGGCATTCCTGCCAGGCTTGTTTATACTCCAAGATGGGCACATACTGACGACAACCATGCCTGGGTAGAGGCTTGGGCCGATGGAGAGTGGTACTATATTGGAGCATGTGAACCTGAGCCTGTACTTAACAGGGCATGGTTTACTTCATCAGCTACAAGAGCCCTCCTGATGCATACAAGGGTATTCGGAAAATACACAGGAACTGAGGAGGTTATTGAGCAGACAGATCTGTTTGCAGAGATTAATGTTACTGAGAACTATGCACCGGTATCCACTATTAAGCTTGTTGTAAAGGATCCGGGAGGAGAGATTGTTGAGGGAGCTGCCGTTGAGTTCTGTATTTATAATTATTCAGAATTTTGGCCAGCAATAAGAAGGATTAGTGATTCAAAGGGTTTTGTCAATGCCAGAATGGGTTTGGGCGATATTGTTGTTAGGGCGCACAAAGGGGAGAAGTTTGGGATTGCAATGATCTCTCCCCGGGAGGCTGAATATTGCGGTGAAATAATCATGGACAGGGTAATTGGCGAAGAGTTTATCGCAGAGTTTAGTATTTCACCTCCTGATGAAAGGTCTAAAACTGACAATGTTACTCCTGAACAGATTGAGAATAATAATAGACGTCTTGCAAGGGAGGATTCAATAAGAGTTTTAAGAGTTAAAGAGCTGAGAGGTATTATAAATGAGGTGGAGAAATTTAGGTCTGAATTTGATGAGAGAAGCAGTGTAACAGGTGAGGCAATAATCACTTCGCTTACTGCAAAAGACATAAAGGATGTAAGCTCACGTGTTCTGAATGACCATCTGGCAAATATTAAAGCTGGTGAAACAGACCCATATATAGTCTCTCCAAGGGTAGGAAGAGAGTTTTTAACTTCCTGGAGGGGATTCTTTAAGTCTTTGCCAGGTGCAGATACGCTCCATGGAGATCCACTGGCTGTAGAGAAAATTCTCTCCGGAATAAGAGTTGATAACAGCCTTAATCCACAGTTTATTCCTATATCTCCTGTAGGTGTTTGGAGAATGGGTTTGGCGGATGAGTATTCCAGAGATATCCTTTTTGTAGCTCTCTGCAGGACATTTGGAATCCCATCAAGGCTAAATCCCCTTAATTCACAGCCGGAATATAAAATGGATGGTCTATGGAGAGTGGCTAATTTCAATCGTAATCCTACATATGACTCCGTCTCTGAGTCAGATCCTGCTTATTTGTCTCTTAATTACAGCGGAGGAGTAGTTGAGAATCCAAGGTTTGAAAGCCATTTCTCAATCTCTCAGTTTGATGGAAAGAGATTCAGACTTTTGTCATTCAGGGGTAGGGAGGGTTTTGAAGGGACAAACTCATATAAGAGCATCTTTGATGAGGGCAGATATGTAAATCTCTCACCAGGATACACCTTGCTTACCTCCGGAACAAGAATGGCAGATGGCAAGGTTTTGGCAAGAGCACACTTTTTCAATCTTACAGAGGGAGTTAAAACAAATATTCAGCTGGTTTTAAGAGAGGATACTGAGGAATTAAGGGTTATAGGCAATATGAGTGTTGATGCTTCAATAATTGAAAGAAGTGGCAGGGGCTACTTTATTATGGTGCTTCTTAAGCATAATCATGAGCCCGGAGTACATATGGTAAATGATATTATGAAGTACAAAGATGAATTTGAAAAATGGGGCAGGGCGATCTTTTTTGTATATCCTGACAGGCACTCTTTAAAACTGGCTCTTGAGAAATTTGCCAACGAAAAGCTCCCTGATAATTTTATTTTTATAGAGGATGAAAGTGGAAATCTGTCAAATTCAATATATAGCGGGCTGGAGGTAAAAATGCCCTATCCTTCTCCATTTGTTGTAGTTGCAGATACCTTTGGTCGCATTGTATATAATATTGGTGGCTATTCAATTGGAGCAGGTGAGAGGCTGATTAAAATTTCTAAAAAACTATGAATAGATATATATGGTTTCTGTTACTGGTTTGTAATATCGGATGTACTATCCTCTCCAAAGAGAGCAGATTTGCTCATACAGAGGGTACGAGGTTTATTGTTAACGGAGAGCCATACAGCTTTATGGGGGCAAATATGTGGTATGCTGCTATCCTTGCGTCAGAGGGCGAGGGGGGAGATACACTAAGGCTCTTTAAGGAGCTGGACTTATTAAAAGGCCTGGGTGTTGACAATATCAGAGTTTTGGTTGGGGCAGAGGGAGAAGCGGGTGTACACTCCAAAATTGAGCCTGTTTTACAGAAAACACCGGGAGTATATAACGACACCCTTTTGAGAGGACTTGATAAACTTATGGTAGAGCTTGGAAAGAGGGAAATGATGGCTGTATTATACCTGGGAAACTCATGGGAGTGGTCAGGGGGATACTCACAGTATCTAATGTGGTCCGGAGAAGGTAGAGCCCCAATACCAAATATTGACGGATGGCACCCATTCAGGGACTACGTTGCTGGATTTGTAGCGTGTGATTCATGTAAGGCAATGTTTAGTGACCATGTTAAATTTATTGTGTCAAGAGTTAACTCTATAACCGGAAGGCCTTATTCAGAGGATGCCGCTCTATTTTCCTGGCAAATAGCCAATGAGCCCAGAGCATTCTCTGATGAGGGGAAGGAGGCTTTTTACAACTGGCTGACTGATGTGGCTGCTCTGATTAAGTCAATTGATAAAAACCACATGGTATCCACAGGCAGTGAAGGGCTGTATGGATGTGAGGTGGATATTGATTTATATAAGAGAATACATTCAGATGAGAATATTGACTATCTCAATATGCACATATGGCCGTACAATTGGGGATGGGCATCAAAAGACAGTATAGAAGAGAAGCTTGCCAACTCAATAACCGAAACGGAGACCTATATGAAAATTCATATTGAAATAGCTGAAAATCTAAGAAAGCCCCTTGTTCTTGAAGAGTTCGGTTATCCAAGAGATGGATTTTCATTTTCCAGAAATAGTACAGTAAGGGCAAGGGATGCTTATTACAAATTTGTAATAGACAGGATAAAAAAGAGCTCCTCGGAGGGAGGGGCTCTTGTAGGAGGAAATTTTTGGGGTTGGGGTGGATTTGCCGGCTCTGTGACGGGAAGTTACAACTGGAAAAAAGGAGACCCATACACCGGAGATCCGGCTCAAGAACCCCAGGGCCTGTACTCAGTATTTGTCTCTGATTCCTCTACTCTTCAGGTAATAAGGCAATTCGGTCATACATCCTTCTGAAAGCCTCCCAAGGTGTCTGGTCACCCTGGCTTTTATCTTCATTTTTGCCATAAAACCCGTCCAGAAATGTCCCAACGTTTGACCAGACTGTGTGCATCACGCCTCTGAATCTTGGCTTCATTACTTTTGCCGTATTTTGTCGGAACCTTACCATATCTTCTACTTGCAGAACTGCTGCCTGAGGGTTTCTCCAGGGGCAGGTCATTACGTCTATTCCCTTCATCGCAAAGAGAGCTGCAGTCACGTCTGCTCTTTCATAGTGCCAGTCACATATTGTTACGTCTTTGGGAATCATGTCAATGGCCCTGTGAGTATTGTTGTAGCTACCCTCCCATCTGCCAAGTCCTATTGTCCGTCCGTCCAGCAGCCTGTCCCCCCACATCCACATTTTTCTTCCTTTTGAGGCAAGGTGGTTTCTGATTGTCCAGACCTCCTGAGCAAAAAGCTCCGCCTTATCTCTGCCTGCACATCTTGGGCACTTGTCATTGCCAATATCAAAGACCTCGTCCATTCCTGCATGGAAAATGTCTGATTCAAATACTTCACAAATCTCATCAACGACGTCAAATACTACTTTGTGAACATCGGGATGGTTTGGACAGTAGCTTCTCATGTTGAATCCGTTCATGGGCAGTCTTGCAGGGTCGTTACTAAATTCTGCCGGAGTCTCTTCAAACTCCGGATATGTTTTAAGCAACATGTTGAGCCCTCCTCTTCCTGACTGGTGCCCCAGCAGATCAATAAGAGGAATCATCTTGATATTATTCTGCTTGCATACTTTTAGAAGTCTCTTTACCTCTCTTTTTGAAAGGGCAAGAGTGTCTATGAGTTCAGGCCGGCTCTTCCATTTGTATTTGTATTCCACTCTTAGTACAAGAGTGTTAACGTGCCTTGGGGCTAGCTCTGTCTCAATAAATTTTACAAACTCATCCATCCTGTCCGGAGTAGGCAATGCGATGCAAAAACCTCTGACCGGTAAAATAGAGTCAAGTGCTGCCCTCTCTGACATGGCTCTTAACGGATTTAAAAATGTTATTAATGTTAAGAGTGCGGAAAGAAAAAATAGCTTTTTCATAAGTGATTAGATTTGGGATTAGCACTGCAATTTACAAAAAAAGACCCTGCAGACACCAATTTCTACAGGGTCCCGGGGGTAATTTGTCAACTGCTTATTTTTGCCTTTTAACCTCTATTTTTACTGGAGTCTGATGTTGAAGATTGTCGCTCACAGGGCATCTGTCTTCAATCATCTCTGCCCACTTAGCAAGAGTTGCTTCATCTGCATCTGTGTCTGGCTTTAGTGTAATTGAAATTTGCTTATAGCCCGCCCTCTCGTCAAAGCTCATACCAAAAAGCCTCGCCGGGTTCAGGTCTCCGTACAAATCTATCTCAACGCCTCTGAGTTCAAAATTTAACTCTTTTGCAATGACATGGGCCATTACATTCAGGCAACCTGCAAAGGCTGCAAGTACATACTCAACAGGATTGGCTCCGAGATCTGTGCCGCCCAGCTCAGCCGGTTCATCAATAACTATCTCAAATTGTCTTGCTTTTACTACTGTCTTTGTTGCGCTAGCGCTATGGGCTTTAACCCTGAATCTTGAATCTGCCATAATGATCTTTTTTTGATGTTTTGCAAATTTACCAACACATCACCTATTTATCTCAATAAACAAAGTGCAGTTTTTAATTAAAAAATATGTAATATTACATCATTTGACAGTTAACTCAATCTTGTATGATGCTTCCCGGTGAAATATATCAATGGACAAGCAGGCTGAAAGAGCCGGAACTTAAGGAGCTTATGAGCTCTTCAGTACTACTTGACTATAATAAGGGAGAGGCAATTATCAAACAGGGATCTCTTGCATCTCAGATACTCTTTATTGAGGATGGGATGGCAAAGCTAAATCTGGAAGAGGGGGGACGTGATACAACTTTTAGTTTTGCTGTAAACGGTGATTTTATTGGTCTTATGTGCTCCTTTGTCAAAAAGAGGCTTGAGTTCTCCGCCATTGCCATTACAAACTCAAAGGTGAGAATATTTGACCGAGATGTGTTTGAACGCTTGATTAGGGAGAATGGTGATTTTGCTGTCTATATTGTGACCATGATGTCTGAATTGACAAATGGAGTGGTTCATACGCTCATTTCACTTAGTCACAAAAATGCAAATGGAGCTATTGCAATGCTTCTTCTTAGCCTAGAGAGGCTTTTCAGAGATGTTAAGGTTGTGCTTCCTTTTACCAGGGAGGAGATGGCAGCAACACTTGGATATTCAAAAGAGAGTGTGATAAACACTCTGTCGGATTTTCAGCGCGATGGTCTTATTACACTTTCCGGCAGGCATATGATGATACTAAATAAAAAAGCCCTTCAGCTGATTGCAGACAAGGGCTAGTTTAATTATAGTGTCAATCCTTTATGAGAGCCTCTCTTTGAGTTGGAAGACTATCTCTATGGGAGGCATGTTCTCATAATTGTAGCACTCTGTAAGGTCTTCAATGCCGGAATCAATTAGCTCATTTGGGATAAGAAAATCAATTTCCGCATACCCGATTTTAAATGAACATCTCCTTGAACCGTTGGTAAACTCTATTTCATTGAAGTATCTTACATCAATCTTTTTATCCTCCGTAAGGAGGAAATATTTGTTTAGTTCGGCTGGTTTTACTTGTGATACAAAAGCCTTCTGAACACCTGAAAAGATGTTGTTAAATATATCTCTCTCTACATTAAACTCAAGTTTTACTGTCATATTTCTTTTTTCTTGTGTCTAACTTCATGCAATTTAATGAAAAGAGCTGAGAAAACCTATTGTTCTTTATCAAAAATCTCCTGGACAATCTTGGTTACACTCCTGAAATCAATTTTCCCTGTGCCCATCATTGGGAGGTCTCTGATCACTACAAAGTGTTTAGGAAGTGCGATGTTAGGAAGCTCTTCGCCCATTTTTTTCAAAATCTCTGATTTGTTAACCTCAATTGTAACAGTTGCAATTATTGACGAACCCTTCACCTCATCATGCACATCCACGACACAACATGATACTCCTGCCGGAAGATGCTTCTCCAAGGTATTCTCTACCTTGACGAGAGATACCATCTCTCCTCCAATCTTTACAAATCTCTTGAACCTTCCGGAGTGATACAGATATCCCTCTTCATCAAGATATCCCATATCTCCTGTGTTGTACCAGCCATCTTTTAACGCCTCTTCAGTTAGCAGAGGGTCTTTATAATACCCGGCCATAACGGAGGGTCCCTTTACAAGTATTTTCCCAATCTCTCCCGGCCTGCACTCTTCTCCGCTCTCTAAATGTTCAATTTTTACTAGAACTCCGGGTATAGGCTTACCTGTGCTTCCGGGCCTGTTGAATTCATGTGAGTTAACCGATATAACAGGAGATGTCTCCGTAGCACCGTATCCTTCAAGCAGAGTTACCCCGTGTTTCTTCATATACCCCTCTCTCAGGGCATCAGGACATTTGTCTGCCCCAGAGACCATTATTCTTACAGATTTAAAATCTCCGGGTTCAGACTTATGCAGATATCCCCAGAAGAAGCTTGGAGTTCCCACCATCATCGTTGGCTTCTCCTCTCTCGCAATCTTGCTGACAGTTATGAAATCCAGAGGATTTGCATATGTAACCATAGTAATTCCATAATATAGCGGAACCCACAGATTTACAGTTAGTCCAAATATGTGGAAGAACACCAGATTTGCAAGAATTGTGTCCTTGTCTCCAATTCCAACATAACTCCCAAAACTCTCAATGTTAGATGAGATGTTCCTGTTGGTAAGAGGCACTGCCTTAGGATCCTTCTCACTACCGCTTGTAAAGAGCATGGCAACCATGTCATCCTCTTTGCCTTTGTATGTAAGGTTGATTATTGCAGATGCCGGGAGCTTGCTGATTAGAGCTGCCTTAATCTTCTCAGCAGTTTTTATTCCGGCCATTATATCCTCAAGAAAGATCATCCCCTCCAACTTTGGACAGCCAATTTTTTCAAGCAGGGCTTTGGATGTAATAATGGTAGAGAATCCGCATTTCTGCTGAGCATACCTTGCATTAGCCTCTGCTCCTGTTGAATAATTAATCATTACCGGAGTGTGGCCGCTCATCAGAACTCCTAATGTAGCAAGAGTGCATCCTGCTGACGTAGGAACCATCACGCCTATAAAATTTGATGACTCCTTTTTAAAACGCTTGCTTAAAATTATGGAGCCAATAAGCGCCTTAGAATATGTTACCCTTCTGTCAAGAGTTTTGTCAATTATGGCCATCCTTGAAGGATTCTTCTTGGCCATTCTGATAAATTGCTCGTGTAGTATCATTAAAGCAAATAATTTAATTATCTCCTCTTTTTTCGGGGCGCAAGATAACTAAAAATTTCTAACTGCAAAAACGTAGTGTAAATAAAGAGATTCTATATAAACAAGTAAAATAGTGTACTAAAATAAAATAATCACCTAATGAAATACGAAAGGTGTAAATATAGAGAAATTTAAAAAAGAGATTAGATTCAATTTTTATTATATTTAACTAATATAAAAAGTGTCAGTTATGTTGGACATGGATAATAAAATGTATGTGGCCCACTCTCACTCACCAATTTATATTGACCCAAAAATGGTAAACAGGCATGGTCTTATTGCCGGTGCTACGGGTACAGGAAAGACGGTCTCTCTTCAAGTGCTTGCCGAAACATTCAGCAGGGCCGGAATACCTTCATTTCTGGCTGATATGAAGGGAGATTTAGCCGGATTGAGTCAGGCCGGGGTGGTGAATAAATTTATTGAAGCTAGGATTCAGGAGTTTGGTATGGATCGCTCTGCTCTCAACTTCTCTGGAGCTCCTGTCAGATTCTTTGATGTCTTTGGGGAGCAGGGACACCCTATGAGAACAACAATTTCTGAGATGGGTCCACTGCTGCTTTCCAGGCTCCTGGACCTTAATGATACTCAGGAGGGCGTTCTGAATATTGTATTCAGGATAGCCGATGAAAAGCAGTTGTTGCTTATTGATATAAAGGATCTCAGGGCTATGCTTGACTGGACCTCTAAAAATTCTAAAGAATATACCTCTGTATATGGCAATGTGTCAGCCTCAAGTATCGGAGCTATTCAGAGGGCTCTGCTTGCCCTTGAGAGTCAGGGTGCGGATAAGTTTTTTGGAGAACCTGCATTCAATATTTTTGATCTTTTGCAGAGTGAGGGTGGGAGAGGTGTACTGAATATTCTTGCCGCCGATAAGCTTATGATGGCTCCTAAACTTTATTCTACTTTTCTTCTTTGGCTACTATCTGAGCTCTATGATCAGCTTCCTGAAGTAGGGGACCTCCCTGTTCCAAAATTTGTATTCTTCTTTGATGAGGCCCATATGTTGTTTGAAGATGCCCCTAAGGCTTTAAAGGAGAGGGTAGAACTGGTTGTCAGGCTTATTCGGTCAAAGGGCGTTGGAGTCTATTTCATCTCTCAGTCTCCGGCTGATATTCCAATTGAGATACTGGGACAGCTTGGTAACAGAATTCAGCATGCACTAAGAGCATTCACACCTCAGGATCAAAAGGTGGTCAGAGCGGCGGCTCAAACTTTCAGGACAAATCCAAAATTCAATACTGAACAAGCGATTTTAGAACTGGGCACAGGCGAGGCTTTAGTCTCATTCCTTGACGATAAGGGTTCTCCATCTGTTGTGGAGAGGGCTAAGATGCTGTTTCCTTTGAGTCAGATAGGGGCAATCAGAGGCGAGCAAAGGGAGGCTCTTATTAAACAGAGCAGACTCTTTGGAATGTACGAAAGGCAATTTGACAGAGATTCGGCTTATGAAAGAATCTCCATTGAGCAGATGGAGGAGCAGAGGATGGCCGCAGAGAGGGAGAGAAGGGAGATGGAGTATCAAAGGGAGAAAAAGGTTGCTCCGTCCGGGACTCAGCGGAGAGCAGGGTCAAAATCAGCTCTGGATAAGGCAATAGGGTCAGCGGCTACAAGCATTGGGAGAAGTGTGGGGACTCAAATTGTCAGGGGTATATTGGGGGCAATATTCAAAAGATAGGTTAATTCTCTGCTCTGGATAGAATTATTCCGGTCCCTTTTGTGTTAGACAGGTATGTATGAAGGGGCTCCCTGTTTACAATAACTTTTTTGTGTGTAAGTGAGGCGTGTATAAATGTAAGGTTATTGCCCTCTTTATAAATAATACCCATGTGTGTAACATCTAATCCATCTATTTTTGTTGTAAATCCTACAATATCTCCGCTTTTAAAAAGAGAAGCATTTTTTTGGATTTTTGAATGGGGGAGGTAGAAGTGGTCTCTTGTATTAATATCTTTCTCAATGTTTTTAACAGTCTCTTTCAGAGAATCATCTCCTGATAGTTGCTTGTATTTGCCGGGATTTGATGACATAATGTGCAGATTGAGAAATAGTGGCTCCCATTCCGGAGTGTGAATTACTCTCCTGATTATCCCTTTCTTCTCATTTTCATACATCCAGTCTGATGTATAGTGAAGCCTGTCATGATATCCACTTATTTTTCCCTCCCGGTATCTAATAAATCTCAAGTTATCGCAGAATTTTTCAAAAGTTGGCTCTCCCTCCTTAACTGTTCTGGAAAGTGCCAATACAGTTTCAACAAATGTTGTGCAGTCCATTCCTCTTAAGTTAATAACAAGTCCTTCCGGCTCAATTTCAAGAGTGTGAGCTACATATGGCACAGAGAGGAAAAACTTTGCTGTCTCTACAATTATTTTATCAATTTCAAGCCTCTCTTTGCCCTTCATTACTGAAATGTAATTGTCAAATATTTGTTTATCACGAGGTTCACTGTAGATATTATAACCCTGTGCGTTTGTATAAGTTGTTGATAAAATCTGTACAAGAAAAAGAATTGATATTAATGTTTTTCTCATCATCTGTGAATGTTAAAATTAAATTTAAAGTCTCTCAATTAATCTGAAGAGTAGTTCAGGCTCATTTGTAGTTATGTAATCTACCCCCATATCCATCATCAATTTTAGATCCTCTTCTGAATTTACCGTCCAGACATTTACTGTGAGGCCCAGCTTATTAGCTCTTTCTGCAAGAAGAGGGTCCTTTTTAAAGAGGCTGATATTGAAATCAATGCCCCACATTCCGCTTCTACTTATCTCTTCAACGGTTTTATTACTCCCCAAATAGGCTGTCTTTGCAGTCGGGTCCAGCTCCATTACTCTTAACAGGGATTCATAGCTGAAACTTATATATGTAACCCACGCCTGTGCCTTTAGGCTATGGACAAGGTGCACAACCTTATCAGTCAGTTCAAGTGTCCTCTCCGGAGATTTTCCGGATGGTTTTATCTCCACTACCAGACCGGTCTTATTCTGACTCATAGCTTTTTTAATGTACTCCTCTACTGTCGGCAGCCTCTCTCCGGGGGAGAGCTCTAGAGATGTGAGAACTGAGGCATCTGTATCCTCAACCATATATCCCTTTACAGAGGGATCGTGATTGCATATTGGAACACCGTCAGCAGACATCCATAGGTCAAATTCACTCCAGGAACATCCAATATTTATAGCGTTTTCAAGAGCCTTTATTGAATTTTGAGGGGCAGAGGATTCTCGCCAGGCCCCTCTGTGGGCAACCACAATATTATTAAGGAACTCATCCTTTACGAGCTCAAATTCCAATATCTTTGACTCACTACCTCCTCCCTTGCGTTTAGTAGATATGGTTAGCGAATACCTGAATGGCCCTCCTGGGTTCAATGATTTACCTCTCTTCAGGGATAGCTCTCCTTTGCTGTTAATTCGGAAAATGTCAGCGGTGTCATTTATAATCTTGAATTTCCATTGATGTGATATTTCATGACCAGCCTCCGGCATTATGATTTTGCCAATATTGGCAGATTTAACCTTCAGAGGTATTCTGTAATTGTCTAAAGCTGCCAGTCGCTGGGATGTTGCACTGTTTGAAAACATAGAAAAGGCTGCAATTGCAAGCAACAAGATTTTGGTAAATGGCTGTTTCATATTGAGGGGTTAGTATTGCAAACTCAAATATAGCTATTAGAGATCAAATTTTACCCTAAATCTGATTCCCCATTTAGTTGTATTTGGATTGTCCATGTATGTTATTCGCCTTACAAGGTCCACTCTCAATAACTTAAATATATTCCCTACTCCAATGCTTGCCTCAATATATGGCCCTCTGTCCAGTGTAAATGTTAATGGATTTCCTGACATGTCTTTTGGGAGTGGCATCAGCTGTGCATTTGAAATCTCTGATGGTTGCATAAGCCCAGGATTGTTATTCTTCCCAAGACCTCCGTACAGGATTTTGAATGTTATAATCTCTCTTAATCCCAAGTGTTTGATCAGAGGAATTTTGTTGAATATAAATCCGTTGAAATTGTGATCTACAAAAAGAGATATATATCTGTCGCTTACAAATTCAAGGAAGTTCATCAGGTTATATCTGTTAGCCTGATAAATATATGATTGGTTTGCATTGTGCATCTCAAGAAGCGGAAAAGGCACTGTGCCTATCACTACTCCGCTCTCAATTGTTGCATCTGTATATCCAATTACTGATGGATAGAATCGTTTGCTTGCATTGAATCTTATGAGATGATAGTTGTAGTCTCCTCCCAAAACCCTGTTCCCAAATGTATAGTTTAGCTGGAAAACAGGATGTCTGTTAACGACGGGTACTCTGAACATTCTTTTCTGATAAAACTGTTCATTGGGGGCATATCTCAAATCAATGCTCATTTCACCAATGTCAAGGTGTGGAATAGTCCCAAAGTCAAGACTGCCCCCCGGTTTTTGTCTGGTATAATTATAGCTTAGCTTATATGAGAAGTGGTTGCTGAATTCCCTGAAATATTCGGCAGTTACCCCCTGGTTGTAGAATAGTTTATCGTCAATGCCTCTGCTAATGGAGAGGTATGCACTCCCCTCGTGAACAAAGTAAAGCTCTACTCCAGGCACTTTCGTCTCCTTCTGTACACTTACTCTTAAAGACTGAACCGGAAAATCATATATGGTTTTATCAGTTAATGAGATTGTTGTCCCTAATTTGTATTTAATCTGATTGTCTTTGAAACCATATGATATATGGCCGTCAAAATTGAATCTTTTGCTGAATTTCTGAGTGGTCATTCCTCCTAATCTTACCCTTGAGCCCTCCGTAGGATTGTAACTATAAAATGTACTTACAGGACCAATCTCAAACTTTCCAAAATCGTGGTAGCTTGCAAATACCAGCCTTATTAAACCGGTTATCCTTCTGAATGATGGCATACTTTTCAGGGAGTCGGATATTTTATAGATTCCCTCTTCTGATTTTGTTAGCTCCTGGTGACGACCCTCTCTCCAGAAAACCTCATCTCTGCTGAATATTGAATCTGCCCTGGCTGTCTGTTTGGTCAAGTAGTCAGTCGGAACAGGTGCATTGAAAATATAATCTCTGTATGAAACAGATCTTTGTCCGAATATTCCAAGTCCGTTTTTACTATATCCCAGGTCAAGAGAGGTTTCGTTTTTGTCTAGTATCCATCCTCCCTGCCCGCTCCTTCTGAACTCCTGAACAATCCGGCTCTCTTTTACCCAATTCAGGTTTATGTTTTTGTTAACCTCTATCTCTGCTCGCTTAACAGCATAGCTGCCATCCATTGTTATATAGAGATATCCCTGAAAAAGAAAATCGGTTTTATTCCTTGGTGTGTAAAAGAGTCTTATGCAACTCTCTCCTCCACTGGAGACAGTATCTGTAATGTAGTATCTGTAAAAAGAGGGGGCGGAGGGTGATATAGGGCTTATAAACCTGTTGGTAAGATAGAGTATGTTGTTGTCATATATATCAACCTCCTCGTAAAGATAGTTTAGCCACTCTCCGATACCCTGTTCATCCATATGCTCTTCAAAGGTAACCATACGTTCTCCTCTGATAATTTCATTGGAAGTACTGCTCTCTCCGTGATAAGTGTAGTCAGAGAGTCTTTCACGGATGTATATAGGAAGCACCTCTCTTCCCGGACTTCTAATTGTATCAATATTGTCAAAAACAAAACTGAATTTATTAAGAAGCTTCATGGTCTTTACTCTCTCTCCAATATTTGTAAATGAGAAGACAATCTTCTCATATTTCTGGTATCTGAGAGAGTTGAAATTTGTGCTTCTGTTTAAATCTTTATATGCCAGTACACTATCAATTAGCTCTACTGCGGGATTACCTCTGTTTCTGTATTTGATTCTTCCTCCCCTGACAATTAGTTCGTCTATCTCAATTGTCCTTACACTCTCCTGGGCGTTCAATTTAACTTCCGGAAGAAGCATAACTGATAGCAAAAAAAGTGAAATCAGCTTCAGTATTTTGTGGATTAAATTCATCTACAAGTCTTTCTACTCAATGTCAACAACAAAGATAATTATTTTGCAGGGGCTATTTATTTTTTATGTAACTTTCTGAAAACAAATGGGCAATGAAAACGATTTCATTGATTTTAGCTTTACTGCTCCCTGTAATGTTTTTGGGTCAGTCTGCCGAACAATTATACAATTCCGGCATTGAAAAGCATAGTAAAAAAGAGTATCAGGGGGCAATTGCAGACTATACGTCAGCAGTAAGAATTGATCCTAAACTTGCAGTTGCCTGGTTTAACCGTGGTGTCGTTTATCTTACACTTGAGGAGTTTAGCAAAGCAGAGTATGATTTCACTAAAGCCATAGAATTAAACCCGGAGAGTGCAGAGGCTTTGTACAGCAGAGGTCTGTCGCGTGAGTATCAGGAACGCTTCAGAGATGCTCTGGATGATTACATAAGGGGAACTCAGGTTGATTCACTTCATGCACGTTCATGGTATGGCAAGGGGACAATTCTTGCGATGCTCAACTTTCATGAACAGGCAATAGAGAGTCTGAAAAAATGTATTGCTATAGACCCGAAATTTCCAGATGCATGGTACGCAGTTGCAGAGTCTCACAGGAAACTTGGATTTAATTATGAGGCCATCTATGACTATACAAGAGAGCTGGAACTTATTCCTGATGATGCGATTGCCTATGTAAACAGAGGTTTATGTAAAAGCGTCCTGAATGATATACGGGGTGCAGAGGAGGATTACACAAAGGCCCTTGAGCTTGACTCAGAAATTATAATTGCCTATTACAACAGAGGTGTTGTCAGGCAGAAGCTTGGGAAATATTCTGAAAGTATTGAGGATTTTTCAAAAGCAATTGAGTTAAGACCTAATATGACTCAGGCTTATGTAAATCGTGGAATATCAAAGTACAGCATAAAGGATCTCAACGGCGCTTTGTCGGACTACAACAGGGCCATTGAGCTTGATCCTTCAAATGCTTTGGCTTTCTTTAACAGGGGTGTAACGCTTAATAATTTAGGAGATAAAAGTGGCGCATGCAGAGACTGGAGAAGAGCTTATTCTTATGGAGAGTCAGAAGCAGAGGCACTCATTTCGGAATTCTGCAAAAATTTGAAATAGACCTATTTACTCTTTTTAAGCTCATTTATGTATCCCGATGCTGACAGGGCCGCTATGGTTCCATCACCGACTGCCGTTGTTACTTGTCTGTATCTCTTTGTTATGCTGTCTCCGGCTGCAAAAACACCTTCAACACTTGTAGCCATGTCAGGGTTAACTACTATCTCTCCCCACTTATTCAGATCAATTTTATCTGTAAGGGATTCTGTATTTGGTACATAGCCAATAAATACAAATGTCCCGTCGGTTTTAAAATTATAAATCTCGCCTGATTTAAGATTTTTTATATCAACACTCTCAAGCTTTTCGTCACCATGAAATGCGGCAATAGTTGACTCCATAATAAAATTGATTTTTGGATTGTTTTTTGCCTCCTCTACATAGTGCTGCAATGCCTGAAAATGGTCAAACTGATGTACTATGGTAACTTTTGACGCATATTTTGTAAGAGATACAGCCTCTTCAAGTGCTGAGTTGCCACCACCGACAACTACAATCTCTTTGTCAGTAAAAAAATCTCCGTCGCAAGTTGCACAGTATGAAATACCTCTTCCTTTAAGTTTCTCTTCTCCGGGCACTCCGATAGTCCTTGATCTTCCTCCTGTTGTTATAATTAGTGCATCGGCAGTAAACTGCTTCCCGTCTGATAGCTTGACGGATTTTATCCGCCCTTTGGTCTCTATCTCTTTAACAATAATATTTGACTTAATTGTGCATCCAAAACTCTCAGCCTGCCTCTTCATTATCATTGCAAGCTGGTATCCGCTGATGCTCTCAACTCCAGGATAGTTTGCAATCTCATGAGTTAGGACCATCTGTCCGCCAACGGTTCCTTCATTCAAGATAAGTGTTTTGACTCTGGCTCTGGAGAGATATATCCCTGCAGTCAATCCTGCAGGGCCTGCTCCAATTATTATTGCTTCATAGTGGTTTTCCATATTGCTATTTTTTTGGTGCACCAAACTCTTTGTCAAGAATTGTTGTCACCTGTTCTCTGCTCTGAATGCTTGATGTTGCTTTGGCAACTTTGCCGTTTTTGTAATAAATAGTGAAGGGGATACCCATAAATCCTCTTACCTCAGGAAGGTTTCTGATTACATGGGATTCCGGGTTGTCAAATTCCATGTCAAAAAACTTAACATGAGTGTATTCACTCTCCAACTCCTCTGCTATCCCATAAACTGGTATGCACATGGGGCCCATTCTGCCGCAGATGACCATTACATTTTCGTTTTCGCTCAATATTTTTGCATGCTCAGATGCACTCTCTATGTGTTTTAAATTTGTGTAAAGCATAATTGATTATTTTAATGTTTTTAACTGAGTGCAAAGGTAGGGCGAGTTTATAATCATGTCAATAAAAGGACATTGTAGTTTTATAACCAATAAATTGAAATTAATCAATTATTTTATTGAAATGGATTAATTTTGCGTTATGAAGAGAATAGATGAAAACGATAATGAGTTTATCTGTGATATCCAGGCTCCTTGCTTTAAGGATTTGGACAGAAGTGAGCTTGAGCTTGTAAAATCCGCAAGAACACAGGTGCTTTTTAAGAAGGGTGATACTTTAGCCAAGCAGGGGGCATTCGCTTCCTACATCCTGTTTATCGTTAATGGTTTATGCAAGCAGTATATTGAAGGTCCCGGCCAGAAGAGTTATAGCGTAAGAGTTATTCAGCCCGGAGAATTTATAGGGCTCTCCTCCGTTTTTGATAAGAACATATACTCATACAGTGTTGCCGCACTGACAGATTGCCATGCTGTACTTGTTGAGCGAGATGCAATGTCTGGTGTGGTGGAGAGAAACGGGGGATTTGCAATGGGTATTATTAAAAGATACTGCAGTCAGAACAGCTCTTTATACTCTTCATTAAACAGCCTGCTGTATAAACAAATGAACGGCAGAGTGGCGGAGACTATCCTCTATCTTGAGTCTTTGGAGAGGATTCACCCAGACATTTTCAGACTCCTTTCAAGACGGGAGCTGGCAGATTTTGCATCGGTCTCATTGGAGAGTATGGTGAAAATCCTGAAGAGTTTTGAAAAAGAGGGTATTATTGAGTTAAAGGAGAGGGAAGTAGTTGTTAAAAAGAGGCAAATTCTGGAGGAGATAAGCCTTAAGGGCTGAAGATTCTTCTGGATTTATGGATAAAGACGATTTACAGACCATATCCCGTTAATGGACTTATATGCAAACCTGTCATGAGACCTGCTCAAAGCCCCCTGCCAAAACTCAAAGTAATGTGGACTCAATATGTAGCCTCCCCAAAAATCGGGTCTTTTAAGTGATTCATGTGATGAGATGGCCTTTACCGCTTCGTCAAACTGATTTTTATCATTAAGAATCTGGCTCTGTTTTGACAAAATCGCCGAGGCTCGTGACTCGGCAGGTCTGTTTAAAAAATAGTCGTCGGACTCCTTAGCGTCAATTTTGGACAGAATACCCTCAATTCTTACCTGCCTGGCGGCCTGTGGCCAGAAGAAGAGAATGGCTCCTTTAGGATTCTCTGAAATCTCTCTCCCCTTTCTGCTGTTGTAATTTGTGAAAAACACGAATCCTTCTCCGGAAAAACTTTTTAGCAACACAACCCTTGAAGAGGGAGAACCATCAGGTGTAGATGTAGAAAGTATCATCGCATTAGCCTCCTGTTTCTCCTCTTTTTTTGCATCTTCAAACCACCTGTCAAACTGGATGAATGGTGAAGCGGACATAATATCTTCAGTAAGAGGCCCGGGTGTGTACTCTTTTCTCATTTTGTAAAGTATCTTACTTTCCATACTTGATCTCTTTTATTACAAATTAACAAAAAAGTGGTATTTTTGATTAATTGAACCGGAGAAAATGGCAAATTGCACAACAATTGAATGGAGGGCGGAACTCTCTGTAAATGAAGGCAGAATTGATGATCAGCATAAAGAGATCTTTAGGATCATTAATGATTTTGTCTTTGAAAAGGAGAGAGACACTAAATCTGTAGGACTTGCAGAGGTTCTCTCTAAGCTTACTGACTACAGTCTTATCCATTTCCGTGAGGAGGAGCGCTATATGGCAGAGAGGGGCTTCCCGGACATTAAAGAGCATAAGAGGGCGCATAACTACTATATTAAAAAGGTTGCCCTTTTTAATCTCAACTACTCCAATCTTACTCCAACTGACCCGGAAGAGGTTTGCGAGTTTCTCGTTAAATGGTGGATTAACCATATACTTGAGATGGATTTGGATTATATGAGGTTTGTTGAAAACAATAATTAACAGAGATGGTAAAGCCGGTAAAAATCACATACTTCTCTGATCCGCTTTGTTCATATTGCTGGGGAAGCGAGCCAATACTCTCCAGACTTAAGCGGGAGAGAGGTGAGCTCTTCACAATAGAGTATAAAATGGGAGGCCTTATGCCGGATTGGTCCATCTTTGGCAGTAATCCGGAAGGCCCTGCTATTGTTGGCAGGCATTGGCCAGAGGCATCTGAAAAGATTGGTTTTAAAATAGACGGTTCAGTATGGACTACAGACCCTCCAGCCTCTTCCTATCCTCCTTCAATTGCATTTAAGGCGGCAATGCTTCAGGGTGAGGAGAGGGGATTGCAGTTTTACTTTTTATTAAGGGAAAGACTCTTCCATAAAAGGGTGAATATTGCAAAAACTGAAAATATTATGGATGTTGCCGAGTCCGCGGGGTTAAATATGAAGAGTTTTGTAAGAGACTTTGAGGGGAGAGGCAGAGAGCTGTTTGAGGAGGATCTTGATTTTGCAAAAAGTCTCAGTATTGACCTGTTTCCGACATATATTTTCTCATCTTTATCCGGTAAGAGATCACGTCTGGCAGGCTTTATAGACTTTAAGAGGCTTGTATCCGCTATTGACGAAATTCTCCTCTAAACATTTGCGCTTAGACTATAATTTGCTATATTGCAGTCAAATCCTGCTGTTATGGTCAGGTTTAAATTTGAGTATGCAGTTATATTAATCTATCTGCTTGTTGGTAGCGGATGGATTCTTTTTTCTGATGAACTGACATTGCTTCTTGCCCCAACTCCGGAAATTGCGGCACATTTCCAAACATATAAGGGACTGTTTTATGTTTTTATTACAGGAGTGCTACTCTATTTCTTCCTGAGGAAGCATCTGCAGAAGCTTAGAAACGCTGAGGAGAAGGCTCTTGAGAGCGACAGGCTGAAGTCGGGTTTTCTGGCTAATGTAAGTCACGAAATCAGGACTCCGATGAATGGAGTAATTGGTTTTGCAGAACTGCTCAAGGATGAATCCCTCAGCAATGAGGAGCGTCTTCATTATATATCAATAATTGAAAAGAGCGGGGAGAGGATGCTTGAACTTATTGGAGATATTGTGGATATCTCTATGGCTGACTCCGGACAGGTTAAGATTAAATTATCACAAGTCAATATTATTGAACTTCTTGGTTCTTTAACTATGCTGTTTTCACCTTCAGCAGAGGAGAAAAAAATAGAACTTATAGTATCCCCTTGTAAGGAGAGTGAGCGAGTAACCGAGATTGTTATAGACAGGGAGAAGGTTGTATGCGTGCTTTCAAAAATTATAAAGAACGCAATCAAATACACAAACTCCGGTTATGTAAGAGTGGGCTGCCACAGAGATGGTGGCTACATCTACTTTGAGGTTGCCGACAGTGGTGTGGGAATACCTGACGGACAATTTGATAAAATTTTCAACAGGTTTGTTCAGGTAAATATGAGCTATACGAAAACATATGATGGTGCAGGGCTTGGTTTATCAATAGCCAAATCCTATGTTGAAATGATGGGTGGAAAAATATGGGCCCAGCCTAATCCTGATGGAGGTTCTGTGTTTATCTTTACAGTGCCATTTAAACCGGTTTCACCATCAAGAAGAAAAAATGATAAAAAAAGCTAAGATACATAGAAGGGAGATCCCCTATTTTGAAATACTTAATCCAAATTTTACATTTGAATGCGATTTAAGAAGAATTGATTTTAAATCGCTGATTTACTTTCAGGAACCTCCTGAAAAATATTCGGGATATTTATCTTTTATTGGCAAGCAGGATGTCAGTCATATTTTTAGTTCAGAGGCTGCAAAGCTTAGATTTGGTGATGGTGAAACAGTTAGAATAACTTCGTTCAATCTTGACGGCAGAATGCTAAGTGTGGGTTATATGCCATCCAGGTACAGCATTTACAAGGGTTTTCAGATTATTAAAGATAAGGCAGATGGTGCTGAAGGACTTTCAGATGGAAGGGTTGGCGAAAGGTCTCTTTCAAATCATTGTGGTACCGGAATATTCATTAATTGCAAAAGGGGAGGGGAGGGAGCAGACGCAGATGACAGAGTGCTTATTGGCATGAGACCAAATCCGACCATTATTGATACACACAGACTATTCAGAACCTATTCGGCAAGTGGTAGTGTGGATTTATCAGACAGGAGTCCGTTTGAAACTATTAAGAGGGAGACGCTGGAAGAGATTAATTTTAATATTGATATTCAAAATATTGAGCTTATCTCTTTTGGGTATGATAATCAACTTGGATATTTTCAATTCAGCTTCTACTATAAAACTGATATGTCTTTCTATGAGATACTTAATGCTGCCGGAGGGGCCAGGGATATGTTTGAATATGAATCTCTTGATTTGATTACATATAGCGTAAAGGATCTTGACAGGGCAGTTAGAGAGATAGCTTCTGTGCCTTGGGAACCATCTGCTCTTTATACTCTTGTATTGTTATACAAAGATCTTATTCGCAGGGAGAGCGGTGATAATCAATTGTATCAGGAGCGAATTAATTCACTACTGACAGGGTTGGAAAATGAAATAATAAATTATAGCAATGAAAAAGAGTACAAAATTTTTGATTAGCCTCCTGGCCCTTGTGATTCTACCGGGATGTTTTGCATTTGCTAAAAGCAAATTGATTGATAAGGTCACGGAGAGGGTAATGAATACATTCAATGTTCCGGGAGTTGCTGTAGCAGTTGTTAAGGATGGAAAGATTGTTCATATGAAGGGATATGGAGTATCATCATTGGCTGGTAAGGCTTCGGTTGATGAACATACCCTTTTTGCAATAGCTTCAAACAGTAAGGCATTTACCGGTGCTGCACTCTCAATTTTAGTCAGGGAGAAAAAGCTTAGATGGGATACTAAGGTGTGTGATATAATCCCTGAATTCAGGCTTTATGACCCTTATGTAACTCAAAACTTCACAATAAGCGACCTTCTCTCTCACCGAGGGGGTTATGGGCTTGGCTCAGGAGACCTTATGATTTGGCCTGACGGCTCAGATTTCAATACAAAGGATGTAATCTACAATCTTAGATTTCTAAAAGGGGAGTCTCCCTTTAGAACTAAATACAGCTACAACAACCTGATGTATATTGTTGCCGGTGAGGTGGTGTCAAGAGTCTCAGGGATTAGCTGGGAGGAGTTCGTTGAGAGTAGAATTATGTCTCCACTAGGTATGACAAGGAGCGCAGCTTCATACGCAAGGTTAAAGGATAAAAACAATGTGATTGACCCCCATGTGTCTGTAAACGGGAGAGTGCAGGTTGTTGAGATGAAGCTGAATCCCATGGCAAACCCTGCCGGTGGGATTTACAGCAGTGTGTCAGATATGTCAAAATGGATTATCGCCCAAATGGAAAAAAGAGAGTATGAAGATACCTGGACTCCGCAAACTATTATTCCTGTCAGAGGCCCGGCTGCATATAAAGTGAATTTCTCTGCATATGCATTAGGATGGCGTGTAAACGATATAGAGGGATTCCGAATGGTAACCCATACAGGCGGACTCTCCGGAGTATTAACTCAGGTCACAATGATACCGGATCTTAAATTGGGTATAATTGTCTTCACAAATCAGCAATCTTCTGAGGCCTTCTCATCAATAACCAATACTATTCTTGACAGCTATTTAGGAATAGAGGGGCGTGACAGAGTTTCTGAAAATTTTGAGAGGTTCCAAAGGGCTACAAATGAGGCCCGTAAAATTGTAAATGAGGTTGAGAAAGTTGTGGAGGGTGCAAAAGGAGGTTTAAGTAATGAGGAGTTAAAAAAGTATTGCGGAACCTTTAAAGATAGCTGGCTGGGAGAGGTGAGAATTGATCTTTCCGGAGAGAGACTAAGATTCACCTCTGCCAGATCTCCCAAGCTCTCCGGAGAGATGTTTTTTTATAAAGGAAACACTTTCATTGTTAAGTGGGATGACAGGTCTTTTGATGCAGACGCATTTGCTGTTTATACCCTGGATCGTGAGGGTGTTGCAGATAGTTTTACTATGAGGGCAATCTCTCCATTGACAGATTTTAGCTACGACTTTCACGACCTGCTCTTTAAAAGGCAATGAAATAATTGTTAATTTTGAAAATAATATAAAAAACAGATTATGTTTGACTTTCTGGATACATACCCATACCTTCTTCCTGTGATTATTTTTTTCGGAAGGATTATAGATGTTACACTGGGAACTCTAAGAATTATTTTTGTCTCAAAAGGGGAGAAATACAAAGCCCCTCTTATTGGCTTTTTTGAGGTGCTGATCTGGATTGTAGTTATCTCCGAAATCTTCTCTAGGGCAAATGATATGGTTGCCTATATCTCTTATGCAGCCGGATATGCTTCAGGTAATTTTGTAGGGATATTGATAGAGCAGAGAATTGCTTTTGGGATAATTCTATGCAGAATTTACACAAGAAAGAATGGTCGTGAACTGGTCTCAATTTTCAACAGCAACAATTACGGAGCTACACTTCTTGAAGCTACAGGCTCAATGGAGAGGATTGAAATTATTGAGACTGTTATTGAGAGAAAGGAGATGAAGAAGATTGAAAAGATTGTTACAGAGTTTGACCCGGATGTTTTTTATGTAGTTGAGGATGTAAGGGTCAAGCAGAGAGGAATATTCCCGAAAACCAGATCTCTGATGTCTCGCTGGAGAATCGGCAAATAAATTGTAATACTATGAAAAAGATTGCGCTACTATTGTTATTAACCTCTTTTGTGTCAATTTGTGCTGTGTTGCATTCTTGTTCGGGAGGCGTAGATAGGGCAGATACCTCTTACCTTGAGGAGATAACCATAAAAGAGCTGGGAGAGGGATTTAGAAACGGTACACTCTCTGTCAGGAGGGTAACTGAGGACTATCTTTTAAGAATTGAGAAGCTTGACAAGAGTGGGCCAATGCTTAATTCTATAATTTCTGTTAATCCTGATGCATTAAAAATTGCAGAGGAGCTTGAGAGAGAGCTGAAAGAGGGAAATGACAGAGGACCTCTTCATGGAATTCCGGTCATCTTAAAAGACAATATTGACTCAAAGGACTCAATGCCTACTACAGCAGGTGCGACTGTGCTAATGCATTCTTTTCCAGGAAGAGACAGCAGAGTAGCAGAGCTTTTAAGAGAGGCCGGTGCAATAATAATTGGTAAATCAAATTTGAGTGAGTGGGCAAATTTCAGAGGAAACCTCTCCTCAAGCGGGTGGAGCGGAGTTGGAGGCCAAACCAGGAACCCATATGTAACTGACAGAAATCCTTGCGGATCAAGTTCCGGCTCCGGGGTGGCGGTTGCTGCAAATCTCTGTGCTTTTGCAATCGGAACTGAGACCAACGGTTCTATAGTATGCCCTTCTAACAACAATGGAATTGTGGGTCTTAAACCGACTGTAGGATTAATAAGCAGGAGTGGAATAATCCCGATATCTTTTACTCAGGATACACCGGGCCCTATGACACGGAGTGTGGAAGATGCTGCTATAGTTTTAGGAGTATTGGCTGCTATAGACTCTTCCGACAGCAAAACGCTTAATCCGGAAGCCAGGTTTATAAATGATTATTCTGTTTATTTGAACAAGGATGCTCTTAAGGGAAAGAGAATCGGGCTTCTGAAAAATATAAGCGGTTTTCATTTTAAGGTTGACTCTGTAATGAATGATGCTGTTGCTTTTATGGAAAAAGCAGGTGCAGAGATAATTGAGATAAATTATCCATTGGGATCAGGGGTGAGTGCCGCCTCTTTTCAGGTTATGCTGTATGAGTTTAAAAATGGACTGGAGAGCTACTTCGCATCTTTGGGAGAGGGTGCTCCTGTGAAGACTCTGGAAGAGTTAATTGAATTTAACAGAGAGGATTCTGTTGAGCTGAGGTTCTTTGATCAGCAGCTGCTTATAATGGCTGCTCAGAAAGGTTCTCTGGAGGAGGATGAGTATAAGAGGTCGCTTGCACATATGCAGAAGATGACTAGGGAGGAGGGAATTGATAAAGTTATGAGAGATAACAAACTTGATGCATTAATGGCTCCAACCGGAGGACCTGCATGGAAGACGGATCTTATAAACGGAGATAACTTTCTGGGAAGCAGCTCCTCATATGCTGCTATCTCAGGCTATCCAAATATAACTGTACCAATGGGATTTATTGGAGACCTGCCTGTTGGGATCTCATTTTTCGGGAGGGCCTGGAGTGAGGCTGAACTTTTGGCAATAGCTTACTCCTTTGAACAGGGGACAAATCATAGAAGGGCACCGAATTATCTCAACTCTTTCAGATTTAGAAAAAGAAGGTAATGCGGAATCTTTTAATTAAATTTTTTCTGATAAGTGTTTTAGTTTTTGCCTGGACTACGGCAAATGCCAATGATGTCAAATACAGAAATGCCACCATTTCTCTTATAACCTGCACAGGTGGAAGTGAGCTCTACTCTACTTTTGGCCACAGTGCTTTAAGAGTAAAAGATGACTCTCTCTCAATGGATGTTATTTTCAACTTTGGTCTGTTTGATTTTGCAACACCAAATTTCTATCTGAAATTTATGCAGGGCAAGCTCAACTATATGCTTGGGGTGCAGAATACTGAGGATTTTCTTTGGCAGTATGATTATGAGGGACGTGGTGTAGTTGAACAGATAATAGATCTTACACAAGAACAAAAAAATGAGATTATGGAGAGGCTCATTTACCTCTACAGACCGGAAAACAGGTACTATCTATATTCGTTTTTGTTCAAAAACTGTACTACAGAGTTAAGAGACATCCTTGAGAATTATGTTGAATTGCCGACTGGTACAGAGGATAAGAATTTCAGAGAACTTATCAATGGATATGTAAGGGAATCAAAGTGGACAAGAGCCGGAATTAATCTTATACTGGGTTCAAATCTTGATAGAGTTATTTCATTGAGAGAGGGGATGTTTCTTCCGGATAAACTTTTTGACGGGTTGTCCGAATCAGCAGATTTCAAAGAGCTTATGCCAAGAAAGGAGACATCTGTGTCAAAACCGACAAATTTTTTTATCTCTCCGCTTTTTATCTCAATCATAATTTTCCTGCTTACTGTGGCATCAAGATTTATAAGAGTTCTGAGACCGGTTCAGGATATTGTACTTGTTCTGTCGGCCCTGCTAGGGTTGGTACTGACCGGCATAATAATTATGACTGACCATATTGAGCTGCATGCCAATTACAACCTTTTGTGGTGTAATCCTATTTACGCTCTGCTTCTGGTAACTCTTCCATTCGTAAAGAGATGTGGGAAGCTTGCCAGAGTGCTGATAATTATTCTTTTGGTGCTCTCTCTGACGATTGCTGTAATATGGCTTAATGGTATTCAAGGTTATTTGCCGGAGTATGTGTTAATTGTTGCTTCACAGTTTGCAATGCTGGGAGGCATAAGAGAGAGAGTTAATGAAAAGACCGTATAGAATTCTCTTTATTTTTATTTTTGCCGTCATATTCACATTGGCGGCTGCAATTTACTGGATAGTTCCAATCCTTTCAGTTAAGGTGAACTCATCAATCTCTTCACTGTTCATGGCAGATCACTCCTCTGACTCTTTGCTTGAATGTGAGAGTTTCAACATCAATAAGAAGTTTGTTTCCAAATTCAATTTTGAAACTTCAAACGGGGCTTCAATTAGTGTTTTAAAAGTCTCAGCAATAGATTCTTTACGCAATCAAGGCACTATTATTTTCTCTCACGGCATCAGAAGATCAAAAGAGATTTTCTACCCTCTTGCATCCTACTACTCCCGACTCGGATTTGATTGCTTCTCAATGGACATGAGATATCATGGAGAGAGCGAGGGGGATTTTGTAACATATGGTCATTTGGAGAGAGGCGACCTGAAAGAGCTGATAGATTATATTGAAAAAAAATGGGGAATAAATGGAAAGCTCATATTGTGGGGCCAATCTCTCGGAGCTGCAGTTTCTCTTTTGGTGGCTGCTGAGGATTCACGAGTTGACGGCGTTGTTTCTGAAAGCTCTTATGGAAGGTTTGAAAACGTAGCAGAAGGCTACTTCCGTTTAATGGCAGGGTTAAATTTCAAGCCGGCTGAAAATGTAATTGTAAAAAGAGTTATTGGATTGACTGGTCTTGACCCCGAAACAGTATCGCCTTCCATTGCTGCCAAAAGGATAAATATTCCTGTGATGATAGTGCATGGAGGCAGAGACAACAAGATTAACCCGGCCAATGCCTATGAGATTTATTCAGCTTTAAAGAACAGAATGAGCTCAATTTTGATTTTACAAAATGCCTCTCATCTTGATATTTGGGAGTCCGGAGGAGATCTCTATTTTAGGCGAATATGCAAATTTATTGAAACATTGTAAAACCCATATATAATGATAATTGAAAACTTAAGATTACCAGTTCTCGCCATATTGCTGGTCCTGATATCGGCATCTGTGAGTGCACAATCTGTCGGCAAGGAGGGTGTAATAATTGAGGGTAAAGTGGTGGCAAAGGAGACAGGGGACCCTTTGCCTAACGCATTTGTGCTTATAAGAGAGCTTAGTGTATGGGCATATTCAGACGAAAGAGGGGAGTTTAAAATTGAGAGGATACCTAAAGGGAGGTATAATATTGATATAACAACACTGGGTTATGCAGATTTAACAATAGTTGCCGATGCAGGAAAGGATATTAAGGAGATTGTCCTGCAATTAGAGGAGGAGAATCTGGAGATAGAGGAGATTACTGTAACAGCAGTAACAGGAAAGTCAATTAATACATCATCTGTAATTGGACCAACAGCAATAAGGCACCTGCAGCCCTCCAGCCTGGCAGATATAATGCAGCTTTTGCCGGGAGCATTAACTTCAAATCCAAGTCTGACTAGTAAAAATGACATAGCTATCAGATCTGTTCAGGATCCCGGCAAAAATAATGCAAGGGGAGTTGCTCTATTTATGAATGGATCAAGGGTCTTTAACGATGCAACACATTTTGTTGAGACTGAGACAGACCTGTTTAACACATTAGACTACAGGCGCTACTCCACGGATAATATTGAATCTGTAGAGGTTTTGAAGGGGATACTTTCAGCGGAGTACGGAGACGTAACTTCGGGTGCGGTATTGGTTAAAACCAAGGCGGGAAAATCTCCTTATGAAATCAGAATAAAAGCCGATCCCAGAACAAAGGCCATATCATTCAGCAAAGGATTCTACCTGGGAGGAGAGAGAGGAAACTTAAATGTAGATGCAGACTTTGCTCATGCATACAAAGATGCCCGTTCTCCGGTGGATATTTTTAACAGAACTACTCTAGGAATAACCTATTCTAATACATTTATCAGAAACAATGCTCCTTTAAGATTCAATGCAAATCTTAGTGGATATTTAGTAAGAAATAACTCAATGGTTGACCCGGATGTCTCACGCAGGGACTTTACAAAAAGAAGAGAGTCAAATATAGCACTCTCTATCTATGGTAACTGGCAACTCAAGAGGAGCTGGATAACATCACTTAACTACAACCTTTCAGGAAGATTCTCTAAAGAGAATTTTCAGAAATTCTCAATAAATAACGGACTTCCTCAACCCACTATCAATAGCATGAGTGAGGGTATTAGAGAAGGGTGGTTTACAGGTGAACTAGATGAATTTGATAGAAGAAATGAGGAGCTTCCTCTCTATTTAAGCGGGAAAGTATCAGCTTTTCTAAACAGAGAGATTGCCGGTACTATCTTCAGAACCATGGCCGGTATTGAATTCAACAGCAAAGGGAACCGTGGGAGAGGAACCTATTACACAGGAAGTGCACCTCAGTATTTCAGAGAGAGACCATATTCGGATATCCCTTTCATGAATGATATAAGTGTATATGCTGAGGAGAGAGTTGCCGGAAAACTTTTCGGGAGGGACTTTGAGATCAGCGCAGGTGCGAGAGTTACAAAGATGATGATCAAAGGGTACAGTTACAAGCCGACAATTGACCCAAGAAGTAATGTCAAATACTCTCTGTTCCCATACAGAGGAGAAGGGGTATTCCGGGAGATAACCTTAAGAGGTGGGTGGGGATTGATGAATAGACTGCCGGCAATAGGGCTTCTATATCCTGCTCCTGCATACATTGATATACCGCTTTTCCAGTATAGAAACTCATCTTCAGGTCAGTCACTGGCGGTTATCCAGACAGAAATTGTTGACAACCGGCTTCAATATGAATTGAAACCTGTAAAAACAAGAAATGTTGAGATAGGTGCTGATATTGATATAGTAGGAATCAAAACCAGATTGACATGGTTCAATGAAAGATTAAAGAATGGCATAACGGACAACTACTCCTATTTGACCTCCTCTTATGATTACTACAGTAGCGTGACGGATCCTAATGCCTCACCGGTTTTCAGGGAGGGAAAGGTCTGGATAAAAAACAATCAGGGAGAGTATATTCCGCTTGACTATACTACTTATACAGAGTTTAAGCAATATTCAACTCCTGATAACAGAGGTGAAACAAAAAAGTGGGGGTTAGAGTATGAATTTGATTTTGGACGAATTAAGTCTCTTAACACATCAATTATATTGAGCGGTGCATATATTTATCAGCTTGACGGATCTCCGGGCCTGAGGCGAGAATATATATCAATAACTGATCCTGTCAATAACAGGGAAAAGCTCCCGTATGTCGGAATATATGAATCAAAAGCTCATTATTTAACAGTCGGGGATGGTAGCAGCAGGTTTAATTCAAATCTTCATATTATTACTAACATCCCCTCTATTAGGCTTGTAATCTCTCTTGTAGGCCAATTCATATGGGTAAACGACAAATGGAATATATATGATAAAGAGCGGATTTATATGCTTGACAATGAGGGAAACAGAGTTTATGGAGACTGGGGCGGTGAGAGAGTTGATGGCACCCTGTACAGAAATCCCGATTTCTATATGGATAAAAACGGAAATATAAGGTCATTTGAAGATTATTATACTACAACAGATCCTGATCTTAAGAAGAGATTACAGATGCTTATACTCTCTTCAAGCCAGCCCTATTATTTCCAAAAATCAGGATATAAACCCTATTTTATGGCAAATTTGAGAATAACCAAAGAGATAGGAAATCTTGCTTCGCTATCGTTTTATGCTAACAATTTTACCAACTCCAGGCCCATAATGAAATTGAACACAAGGCCTAATGCTGCGGGTTCAAGAATGAATACAGAGATTTATTTTGGGGCAGAGTTAAGACTAACCTTCTAAACATCATAGTATGAAAAGAGTTTTATTTTCAATAATAATTGCACTGATTATCAGTGGGTGTATGAAGGAGTTGAGAAAAGAGGCCTTTTGTGAAGATTCTCTAAGCTCAGTCATAGAGATTGAGGTTAAAATGCCGATTGGATATGACTTTAATTCAGAGGGGATATCATTGATTATAAGTGATCCTGTATCAGGGCTGCAGTTCTCAGGCACTACTGATGCAAACGGCAGGGCATCAATAAGGGTTGCTCATGGAACATACAATGCTACCGCTGTTGTTAAACATGCAGAGCCAGGGGGAATTATTTATATATTCAATGGTTCAGCCAATAAAATCTCTGTCACACCCAACGATCCCAATATTGCAAATGTCACCATCCCGTTAAATGCATCTAAGACAGGGCAGCTTATTATTAAGGAGGCATATTATGGAGGTGCTCTTAACCCCATAACCGGTAAAAATTATGCATACGATAAATATGTTATTCTTTACAATAATTCAGATGAGGTGGCTTATCTTGACTCGCTCGGCTTTGCTATGGCAGAACCTTACAATGCTCCCGGTGCCGGCAGGCCATCTGCCTGGATTAAACCGGGAACCTCAGAACTGAGAGATTCAATACCAGCTGTATCAATGGCCTGGATCTTTCCCGGAAGCGGATATGATAATCCTCTGTTGCCTGGTGAAGAAATTGTAATATCAATGAATGGAATTGACCATACAACTATCTCCCCTGCAGCTGTTAATCTAGGGATTGCAGGATATTGGGCTGTTTATGATCCCGTGATGACAAGTGGTCAGACCGTGCCAAATGTCGGTGTTAAAAGATTGACCTGCTTCTGGAAAGTAGGAACTTCTAATCAGTTCAGTTTTTCTCAGACAAGCCCTGCCTTTTTCATATTCTCTCTGGGAGGAAAAAGTACTCAGCAATTTGTCTCAGATACATATACTTGGCATCCTAATCAGCCAGAGAGAAGAATTTTTGACTGTCTTTTGATTGACAAGGAGTTGATAATTGATGGGCTAGAGTGCTTCAGGGAGGCTACTGACTCAAAGCGACTGAGGCCAGAAATTGATAATGGCTTTGCAATGACATCAGGTATTGGCAGTGGAGAGAGCGTTCACAGGAGAGTTGAGAGAGTTGTGGAGACTTCACAGGGACAAAGAGTTGTATATATGGACACAAATAACTCTACTTTAGATTTTGAAACGAGGAAGAGAGCCTCTCTTGCTAAATGAGAATAATTATGAAAACATCAATATACAAATTTCTCCTTGGGTTTAGTTTAATTATTCAATCCCATGTAATACAGGCAGAAGAGCCAAAAGGTCTTTTAACTCTTGAAAGGGCCAAAATCCTTTACCCATGGCTGACGTCAAAAAACGCAGCAGGATTAACTGTTAATGACTTTGGCAGCTTGTCCCAAGTTAACGGAGGTGTAGAATTTGTAACAGGTGATTATAAAAGAGTTGACGATCCTGAAGTGATGGCAAAAGCATCTGTCGGCACGGAGTCGTTTCTCTCCGGAAGAGATATCTTCTTTTATGGCTCTTTTAATTTTGATCATATTGAAAAGAGAGGTCAGGCATGGTCGGGTACGATAAAACCAAGGTCAGTAATTAATATGATGACAGACTCTATTCCAGGCCGGGTTACTGGTGAAAATTACAGAATATCTGCGGGAGTGGGTTATCGGGTAAATAAAACTTTGTCAGCCGGAATAGGATTTGATTATGAAACAGCAACTGCGGCGAAAAGAGTTGACGGCAGAAACAGAAATGTCGCATCCTCAATTGAGGTCAGACCATCTGTAACAATCAGAAAAGGGGGATTCATGGCAGGTGCCAGCCTTCTTTACAGACATGATGCAGAGAGAGCGGATTACATATTCCTGGGTGATGTTACCGGCAAACATATTTATAATTTTCAGGGAGGGTGGATGTTTGTGAGAGAGGGGATAACAAATTCCACAGTAATGGATAGAGGATATTTTTCAGATTATTATGGTGCCTCACTTCAAGGTTCGTTTTTTAGTGGAAATACTGCTCTTTACGGAGAGTTAACGGCAGAGTATGGTAATGAAAATGATTTTGATGATTACAACATCCTCAGAAGATACGCCTTTATTGAAAGTATGAATTTGAGTATGAACGCCGGGATAACAATAACAGGGAATCTTACGAAACATCTTATTAAACTTCATGCAGGGTTCAAAGAGAGACTTTCATATAAGATTGAAAACCTATATGAACAGGTCCCCGGAGAGGTCAACACCTGGAGTTGGTTTGAGTATGGAATGACTTTAAGGTATTACGACAAATTTGAAAAATACACAGGCTCCTATTCAATGGAGGTAGGAGGGAGTAGGTGGAATCCTGACTGGGTATTTACACTTAGCGGAGTAGTGGACAGGTTTTTCGGGGAATTTATTGTCTATCCATCATATTATCTTCAGGAGATTAATTGCGCAGGTGGAGAGCTCTCTGCAAACAGAAACTTTGCTATAGGGAAAAGATCCATTCTGGATATCTCACTATCGGGAGGAGCCTCAAAGGGGTGGGGAGAGATGATGGATATCAGGAATGAAATTGAGAGTGGTAACCTAAAAATTGCCTCAAATCTGCTGGAGTCTGACTATAATCATACTACATCAGGTAGGATGATAATGGGTGGTGGAGTCAAATACCGATACAGCATTAGTGATAAAAAGGAGACGACCCTCTTTGTTAATGCCGGTTTCAGGCAGATACAACGCAGAGGATCGTCAAGATCTTTAATTTCAGTATCGTTAGGACTTCTCTTTTAGCAGGATTATTTTACTGGCTTCTGCCTGTCATTCCGAATTTCTTAAGAAGTGCGTCAGGCTGAGGGTCTCTTCCTCTGAATTTTCGGTACAAAATATCTGGATTTTCAATGTTCCCTTTTGAGAGAATATTCTCTCTGAACGAATGAGCAACCTCTTTTGAGAATATCCCTCTCTCTTCAAACAGAGAAAACGCATCTGCCTCAAGTACCTCTGCCCATTTATAGCTATAGTATCCTGCTGAATACCCTCCGGCAAAGATATGGCTGAAAGAGGGAGAAAAACAGGTGCCCTCAATATCAGTAAGTAGTTGAGTCCTCTTTGTTGCTCTCTTTTCAATGCTCTCAATATCCCCTTCCGGAACAGATTTCAGAGAGTGCCAAGCCATATCGTTTATCCCAAATGTAAGTTGCCTTACATTTGAATAACCACTTAAATAATTTTTTGCGGCAACAATTTTATCTATAAGTTCAGCCGGAATTGACTCGCCTGTCTGGTAGTGCTTTGCAAAAGAAGACAGAAACTCTTTCTTCACTGCCCAGTTCTCCATGATTTGTGAGGGTAGCTCTACAAAATCCCTTGCAACATTAGTCCCGGTCAGTGAGGGATATTGCCCCTCTGCAAAAATACCGTGCAATGCGTGGCCAAATTCATGCAGAAGAGTGTTAAACTCATAATGGGTAAGCAGAGAAGGGGTCTCTTTAGTTGGTTTGGTAAAGTTGCAAACCAGCGAAACAAAAGGTCTCTTCTCCACTCCGTTCTCAAAGTACATATCTCTGAAGGTTGTCATCCATGCGCCCCCTCTTTTGCTAGCTCTTGGAAAAAAGTCCATGTATAACAGAGAGAGAAATCTTCCATCGGCATCGTGAACTTCATACGCCTTTACATCAGGATGGTAAACCGGAATATTTAAATTCTCTTTAAATTTTAAACCATACAGAGAGTCTGCAAGAGCAAAGATTGCCTGTTGTACGTTCTCAAGTTTGAAATAGGGTTTCAATAACTCGTCACTAATTGCATACTTTTCATTCTTGTATTTTTCTGAATAGTAGCTAAAATCCCAGGGCATTAACAAACCTTGGAATCCAAGAGAATTAGCATATTTCTGAATATCATCAACCTCTTTTTTTGCAAAAGGCAGCGTTTTATCTAGAAGATTGTTTAGAAAAGAGTTAACTGTTGAGGAGCTTTTTGCCATGTTTACATCAAGTACATAGTCTGCATGAGTCTCAAATCCAAGCAGATTAGCCCTCTCAATTCTCAGAGAGACTATTTTCCTAACAATATCTGAGTTGTCAAACTCATCTTTATACGCTTTTGTATTTGCAGCTCTCCACAACTTCTCCTTTAAATCTCTGTTTTCACTGTATTGGAGAAACGGCCCATAACTTGGTGCCTGAAGTGTGTAAACCCAACCCTCAAGTGACCTTTCTGCAGCTTCTGCAGCTCCTGCTTCAATTACAAATTGGGGTAGTCCTGCCAGCTGAGATGAGTCTGTTATTTGTATGAAAAATTTGTTTGTAGCAGCCAGTACATTTTGCCCAAACTGGAGAGAGAGCTGAGATAACTCTGTATTAATCTGTCTGAACCGCTCCTTTGCCTCAGAACTTAGGTTGGCACCATTTCTGGTGAATCCTTTATAGGTCTCTTCAAGCAACCTTGAATCCTCAAGGTTCAAATTTAGTTCTGCCCTTTTATCATACACTATTTTTACCCTGTTAAAAAGAGCATCATTAAGCATGATGTCGTTAGAGTATTCAGTAAGCAGGGGCGAAATTTCAAGAGCAAGAGCCTGCATAACCGAGTCTGTAGCAGCCTCGTTAAGATTGAAGAAAATTGAGGCAATTCCGTTTAGCCTTCTTCCGGCATACTCCATAGCCACAATTGTGTTTTCAAAAGATGGCTCTTCATGATTAGATACAATAGAATCTATCTGTGCCCTGCCCTCGTTAATGGCCACCTCAAAGGCAGGTTTGTAATGTTCGTTTTTAATTTTGTCAAACGCAGGTGCTTCAAAAGGGTTTTCAGAAGCTACAAGCAAAGGATTAACATCTGTCATCTTTGTATTACAGGAATTTAAAAAAATTAGTGTAGAGATGGCAGCAATAACTGTTCCGAATTTTTTCATATATAAGTTTAAAGTGTTTGTATTACCAGATATTTAGTTTGCTCCCAGAATGTTGCCGGCTGAGAAATTTTTAATACCTGAAGTCCGTTTTCATCAGTTTCAAAGGCGTATGTCCCTGTTGGATGTACCGATAAAACTTTAGCACGTTCAGCGTTAGTATTTATCTCTTTAACTTCTCGTATGTCAATTTTGATAAATGCCGATTGTTCTGCCTGATATGAAATTTTAGCCGACTTGAACAATCCGCCTTTTGACATCACATTCGCCTCAATTAGTTGAGATTTTGAACCAATAATGTAATAACCGGAGTAAATCTGAGCCTCCTGAGTAGCGATTGTCTCCTTTTGAGATGCCGATGTCTGGCTAAGTGAGGTCACCTCAGTTTTAAGAGTTGTTACAGTTTTATCCAAAGATTCAATCTGCTGGCTTTTAACTATAAGTTGTCTGTCTTTCTCTGCCAGTTGCCTGCCAAGATCCTCAATAAGATCAGATTTAGCATCTAATTCAGCTGTAAGAGCAGCCAGCCTCTTCTTGAACTGGTTTGACTGAATGCGATTGTCATTTTTCAGTTTGTCTATCTGCTTTTTATAACTCTTAATTGCTTCTCCTACTGCAGCAACATCTGCCTTCAGTCTCTCTCTTGAATTCTCTTGTATCTCCGCTCCGCCCTGCTGTGATTGTAAGACAAGAATATTCTCGGCCTCTCTGATTGATTGAAGTCCCGCCTCAACCTCATTCAGAGTAGCAAATACCTCTTCAAACTCACTGCTTTTAATAGAGTGAGCAGTTCCCAGAGAATCAAGCTGTGCCTGTAGTGCTTTGTATTTTGCAGACCTCTCTACGCAAGACGATAGAGAGAGAACAGCTAAAATAAGTGCCGTAAAAATGAAAATTCTTTTCATTGTATTGAATTTTAAATTGTTATATCCTGAGTTTAGCTTTATTTTATGCCTCAAATGTATATAATATTTTCATTCAAAATCAATTATTTTTTTCTCTAATGTAAACTATTCCTTTTGAGGAGTTTACATATGAGTAATTGTAGCATTGCATCAGAATTTTACCCCCTTTTGAAAATTTTACTGATGTGATATATCTGAAATCAAAACCCATTGAGGAGAGGGTTTCCTGAGCCACCCTTTTATATCCTCCGGCGGTAAGCTCTTTAAGTATTCTTAAATTTTTCTTAAGAATTCTATCAATTTCAATTGTCTCATGTTTTCTCTCTCTCTCGCGAGCATTGTTATATGCATTTCTGCACTCATCACTGCAAAAAATCTTGTCCACTCTTCCAAATACAACTCTGTCGCACTCTCTGCATTTTCTGTCCATTTTTTTTAGCTCTAAAATACATAACACAATCGCATTGATTTACTGTTTGAATTAATCTGTTTGTAGTTTGAATTATTCTGGAAAGAAAATGTATGATTCTGGAAATCTGTTTTCTTATCTTTGCGGCAATAATGAACCTAATGACAGAAGTTATCTTTACCAGACATGGCCAGACCGAGTGGAATGTGGCAAGAAGAATGCAAGGGCAGAAAGACTCTCCACTCACCGAAATGGGTCTGATGCAGGCAAGAATACTAGGAGCCTATTTGAAAGATAAGGGTGTTGCATCAATATATACTAGCCCTCTGTTAAGGGCGGAAAGAACAGCAACAATAGTTATGAGAGAGATTGGTCATACCTCTCTGAATCTCTCGCCTGAGCTTAAAGAGATAAATCTGGCAGATCTTGAGGGCAAATCTTTTGCAAGAGCATCGGCGGAGGATCCTGTGAGAATGGCAGCCTTCTCTTCCAAACCATCTGATTTTATCCCCGGTCCTGGAGGAGAGTCGTTTGAAGAGGTTCAGAAGCGTGCTCTGGATTTTGTTCTGCCTCTCTTTGAAAAACACAGAGACGAGAGGATTCTTGTTGTTTGCCATGCCGTTGTCTTAAGACTAATGATGTCATATTTTGAAAATTATTCTATTGATGAATACTGGAAAATGGAGGGATTTTTTTATCCCTGCAGCATAACACGAGTAGTTTGCGATAGAGGTCTCTATAAATTGCTTGAAAAAAACAATATTAAGTACACGAAGTAGAATAAACACTTATATCCGTTATTAATTAATTACTATTTGCCTTAATTCATTTGTGCACTATTACTTTGTCTGTGAATATAAAATCTTCAGACATGGAAAAATCAATTAATCGAGTGGAATTGAGGGGGAACGTTGGTTTTGATCCGCGTATCAGCTCTCTTGAAGACGGATTGCAGGTGATGAGGGTATCTCTGGCAACAAATGAGGCCTATAAAAACAGAAAAGGGGAGTGGCAGGAGGAGACAGTATGGCATAATATTGTAGCCTGGGCAGGAAAAAACATGCCGGATTTTTCATCTATACGAAAAGGGAGCACTCTATCTGTTACAGGACGCTTAAAGCCGGTCAATTATCAGACAAAATCCGGAGTAGAGAGACAAACATATGAGATAGTTGCCTCTGTAATCAAACATCATCAGAGCGGGAGTGCCGAATAGAATTTTGTTGTATTTTTGCAAATTATGAGCGGTGCCTCAGATGAGGCACCAGCTCTTTCAAAAATATGCATTATGAGAGAATTTCATATCTACAACACTATCAGCAGAAAAAAAGAGCGTTTTGAACCCGTTAACTCCGGTATGGCAGGAATCTATGTTTGCGGCCCAACTGTGTATGGGGATGCACACATGGGACATGCCAGGCCTGGTGTGACTTATGATGTTCTTGTCAGGCTATTCAGGAAGATAGGTTACAAAGTAAGATATGTGAGAAATATTACAGATGTAGGACACCTTGAGAATGACTCTGATGCAGGAGAGGATAAAATAGCTAAGAAGGCTAGGCTTGAACAGCTGGAGCCTATGGAGGTGGTTCAGCACTACACTCTCAGATATCATGAAGCGATGAAGCTTCTTAATACTTTGCCTCCTGATATTGAGCCCAGAGCTTCAGGACACATAATTGAACAGATATCTTTGGTTGAGTCAATCCTGAAAAAAGGGCTTGCCTATGAGAGCAACGGCTCTGTATATTTTGATGTAACGGAATATAGTAAAAATCATAAGTATGGAGCTCTTTCCGGAAGATCTCTGGAAGATATGATGTCAAACACCAGAGAGTTGGAAGGACAGAGTGACAAAAAATCCCCTTTTGATTTTGCCTTGTGGAAGCGTGCAAATCCAGAGCATATCATGAGATGGCCTTCACCATGGAGCGAAGGATTTCCGGGTTGGCATCTGGAGTGCTCAGCAATGTCATCAAAATATCTTGGAGAGAAATTTGATATTCACGGAGGGGGTATGGATCTTCTTTTTCCTCATCATGAATGTGAACTGGCACAAAACACTGCTTCCAGGGGAAGCAGCGGGGTTAAGTATTGGATGCACAACAATATGATTACCATCAATGGACAGAAGATGGGCAAGTCTCTTGGAAATTTCATCACTCTGGAGGAGCTTTTCACTGGTAGCCATAAGATCCTTGAACAGCCTTATTCTCCAATGACAATAAGGTTTTTCATCCTGCAGGCCCATTACAGGAGTACACTTGATTTTAGCAATGAGGCACTACAGGCAGCGGAAAAGGGGCTTAAAAGACTTCTTCTCGCCGGACAGGATACAGATAAATTGAAAAGTTCATCTGTTGCTGAAAAAATAAATGGACTGACGCAACTTAAGGAAGCCGCATATGAGGCTCTTTGTGATGACCTTAATACACCTGTTGCAATTGCACAGCTCTTTGAGGCGGTGAAAATAGTAAATACGGCAAAAGAGAGGGGAAGTATAATCAATACTGACGATTTGGCCATTTTAAAGGAGATGTTTACAGAGATTGCAGGAGATATTCTTGGTATTAAAGATGAAAAGGCTGATTCACTTAATGGAGAGATGCTCTCAGGTTTAGTGGAGATGGTTTTGGAGATGAGAATAGAGGCGAAGCAGAAGAGAGATTTTGCAACAAGTGATCTGATTCGTCAGAGGCTTACAGAACTTGGCATCCAGATTAAGGATACCAAGGAGGGTACAGAGTGGAATCTGAACTAACCAAAACATAATAATATGAAAAGAAGAGACTTCTTTAGGTATCTCTCAATTGGAGGGGCCGGGATTGCGTTTGCACCTGTTGTAAAAGCTGCAGAGAAGACATCTCTGTTTATTGCTCCTGAGAAACCGGAGACAAATATCTCCGAAGCAGTGTCAGTTCCACGCATTAAAAGTTCAATGCCGGGCCTCTATCCCGGTAAAGTGGTAAAAGTGACAAATGAGAGGTCTGTCGTAGAGGGCACTCCTTCAGAGGAGGCTGCTTACGAAATGCTTAAGACGAGTATGCTCTCCCTTACCGGTGCTAGGAGCATTAAAAAGGCCTGGAGAAAGTTTGTCTCTCCAAAAGATGTAATCGGGCTAAAGGTTAATCCTGTCGCAGGAAGATTATTAACTACTTCACATGCTGTAACCAAGGCTGTTATAAGGCAGCTGGAAGAGTCGGGTATTCCTAAAGAGAATATTGTTATTTGGGACAGAAGAGAGATGCAGCTCCATGAAACAGGTTATACAAAAGAGAATTACCCGGGGATAGAGATTGTGGGGACTGAGTGTATGGATGAGAAAGGCGGCTTTTATGACACTCAGGGAAGGCTCTATTCTGAGGGCAGAGTTGATAAGTCTCAGAGATTCTTTGCAGATATAGATGGTAAATACGACTCTTACACCATCCCGTATATGGTTAACGAGGGTAAGGACTCCTATTTTACAAAAATTGTTACAGAGAGAGTTACTAAAATTATTAACCTGCCAATATTAAAAAATGCAGGGCCTACAACAACTTTATGCCTTAAAAATCTGGCTTTTGGGTCAATTACAAATACTAGCCGGTTACATTCTAGTCTATGGCATGAGACATGTGCATATGTGTGTGCTTTTCCACCCTTAAGGGACAAGGTGGTTCTAAACATAGCAGACGGGTTAATTGGCTGTTTTGATGGCGGGCCATCCGCTAAACCTCAGTTTATATGTAATTACAATATGCTGATAGTTGGATCTGATCCGGTAGCTGTTGATAGAGTTGGGCACGATGTAATTATTGCAAAGAGAATTGAGGAGGGGATTCAGAAGGTTGATAGGCCGGAGGCTTCAAGATTTATTGATATGGCAGAAGAGCTGAAGCTAGGTGTAGGAAAAAGGGAGAATATTGACCTTAAAGAGATAAGGCTATGAGGTTTTTGTTGACAATTCTAGCCTCTGTAATTGTATCGTTCATATATGGTCAGACTATAAATGAATCTGAGATAACTGTTAAAAGAGAGAGAGCCTTCGTCGGTGAGGCTCTCTACGGATTCATGAATGGGGGTAGTGAGCTTTATCTTGAGTATGGATTTGAGATACTAAATGCCTACGATGTAAGCTATAAAGGCTCTTTATACTCTATTGAGGTTTATAAAATGAGCTCTGCAGAGAGTGCATTCGGAATATACTCTCAGCATACTTTTAAATGCAGACCTGCTGATGAGTACATGATGCCTGACTGTAGTTCTCCAGGGCAGTATCAGTCTGTATCAGGCAATCTGTATATATCTGTTGTTTCTGAGGAGAGATCCGCTGGAAGTGCTGAAAATAGCAGAGCTTTGGCTAACCATTACATAGATATATTTAAATCAAGTGCAACGATCAATATCCCAAATGGTATTTTGAATTTTTTACTGTCGAAAGAGCGGGTTTCAGATGCAGTTAAATACGCAGTTGGACCAATTGCTCTATCCAGTTCGCTATCAGGCTACATGCATATTTTTAATGCCATTGGGGACTATAGTGTGTGGATGGTTGAGAGAGATGGCGCAGTATGTTATGCAGAAATAATTTTTAGATCACTGTCTGATCTGGAGAGAGTAAAGTCGGGATTTGAATCTTTGTTTACAGGTAAAATTGGGGCATCAGTTTCAGAAGACAGAGGACAATTATCTTTGTTTATCAGATTCCCGGCTGAGTCTTAGGGAGAGTGACTATAACCCGGCTCCCTTTTTTTATCTCAGAAAATATCTCAATCTTACCAGAGTGGATCTCAATTAAATTTTTACTAATCAGAAGACCAAGCCCGGTACTTGGCTCTCCTTCAGTACCTGTCCGCCCCGTTTCAACATTCAATTCAAAAAGAGAGTTAATTATATCTTGATTCATACCGATACCATTATCCTCTATTATAATTTTTATCTCATCAGGGGAGCTTGAGTCTGCTTTAATTAGGATGTCTCCGCCTCTGGATGTAAATTTAATAGCATTTGAAATAAGGTTTCCAAGTATGTTTTTGAGCAATCTGGGGTCTGCTTCAATGTCGAGTTTGCGAGGAATCTTATTAATAATTGAAATCTCCTTCTCTTTAGCTTGCTGAAGTAACGAGTCTAATTTTTGGTTAATAATATCTGTGATATTAGAGCTTTCAGGAGAGAAGATGATCTTACCCTGTTGGATTGCAGACCACATTAAAAGGTTGTCAAGCAGATCATTTAATGATGAGGCGTTCTTTGATGATCCAATCATTTTGCTAATGGGACCTTTTAGATCTTGAGAGATTATTGAAAATATCTTTTCACGCTCTTTTGAGAGTCTCTCTATTGACTCTCTGCTTCTTTCAAAATCAGTATTTTTCTCCTCTAATTTATAAACAAGTCCCCTGCGCTCAGCTAATAAATCTTTGATTTTTAATCTGTATATCCTATACAATAAAAATCCGGTAAACAGAAGTATGGTTAAATGGAACCAGGAAGTTTCCCACCATGACTGCCTAATCCTAAAGGAAAATGTTGTCTCTTTACTCTCCAGCCCCTCACTTGTTACTGACTTAACCCTTAAAGTATATCTGCCACTGTTTAAATGTCCGTATGATGCCTCTGTCCTTTCAGTAGGAGAACTCCAACCTTTATCCAACCCCTCAAGCATATACTGGTACTTAATACTTTTTGTTTGTGAATGTGTGGTTGCAATAAAATTAAATGAGATGTAGTTCGTCCCTCTCTTCAAGGTTAAATCTTTTGGTAAAAGATACCAGTCTGTTACTCCGCTTAACTTTACACCTTTTAGTTTTATTCCGTTGTTTAGAGTGTAGATTGAATCGGGGTTGTTATAAATGTCACTCCAGTCAACATCTTCATTAAATAGTTGAACCTTTGTAATCTGCAGAGAGGGTAATATGTCTCTCTCAATAGAACTGCCACCGTGGTATGCAGTCAGACGGTCCTCTGTCCCTATCCAGATTGTTCCGTCGGATGCCTCAAATAAGGACTCCTTTCTGCACTCCATCCCCATAAACCCCTGCTCAATTCCGAAGCTGTTAATTGAGATTCCTCTATTAAGACTATCTATTGATTCATGGACTCTTTGCTTTATCTCATGTAGGCCAAATCTTGTCCCGATCCAGATGCTACCCTTCTTATCCTGAATCAGACTCATTAAAACCTTACTCTTTAGACCACTCTCTTCTGAATATCTTATAAAGGTGTCTCCGTCATACCTTATAAGTCCATTGCCTCCACTGGCAAACCAAATTATACCTCTGTTGTCTTCAAGAATATCGTTTATTGTATCTGTGAAGAAGCCGTGTTTTTTATTAAAATGGGTGTAGCTCTTTCCGTCATATTTTGTCAAACCTCCTCCGGCTGTGCCAAACCAAATATTTGATCTGCTGTCCTGAAGAAAGCATCTTACATGGTTGTGGCTTATACCATTTTGGGTGCCAAAGGTAATAATGGTTTCTCCTATTATTTTAGAGATACCCGATCTCATAGATGAGAACCATATATTACCCTCATTATCCTTGTCAACCTGAACAATGGTTTTATCCGGCAAACCACCTGATTCGTCATATATATAAGTTCGTGCCCCGTCATACATAAGAAGTCCCTGATTATCGGTTGAAATCCACAATCTCCCCTGATAGTCGGTTGTTGTATTGAAAATAAATCTTCCTGTTAAACCAGCCTCTGGACCAAAAACTCTAATATATTGCCTCTTAATCCCATTAGAAATTCCTTCTGAAAGAATATTGACAAAACCGCCAAAGGTACTTATCCATAAATTTCCGCTGTGGTCTTCATTTATTGAGGTTATTCTTGAGCTGGAGAGACCCTCCTGTTCTGTGTAGTGAGAGAAAAGCCTTCCCTCAAATCTTACCAAGCCTGCTCCCCTTGTGCCAAACCATAGGTTACCATTCATATCCTGTAGAGAGCTTCTCATAGCCTCTGCAACCAACCCGTCGTTTTTCCCGTAAACTCTCATAGCTGTACCGTCAAAACGGGTGATGTTGCCGTTAGAGTTTCCAAACCACATATTACCATCCCTGTCTTCAAGTATGCTTCTTATAGAGTTGTTCCCTAACCCCTCTCTTGTTGTATATGATGTTAAAGCTCTGCCATCGTACTTAATCAGCCCCATGAATGCAGTGCTAATCCAAATGTTATTATGGCTATCCTTAAAAAGCATTGAAATGTGGTCCTGAACTAGGCCCTCCTTTGTAGTAAACAGTGAAAATGTTTCCCCGTCGTAAATTGAGATACCGCCACCATATGTTGCAATCCACATCCGTCCTGAATTGTCATCAATTATTGATCTTACATCATTTGCGGAGAGACCTGACTCTGTTGTGAATATTGTAAGTTTACCCTTTTCATACATCACTAAACCCCTTCTTGTACCAAACCAAATTCTGTTGTAACGGTCTTCAAAGATGCAGTTTACAAGGTCATGGGGTAACCCATCCTGAGATGAGATTTTAGTGAAGCTGGTTCCGTCAAATTTTGTAACCCCCTCTTCATATGTGCTTATCCATATGTTTTTCTTAGAATCAATGAAAAGATAATTTATCAGATTGTTTGCAAGACCTTGATTAGAAGTGTAATGATAATAGTGTTTTCCATCGTATCTGCTGAGTCCGTTATCTGTACCAATCCAAATATTCCCTATTGAGTCTTGAGCTAAGGCTCTGATCTGATCATGCAGAAGCCCCTGCATTTTATTAAAGTAAAAGAAGCTTCCAGGGTTAATCTCTTTGTAAAGTGGTTCTTTAACAAGTACCTGTTTAGGAGAGCCAACTATTGTTGATTGTTCTGTAAATTCTACCACTTTTGGTTCTCTGTACTCTCCTGTTCCAATCCTTCTGGGAGTGGTCACCAGTTTGCTCATTTTAAGGGAGACCGGTATAATACTCTGGTTTGTTTTAATTGGAACGGGAGAGGTCAGTTTTGCCTGATATCCTCCTTTTGACTTTATTTTTAAAGTGTCAGGCAACTTTATTGAGTCTCCGGGTACTACATATCCGCTAGCTTTAATAATTGGCGGAAATATACGAGCATCAACAACCTCTTCATCTCTTCTACAAGAGATAAGGGTAATTAAAGTAAATAGTATAATATATGCCCTCCAGGCCTTCATCAAGCTTGTTTATCTCTGTTTTACAGGCATTCTGATAATAAATTGAGATCCTGCCATAGGTGCGCTTTCAACAATTATTGTGCCTTTATGCTGATCCACCAAATCTTTGCAAATCATTAGGCCAAGTCCGGTACTCGGCTCGCCCTCTGTGCCACTTCTTCCACCCTTATTGCCAACTTTGAAGATATTACCCTGGATCTCTTTATCCATGCCAATGCCATTATCCTTTATCCTAATTTCAATTTCGTTGTCGCTTATTAATTCTGCTGTTAAATTTATATCTCCACCTTTGGGAGTGAATTTTACGGAGTTGCTGGCAATATTCCTTATCACAGTTTGAATCATGCTTTCATCTGCCTCAACTTTCATCGTTTCAGGAATATCAACAGTAAAGTTTACACCCTTCTTTTTAGCAGAGTCTAAAACCCAGCCAAGGCAGTCAATTATAGAATTCCTTAGTGCAATCTCGGTAGGATTAAATGGAATAGCTTGTCTTTGCATTCTGGACCAGTGCAGTAGATTTTCCAATAAGTCGTAAAGATTTTTGGCAGATTTATTCATATTATCTGCAAAGGATTTAATCTCCTCCTGTGTAAAGGATGTCAGGTCTTCTGACATAATCTGTGTAAGTCCAAGAAAAGAGCTAAAAGGTCCTCTTAGGTCATGAGCAATAATTGAGAATAATTTATCTTTTTCTTCGTTCAGAACCTCTAGCTCATTGTTTTTTAACAATAGCTCTTCTGTTTGCTCTTCTACCTTCTTCTGCAATAGCTCTTTGTCAACCCTTAAGGCCCTCTCCCTATTTTTAATGAATAGGTAAATAATGGTAATGGCTCCGATAGATAAAATCAAATAAAACCAAACCGTTTGCCACCAAGGCGGTTTAATTCTGAATTTATAGGAGACCTCATTGCTTAACACACCTTCGCTTGATTGCGCCCTGACTTTGAAGGTGTAGTTCCCGGGCGATAGATTAACATAAGGAATTTCTGTAATGGCGGATGTTTTATGCCAATTTAAATCAAGTCCTTCAAGTTTATACTCGTAACGCACTTTATCTATTTCATCTTGTGCAACTGCAATATATTTGAATGTTATATAGTTAAGTTTGTGTGGAAGTTCAAGGTCAAGAGGTATATTATTCCATTTTGAAATATCTGATAGATTTATGTTTTTCAATTTAAGACCATTATTCAATTGAAAAATGGAGTCTCTGTTGGTGAAAATGTATGTCCAGGGAATCTCTTCATTGAAAATCATCAGATTTGTCAGATGCAAAGTGAAAGGTGCACTCTTTTGAATCTCCTTATCACCATGAAATCTAGTCAATCTGTCATTTGTTCCGGTCAGAATATTTCCATCAGGTAAATCCTCAATTGATCCAAGGTTACATCCCATCCCAATAAATCCATCCTCGTAATTGTAACTTCTGATTTTGTAACCGGAAAGAGAAGAGTCCTTTGTTATTTTGTTTATTCCATACCTGCTTCCTGCCCAGATTACTCCTGATGAATCTATTAAAATAGACATCACATAGTCATTATTCAATCCCTCCTTAACTCCGTATCTTGTAAAATATTTGCCATCAAACCTAACCAACCCCTCTCCTCCGGTACCAAACCAGATATTGCCATCTTTGTCTTCAGTTATACTGTTTACAATATTGCTGAAGAACCCCTCTTTTGTTGTATAGTGTGTAAATTCACTTCCATTATAAGTTGATACTCCCCCTCCATCACTCCCCAACCACACCAATCCATTCCTATCGGTATAAATTGCCATAATATTGTTACCGCTAAGCCCACTCTTTACTGAAAAGTTTGTAAAGCTTTTACCATCGTACTTTGATGCCCCTCCACCGTAAGTGCCAATCCAGATATCTCCATTGTTCCCCCTTGCGATATCTCTTATAGTGTTATCGCACAGACCCTCCTTTGTGGTGTATGTATATGTATATGTACCATCATATATTACTACTCCTCCTCCATCTGTACCCATCCACATGTTGCCGTTCTCTTCCTCAAAAAGACTATAAACTCTTGAGCTTGTTAAACCTTGGTCCGGACCAAATAGAGATAGTGTTCCCCCTCCGTTAATATCTTTTGGATTATCTATAATGGTTACGTATCCTCCGAAAGTGCCCAGCCACACCGAACCATTAAGAGCTCTGTGAATACTCATTACCCTGCTGTTGCTCAGTCCGTCATCAGCTGTCAGATGCGTAAATACATCGCCTTTATACCTAACTAATCCTGCAGTTCTTGTGCCTATCCACAGATTTCCCGATCTGTCCTCGTGCAGGCACCTTACATAGTCAGACCCCAACCCCTCATTTAAATTGTAATTTGTAAATCTTTTTCCGTCAAACTTGAAAAGTCCGGAGGTTGTTGAGCCTATCCAGATATTACCTTTGTAGTCCTCCAATATGCTTCTTACTCCACCGTCAGTTAGTCCAGACTGTTTGGAGTAATGAAAGAAGAAATATCCATCATATTTCAAAATTCCCATTGTAGAGAGACCCATCCAGATGTCTCCCCTTGTATCCTCATAAAGCGATGTGACCTCATTCTGAGGCAAACCCTCCTCTTTTGTGTAATTTGTAAAACTCTCTCCGTTAAAACAAGAGATTCCACCCAGGTTTGAGGATACCCATAGTTTGCCATATTTGTCAGTAATAAGGTATCTTGTGTCATTATCGCAAAGTCCGTTTTCCTGAGTATAGACAGTCAAGTTCTTACCGTCATATTTTACAATACCGCCACCTGTTGCAAACCAGATATTCCCTGAGTTATCCTCCTCAATCCAGTTTACTATATCACTTGGCAGTCCCTCCTCTGTTGTGAACATATGAAATTCGCGCCCGTCAAACATAACTGCACCACCTCTGAATGTGCCTGCCCAGATATTACCCTTTGAGTCATACTTTACTGTTAATATCAGACTGTTTGTTAGCCCCTGATCCTTTGTATAGTGATATAAATATCTGCCGTCAAATTTTGTAAGGCCATCGTCGGTACCGAGCCATAAATTGCCCGTGCTGTCCTCAGTAATAGACCTGATCTGATCATGTCTTAAACCCTGAAGCTTGGCAATGGAGCTAAAATTGTATGGATTCTTGTCTCTTACATATGCGTCCTTGGCTGTAACTCTCGCCGGTGGGTAGGCAATAACGCTTTTAATCTTTGCAGGGATTACCTTTGGCAAGGGGACACCCTCTCTGCCAGGATATTTTATATTGGTGGAAATTACATTAAGTTTAACAGGTGGATTTGAAATGACGCTATTCTCATGTATAACTCTTTTATTTAGTTGTTTAGCATAAAACCTGGACGGATTCCCCGCCACAATTGTTACAGGATCCTCTACGCCACTTTTATCAACTACTTTTCCAACTATCTGCTTTGACTCTGGAGCTGAAACCTTCTCATCTTCAACTTTACTCTCTTTACAAGCTGTAAAGAAGAACAAGACAACCGCAATTATTCGCAGTTGTCTTGTAATATTTGTTAGTTTGTTGCAGGCCATATCCAATGTGATTCAAGAGATTTATTCTCCCGCCTGCACAAATTTACGAAAAAATTTTACAAACTGTTATTATTCAGTTAAATCATAACCATAATCAATGCCTTTGAGCGTTGCAGGAACACCGCGCTTCATCCACACCGGTGCCGGGGCACCTTTAAGGTAGTGGTCAAAGAACTGAGCTAGCCTGATACTAAGATCTTTAGCATTAATCCTTTTTGAAAGATTATGTACTTCATTGTTATATTGGAGCATCCATACTGGTTTGCCTAATCTTCTCAAAGCTGTAAAATATTCAATTCCCTGGTACCATGGAACAGCGTCATCTTCATCGTTATGCATTATAAGTAGAGGAGTCTCCACCTTGTCTGCAAAGAATAGAGGAGAGTTCTCAATATAGAGATCCCTAGCTTCCCAAAGGGTTTTACCAATACGACTCTGTGTATGTTCGTACTGGAATTGCCTTACCATTCCGGAGCCCCATCTTATTCCGCCATATGCACTTGTCATATTTGAGACAGGTGCTCCTGCTCCTGCCGCCTTCCATTTGAATGTCTCAGGCCTTGTAATCATATGAGCAACTTGATATCCTCCCCAGCTCTGACCTTGAATTGCAATATTTTCGCTGTCTATCCATTCATTATCACAAAGCATTTTTACGCCGGGTACAATACAGTCAATTGCACTCTTTCCGGGATGCCCCTCTTCATATGCAATGTCGGGTACAAAAACTATGTATTCGTTGCTAACAAAATATGGTATGTTGATGGTTGACCTGCTTGGCGCCGGAGCACGATAAGCGTGGAGGAGGTCTGAGTTTCTTTCATAGAAATATACAAGCATAGGATATCTCTTTGACGGGTCAAAATTTTCAGGTTTATAAAGAAGTCCTTCCAGCTCTGTACCTCTATTGGATTTCCAGCTTACCAATTCAACTGTTCCCCAGTTGTACTCCTTTTGCTGGGGATTAATATCAGAAACCTTTGTTTGAGTTTTAAAATTATCTTTTGATACCCATACATCAGGTGAATTTGTGAAGTTGGCCTTAACATAAATCATCTCCTTACCTGACTTGCCTCTTTTAAGTGAAGTAAACATAAAAGGCTCTGTTGTCATTAATTTAAGCACAGGCTTCCGTGACCTTGTATCTTTAGAGTAGAATCCGTGCGCCTTTGTTTTATTATCAAACGCCGTTAAAATATATTCAGCCTTCTCTTCAAAAGGTTCAGTATCTCTGAAGTCTCTGTCTGTACGTATAATTCTGAATGTTACTCTTTCAGAGGCACCTTTACCATTGGTGAAATTCTCTGCCGGTTTAACCCCTGATGGATCAATTTTCCATATATCATATCTGTCATATATAAATACAGCGTTATCTCCTTCCGTCCATCCGCCTGACCCGTATGATGAAGCCATTGAAGGGGAGTCATGCAGTTCGTCTGCAAAGGATACACTCAGGCCCTTTGTCAAGGGGATAATCTTTTGATCACAAATGTTAAGAGAGTACCACTCTCCTTTACTGTTATCGTACCAAACAAAGTACTTGCCTGCAGGGGAGACAGAGAAGGAGCTCATATATCCACCCTTAACAATTTGTTCAGGTTTGCCTGTATTAAGATCAATAATATAAAGATCCCTGATGGGATTTGCATCCCATTGAGACTGAAGACGGTAATAGTAATTACTTATTGCAATACCCTTTTCAGCTGACCAGTCGTCCGGAATCATTACATTTTCGTACTCCTCCTTTGCAATCTGAATAAATGCAGGGTCACCATCCAACTCAATCTTGCTCAGATAGTTCTTGCGAAGTTCTCTCTGAAGATTTCTTAACTGCATTGGTTGTATATGTGGTTCAGAATAGTGCCAGATATCTAGTTTTGCTGCTTCGGGCTCTTTAATAGTGGTGTCTTTTTCCGGAAGCACATTTGCAATGCCAAAAAACAATCTGTTCCCAGTTTTATTAAACTGCAAAGGTCTGTTTTCGCTTACTAACATATTTTCCGGAATAAAGGGAGAACTGTTGTCAACAACAATTCTGGCCTTTTCCATGCCGGACCGGTACTCCATTATAGAGATATGTTTATCTTTCTTCTCTTTGGTAGTATCCAGTTTTGCGTAAAACACAATTCTTGAGTTGTCTCCGCTAACATTTGGAAGTTTAACACTCTGCTTGAGAGTTGTCTGAAAAATTGGCGTTGACCTCTTTTCTGCAGGATTATACATATATAAGCCTGGAATAAAAAGAGAATCCTTTGAGTTAGGTCTTGCCACAAAGAACAGAGTATCTCCACCTCTTGAAAAGTCATATTCGGCAACATATTTTAATGTGTCAACATATCCATTTCCAAGATGATAGATAAATAACTCAGCACCTTCATCCTTCTCTTTCTTTACAGGTTTAGCCCCTTTAGCTGTATCAGCGGGAGGAGTAGTTTGAAATGCAACATATTTACTTCCCCATCTGGACATTTTATAACTCTTTAGATGAGGGAAGCTTTTGATTGTTTTGCCCTGCAGATTATACACAGCAAGTGTATCTTTGGGCATCTGATCTGGCTTTGCCTTTTTAATTCTTGCCTCCTTTGTCTGAGAGAAGAGAGGTTTTATAGTAAACACTGCATAATTACCGTCCTGTGTAATCCTTGCGGAACCTCCTCTCGGGAAGTTTTCTCTCTGCATGGAAGATATGTTGAGCACCTCAAGATAGCCATCTCCCTCCTGTGCATTAACCTGAAAAAGTGAATACTTTCCGTTCTCGGCAATTTGAACGTTGCCAATACTTTTCCAATTGTCATAAACAGAGTGGTCAAGTGGCCTCTTTTGGCCATAGGCTACAACCGTTATTGCAACCAAGGCAAGTGTGAAGATTTTTTTCATGTTTTTTAGTACTAGTTTTTTAACCATTTATCCAACCATGCGTAATAAACTCTGTTCCACTGTATGCTGTTCTGTGGCTTAAGTATCCAGTGGTTCTCCCCCGGAAAGAGGAGCAGTTCCGAAGGTACTCCAAGTGCCTGAGCAGCATTGAATGCAGCCATTCCCTGATCAACAGGAACTCTGTAATCCAGTTCTCCGTGAGTTATAAGAATAGGAGTATCCCAGTTTTTGACAAACTTGTGAGGCGAGCTTGCATAATGCCTGTTCGCAACAGGGTTATTATCCCAAGGTGCACCACCATTATCCCAGTGCGGGAACCACATCTCCTCTGTTGTCATATACATATGTTCCTGATTGAAGATGCCTGCATGAGCAACAAATGCAGAAAACATACCCTTGTGAATTCCGGCAAGATAGAACACGGAGTATCCGCCGTAACTGGCACCTACCGCACCCACTTTACCCACGTATTTCTCTTTTTTCATCTCTTTAACTGAAGAGAAGTAATCCTGCATATTCAGACCAGGATAGTCACCTGAAATCTGATCTGTCCACTCCTGCCCAAATGCTGTGGTGCCTCTTCTGTTTGGAAGAATTACTATGTAATCATTGGCAGCCATAAGCTGGAAGTTCCACCGATATGACCATCCCTGACTAAGAGTTCCCTGTGGTCCTCCAAGACAGAAAAGCAATGCAGGATATACTTTTGTAGAGTCAAAATCTGGAGGATAGACAACCCACATATGCATATCCTTATTGTCAACTGTCTTAATCCATCTCTCCTCAACTCTTCCCATTGTTATCTGGTCAAGAAGATGCTTATTCTCAAAGGTTAGTTGAGCATATGTTCCATCAAGAGGATTAATAGAGACAATTTCATTGGGCATTGACATGCTTTTGTAGGTGCCCACAAGTTTATCCCCTGCAAGCTGTACACCATCAAAATCAAACTGATCCTGAACCACCTGCCTGATCTCCCTGTCTGCAAGATTTACAAGGTATACTCCTGTAAGAGCCTTTACACAAGAAGTAAAATATAGACCGGATCCATCTGCCAGCCATGTAATTGACTCGGCATTATACGGAAAATCTGTAGTGAGTTCCGTCTTTACCTTTGTTTCAAGATCCATAATGAAGATCCTCTTTTTGTCTGCCTCAAACCCGGCTCTCTCCATTGATATCCAAGCAATAGTTTTACCATCAGGAGAGAAAAGCGGATCCGTGTCATAACCCGGCATTCCGTCAGTTATGTTCTCATGAGTTTTTTCTGCAATATTGTATATGTAAATATCTGTATTTGTTGAAAAAGCGTACTCTTTTCCAGTAAGTTTTCGGCTGGAGTATGCAATTGACAATCCATCCGGGCTCCAGTTCAACTGGTCAATACCGCCAAAAGGCAGTACAGGCAGTTCATAAGGCTCATTCTCCAGTATATCTGTAATATTGCTTAGCCCCTTTCCGTCGAAATCAGCAATAAAGGTGTGAGGAATAGTCTCCACAAAGTGATCCCAGTGTCTGTACATAAGATATGAGTACATTCTGCCGTTTGCTTTGTCAAGATCAGGCCAAATATCCACAGCCTTCTTGTCCGCCTTAACATCGCTCACAAACATAATTTTACTCCCGTCAGGAGAGAAGTCAAATTCGTTTATCCCGTTCTCGTAGTTGCTTACCTTCTTTGCGTCTTTTCCATCAGATTTCATTATCCATATCTGTCCGCCTAAAAGGTATGCAATCTCATTACCGTTATTTATCCACCTTGCATTGCTTTCGCTGCCGGATGTGGTAGTCAGCTGTTTCTGATCAGAACCATCGGCATTCATTACAAATAGTTCCCTGTTGTTTTTATTTTGAGAAATACTGGTGTATGCAACTCCGTACAGAATCCTTGAACCATCTGGTGATACCTGAGGGTCTGATACCTTTCCCATACTATGCATTACTTCAGGAGTGAGTCTTCCCCCTTCAACTGTAATATTGCTTTTTGTGATTAGCTCTTCCGGCTGTTTTGCGGAGTCTCCCCCGCAAGAGGTGGCAATTAAAGCAGTTGAAATTAACATAGTGAATAATTTACTTTTCATAGATTATTGATTGTTTTGATTAAATTCAGTAATACAAAACGTAAAAATAATTTATTTTTTTAACAAATTAAGTATTAATAAGGCTGTAATTATTATAGATTCAGCGACAGCCCGGCCTTTATCCAGCGACCCGGCTGAGGCAAATTACCCAGGTACAGGTATTCTGTACCGAATAGATTAGTTGCCTCTAATGAGATTTTCCATTTGCTCTCTGTCCAGACCAGCTTGACATCTGCAAGTGCAAAGGCTTTATAGGGGACTTCTGTGGACTGAGGTCCAAGCCAGGTCCCCTCTCTCTTCTGAAAACTCAGGTCCCATCTTGCTGAGAGATTAAGGAAGATTTTGTGATCTGCAAAAGCCGTGGCTTTGTGCCTTAAAAAATCAGTTGCATAGAGAGACAACAGACCATCGGTTTTTTTGGAAACATCTAAAAAAGCATAAGTCACCCCCGCACTATTCAGAAAGGAGTTTGTCCAGTTTTTAATTAATGATGCTTCAAATCCGGCAGTAATAACATTTGTAATATTACTCGCCAGCCATTGATCAGAACCGCTCTCCCTCGTCCAGTCAATGATACTGAATCCATACCTGTAGAATCCGGAGAGAGAGCCCCTCAGCCCTGATTTTGTATATCTCAGCCCCAACTGAGCAGAAACAGCCTCCTCAGGTTTGAGCTCCATATTTCCAGTCTGGCTGGGGCTTTTATAATAGAGATCTGTAAAAGTGGGATTCCTGAAAGAGTTATTAATCCAGCCATTTGCCTCAAGATAAGGGTTGATGCTGTATGCTGCACTTGCCCCTCCGTATAGGCGCATGCCTTCTGCTGCAAGAATACCCGCAGTAAATCTCCATCTCTCCAGCTGAAGTATGTGTTTTGCGTATGCCGATGGTGTATGCCTGTTTTTTTGTCGGGTGTACTCTATCCCCTCCGGAGAGAGGTGCACCCCTTCTCCCAATATTGGGTCGCCCAGTACGGTGCTGTAGATGTTTTCAAACCGGTAACCCGCTCCAATAAGTGTAGTACCGGCTTTGCCCCATCGGCGAGCGACCTGGATGTCCGCTCCGGCAATATCGCTTCTATGGTAGTTGTGACCCTGATACCATGATGCAGGTTCATTCCTGAAGAGTTCAAACCGGTCAAAATGTCTTCTGTGGTATGCAACCGCTTTAAGTTGCCATTTGTCACTTTGATAAGTATATTGCAACGATGAAAGGTAGAGACTTGTCTCTTCAAATTGTTCCGGATATGCAGCTGTATAAAAGCTGTTTGCCCCAAACGCCTTATGCTGATAACCTGCCTGAGCATAAATCTTGTGTTTATTCCCCTTTGTTACTAGAATATTGGTAAAAAGATTGAGAATGTCAAAGTCTGTATTATCTGAATATCCGTCCGACCGGCTATATCCTCCTCCCGCCTGGGCCGAGAGATTCCATTTGCCACTGTTTTTTGCGTATTGGAGATTTGCGTCGCCCTTGAAATAGCCGAAAGATCCTCCGGTTAGGGCAAGTGAGAGTCCCTTTTTAGCCGGATTTTTTGTGATGATATTTATTGCTCCGGCATAAGCCACTGAGCCCTCTGACCAGGCCCCGGGTCCGTGAAGAATTTCTATTCGCTCAATTTGTGAAATTTCAACCGGAATATTAAGAGAGTGGTGTCCGGTTTGCGGGTCAGTGAAGTTGACCCCGTTAATCATAACCATTGTCTGGTCAAAAGTTCCTCCGAGAATGTTCAGGTCTGACTGAACTCCTTCGCCTCCCCGTGTACGGAGGTCAGTCCCCTGGAGATATCGCAACAGATCGGGGAGGTTGTTCACCGCTGCCCGCTCAATCTCTGCCTGCTGAATTACTGCCACAACCCTAACAAGTGGTTGAAATGGCGTCGGTCGTTCTGTGTTAACGACAAGCTCCTCAAGAGCTCGGATAGTGTCAGTTTCAGTTTTTGTACTACTCTGTGCCAGGATCGGCTGGCTCTTAAGAACAAGTATTGAGCAACTTACGCTTAATACTCCAATTTTGATTACCTTGCCCAGAGATGCAAAAGCGGCCCAGGGGGCTCTCTTCCATCTCTTGAAACATAATCTGGATCTCTGTTTCTGTTGTTTGTTCATAAAAATGTTTTTTTCTGTTGCGAAGGCGCAAAAATAGACACATAATGGATACAGCCCAAGAATAAAATATCTAATTTTGGGCAAGAGTGATTTTAAAAATAACTACTCAATGGAATTTGAACAACTTAGTGAAATCAGAACAGTACTTAACAAAAGTCCTGAATATTCTCACAAAGAGGAGGCAACGGCAAAAATATTGGAAGGTTTTCTTAGCCAATGCAATCCCGATGAATTGTACATGAACGTCGGAGGGTTTGGAATCATAGCCGGTTTCAAGGGAGAGAGGGCAGGAGAGACCCTGATGTTCAGATGCGAGATGGATGCTGTCCCAACAGAGTTGGGTCCGTTACATCTCTGCGGACATGACGGCCATATGGCAATTTTAATAGGTTTAGCCCGGGTTTTATCAGAAAACAGAGATTTTCCAGGCAGAGTGTGGCTCTTCTTCCAGCCGGCTGAAGAGGTGGGGGAGGGGGCTTCCAGGATGGTGCCTGAACTCTCAAGGCTTAATGTCAGCTTTGACTATGCATTTGCTTTGCATAACAAACCCGGAATTGCCGAAAACAGAATAATTATTTATGAGAATGTTTATGCAGCAGCTTCTGTAGGGATGGAACTCCACTTCAGCGGATCGGCCTCACATGCAGCTTACCCTGAACAGGCTGCCAATCCTACATTTACTATACTGGAGACAGTTGAGGAGATTAAGAGAATAAATTCCAACAAGAATCTTTTTTCTGATTTTGTTCTAGGGACAGTTGTAAATGTTCATATCGGAGAGGCGAACTATGGAGTGACCCCAGGCTCCGGCACACTCAGAATTACACTCAGGGCATATGATGAGATGGATCTTAACCTTTTCTGCAGGAGGATTGAATCGTTTGCAAGAGAGAGATGTTTTAAATCCTCATTAAATATATCCGTCTCATACCACGACAAATTTCCTGCTACAATAAACAATGCCTTTGCCTGTAATATGGTGGAAGAGGCCGCAAAGAAACTTGGATGTGAGTGGGAGTACTCTCAGACTCCGGAGAGAGGCTCTGAGGATTTTGCACACTTTGCAAGTATATCAAAGGCCTGTTTCTTTGATATTGGAAATGGATTTGAGGGAGATGACATACACAGAGAGGGATACCGTTTCAACGACTCACTGCTGCCCAGAGCTCTTGAACTATACAGAACAATTATTTACAGATGAATAGAGCTCTTTTTTTTATACTAAAAGGTCTGTTTGTAATTATTGCGATCCTATTTTATAACGAAACAGAGGCCCGCCGTTTTTCAGGAAAAATTACTGATATTAAAGGTGAGGGGATACCTTTTGCAACAATTTATATTCAAGAGACCAGATCTGGAATAAGCTCAGATATTGACGGAGCATTTTCAACTCTTTTACCTGCCGGGAAATATACGGTAGAGATCTCCTCACTGGGATTTAGCAGAGAGAGACTCACCATAGAAAAAGGTGAGGAGTCCATTTACAGGACATTTGTACTGGATGAAGTGTCGTATGAGCTTAGAGAGGCAACTCTCTCCGGAAGAGATGACGACAGAGGTACCTCAATAATGAAGAGAGCTATTGCTATGGCACCCAGGTACAGATATCAGGTCAGAGAGTATGAAGCAGATAGTTACCTTAAAGGGACCGTAAAAATAAATAAGATACCGGCCATTCTAAAGGTCAAATCCATTAAGGAGATGGCAAATTTTGTAACAGGTAAGCTCTTTGTCGTGGAGTCACACTCAACAATTAAATTTACATTTCCGAATAAATACCACCAGACGGTAAGAGCATTTTCAAGTTCAATTCCAGAGGAGATTGATCCCGGAGATTTCTCAATGATTATGAAATCCTCCATTTACGACCCCCAGATTTCCGGTATGGTCTCTCCTCTCTCTCCCAATGCCCTCTCATATTACAGATTCTTATACCAGGGGATTGCAAATGAGTCAGGGAGAGTCGTTAATAAAATATTGGTTGTGCCCAAAAGAGGGAATTCAAAGCTGTTTGCAGGACATCTCTATATAGTTGATAACTTATGGAATGTCGCCTACGCAGAACTTGTTACAAGCCAGTCCGGGGTAAACATAAACATCAAGATAAACTATAATGAGGTATCGGAGGGGGTATTCCTTCCTACTACATATAACATAAAGGCAGACATCAGCACTTTGGGAATAAAAGGGGAGGGACAGTACTTCTCCTCTGCATCTTACAGCGGGATTAAAACGAACGCCTCCGCACTCCTGCATAATGGAAGCTCTCTTCCCTCTCAGGACTCAGATATGAAAAAGAGAGATGCAAGCAGAATAGCAAAAAATCTGGAGAGAGATCTTGCCCCTAAACCGACAGAGGAGCCATCTCTTGAACTAAAGAGAGCAGTATCTAACACAACTGTTGTAGTGGATTCTACTGCAAAAATCAGAGATTCACTATATTGGCTTGAGGTAAGACGGGTGCCCTTAAGAGGAGATGAGGTGGTCTCATACCAGAAGAGAGATAGCCTGAAATTTGAATTTAAGGAGATTGAAAAAAGAGACTCTGTAAGGTCACAGAATAGCGGAAGAGGTGTTACGGTTATAGAGAAAATATTTTTTGGCCATAAGTTTAAATTAGCAGATAAACTTCACTTTACATTCGGAGGCCTCTCTAAAGTCGTAGGAGATTTCAACTTTGTAGATGGTTATCAGTTTGGGCAGAACATCTCTTTGCAGTACGGAGGATTTAAAAATGCACCGGCTGAAATTAACGCTTCTGCATACTACTCCTCAGAGAGAAATGTCATTTTATGGAATACCGGAATTAAACTCAGCCACTCTCCGTTACATAACGGGGTTATATCATTTGAGGCAGGAAGAGAGAGTGCCGACATATCTTCTCAGCCCGGTGTGAGTAGATTCCTGAACTCTTATTCATCTTTCCTGTTTGGTATTAATCCGGTTAAATTACTGGATAAGAGATTTGTCTCTCTTACATCGGGCATAGATCTGGCAAATGGCCTAAGATCAAGCATACGATTGTCTGCCAGCAGTTATTCACCTCTAACCAATGGCAATGTTAAGAGTTTGTTCGGAAAGGAGGGAGAGGAGAATGCTCCCTTGAATACAAACGGTGGGTTAGTTGAGGCAACCTCTTCGCTTGCCGCTGATGTATCTCTTTCATACACTCACAGATACTATTACAGAATTGATAAAGGTTACAAACGATATGTAAGGTCAAAATACCCGACTATTGCATTAAGATATGCGCAGGCGTTCAGTATATTGGGATTTGAATCTTCGTGGTCCAGACTTGAGGCTTCTGTAAAACAGAGAGTCAAAACGGATATATACTCAACATTCTCTTATTCACTGGAGGCGGGGACTTACCTGTCATCCGGAAATATCTTTCTTCAGGAATATAAACACTTTTCTTCATCCAATATCATTACTTCAGAAGATCTTTTTGACGAAAGGTATGTTATGGCAGACGGATATTTAAACTCAACCAAAGGGTCATGGCTAGATGTTAAGCTGAACTACAATTCCGAGTACATCTTGCTCAAAAGACTGCCGTTCCTGGATACACCAATGCTTACTGAGGCTATTCATTTCAAGTCTTTGTGGCTCCCGGACAGAGGGATACACCATAGTGAAACAGGCTACTCTATAGGTATGGATGATGTGGGAAGGTTCGGGCTTTTTGTCTCTTTCAGCGGATTAAAATATAGTGGATTTGGGTTCAGAATCTCTTTACCTCTGCTTAAAAGTGTCCAATAGAAATTCGTTAACTATTTTCGGGAAAAATCTGTACTCAAGGTCGTGAATCTTCATTGCCAGACTCTCGGGAGTCTCACCACTATCTACTTTGCATTTTGCCTGAAAGAGAGTTTTACCATTATCGTATTTTCCATCAACGAGATGTATTGTGATTCCGCTTTCACTCTCTCCCGCATCAATAACAGCAGTATGCACCTTTAATCCATACATTCCTTTTCCTCCATAATTGGGAAGCAGGGCTGGGTGAATGTTAATAATTCTGTCCGGAAATTTTGTCAACAGACGATCTGGGATTTTTAGTAAAAAACCGGCCAGAACAATGGCATCAATTTTTAACTCATTTAGCCTATTATCAACTAAAGATGTGTCAGTCAATTCATATGGTGAAAATGTATAAGTCGGCACGTTAAGATTCCTTGCCCTTTCAAGCACATAGGCATCATTTTTGTTTGATAGAACCAAGGCTACTTTTATGCTTTTTGATTGAGAGAAAAACTTAATTAGATTTTCAGCATTTGTGCCTGATCCAGAAGCAAATATAGCAATATTAATTTGACACATTATCAGAATTTTAGCCCAAAGTTAATCAAAAATCGGCAAACGAAAAATTGCTTTAATAATTACACTTTTATTTATATAGTGAAGCAGAGCAGTCTTTTTATGTTTCACTGGCATAAATTTTCTTTTTCCGTTTTTTTTGCTTTTCTTTGCAAACTATTTTTGAAATAACTAAAACCAAAATTATTAACTAACTATTTAAAATTATGGCAGATATTACATCTAAGGTTAAAGCCATCATCGTAGACAAGCTTGGAGTTGACGAGTCAGAAGTAACTCCCGCTGCTTCTTTTACAAACGATTTAGGTGCCGATTCACTTGACACTGTTGAACTTATTATGGAGTTTGAAAAGGCATTTGGTATAACCATTCCGGATGAGGCAGCTGAAAAGATCTCTACTGTTGGAGACGCAATAGCATACATAGAGAACAACGCTAAGTAACAAAATTACACAAGTATAAAATGCAATTAAAAAGAGTAGTCGTTACAGGAATTGGAACGATCAACCCACTGGGGAACAATATCCCGGAGTATTTCGATAACCTGGATAACGGAACAAGCGGAGCATCTCTGATTACCCGTTTTGACGCCTCGCTTTTTAAGACCAAATTCGCTTGTGAGATCAAGGACTTCGATCCTGAGAAATTTGGAATTGACAAAAAAGAGGCCAGGAAGCTTGATCTGTTTGCTCAGTATGCCATGGCAGCTACTGCTGAAGCAATAAAAGATGCAGGTATTGATCCGGAAAAAATTGATCTGGACAGAGCTGGTGTTATTGTTGGTTCAGGGATTGGAGGCATTGAAACAATGTTTCAGGAGATAAAGGGCTATTTTGAGGGTGGTTGCACTCCTCGATTCAGCCCTTTCCTTATTCCCAAGATGATACCGGATATAGCAGCCGGCCACATCTCAATGAAATACGGCTTTAGAGGACCAAACTTTACGACAGTATCGGCTTGTGCCTCTTCAACCCACGCAATGACCGACGCCTTGAACTATATCAGACTCGGCAAGGCAGATATAATAATTACAGGTGGATCAGAAGCAGGGATTTCTGTACCAAGCATAGGAGGTTTCAACTCAGCTCAGGCACTCTCTACGAACAATGATAATTATAAAACTGCATCTCGTCCTTTTGACAAGACGAGAGATGGATTTGTAATGGGAGAGGGCGCAGCAACGTTAATCTTTGAAGAGTATGAGCATGCTGTTGCCAGAGGTGCTAGAATCTATGCTGAGGTAGCAGGAGCTGGCTTAAGTGCAGATGCTCACCATATAACAGCACCACATCCAGATGGATTGGGGGCAAAACAAGTGATGAAACTTGCTCTTCAGGACTCAGGAATTAAACCGGAAGAGGTTGATTATATAAATGTTCACGGAACAGCGACACCTCTTGGTGACATAGCAGAGTTAAAGGCTGTAAAGGAGCTGTTTGGTGCGCATGCTTACAATCTGAACATAAGCTCTACCAAATCAATGACCGGACACCTGCTTGGAGCGACAGGAGCAGTTGAGGCGTTAGCCTGCATACATGCAATTAATTCAGGAACTATTCCTCCTACAATTAATTTTGAACATGAAGACCCTGAGATTGACTATAATCTCAACCTGACATTGAACAAAGCTCAAAAGAGAGAGGTGAATGTTGCACTGAACAACACATTTGGTTTTGGAGGACACAACTCTTGTATTGTATTCAGAAAAATCTGACAACAGTAAGTGACTCACTAAGCTGAATTGATAATAAAAACAATAGAGGCCGACAAAACAATGTCGGCCTCTATTGTTTTTTACAGAATTATAGTTTCTTAAGGGATTATCGCGTAAACCAGCTTCAGTTTAGGTCTTCTGATAGATGATGTGCCATTGAGAACACCTTTATAGTAAACAGTATTATCAATAAAATAGCTAACCTCACCGGTCATTGAGTTTGAGGTTGAGGCCACAGGGATAATATAGGCTTTGAGTTCTTCTCTTTTTGTGTATTTGCCTTTGAGCAGATTTTGGAAATAGCCTGTAATATTGAGATTGTATGTTAGCAGGGATTTATTTATACTCCCTTTAGTGTCATTGTAATTTATCTCTTCCAGTATCTGGTAGTATGGTTGCCTTGAGTAAGAGTCACCGGTGTTTCTTGTTGCCAGGAATACTTGTGTGGGATATTGAGACAATGTCTTATAGTTAAGAGGCATCTCATATGGGAATATCAACTCTGCCTTGGATATAACAACTTTCTCAAGAGGAGTATTGTTCTCAGCAGCCCATTCAGACATCATCAACTTAACCTGAGCCATGTCTATAAATGGCTTTATCCCAGCCAGCCCCTCTATGTATATCTTCTCAGATGTGTTATTACCTGCCAGGGATGATGAACTGTGTTTTATAGTGTTGAGATTTAAATCTGTGTCTGTAGTAAAATAGTATATTACGCTGTCAGGTTGAGTCACTTCACTGTCGGTATGGTTATATGAGAGAACCATATTGACAGAGGAGGGAACAATGATATTAAATCTGCCACCTTGAAGTGAGCCGGGCAAAGGTTCTGTTCTTATTAGAAAACCTTTGAATCTTTTAACAAAAAGGTTGAGGCTGTCCATCTCCTCGGCAGTTGCTGTAACGAGCTCTCTTGCGTACTCCTTTGAGAGCTCCATGTTAAGTGAGTCTCCCCCAAAGTAAACATTGCCTCCTGCATTAAGTGGTGTAGGGTCATAATCGGCCTCAGTAAGCGAGTTGTTGTAGATTTTAAGAGTATCAAGATCTGTAAGTAGTCTGTGAACATAAACATTCTGAGGAATCTTGCTATCGTTTTCATCAAGAACTATATTTGATGAAATTGAAAGAAAGAGTCTGAGATAATTGATCTTTGGATCGTTCCCGAAATGATTTGTGTCCTTCTGCGGGTAAAGCCTGAATGCTCCAGATGATATTGTAAGGCCAAGATCCGGATCTTTATGTGCACCCACAACGAGTGCTCCGGAAGTAATTGTTTGCAGGCTGTCAGATACTCTCATCTCTACAGGCAGATCAAACTCTTTAACCGCTACATCAAAAATCTGATCCGACGGAACCACACCTTCGCCTGCCTTTTTATTTACTGTTATACAGGATGACATCAGGAAAATAAGAGATGTCAGTATAAGAATCTTTGAAGGATTAAACCTTTTTGTCATTGTTGCCCAGAATTTGGTCATAAAAATTTTTGTAATCTTGGATGTAGGTGTTCTCAGGATGGTCAATCTCTCTGTATGGAAGAACTTTCAGGTGAGGAGTTTTAATTGCCTCTTCAAGCTCTGCAGGCAGGCTGCTGCTGCCTACTATTACACCATTTGAGTACTGTATGGCTAACTTAGCAAGATTTATGCCATTTGCCGGATCCAGGACATCAAGGTCTTTATTTCTAACTCCGGGAACCACAATTTTTGATCTTGTTTCATTATTGAATTCCATATTCATGGAGTCATCGTAAAGAGAGAGAACCACTTTGCTGTCCGTGAATATAGGATCGTCGCTGTAAACCTTTCTCAGATATATTGGAAGCAGATGAGAGATCCATCCCTGACAATGTATTATGTCAGGCTTCCACCTTAGTTTTTTTACAGTTTCAAGCACACCTCTGGCAAAGAATATGGCTCTTTCATCATTATCTGTAAAATATTTGCCCGAGTCATCTGTATATACAAACTTCCTGTGAAAGTAATCTTCATTATCTATGAAGTAAACCTGCATTCTTGCTGCTGATATTGAAGAGACCTTAATTACAAGAGGTCTGTCTATATCATTGATAATAATATTCATCCCGGAAAGACGGATTACTTCGTGCAGCTGGTATCTTCGCTCGTTTATGATTCCATACCTGGGCACAAAAGATCTGATTTCAGCTCCGCTCTCCTGTATCCCCTGCGGAAGATATCTGCCCACTGTCGCTATAGTGGATGCGGGCATAAAATGTTCCATCTCTGAGTTTACAAAAAGTACTCTAACAGGTTCGCTCATATTCCGAATAGTGTATAAGTTAGGCAAATTCAACACAAAGATAATAAATTTAATTTAATTGAGAGATTTATATATCTTTGGGGCTTGGTATATGAAGAGGAGAGATAACAGAAATGTTGCAAAGAGATTCCTGCACTCATACCTCTCTTCCCTGATCAGCATTACACTTGTTTTGGTGCTCGCCGGCACAGGCGGACTTGTAGCGGTAAATGCTTCGGGAATGAGAGACTATTTCAGGGAAAATCTCAGGCTGTCGGTAATATTTGATTCAAATATATCCGAAGAGAGAGCTATGGCTTTGACAGAAGTCATTGCCACTATGCCTTTTATTAAATCCATTGAATTTATTTCGAAAGAGAGGGGAACTGAGGAGATGAGGGGGATTTTGGGAGAGGATTTCCTTGAGGTTTTTGACCTGAATCCTGTTCCGATATCGGCGGATGTTCAGGTAAAATCAGAATATGTAAGGAGTGACAGCCTCTCAATGATTGAGTCGGAAATACTCCTTAATGCCGGCGTCAGAGAAGTAGTATGGGAGGAGTCACTAATTGAGATAGTAAATAAGAACTTGGAGAAGATAGGGTTAGTTTTGACTATTTTCACATCCTTGCTGCTTTTTATCTCATTTTTCTTGATCAATAATACTGTAAGGCTAAATGTCTTTTCAAAGAGGTTCGTTATTTACACGATGAAACTGGTAGGAGCAAGGCGTTCGTTTATAAAGAGGCCCTTTATAATGAATGGTATTCTTCAGGGAATGATTTCAGGATTTATGGCTGTGGGGATACTGTCCGGGATTCTTTATATCGTAAAAAGAGATTTTACGCAGTTATATGAGTTGCTGGATCCTATGCTTATTCTTTACCTTTTTGCAGGAGTTATTGCGGCAGGGGTAATGCTTTGCCTGATAAGTACCTGGATAGTATTGAACAAGGTGCTCTCATTACCGGCGGATGATTTGTACTATTGAAAAAATTATAGAGATGGCTAAAAAAATCGCTCAAGACAACCCGAGGTTTGCTATGCCTCCTCAGAACCTGTATATTGCATTGGCAGGACTGGCATTAATGATACTGGGATATATCCTTATGACCGGAGGCGGAACTGATGACCCAAATATATTTACCGGTGAGCAGATGTTCAGTTTCAGGAGGATTGTTCTCTCACCTCTATTGATAATAGCCGGATTTGTAGTTGAGATTGTTGCAATAATGAAAAAGCCCAGAAGATGATTTCGTGGATTGAGGCGATTTTACTTGGATTTATTCAGGGTCTTACAGAGTTTCTGCCGGTCAGTAGCAGTGGCCACTTGGCCATTGGAAAGGAGCTATTGGGCATTGAGAGTACTAATCTGAAATTTGAGGTTGTAGTCCATGCGGCAACGGTTACGAGTACACTGGTAGTTTTCAGAAAAGATATTCTAAAACTATTACAAGGCCTATTTAAGTTTAAATTAAACGAAGAGACTGACTATCTCCTCAAGATAGGTGTTTCTATGATCCCGGTTTTTATTGTTGGTATGTTTTTCAAAGAGGAGGTAGAGGCTATTTTTGGTTCTGGGCTGATGGTTGTGGGTATATCGCTACTGATAACGGCAGCTCTTCTAATGCTTACAGGTTTTGTTAAGCCTTCAGAAAAGAGGCTTACTTTCGGCAGAGCATTTATTATTGGGATAGCGCAATCTATAGCTGTGCTTCCGGGACTGTCCAGATCCGGATCAACAATTTCAACCGGAATGATGCTTGGGTTAAAAAAGGATGAAGTTGCCAGATTCTCATTCCTTATGGTGTTGATTCCTGTGCTTGGAGAGGCTTTTCTTGAACTCATCTCCGGAGAGTTCACAGCTCCAGGATCAGACATATCACCATTGTCTCTTGGACTTGGATTTCTGTCTGCATTTACTTCAGGGCTTTTTGCCTGTAAAGTTATGATTGCTCTGGTTAAAAGAGCAAAACTTACCCCATTTGCAATCTATTGTGCAGCTGTCGGCTTACTTTGTCTCTTCTCATTGTTGTTTTAACTCTGTTCTCTCAATATGGAAAAAGGCTATGTGTGTTTTATATCAGATGTTCACCTTGGACTAAAAGTCGGAGATGCTGAGCTACGTGAGAGAAGGCTGGTCTCTGTAATTGAATCCTTGCCTCCTGAGACTGTCGCCCTGTATCTGCTCGGAGATGTTTTTGACTTCTGGTACGAATACAAATATGTTGTTCCAAAAGGTTATACACGATTCTTCGGAGCACTCTCAAAGCTTTCTGACAGAGGTGTGAAACTATTTTTCTTTAAGGGTAACCATGATGTATGGGCATTTGGATACTTTAAAGAGGAGTTAGGAATGGAGATTCTTGAACAACCTTATCAGGTTATGATTGGAAGTAAGAACTTTTGTCTTGCTCATGGCGACGGACTTGACGGTGAGGATAAGGGTTATATGCTTCTTAAATCTATATTTAACAGTAAAATACTGCAAAAACTTTTTAGCAATATTCATCCAAGATGGGCATTTGCATTGGCGAACAGATGGTCGGTACACAACAGACTTGCCAAGGGCAATGCACATCAGTTCAAAGGAGCAGACGAGCCTCTTTACAAATATGTGTGCCGGAGAGAAATGACACAACCTTCTGACTATTACATATTCGGGCACCTGCACACTCCCGGTAGTATCACAACGCCAAGAGGAGGGAATATGTATGTTTTGGGAGAGTGGATAAACGGATGTGATTATTTGCTTTATGAGACCACTTCAGACAGTATGGAGTGGAGAAGCGGAAGAGATTAAAATATTGAGTAAAACAGATAGTCAAAAGTCCCGTTATTGTACATCTGAACAAGCTCTTCCGTCATTTTATCATCTCCGAATTTATCATATGGTTTCTTAAGATCAGACCCGAAGAGTTTGGCAATCCCCTGCCAGAAGGCGGCATTGAATCCACCTTTGTACTCTCTAATTATTTGGAAAGAGTTCTGTCCTATCTCTCTGTCAATAAGCTTTAACAGCAGTTTGCCCTGAGAAATTGTCATATTTCTCAATGGCTTTTCAAATTCAGCAAAGAGTTGCTTCTCAAAATCTTTTATAAACTTCTCCCTTGCCTTGTTGCTGAACTTCCTGCTAGAGAGAACAGAGTCCGCAAGAAGTACCTTCTCCTTAGCAATTAGTGCGTAGGGGTATGTTTTTCTGAAATTGTAAACCAGCCTGGAAAACTCTCTCCACTCTCTCCCCTTTCTTTTATTGTCCGGCCAGTTGAAAAGATATGTGTCCCTTATCTGTATCTGATAAACGGTATCACCCTGCTCAATCTTATAACCCACTTCAAACCCGCGCTTTTGCTCCTGAGCTGTAGTTTCGGAAGCTATTAGCAATACACCCAAAGCAAGGGGTATAGATGTAGTAAAATGTCTATATGCGTTTCTAAGATTCATTGCAGATATCTCAAATTTCTTAATTTTGGACTTCATATGCAAATTTAGAGCCATGAAGGTAAACTTATCAATCCTGACAACTATACTTTTCTCCCTCTTAATCTCAAATCTTTATGCCCAGAATGAGAGAGAGCTCACGGAAGCTGCAGAGCTATTCCATAAAAAATATTTTACCATAGACACACATAATGATACCGCTCTGCACCTCAATAATCCAGAAAGAGGAGGCTCCGTAATTAAAGGACAGGTTACCTTCCCGATGATGAGAGAGGGAGGGCTGGATGCAGCTCTTTTTGCAATATTCATTGGACAGGGACCAAGAACAGATGAGGGGCATATTTCGGCAAAGGAGAGTGCAGAGGGTGAACTTGTGAAGTTTCTGGATTATGCCGGCAGGCAAGAGAGGGTGAGGATTGCCCACACAGCGGATGATTTGATCAAAAACAAGGTTGATGGGTATCTCTCTGTTGTTCCGGCTCTTGAAAACGGCTATCCAATTGGTAAAGATCTCACTCTTATTGAGTACTTTTACAATCTTGGAGTAAGAGCAATAACTCTTTGCCACAACAAGAACAATGAAATATGTGACGCTTCTATGGATGGCGTTTCAGAACACGGAGGTTTGTCTGAATTCGGGGTGTCAGTAGTAAAAGAGATGAATCGGCTTGGCATTGCTATTGATGTGTCTCATGCATCTGTTGAGACGCTTAAAGATGTAATTGAGGTGAGTTCAAAACCGGTTATTGCAACACATTCAGGAGTATGGAGCATTAAAAACCATAACAGAAACCTCAGAGATGACGAGATTGCAGCTATTGCACAAAGGGGTGGACTGATTCAGATTGCAACCGGGAGGTTCTTTTTGTCTGATAAGCCGAGAGAGCAGGTGACCGTTAAGGATATTGCCGACCATATTGATCATGCCGTAAAGATAGCAGGTATAGAGCATGTTGGCCTTGGTACCGATTTTGACGGAGGCGGAGGAGTCGTCGGGCTTGAAAATGTTTCAAAAATGAAGAGTCTGACAATTGAACTTATGAGGAGGGGATATTCAGAGTATCAGTTGTCAAGATTTTGGGGAGAAAATTTTCTAGACTTTTTGAGAAAAATTCAGAATTGATTGAATCGCATCTCCCTCTGTAAATCAATTTTTTTGCTGTAAAAAAAATCTGTCCAAAATGTGTAAAAAATGTCATCATTCTTTTGCACGTATTATTTTTTGTGTATATTTGCAACCCGCTAAAAGTGTGTTCAAATATAACAAATGGCTGAAGAGCAGGCTTTTAACGTGAAAAATAAATTGACCAAAGCGCAATTAGATATTTACCGTTATCGTTAAACTGTAAAAGAAAAAATGTTACAACCTAAAAAAACCAAATTCAGAAGGCAGCAGAAAGGCCGTATGAAGGGGATCGCACAAAGGGGGAATCAACTCTCTTTTGGATCTTTCGGGATCAAGACAACAGAGTCTTGCTGGCTTACAGGTCAGCAGATAGAGGCTGCCCGCCAGGCTGTTGTTCGTTATATGAAACGTGAGGGACAGATTTGGATAAGAGTATTCCCTGATAAGCCGTTTACCAAAAAACCTGCAGAGGTTCGTATGGGTAAAGGTAAGGGTGCTCCTGAAGGATTTGTGGCCCCAATCACTCCTGGCAGAATCCTGATTGAAGCAGAGGGTGTTCCGATGGAGGTTGCCAAAGAGGCACTCAGGCTGGGCGCACAAAAACTGCCGGTAGTTACCAAGTTTGTAGTTCGCAGAGATTACACTGAATAACATTTAATGAAGGAATAAGATGAAAACTCAAGAGATAAGAGAGTTGTCCGCAAAGGATCTTAGAGAGCGCATTGAGTCTGAGAAGACCAATCTTGTGCGTATGAAGATGAATCACGCTATTTCTCCATTGGATGATTTATCTCAGATTAAGAAAGCAAGAAGAAACATTGCCAGAATGCTCACTGTATTGAGCCAGAAGGAAACAAATCAGAGCAAATAGAAGACATGGAAAGAAATCTTCGCAAAGAAAGAGTAGGTGTAGTGGTCAGCAACAAAATGGAAAAATCCGTAGTTGTCGCTGTTAAAAGAAAGGTAAAGCACCCTATTTACGGCAAGTTCGTAAACAAAACCACTAAGTTTGTTGCTCATGACGAAAAAAATGAGTGTAGTGAGGGTGATACCATCCGCATCATGGAAACACGTCCGCTGAGTAAGACAAAACGCTGGAGACTAGTAGAAATTGTAGAAAAAGTTAAATAAGCTATGATACAGCAAGAATCGAGATTATTGGTGGCTGACAACAGCGGTGCAAAGGAGGTTCTTTGTATCCGTGTGCTGGGGGGAACCCGCCGCCGCTATGCCGGAGTAGGCGATAAAATTGTTGTTACCGTAAAGAGTGCAATCCCCGGAGGCGATGCCAAGAAGGGAACAGTATCAAAGGCGGTGATTGTAAGAACTAAGAAGGAGATCCGTCGTCAGGACGGTTCATATATCCGTTTTGACGACAATGCTTGTGTATTGCTCAACAACCAGGGTGAGGTAAGGGGAACCCGTATCTTTGGACCTGTTGCAAGGGAGCTTCGCGAGAACTATATGAAGATTGTATCATTGGCACCTGAGGTGTTATAATTAAATGGTATTAGTAGTATGAATAAGAAATTACATATTAAAAAAGGCGATACAGTCTATGTAAATGCCGGAGACGACCGAGGAAAGACAGGTAAGGTTCTCGAGGTGCTTACAGAAAAGAATCGCGCCATTGTTGAGGGAATCAACATGGTAAGCAAGCATACCAAGCCAAACGCTAAGAATCCTCAGGGAGGAATTATTAAGCAAGAGGCTGGCGTTCATGTATCAAACCTGCAGGTGGTTGATCCTGTTAAGGGTGGCGCAACCCGCATTGGTCGCAAATTGAATGATAAGGGAAAACTAGTTCGTTACGCGAAAAAATCTGGAGAGGAGATTAAATAATGGCAAGTACAAAACCAAACGCAGCACCTAAGGCTGCATCTAAAGGAAAGGCTGAAAAGGCTGCTAAAGTTGAGGGAGCTCAAGTTGTAGCCAAGGGTTATGTTCCTACTCTGCAGAAGAGATTTAAAGAGGAGATTACCGCTAAGCTAATGAAAGAGTTTGGATATACATCTGTTATGCAGGTTCCAAAACTTACTAAAATAACTATCAATCAAGGTGTGGGCTCTGCTACTGCAGACAAGAAGCTTGTAGAGATAGCTCAGCAGGAGCTTACAACTATAACAGGACAGAAGGCTGTTCTTACATACTCACGCAAGGATATTTCCAACTTCAAACTTCGTAAGGGAATGCCTATCGGAGTGAAGGTTACTCTCCGCGCTGCAAAGATGTATGAATTCCTTGAGAGACTAGTCGCTATTTCTTTGCCTCGTATCAGAGACTTCAAAGGAATTAACGAGAAGTTCGACGGAAAAGGAAACTATACACTGGGTATTAAGGAGCAGATCATCTTCCCTGAAATTGATATTGACAAAGTGACAAAGATCCTGGGCATGGAGATCACATTTGTTACATCTGCCAGCAAGGATGAAGAGGCTTTCGCCCTTCTTCGCGAATTCGGTCTGCCTTTCAAGAATATTAAGAAATAATATAAAGAGATAGATAATGGCAAAAGAATCAATGAAGGCACGCGAAGTAAAACGCGCTAAACTATGTGCCAAATATGCAGAAAAACGCAAAGCACTGAAAGAGGCAGGCGATTATGCCGCTCTTGACCTGCTTCCTAAGAACTCCAGCCCTGTTCGTAAACATAATCGTTGTTCATTGACAGGACGTCCAAAGGGTTATATGCGTGTTTTCGGTATCAGCCGTATCCAGTTCCGCGAGATGGCAAGCAAAGGCCTTATCCCGGGCGTCCGCAAAGCCAGCTGGTAGAATAAATGCGATAAAAATCGCAACTACATATTTTATTTATAAACTATTGGATATCGGGCGCCAATATTAAGAAGAGGCGTCGCTTACCAAGCAAAAAAGAGAAAAAATGACTGATCCAATTGCAGACTTCCTGACAAGAGTAAGAAATGCATATCTTGCAGGACACAAAGTTGTTGAGATTCCCGCTTCAAACATGAAGATGGAGATCACCCGTATTCTTCATGAAAAGGGTTATATCCTGAGCTACAAGTTGGTTGAAGGAACTCCGGCAAACACTATTAAGATAGCACTTAAGTATCACCCTGAGACTAAGAAGGCTGCTATCAAAAAAATTACCAGAATAAGCTCTCCTGGTCTAAGAAGGTATGTTGGAGTTGAGAAACTTCCAAGAGTACTGAACGGACTGGGCATCGCCATTCTATCAACCTCAAAAGGTATGATAACCGACAAAGAGGCAAGAGATCTCAATGTTGGCGGAGAGGTAATCTGCTACGTATATTAAAAAGAAATTATTTATTAAAACCATTTATTAATAATGTCACGAATAGGAAAATTACCTGTAAACCTTCCGTCCGGAGTGACTCTCACAGTTGAGCCGGGAAACGTCGTAAAGGTTAAAGGCCCCCTGGGTGAGCTGGTTCAGAAAGTGGACGCAGACATTACCGTAGAGGTAGAGGGGAGCACAGTAAAAGTAACTCGTCCTACTGATCAGCCACGCCACCGCTCAATGCACGGTCTTTACCGCGCACTTATTCAGAATATGGTGACTGGTGTATCTCAGGGATTCTCCATCAAACAGGAGTTTGTTGGTGTGGGTTATCGTTGCGAAGTTAAGGGACAAGTTATTGAGATGAGCCTTGGCTACTCTCACGACATCCACTTTATGATACCTTCAGAGGTAAAAGCTTCTGCAGAGGTTGTAAAGAAGGGTGCAAACCCTGTACTTACGCTGACAAGCCACGACAAACAACTTGTAGGAATGGTAGCCGCCAAAATACGCTCGCTGCGTAAGCCTGAACCATACAAAGGAAAAGGTATTAAGTTTGTGGGTGAACAACTTCGTCGTAAAGCAGGTAAATCTGCCAGCGCTAAATAATAAGGAGAAGAAGAGATATGGCTTTAAATAAAATTGAAAGAAGAAAGAGGATACAGCACCGAATTCGCAAAGTTGTGAACGGTGTGGCGGAGAGGCCAAGACTGGCTGTATTCAGAAGCAATAAGCAGATATATGTGCAGTTTATTGACGATATCAACGGGGTTACTCTTGCAAGCGCAAGCTCTACCGACAAGGCTATCGTTGAGGAGTGCAAAGGTAAATCCGGAGTAGAGGTTGCAAAACTGGTGGGCAAGCTTGCCGCACAAAGAGCTATCGAAAAGGGTATTAATGAGGTCTCTTTCGATCGCGGAGGTTACCTTTATCACGGAAGAGTTAAAAGTTTGGCAGAAGCCGCCCGCGAAGGTGGTCTTAAATTCTAGTAACTGACTATGACAAATATAAACGTAAAGAAAGTTAAAACAACCGATCTGGAGCTTAAAGACAGATTGGTGGCAGTTAAGAGGGTTACCAAGGTAACCAAAGGTGGTCGCCACTTCAGCTTCGCAGCCATTGTTGTGGTTGGTGATGAGAAGGGTGTGGTAGGTTACGGCCTTGGTAAGGCAAACGAGGTAACAACCGCTATTTCCAAAGGAATAGAGGATGCCAAGAAGAATCTTGTAAAGATACCTCTTAACAAGAAGACTATTCCTCATGAGCAGGAGGCAAAATTTGGAGGTGCCAGAGTATTTATGAAGCCGGCTGCCGAGGGAACCGGAGTTAAGGCTGGTGGTGCGATGCGCGCAGTGTTCGAGTCTGTGGGCATTCACGACGTTCTTGCAAAGTCTAAAGGCTCTTCAAATCCTCACAACCTTGTAAAGGCAACCGTTGCAGCTCTTCTAGAAATGAGAGATGCTTATACAGTAGCAGGTTTGCGTGGAGTTCCAATGAATAAAGTTTTTAAAGGCTAGGAGGAAAAAAGATGACAAAACTTAAAATTACTCAAGTCAAAAGCAGCGTTCGCGCTACAGAAAGACAGCAGGCAACCCTGGCCTCTCTTGGAATACGCAAAATTCACCAGGTGGTGGAGGTTGAGAATAATCCTATAATAAAGGGTATGGTAGATAAGGTGTTACACCTTGTTAAGGTTGAAGAAATTAACTAATTAGGAGAGCATTGACAATGAATTTACATAATCTAAAACCAGCTTCAGGAGCCAAAGGCAGAGAAAAAAGAATTGGAAGGGGCGAAGGTTCAGGTCACGGTGGAACATCCACACGTGGTCATAAGGGCGCTCAGTCTCGTTCCGGATATTCACGCAAGCCTGGCTTTGAGGGAGGTCAGATGCCTCTCCAGAGAAGACTTCCAAAATTTGGATTTAACAACATCAACAGAGTTGAGTATAAAGCAATAAATCTTTCAACTCTTCAGGAGTTGAGTGAAAAAACAGGTGTTGAGGTAATTAACCTTGATGTACTTGCTCAATATGGTCTTGTGTCAAAAAATGACAGGGTTAAAATCCTTGGCAATGGTACACTTACCGCAAAACTTGATGTTACAGCACACGCATTTTCAAAATCGGCCATAGCACAGATTGAGGCACAGCAGGGTAAGGCTACTAAAATCTAACGAAGCCCATGAAAAAATTTATTGAAACGATAAAGAACATTTTCAAGATAGAGGAACTTCGCAAGAGGATAGTTTATACTGTTTTATTGCTGCTGGTTTATCGTCTGGGAAGCTATGTTGTGCTACCGGGGATTGACCCTACTCAACTGGATCAGTTGCAGAACCAGGCATCCGAAGGGTTGCTCGGTCTCCTCAATATGTTCTCAGGCGGAGCATTCGGTAACGCCTCCATTTTTGCACTGGGGGTAATGCCATATATCTCTGCATCAATCGTGATTCAGCTTCTGGGAATTATGATTCCTTACTTCCAGAGGCTTCAGAGAGAGGGTGAAAGCGGAAGAAGAAAGATGAACCAGTGGACAAGATACCTGACAATAGTTATTCTTGCTCTTCAGGGTCCTGCCTATATGGCAAACCTGCACGTTCAGCTTCCGGAGACTGCATTCATTCTTAAAGGATTTACATTCAATGTATTTGCAACCGTAGTACTTATTGGTGGAACCATGTTCATAATGTGGTTGGGTGAGCGCATTACCGATCGCGGCTTAGGTAATGGAATATCACTCATCATTATGGTGGGAATCATTGCCAGACTTCCATTTGCCCTGGTGGCAGAGGGTGGTGCTAGAATAAGCCAGAGCGCCGGAGGCGGTGTCCTGATGCTTATTGTTGAGGGCATTATTCTCTTCTTTGTATTCGTAGCTACAATAGCTCTTGTACAGGGGACCAGAAAGATTCCTGTTCAGTATGCCAAGAGAATTATTGGTAACAAACAATATGGCGGAGTTCGTCAATATATCCCGCTGAAGATAAACGCGGCTGGCGTTATGCCAATTATCTTCGCACAGGCTTTGATGATGTTCCCGCTTATTTTTGCAGGCTTTGACGCAACTCGCGGAATTGCCGCTACACTTACAAACCCTATGGGATTTTGGTACAACTTCATCTTTGGATTAATGGTTGTTGCTTTCACCTACTTCTATACAGCAGTTACGGTGAACCCAACAATGATGGCTGAGGATATGAAGAAGAACGGAGGTTTTATTCCAGGTATTAAACCAGGTAAAAAGACTGCCGAATACCTTGATTCCATTATGTCTCGCATTACGCTTCCTGGTTCGATTTTCCTCGCGATTGTCGCAATCCTTCCGGCTTTTGCCAGCATGCTTGGGGTTGACGGCCAGTTTGCCCAGTTTTACGGGGGAACTTCGCTGCTGATCCTTGTGGGTGTGGTACTTGATACACTACAGCAAATAGAGAGCCATCTTCTGATGCGCCACTACGACGGTCTTATGAAGACAGGTCGTTTGAAGGGTCGTACAGGAGCTTAAGGCTAATAAAGTTCTTTCAAATAATGATAAGACTTAAGACCGGGGAAGAGATTGAGATACTGAGAGAGAATGCTCTGCTTGTATCAAAGACTCTTGCGGAGGTGGGACGGCATGTAGCTCCTGGTGTTACAACCTTAGAGCTTAACAAAATTGCCGAAACATTTATTCGCGACAATGGCGCAGTGCCTGCGTTCCTTGGTTACGGAGGTTTTCCCTATTCGCTTTGCATCTCTGTTAATGATGTCGTGGTCCACGGATTTGCATCAGATTACAGACTGCAGGAGGGCGATATTATCTCTGTGGATTGCGGTACCTTTATGAAGGGCTACTATGGAGACTCTGCTTATACATTCCCTGTCGGAGAGGTGACTCCCGAGACAGAGAGGTTGTTGAGAGTTACCAAAGAGTCTCTTTACAAAGGGATAGAGAAGGCAATCCATGGCAACAGAATGGGAGATGTCTCTTATGCAGTTCAGGAGCATGTTGAAAAAGCAGGTTTTTCTGTTGTAAGAGAGATGGTGGGTCATGGGATTGGAAAAAAACTCCATGAATCACCTGAGGTTCCAAACTATGGCAGAAGAGGTGATGGGAAAAAACTAACCGAAGGTCTTGTGATATGCATTGAACCAATGGTCAATGCAGGATCCAGGAACGTATATCTTCACGATGACGGCTGGACTCTGAGTACCATTGATAAGATGAATTCTGCACACTATGAGTTAATGGTGGTGGTACAAAAGGGGAAACCCGATGTCTTGTCGACATTTGATTTTATAGAGAACAACTAAAGTTATTTTATAAGGAGTATTTAAACATTATATGGCTAAACAATCAGCTATAGAAAAAGAGGGAACAATAATAGAGGCCCTTTCCAATGCGATGTTTCGCGTGGAGTTGGACAACGGCCACGTAATAATTGCCCACATTTCGGGCAAAATGAGAATGCACTACATTCGCATATTGCCGGGAGACAGGGTGAGGGTTGAAATGTCACCTTATGATTTAACAAAGGGAAGAATTTCTTTCAGATACAAATAATAATTACAGATATGAAAGTAAAAGCATCCATCAAGAAGCGCAGCGAAGATTGCAAAATAGTTAAGCGAAAAGGTCGCTTGTATGTAATTTGCAAAAAGAATCCAAAATTCAAGATGCGCCAAGGTTAACTAATTGTAAACAATAAAGAGAATAGATACATATGGCACGTATAGCCGGAGTTGATTTACCAAAAAACAAACGCGGAGAGATAGGTTTGACCTATATCTACGGAATTGGTCGCAGTTCTTCACAGGAGATTCTTACCAAACTTGGTATTGATTTTAACACAAAGGTGAAAGACTGGAATGACGATCAAATTGCTGCAATCCGTGGAATGATTGCATCGGAATTCAAAATCGAAGGTGAACTTCGTTCATCGGTACAACTGAACATCAAGCGATTGATGGACATTGGCTGCTACAGAGGCATCAGACATCGTCTGGGACTGCCTACCCGTGGACAGTCTACAAAGAATAACGCCCGTACTCGTAAGGGTAAGAAGAAAACAGTAGCTAACAAGAAGAAAGCAACTAAATAGAACCTAGATTATGGCAAAAAAGACAGGAACAACAAATAAAAAGAGAGTTGTAAAAGTTGAAGCATACGGGCAAGCCCATATCTCTTCTACTTTTAACAACGTTATCGTAACCCTGACTAACAACGAGGGTCAGGTTATCAGCTGGTCATCTGCCGGTAAGATGGGTTTCAGAGGTTCTAAAAAGAACACTCCATACGCTGCCCAAACTGCAGCTGCGGATTGTGCAAAGGTAGCTTTTGACCTGGGATTGCGTAAAGTTAAGGCATATGTAAAAGGACCGGGCGCAGGCCGTGAGTCGGCTATCCGTACCATTCACGGAGCCGGCATTGAGGTAACTGAGATCATTGACGTGACTCCGCTTCCTCACAATGGTTGCCGTCCGAAAGGCCGCCGTAGAGTATAAACTATTAAAAATTGATTTAAATAAGTTAATATGGCAAGATATACAGGGCCTTCTACAAAAATTGCCCGCAAATTTGGTGAGCCGGTTTTCGGCCCCGATAAAAGTTACGAAAAGAAAAACTATCCTCCGGGACAGCACGGTATGGCAAAGAAGCGCAAAAAAACTTCTGAGTATGGCATACAGCTAAAGGAGAAGCAAAAAGTAAAATATACATACGGAATTCTGGAGAGACAATTCCGCAACCTTTATGAAAAGGCTTCAAAGATGAAGGGACGCAAAGGTGAAAACCTTCTCTTCCTGCTTGAAACTCGCCTTGACAACCTTGTGTACAGAATGGGCATTGCTCCTTCAAGAGCAGCTGCAAGACAGCTTGTGACTCACTGCCACATTGTACTTAATGGTGATATTTGCAATATTCCTTCAACTTTGATTAAACCCGGCGACATTATTGGCGTTCGTGAGAGATCAAAGAGTTTAGAGGTTATTCAGGACAATATCTCTCGTGGTTCAAGCAAGTTTGCCTGGATTGAGTGGGATGCCGCATCTCTGTCGGGAAAACTTCTCAACCTTCCGGACAGAACAGAGATTCCGGAGAACATAAACGAGCAGTTAATTGTTGAGTTATACTCTAAATAAAAAATAAAATGGCAATATTAGCATTTCAAAAACCGGATAAGGTAATTATGCTTGAATCAACCGATACATTCGGCAGATTTGAGTTCCGTCCGCTTGAGCCGGGTTACGGCATCACAGTTGGTAACGCTTTGCGCCGCATCCTGCTCTCTTCTCTTGAAGGTTACGCCATAACCTCAATCAAGATACAGGGTGTAGATCATGAATTTGCAACCATACCGGGAGTTATTGAAACAGTTGTTGACATTATACTCAATCTAAAGCAGGTAAGGTTCAAAAGAATGGTAGAGGGGGAGGATTCAGAGGTTGTTACCGTAACTGTAAGCGGAAAACAGGAGTTTACCGCGGAAGATATTTCAAAGCAACTCTCTTCATTTAAAGTTCTGAACCCTGAGTGGCACATTTGTACAATGGAGCCATCAGTGGCACTTACAATAGAACTTAGAATCAATAAAGGGAGAGGATATGTTCCGGCAGAGGAGAACCGTATAGAGGATGCACCTTTTGGATTGATTCCGATTGATGCCATTTTCACCCCTATTAAGAATGTTAAATACTTCGTTGAGAACTGGCGTGTTGAGCAGAAGACAGACTACGAAAAGCTTAATCTGGAGATTACCACAGATGGTTCAATCCATCCTAAGGATGCTCTTAAAGAGGCTGCGAAAATTCTGATTCACCACTTTATGCTTTTCTCTGATGAGAAGATATCTCTTGAGGCTCCGGTAGAGGTTGTTAGCAATGAGTTAGATGAAGAGTCGCTCAGAATGAGACACCTTTTACTCACAAAACTATCTGATATGGAGCTTTCAGTAAGGGCGTTAAATTGCCTTAAGGCTGCTGACATAGAGACGTTTGCAGATCTTGTTTCCCTTCAGAGAAATGAGCTGATGAAGTTCAGGAATTTTGGAAAGAAGTCCCTCACAGAGATAGATATGCTTGTTGAAAGACTCAAGCTCAGCTTTGGAATGGATGTATCAAAGTATAACATTGAAAAGAAAGTAATTAAACATGAGGCACAATAAAAAATTTAATCACCTGGGCCGTAAGAGCGGACATCGCAAGGCGATGCTTGCTAATATGGCATCATCTCTCATTTTGCATAAAAGGATTGAGACCACAGTTGCTAAGGCAAAAGCTCTGAGAGTTTATATTGAACCACTTCTCACAAAGTCAAAGGATGACACAACCCATTCTCGCCGTATAGTTTTCTCATACCTGAAGCAGAAAGAGGCTGTCTCTGAATTGTTCCGTACAATAGCACCAAAGATTGCTGACCGTCCGGGTGGATACACCAGAATTCTAAAGACTGGTTTCCGTCAGGGTGATGCGGCTGATATGGCAATGATTGAGCTGGTTGACTTTAATGAGGCAATGCTTGCTTCTGCTAAGCCTGAGGTTAAGAAGCCTGCCACAAGACGCGGTCGCTCAAAGAAGGCAGAGGGAACAGAGGTAAAGGCTGATGAGGCCGTAGCAGCTGAACCTAAAGCAAAAGCTCCTGCAAAGCCAAGAGCGAAGAAGAGCGAAGAGAAGAAGGAGGAGTAATCTCTCCCTGATATATTTAGAGAGGGTGACTAAAAAGAGATTTTTGGTCACCCTCTTTTTTGTTTGGGCGTAATTGAACTAACTTTGCAAAAACTAAGAAAGATGAGAAGAGTCATTACAGAGGTATGCACAGATAATATTAACTCTGCTCTTGCTGCTGACAGAGCAGGAGCGGACAGAATAGAATTATGCCAGGCCCTCTCAGAGGGGGGATTGACTCCCTCTCCGGCACTAATAAGATACTGTTGTGAAAACCTTAAACCGGGTGTTATGGTTTTGATAAGGCCGAGAGGTGGAGATTTTCTGTATAACGAGGTGGAGTTTGATCTTATTAAAAGAGATGTACTTTATTGTAAAGAGAGTGGAGCCGGGGGTGTTGTTGTAGGCTTTCTTGACAAAGATGGTAATGTTGATAAACAAAAGCTAAAAGAGATCGTTGACCTTGCCGGAGGTATGGAGGTTGTTTTTCACAGAGCATTTGACAGGTGTAGTGAATGGAGAGTGGCTCTGGAAGATATTATTGAAAGCGGATGCTGCCGAATTCTTACATCCGGTCTGCATGACACGGCTTATGAGGGCAGGTTCCTGCTAAAGGAGATAATAGAGAGTGCAGGGGATAGAATAGCAATTTTGGTTGGCAGTGGGGTGGTTCCGGGCAATATTAATGATATATATAATGTAACAGGTTTCAGAGAGGTACACTTTTCTGCCAAGCATGAGGCCGTTTCAGGAATGAGATATATAAGAGAGACAATAAAGCCCATCAGGGGGCAGATAGAGTCCTCAGATAAAGAGATAGCGCAGATAATGGATATCTGCGCTACTCTCTGACTATTCTCTTGCAGTGTTTAAGCAATAAGCATCCCAATCATTGCTGCTGACATCAGGGCAACCAAAGTTGCACCCAGCAGAGACCTGAATCCATATGCGGATAGGGTCGGCTTCTGATTGGGCGCTATTCCGCCTACTCCGCCAATCTGAATACCTACCGATGCAAAGTTTGCAAAGCCGCACAAAACATATGTAGCCATTATTATTGACTTTGGATTAGCGAAAGCACCGGACTGAATCATTTCAGAGAGGCTCTGATAGCCTACAAACTCAGTAAGGATAAGTTTCTCACCCAGTAATCTACCAACAAGTGCGAGGTCTTCGCCCGGTACTCCTGTCAGCCATATAACAGGTGCAAATAGATATGAGAGGAGGAACTGCATGTTAAGCGATGAAAATCTTCCGTCAGTTGCGCTGGCTATCACTGGGTTCAGAGAGGTCCAGGATCCTATGTGTTCAAAAATATAGTTAAATCCTGCAATAAGGGCGTAGAATACAAGTAGCATAGCAGCAACATTTGCTGCCAGTTTCAACCCGTCAGTTGTTCCGTTTGAAATGGCATCCAAAACATTTTTTCCGATTTTCTCCTTAGGGACCTCAACCGAGTTGTCAATCTCCTCTGTTTGAGGTCTGAGTATTTTTGCAATTGCAATTGCCCCGGGAGCAGCCATAACCGATGCAGAGAGCAGGTGCTTTGCGAACTCTATCTCCATGAGCCTGTCACCTCCACCCAGCATACTAATGTAGGCAGCTAGTACTCCCCCTGCCATAGTGGACATCCCCGCAGTCATAACCAGCATAACCTCACTTTTAGTCATTCTGGGAATGTACTCTTTAACCATAAGTGGAGCCTCGGTCTGCCCAAGAAAAATATTTCCTGCCGTAGAGAGGGATTCGGCACCGGTAAGATTAAGAGCTTTAGATAAGAGCCAAGCCATTACCCATACAACCTTTTGAAGCACTCCCAGGTAGAAGAAGAGGCTGGTAAGTGCAGAGAAGAAGATAATTGTAGGTAATATCTGAAGTGAGAAGATAAATCCAAAGTTTGATGTGTCAACCAGAGGACCAAACAGGAATTCCGAGCCGGCCTTGGTCCAGTTTAATACAGCAACGAAGAGTTTCCCCATAAACTCAAATACATCCTGAACCACCGGGAATGCAATTACTGAAATTGCCAGCAACAATTGAAAGAGCAGAGCAAAACCAACGGTTTTCCAGTTTACACGCCTTCTGTCTGTTGAGAATAGCCAGGCAATAAAAATAATTACGGCCATGCCCAACAAACCTCTTAAAATAGAGCCGATATTAAATACAAACTCCTTTTTTCCAAGTATGTCTTTGTATGGATTTGGCGCAACTCCGGTTTGAAGAGTCTCTGTTGATAAAATTGTTGTTGAATCTGTCTGAATTACTGCTGCTGTTTCTGCAGTCTGAAGAGTATCCTGAGCCGAGATGCCGCTAAAGGCGAGGCAGAGGGTAAGAAGTAACAGAAATTTTTTCACGTATCTATTTTGTTATGTTGTTCTCCTGATTTGTACAAGGCAAATATAGTCATTAAATTATTATCTTTGGGCGCACATTCTATATTATGAAGTTTGAACTAACGGCTAAAGATTCTGCCTCATCAGCGCGCTGCGGAAAGATATATACAGACCATGGAGTAATTGATACTCCCATATTTATGCCTGTAGGTACTTTAGGCACAGTTAAGGCGGTATATCACAGAGATCTTAAAGAGGACATAAAGGCTCAGATAATTTTGGGCAATACATACCATCTGTATCTCAGACCGGGAACAGAGATATTGAAGAAAGCGGGTGGTCTTCATAAATTTAGCTCATGGGAGGGGCCTATACTTACCGATAGCGGAGGATATCAGGTTTTTTCACTCTCTGAACAGAGGAAACTAACAAACGAAGGGTGTACATTCAGGTCTCATATAGATGGCTCAAAACATCTCTTCTCTCCCGAGGGAGTTGTGGATATACAGAGAATAATAGGTGCAGATATTATTATGGCCCTTGATGAATGCCCACCCGGAGACTCTACCCACGCTTACGCTAAAAAGTCACTAAAACTCACTCAGGGGTGGCTGGAGAGGGGATGTGAACACTTTGATTCCACAGAGCCACTATACGGCTATTCCCAGGCATTTTTTCCTATTGTGCAGGGATGTGTCTATCCGGATCTCAGGAGAGAGGCTGCTGAGCACGCAGTTTCACTTGGGAGGGAGGGCTATGCAATAGGTGGTCTGTCGGTAGGAGAGCCTACTGAACAGATGTATGAGATGCTGGAGGTGGTTACTCCGATACTTCCTGAGAATAAGCCCAGATATCTGATGGGTGTGGGGACTCCTGCAAATATACTTGAAGGAATTGCAAGAGGGGTTGATATGTTTGACTGTGTCATGCCCACAAGAAACGCCAGAAACGGAATGCTATTCACTTCGGAAGGGATAATTAACATAAGAAATAAAAAATGGGCAGATGATTTCTCGCCTATAGATCCAAATGGTATATCCTTTGTGGACTTAACATACACTAAAGCCTATCTGAGGCATCTTTTTATATCTCAGGAGATATTGGGGGCGCAGATTGCAAGTGAACACAACCTTGCCTTCTATCTGTGGCTGGTTAGAGAGGCCGCAAAACACATAAAAGAGGGAGATTATACCATCTGGAAAAATGTCATGGTTAAAAAACTGGAGACCAAACTTTAATTCATAATGATGAAGTTTAAGCCGACCATTTTAGATAAGTATATAATCAGAAAGTTTATTGGAACCTATCTGTCGGCACTCCTTGTTATTATTGGGATAGTCATAATTTTTGACATAAGTGAAAAGATAGACAACTTTGTACAGACTCAGGCTCCTCTGGAAAAGATTGTTTTTCAGTATTATGCGAACTTTGTCCCATATTTTATGAATATGTTCAGCCCGCTATTTGTATTCATAACAGTCATTTTCTTTACTTCAAAACTTGCTGCCAACAGCGAGATTGTGGCTATACTTTCAGGTGGAATAAGTTTTAACAGAATGCTATATCCATATATACTGTCTGCACTTTTTATTACAGTTTTCAGCCTCCTTCTCAACCTCTACATAATCCCCCCCTCAAACAGAGGGAGACTTGAGTTTGAGAACAAATATGTCAAAAAGCAGTATGTAAACACCGACAGAAATATACACTATCAGATTAATCCGGGCGAATTCGTCTATATGGAGTCTTTCAGCAACTTTAGTAAAAGCGGAATAAAGTTCACACTGGAAAAGATGGACGGCCACAAAATGATATCCAAATTGTCGGCTGAAAACGCTGTATGGGACAGTCTGTCCGGGAAATGGAAGCTCTTTGAATACTACCACCGAAAATTTGATGAAAGAGGCGTTCAGACAATTACAAAGGGAGCTCAGATAGATACTCTTATCAATCTGACATATGAGGACTTAAGTGCTAGAACAAATATTGTACAAACTTTGAACTACCGTCAGCTTAACGATATGATTTCCACCCAGAAGATGAGGGGTGATAAGATGGTTAAATATGCCCTTATTGAGAAACACACAAGATTCGCGCTTCCATTTGCAGCAATAATCCTGACAATTATGGGTGTATCACTTTCATCAAAGAAAAAAAGGGGTGGGATAGGGATGAATATTGGAATAGGAATAGCTTTAAGCTTCTCATACATACTTTTTTTAAGGTTCAGCCAGATGTTCGTCCATTCAGGTGTGCTGCCCCCATGGTTAGCACTTTGGGTGCCCAATATCCTTTACGGAACAATTGCCTATCTACTCTACAGAATTGCCCCTAAATAGGTATGAAAAAAAGCGGCGCAACTCACGTCGGACCGCTTTCTGGTTATAGAAAGGTTAAAAAAGGTCATTTAAGTTTTGCCGCAATAGCAGTGAGCATATCATCAACCATGCTCTCCATATCCCATACCGGCTTCCAGCCCCACTCCTCTCTTGCACAGCTGTCATCAAGGCTGTCAGGCCATGAGGAAGATATTTGATCCTTTACAGGGTCAATTTCATATTTGAATTTTGCACCGTTAACTCGTTTCTCAATGGAGCTGAAGAGCTCTTTTGGAGAGAAGCTCATAGCTGTTACATTAAAGCTGTTTCTGTGAACAAGCTTTGATGGATCTGCATCCATAAGCTGAGTGCAGGCATTTAGTGCGTCAGGCATATAGAGCATATCCATATATGTATTTTCCGGGATAGGACAGGTGTATTCGCCACTTTTCAATACTTCATAGAATACCTCTACTGCATAATCTGTTGTCCCGCCACCGGGCAGGCAGCCATTTGAAATAATTCCGGGGAATCTTACACTTCTGGTGTCAACTCCATACCTTGAATAGTAGTAGTCACTTAGCAGTTCACCTGACACCTTGCATACTCCGTACATGGTATTTGGCCTCATAACAGTATCCTGAGGAGTCTTAACATGAGGAGTGTCTTTTCCAAAAGCACCTATTGAGCTTGGGGTAAAAACAGAACAGTTAAACTCTTTGGCAATTTCCAGCGAATTAAGGAGTGCCCCCATATTGATATTCCATGCAAGAAGAGGATTTTTTTCGCCGGTTGCAGAGAGCAGTGCTACAAGATTGTATATTCTGTTGATTTTATTCTCCTTTACCACCTCTGTGTATGCCTTCATGTCAAGAGCATCCAGCATTATAGCCCTTGAACCTCCTGACAGTCTGCTAACAACTTCAGGTCTTAAATCTGCGGCAATTATGTTATCTTCGCCATATATTTTTTGGAGATGAGGAACCAGTTCCGTGCCAATTTGTCCTCCGGCACCAACAATTAATACATTCATACTTTAGAACATTTGATTCTATAAGGAAATAGGATACAAATGTATAAAATTTGTAGATAAATTCTATTTTTGATTTCATATATTTATAAATAACAGCTTTTTTAAAACTGAAAAATGACTCCTGAGGGAATAGATGCTTTAATAAAAGAGCTCTCGGCACAAGAGGGGTTCGCAGATTATGGAGCAGCAATTGCATCGCCACTTGAAAAGGATATTGCCAGATTGAGAGAGTCAATAAGAGATGGCTTTAATGGTGATATGGAATATATGGCCAGAAATATTGAGCTTAGAGAGAATCCTGCCCTCCTGCTTGAGGGGGTTAAGTCTGTTCTGTGTTTTCTTGCCCCCTATAAGCCATCAGAAAGGCAGAGTGGCATCTATCCAAGAATTGCCTCATATGCATACGGAGAGGATTATCATAAGATTGTCAGGGATAAGTTGTATTCAATTTGTACTACTCTCAAGAGTCGTATTCCTGATGTAAAATACAGAGTGTTTTGTGATTCTGCCCCTGTAATGGAGAGGGCGTGGGCGGCTAAAGCCGGACTGGGATTCATTGGCAAAAACACATTCCTTATAAGCAAGAGACATGGCCTCCATACCATAATTGGGGTTATTTTGCTTAATAAAGAGGTTATATACGGAAGCTCTGTCAAGGAGGGTTGCGGGAGTTGCCGAAGATGTTTAGAGTCCTGTCCTACAAGTGCACTACTTGAGGAGAGGAGGCTTGATGCAAGGAGATGCATATCTTACCAGACAATAGAATCAAGAGTGGATGGTTCGGAAGAGGCCAATTCCGCTCCTTCTGATTGTGGATGGGTATTTGGATGTGATATCTGTCTGGAGGCTTGCCCATGGAGTTCAAAAGGAGAGCCGTCTGAGTGGAAGGAGTTCAGCGTTTTGCAACATGGAGAGAATGGAGGGAGAATAACAGAAATTACAAAAGAGATGTGGTTCACAATGGATCAGGAGTACTTTGATAGATGGTTCTCAAAATCGCCGCTAAAGAGAGCCGACTTGATAAAGATTAAAAACAATATGTTATGAAATGGTTTACAGAGGTAGATGCCGGCAGGTCACCACAAATGATATCTTACAGGGATAGGGTACTCTTTCTGGGATCATGTTTTGCAGACGAAATTAGCTCCAGGATGGAGAGATATGGATTTGAAGTGTTGGCAAATCCGTTTGGTGTGCTTTATAACCCGCTCTCAATATCCAATTCGCTTATAAGACTATTTGACTCTACTCCTATTGACGAAGGGGATGTCGTGATGGATGGCTCTGTTTACAAAAGCATATACCACTCAAGCGACTACGCCTCTGCGGAAATTCACTCTTTGATAAATTATACAACAGATTCTTTAATAAACGCATCCGAGTTTTTGAAAAAGACCGATACAATCTCACTTACCTTTGGCACCAGTTGGGTTTACAGAAGAAAATCCGACAGAAGAGTGGTCTCAAATTGCCATAAACAACCCGGTGACAGCTTTGAAAGATTTTCTCTTACTGTTGATGAAATTGTAGCCCACATTGCCCCTTTAATTGAACGGGGAGGTACAAGAAGATGGTTTTTGAGCGTAAGCCCGGTACGGCATTTTAAAGACGGAGCTGTAGAGAATATGTTAAGCAAATCAAGACTTCTTTTAGCTGTAAATGAGTTGACTAAAAGTTTTGAAAATGTTGTGTATTTCCCTTCTTATGAGATTGTTATGGATGAACTAAGAGATTACAGGTTTTACGGACCTGACCTTGTTCATCTATCTGTAGGGGCTGCGGATTATATTTGGGAGAGATTTGCAGATTTTGCACTAAACAGCGAGTCTAAAGAGCTGCTTAGAGATTATAAGCGTCTTTATGAAATGAAGAGCCACAGACCGCTCTTCCCGGAGAGCCAGGAGTATAAAGGGTTATTAAAGAGAATAGATGAATTGGAGTCAATGTTGAAAAAAAAGAGAGAATGAGATGCTAACGTGCTGAAAAAAATGTTAACTTACGATTTTAAAACAATTGTCTGTTGCTTTACTTTTTAGTGTTTATAAAATAAAGAGCAACAGATAGTATGATAATTTGAGATTATTATTTATATTTGGATTGCAAATTATTCTTATTTGTTTGAATTTTTCAATAATAAAACTATATTTGTACAAACACAAGTAATTCAACATTCTAAACTTAAAATTATGAATAAGGCAGATTTGATTTCAGCAATCGCAGCTAAGGCCGAACTTACAAAAGTTGACGCAAAAAAAGCTCTTGATGCATTTATTGATGTTTCAGGAGAATCTATGAAGAAAGGCGAGAGAATAACTCTCGTAGGATTTGGAACCTTCTCTGTTAACAAGAGAAACGCACGCAACGGCAGAAACCCTCGTACCGGTGCTAAAATTAAAATTGCAGCTAAAAATGTTGTAAGATTCAAAGCCGGAGCTGAACTTAATAAAAAGGTAAAGTAATTTGAATTTTCCGGTATATAGAAAGGAGGACGGTTTTACCGCCCTCTTTTTTTATTGGTGTGCAATAAACACAATTACCCGCCCACTATTAAATTTAACCAGAAAATTCTCTCCTGTGGCAATATTCAGGGTTGCTCTCCACCACGAATCAAATTTGACCCCTTTCAGAGGGTATTGAAGGCCCTCAGACTCCATCTCAATATTGCAATCCAGAGAAAAGACGGAAACTTTTGCCCCTGCCCGGGATTTAAACATGGATGTGCTGAATATCGGATAGAGGGTGCCAAAGTCTGTCACCATCCTTAATGGAACTTGTGAAATTTCTCCAAAGAGGCTGAGAAGTGAAATGTTTCCCAGTGTGTGGTCCTCCCTTTTGCCGGTTGCTCCCAGGATCTCAATTTTAGAGGGGTTAAGCTTAAGGGAGTATTCAAAGGCCTTTGTAAGGTCATTTGTCTCCTGCTCAGGAATATGTATTACTCTTGCAGAATACCTCTCTCTTATCTCCCTGCTGAGGCTGTCCAGATCCCCGACAATTGCATAAGGCTCCATATTCGCCAGCAGCAATCTCTCTGCGGCACCGTCACAGCAAACAATCATATCGGCACTCCTCAAGATTTCTAAAGAAGTGGGGTGAGTGGGAAAATCCCCGTTCGCCAGTATGGCAATTACCGGTTTTATCATCTCATTTTACAATTCTCAAGATCTCTTATACCAGCCATAAATTCAGAGGCCTTCATTCTTCTTTTACCGGAGGGCTGGAGTTCATTTATCCTCAAACAGTTTTCACCGCAAAAGACCAGAAAAGAGCTCTTTGTCTCCCTTATAATTGTTCCATTTGGGTAGGGTTTGTCTGAATACACAATCTCAGATTCAAAGATCTTTACCTGAAGGGTTTTATCAGGAAATACAAGCTCAGAGTAAGCAGTGGGGTAGGGGCTAAGACCCCTTATTTGATTATATATCTCTTTTGCACCTCTTCCCCAGTCAATTTTACCTGTCTCCCTGGTTAGTTTGGGAGCAGGTTTAATGATGGCATCTTCCACTCTCTGGGGATAGGGTAGTGCCTCACCATTATATATGGAGTCGGCGGTCTTCACAACTAAACCGGAACCTATAGCCATCAACTTATCATGCAATGATCCGGCGTTTTCACTTTCATCAATGGGACATCTCTCCTGAAAAAGAATCTCTCCGGTATCTATTTTATCATCAATAAAAAAAGTTGTTACGCCTGTCTCGGTCTCTCCGTTTATTATTGCGTGGTTGATGGGTGCAGCCCCTCTGTAGTTTGGGAGAAGGGAGGCGTGCAGGTTGAAACATCCAAGTTCAGGCATGCTCCACACCTCTTTTGGAAGCATTCTGAAGGCTACGACAACAAACAGAGGGGCATCAAGTGACATAAGCTCCTTAAGGAAATCGGGGTCCTTAAGCGATACGGGTTGCAGTATTTTAAGACCTTTGCCGGATGCAAACCTTTTCACCTCACTCTCTAAAAGGTTCAACCCCCTGCCTGCAGGTTTATCGGGCGCCGTGACAACTGCAGCCACCTCATAGCCGGCATCCAGAAGAGCTCTGAGAGGTCCTGTAGCAAAGCCGGGAGTTCCCATATATACTACTCTTTTCATAAAACTCAGTTTTCAGTTTGACTCTTCTCTTTCACTCCTGTAAGCCTTCTCAGAAAAGCAATGTATTTGTCGGGGTTGAACAGATTTGAGTCCCTTGTTGATTTCCATGTAAGGAAAATGCCAATTGGCATTAATATTATGCTTGATATCAATGTTCCCATTCCCGGAGAGAGTGAACCGTCTGTTGAGAGCTTTTTGCCGGATATGTCAATAACCCAGTAAAAGACAAAAAAGAGTATTGAGATGACTGATGGTGTCCCCAATCCCCCCTTTCTGATTATTGCCCCTAGAGGTGCCCCTATGAAAAAGAATATTATACAAGCAAGTGAGAGGGTGAATTTTCTGTACAGAGCAATTTTTGCCTGTCTAAGCGGAAGCGGATACTGTTTCTCATCCAGGGCAAAATTATCAAGAATCTGTATTGCGCTTGTAAGTTGGGATACTGCCTGGATATATGCATTTTTCTTTATTTCTGTGCTCTCCCAGTCTCTCAGTTTTGTTATATCAGCTTTTGAGGAGTAGTGCCCTCTGTTCTGAGGATCAAACTGAGAGCCATATACCAGGCCTCCTGAAACAACCAGGTTTCTTACCTGCATCTCTCTTAGTTTGTTATAGGTTGTATCCAGAGAGTCTCTCATTGATCTGAGCTCTGCAATATTTAAGGCGTTGACCTCCCCGCTGAACCTGCCTGATTCTGAACGTTTGAATGCGTAGTTTTCCAAGGAAATAATTACCTCTTGCCTTTTAAAACCCACCTTTTGCAACTGATATGTAGTGTCAGAAATACTTTCCGGTGGAGTCTCCTCATATGTATTTCCGTCATAAAGGGTAAAAAGCAGATTCTGTTTGTCGGGAGTCAGCCTTATAGCACCGGAGTCTGCAATGGTGACGCTTGTATTGCCCTGAGTTCTTGAATGGTCATAAACCATTAAATCGTAAAGAATATCCCCCTTATCAGCTCTTCTGTCTATTCGTATTACATAGTTGTCAATTCCATCATAGAATATTCCGGTGGGGATGCTTATCTCCTCTTTTGTTCTGTTGATGTCGTCTCTTAGTGTATAAATATTGTCGTAGGCAAGAGGAATCAGATTGTTTGATGCAAAAAATGCCCCTGTAGCAATTATCAGAGATACTATTACCAAAGGCGAGAGTACTCTGACTAGTGAAATTCCGGCAGCCTTCATTGCCAGTAGTTCGTTATTCTCCCCAAAGCTGCCCATAGTCATAATTGAGGCCAGAAGTGTAGCCAGAGGCAGGGCCAGCGGTATCAGTGTTGCCGCACCCCATCCCATAAACTCCAGGATAACCCCTACACTCAGCCCCTTTCCCACCAGCTCGTCAATATAGAGCCACAGGAAGTGCATCATCAGAACAAAGGTAACGATGAGAAAGGTAAGGATAAACGGACCCAGAAAGGCCTGAACTATGAACCTGTCAAGTTTTTTCAATCTTCTCTATTTGGTAGACAACTCTATTAATTTTGCAACTGCGGCTGTTATACCGGAAATATCTTTACCTCCGGCAGTGGCGAAAAATGGCTGTCCCCCTCCACCTCCGGATATTAGTTTAGCAGCCTCTCTGATATCTTTTCCGGCATTCTTGCCGTGAGATACAAGATCATCTGTGTACATTAAGGCTAGATTAGCTTTACCCTCAAAGCTGTATCCTCCCGCAAGCATTGTATTGCTCTCTCCTCTCAGCATGAAAGCAAGATTTTTTACAACTTCAGGGTTTTGTTCTCCTGTTAACATTATTACATTAATACCATTAATATACTGTTTTTCTGCAAGCAGAGCCTTTTTTAATTCGGCTGCTCTCTCCTTCATAAAATCCTCTACCCTCTTCCTTAGAGCTTCGTTCTCTTCAATAACCTTGCTTATAGTGGCAATAAGGTTTGGCGAGTTGTTGAACATTGACTTTACAGAGTTGAGTGTATCTTCGTTTGCATATACAAGTCTCTCTGCGTTTGCCCCCGTTGTGGCCTCAATTCTTCTGACTCCGGCAGCTATTGCTGACTCAGAGATTATCTTGAATAGCCCGATGTTGCCTGTGTTTGAAGTATGAGTACCTCCGCACAGTTCAAGCGAATCTCCAAATTTAATAACCCTTACAGAATCTCCGTACTTTTCGCCAAACAGAGCCATAGCACCCATAGCTTTAGCCTCTTCAACAGGAACCTCTCTTTTTTCGTCCCTCTCGCTGTTATCCCGGATTAGCACATTTACCCGCTCTTCAACCTCTCTGAGGGTTTCAGGGGATATCTTCTCAAAATGGGAGAAGTCAAACCTTAAATAATCAGGGCCTACCAATGAGCCCTTCTGCTCAATATGAGTTCCAAGAATGTCTCTCAGAACTTTATGCAAAAGGTGAGTCGCTGTGTGGTTGTTGGCAGTTGATGTCCTCTTTTTACTGTCCACAACAGCACTGAACTCTCCGTAAGTATCTGCCGGAAGCTTCTCAGATATGTGAATATGGAGATTGTTCTCCTTAACAGTGTTTATAATATTTATCCTTTCTCCCGATTCAGAAGCAAGCCATCCGGTGTCCCCCACCTGACCGCCACTCTCGGCATAAAATGGCGTTCTATTCAGAACTATTTGGTAGAGCTCTCTGTTCTTGGTTTTTACTGTTCTGTACCTTACTATTTTTGATCTTGATTCTGTCTGCTCGTAACCAATAAAGTCTGTACCGGCATATTTCTCCAGCTCAATCCAGTCGCCCTCCTGACTGGATGTTGCATTTCTGCTCCTCTCTTTCTGTTTTTCCAGCTCTCTTTCAAAAGCGACTGTGTCAATTCTAAAACCCTTCTCTCTTGCAATCAGATCACTTAAATCCGGTGGAAATCCATAAGTGTCGTAAAGAATAAATGCCTCCTCGCCAGAGATGGTCTTGTCTCCTTCGTTTTTTGCCATAAGGCTCTCTAGCATCCTGATCCCCTTCTCAAGAGTCCGGAGGAAAGAGTCCTCCTCCTCTCTGATAACCTTTGTTACCAGCTCCTGATTCCTTTTAAGTTCAGGGAAGGCATCTCCCATCTCACTGATAAGTCTTGGTGTAAGTCTGCAGAGGAACGGCTCGTCAACTCCAAGAAAAGTATAGGCATATCTTACGGCTCTTCTAAGTATTCGTCTTATTACATAGCCGGCCTTTACATTTGACGGCAGCTGACCATCGGCAATTGAGAAGCTGATTGCCCTTATATGGTCTGCAATAACTCTCATTGCAATATCAATATCCTTATCCTTGCCATACTCCTTGCCGCACATTGAGGAGATCTCAGATATCAGGCCCGAGAATACATCAGTGTCGTAGTTGCTCTTTTTCCCCTGCATGGCCATACAAAGCCTCTCCAGACCCATGCCTGTGTCAACGTGCTTTTGTGGCAGAGGAACGAGGGTCCCGTCTGCCTTTCGGTTGTATTGTATAAACACCAGATTCCATACTTCAATCACAAGATGGTGCCCTTTGTTGACAAGCTCTCTGCCGGGTAAGGCCGCCCTCTCCTCATCCTCCCTGAGGTCTATATGTATTTCGCTGCAGGGACCACATGGACCGGTATCCCCCATCTCCCAGAAATTATCCTTTTTGTTTCCATTTAGGATTCTCTCTTGCGGAAGATACTTAAGCCACCTCTCTCTCGCTTCTGTATCCTGAGATATACCCTCCTCTTCGCTCCCTTCAAAAATTGTTGTATAGAGCCTGTCTGGATTTAGTTTGTAAACCCCGGTCAATAACTCCCAAGCCCAATCTATCGCATCATTTTTAAAATAATCTCCAAAACTCCAGTTGCCAAGCATTTCAAACATTGTGTGGTGGTAGCTGTCGTGTCCAACCTCTTCAAGATCGTTGTGTTTGCCGCTTACTCTCAGGCATTTCTGAGTGTCGGCAACCCTTGGGTATTTTGCAGGTTCGTTTCCTAAAAACCAATCTTTAAACTGATTCATTCCTGCATTTGTGAACATAAGTGTTGGATCATCCTTAACAACCATAGGTGCAGATTGAACTATGGTATGACCTTTGCTTGCAAAGAAGTCCAGGAAATTTTTACGTATATCTTTAGATGTCATAATATTGTATATTCCAGAGGGTTTTATAAGTGAATGACAAAAATAGGTTTTTTATTAAAATTATTTAAATTTGCACGAATTTAAGGTTAAAATTCCCCAATGTCAAGGAGCAAGAGATACAAATTCAATCCGGAAACTTTAGCATACGAGATTCATAAAATCTCTGTTAAGACCAGGTTCTCAAAGGGCTTTGGGCTCTTCCTGCTGAGTGTGGCTATCTCTGTTGGGTATTACTTTATATACACTCATTATATGGGTATGGAGACGCCTAAGCTTCTTAGCATAAGAAGTGAAAACGCAGATCTTGCAAACAGACTTGCACTTATGAACAGACGCTTTGAGGAGGCTAACAGGATCCTTAACGCTTTAGAAATAAGGGATAATTATGTTTACAGGCCCATATTCGGTATGGAGGAGATTCCTCAGGATGTAAGAGATGCCGGTTTTGGAGGTGTTAACAGATACTCCTACCTGGAGAGTGTTGACAGATCCGGGATTCTTACCTCTACGGTTATGAATATGGATCAGCTATACAAGAAGGCTTTTATCCAGAGCAGGTCATTTGATGAAGTCTCACAACTTGCAAAGAGTGCCGATGAAATGGCCCTGTGTGTTCCAGCCATACCTCCGGTTAATATTGCCGCTTCAAAAATCAGATTCTCCAGCTCATTCGGATATCGTCCCGACCCTTTTAATGGTGTTTACAGGATGCATAATGGTATTGACCTTTCGGGACCCGTTGGAGAACCAATCTATGCTACCGGGAACGGTAAGGTGGTTGAGATAGGGTTTGACTTCTTTGGTTATGGTAACTATATTATTATTGACCACGGTTTTGGTTACAAAACAAGATACGCGCACCTTAAGAGCTCATTAGTATCAATGGGGAGACAGGTTGTAAGGGGAGAGCATATTGCCCTTATGGGTAATACCGGCAGGTCTAAAGGGCCACACCTTCACTATGAGGTATTGTACAGAAATCGTCCGGTAAATCCTCAAAACTACTATAATAGAGATATTGATTCAGAGTCTTTTCTGGCTCTTGTGTCTACCTCATCTCAACATAAAGGCTAGGAGAGATGAGTAAATATAAATTCAATAAAGATCAGCTTAAGTTTGTAGAAGAGAGATTGGGAATCCGAGGAAGGCTGAGGGTTTTTCTTGGCTACTTTCTGGGGAGTATTCTTTTAGCTGTCCTCTATTACATAATAGTTGCCCTTTTTATAAATACGAGAGAAGAGGAGAGGCTTTTAAGAGAGCGTGAGCTTATGGAGAAGGAGTACAAGGCAGCTGTTGAGAAGATGAATTTGCTGGAGAATGTACTTACAGATCTTCAGGCGAGGGACCGGGAGATTTACATGAATATTTTTAAATCATCACCACCAGATCTTATCAATTCATCATATAGTTCGGAAATATATGAGCTCCTTGATTCAATGAACGATATGGATGTAGTAAGATATTCTGCATCAAAATCTTTAGAAGTGGAGGAGCTTGTTGGCAGGGCAGGTGAAAAACTTGATGTTATATACAACGAGTATCTGGGTGCAAACAATGCAACGGATATACCTTCAATTATGCCAGTTAAAGGGCTCGCAGTAAATCAGACAGGTGCAAGTCTTGGAATGAAAATTCATCCATTTTACAAAACAATGGAGATGCATAATGGAGTTGATTTGCTTGCCTCAGTTGGAACCGAGGTGATTGCTGTTGCAAACGGGATTGTCGCTGAGGTTACAAGATCTGACAGAGGAAGAGGAAATCAGATAGTAATTGAGCATTGGGGTGGATATAAAACCGTATATTCGCATTTGGGAGACCTGCTGGTTAGAAAATCTCAACAGGTAAAGCAGGGCACTGTAATTGCCAGAGTGGGAAACAGTGGCCTCTCCTTTGCACCTCATCTCCATTTTGAGGTACATCTGGACGGAAGGCCGGTTGAACCAATTAATTATTTTTTTGCGGATCTCTCACCCAGTCAGTACAGAGAGATGCTGATGATAGCTCTGAATACAGGTCAGTCGCTAGATTAAGCCGGAAAAGAGTATAATAAATTTTAAAATATTGAAATATGCCTTACAAAGAGTTCAAGCCTGAAAAACTTTACTACACAATAGGAGAGGTCGCAGAATTGCTTGGGGAGAACACCTCTCTTGTAAGATTTTGGGCTCAGAAATTCCCTGAGTTTATTAAACCGGCAAGAAACAAAAAGGGCAACAGACTCTTTACTGCAGATGATGTGTCCAACTTCAAGCTCATCTACTATCTGGTAAAGGAGAGGGGAATGACCCTGGATGGGGCGCTGAACAGGATGAAAGATAATAAGGATGGGGTTGACAGAAGAGTTGATGTAATAGAGTCGCTGACAGGTATAAAGGAGAGACTACAGGAAATTCAGAAGATCTTATGAAGATAAAGGCATCCGTTGTCGCAGCAGCCATTGAGGGTTTTGCCCCGACTAACATTCAGGAGAGTTGGGATAACTCGGGTTTTACTATAGGCGGACCTGAAAAAGAGGTGAGTTCAGCCCTGCTTGCACTTGACTGCACTCCGGCCGTTCTTGATGAGGCAATTGAGAGAGGTGCAGACATGATAGTTACCCACCATCCTCTTATCTTTTCTCCATTAAAAAGGATTATTGGTGACACTGTTGTGGAGAGAATGGTTGAGCAGGCAATAAAAAATGACATTGTAATTTACTCCGCTCATACCAATGCAGACAAAGTTTTGCCAGGAGTTAGCGGTCTTATGGCCAAGAGGCTGGATTTAAGAGATATTGAGATTCTGGATACAGAGGATGAGAATATCGGGCTTGGAGTATTGGGTAATCTGCCAGAAAAAATGCTGGCTTCAGAGCTGCTTGACTATATAAAGAGAAGGTTTGACCTAAATGTAATTAAACATTCAAAACCAATTCACGGAGAGATTGAGAGGGTTGCGCTGTGCGGGGGAAGCGGAGGATCTCTTATTGATAAGGCACTCTCGTCAGGGGCTCAGGTTCTTATCACGGGAGATCTCTCATACCACAGATTTTTATGTGAGAATGGCTTTATGGTTATGGATATTGGGCATTTTGAGAGTGAGAACGAGGTGCTGATATTATTAAAAGATATACTCTCAAAAAAAATATCTAACTTTGAAGTTCGCATTTCTGACAACAATAATAATTTAATATACTATCATTAAGAGGGTTATGGCAACAAAACAGAAACCGATTATAGAGACTCCGCTGGATGGAGGAACATTTGTTTCACTTCAGAAGAGCATTAGCAGTGAGGGCGATCTCACAATGGAGACAAAGCTTAAGCTTTTGTATGAACTTCAGAAGGCAGACAGCGAGATAGACAATATACATCTGCTTAGAGGTGAGTTGCCTCAGGAGGTAAAGGATCTTGAAGATGATATTGAGGGGTTGAAAACAAGAGTTGAAAACCTTCAGGCTGAGATGAAGGATATTGAGAGAGTTGTTTATCAGAAGAAAATGGATCTTGAAAATGCAAAGGGTCTTATTGAGAAATACACTGCTCAGCAGAATAATGTCAAAAACAACAGAGAGTATGACTCCTTAACAAAAGAGATAGAGTTTCAGGGCCTTGAAGTTGAGCTTGCAGAGAAGAGGATAAAGGAGAATACATTTCTTCTTGGAGAGAAAAAGACAGCACTTGCTAATGCAGTAGTTGTTCTTGAGGAGAGGCAAAAAGATCTGGAGGCAAAAAAGGGAGAACTTGATTCAATTATTGCTGAGAATGCAAAAAAGGAGGATCAGCTTTTGAAAATTTCTGAGGAGATTCAATCTCAGATTGATGCCAGAATGTTGGCAGCCTATAAAAAAGTTCGCTCAAACGCACGCAACGGACTAGCTGTTGTAACTGTTGACAGAGACGCATGCTCTGGCTGTTTCAACAAGATTCCGCCTCAGAGACAAATGGATATTGCTCAGAACAAAAAGATTATTGTTTGCGAATACTGCGGCAGGATACTTGTTAAGGTTGAAAAGCCGGAATCCGGTAAAGAGTAATGTTCCGCAAACCCTATAGGTTAGGGGAGAACTTCTTTAAATTCGTAGGACAAACTTCCCCCTCACCTCTGGGAATAGAAATTCAGAGGGCGGAGGGGGTATTTATTTACTCCCCTGACGGCAGGAGATTTATAGATCTTGTCTCCGGTGTTTCTGTATCAAATGTCGGTCACTCAAACCCTGAGGTGGTATCTGCTGTGTGTGAGCAGGCATCAAGGCATATGCACCTTATGGTCTATGGAGAGATAATCCAGCAACCGCAGGTGGATCACGCGACACTTCTATCCTCTCAGCTTCCCCGTAACCTGGACGTTGTTTACTATGTTAACTCCGGGAGTGAAGCTAATGAGGCAGCTGTTAAGCTGGCTAAAAGGAAAACCGGCAGGACAGAGATCATCAGCTGTATAAACAGCTATCACGGCAGCACGCACGGGGCACTGAGCCTAATGGGCTCAGAGGTTTTTAAAAGCTCATTCAGGCCACTTTTACCAGATATCAGACATATAAGATTCAATTCATTTGAGGATCTCTCACTTATTACAGAGAGGACAGCTGCCTTTATAGTTGAGCCTGTACAGGGCGAGGGGGGGGTCAGGATTCCGGAATCCGGCTATCTTGAAGCTGTAAGGAGGCGATGTAATGAGACCGGTACGGTTTTGATATTTGATGAAATACAGACCGGTTTTGGGCGTTGTGGAAAACTTTTTGCGGCTCAGAGATGGAATGTTGTACCGGATATTATTACCTTAGCAAAGGCGTTGGGGGGAGGCATGCCACTTGGTGCCTTTGCTGCATCGTCAGAATTGATGAGCCTTTGGCAGCATAATCCTGTATTGGGACATATTACAACATTCGGCGGGCATCCGGTATCTTGCGCTGCAGCACTCGCTTCGCTGAAAATTCTGCTAAGAGAGAACTGGATAGATGATGCAGAGAGAAAGGGGCAGATATATTGTAAAATGATAGGCAGGCACCCGGCAGTAAAGGAGATAAGGCAGGCCGGTCTGCTCCTGGCTGTTGATCTTGGTTCTAGGGATTATGCAGAGAGAGTGCTGCCCTTGCTGACAGAGGCAGGAGTGATGAGCGACTGGTTCCTTTTTGATGAAAATTCATTCAGAATTGCGCCTCCGCTCTCCATTACAGATGAAGAGATAGAGTATTCAGCCGGATTGATAATCGGCGCATTGGACAGACTTTGATAATTATGGCAAAGAACTATAGCAAAACAAAACAGGCACAGGAGAAGAATCTTGACTCAATAGGACTTGACATGGGAAAACGACCCCCTCAGGCACTGGATATTGAGGAGGCGGTTCTCGGTGCACTTATGCTTGAACCCAACATGGTTCCTGAGACAATGGAGATTATTACTGCCGAGTGTTTTTACAAAGATGCTCACAGGAAGATTTTCAATGCTATCAAATCTCTCTCAGATAAGCACTATCCTGTTGATTTGCTTACGGTTTCAGATGAGCTTAAAAGAAACGGAGATCTGGAGATTGTAGGTGGTAACTCTTTCCTTACTCAGCTGAGCATGAGAATCAGCTCTGCAGCGCACCTTGAGTACCACTCCAAGCTTCTTCTTCAGAAATACATTCAGAGGGAGCTAATATCAATATCTTACGAGGTTCAGAGAGACTCTTTTGACGACAACATTCCGGTTGACGATTTGCTGGATACAACCCAGCAGAAGATCTTTACGCTTTCAGACAGAAATATAAAAAGGGAGACAAGACCGGTTAAGTCAGTAATTGAAGAGGCTATAGATGAACTACATAATAATCAGTTGAGATCTGACGGACTCTCCGGTGTCCGATCTGGATACACCTCTCTTGACAGAGTAACCCTGGGATGGCAGCCGTCTGATCTTGTAATTCTGGCAGCAAGGCCTTCAATGGGTAAGACTGCTTTTGTTCTCACCATGGCAAGAAATATGGCTGTTGAGCACCAGATTCCTGTTGCATTTTTCTCGCTGGAGATGTCTGCATTACAGCTTGTTAAAAGGCTTATGATAAGCGAAACTGGTCTTCCTTCAGACAAAATAAAGGGTGGAAAGAAGCTTGAGGATTATGAGTGGACGCAGATTAACACAAGACTTGCACAACTTATCAAGGCACCACTTTATATTGACGACACACCTTCACTCTCAATATATGAGTTCAGGTCAAAAGCAAGAAGGCTTGTAATGAATGCAGGAGTCAAAGCTATTATAATTGACTACCTTCAGTTGATGAGCGGCCCTCCTGAGTTAAGGGGGATGAGAGAGCAGGAGGTATCGGCAATATCAAGGTCACTAAAGGCTATTGCCAAAGAGCTTAATGTGCCGGTAATCGCACTCTCGCAGCTGAGTCGTGCCGTTGAGACAAGAGGGGGGAACAAACGTCCTCAGTTGAGCGACCTTAGAGAGTCAGGTGCAATTGAACAGGATGCGGATATTGTAATATTTATCCACAGACAGGACTATTATGGATTGACTGAGGACCCGGCGATGGTAGGAATAACTGATATCATTATTGCAAAACACCGTAACGGTGCTGTATGTGATGTTCAGATGAGATTCAGAAATTCAGAGGTTAGATTTGTTGATATTACCGATCCTGATTTGTCCAGAGAGCATCAGGCAGGAACTGTTCACACGTATGGATCAAAGCTCAATACCAGCGTGGAATTTACTCCGAATCCTGACTTTGACTCATAAAAAGGTCTCTATGATAAGAGCTTTTATTATATCAATCTCTCTTGTGCTGTCACTCTCCTCTGCGTTTGCTCAGAGAGCTGATTGTCCACCTGCAAGGGTGGGAACTGCGGCGGACCTTCCATATAAGGACGGGGAGGTTTTAAAATACTCACTATCTTATAATTGGGGAGGAGTAATTTCTGATGTGGCTGAAGGAAGTGCCCGCCTCAGATTCAGTAATTCGGAGGCAGCCGGGGAGCATTTTCACGCAATAGTGGAGGGCAAAACCCATAAATTCTATGATCTCTTCTTCAAAGTGAGAGACTATTACGAATCAAAATTTTATACAAAAAATTTAAGGCCATTCTATTTCCACAGAAATGTTCAGGAGGGGAAGTACAGGATGAGAAATAATTTCACATTTTTTCCTGATAACAGAATACGTTCAATAACGCAAAGGTATGATGACCCTCAGAAGGATACATTGCTTACAGGAAGCCCTTGTACCTATGACATTGTTACAATGTTCTACTATGCAAGAACAATTGACTTCAGCAGTGACTCCCCCGGCAAACTGTATCCTGTCTCATTTGTGATTGACGATGATATATTTGACATATCATTCAGGTACCTGGGCAGGGAGGAGAAGCGAATTCATGGGATGGGTACCTTCAGAACCGCAAAATTTGCTGTAAAGCTTATTGCCGGCACTGTATTCAGAGGAGACAAAGAGATGATTATATGGATCTCTGATGACGAGAACAAAATACCTCTGGGTTTTGAGGTTGAGATAATAATAGGAAGGCTTTTTGGCACTCTGAAGAGTGCGGAAAATCTTAAATACCCAATGATAAGCAAGATAAAATAGTGATGAAAAGAGATGAACATATAGATCATGAAGGTGTAATAGTTGATATAAATACTGAATTTATTACAGTTGAAATCCTTAGCAGTTCTGCATGCGGATCTTGTGCAGCTAAAGGAGCATGTTCTTTGGGCGAAGTGGAAACTAAAGTTGTAGAGGTTGCCAATTCCGGGTACTCAAACTTCTCTCCGGGTGAAAAGGTAAATGTTTTGCTGAAAAAGAGCCTGGGACACAAGGCTCTCTATATTTCATACCTGATTCCTTTGTTGATTCTGGTGGCAATATTGCTATCTTTGTCTTCTGTCGGGGCGGGTGACCTCTTAACAGGTCTTGCTATTCTTGGGGGGCTTGCTATCTACTATACAGTGGTTTATCTCTTCAGGGACAGGTTCCGCAAAGAGTATATTTTTACAATAGAGAAACTGAACTAAATATATGACTGCTATAATTATCTTTACCATAGCAAGCCTTACCGTTCTCGGGCTTGTTCTGGCTCTGATTCTATACTTCACAGCCCAAAAATTCAAGGTGGTTGAGGACCCCAGAATTGACGATGTAGAGACAATTCTTCCCGGAGCAAATTGCGGAGGATGCGGATTTACAGGATGCAGGGCATTTGCAGAGGGTTGCGTTAAAGCCGAAACCATGGATGGTCTCTTCTGCCCGGTAGGCGGAAATGATGTTATGAAAAAGGTCGCCGAATATCTGGGAAGGAGTGTAGAGGAGAAGGTTCCTCAGGTGGCTGTTGTCAGGTGCAACGGAAACTGTGACAGCAGACCGAAATCTAATAATTATGACGGATACACCTCTTGTGCTGTAATGGCCTCGCTATATGCCGGGGATACAGATTGCAGGTATGGATGTCTAGGTCAGGGGGATTGCGAATTGTCCTGCGATTTTGATGCGATAAAGATGAATCCCAGAACAGGACTCCCGGAGGTGGACGAAGAGAAGTGTACTGCCTGTGGAGCTTGTGTTAAGGCCTGTCCAAAGATGATCATAGAATTGAGGAATAAGGGACCTAAAGGGAAACGGATTTTTGTGTCGTGTATAAACAAAGATAAGGGCGGAGTGGCGAGAAAGGCCTGTGCGGTTGCCTGCATCGGGTGTACAAAATGCCAGAAGGTTTGTGCCTATGATGCAATTACAATATCATCAAATCTTGCCTATATAGACTACAACAAATGCAAGTTGTGCAGAAAGTGCGTTGTGGAGTGTCCTACAAACGCTATTTGGGAGGTTAACTTCCCTGTAAGGGTTCCAAAAAAAGCGGTTGCAGAGGTTGAACAGCAATAATTCCATGGTATGAGCAAAACATTCAGCATAGGCGGTATCCATCCGCATGACAATAAAATATCAATTAATGCGGCAATTGAGAACTTCCCCGTAATGGAGAGGGCGTATATCTCAATGTCGCAACATCTGGGAGCCCCGGCAGAACCTGTTGTGGCAAAAGGTGACAAGGTTAAAACGGGCCAGCTTATTGCAAAAGCAAACGGCTTTATATCCGCAAATGTCCACTCCTCCGTTTCAGGGACAGTGAATTCAATTGAGATGTTGCCGGACCTGTCAGGTAATCTGGTGCAACACATAGTAATCAATGTTGAGGGAGATGAGTGGGAGGAGAGTATTGACAGATCTTCAGAAATTAACAGGAAAATAGTCCATTCTCCCAAGGAGATTATTGACAAGATTGCAGAGTGTGGTATTGTCGGACTTGGGGGGGCTGCATTTCCAACCCATATTAAATTATCTCCGCCTCCCGGTAAAAAGGCAGATTATCTCCTTGTTAACGGGGCGGAGTGTGAGCCCTATTTAACCTCTGATTACAGAATAATGCTGGAAAACACAGAGGAGATACTTATAGGGGTAAAGCTGATGATGCTGGCTTTAGGGGTTAAAAAGTCGTACATAGGGATTGAGGAGAATAAACCCAAAGCCATTAAAAGGATGAAGGAGATAGCCTCTAAAGGCTATCCTGAAATAAAAATTGTATCTCTGAAAAAGAGATACCCGCAGGGGGGTGAGAAACAACTTATAGATGCTATTGTCGGAAGGCAGGTACCATCAATGGGGCTCCCTATTGATGTGGGTGTTGTTGTTCAGAATGTGGGAACAGCTTTGGCTGTTTATGAGGCAGTTCAAAAAAACAAACCCCTTTTTGAAGGAGTAGTGACGGTAACCGGTAAGTGTATGCCTGAGCAGAGAAACTTCAGGATGAGGGTTGGTACTACATTTGAGTCCATGATCTTTGCTGTGGGTGGTTTTCCTAAAGATGCAGAGAAGCTTGTAAGCGGAGGCCCTATGATGGGTAAGGCGGTCTCAAGGATAGAGGCTGCATCGGTAAAAAGCACATCGGCTTTGCTTTTGCTAACTCTTGAGGAGACAAAGAGAGGCGAAGAGGCGAACTGTATAAGGTGTGCAAAATGTGTTGATGCCTGCCCAATGGGGCTGGAGCCATATCTTCTTAACAGACTCTCCAGGGCAAACAGAGTGGAGGATCTTGAGGCCAATATGGTACATGACTGCATTGAGTGCGGAAGCTGTCTCTATGTATGTCCGTCAGACATACCTCTTCTTGACACAATAAGGCTCTCAAAGGCCAAGGTTCTGAAAATAATAAGAAGCAGACCAAAAAAGTAAAATCTAATAACCAGATATGAAAAAACTGATTGTTTCACCGGCACCGCATCTTCACGGCAAGGAGAGTACCAAAAGCCTGATGAGGGATGTGATAATAGCACTGGCTCCTTCTCTGCTGGTATCGGTATATTACTTTGGATTCTCTGCCGTTAAGCTTGCCCTTGTGGGGGTGGCGACAGCGGTAGCGGTTGAGTATGTAATTCAGAAGTACATAGTAAAATCCAAAATCACTGTAAACGATTATTCTGCGGCTCTGACTGGGTTGTTGCTATCGCTCAACCTGCCGCCAAATTCACCATGGTGGATAATGTTCATAGGCTCTGTTGTCGCTATCGGGATAGCAAAAATGACCTTTGGAGGGGTGGGGCAGAACCTGTTCAATCCCGCACTTGTCGGTCGTGTATTTCTGCTTGTCTCATTTCCGGTTATAATGACAGATTACTCCATCCCTACTTCATGGTTCAGGGAGGGTATTGATGCCGGCTCCGGTGCAACTGCGCTCTCCATTGTTAAGGAGGGGTTGGCACGGGGCCTTACAATGGATCAGATTTTTGATGCAAACAACTTCTCTTACTCCCAGATGCTCTTTTCAAAAATAGGGGGCTCTGTGGGAGAGGTATCGGCATTGGCTCTTATACTTGGTTTTATCTATCTCCTGATAAGAAGGGTGATAAGACCGCATATACCTGTAGCTATAATTGGCACTGTGCTGGTCTTCTCAGGTGTTTTCTGGCTTATAAACCCGGAAAGTTATGCAGACCCTCTGTTCAATGTCCTGACAGGTGGTATTTTGATAGGCTCAATTTTCATGGCCACAGACTATGTTACCTCACCTATGAGTAAAAAGGGGATGGTGCTGTATGGAATAGGAATAGGTGTAATTACTATGCTCATCAGGTACTGGGGAGCCTATCCGGAGGGAATCTCTTTTGCTATTCTCATTATGAATGCAACAGTGCCACTGATTAATATGTATATGAAGCCGGCAAAGTTTGGAAAGGAGGTGAAGCATGGCTAGAGAGTCAACTCTAAAGAATATGGTTATAACCCTGGCCTCAATAACGCTGGTTTCTTCAGCACTTTTAGGCGGGGTATATGCACTCACAAAGAGCCCGATTGATATGGCTAAGGTTGCGAAAATCAATGCAGCAATATCTAAGGTTGTGGCCGAATTTGACAATAATCCCTCCTCAGAGAAATTCGCTAAAGAGATGGGGGGAAAGAGCTATACAGTTTATCCGGCCAGGATGGGGGATGAGCTGGTGGGGTATGCAATTGAGAGCTTTACAACAGGAGGCTTTGGAGGGAGAATAGTTCTTATGGTCGGCTTTAATTCTGACGGGACTATTAATAATACAGCTGTACTCTCTCATGCAGAGACACCGGGGCTTGGTGATAAAATGGTTGAGGGAAAGAGCGACTTCAGTGTTCAGTTCCAGGGGAAGAACCCGGAGGACTTCAAACTGCTTGTAAAGAAAGATGGTGGTGATGTTGACGCAATTACCGCCTCTACAATAACATCAAGAGCTTTTTGTGAAGCTGTTGAGGCTGCCTGGGAGGTATACAAACTTTGCAATGAAGAGAATATTAAAAAGGAGGTTCAAGATGAGTAAACTTAATATCTTGACAAAAGGTATTTTAAAGGAGAACCCTGTATTTGTGCTCCTTTTAGGGATGTGTCCGACACTTGGTACAACCACTTCTGCAATTAATGGTTTGGGGATGGGTTTGGCGACAACCTTCGTGCTCATGCTCTCAAATGTTGTAATTTCTGCTATTGCTGGTTTTGTTCCTGCCAAGGTGAGAATCCCGTCTTATATAGTGGTTATAGCTTCATTTGTAACTATACTGCAGTTTGTTATGCAGGCCTACACACCAGGATTGTATGAAACTCTTGGACTCTTTATACCGCTTATTGTTGTAAACTGCATTGTTCTTGGAAGGGCAGAGGCATTTGCATCCAAGAATTCAATAAGTGACTCATTTATGGACGGAGTAGGAATAGGACTTGGCTTTACTGCTGCTCTTACTGTTTTGGGTCTGGTCAGAGAGCTGCTGGGTAGCGCCTCAGCATTTGGGGTGAAATTTATTGAAGGAGACGGAATACTTGTATTTGTTCTTGCACCGGGTGCATTTATTGCCCTTGGATACCTGCTGGTGCTTTTCAACAAACTTAAGACAAAAATTAAATAGTAGGGGTTATGGAGTATATTTTGATAATTATATCGGCGGTATTTGTAAATAATATTCTGCTATCCCAGTTTCTTGGTGTTTGCCCCTTCCTGGGAGTCTCCAACAAGGTAAGTACAGCGGCCGGAATGGCCGGAGCCGTAACCTTTGTGATGTCTGTTGCTACTTTAGTGACCTATTTATTGCAGAACTATGTGCTTATTCCACTGGGAATAGAGTTTATGCAGACTGTCGCATTTATCCTTGTGATAGCTGCTCTTGTACAGATGGTAGAGATAATATTGAAGAAGGTGAGCCCCTCTTTATACCAGGCCCTGGGTATATTTCTGCCTCTGATTACCACAAACTGTGCGGTGCTTGGAGTCGCAATTATTGTAGTTTCAAAAGAGTTTGCGTTTGGAGGCGATCCCCAAATGCTGAATTTGGCAGAGTCTGTTGTTTTTGCAATTGCGAATGCATTGGGCTTTGGTCTGGCGATGATCCTTTTTGCCGGGCTAAGGGAGCAACTGGAGCTTGCCAATGTCCCAAAACCTTTCAAAGGGATGCCTATAGCCCTGATTACTGCGGGAATTCTGGCACTCTCTTTTATGGGTTTTGCAGGACTTGTTTAGTAATTAAAAAATTGAATTATGGCTAAAACCTTACTTGAAATAGATCAATTACTCAGAGCCGGTGACTCAGATGCGGCAAATGTAGAGCTCAGAGCTCTGCTGGAGAGAGAACCTGAGAATGCTGAGGCGTGGTATCTGCTCGGAAGTCTTCTAAGAAGGCAACAACTTTGGGGAGATGCTATCAATGCCCTTAACAAGGCGAAGTTCCTTAATCCTGAGGGACCTGCAGCTCATGCAATTGAATCAATATATGAGATTCTGAGTTTTCAGAACACTGATCTGATGAATCCGTAAAAATTTCAACGCCGTGATTTGTGGTAACTACTTGTACCACAAATCACGGCGTTGAAATTTTGCCATTTCTTATGAGAAGTGAAAAACTCGCCAGACCATCTGTTTCGCCCCTGTTGTGGGTGACATGGAGAACGGTCTGGCCCTCTTTTTTGAGAATTGCCAATGTCTTTACCGCCTCCTCTCTAAGCTCCTCATCCAGTGCGGAAAGTGGCTCGTCAAGCAGTAAAACGGATGGCTGATGCGCCATGGCACGGGCAAGTGCACACCTCTGCTTTTCACCTCCTGATAAATCTTTTATCGCTCTCTTAAGCAATCCCTCAATTTTGAAAAGGGAGGCAATCCTCCCGGTCTCCTTTGCCACGGCAGCTTTGTCGGCACCGGAAATGGAGAGGGGAAAGCCGATGTTCTCTTCAACTGTCATATGGGGGAAGAGGGCGTAATCCTGGAAGAGCATACCCACCGGCCTCTTTCTGGCAGGGGTGTTGGTCATATCTATCCCGTCAATAAATATTTTGCCCAAGTCAGGGAATCTTAGTCCGGCAATCAGTTCAAGCATTACAGATTTCCCTGAGCCCGAAGGACCCAGCAGGGCTGTATAGCTCCCCTTTGGCAGCTCCAGATTTATGGGGCCAAGGGTAAATTGTCCTGCTTTGTATGTTATGTTTTCCAGTTTTACCATCTTCTCTTCTGGTATATTCTCAGTAGTGTAAACAGGATAAGGGTAACGGTGACAAATATCACCGCCACAGGCCTCGCATAGTTTATACCGAATGAGTTGAATCTGTCAAATATCAAGACCGGTGTGGTCATCGGGTGGTACGCTACTATCACTATTGCCCCAAACTCGCTCATTCCGCGTGCAAACATCAGCATAAGTCCTGAGACAACTGACCGTCCGGCAAGAGGCAGGGATATTTTGTAAAATGTAGTAAACTTTGATGCGCCAAGTGTCTCCGCAGCCTGCTCCAGCCTTTCCGGAACTGCCGCAAATCCATCCCTTGCTGAGTTTATAAGAAACGGAAGACTTACAAACGCCATCGCCATCCCAATAGCTATGGGGGAGCCCACCAGATTAAGCCCTATTGAATCAGCTGCAGAACCCAGCAGACTATCCCTGGAGATAACCCCAAGGAGTGCAATTCCGGCAGCTGAATGTGGAATTACAATCGGGAGATCAATGATGGCCTCAACAACTCCTTTCAGAGGGAATTTTTTTCTGGCAAGAATATAGGCCAGCGGAATGGCAAAAACCGACGAAATAAATGTCGCAGTAGCAGATACACCCAGCGTCAGCACGATACTTCGGCTCACCTCCGGATCCCTTATTGTCTCAAAGAGCCCCGGTGCTTTTACCGATAGAAACATCCCCGCAAGCGGCGCAAAAATGAACAGCAACGCCACTGCTCCAAGAAGCATAAAGGCGAAATGAGTGATGTTGCGGTTGTGGTGCATAGGAGCAAAGATAGGAAATAATTGATTTAGCTCTTTGTTCGCTGTGGCGGAGACTCCTTCAGTTTTGCGGACTTCTTTGTGGAAAGGATGGAGTAATACATACAAGATAACCTATAAACGATTGAGCCTCCGCCACAGCGAATAAAGAGGACGAAAAAACAGGCGTGGGTGGGACGAGCCTCCATCATCTTTATTATGAGTTAATTGTAAATCGTAATTTATTGACAATGTAAGAATTGTGTTTTAGAATAACCTGTCAATCAACCTCGTGGAGGTTCATCCCACCCAAACCCGCAACGTCTGAAGCAAGATATCCGGCCAAAGTCCGTATAGTTTGCGCAGCAACTTATCAGAATATTTTGCATTTAATATATAATTATTATATTTGCTCATTACTAATTGTTAAGACCACGCTCTCCGGCTTTCGGCTGTTTATCATCAAGGTCACTTGATACTCGTTTTTCTGAGATAATCTACATTATTATTCACCCTTAACATTGAACTTTGAGAGTATTACTAAGAGTATCGTTAGCACAGCATTTACATATGACATACAGAACCGTCTTCGGATGATCAACAACCCATCCTCGTTGGGTACAAAGCCTTTCGCTATGGAGCTACAGTACAATGCTCCAAATGTGAGCGGAGCGACAGCCCAGTACTCTGGCAATATCAGTGCCGTAAAATGGAGACACAACGGAGGCGGCGAACAGAGCTACATGGTTATAGTGCCTAGTTCTGCACTAGACTTAATGAACCTTGGGACTATGGGAGGATTAGTTTCGCGTGCAAAGAATAGCGAAACCGATAATAAAAAAATAAGAGATTATGCAAAAGAGGGTAGCTGTATTGGCATTTTTGATTCTAATATTTGCAAATAGTATTGATGTCTTGTCTGAGGAAAATTCTTTGAAATGGATTCCCTTCATATGGCAGAGTGATACCATTTCAGGCAAATTTGTTGAGAAGGCATATATGTACGTCCCGGTTAAGATTGATGATTTGCCTGAAAATTTTACGATGCAGCTTGATCTGGGTACTACAGATACACAGTTTTATGGAAACTCTGTTAAACCATACATTGCTGCATACCCCTCTTTTGCAAAGAAACTGGGATCTTATGAAACATATCAGAATGTAATATTCAATGGGATTAATCTTAAGATGGGTAGTAGCAATTTTTTATTTGATGTTTGGCTGCGATCAGGCTTTGGTGATACTATCCCCCGGGATTCACTTCATTCAAGGACAGCAAAACATATTGGAACCATTGCTCCCGATTTGTTCAAAGATAAAATCCTGATCATCGATTACAAAACTGCCAGGTTTGCCGTAGCAGAACAATTACCAGCAGAATTTAAAAGCCTTTCAGGGGTTACATTTGAAATTAATAACGGAATGATCATACTCCCGTTTAAGATTAACGGAGTTGTGCATAAGTTGCTGTTTGATACCGGATCCAGCCCTTTTGCATTGGCAAGCTCAAAAAGCAGGGCCTTGGAGATAGCCGGCCCGTTAATTATTGATTCATTGAGCGGTCCTTTATGGTGGGGTCAGCAGATAACATTTTACGGACTTAATGTGAACAAATCGGTTGAACTTGGAGTATATAAATTAGGAAAATCAAAAGTCTACTATGATAAAGATGGACTTTGGGAGAGAGATGTTTTTAAGCCATTAAATATATGGGGTTTGGCCGGGAATGGATTATTCCTTGATTGTGTAATTATTTTGGATTATAAGAACAAATTATTCATGATTAAAAATTAGTAAATAATATCATCGACCCCATTACTTATCTTTGCACTATGAATACCCGTCAACTTATTTTTCCAACTATTGTTGCAGCAATTGTTGCTCTATTGATGGTGCCTGTGCAGGTGATGCCGGAGAGGGCACTGTTGATGGGTGAGAGGTTATTTGCGGGTGGAGGATGGGTGCAGATTGTGATGGTATCGGGGTATTCATTTTTGTTAGCCCGATATATGCTGCCAAGGGAGAGCAGAAGTGTTTGGAGGAACAGGTCGTGGATGTTATTTACCCTCTTTTTCTATGGTCAGCTTGCGCTGGGTATTTTTGGTGATTCATTATTTCTGTTGACGGGAAAGCTGCATCTCCCAATTCCGGCGGTGATTGTTGCCGGGCCTGTATATCGGTTCAGCTCCTGGTTTATGCCGATTCTCTTTTTCTCTGCCATTCTGCTTGCTGGTCCTGCCTGGTGCAGCCATTTGTGTTATTTTGGGGCACTTGACTCTGCTGCGGCAAGGGTGGGGGCAAAGCGAAAGAGAGCCGGAAATGGTTCTAAAAGAAGGGTGTTCAGGGATTGGATGTGGAGATGGAAACCGATACTTAGGGTTGGGGTGCTGATGGCTGTTGTGGCGGTGGCACTAGTACTTCGGCTTATGAGGGGAACCGGCGATGGTGTCATAAGCCTCTTTCAGGACACTGCAGCACTTTGGGCGATACTCTTCTTCGCTATTGGTCTGTTGATTATTCTGTTGATTTCTATGAGGTGGGGGATTATGGCTCACTGTACAGTGTGGTGTCCGGTGGGGACGGTTGTGAATTTTATGAAATATCTCTCTCCTTTCAGGTTTGACGTAAAGAGGAGCGAGTGCACATCTTGTATGAAGTGTATTCCTGCCTGCAACTATGCTGCTATGAACAGGGATTCTCAAGGAAAGCTTGTTATTGGTAATGGTTGTACCTATTGTGGTGACTGCCTTACAGCTTGTCCTCATAATGCTCTTGAGTACAGATTCTTTGGGATGAGGGGAGAGAGTGCCGAGAGGCTGTGGATTGCGGTAACAATCATACTTCACGCTCTGTTCCTTGCCATTGCTCGTGTGTAGTTTTCTACCCCTGGGATAGAAAACTAGTGCGAATCAATCCCGCTCATCATCGCAAAGAGGTGGTTGAGCATGGGCAGAATCTCGGACATATACTCTTTTACAGCCTTAACGCTGCCGGGCAAAACAAATATGAGTGATTTGCCGGATACGCCCGCAATGCTTCTGCTAAGAAGGGCGTTTGGTTTTTCTGCCCCATATTTTAACCTTATGTAGTCCATAATTCCGGGAATCTCCTTGTCCAGTAGTGGCTTAACAACATCAGGAGTAAAGTCTCTCGGGCCGATTCCTGTCCCGCCGGTGGTGATAATTATCTCGTGTCCCTCTGAAACCATTCTCCTGATTTCGGTTTCAAGCATTTGAGGATTATCCGGCAGTAATTTGTAGTCGCATGAAATGCTCCGTTTAGTTTCACAAAACCATTTGCCTATTAGCTCCTCTGCAAGAGGGCCGCTGAGGTCTTTGTATTCACCTTCGTATGCTCTGTCGCTGAGTGTGATGACTCCTGCGCTCCATATCTTCTTTTTGTAGGTGAGTTTGTCCCCGACCCTCATCTCGCCACCCTTAAGAACCCTTGCGAAAATCCCCTCTTTAGGCATTATGCAGGCTCCGGTGTCACGAAATATTGCACACCCATCGCCGTGGCACTTTTTTCCTATCTGGGTAACCTCCATCTGGATTGTGTCGTTCATAAGCTGGTCTCCGGGCATCATCTCGTTAAGAACCATCCCTTTGGTAGTAATATTCTCGGCAAACTCTCCCCATTTGAACTCCCTGCCGGTTATGGCAGAAAACTTTTCAAAGCTCTCTTTTCCAAGCAGACTCACCTGTCTGTGCCACTTGCCGGCGTGGGCATCTCCCGGGATTCCCTCCGGGGTAAGTTTGATAGTTTCAACGGGAAGTTTGATCTCCCCCTTTTTCTCTGATATATTTACTGAAATTATCTCAAGTTCCATTTTTGGCTCTCTTTTCTATTTAATCTCCTCTTTGCTCTTTGAGAGGAGTTCAATGTTAGTAATTACCATATTTTTATCCACTGCCTTGCACATATCGTAAACGGTAAGCAGCGCTACCGATACAGCAGTCAGTGCCTCCATCTCTACTCCGGTATTGCCATTGCAGGAGGCGAACCCCTCGGCAGTCACCCCGTCATCCTGTACGGTGATTTTAACATCGGCCTTACTAAGATTTAGCTGATGGCAGAGTGGTATCAACTCACAGGTCTTTTTTGCGGCCATAATTCCGGCAATCTGGGCCACTGTCAGCAGGTCTCCCTTTTTCAGACCATTCTCCCTGATGAGGGATATGGTTTCAGAAGAGAGTAATATCCTTCCCCTTGCTGTTGCTATTCTTGCCGATATTGGTTTATTCCCTACATCCACCATATTTGCCCTCCCCCTCTCATCTGTATGGGTAAGCCTCTTTTCGGTTTTTGAACTCTTATTGTCTGACATAATCATCCTCCTGATTTATTATCCGCCTTTGTTTGATTTATTATCCCCCTATGTTATAGAATTTGCCTGTATCATTATGGGAGCCTTTTTCCGGCTTGTTCATAATTGCCAAATCAAGAGCCTTGGCGAAGCCGTATTCTCTCACGCTATAACCAAGGTCATTGAAGAGACAGGGCTTTACCAACCCGTTGGCTGTAAGCCTGATTCTGTTACACCTTGGGCAGTCTCCGCCATCTCCGCCGTCAACTATCCCAAAAGAGCCTGTATGGAGATCCATCATCTTTATATATCTAACCTCTATCCATCTACTCCCCTCATCTACGGACTCATTGCCTTGGTTCTTTTCCTCTACATACCTCTTAACACTCTCTGCATCCGGCTCTTTTCTGTCGCTCTTAACCACACAGTTCAGTTTAATCGGGATCAGTCCTGCGCTTTTTGCCGCCTCTATCCCCTCAAATACCCTGTTGATATCTCCTCCTCTGGTAATCTCCCTGTATTTGTCGGGGTCTGTTGTATCAAGACTTATATTAATTCTCATCAGGCCTGCCTCTGCCAGCTCCCCGGCTAACTGAGAGAGCAGCTGTCCGTTAGTGGTCATAGAGAGATCTGTTACTCCTTTAATTGAGGCCAATCTGCGGACAAGTTCAGTTATTCCTCTCCGTACAAGCGGTTCTCCGCCTGTAATTCTTACTTTATTGACCCCTTTTAAGACAGCAACTCTTGTAAACTCCTCAATCTCATCAAATGTCAGAATCTCACTATGGTCAACAAGTGGCACCCCTTCAGGAGGCATACAGTATGTGCACCTTAGGTTGCATCTGTCTGTAACGGATATTCTAAGGTATGTTATTGCTCTTTTTAGCGGGTCGCACATCATTTCTGATTCCTCCCGATGATTTTGGAAAACTCCCATAGTACAACACCAATACTGACAGATACATTTATTGAATGTTTTGTTCCGTGCTGTGGTATCTCCAGAACAGAGTCGCTCAGATCAATCACCTCCTGATTGACCCCTTTAACCTCGTTACCAAAGACCAGTGCATATCTTCTCTCTTTGCAAAGTTCTATACTGTTCAGCATTGTTGAATTTTCAGTCTGCTCTACGGATATAATTTCATATCCCTCGCTCCTGAGCCTGTTAACAGCATCGGTTGTCTCCTCACAATATTCCCATGGGATTGTATTCTCTGAACCAAGTGCAGATTTATGAATCTCTGCCGACGGAGGAGTTGCACATATCCCGCACAGAAAAATTCTCTCTGCAACAAAGGCGTCGGCACTTCTGAAGGCAGCTCCAATATTATGCTGACTTCTGATATTGTCAAGTACCAGAGTTACAGCCATTTTGCTCAAGCGGGAGAACTCCTCTCCGGAGGCTCTGCCCAACTCACTGTTTAGAAGTTTTCTGAATCTTTTTGTCATTTACTGCAAATATACTCATAGCATTTTAAACTTTTTGCCGCCTCAATGGTCAAAGTAAAATAAATTTTACTTTGATGAAACAGAGACAGAAGTACACTCTTTACGCAGCCATTCCGGCAGTTCTTGCCCTATCTCTGATAGGCTACAACAAGATTTTCAACAAACCTGTAATCAACGAGGGTGGAGCTTCCACACAGACTCCACAGGGCAACAGAGGCGGGGGATCCGGAAGGGTTCTGCCTGTATCGGTCTTTATAGCGGAGTATATGACTGCGGATGAGGGTAGATTGGCTATAGGCACACTTACTCCTAATGAGAGGGTTGATGTTGTAAGCGAACTTTCGGGAAGGGTTACTGAGATAAATTTCAGAGAGGGGGAGTTGGTGAAGAGGGGTGATATTTTGGTCAGACTGAATGACGACGAACTTGTAGCTCAGCTTGTGAGGGCTGAGTATCAGTATAAGCTGATAGAGCAGAGACTGGAGCGTCAGAAGATATTGCTTGAGAGGGATGCTGTAAGCCGGGAAGATTACGACAAGGTTCTTACAGAGTTCAATGTGCTTAAACAGGATATTGAGCAGCTAAAAATCAGGATCGAGAAGATGAAGGTCAGAGCCCCTTTTGACGGAGTGGTAGGTTTTCGTGATGTAAGCCTTGGTGCGTTTCTTCAGCCAAATACAAAAATCTCAACTCTTGTAGATGTTGCGAATCTCAAGCTTGAGTTTGCAATACCTGAGAAGTATATTAATGACATTAAGAGCGGATCATCGGTTACCTTCACCGTTGAGGGGACAAGCAGTGTTTTCAGAGCTAGTGTATATGCTATAGATCCACAGGTTGATATAAAAACTAGAACTCTTATGCTAAGAGCCAGATATATAAACAGCGGGATGAGGCTCAAGCCTGGGATGTCTGCAAAGGTCTCTTTCTCAACATCAGAAGGGGCAAATAATATATATGTTCCAAATCAGGCGGTTGTGCCCGATGTAAAGGGGCGCTCAGTATGGGTGCTCAGAGGGGGCAAGGCCGAGCTTGTTCAGGTTCAGTCGGGAACAAGGACTGCGGACATGCTTGAAATATTAGGCGGTCTGCAAAGGGGCGATACGGTTATTACTACGGGTCTGATGCAGCTTCGCCCGGGAATTCAGGTTTCACCTCAATCAATAATGAACTGAAGATGAGTATAAGTACTACTACAATAAAGAGACCGGTGCTTGCCACCGTAATGAGCCTCCTGATAGTTATTTTTGGGGTGATAGGATATACTTCGCTTGGTGTCAGAGATTATCCAAGTGTTGATAATCCTGTAATCTCTGTCAGGTGCTCCTTTCCGGGTGCAAACGCAGATGTGATAGAGACTCAGATTACTGAACCTCTTGAGGCTGCTGTTAACGGTATTCCGGGAATCAGGGCAATCTCAAGCACCAGCAGAGATGGTTCAAGCTCAATTAACATAGAGTTTAATTTGGAGGTGGATCTTGAGACCGCTGCTAATGACGTGAGAGACAAAGTTTCAGGAGCGATGAGGAGGCTTCCTCAGGATGTTGACCCACCTGTGGTTGAGAAATCAGATGCAGATGCTCAGCCAATATTTACGATTACACTTCAGAGTGAGTCAAGGGATATCATTGACCTTAGTGAGTATGCCGAGGTTAACTTTAAGGAGAGACTCCAGACTATAAGCGGAGTGAGCTCAGTTGGCGTTTGGGGATCAAAGAGGTATTCAGTGAGGATGAGGATGGACCCTATACTTCTGGCAGCATATAAAATAACCCCTCTGGATGTGAGACAGGCTGTTTCCAGAGAGAATGTTGAGCTTCCATCCGGAATGGTTGAGGGCTCAACAATGGAGCTTACTGTAAGAACTCTCGGCAGACTAAGAACAATTGAGGATTTTAACAACCTGATTATAGCCAGAAGCGGTGAGAGAATTGTTCGTTTCTCTGATATCGGCTCAGCTGAGGTGGATGCTGAAAATACAAGATCAATTCTAAAGAGAAATGGAGTCCCAATGGTCTCATGTGTTCTTGTTCCGCAGCCGGGTGCAAACTATATAAACATAGTTGACGAGGCCAAAAGAGTTGTTGAGGAGTTGAAGAGGACGATACCGGATGATATTGAGGTGGGTGTAGGATTTGATAACACTATCTTTATTCGTGACTCAATCAGCGAGGTACAGTTAACGATTCTTCAGGCCTTTCTCCTTGTAATCCTTATTATTTTCCTCTTTTTAAGGAACTGGAGAACGACGCTTATTCCAATAATCGCAATTCCAATATCGGTTATTGGTGCTTTTTTCATAATGTATATTGCCGGATTCTCAATAAATATACTGACACTTCTCGCTATTGTTCTCTCAATAGGACTTGTTGTGGATGATGCAATCGTGGTGATGGAGAACATTTATACCAAGATTGAGAGGGGTGTTCCTCCTAAAGAGGCAGCAATCCAGGGTTCCAAAGAGATATTTTTTGCCGTTATTGCCACTACAGTTACACTGGTTGCGGTATTCTTTCCCATTGTCTTTTTGCAAGGGGTAACAGGCAGACTCTTCAGGGAGTTCTCAATTGTAATTGCCGGCGCAGTTATGATCTCTAGTTTTGTGGCATTGACATTTACTCCTATGATATCCAGTAAGCTACTTAAAATGGATTCTAAGGAGAACAGGTTCTACAGATGGAGTGAGCCATTTTTTGTACGCCTTAACTCCATATATACATCATCACTGGAAAAATTTATGAGAAGAAGGTGGATGGCAATCCTGTTTTTGGTAGCTGCATTCGGAGTTATCGGATATTTCTGGTCAACCATACCTTCTGAAATGGCTCCCCTTGAGGATCGTTCTATGATAAATGTTTCAAGCACAGCCCAGGAGGGTGCTACATTTGATTATATGCTCAACTACACAGACGAACTTTATAATGTTGTAAGAAACGAAGTCCCTGAGGCTGAAAATATACTACAGATGGTGGGTATGGGGGGAAGAAACCGCTCAAACTTCTCTATTTCACTGGTGGATCCACTGTCAAGAGAGAGAAGTCAGCAGGAGATTGCAGATGAGCTCTCGCCAAAGGTGGCAAGACTAACCGGAGCAAGAAGCTTTGTAAATCAACAGCAGACTTTTGGTGGAAGAAGAGGAGGTATGCCTGTACAGTATGTGATTCAGGCTAAGAATCTGGATTCACTGAAAAACATTATTCCGCTTTTTATGTCAGAGGTTGCCCAAAGCGAAGTTTTCTCAAATTCTGATATTAACCTGAAATTTACCAAACCAGAGCTAAGTATCAATATTGACAGAGACAAGGCATCATTGATGGGGGTCTCCATTCAGAATATAGCCCAGACACTTCAGCTCTCAATGAGCGAACAGAGGATTGGTTACTTTATAAGGAATGGAAAGCAGTATCAGATAATGAGCCAGATAGACCAAAGTATGAGGAACAAGCCGGTGGATCTTGCCAATATATATGTCAGAAACGATGCCGGAGAGCTAATTCAGCTGGACAATCTTATAACTATGGAGGAGAGTAGTATGCCTCCTCAGTTGTATCGCTACAACAGATTTGTCTCCGCTACAGTTTCTGCAGCTCTGGCAAAGGGATACACTCTGGGACAGGGAATTGAAGAGATGGATATAATTGCGGAAAGGGTTCTTAACCCGGATAACTTTACAACAACACTCTCCGGTCAGTCCAAGGATTTTGTGGAGAGTACATCAAGTCTTCTGTTTGCTTTTCTTCTGGCTCTTGTGTTGATCTATCTTGTACTGTCAGCTCAGTTTGAGAGCTTCAGAGACCCTCTGATAATTATGTTCACTGTACCTTTAGCCCTCTTTGGTGCCCTGCTCTCTTTGAAACTATACGGGCAAACAATGAATATCTTCAGTCAGATAGGATTAATAATGCTGATAGGTCTTGTTTCTAAGAACGGAATACTAATGGTAGAGTTTGCAAATCAGAGAAAACTGGCAGGACTTGATAAATTTGCTGCCATAAAAGATTCGGCAGCATCAAGGTTCAGACCTATTCTTATGACAAGTCTCTCTACCATACTGGGTATCCTTCCAATGGTATTTGCCACCGGAGCTGGAGCAGAGAGCCGAATATCTATGGGTGTTGCAGTTGCCGGAGGTTTGATATTTTCAACTCTGTTTACCCTCTATATCATCCCGGCCATGTATTCATATATCTCTTCATCAACAAATATTAAGAGCAATGAGAATTAAACTTAAAACATACATACTGTCAGTTACGCTTTTTTGTACCGTAAATACTCTTCAGGCACAAAGCAGCAATATTACGGAATCGCTAACACTTGAGGGGTGTATTGCTCGGGCTCTGGAGTCAAACTATTCAATTATTATTTCCGGGAATAATCTTGAAATAACAAGAAATAATGTTACTCTGGCCCCCTTTCTGCCGACATTTTCCGTAAGCTCCAGACAATCTTCAAACAATAGTGTTCAGAGAAATATAGATGAAACCGGAGAGAGAGTCAGAAGTACTTCATCTGGAAACTCTGTTATAAACGGAGCAAATCTTAACTGGCGGCTATTCGATGGTTTTTCTATGTTTGCAACAAGAGAGAAGCAACAGGAGTTACTCAGGCAGGGGGAGTACAACTTTAAATCAGTTGCTGAGAACCTTGTGATGAGGATCTCTGCACAGTACTATAACATTATCAGCATGCAGAACAGGCTCAATCTTCTCAATGAAGTTGTTTCAATCTCCAGAGAGAGGTATGAGCAGGCACTGGTAAAGTACAATATCGGCAGTGGATCCGGTCTTGAACAGATGCAGGCTAAAATTTATCTTAACAGTGACTCTTCATCATTGTTACTTGCAACAGAGAATCTGAAAAATGCATACATTGAGCTGTTCAGGCTTATGAATATTCCACTAGACTCAAAGTATTCAATAAAAGATACAATTATTCCGGAACCTCAGCTTGATGTTAAACACCTTATTAATAATGCAGAGGAGTTCAATACATCCCTTCTGGCTCTTCAGGCTGGGGAGGAGGTTGCCAGGCTAGATACAAAAATTGCTCAAGCCTCAAGATACCCAAGCTTAGATTTTTCTGCCGGCTACAACTACAATTTAAATCAAAACGGATACTATCCGTCAAGGTATAACGAGTCTAACGGATTAAACTGGGGTTTTTCCTTATCTGTTCCTGTTTTCTCGGGAAATGAGATAAACAGAAGAGTTAAGAACGCCAAAATTCTACAGGAGAATGCAAGATTATCTTTTGAGAGTGCAAGGCAGGAGTTGCTGAGCGAAATACAGCAATTGTATAATATTTATCAGAACCACTTAAGGATGATTGAGTTTGAAGAGGAGAGCAAAGCGGCGGCACTCCTTAATCTGGAGGCTGCCAGAGAGAGATACAGACTTGGCTCTTTGTCAGGAATTGAGTTCAGGGATATTCAGTTATCATATCTCAATACTTCAGACAGAAGACTGAACGCTATTTATCAGGCAAAAATTTCTGAAATTACTCTTCACCTGATGGCTGGCGAGTTATTTCAGTAAATCAGTTTTTTCAAAAATAAAATTGTGCCACTCTTTTTCAAGGGTGGCTAACTCTTTGCCATATATTGTTTTCCATTGCTCTCCGGACATCCATAGTTTATGGAAGTTTTTAAGTCCATAGCGATTTATTAAAAAATCAACAAAGGAACCAGATGCTGCATATCCCATTTGTGTAAAATCTTTGTCAGCACCTATCTGGAGTTTTGTTAGCTTTTCAAGAGGCAGCAGTAATCCTCTTTCTAAAAAATTCCTGGTTATTCTGTTACTCTCACTTGAATTAACTGAAACAGACTCAGCATACATTGCAATTCCTTCATTTAGAAAAGAGGTTTGTCTTCCCCAGTTTGTGTTAAACATAATATGAGTAAGCTCGTGTACGGCCAATGCATAGTCATCTGATGTATTATCATATATTGAAAAAATGCCGGCCTTTCCTGCTGCTAAACCTTTACCCCAGTGATTTGTGTAGAACAATTTTTCATCATAGTCAGAGAAATAGGTTATTAGCTGCCTCTCCTTTAATGGATTTAATTCTGAAAAAAGGTTATAGAGAAAACTTAAGGCTCGCTCATTATTATTTGAAATTGCTATAACTGATAAACTGTCAAGTCTCTCTTTGTTAAATCTGATTGTGCAGTGTTCAGTCTGAAGATCACAGAATTTTCCTGTAAATGAAATTGAAATATTATAGATAGGATCTTTCAATGTTGGTAGTTTTCCCAATTTTAAATTGTTGTAAACAGATTCAAGATAATATCCTCCAGCATTAAGTAGCTTGTGGGCTGTTGATCTGCTAATTGCAATAATAGGAATCTCACTGTTATGGAACTTTATTCCCTCAAGATCTATTATCGGACTCTCCTCTTCATCTGAAAAGAGAGCAATCCCGGCAACCCCTTCAGCTATTAAAGTATTAATATTATCGTTTAAATTCGAATTGTTGCCTGCTATTTTTTCAAAATCCGGACAATATAATATAAAACGGTCCTTTATCTCCAGGTCTTCTCCATAGAAACCCTCTCTGTGATTAACTGAGGGAAGAAAGATAAGGGCCTTATCTATGTTGACGTCTTTATTGTAACCATCTGTCCCAAAAGGTGCGCTTTTAGCAGAAGCTAGCGGGAAAAATCCAAATCTCATCTTGCTGCCACTTTTAAATTTGATATATGAGTCAGACCATGGGATCTCTGTACTGCTACTATAAAAAAAATCTAATTCAGGTCCCTGTGCCCTGCCAATGCTATACAAAAGGAGAGTTGCGCTTAATAATACCAAATATTTACAGTTCATTATGTTTTAATTTAAAATTATGAATTTGCAAAAATATATTCAAATGTAATTAAAGGCGTAAAAATATGGTTGAAAGGGTTTATATGTGAGATGAAAGAGTAAACATTTTTGACTGGCAATTGTTTCTCTGTAAAATTTATTTAGATAAAATAATGAAAATGAAAAGACTTGTTTATTTAGCTGTTTTATTTTCTCTGTTATCATATAGCCAAATATTTGCTCTTGATTATTCAATAAGAGGTGTGGTAATTGATAAGCTTACAAGGGAGCCGGTCTCTTTTGCAACTGTCTCTGTTTTTCAGGGTAGCAAATACTCAATAACAGACTCTTTGGGTAGGTTTACCATTGATAATTTGCCTCCGGGAGCATACAGGCTGAGAGTGGATTTGCTCGGATACAATCAGTTTATTACAGAAGAGATGATGCTCTCTATAAAGGGGTCTTTTCTAAATATTGAACTTGAGGAGGAGAGTGTTTTGCTTGCTGCGGCTACTGTAAAGCCTAAGGCTAATCCATTTAGAAGAATACCTGAGACACCTCTTTCTCAAAGGACTATCGGTATTCAGGAAATTGAAAGAAACCCGGGAGCAAACAGAGATATATCCAGGGTCGTAGCTTCTCTTCCGGGAGTAGGGAATGTTGCCGGAGGAGGATTTAGAAATGATATTCTTGTCAGAGGGGGCGGACCTGCAGAAAATAAATATTTTCTTGACGGAATTGAGGTTCCCTCAATCAATCACTTCAGCACACAGGGCTCCTCGGGAGGGCCTGTAGGTATCATTGACGCAGAGTTCATCCGAGAAGTTGATTTTTATGGTGGCTCCTTTCCTGTGGCAAGAGGTGGGGCAATAAGCTCGGTACTGGACTTTAAGCTAAAGGATGGTGATCCGCTCAACAATACTTACAAATTTACTGTAGGTGCTTCAGAAGCGGGCTTTAGCTCAAATGGTCACTTGACAAAGAGGACAAATTATCTTGTCTCGGCCAGGATATCATATCTTCAGTTTCTTTTTAAAGCAATTAATCTGCCATTTCTTCCCACATTCACAGATATGCAGGTTAAACTTAAAACACGTTTTAATAATAAACATGAACTAACATTCCTCGCATTGGGAGGAATTGATGATATGACTCTCAATAAAGATACCGGCGGGAAGGAGTCAAATGAGTATATACTGGCATATCTTCCTGTAATACAACAGGAAGTGTTTACTACAGGTCTGGTTTACAGATACTATTACGGGGCTAATAATCTAAGCCTGTTCCTCAGCCAGAGTTATCTTAATAACAGAAATACTAAATATGCAAATAACGATGAATCCTCTGAGGATAACCTCTCTTTGAAATACAGATCTGTTGAGCAGGAGACTAAATTCAGAGCAGAGAATCTTGTTAGGTTTGGGGATTTCAGAGTTATATCAGGTGTTGGAATAGAGGTGCCGCTATACTCAAACAATACATATCAGAAAATATTTCTGCAAAATCCTGTAACCATAGATTACAACAGCAACTTAAGTTTCCTTAAATACTCCGCATTTGCTAATGCAAACTATACATCCCCTGATAGGAGATTTACTGCAAATCTTGGTGTTAGATTTGACGGGAACTCATATTCAAATGAGATGGCAAATATTTTCAAACAGTTCTCCCCAAGACTTTCGTTGTCATACGAGATCTTCCCGGACCTTTATCTTAATGCGGGTGCAGGAAGGTACTATCAGCTTCCTCCATTTACTGCATTAGGTTTTAGAGATTCACAGGGCGAGCTTGTCAACAAAGACCTTAAGTATATTGGATCTGATCAGATTACTACCGGTCTAGACTACAGGAACAGTAATGGGGTGCAGCTTGCAGCTGAGCTATTCTACAGAAGTAATTTCAATGGTATGTGGTCTGTAAGGGATGAGATTCCTGTTGAGGGAAAAGGTGTTAATTATGGTGTCTCCGGAAACGAAGAGATAACATCAACCTTAAAGAGCAGATCTTATGGAGTTGAGTTCTCTGCCAGATGGTTTTTGGCAGACAGGTTAAATCTTCTTGGCTCTCTTACTCTCTTTAAAAGTCAGTACAGAGGAGTGGATGACAGCTGGATTGCAAGAACATGGAATAACAAAAGGCTATTGACTCTCTCTGCCGGCTACAAGTTGCCTCTTGACTTCTATGTTGGTGTAAAATACAGATATTCCGGAGGTACTCCATACACCCCTCTTGATGAAGATAAATCTTCACTAGTAGTGGCGTGGGATGCATCGGGGAGAGCCTATCCTGATTATTCACTATATAACTCTCAGTATCTTGGTATATTCAATCAGTTGGATGTTAGGGTTGACAAGGAGTTCTTTTTCAAAAAGTTTGCTCTTAAACTTTATCTTGATGTCCAGAATGTAACCAATTTTGACTATAAGACAGGGGATGTATTGGTAAGTACAGGACGTATAGTTAATCCTGATGCACCAAGAGGTGAGCAGAGGTATGAGATGAAGAGAATTGCTCTTACAGAAGGTACTATTCTTCCATCAATAGGTATTACTGTAGAATTCTAAGTTCAAACAGATCTCTCTCTGGCCACTCAGATACTCTGTTGAGACCATTTTTTATGAGTCTGTCTATCTGTCTGGGAAATGTAGCCCCTTTCCATGAACTTGTATTGGTTACAAGTATCCAGGAGATTCCGTTTTTCTGATACTTAAGAAGTGCACTAGAACCGGAGAGTGTTCCGGTTCTGGACCATTCCCCCGATGACGTTGCTTTGGCCCAGCCTATAGGAAGAGTTTGAGAGGTGCTTGAGGTCATGATTCTAATGCTCTCATTTGAAAGAATATCAGCGACACCACTTTTTCCATCTATTGAAGCCACAAAGAGCAGAATTTCAGATGGGGAGCCAACCCAGGCTCCGGCGCCTTGCAAAGCCTTTATGTTATTGCCGCCATAGCACCTTTGTGCCATTTGCCCGCTTCCATTATAAGACTCAACTAGTGGCTCGTTAGATGGTTCGTAATATCTGACTTCATTAGGATATCTCTCTTCATAATAGTTGTTTGCTATATGCATATCAACAATACCTGCCGGCTTAAGGATCTCATTTTTTATGTAATCTTCATAGCTCATTCCTGTAACCTCCTCAATAACTCTTGATAATATAACATATCCAAGATTTGAATATCGGGTTCCGTTTCCCGGGTCAAATCCAAGTCTGCGAGAGGCACAATACTCAATTATCTGGTCATTACAGGGTACGCTGTCAATTTTTAATCTTGAAGACATGAGCTTCGTACTGAACATAGGGTCGCCGGCTCTGAGAGTAAAGCCTCCTCTGTGCCTGAGCAGATGTTCAATGGTTATCCTTCTTACCCTGGGGTCTGAAATATCCTCGTCTGCCGGGAATGGTAGAAGGCCACCTTTACCAAATATTCTACTGTCAAGAGAAATGATAGAATCCTCAGCTAGTTTCATGATCCCTGCAGCAGTTATAAGTTTTGACAGGGATGCAATCCTTAGAATGTGGCTCGGCTCCATTCTAACTCCCATCTCCTCATCTGCCCACCCATACCCTTTTGAGTAAATCAGTTTCTCATCCTTCATCACCGCAAGCGAGGCACCTTTAAGCTGCCACTCTCTCATAAAGCGTTCTATCTGACTGTCTAGTTTTCTAGTCTCTTCCAGATCGTTAAGCTCGTTGGTTATGAGTAAATTGAGAGATAGCTCCTGAGGCTCATCAATCTCTTCTTTGGAGTTTCGGATGCTGTTAATTCCAAGTGATACGGTTAAGATAATTACTGCAGCAGATGCAAAAATAAAGAGCCTTAGCCTGCTGCCTTTACGGGATGCCTTTTTCATACTCCAAAAATAATGAATTATTTTGTGAGGAGCGAGAATCTTCTTATGAAAAGTATTGCGGCAACTAGTAATCCGAACGCAAAACCAGACATAAGTCCCATCTCTCCAAAATTAAGGATAAAACCGGCAAAATAGGCCACCGGAACAGAAATGAAGAGGTATGAAAATATTGCGATGAACATTGGTTTGCCAGTGTCTGCCAGCCCTCGCAATGCACCAAGAGCGGTTACCTGAAGCCCGTCAAAGATTTCAAAAAAGACAACAACATAGAATATTTTTACTGCTATAGTAACAACCTCCGGATCTGTAGTAAATAATGATGATATCTCCCGTCCAAAAAGTAAAAAGGTAAGGGAGGCCACTCCCATAACTGCGACAGAGAGCCTTATACCGGCGAAGCCTCTTCTTTTGGCACCATTCATATCTCCTGTTCCGGTTGAATGGCTGACCAGAATAGTGGAGGCTGCTGCAACTCCGTTTGCAATCATAAAGGTGAAATTTATCATTGTCTGTACAATCTGATTGGCTGCTAGAGATTTGGTGCCCAACCAACCCATCATAAATGTAATTGCGCTAAGTGAGAAGAACTCTATTACCATTTGCCCTGAAATTGGAAGACCTATCCTTATCAGATGGAGATGCTCCCTAAGCGAAAAGTTCTCTTTACTGAACATCCTGATGAACCGCATATATGTGTCCTTTCTGTTTATGGCCGCAAAAAGAGAAATCGGCATTATAAGCCTTGATATCAGTGTTGCAAGTCCTGCACCGTCAATTCCCATTTCAGGAAACCCTCCTTTACCATAAATCAGAAGATAGTTTAGCAAAATGTTTAGAGCATTTGCAAACAGAGTAATATACATTGATAAGTGAGTATTGCCTATCCCCTCAAGGAACTGTTTGCCGGTAAGGAAGATCATCATAGGTATAAGTGACACAGACACCATCATATAGTATCCTGAAACAATGGATGTCACCTCTGTAGGCTGCCCCAGGTGAGGCATAAGCGGGGCAATGGCAAAAAGAAGCATAACCAGGAGCAGTGAAAAAATGAGGTTCACAGAGAGGGAGTTTTGAAAATAACCTGATACCCTTTTAAATTCACTTCTGGCCCAGTGCATCCCAGCTATTGGAGTTAGTCCAATAGTCAGTCCAAGCCCTATTACCATGACATTTGTTATTATAGCTCCGGCAAATGAGACTGCTGCCAGTGGGGTAGCCCCTGTCCGGCCCACCATAATGCTGTCTGCAATCTGTACAACAGACTGACCGGCCAGTGACAGAATCACTGGTGCTGCAATCTTAAGGTTTTCTAAATATCGGTTTTTTGTCAAAACTTATTAATAGTAACGAAATGTTAAAAAAAGGTCACAGATTACTGCAAAAAAAGATAAATTTATTATAAATGTTTAAAAATATTTTTATATTTGTATTACAAAAGTGGTTGCAAAAGTCACTGCGATGGCAGGTATGGAAAATTGGGGGTTAGTTTTCTGTACCTGCCATCATTCTTTTTTACCGTTTTATTTTTTATATTTGGAAGGACAAAGATAGCCCTATGTTTAGAGATATTGTAACCCTGCTGCCCTTTTTTGTATGCCTCTTCTGGACGGCTGTTATGGCGGCGGATTTAAAGCGCAGTAAATTGCCTCAGAAGTTGATTCTGATCTTTATGGGGGTCTCTACCATATTATATTTTTCCCATTCGGTCTATTTTTATGGTTATTCCCGGATTTACTCGGTAATTGATTCTCTCTATTCAATTGCGATGCTTTCTGTATATCCTCTGTTCTATCTCTATATACAATCTCTCGCTAAGGAGCCTCTGTTATCTCTGAAAAATTTAAATATATTTATTCCCACTCTGATTGGATCTCTTTTGGTTATACTGGCTCATCTCTTTGCTCAGGGACTTGTTGATATTGCAGGAAAAATTGTAAGACTAATTTTTGTCGTGCAGGTTCCCCTTGTTGTAGTTTATGGCTGCAGGCTTATAAGAAACTATCATAAGAGAATAAATGAGTACTATTCTTCAACTGAGGGGAGAGAGCTGGATTGGCTCAACAGGATGCTTTTTCTTCTTTTTTTTACCGGCTTGCTCTCTGTTTCAGCGGGAATAATAGGGAGGGACTACTTTTCGGAATCTTCATTGCTGTTAATGATGCCATCTTTTGCATTTTCATTAATGCTATTTTATATAGGCCACACAGGGTATATACAAAGGTTTTCAGTATTGGATTTTAATGAAGAGTCACATGAGGCTAAGCCAGAAGGCAGAGAGGAGCAAAATGAATGTTCAAAAGGGATTCAGGAAAAGACAAGAGATAAAATAAAGGGAGAGCTTCTGGTTCTTTTCAGAGAGAAGGAGATATTCCGCAGAAGAGACCTTAGGATTACAGATGTCTCAATGGAGCTTGGGACAAACCGTTCCTATGTTTCATCTGTTGTAAATGTAGTTTACAATACAACTTTCACAGATTTCGTTAATCACTACAGAGTTGAATATGCAAAAAAGCTTCTTCTCTCTGATGAAAATCATATACTTGAGTATATAGCTGAGGAATCAGGCTTTGCCTCTGTGAATTCACTACTGCGTGCCTTTAGAAAAGAGACCGGAACAACTCCTGGCCAATTCAGAAAAAGGATGGTAGGGTAAATAAGATATATCCTACTTCACTATGCTTTTGAGTATCTCTCTCTCCTCTTTACTGTAAAGAAGATACTCCCAAACAGGTTTGAGCTGGTCTCCAAACATCACAATCAAGATTACAATTGTTGCCAGACCTGTAGCAAAAAGGGCCCATTTAATTGCCTTTTTTGGAATTTTGAACTTAAGGTTGAAGCCTCTCTTCTCTGACGAGAGGCTTTTAATTACATCCTCATCTGAATAAATCTTTAACCTTCTTGTTTTAAGGCTCTCTACTGTTCCCGGTTTTTCAAGCAGTTTTATGGTTATAGGCTCCAGACCATAGGAGTCTTTGCTGATAAACAACTCTTTATCAATAATGAATGAGTTAGTCCCTCTTTCGTTTATTCTCATATAACCAAACCCGGGGAAATCTACCCTTTTCTTAAGCTCCAGTTCTGAACTAAGAGATGCGATGAATTGAGCAACATATGCTCTTGCTCTATCCTCTTTCACCCCTGTGCGCTGTGAATATTTTGCCTCAAGTAAACCATCGTTCCAAGTCTCTTTGCTTCTGAATATCACTCTTCTAAAAGGAGGGTGTATAACCGTAGCCTTGTCTGAAAATACAGATGGAGCCGGCTCTGCAATAAAGCTGCCCATTCCGGGCAGGGAGACCCTGTCATTGTCCATTATGAGCTCAACGAGCAACTCTGAAATCATCTGTATATCCATATTGCCTAATATATAAAGGCAAAGTTATAAAAAATTGACATAAAGATTTGGACTTTTATAAAATTCCACTTACATTTGCACTCCCAAAACGCGAATAAAATTCCTCGTTAGCTCAGTCGGTTAGAGCACCTGACTGTTAATCAGGGGGTCCTAGGTTCAAGTCCTAGACGAGGAGCTTAAAATTGATTAAAGACTGCATCTGCTTCGTTGGCTGCAGTCTTTTTTTATGCTCACGTACTAGAGTACGCTGCGCAAAAAAAAACTTTGCCGCCTTGCATCTGCAGTCTTTAATCAATTTTAGAATGGTTAATTATTAGGTGCGGAAGATTTGCATACGAATTGCATACATAATGCATCTTTTTTTGCTTGCGGTCTTTTTTTGTGCTCACGTACTGGAGTACGCTGCGCAAAAAAACCTTAGCGCCTCGCTTCTACGGCCTTTGGCCTAAAAGCAGGTTCAGGTGGTTGCGGGTTTGGGTGGGACGAACCTCTGTGGGGCTGATTGGCTGCGTATTGCAAAACATAGATTTTACAAAAGCAAAAAAGTATATTTTGCAACTAACTCTTTATGATGGTGATAGAGGTTCGTCCCACCCACGCCTGTGCTCAGGCCGGAACAAATCGACTGCCGAATGGCATAACATGGCGAAGCACCACTCAAATCTGTATGAATTGCTGTTCACACAATGAAAAGGATGCAGAATAATACTCGGAAAGATGAAAATTCATGGAGAAAATTCTAGTCAAAGACTCTTAGTTCACTTGAGATTTTAAACACAAAAAAACACCTGCCGAGAGTTAGGTCAAGTGTTTTTATATTTAGTCAGTTTTATAGTAAGAGCGTTATTTTTTACAATATACTTTTTCGCTTACAACGTATTGAATTCCATTGCTATCAGACCAACTAAATCTAACCCAGTAATAAGTGGGATTTGAATTATAAGGATCTTTAACAGGATTTACTGTTTCTTTTGCTACTGAAGTTCCTTCGTTAAATGTAACGAGTTGTGTTGAAACATGCATCGGGTTTTCCTGAAAGGGTGATTCAACAAACCACTCAATAATTACAGTTACAGGTTGTTGTAATCCAATAATTGTACCGGTAAAAGAAGATGAAACAACAGATGTACTTTGTGTAAATACAGGTTGTTTTGTAATCTTTAATTCAAGAGTTGTCCCCTGTTGGTCTTCTTTGCTGCAACTCATAAGAGTTATAATAGCGACTAATAAAATAAATATTTTTTTCATATAGCTTAATTGTTAAGAAGTGTCTTTATAATAGTGTTTACGAAATAACTATTAATACATTTATAAAATAAAGTTATTACATTTTTCTCAATTTCCAACTATTTGTTAACCAAAAATTTAGAGAAATATTTTAATTTTAATTTATAAAGCACGAGTTTCATTACTCTGCTTGACATTCAGCAACATATCTTTTAATAAAAAGTGTGGATAATTATAATTGTTAACTTTACGTTGTTAATATTCAATTGATGAAAAAATTTATAGCTGTTCTTTCTGCCGTAATAGTGCTACTATTTTCTTGCGAAAAGCCTCTGGCCGAGGGCGAATCGCTGGATAGGGATGTCGTTGACGGGAAATTCACAGGATATGTATATAATTATGGATTTTGTGAGGAACCAAATTACTGGGACAGGTTTGAAAACTATCAGCAAAGGATTGATACATTTCAGATTCCGGATGAGGCTATGTCCAAATTAACAACTGAGGGGCTCTCACATACCTGTATGTATTACCCGTTAAGATGGGACTATATTGTCTGGGACACTCCGCAAACTTCACCTTATGACGGGATACTCTATGTTATTGAGAATTATAACGGGCTGACTGAACTTGCTAAAAGAAAATATGGTGCGGGGGCATTGCTTAAGCTATATGAAAATCTGAAGCCTGATGTTATGGAGGCAAAGACTATGTTGTTTAAAGGTGAGATTGGTAATGTCAACTCTTTTATGGACAGAAATTATCTTGAACTACTTCTAAGCACTGAGTTTTTTACTCCAAAAATGAGCGTTGAGCAGCTGGACAGGTTATCAAGAAGTATAGTTTCACTAACCGGTTACTATTATGAACATCCGGACAGTCACAGCTATTTCCCGGCATTTGCCTACCCCTTTTGTGCATTATGCAGAGTGCTGTTAGTGAAAAATAATAAAAACCTGATAAACCTTACGGATATTGAAAAATCAATGCTGGCATTCTTTGTCAGATGGGCCGGTCGGGTCTCTTCAGATGACGCTGCTGCCATATATATAATTCTCAAAGATAATTTTACCGGGTTGAAAACGCCGTAATAAAATAATTGTTAACGGAAATTATACTCCCTGATAATCTCTTCAATCTTTTTTTCCGGAATTATTATATTAAAGTGCTCCCAGAAGTTGGGGTCATATGTGAACTGGACATCTGAGAAAATGTCTCTTGTGGAGAGTCTTTCATCTGAAAGGAAGCGCTCCACATTTTCAGTATCGGTTCTGCAATTTGCCATCTCAAACCAGAGGTGGAGGGGAGATGTGAAGAGGCGCCCCTTTTTTCTGATCTTGAAGTTTAGGTCTCCTCTTACATGGCTTATGTGGTAGTAGCCTCTGAATTGTTTGTAGGAGACTTCATAAGAGGCTTTAACGGGGATGACTTCGTGAGTTTTGCTTCTCTTTACTATCAGATTGTCTGAAAATTTTCTGATATGATTTGGATTGACCTCAAATACTGCCTTTACCAGGGCACTGTTCTCTGCATCAATATACAGATCTCCTTTGAAGAGTGCCTCAACTATCTCATCTCTCTGTACAAATGAAAATATATAGACTCTTCTCTCATCAATTTCTGTTACACCAGTATGTGTGAAATTGTAATAGTTCATCCCTACTCTCTCCAGAAAATCCGGCGGGTGTTTCATTATGTCAAGCAACAGGACTGCATTAAGTGAGGATCTAAGTTTGGCTACTATGGTGTCCCGGCCCTCCATGTTGGTAATTTTCCTCATTTTAAGCAATTTCACCTGATCGGTAGTAAGTGTTGGGGAGAAGCCTGTTTTATATATTTTTATAACCGCTTCACTTAGACTGAGATTTCCCTTGAACTCGGTGCCCTCTCGGAAGAATCCTGTAATATTAATTGGTGATGGGCTATAGTTTGCACCTCTTCTCCTAAGCGCCTCAGACAGCACTGTAGCCGGGTCAATAACCTTAATTATGACCTCCTGAAGAGGTATCACACTCTGCATCATCTCAATTGTGGCGCCTCCTTGTGTCAGTAAACTTGCAGAGATTTTTCTCTTTTCGTATCCCATTGATGAGAATGATATCGCTCTTTCTGAAAGGGAGTCTGGAATAGTAAGTCTGAATTGGCCCTCCTGGTTTGTAACTGTTCCTATTGAACACCCCTCGGGGTTGACCGTAACGAACATTATGGGCTCTCCGCTGTGCCTGTCGGTGACCCTGCCCTCTATCTGTATGAAGCGTTCTCCATTGTATAGTATATCCTCTGGTCTTTTTTCCGGAGCCATCTCTTTGAAAACCAGTATGTGGTTGCCATCTCTTTTGATTTTCAATTGGCTGTTGCCGGTAATACTCTTTACCGCCTCCTCTATTGTGTACTCTCCCGCGTCAAGTTTTGACCTCCTTTTGTTGTCAATCAACTTGCTGTCATAGATAAACATGAGGCCGGTTTTTGTTGAGATGCTGTTTAGCAGATCGTATGTGCTCCCTCTTATCTGCCTTGTTCTGAATTTTTCACCATCTATGCCAGATTGAGCAAAAGATATGCTCGCAGCAAATAATGAAATAGCTGTGAGCATTACTAATCTTGTCAACTGTTTTTTCATCAGGAGAGCTTTATGTACCTATTTTTATAACTCTGCCCTCAATAGTATAATTTAAGTTAAGTGCGCTGCAGATTAACCTTACCATAGCTTCAGGATTATCTTCAGAGAAGGTGGCCGTTAACTCTCTGCCAGAAATAGCGGGGTCAAGAATTATCTCTGTTTCTGTGAAGTTTCGGTTTATGATTTCTGAGATATTGCCCAGTGATTCATCCTTGAAGTGCATTTTTGATTTATATTTCTTAAATCCCTCATACTCTCCCAGAGATTGAATCTTTATTCCTCCTGCATCTGCAATTGCTCTCTCCCCCTCTTTAACCAACATGGCTTTACCGGTGCTTATCTGTGTTATTCTAACCAGGCCTGTCTTAACCGAGAGAACTGTCTCCCCGGATTTGCAGGCAACTTCAAAAGAGGTCCCGAGAACCTCTATTTTTGAGTCTCCGGCGTTAATAACAAATGGTTTTGACGCATCTCTGCGAATATCAAAAAATGCCTCTCCTTCAAGAGTAATCTCTCTGGTAGGTTCCGAGACAAGGTCTGAATGTTTGACAGTTGTGTTCTCTGAAAGATATATTACAGATCCGTCATCCAGTTTTGAAACATAGGTAGTGCCTGGTGTGTCGTTGAACAGTCGGGCTGTTAGTGTGTCAATGGGCTCCTCTTTCTGGCCGGTAAACAGCAGACCGGCTGTTACCATTAGTATAAACATTGCAGCTATTGCTAAGGCATATGCTGTCCTGTGGTTTTGTCTGGTAACAGGCTCCTCCAGAAGACCATCTCTCTCTAGCCTCTCTTTAAGCCTACCCCAGGCTTTGTCGGTCATTAACCTCTCCTCGTTTGATAATTCTCTTTTCATCGTCTGTATCCTGTCTCTTTTCTTAACACCTTTAGGGCTTTCGCCATCTCCGCCTCTACTGTTTTTACTGATAAGGAGAGGATGGCGGCAATCTCTTCGTACTTTTTGTTCCCCTCCCTGTTCATCATGAAGATATCTCTTCTTCTAGCAGGCATCCTTGCAAGTATGCGATTAATAATTCTCTCCATCTCTCCGGCCTCAGCCCTCTCCTGGGGGCTCTCCCATGATGTGCCTGAACTAATATTCTCCAGTATATCTGATGAATTCTCCTCAAATTTTCTTCTTCTGCAGTAATCAATGGATCTGTTGCGAATTGAATTGTAAAGATAGCTCTTAATACTTTTTGTTATGCTTAGCCGCTCCCTCTCACGCCATAAATTGTAGAACAATTCCTGTACTATCTCCTCTGAAATCTCTCGTCTGCCTGTAATTGTTGCTGAATAGTTTAAAAGGGGGAGATAATAGCTCTTGAAAAGAATTTCAAAACTTTTTACATCCCCCTCCCTTGTTCTGATTAACAGTAGCAGATCGCTAATCATGTTTGGATTTTAAAATTAACCTCCAAATTTACTAAAAATGAACAATTATTTTCTTGAATTTATTGCCTTTCTCAGTTTTTCAACTGCGTTCTCAAGTGACTCCTCAGGCTCAATTATATTGTAATCCTCCCAAAAATCCTTATCTACAAAGTTTGATACTTTATCTGAAAGGGATTGATTGTCTTTGAAAGCAACTCTTAGTGGTATTCTCTTGGCGTCATCAAAGTTGCTGTCTGTAACAACAGTTTCAGAGACAATTGAGTAACTTGTTGAGAATAGTCTCTTTTTCCAGTCACACTTGAAGTTAATCTCGCTTCTGATGTAGTGAAGCAGCGCCATATTGCCCTCTTGTCTGTATGTTACCAGGAATGATACCTCTTCAGGTTTAAAGTGCATCCCAAAAGGCTTTCTCTTTAGAATGGCTTGTGTGGCTTTATTCCTGTCGGACATACTGAGTTTGAACTCAGCTCTTGAGAATGTATAGTTTCCTTTGTCAATAAATAGTTTACCACTGTAGAGAGCGTATGGCATGATAACCTGTGGCTGGAAGCTCACCACATAGTGAGGTCTCTCTCCAATTGTTACTGATTCCTCAATTCTGAAGCTGTACAGATCAAGGTTCTCTCTGCTGAGAATAAGATCAGGGTTCTTAACGACATCAAGGTATATTGAGAGGTTTGGCCCTCCAAGAAGCTTAACCATTAGTGTGTCCTTTGGATCCGGACTAACAAGCTTGCGACCTTTGTAAACTTGCACGGCATCTCTCTCAACACCCTCCATATATGGAGTTTTGTAAATGTCCACAACCGCTTCCGAAACATTGATATAGCTTCTTCTCTTCTTAACGGTCTCTCTGTAGAATCCTGATAGTGCGTTTTTTGAAGATGGATAATTTCTCTCTACCCTCTCCATTGCGAGCTCAACCAGCCCCTTCCCATCCATTCCAAGAATTGTAACCGGATCAAGCTGACTGGATTTCTGCTCCAGGTAGATGACAACATCACTCATATCTTTACCGTCAATAGGCAGTTCGTAATTAGAGTATCCCAGGTGTGAGAATACAACAGCTTTTGCTCCGCTATTCCCCTTTACCTTTATAGAAAATTCTCCATTTGCGTTTGCAATGGTTCCAACTTTTGAACCCTTAAGTGCTACTACAGCATACTCAAGCTTCTTTTGAGATAGTTTCTCTTTTACAACACCGCTTATTGTATAGTAGTCTCTCTCTGACTGAGCCCAGCCGATATTTTGCTGAGCAAGCATCAAAATGGCAATCGCCAGTCCCGCCATTTGTCTGATTATTGTTTTCATCTTTTTTGTTTTTTAGTTTGTCCCTTCTGACATCAAGACGAACAACCCTGCAGATACCCTATAGAATATTTTTAAATAATAGATCTTTCTCTTTTGATTAATAAAATAAACTTTTTAATTACACTTTGTAACTGAAGGCCCCTTTGTTTGATATATAATTGTAATTGATAGTTAATGTTTTGTTAATTTTTTATAAATTTACTTGCCCTTTTGTTATTTGTGTCTCCGTCTCAAGTTTAAACATTCAAAACCAGAGGAATGGAACCAATAAGTGATTTAATCAGGCGCCTGGCCGAAAGGCATGGACGCGAAAGGAGCAGTCTGTTGCCAATATTACAGGGAGTCGTAGAACAGGAAAAATATCTCTCTGAGTACTCAATGACCCAGATTGCACGAGAACTTGATTTGCCCGCTGCAGAGGTTTACGGGACTGCAACATTCTATTCATTTCTTGAATACAAGAAGATGGGCAAATACATTATCCGGCTTTGTAAAACCATAACCTGCTCTATGAAGGGTGAAAATCAGATCCTTCTTGCTATTCAGGAGATGCTGAAGATAAAGGTTGGGGAGACAACTCCGGACGGGAACTTCTCATTGCTTCAGACAAATTGCCTTGGATTCTGCCACAAGGCTCCGGCAATGCTTATCAACAATGAAGTGTACACTGAATTGACTCCCGAAAAGGTTCGGGATATTCTCACCAGTTACATAAACAGTAATGGGGGAGGGACAAAAAATGTCAACGTCTCATCTACTTAAAAGAGCTGACTTCATCTTCAAAAGTGACAACGACTGGGAAGATGTATTAAAGAAGAACCTTAACAGAACGGCTAATGAGCTTATAAATGAGCTTATAAGTTCTGAGTTGAAGGGGCGCGGAGGAGCCGGATTTCCAACCGGCCTGAAGTGGAAAATATCATCTGAGATAAAGGCAGATGAGAAATTTGTGATCTGTAACGCAGACGAGGGAGAACCGGGAACTTTCAAAGACAGGGAGATCTTATCAAGGGTTCCGTTTAAGGTTCTTACTGCTATTGCTGTCTGCGCATACGTTATTGGAGCCAAAAAAGGATTTATCTATTTAAGAGGAGAGTATTTTTTCTTAAAGGATAATTTGCAGAGTGCAATAGATGAATTTGAACGTTACTGCAGAAAAATTGGCTTTGATTTTTCAATATCAATTTTTATGGGCTCAGGAGCCTACATTTGCGGAGAGGAGACCGCCCTTTTTGAGTCCATGGAGGGGAAGAGAGGAGAGCCTAGAAATAAGCCTCCTTTCCCGTCGTCTAGCGGGTACATGAATAAGCCGACAGTTATAAACAATGTGGAGACTCTCGCTCACACCTACACAATCTTTAAATACGGCTCCAAAAGGTTTTATGATTTGGGTGTTCAGTTCTCACGAGGTACAAAACTCTTTTCAGTATCCGGAGATACCCCAAAGCCCGGTATTTACGAGCTTGAACTGGGTATGAGCCTTGTGGATTTTGTTGAGGAGTTTGGGGACGATGACACAAAGGCTGTACAGGTGGGCGGAGCATCGGGCTTCCTTGTGCCAAGAAAGAGGTTTCCTGAGACAACAATTGGATTCCAGGGCAGACTTGTGGGGATATCCCTTCCCACCGGGGGTTCTATGATGCTTTTCAACAGCTCCAGATCAATGTACAATGTACTTGATAACTATCTTAACTTCTTTGCAGAGGAGTCTTGCGGGCAGTGCACCCCATGCCGGGTTGGATGCCAGCAGTTACTTAAGGGAATTAAGGCTGTGAAGCGCGGAGAGAAAAATGCGGCGTATCTGGACAAGCTGCTTAAGCTTGCCGAGACTATGACCTATACTGCTAAATGCGGACTTGGCCAGTCCGTTGCCAACTCCTTCTCATCAATAGTTGAGAACTTCAGAGAGGAGATGATATACTGATCTCAAAGCATTAAAAGATGGAAAAGAGAATCAAGATCACAATTAACGGTGAGACCAAAGAGGTCTCCCCGGGGACTTCTATACTGGATGCGGCAAACCAATCGGGAGTTATAATCCCAACACTTTGCTACCATAAAGATCTCTGCGTAGCCGGAAACTGCCGCGTTTGCGTAATTGAGATAGCTGGTCAGAAGAGGCTTGCTGCAGCATGCGCCACTCCTTGCGAAGATGGCATGGAGGTGCTCACAAACACTCTTAAGGTGAGGAATGCAAGAAAGCATATAATTGAGCTTCTGCTCTCGGAACATAATGCTGACTGTACAAGTTGCTACAGAAACGGTAACTGCGAGCTTCAAAAACTGGCCTCTGACTATAAAATTATGACCCAGGACTTCCTGGATCTGGTGCCTTTCAGAAATTATACGATTGATAACTTCTCGCCCTCTATTATCAAAGATGACAGCAAATGCATACGTTGCCAGAGATGCGTTAGAACCTGTGCCGAACTACAAAGCGTAAATGCCCTTACAATGTCCTATAAGGGAGAGCATGCACAGATTACTACATTCTTTGAGAAGTCAATGAACGATGTCGTGTGCACAAACTGTGGACAGTGTGTGAACCATTGCCCAACAGGTGCGCTTACTGAAAGGAACTATATAGAAGATGTATGGAGTGCACTTGCAGACAAAGAGAAGTTTGTAATTGTACAAACTGCACCGGCAGTAAGGGTTGGCCTTGGTGAAGAGCTTGGGTTTGACCCCGGAGAGCGGGTAACGGGCAAAATGGTCTCAGCTCTCAAAAGACTGGGCTTCCACGCAGTTATGGATACTGATTTTACTGCAGACCTCACCATAATGGAGGAGGGGAGCGAGTTACTTAGAAGGCTAAAGGAGGTCATAGTTGAGAAGAGAGGGGATGTTAAACTTCCAATGGCCACATCATGTTCGCCTGGATGGATAAAATTCATTGAACATCTCTACCCAGATTTCCTGAATCACCTCTCATCCTGCAAATCTCCCCAGCAAATGTTCGGGGCACTTGTTAAAACATATTATGCAAAGGCGAAGAAGATTGATCCCTCAAAAATTGTATCGGTATCGATAATGCCTTGCACTGCCAAGAAATTTGAGGCTGCCCGTCCTGAAATGAGAGATAGCGGGTTCAGAGATGTTGACTATGTTCTTACAACAAGAGAGTTGGCAATAATGATAAAACAGGCGGGAATAGACTTTTTAAGATTGCCCGATATGCATTTTGACCGGCTCATGGGAGAGTCAACAGGAGCCGGAGTAATATTTGGCGCAACAGGTGGCGTAATGGAGGCTGCTTTAAGAACAGCCTATGAGCTGGTTACAGGTAGAGAGGTGCCATTTAAGAATCTGAATATAACTCCTGTCAGGGGAATGGAGGGGCTGAAAGAGGCTTCAATAAAAATTGATAATCCGCTTAAAGAGTGGTCTTTCCTGGAGGGGGTGCAGTTAAAATGCGCCGTCGCCCACGGACTTGCCAATGCTAAAATTGTAATGGATACAATTAAAAAAGGTGATGCAGATTACCACTTTGTAGAGTTTATGGCTTGTCCGGGCGGGTGCCTTGGTGGAGGAGGTCAGCCAATTCCGACAAATCCGGAGATCAGAAAGAGGAGAGCTTTGGCTATTTATGCCGAGGATGTCGGTATGCCATTGAGAAAATCTCATCAAAACCCTGAAATAATTAAAATCTATAAAGATTTTTTGGGGAAACCCCTGGGAGAGAAGTCACATAAGCTTCTACACACAACATATATAAAAAGATCCAGTTTTTAACTTAAAAGATTAGCCTATGAATGCTATCGAAGAAAGTCGAGTCAATACGACGGTTATTGACGAGATAATCTCCAGGCACAAAGGGAAACCGGGCGAACTGCTTACTGTAATGGAAGAGATTCAGGAAGCAAGTGAGTACAAGTTTCTTGATGATGACGCAATGGAGTATCTCTCCTCATCCATTAAGGTTCCGCTGTCACAAATCTATGGAGTCGCAACCTTTTACTCTTTTTTCAACCTGAAACCTCAGGGGAAAAATTCTATAATTGTGTGCAGGGGAACTGCCTGCCACACAAAAGGATCAAAAATTTTACTAGATGATCTCTCTCTCCTGCCGGGTTGCAAAGAGGCCTTTGATTCAGGAGAGAGTTCATTTACAACAGAAGATAAGCTTATCACCGTAAAAACGGTGGCCTGCTTTGGGCAGTGCGCCCTTGCCCCTGTTGTTGCTGTCAATGGTGTGATATACAGCAATGTCACATCGGAACAGATTAAAAAATTATTGCAAAATTTAAAGGAGGACAACAAAGATGAGAATCTCAGACTTAGTTGAGTTGAACAGACTCAGGGAGAGTGCTTCTAAGAAGGTCCTCCCGGACAAACCCTACATTGCAGTGGGGATGGGCACATGTGGGATTGGCAGAGGTGCAGAGTTGTTATACGATAGTTTTGAAAGAATTATCAGCGAACGGGGGCTGGATATTATATTAAAAAAGACCGGATGCTTTGGGTTCTGTTCAGAGGAGCCTCTGGTAAATATATATATGCCGGGATTCCCTCTGATTATCATGCACAATGTATCTGAAATAGACGTTATTCCAATTATTGGAGGTATTGTAAAAGGGATAATGCCATACAGAAATGTTCTTTGCAGAGTTGAGGAGTGGGACTTTATTACCGGAAAATTTGAGTTTGGGAGAGGCCTAACAGATTATCCTCTCTGGAATGAGATCCCCTTCTTTAAGTGGCAGAAAAAAATCGTACTCAGAAATTGCGGCCTCATTGTGCCGGATGATATTGAAGAGTACGTAGCGGTTGGTGGTTATCAGCCGCTTTACAAGGCTCTTTTTGAGATGAGTTCCAGCAGTATAATTGAAGAGGTAAAGAACTCTAAGCTTAGAGGAAGAGGGGGAGCCGGTTTTCCTACCGGGGTTAAGTGGGAGATGATGGCAAAGAGAGAGGCACCTCAAAAATACATCATCTGTAATGCAGATGAAGGGGATCCGGGAGCCTTCATGAATAGAAATGAAATTGAGAGCGATCCATTTATGCTGCTTGAGGGTATGACGATAGGGGCCTTTGCAATGGGCGCTTCTAAAGGTGTAGTTTATATCCGTGCAGAGTACCCGTTAGCCGTAAGACGACTAAAAGGGGCAATTGAGCAGGCAAAGAGCTATGGATTGCTTGGAGATAATATAATGAATTCTGGCTTTAGCTTTGATATTGATATTGTTGAGGGTGCAGGAGCATTTGTCTGCGGAGAGGAGACAGCTCTTATACACAGTATTGAGGGTAAATACGGAAGACCATCTCCACGACCGCCATATCCGGCAGAAAAGGGACTTTATGGTATGCCGACTAACATTAATAATGTTGAAACCTGGTGCAATATTCCGGTTGTTATTTCAAAGGGAGGTGAGTGGTTTACCGCTACAGGCACAGACAAAAGTGCGGGTACAAAGGTATTCTCGCTTGTAGGAAAGGTGAAGAATACCGGTTTGATAGAGTTGCCACTTGGCTCCACTCTTGAGACTATAGTATTCAAAATCGGAGAGGGTACCGGAACTCAGAAGAGAGTTAAGGCTGTTCAGACCGGAGGCCCCTCCGGAGGTTGCATACCTGTTGACTATTTAAATACTCCTGTTGATTATGAGTCTTTAAGCTCCTTAGGCTCAATAATGGGCTCCGGTGGAATGGTTGTAATGGATCAGGACAACTGTATGGTAGATGTGGCCAGATACTTTACAGAATTTTCAAACGGAGAGTCATGCGGGAAGTGCACACCTTGCAGAGAGGGTCTTGCCCAGACATTGAGAATAATCAACAAATTCACACTGGGTAAGGCTACTGAGGCCGATATACATGCTTTGGAAAATCTTGGCAAAGTCATTAAGTCAACCGCTCTCTGCGGTCTGGGTCAGACTGCTCCAAATCCTGTGCTCACTACTCTAAGATATTTTAGAGATGAGTATGACCATCATATGATTGAGAAAAAGTGTGAGCCGGGTGTATGCCAGGAGCTCTTCTCAGCTCTGTGTGAAAACAGCTGTCCGATGCATATGAATATACCAAGGTATTTGCAACTGCTAAAAGAGGATAAGATTCAGGACGCTTTTGAATCAACCCTCAGGGATAATCCTCTTCCATCTTCAATTGGAAGAATTTGTCACTTCCACTGTCAGATGAAGTGCAGAAGAGAGGCGATTGATGCGCCTGTCTCTCAGGGAGACATTCACAGATACATTTCGGACACTGCATACAGAGACGGGGTGGCTAAAAATGTTTATGAGAGACTAATCAGGGAGAAGCTTCCTCAGACCCATAAAAAGGTTGCAATTGTAGGATCAGGCCCTGCAGGTCTGACAGCAGCATTCTATCTGGTTAGGCTGGGACATGATGTGACCATATTTGAATCGGAGTCAGAGGCAGGAGGCATTCTCAGATGGGGGATTCCAAAATACAGACTTCCGCTGGATGTGTTTGACCACGAGGTACAGTTTATAAAGGACCTTGGGGTAAATTTCGTATTCAATACCAGGATTGGCAAAGATATTATGATGGATGATCTTGAAAGAGACTACAACATTGTAATACTGGCAATAGGAGCCCATAAAGATATGAGCCTTGGTATTAACGGATGCGAACTTGAGGGAGTCCTTTCCGGAATGGAGTTCCTGAAAGATGTGGCAAAGGGTAATATCCCTGAGATGGGCAAGCATGTTGTAGTTGTAGGAGCTGGTAATGTTGCCATTGATGCAGCCAGAACAGCCCAGAGATACGGAGCTGAAGTTACAGTTGTTTACAGAAGAATGAAGCCCGATATGCCAGCTAATAAAGATGAAATTAAGGGGGCGGAAATTGAGGGTGTTAACTTCTTGTTCCTCAGTACTCCTAAGGAGATTCTGGCAGATACGAACGACAAGGTACGCGGAATTGAACTAATGAAAATGGCTTGCGGAGAGATTGACCTCTCAAACAGACGCAAACCTGTTCCAACAGGTGAATCGTTCATTTTGCCTTGCGACACTGTTATTATGGCTGTAGGAGAGGAAGTTGATGCCTCTTTTGCCAAAGATTTCGGTATTAAGACTGTCAGCAATGGGAATATAGATACAGATCATTTTACCTTCACCACCAACCATCCTCGCATTTATGCCGTTGGCGACGCAGTAACAGGTCCGGCTACAGCCGCTGAGGCTATGGGGATTGCTAAGAAGGCTGCAGAGGTTATTGACTGGAAGCTTATGAATAAACGAAGGTTCCACAAATTATTCAGAGGCTTTGATTACAGCGATGAGGTTCCTCTTAAACCCGAGGGCGGAAACAGACACTACACTATTAAGCGTCCGCTTGAGGAGAGACTTGGGAATTTCAAGGAGATCAACCTGGGCTACACGAAGGAGCAGGCATACGCCGAAGCTTCAAGGTGCCTTAGATGTGATGTAAGGGTAACAGTTAATACAGAGGAGGAATAAGCAATGGAAAAAAAAGTTATAAACGTAACCATTGATGGTAAAAAGATGCAGGTTGGGGCCGGAAAGACAATCCTTGAGAGCTGCAAAGAGCTAGGTATAAGAATTCCATCGCTTTGCTACCTTAAAGATGTCTCGTCAAATGCCTCCTGTGGTATTTGTGTTGTTGAGGTAAAGGGTGCAAAAAGCCTTGTAAGAAGTTGTGTCGCATCTATTGCAGACGGAATGGAGATTAAAACTCACTCTCCTGCAATAAATCAGGCAAGGATAACAAACCTGGAGCTTTTACTAGCAAACCATCCAAAAGATTGTCTGGTTTGTGAAAGAAACGGGAACTGCGAGCTACAGGATCTCTCTTCTGTACTTGGAATAAAGGAGACCCCTTTCGCAAGAACAAAGCCCGAGGCTGTAAAAGATGACACCTCACCCTCACTTATAAGGGATCCTAACAAGTGTATTCTTTGCGGAAGGTGTGTCGCTGTCTGCTCAGATGTTCAGACTGTTTATGCGATTGACTTTGCTGGCAGAGGATTAAAATCAAAGATTGCAACATACAAGGACAAGGGACTTGGAAATGTAGCCTGCACAAACTGCGGTCAGTGCGCACTTGTTTGCCCCACAGCCGCTATTATTGAGAGGGATGAGTCAAATCTTCTGCTTAAGGATCTATACGATGAGGAGAAGGTTGTAATTGTTCAGACAGCTCCGGCTATTAGAGTCGGCATTGGAGAGGCAATGGGAATGGAAGAGGGGGCGTTGGTTACCGGACAGATGGTTGCTGCATTAAGAAAATTGGGCTTTGACAGTGTCTTTGACACTCAGTTTACTGCGGATTTAACCATTATGGAGGAGGGGCATGAGCTTATTAAACGTCTTACTACAAACGGAAGACTCCCTATGGTTACCTCTTGTTCGCCCGGCTGGATAAAATTTATTGAGCATTTTTATCCTAAATCGCTGGAGCATTTGTCAACATGTAAATCTCCTCAGCAGATGTTTGGAGCGGTAGCAAAAACCTACTATGCTGAGAAGATGGGTATTGACCCCAGACGTCTGGTAGTTGTATCAATAATGCCTTGTACAGCTAAGAAATTTGAATGCAAAAGGCCGGAGATGAAATCAGCTTATCAATGGTGGAAAGAGAAGATGAACCTTTCAGAGAGAGAATCATTCTTTGATGTTGACTATGTTTTGACCACCAGAGAGCTTGCAAGGATGTTCAAACTGACTGGGGTAGATTTTAAGAACCTCCCTGAAGAGGACTTTGACCACCCTCTGGGAATCTCAACAGGTGCCGGAGCAATTTTTGCTGCAACAGGCGGGGTAATGGAGGCTGCTGTCAGAACAGCATATGAGGTTGTAGCCGGAAAGCCCCTTCCTGACCTAAATCTTAAAGTTGTTAGAGGATTTGAGGGAATCAAAGAGGCCGAACTGGATATAAATGGCACTAAACTGAAAGTAGCTGTAGCACACACCTTGAAAAATGCAAGATACCTTTTGGATCAGATAGAGGGGGGGAAGTCGCCCTATGCTTTTATTGAGGTAATGACTTGTCCGGGCGGATGCCTTGGAGGTGGAGGGCAGCCTATACCAACAACATGGGAGATCAGACAGAAGAGGGCCGACTCTATTTATAGGGAGGACTCTCTCAAACCGGTTAGAAAATCTCATGATAATCCGGCAATAAAGGAGCTCTACAATGAGTTTCTAAAAGAGCCATTGGGGCATCTCTCCCATGAATTGCTCCATACTGAATACACAGAGAGAGGTGTCTATTAAAAGAATTTATTTGAGAGGGAGAATAATTATTCCCGGTGTCATTGATTTCACTATATTTGTTAGTTACAACTATGATACTGGGAATAATTCATAACATTTCTATTCTGCTGGCATTGTCAATGCTGCATTATCTCTTTGGATTAAAGCCTGTAACAAATTACAAGGGGGTCAGAGAGATTTCGCTTGGCGTTGTAGTTGGCCTGATAGGAATAGTACTGATGCTTACACCCTGGACATTTCAGCCAGGTCTTGTTTTTGACTCAAGATCAATACTTCTTTCGGTATCGGGACTCATAATAGGTCCTATCCCTACGATTATTGCAATGGCTACCGCTGCTCTGTACAGAATTTATATGGCGGGGGATGGTATTGTAATGGGTGTTGCCAGCATACTTACCTCCGGTGCCACCGGAATAGTATGGGGTGCGTTAAGAAAAAACTGGTACAGGAAAAACAGGATAAGAGAGCTCTTTTTGATGGGACTTACAACCCATATACTGTTGATTGCAGATATGATTTTTCTTCCGGAGGAGCTTCGTTTCAGTACATTCATAAATGTAGGACCAATCATAATAGTTGCATACCCGCTTGCTACAATATTTTTAGGCATAATTATGCTTACAAACATTGAAAGGTTTGAAAGCATAAGCAAGTACAAGGAGGCAGAGGAGAGAAAAACCTCTTTTTTCAATGCCAGCAAAGATATGATGTATATCAAAGATGAATTCTTCAGATACATTGAGGTCAATGATGCTTTGTTAAAGTTCTTTGGAAGGAGATCAGACGATGTCCTTGGTAAAACAGACTCAGAGCTTTTAACAGAGGGAGATTTAGACGATGTAATTATATCTGACAACGAGGTTTTAGAGAGGAATACCACTATTAAACTTGAAGAGAGATTTGGAAACCGACTTTATGAGGCGACAAAATTCCCTGTAATACTTGAGTCCGGGAGATATGGTGTGGGAGGTGTCGTCAGAGACCTTACATCAGCAGCTCAAAAGAGAGAGGTTCAGGAAGCAATTCTGAATATATCCAAAGGTTCGCTTGTTTATTCAGATTTAACCTCATTTCTTGCTGAGGTTCATAAACAACTCAGCTCAATTATCTCTGCAGAAAACTTCTATATAGCAATGTATGATAAGGAGAGCGACCTCTATTCTTATCCGTACTACGTTGACGAAGAGGACGAGGTGGAGGAGGGGCTGAGGGAGCATCTGCATGGTTCGCTGACAGACTATGTTAGAAGAGGCGGAAAAGGGAGGATTATTAACTCAAAGATTGAGGATGAGCTTAGAGGCGACGGTTTAATATTCTCTACATACGGGACAGATTCATCAATTTGGATGGGTGCCCCTCTTTTTAATGTGGATTTTAGAGAGGTTATTGGGGTAATAGTTGTGCAGGATTACAAGAATGCTCAGGCATATACAGAGGATGATCTGGCTCTGCTTGAGATATTTGCAAACAATATCGGACTATTCATTGAGAGAATAAAGAATATAGAGAGTTTAAAAGAGGCAAAACAGAGGGCGGAGGAGAGCGATAAACTGAAAAGTTCGTTTCTTGCAAATATGAGTCACGAGATAAGGACCCCTATGAATGGAATTATGGGCTTTGCAAATCTGCTTCTGGAGGAGGTGAAGGAGCCTGAGCATAGAGAGTATCTTGAAATAATATCAAAGAGTGCAGACAGACTTTTGGCAACAATAAATGATGTGCTTGATATTTCAAGAATTGAGGCAGGACAGGTTGTAATAACTAAAACGGAATTTGACCTCAATACTCTTCTGAAGGATCTTCACGGCTTTTTCAATGCAGTCTCCTCAAAGATTGAGATAAGACTTTCTCTGGAGTCGCCGGAGCCATATGTGGTTAAAACAGACAAAATAAGACTTAATCAGATTCTCACAAATCTCATAGGAAATGCCTTGAAGTTTACAAAAGAGGGGTATGTTGAGATTGGGTACACCAGAGGAGTTGACAGCTATACCCTGTATGTTAAAGATACCGGGATTGGAATTCCGGAAGAGAAGCTGGAGGCTGTATTTGGACGGTTTGTACAAGTCCATACAACAACAAGCAACGAATTTGAAGGGACAGGACTAGGTCTGTCAATATCAAAACTCTTTACTGAACTTCTGGGTGGTAAAATATGGGTTAAATCTAAACTCGGAGAGGGCAGTACATTCTACCTTACCCTCCCTCAAGTATAAACTAATCACTAATTGATACAGCTGCCATTTTCAAGTCTCTCCTCAGGAGTGACTATTCTCATCTTTCCGTTCTCCTCCTTGGCCATAAGAATCATTCCATTTGACTCAATTCCCTTTATTTTTCTGGGAGCAAGGTTTGCCAGAATGCATATCTGTTTGCCGATCATCTCCTCTGGTGAGTAATACTCTGCAATTCCAGAGACGATTGTTCTTTTATCAATGCCTGTATCAATATTAAGTTTTAGAAGTTTGTCAGTTTTAGGAACCCTTTCAGCTTCAAGAACAGTTGCAGTACGGATGTCCATCTTCATAAATTCGTCATAAGTGCACTCATCTTTCAGTGGTACAGGAGAGCCTAATCTTGTAGCAGTTTCTTCCGGAGCCTCCTCCTTTGGCCTAGAGGCATCCAGTTTTGCTAGCTGATGCTCAATAGATTCATCCTCAATTTTTTCAAAAAGCAGCCGTGCATCGTTAATTTTATGTCCGGGACGGAGGATTGAATCTGAGCCAAAATCTTCCCAGTTTCTGCCTTTCATATTAAGCATATATGAGAGTTTTTGGGCTGTATGAGGTAAGAATGGTTCAAATGCTATGGCAAGATTTGCACAAATCTGCAGGGAGATGTTAAGAATTGTCGCAACCCTCTCCATATCTGTCTTTGCAAGCTTCCATGGCTCAGTATCTGCAAGGTACTTATTCCCAAGTCTTGCTAAATTCATTGCCTCCTTCAAGGCCTCTCTAAACTTGAAGTTTTCTAAACTCTCCTCAATGCTCTTTCTTATCTGAGGTATTTGAGCGAGTGTGTCTTCATCAATTTTCTCACAACTTAAATGAGAAGGAATCTCTCCGTTAAAATATTTATGGGTAAGTACAACTGCCCTGTTTACAAAATTACCGAAAATTGCAACCAGTTCGCTGTTGTTGCGGGTCTGGAAATCTTTCCATGTAAAATCGTTGTCTTTAGTCTCCGGGGCATTCGCACAAAGTACGTAACGGAGAACGTCCTCTTTACCGGGAAATTCATCCAGATACTCGTGTAACCACACTGCCCAGTTTCTTGATGTAGATATTTTGTTTCCTTCAAGATTAAGGAATTCGTTAGCAGGTACATTCTCAGGCAGAATAAATCCATCGCCATATGCCTTTAACATTGAGGGGAATACAATACAATGGAAAACAATGTTATCTTTTCCTATAAAGTGCAGTAATCTTGTATCTTCGCTCTTCCACCAATGCTCCCACTCCTGTGGCATCAGCTCTATTGTATTGGATATATAACCAATAGGAGCATCAAACCAAACATACAAAACCTTTCCTTCAGCTCCCTCTACAGGAACTGGCACACCCCAGTCTAAATCTCTGCTCACGGCTCTCGGCTGAAGACCACCGTCAAGCCATGATTTACACTGACCATATACATTTGCTTTCCACTCTTTGTGCTGCTCTAAAATCCACTCCTTTAACCATGGCTCGTATTGGTCCAGTGGAAGATACCAATGTGAAGTCTTCTTTAGAACAGGGGTGCTTCCACTCAGGGTGGAGCGGGGATTGATTAGCTCGTTAGGACTGAGTGTGCTTCCGCATTTTTCACACTGGTCCCCATAGGCATTCTCCGCGCTGCACTTTGGACAGGTACCCATAATGTATCTGTCTGCAAGAAAATGGTTGGCCTCCTCATCATAATACTGCTCACTCTCCTTTTCAATGAACTTGCCCTCATCATATAATTTTCTGAAGAATTCAGATGCTGTTTTATGATGGGTTTCTGAGCTTGTCCGCGAATAGATATCAAAGCTTATGCCCAGTCTCTCAAAAGAGTCCTGGATAATAAGATGGTATTTATCTACTACCTCCTGAGGAGTGCAGTTCTGCTGTTTTGCCTTAATTGTAATAGGGACTCCATGCTCATCTGAGCCACATATGAATCTTACATCTCTTCCTCGCATTCTGAGGTAGCGCACATAAATATCTGCCGGAATATATACGCCGGCCAGATGCCCGATATGTACAGCTCCATTTGCATATGGGAGGGCTGCTGTAACCAGGTGTCTCTTGTAGCACTTTTCCATTTTGTATCTATTTTTATATTGTTAATCTGTTAAGCTCCTTTGAGAGTTCGTTCCTCACAGTAAGGAGGGTTTGCATATTCTTCATCAACTCCTTCTGCCTCTCTTCGTTGTCTGCCGGAGTCTTTTTTAGCAGGTCCCACATCTCCTGATATGCAATTGAGGTTATCTTGGCTTTGTAAACCATAATTGCCTTGGGAACAACAATTGAAAGCACCCTCTCTTCAGGAATTAGTGATTGTAAAAATTGTTTAATATTAAGGCTGTGCTCCTGTATAAGTATAGAGGTAGTGAGGGTAACAACATCCGGGTCTGGATGTCCTGTAAAGTGCCTTTGAATATCCTCCTGTGAGAGCTCCTTTACTTTGTAATACTCTTCAAACATGTTTTTATACAGTAGGTTCTGAAACTCCAGATCATCTGTCTGAAGTTCGTTGAGAATAAACTGAGACACTTTGATAGGAGAGATAGCACCCTCTTCTGATCCGTAAAGCGGATACTCTCCAAATTTCAACAGATAGTAGAGGAGCTCCCTTTCCGCCGGCTCGTAGTATATATTTTTAATGAAGACCGGTAATCTGTCCCCGGTGTCAATATCAGGGATTTGAGCCAATGGAAGAGTCTCCTTTGTTTCACTCTCCTTCCCATATGAGCCGTGGGGAAGCCTGACCTTCCTGAGCTTGTTTACCTCTCTTGCAAGCAGGTTCTGGTCAAATCTTAGCCTGATGCTGCACTCCTCAATATAAACCGCTCTTGTAATTGCATCCGGAATAACAGATATGCTTGTTACCACCTCATTGATAAGCTGCCTTCTCTTAATGGGATCCTTTTCGGCCTCCTCAGAGAGAAGTTCAATTTTGAACTCTATAAAATCTCTCTCAGAGCTGTTAAGATAATCAACCAACTGCGCCGGAGAGTTGTTTTTTGCATATGAATCCGGATCCTCCCCGTCAGGAAAGAGCACTACCCTTACCTGAAGTCCCTCTTCAAGCAACATGTCAATTCCCCTAAGTGATGCTTTAATACCGGCCGGATCACTATCGTAAAGAATAGTAACATTTGGAGAGAATCTTCTTATCAATCTGACCTGTTCAGATGTTAGTGATGTTCCGCTGGAGGCAACAACATTCTCAATACCAGCCTGTACCATTGAAATAACATCAGTATAACCCTCTACTAAATAGCACTTCTGAAGCCTTGAAATTGCACTTTTAGCAAAAAAAAGTCCGTAAAGGGTTCGGCTTTTGTTATAAATCTCCGTTTCTGGTGAATTTATATATTTGGCAATATTCTTATCTGTTCTGAGGGTTCTTCCTCCAAATGCTATTACCCTGCCTGTCAATGAGTGTATAGGGAACATTGCCCTCTCATAGAATCTGTCTGCCAGCTCCCCGGTTTGTTCTCTTTCAACTCCAAGACCTGAAGAGATAATATACTCTTTTTTATATCCGGCTCTGACAGCTGCTGCCGACATTGAACCATCTCTCCCCTCTGAGGCCCAACCTAACTGGAATTTTTTTATTGTCTCCTCTGAGAAACCCCTCTCTTTAAAGTAGCTAAGACCTACTGATCTTCCTTTCTGTGAGTTCCACAGTGCATTGACATAGAAGTCTCTGGCAAATTCTGACACAACCAGAAGGCTTTCGCTCTTAAGCCGCTGTTGTACCTCCTCCTCGCTCTCCTCCCTCTCTTCAACCTCTATTCCAAACTTTCTGCCTAGAAATTTTAGAGCATCTACATAGGACAGATGCTCATGCTCCATTATGAAATTGACAGCATTGCCCGCCTTCCCGCAGCCAAAGCATTTATAAATGCCTTTAGATGGGGAGACAGAGAATGACGGTGTCTTTTCATTATGAAAAGGGCAGCAAGCTATGTAGTTTGCCCCCCTTCTCCTTAATGAAACGAAGTCACTTATAACATCTACGATCTGGGCACTGTCCAGAATTCTGGTTATGGTTGTTTTACTGATCATTTTCAGGTCAGAAGCTTCTGAAGCCTACAGCTCTCTTTACTTCAGCCAATGTAGCGGAAGCACTTGCCCTTGCTTTTTCACGGCCTTTTCTTACAACCTTTGCAAGATAGTCCGAGTCATTTGAGATATCGTCTATTCTCTCCCTGATGGGCAGAGTATGTTTGCATATGTCTGCCGCAAGCTGTTTTTTAAGGTCACCGTAACGAATTGTACAACTGTTGTATGCCTTTGTAAAGTGATCAACGGTCTCTTTGTCAGAGACAATTTTAAGGAGGGTGAAGAGATTTTCAACCGGTTCAGGCATCTTACTGTCAGGAGCTGTAGGACCCGCATCGGTTACTGCCTTCATCACCTTTTTGTGGATAGTCTTTTCATCGTCATACAGATATATTCCGTTGCCCTCGCTTTTACCCATTTTACCACTTCCGTCAAGCCCAGGAACCTTAATGAGATCGCTCCCAAAATTAAAGGCCTGGGGTTCAGGAAAAACTTCAACACCGTATAGGTTGTTGAACCTTCTTGCCAAAAGTCTTGCTATCTCCAGATGCTGTTCCTGATCTTTTCCTACAGGAACCTTGTGTGCTCTGTGGACCAATATATCAGCAGCCATGAGCACAGGGTATGTCAGCAGGCCGGCATTTACATTGTCCGGGTTTTTACGAACCTTCTCCTTGAAAGAGGCTGTTCTCTCAAGTTCCCCTTTGTAGGCTATCATATTGAGAAGAACATACAGTTCTACAATTTCTGGGACATCACTCTGTATAAAAATCGCTGATTTTTCCGGATCAAGGCCGGATGCCAGATACTCTGCAAGTATAGTCTTAACACCTGAATGGAAATCATCCGGGTGGGGATGAGTTGTAAGAGAATGAAGATCTGCAATGAAAAAATAGCAGTTGTATTCATCCTGCATCTTTATGTAATTTCTGAGGGCTCCGAAGTAGTTTCCAAGATGCAGGTGACCTGTAGATCTGATGCCGCTAAGTACAATTTCCATTTTTTAATCTTTAATCTCTTTTAGCTTAACCCGGATCTTCTCCTCCACCTCTGTCATAAGCTCAGGATTGTCCAGCAGAACCTGCTTTACAGCCTCTCTGCCCTGTCCTATCTTGCTCTCTCCATAGCTGAACCAAGATCCGCTCTTTTTAATAATTTCAAATTCCACCCCCAGGTCAATAATCTCCCCGATTTTTGAAATTCCCTCTCCAAAGACAATATCAAACTCTGCCTTTTTAAACGGAGGAGCCATCTTATTCTTGACAATTTTTGCTCTTACTCTGTTTCCTGTTGCCTCTTCGCCATCTTTAAGCTGAGTAATTCTTCTGACGTCAACCCTCACTGAGGCATAGAATTTAAGGGCATTTCCACCGGTAGTTGTCTCAGGATTGCCAAACATAACTCCTATTTTATCCCTTAACTGGTTGATAAAAATGCAGCAAGTGTTTGTTTTGCTGATGTTTGCGGTGAGTTTTCTCATAGCCTGACTCATTAGCCTTGCCTGAAGGCCCATCTTGGAATCGCCCATCTCACCCTCAATCTCTGCCTTAGGAGTAAGAGCAGCTACCGAGTCTATTACAATAATGTCAATAGCACCGGACCTTATCAGGTGGTCAGCTATCTCAAGTGCCTGCTCTCCGTTGTCCGGCTGGGAGATTAACAGAGTATCCACATTTACACCCAGCCTCTTTGCGTAAGTTCTGTCAAATGCATGTTCGGCATCTATAATTGCAGCAATTCCTCCGCTCTTCTGAGCCTCTGCAACTGCATGGATTGCAAGGGTAGTCTTTCCGCTTGATTCAGGTCCATAGATTTCCACCACTCTGCCTCTTGGATATCCTCCAATTCCCAGGGCATAATCCAGTGATATGGAGCCCGATGCAATAGTGCTTACCTCCCATTTTGGCTGATCTCCCATCTTCATAACAGTACCCTTCCCGTAATCCTTCTCAATCTTGTCCAGAGTTGCCTGCAAAGCCTTAAGCTTCTCAGGTGAAATCTCCGCACCACTCTTTACTTCAACACTCTCTTTAGCCATAATGTTTATAGTTTTAAATTCCCACAAAAATAGCAAATGATTTTCAATTTTACCTAAATTTGCCAAATGAAAAAATGGCTTCTGGGGATGGCCCCCGCAGAGATTAAAGAGGTTGTGAAAGAGCTTGCTCTTCCTGCCTTTACAGCGAATCAGATTGTTGGATGGCTATACAAAAAAAAGGTAGCCGACATTGAGAGTATGACTAATCTCTCAAAGGTTACCAGGACCCTGCTTTCAGAGAGTTATGAGGTTGGCGGATTCAGCCCGCTTGAAAAACATCTCTCTTCAGATGGCACAAAAAAATACCTTTTCCCCTCCGTTAACGGAACCCCTGTTGAGAGTGTTATGATACCTGAAGAGGAGAGGAGGACTATATGTGTCTCCTCACAATCGGGATGCAAAATGGCTTGCCGTTTCTGTATGACAGGAAGGATGGGATTCAGGGGAAACCTGACTGCCGGCGAAATAATTTCGCAATTTATCAATATTGAGGAGAGCGATGATCTTACTAACGCCGTTTTCATGGGGATGGGTGAGCCTCTGGATAACTATGACCAGGTTATAAAGGCTATAGATATAATCACATCTGACTGGGGTTTCGGATGGAGCCCCAAAAGGATAACCCTCTCCTCTATTGGTGTCACTCCTGCACTAAAGAGTTTTCTTGATAATTCAAAATGCCATCTTGCTATATCTCTCCACAACCCATTTGACCAGGAGAGGCTGGAGATAATGCCAATGCAAAAGGCCTGGCCAATAACCAAGACAATGGAGTTAATCAGGGAGTACGACTTTTCAGGACAGAGGAGGGTTAGTTTTGAGTACATAATGTTTGATGGGGTTAATGACTCAAAGCGTCATGCAGATGCATTGACCAGGATGCTAAGAGGTCTAGAGTGCAGAGTAAATCTGATCAGATTCCATGAGATTCCGGACTCAAATCTTAGAACTTCCCCTATGCCTGTCATTGAAAAATTCAGGGAGAGACTTAACAAATCGGGGATTATGGCCACAATAAGGGCCTCCAGAGGCGAGGACATTATGGCTGCGTGTGGTATGTTGAGCGGTCAAAAAGTTTAACATGAATATGTCAAATATTGAAGATAACCTTGGGAAGACTGGCTTCAGTGGTTTAAGCACTGGAGAGGTGACAGAGAGCCGGAATAGATTCGGCAGTAATGTAATTACACCACCAAAAAGAGAGCCTTTATGGAAACTTTTTCTTAAAAAGTTTGAGGATCCTATTATAAGAATACTCCTAATTGCAGCATTCCTCTCATTTGGGATATCGTTTGTTCACGGGGAATATATTGAGACCTTAGGAATCTTCTTTGCTATATTTCTGGCGACAGGGGTGGGGTTCTGGTTTGAGATGGATGCAAACAAAAAGTTTGACATTCTAAATAAAGTTAATGATGAAACTCCGGTTAAAGTTGTGAGGGATGGCTCTGTAAAAGAGGTCCAAAAAAGCGAGCTAGTTTGCGGAGACTTTGTTATTCTGGATACAGGCGAAGAGGTGCCCGCAGACGGAGAGCTATATGAATCGGTTTCATTATATGTAAACGAATCAACCCTGACAGGGGAGCCAGTCACAGCAAAGAGTTCAGACCCGGCTTTAATTGAAAAAGAGACGACATACCCTTCAAACAAGATTTACAGAGGCACAACAGTAGTAGAGGGACACTGCACATTTATAGTTACCGAAGTAGGTGATAATACCGAGTTTGGAAAAGTAGCTGAAAAATCTGCCGAGAGGAGCGAGGAGCAGACTCCACTGAACAAACAGTTGGAATCACTGGCCGGTTTTATTGGATTTGCAGGTCTGATCACGGCATTTTCGTTATTTGCAATATTATATGTGAAGGAGATGTTCTCATCATCCCTCACAGCTCCTCAGATCACTCTGCTCACCTCAGCAATAGCGGGACTGATAGCAGCAATTGGGAAGATTTGGCTGCCGATACTTAGATATGGCTCTAAAAAAGAGAGGAGGGAGCGCAGCTGGTTATACTGGTCGCTTCTGGGATTGGCTCTGTTCATAATACCCACTGTAATTGCTCAGCTCTTAGGAGTTGATGTGCTGAATTCCAAGGCTCTGGTATCAATAGAGATTGCAGGTAGAGTTTTAGGCCATTTTATGGTGGCAGTAACTCTTATTGTTGTTGCAGTTCCAGAGGGCCTGCCTATGGCTGTCACACTCTCTCTTGCAATGAGTATGAGAAGAATGCTGCTTTCAAATAATCTTGTGAGGAAGATGCACGCCACAGAAACCATGGGGGCTACGACTGTAATTTGTACTGACAAAACTGGTACGCTGACCATGAACCAGATGAGAGTTTCTGAGGCGATTATTTATGGATCGGAGAGACTTTTTACAGAGGGTATGGCAGTCAATTCTACAGCATTCCTTGACACCACAGACCCTTCAAAGCCCAAAGCTCTTGGAAATCCGACAGAGGCTGCTCTCCTCCTATGGCTGAACGATAAGGGAGAGGATTATTTAAAGATAAGAGAGTCGGTAATAACAGAGAGCCAGATAACCTTCTCTACAGAGAGGAAGTTCATGGCCACTCTGGTGAAATTTCGCTCAACAGGAAGGAGGGTTCTTTTTCTGAAAGGGGCACCTGAAATTGTTGCATCAAAATGTAAATCTGTTCCAGAGGATATAAGTCAGAGATTGGCTCACTTTCAGAGCCGGGCCATGAGAACGCTGGCATTTGCCTCTACTGAAGTAGATATGTCTGATAAAAGGTCACCTGAAGAGTTAATTTCGGATGGACTTGAATACATAGGTGCTGTGGCCATTTCTGATCCTGTCAGAGCAGACGTCCCAGAGGCAGTAGCCAGATGTGCCCGAGCGGGAATTGCTGTAAAAATTGTTACAGGAGATACTATAGCAACGGCTGTTGAAATAGGAAGGCAAATCGGGGTGCTTGGCAGGGAGGAGAGTACTGAGGGTAAAGTATTATCAGGAGGAGAGTTTGCAGAGATGGGTGACGAAGAGGCATACAATGCTGTTGCTGACATGAGAATTATGTGCAGGGCGAGACCCTCAGATAAGCAGAGATTGGTTCAGCTTCTCCAGAAAAGAGGAGAGGTCGTGGCTGTAACAGGAGACGGTACCAACGATGCCCCTGCGCTAAATCATGCCCATGTAGGACTCTCAATGGGGACAGGCACATCTGTTGCTAAAGAGGCGAGCGATATAACCCTTCTGGATGACTCATTCAGTTCTATAGCTACAGCGGTTATGTGGGGGAGATCATTATACAGAAATATTCAGAGGTTTATAATTTTTCAGCTTACAATTAACCTTACCGCAATGGTTATTGTATTGCTTGGAACTTTGCTGGGGCATCAACTTCCGTTAACTGTTACTCAGATGCTTTGGGTGAATCTTATAATGGACACCTTTGCCGCCGGAGCATTAGCCTCCCTTCCCCCTGAAGAGAGTGTTATGAAAGAGAGTCCAAGAAACTCCTCAAGTTTTATAATAACACCCGCAATGAGAATGAATATTATTTTAACTTCATCTCTTTTTGTTGTTGCTCTTATTTGGCTGATGATTACCTGGAGAGAGGGGGCGGATGCGCTTTCAAGATACCACCTCTCAATGTTCTTTACTATATTTGTAATGTTGCAGTTCTGGAATCTTTTCAATGCTAAGAGTTTCAACTCCGGAGGGTCAGCCTTCAGAGGATTGATGAAGAGCCCCGGCTTTCTCTTTGTTTCGCTTATTATTGTAGCCGGGCAGGTTTTGATAGTCCAGTTTGGCGGAGATGTCTTCAGAACAGTTCCCATATCATTTGCCCATTGGATGGTAATTGTAGCGGCAACCTCATCTGTATTGTGGTTTGGTGAGGCAATAAGAGTTATTAAACGACACCTGTGGCAGATCAAATAAAAAACCTATACTATGAAAAAGCAAATTTTTCTTTTCTCAATTTTAGCTACTCTTCTGCTTATATCATGTGGAAGAGGGACAAAAGAGCTTCAAACAGGGGTATGGAGAGCAGCTCTCTATACATCAGATTCAACGGAAATTCCATTTAACTTTAATTTAGCAGTAAACGAGGGGGATACAATAGTGGAAATTCTTACCGGTGACAACATATACACTGTAAAGGATGTTCTACGCAAAGGCGACTCGCTGTTCATTACAATGCCTCTGTTCAGCTCTAAGTTTGCATTAGAGGTGACTAAAAAGATGCTAAAGGGTGAGTTTATCAGAAGCTCATATAGGATGGAGGTTAAGGCGTGGCCCGGCATTGAGAGGAGATTTATGGAAGAGGCATCTGCAAGTGCATCATTAGTGCAGGGGAGATGGCTTGTCAATCTGGGAGAGAGGGAGATCATTGGAGAGTTTGCTGATAACAACGGAAGAGTTACTGGCTCTTTCCTTACACCTTCTGGTGATTACAGATTTTTTGAAGGGATAGTTGACAACAACGGAGAGCTTATGCTATCCTGTTTTGATGGAGGATTTATAAGACTTTTCAAAGCAAAGGTAGAGAGTGCAGATTCATTATCAAATGTGAGACTCTATTCTGGCTTCAGTACATTAGAATCAGGATTTGCTTTAAGAAGGGATGATGCGCAACTGCCAGATGCATATAGTGTTACTGGGATGAAAAAGGGATATACAACTTTTGGATTCAGTTTCCCAAATCTAGAGGGAAAAGCAGTCTCTCTCAAAGACGATAGATTTAAAAACAGGGTTACAATACTTCAGATTAGCGGATCATGGTGTCCAAATTGCCTTGATGAGAGTCGTTTTTTAAGCGAAATGAAGAGCAGGTACGGAGAGTCTCTGGAGGTTGTCGGACTTGCATTTGAAAGGGCTGAGGAGTTTGATTCTGCAAAGCTTGAGGCTCTTAAGCTTGTAGAGGCTGCCGGCATCAATTATGAGATGCTGATTACCGGTTACACCCCCTCTCGTCTGAAGGAGGCTCTTCCGGAACTTGAAAATTTTAAAGCATTCCCAACGACAGTATATATAGATAAAAAAGGGAGCGTAAGACGTATTCACTCAGGCTTTAATGGACCAGGAACAGGGATTCACTACACAAAATTCGTTGAGGAGTTTATCAGATTTGTGGATTCACTTATAGCAGAAAAATAGAATTGAAAAATGCCGCTATTGTAAAACTTATGCGTCTCTGCTCTGTTAAAGAGATGTGCACCTCTGACATTATTGGCAGGATGGAGAGGATGGGTATAGGCAAGGATGAACAGGATGCTATACTTAAGAGACTTATTGAAGAGGGATTCCTGAATGAAGAGAGGTACGCCACGGCATTTGTAAGGGATAAGAGCAGAATCTCCTCCTGGGGCAGGGTCAAGATAAGATATGCTCTAAGGTCAAAGGGTATTTCTGATGAGATAATTGATGCATCGCTTGAGGAGGTTACAAAAGATGAGGAGAGAGACAGGCTGCACAGACTTCTGACATTGAAGGCAAAGTCAATGAAAATGGAGGAGGCCAGAGATAAGAGGCTGGCGAAACTTGTCAGATTTGCAATAGCAAGAGGATTTGATTACGATTCGTCTGTCAGGGTAGCAAAAGAAATAATTGGTTAACTTTGCCACTCAAATTTTATTAAAAATGGTAAATCTGGATTATATAAAAGAGATCCAGCAGCGCATAGAGGCGTTGGGGAGGTCTCTTTGACATCTCTGCAAAAAGAGATGAGTTGAAAGTGAGGGAGGAGCGTACTCTGGCGGCAGATTTTTGGAACAATCCATCTGAAGCGGAGACATATCTCAAAAGCGTATCGGCTTTAAAATACTGGGTCAGGGGATATACTGAAATTGATTCATCCCTGCAAGACCTCGTTGTCCTGTTTGATTTTGCCAGAGATGACGAATCTGTTGAAGGAGAGGTTGAAGAGCAGTATAAAAAGCTGGAGAGAATGGTTGAAGCTCTTGAACTCAGAAGCATGCTGGGAAGCGAAGGTGATAATCTGGGAGCAATTCTAAAGATAAATTCGGGGGCAGGAGGGACTGAAAGCAATGACTGGTCCTCAATGCTTATGAGGATGTACGTAAGGTGGGGAGAGAGGAATGGATATAAGGTTCATATATATGATCTTATAGAGGGAGAAGAGGCAGGAATTAAGTCGGTTACAATAGAATTTGAGGGTGATTATGCTTACGGATACCTAAAGGCCGAGAACGGAGTCCACCGACTGGTGAGAATTTCACCCTTCAACGCTCAGGGAAAGAGGCAGACCACATTCTCCTCTGTTTTTGTTTATCCGGCAGTTGATGACACTATCAATATTGAGTTAAATGCCGGAGACCTTGAGTGGGATACCTTCAGATCCGGTGGTGCAGGTGGTCAGAATGTAAACAAAGTAGAGACAGGGGTTAGGGTCAGGCATATTCCCACTGGGATAACAGTGGAGAATACCGAGACCCGATCTCAGCTAGACAACAGGCAAAATGCAATAAGGATCTTAAAATCGCACCTGTACGAGCTTGAATTGAGAAAGAGAAGGGAGAAGGAGGCAGAGCTTGAGGGAAAGAAAATGAAAATTGAGTGGGGATCACAGATTAGAAGTTATGTTCTTCACCCTTACAAGATGGTAAAAGATATCAGAACAGGTTATGAAACATCAGATACCCAGGCTGTGCTGGATGGAGATATTATGGAGTTTATGAGGAGTTTCCTTATGGGAAGCCAGGGAAAAGAGAGTTAATGTTTTTTTAAAAAAAAGAGATATGGAATTTAAATTTCACGAAATGTTTCCTCTTGGTGAGGATAAGACACAGTACCACCTTTTAACAAAAGACTATGTGTCAACTGCTCAGTTTGAAGGGAATGAGATTCTGAAAGTAGAGAAAGAGGGGCTTAGAATTCTGGCCAAACAGGCCATGCACGATATAGCCTTTATGCTTCGCCCTGAGCATAATGAACAGGTTGCAAAAATATTGAGCGATCCGGAGTCTAGCGTTAATGACAGAGCAGTTGCGCTAACCATGCTTCTGAATGCAGGTATTTCCTCAAAAGGTGTGCTCCCATTCTGTCAGGATACAGGAACAGCCACTATTGTGGCAAAGAAGGGTCAGAGGGTATGGACAGGGGGAGGTGACGAGGAGGCACTTTCACATGGAGTTTTTGATACATATACCCAAGATAATCTGAGGTACTCTCAGACAATTGCACTGGATATGTACAATGAGAAGAATTCCGGCAATAATCTTCCGGCCCAGATAGATATATATGCAACAGAGGGAGGCGAATACAAATTTTTATTTGTTGCAAAAGGGGGAGGCTCTGCCAATAAGAGTTACCTCTTCCAGGAGACCAAGGCTCTTTTGAATCCTGACTCCCTTGAGAAATTTTTGATTGAGAAGCTCAAGACTCTAGGAACAGCAGCATGCCCTCCATACCATATTGCATTTGTTGTAGGAGGAACATCTGCAGAGGCATGTATGAAAACAGTAAAGCTGGCATCTGCAAAATATCTTGATGAACTTCCCAAGACAGGAGGTGAAGAGGGACACGCCTTCAGAGATCTTGAAATGGAGGCAAAACTTCTTAAGGCTGCTCAGGCGTTTGGCATGGGTGCTCAGTTTGGAGGAAAGTATTATGCCCATGATATCAGAGTTATAAGATTGCCCAGACACGGAGCCTCCTGTCCTGTTGGAATGGGAGTATCTTGCAGTGCAGACAGAAACATTAAGGCAAAAATCAACAAAGAGGGTATCTGGTTAGAGACACTTGACTCAAACCCATTGAGACTTGTACCCGAAAATATGAGAGATATAAAGGCAACACAGGAGGGGGCTGTAAAGATTAACCTTAACAGACCTATGAGCGATGTTCTTGGAGAACTTTCAAAATATCCTGTATCAACATTTCTTCTGCTCTCAGGAACTATTGTCGTGGGAAGAGATATTGCACACGCAAAACTAAAAGAGAGACTTGACAGAGGAGAGGGGATGCCTCAATATATGAAGGACCATCCAATATACTATGCGGGTCCGGCTAAGACTCCAAAGGGACTTCCGAGTGGCTCTTTTGGTCCAACTACAGCAGGTAGAATGGACTCATATGTTGACCTATTCCAAAGTAACGGAGGAAGCATGATAATGATTGCCAAAGGTAACAGAAGCCAGCAGGTTACAGATGCATGCCATAAGCATGGAGGGTTCTATCTGGGAAGTATAGGCGGTCCTGCAGCGATACTCGCACAGGAGAGCATAAGAAAGGTTGAGGTATTAGAGTATCCGGAACTGGGAATGGAGGCAATATGGAAAATAGAGGTAGAAGACTTTCCTGCATTCATCCTGGTTGATGATAAAGGGAATGATTTCTTCAAGCTTTTAAAATAGGAATCTGAATATCTCACGGTAAGAGGCCTCTCTGGCACTTTTTCCGGATAGGACAAGGTCGTGAAGACCATCTTCAATTATAGCAATTTGAACCTCGCCTGAGATATTTGAGGCGAATTCTAGGATTTCAGCGACATCAAGTACGGTGTCGCTTTTTCTATGTATTTCTTGAAATTCATGGCTTTTCGTACTAGCAGAGGAGCACATTACAAGTGTAGGGACCTTAATGCATATACCCTTTTGAAGCTCTCTCTGAGCCCTGTGAACAGCTCTGATCCAGCCTGCCGTTACCATTGGAGATTGAATCGGCTTCATTATTGTATCAAACTGCCACTCTCCAAAATAATCTATGTGGAGACTCATGCAGTTTATCGGGCTGACATCTCTGTTAACCACCATTCTGGGAAAGAGCCCCCCAAGAAAAGAGATAACAGGGATCCCAATACTCTCAGCAACTCCTCCGACATTGAAATCAAAGAATGGGCTGTTTAGTATAATACGCGAGACTCTGAGCGAATCCCCTCTGCTCTCCGCATAGAGAGATGCGGTTAATCCTCCTGTAGAGTGTGCCATTAAAGTTATCTCTGCGTCAGGATTCTCATTCTCAATAATATCAATTGCCAGGTCAATCTCCTCAAAATAGTCAGAGATATCTCTTAAATCATACCAAACCTGACCAGGTAACTTTGATCTGCCATATCTGCGCAGATCAAGAGCATAAAATCTGAACCCTCTGCTCTCCATTGTATCTGCAAGTGAGGTTTGGTAAAAATAGTCGCTGTAGCCATGTATATAGAGAACCGCTTTTTCATTGTTGGAACTTTTGCTTCTCTTTATGATTGTTGCAACCGGTCTTCCGTCAAAATCCTCTTTGAGAGACAGATGCTTCATTACCCACTCCTCTCCGAGATAGTCCAAAGTCCATGAATCAAAAGAAAAGAAGTGATGAGAGTTGAACGAAGGACTCTCCAGCCTTTCCCTGTCATTGCATGAGCAGATAAAAAAGAGTGTTATTGTTGCAACTATGATGACGATACCTCTCATACAGGCTCCGTATGTATATTTATATGGGTTCCCTCTCCATATTTGTCCTTTATTGAGTGTTCAATCTCCGTTGCAATATCGTGGGACTTAACAAAAGAGATCTCTTTGCTGAGCTTTATATGGACATCTATGGCGTAAACGGTTCCCACCTTTCTGGTCTTTAGATGATGAAATCTGATAATCTCGGGGTGGCTGTTAATAATTGCCTCTATCTCACCTATAACCTCTTTTGGCAAAGATGCCTCAAGCAACTCTTTAACGCTTGGCATACCCAGATCAAAGGCCACTTTAAGTATGAAAAAACTCACAACAATACCCGCTATAGGGTCCAGAATTCTCCAGGATTCACCCAAAAAAATTGCTCCCGAAATTCCCAGGGCTGTTCCCAGTGAAGAGAAGGCATCTGACCTGTGGTGCCATCCGTTTGCTATGACGGCCGGGCTGTTTATTTTTTTACCTACAATTATTGTATATCTGAAGAGAACCTCTTTAGATACTATGGATACAAGCGCAGCCCACAAGGCTATCATACCCGGTTGCGAGATGGCTTCGCCCCTTACAAAGCTTAATATTTTTTCAGTTCCATTTATGAAAATACCCACTCCTACACCTGCAAGAACCAGAGATATAATTAAAGTAGCAAAAGTTTCAAATTTCCCGTGACCGTATTTGTGACTGTCATCGCTATCTTTTCCGGAGACATTGATGAAGGCTATGACAACTATATCTGTTGCGAAGTCTGAAAGAGAGTGCACACCATCTGCCAGCATCGCAGAGCTCTTCCCAATAATGCCAGCCGCTATTTTTGCCATAGTCAGAATCAGGTTTACGAAGAAACCCACCATTGTTATCCTCTTGGCCTCTTTACCTCTCTTTTCCATACTTATGAGTTAATGCAAAACAATTGTTAAAGTTAAATGTTATTTTTGCAAACACCCAATTACCAGTTATGTTTTTTGTAATCGTAATCTCTTCTTTTCTGGCAATTTCATCCTATGTTTTCATTAGAGGATATCAGGCACTGCCACCTGTTCTTACATTGAGAATTATTTATGCAGTTTTATTTGCGTCAGGCTTTATTTCATTCTTTTTAAGGATGTATCTTGGTGACCGGGTGCATGAGAGAGTTGCCGTCCCTCTTTCAGATATTGGCTTTACATTCATTATTGCATTGGTCTATTTCGCACTAATAGCACTGGGAGTTGATATATTAAGATTAATAAACTATTTCATTAAAATTTTCCCTGAAATTATACTTAGAAATTGGGCTTTGTCAAAGCAAATTCTCCTTTACGGATCACTTCTGACAGTCTTTACTCTTTTAATAATCGGCAATATTAACTTCAATAATCCATCGGTTACCAGATATAATATAACCACAGACAAAAAGTTGCCAGGGGGAGAGATGAAGATTGTTTTGGCAAGCGATTTCCATTTAAGCTCCTACATAAATGCAAAGCATCTTAGACGCTATGTTGAGTTAATAAACAGTCAACAAGGAGATATTGTTGCTCTGGCAGGAGATATCGCTGACAGAGATGTCCGCCCGCTGAAGGAGCAGAATATGGGGTATGAGCTATCTAAGTTGAACGCAAAGTATGGAGTTTTTGCCGTGACGGGAAATCATGAATTCTATGGTGGCAACAGAGAGGAGATATACGAGCTGATAAGAGGGGCAGGGATAAGTCTATTGCTTGATTCCGCAGTACACTCACCCTTTGGATTCGTTATTGCGGGCAGAGATGATATGACCAACAGAAAAAGAGCATCACTAGACTCTATCCTTGCCGGATTTGATTTAACACTTCCTGTAATTTTATTGGACCATCAGCCAAAACATCTCTCCGATGCCAGGCTGAACGGTATAGATATTCAGCTATCGGGACATACTCACAGAGGGCAGTTCTGGCCGGGTAGCATTCTGGTTGATGCAATGTTTGATCTGGCTTATGGTCATAGAAAAATTGAGAAAACAGACTATGTTGTAACCTCTGGAATTGGATTGTGGGGTCCTAAATTCAGAATTGGGACTAAATCTGAAGTAGTTGTTATTGAATGGAAAGAGCTACCAGCTACCACCGGCACCACCGCCTCCGAATCCACCTCCTCCAAATCCTCCGAATCCACCGCCTCCGCTGAATCCTCCTCCTCCAAAACCACCTCCTCCAAATCCTCCGGATCGTCCTCTTCCACCAGAGAGCATTGATCCCAGAATTAAAAGTTCAGCAAGTCCCGGACCCTTTCTTCCTCCTCCTCCGTAGTTTCCCCCTCCCCCTTTTCTGGAGGCAGCGGATATAACCACCACAAATATCACAAATAGTATTACAAGTACAGCTGCGGCAATTCCCCCCTCCTCAGCCCCTGAAGAGGCGTATTCATCTGAAGAGTATTCGCCGGCTGCAATGGGCATTATGACATTCAGCGCAGCAACAACTCCTCCAAAGTAGTCCTCCTCTTTAAACCGAGGTATCATCTCCCTCTCAACCACTCTTTTACAGATTGCATCTGGAAGAGCCCCCTCTAGTCCGTAGCCGGTTGCAATAAATGCCTCTCCTCTCTCGTTCCCACGCTTTGGTTTTATCAGGATTACAACTCCGTTGTCAAACTCTGATTGTCCAACTTTCCACTCATCTCCGATGCTATAGGCAAATTGTGACTTATCCATTCCCTCAAGAGAGTTCACTGTAACTATAACAATCTGATTTGATGTGCTGTCAGAAAATGCTACCAAAGCACTCTCTATTCTCTGAATCTCAGTTGATGAGAATAGGGATGCAAAGTCATTTACAAGCCTTGGAGGTGATGGTTTTTGGGGTATCTGAGCCTCTGAAAGAAATGCAAACAGAAGCAGAATGGAGAGTAAAGCACTCTTAATCGCCAAAGGATATTTCATTGCTCTGTTCATTTGTGTCATCAGATTTAATAGGGAAGTATGACTTTAATTTCTCTCCTGCGAGTTCAATGGTTTTACATATGCCTGCAGTGTTCTCTCCGGAGCGCAGGTTAGTTCCAAGCATTTCCAGAGCATCGTTCCAGAAGTTTTCCGGTACAACAGCGTTAATTCCGGAGTCTCCAATGATCGCAAATTTGTGAGCCTTCCAGGCAATATAAATCAAAACTCCGTTTCGGTCCCTGGTTTTATACATTTTGAGCTTGTTGAAAACATAAACTGCCCTGGCAATGGGATCGCCCGGGCAGCTGCTCTCTATATGAACCCTTATCTCACCTGAGGTGTTCAGCTCGGCAGACTCAATAGCCTTTACTATGCTTGTCTGGTCTGCTTTAGAAATGAAGGGATTTGTTCCCACGGTTAAAACTCAACTTTAGGGGCTTCTTCTGCACCTTGTACAGCCTCAAAATAGGCTTTCCGCTCAAATCCGAAGATCCCAGAGAGAATATTCTTTGGAAACTGTCTGATATATGTGTTGTATGCTCTTGCAGTCTCATTGAATTTTTGTCTCTCAACAGTGATCCTGTTTTCAGTCCCCTCCAGCTGAGCCTGAAGCTCAAGGAAACTCTGGTTTGCCTTAAGATCTGGATATCGCTCGACAACAACCATTAATCTCTGGAGTGCACTGCCGAGCTCTCCCTGTGCAGCTTGAAACTGCTTCAAACTCTCTTCTGTAAGGTTTGTAGGGTCTATTGTTGTCTGTGTTGCCTTAGCGCGAGCGTTAACAACACCCTCAAGTGTCTCCTGTTCGTGAGCAGCATATCCTTTTACGGTAGCCACCAAATTTGGAATAAGGTCAGCTCTTCTCTGATAAACATTCTCAACCTGCGCCCATGCAGATGTGACCCCCTCCTCTTTGGTTACCATTGAATTGAAGGCGTTTTTAGCCCAAAGGAACACAAGCAGTACAGCTCCCAGTACCACAAGCAAAGTAATTAATCCTTTTGAAAATTTCATAATTCTTAAATTTTAAGTTTTCTATCTATTTTTCAGGGGCACTATCTCTTACGCACCTTACAGCTGCACCAAAACTGCCCTTGTTCGCATAATTGTAAGGGAAGTCAGGGCTGTCAAAGTATATATACCTGTAGTAAGCATCGTTTGCATCCTTTTCATCTGCAGACCACCATACTCCATACTCTCCTCTGTTAAGATAAGTTCTGAAGTTTCCTGTTGAGTTCCCTGATGGTATTGCATTCCAGCCGAACATATTTTTGAAATTCATGTTTGGGCTGTATTTCCACATATTTATGCTGTTGAGAGTTGCCCTAACTGTTAGCTCAGCTCCCAATCCTGACCACTTGCCGTCAAAGGGTGTGTTAGCACCGGCAACTGCAGTAGCAAGGCTCTCCCAGTCACTGTTGTCAGGAACTCTCCAGCCATCAGGGCAGGCACTCTTTGCCTCTTCCCAACTATATAGCCTTCCGTATATCTCTCCCAGAGCATCAATTAGCATATAAGCCTTACCGGCACCCTTCCAGTTTAGGTTGAAGGCAAACCAATCCAAGCCTCCTGCAGTAACATAGTAATATTTTTTACCATCTCTTTGATCCACAATTGAGTCATCACCTCTTACTACGCCTCCGAAACTGTCGTCAGAGTTGGGGTCAAGAACTATAGTGTTATAATTCTGAGTCTTGGAAACATATCTTGGGTGTGTAACATATAGAGCGACAGCATAGTTACCCGGCTCTTCAGGAGCAGATATTGTTATCTCGTGGCCAAACAGCGAGTCAGCGCTGAAGCCTGTTGTAATCCATTTGTATGTCAGGCTGTCTGTTGGAGTTGTAATTCCGGACGCCTTAATTGTAATCTCCTCTCCGGCAATAAGGTGAGAGGGGACATTGGCAACAAGAGCCCCCTTCATATAGAGATTTGTATCCTCCTCTTCATCCTTTTTGCAAGCGAAGGCAAGAATGAGCATCGCAAAGAGAGATGCAAGCCTTAGCCATTTATTAACTGTCATAATGTTTTCAAGTGCTTATGTAACTCACAAAGATATGTTTTTTTATTCTAAATTTGTGCCAAACACAATTTGGACAATGATTTTTTCAAAACAGACCCCTGCAATTATAGCAATTTGCCTTTTTTTAGCAGCCACATTTAGCTCTTGTAACAGAGGTTCTGAGTACAGAACAATAGACGGATTCACTCAGGGCACAACATTTCATATAGCTTACTCCTATGAGGGAGATTCACTTGACAAAGTTGTGGATTCGCTGCTTCAAATGGTTGATAACTCGCTCTCTGTCTATAACGAATCCTCTCTTATATCAGCTATTAACAGCAACAGAGATTTAAAAACAGATACTCTTTTTGAAAATGTTTTTAACAGATCATTTCAAATATGGCTTGAGAGTGAAGGCTCTTTTGACATCTCGGCAGCTCCCCTTTTTGAGGCGTGGGGATTTGGCAAGGGTAAAAAAGTGGATGCAGATCAAAGAGTAATTGACAGCGTAATGGCTTTTGTGGGAATGGATAAAGTTAAAATTGAGAGAGGATATGTTGTTAAGAGCGATCCAAGAGTCAGTTTGAATTTAAATGCAATTGCCCAGGGTTATACAGCTGATGTTATTTCAGCTGACTTTGAAAGGAGAGGGGTGAAAAACTATCTTATTGAGGTGGGGGGAGAGATTTACTGCAAAGGTGTTAATCCGAAAGGGGATAAATGGAGCGTAGGGATTGACAAGCCTGAGGATGGCAATATGATACAGGGTGCTGATATTCAAGTAGTGCTTCTTTTATCGGAAAGAGGACTGGCTACTTCTGGTAACTATAGAAAATTTGTTGAGGTTGAGGGCAAAAGGTTTTCTCACACAATCAATCCTTCAACCGGGATGCCTGTTAAACATAATCTTCTTAGTGCAACTGTGGTCGCCTCTGATGCAATGACTGCAGATGCTTACGCTACATGGTTTATGGTTGTGGGACTTGAAAAAGCTATAGAAATCATAGAGTCCAGGGATGATATTGATGCACTGTTGATTTACGATAAAGATGGCAAATTTGAGAACTATATCTCAAAGGGGCTGGAAATTAAAAAATAGAGTATGGCTGAAAAAATTACCAGAAGAGGCTTTATTAAGACCTCTCTCTTTGCCGGAGCCTCACTTGGATTGGGCTTCCACGACATTAGCTCGCTCAGGGCTAGCAACCGTTTTGATACTATTATCAGGAACGGAGTAATTTATAATGGAGAGTTAAGGGCTCCGGTTAAAGGGGATATTGCCATCAAAGGGGGAAGAGTTGCAGCTATAGGGGACATCGGAACAGGTGCTGACAGAGTAATAGATGCAGGAGGAAGGGTAGTCTCTCCCGGTTTTATTGACATTCATACACACACAGACGCCAACATGATGGAGGCACCTTTGGGAGACAGCAAAATATACCAGGGTGTTACGCTTGATATAGGAGGTAATTGCGGAGATTCGCCTTTCCCTTCAAAGAGGTGGGAGTCAAAAGAGAGCTTCTTCTCTGACTACTCTAAACAGCAGCGGGGTATCAATTACGGAACCCTTGTCGGACAGGGGAGCGTAAGGTCGCATTTTGTTGGAGATAACAATGTCCCGGCCTCAAAGGAGCAGATAGTGGCAATGGTATCTTATATGGAGAGCCAAATGGAGCAGGGTGCTGTCGGTTTATCTTGTGGTTTGGAATATGTTCCTGGCTCTTATGCTCCGGAGGGGGAGATTGCTGAGCTATGTAAAGCTGTGGCCAGGCACAACGGCCTTTTTGCAATACATATGAGAAATGAAGACGACAGGGTTGAGCTCGCTCTTGCTGAAGCGATAAGGATAGCAAGGGATTCCGGAGTAAGATTGCAGATATCTCACCTTAAAGCTCAGAATGCAGCTAACTGGCACAAAGGGCCAATGCTTCTGAAAATGATTGATGAGGCACGCTCATCAGGCGTGGACATCGCTTTTGACAGATACCCATATATAGCCTTTTCAACAGGAATGTCAACCTTTATCCCTCTTAACGAAAGACAGGGGAGCAGGGATGAGATTATTGCCAGACTTGAGTCTCCGGAAATCTCCCAAAAAATAGGAGAGTATGCCAGATCTCGTTTTGAAAGGTTAGGAGGTCCTCAAAACATTGTGATTACTGGATGCAAAAGAGAGAAGAACAAAAGATTCATAGGGATGAATGTGGCAGAAGCCTCAAAACTCACCGGTACAGAGGCTTGGGAGTTTGTCAGGCAGCTTTTGATTGATGAGAGGGTGAGCGTTGATATTATAGGATTTGCAATGACAGAGGAGAATGTTTCAATGTTCCTCTCACATCCTCTTGGCATGCCGGCATCAGACGGAAGCGTTTACTCACCCGCAGGGAAGCTCGGTGAGTCAATGCCACATCCAAGATCATACGGAACAATGCCGAGATTTTTTGGCAAATATGTAAGAGAACAGAGGCTGATGAATCTTGAGACAGCTGTACATAAAGCTACTGCCCTTCCTGCCTCAAGATTAGCTCTGAAAGATAGGGGACTTTTAATCCCGGGATACCGTGCAGACATTGTAGTCTTTGACCCCGATACAATTATTGACAATGCCACATTTGCAGATCCCCATAAATTTGCATCTGGCATTGAGCACGTTTTTGTAAACGGGATATGTACCATTAAAAACGGAAAGGCATCAGGTGAGATGGGGGGAGCTTTGATTTAGACTTTCCTCCTCATGTTCGTCAAAGGCCTGTACAATTTTTGATACAAGCTTGTGCCTTACAATATCCTCTTTCGTAAAGTCAACTCTGCATACACCTTTGATTTTGCCCAGGAGATCCGCCCCCTTTAACAGACCTGAGTCCGATCTCTTTGGTAAATCTATCTGGGTTGCGTCGCCTGTAACAATGAACTTTGAATTGCCTCCCATTCTTGTAAGAAACATCTTCAGCTGTCCAAAGGTGGTATTCTGAGCCTCATCAAGAATAACAAATGCACTCTCAAGAGTTCTGCCTCTCATATATGCCAGCGGGGCTATCTGAATTATACCCTCCTCCATAAGCAACTCCAGTTTTTTTGCAGGAATCATATCCCTGAGCGCATCGTAGAGAGGCTGAAGATATGGGTCCAGCTTTTCCCTAAGATCTCCCGGGAGAAAACCGAGCCGCTCTCCAGCCTCCACAGCGGGACGAGTAAGGATAAGTCTCTTAACCTCCTTGTTTTTAAGAGCTCTTACCGCAAGGGCAATTGCTGTATATGTTTTGCCTGTACCTGCAGGACCAATGGCAAAAATCAGGTCATTCTTGTAATAACTCTCAACCAGTCTTCTCTGGTTTTTTGTGCGTGCCCTGATGATTTTCCCCTCATTGCCAAAGACAATTACATCCTTGTCATCCTCCTTTGTCTCAACGGTGCCTGAGCCCAGGGGGTCAAACAGAGAGTTTACATCATCCTCTGTCAGTCTGGATTTCCTCATCCTCATCTCAGTAAGAAGCTCAATTTTGCTCTCAAACCGCTTAACATCCGCAGCACTGCCCTTAAGGATAATCTCTGAACCCCTTGCAACTACGCTCATCTTTGGGAAGTAACTTTTAAGTAAATTTATAAGTCTGTTGTTGACTCCATATATGTCAATGGGATCAATCTCCTCAAGCAAAATTGTCTTTTCTGTCATCTTCTGTTTGCTCTATATTCGCCAGGTAAAATTGTAAAATTCTTTTCTATTTGTCCCGGCCTTGATGTACTGATAAGTTCATATTGTGGCTCTATCACTCTGATTTTCCCAAACCTCTCTCTCACGATTCTTATTGTCAGCATCATTCCCGTTCTTGTGTTTGGTGCGGTCATGTTTGATATTGCGTTTCCAAGGGAGTAAGCTGTAATTCTGGATACCTCACCGGATAGTTCCCTTTCAGTCTCAACTGGTTGTATTACATGCGGATGGGAGCCTACAATTATATTAACGCCATTATTGTTGAAAAATCTCTTCCACCTCCTTTGAGAATCAGATGGTGTCAACTTATACTCTTCGCCCCAGTGGAGGCAGGCGATAACTACATCGGCCTCCATCTCCCCGGCTCTTAGTATATCCCGTCTAATCTGAACAGAGTCAAGCAAATTAACAATGTATGGGGGTGGAACAGGTATTCCGTTCGTACCGTATGTGTAGTTCAGGATTGCGAGTCTCACCCCCTTCAGTTCAATTATAAGCGGATAAATGCTGTTTCTCTCTGCCATGTCTCTGTAAGCTCCGGCGTATGGTACCCTTATAGAGTTGTAAGCCGATATTGTACCCTCAATCCCTCCTCTCCCTTTATCGCATATGTGGTTATTCGCCGAAAGGAAGAGATCAATACCCCCCTGTTTGCAATACTCCAAGAGTGTTATGGGGGAGTTGAAATTTGGGTATCCTGAATAAGGTGGTTTTGCAAAAGTGGTCTCCATATTTGCCACCCTAAGATCGCTCTTGGCAAGTTTTGGTCCTATATGTTTGAAATAGTCTGAGTAATCATAGGAGGAGGGTTTGTTCCTGTCGGCACCCGGTTTTCTTGCTGCGTCAAGCTGAGCCTGATGTTGCATAATGTCCCCAAGAAAGGTCACCTTCAGTGTGTCGCTAAACCAGAAAAAAGGTGAACTCAGTACTTTTAGAAAAATTAATACACTTAGAAGCATCTTTATTCAACCTGTATTATTATAACGCTCTTTTCTCCAAGTCTGACCGCAAGCCACTGCTCAAGTTTCTTAAGTTCTGACTCTGAAATGGGCTCCTTCCATTTTGCCATTACCATTATTTTATCACTTGAGTTGAAGTCAGAAAGGTTTATGCTAGCCCCTCTTGCAATTGAGAAGAAGGTCAGACCCGGGTGCTGTGCAAGTATCTCCTCAGCAATCTGTCTGTAAGGGATCTCTCTGCTTTTGATTGCATTAAGCTCTGCTTCCATCTGCCGGAGCATCTCCTCTCTCTTTTGTATCTCAAGATCATTCCTCTCAAATATACTTTTGACAACACCCCCTTCGTCTAACGGATCAATAGTGGCATTCTCTTTTATTACAAGATGGTTCCTTCCGATGCCAAATTTCTCCAGAGATGAGTAAAGCCTCTCTCTCTGTCCCTCCTTAAGTTGTTCGCCTGCAATTGAGAGTTCCAATGTTGAGGATCTTCCTGTATGGTTTATTTTGTAGTCATATATATAGCTGTTGTCAATTGTTTTATTTTCATTAACAAACTGTTTGGCTGATACATTAAAGGTGTTCTCCCTAATGACAATAACTCCTGTATAAACACTTGGAAGAATCATAAGTACAGTAACAATGCTTATCATCCTTCTCACCCTCCTCTGCTTAACCGGATCCTCAAATTTAACAAGAGGAAATCTCAGATAGCGGACAATTATGAAAGTTGCAAGTGCAATAAACAGAGAGTTAATAAAGAAGAGGTATATAGCTCCTGCAAAATAGGCTATGTTAAGGTTTGCAATTCCATATCCGGCTGTGCAGAGAGGTGGCATAAGGGCTGTTGCAATTGCAACACCGGCAATAACTGTCCCCTTCTCCTTTCTGGAGCCCTCAACAATACCTGCCAGACCGCCAAAAAAGGCAATAAAGACATCGTATATTGTTGGTCTGGTTCTGGCAAGCAACTCAGTCGGCTCATCAAGACTAAGCGGGGAGATGGCAAAGAAGAGCGTAGATGCGAGTATGCTTATCAATACCATTATTCCAAGGTTTTTCAGAGCCCTTTTGAGAAGCATGGAGTCATTGATTCCCACTGCCAGACCAGTCCCGATTATTGGCCCCATAAGCGGGGATATGAGCATGGCTCCTATTATTACCGGGGTTGAGTTGACATTGAGGCCGACAGAGGCTACGATAACAGCAAAGGCAAGAATCCATACATTTGGACCTTTGAAATCAATACTCTTTTTTATACCCTCTATTGTACCCGTTATATCAACGTGATCTGCAAAATTTGCAATACTTTTTACCTGCTGAAAAAATTTGGACATAACTACTCTCTTTTCTGATGTCAAATATACATTAAATTTTCGCTTATGCTTTATTTTGGTTACTTTTGTAAGATTAGAAACCTTCTAAACATTAGAAGATTATGAAAAGATTTATTTCGCTCTTTTTTGCAATTTCGCTGATTTTCACCCTCAGCGGTTGCGACTGGCTCCGTTCTACACTGGGGATGCCAACATCAGAAGATTTGGAGAGATTCAAGATGACAGAGACAGAGATTTCAGACACTCTTTCATCTCCTGAGCAGAGGCCTGCGGACTCTTCAAAAGTCGTTACAGAGGTAAAGACTCAGACTTACAGTGAGGCTTCGCCTTTAGGATCAAGGTTTTATGTAATAGCGGGAAGCTTTGCAGAGGAGGCGAATGCAGATAAGATGAGCAGATATTTGCAGGAGAGCGGCTATAAGCCCATAAGGCTTAAATTCCGCAATGGTTACAACGTTGTCGCATCTACTGCCCATAAGGAGATAGGCGAAGCCTACGCCTCACTGAGAAAGTTGCTGGAGCTTGACTTCAGCCCTGAGGATATCTGGATCTATGATGCAGATAAACAAAATTTACATATACAAACAAATTAATATGAAAACCACAGCTTTTACAGAAAAACACATTGCCCTGGGAGCCAAAATGGTTCCCTTTGCCGGTTACAATATGCCCGTAGAGTATATCGGTATAAATGAGGAGCACAACCATGTAAGGACAAAGGTAGGGGTCTTTGATGTCTCTCATATGGGAGAGATATGGGTTAAGGGTCCAAATGCTCTTCCCTTCATACAGTACACAACTTCAAACGACGCCTCTCTCCTGACTCCAGGCAAGGTTCAGTACTCATGCTTCCCAAACGGGAAAGGGGGAATAGTTGACGACCTTCTTGTATATTGCATAGACAGTGAAACATACCTTCTGGTGGTTAATGCATCCAATATAGACAAAGATTATGCTCACCTTGCTGCAGTTGCACCAAAGTTCAATATAACACCGGGCAGAGAGCTTTATAATGCATCTGATGAGATTTGCCAGCTTGCAGTACAGGGACCGCTTGCCCTTAAGGCGATGCAGAAGATATGCGATCAGAGCGTAGAGGATATGGAGTATTATACATTCAAAAAGCTGACAATTGCCGGAATTAAGGATGCGATTTTTTCAACTACAGGTTATACAGGTTCAGGCGGATGCGAAATCTATGTTGCAAACGAAGATGCGGATAAACTCTGGAAAGCTGTATTTGAGGCCGGAGAGGAGTTTGGAATAATGCCTATAGGTCTGGGTGCCAGAGACACCCTGAGGCTTGAGATGGGATTCTGTCTCTACGGCAATGACATTGATGATACAACTTCCCCAATAGAAGCGGGTCTTGGTTGGATTACAAAATTCAGCGAGGCAAAGGGCGACTTTATAGACAAAGATTATATGCTTAAGCTTAAGGCCGATGGTTTGAAGAGAAAGCTGGTAGGATTTGAACTTTTAGACAGAGGTATTCCCAGACACGGTTACGAGGTTTGCAGTGCAGACGGCACGGTTATTGGTATTGTCACATCAGGAACAATGGGGCCGGCAGTAAAAAAGCCAATAGGCATGGCATATGTTACCCCGGAATTCTCAAAGGCAGGTTCAGAGATTTTTATAAAGGTGAGAGACAAGCTTCTAAAGGCACTGGTTGTTAAAACACCCTTTTATAAGCTGGTCTAACCAATGGAAGAGGAGCGTTTCAACTGGGCTAAAGAGCTAGACTGCGCCGTTACGGTATGCGACTGTGATGGAGTTGTTGTTTACAGAAACCAAAAATCTGCCAAAACTTTTGAGAAGTACGGGGAGTTGCTGGGCAAAAACCTCAGGGAGTGCCACGGAGACAAGTCCTGGAGTATGATTCAGGGTATGCTCTCTTCAGGAGATTCAAACTCTTATACCATTGAGAAGGGGGGAGTAAGGAAACTTATACACCAAACCCCATGGAGAGAAGATGGAGTTATAAAGGGTCTTGTGGAGTTCTCCATTGAGCTGCCCGGGGAGATGCCCCACTTTAAAAGATAGATTTATGGCAAAATTCAGATTTGTACACAACAACATTAATGTACTTGACCTTGACAAGAGCATGGCGTTTTACAAAAAGGCCCTTGGTCTTGATGAGGTAAGAAGAATCACTCCGGAGGATGGATCTTTCATTATTGTTTACCTCTCAGACGGAACAGAGGGCGGGCATCAGCTTGAGCTTACCTGGCTAAGAGATTGGGAGAGACCCTATAATTTGGGAGATAACGAATTCCATCTGGCATTCAGAACGGATAACTACGAGCAGGCTCATAAGCTTCATGAAGAGATGGGATGCATCTGTTATGAAAATCCAGGAATGGGCATTTATTTTATTAACGACCCCGACGGCTACTGGCTGGAGGTTTTACCAACAAGGTAATATATGAAGAGATTAACTCTGATGGTAGCTCTGCTGTTCATTGTAACGGCAGGGCTATTCTCGCAGAATGAAAGGATTGCGGGACTAAAAAAACATGTTGAGGTTCTGACATCAGACTCACTTATGGGAAGAGGGGCTGGCTCAGAGGGTGAGAGGATGGCCGCCAGATATATTGAGAGGGTGTTCGCAGGAGCAGAGATTGAGCTACTCTATCCATCTCCCGGGCAGGATTTCTCATTTGTAAACAGCGAGGGTGATACTCTTAAATCACAGAATATTATTGGCATTGTTGAGGGTTACGACCCTCAGCTTAAGAATGAGTTCATTCTTGTAGCGGCCCACTATGACCATTTGGGTAGAGTTAATGTTAAGATAGATGGCAAAGATTCAACTCTGCTTTACAGAGGGGCTGATGATAATGCCTCCGGGACATCTGTAATGTTAGAGGTTGCTAAAATGATACGAGCCAGGAGCTTTATGTTTAAGAGATCTGTGTTATTTGCCGCATTTGGGGCTGAGGAGAGAGGTATGATTGGGAGCTGGTACTTTTTGAACAGAGCATTTGGACAGAAAGATAAGATATCTTTGATGGTAAATCTGGATATGGTAGGAAGAGGTGGTGAGGGGAGGCAGCTTTATGTCTATACTATGATGCCCCATGCGGAGCTCTCCACACTCCTGAAGGATGTCTCGGACAAACCATTAATGCCTGAACCAACAATTAAAGCCTCTTCTTATTTCCCAAGCGACCATCAGGTATTTGCGGCAGAAGGTATTCCGGTGGCTCTTTTTACAACAGGACTGCACAGAGATTACCACACAACAAGGGATGTTGAGAGCGAGATAGACTATCTCTCTATGGATATGACAACTGAGTATGTGTTCAATTTAGTACTGGATGCTGCGAATATGGGACGGATGCTTACAAAAACTGCATTTGCCCCTAAGGAGTCAATTGAAGATGAAGTGGGAAAGCCAAGAATTTACAAACAGGAGCAGACGGAGACTCCTGCTCTGTTTCTGCATGGAAGAGAGCAGAGGTTTCTGGACAGATGGGTTTACAAATATTTGAAATACCCTCAGGGAGCTGTTGAGAGAGGTGTAAGCGGAAGGGTAATTGTTGAATTTACTGTTGACTATGATGGGAAGGTGAAGGATGTGGTAGTGATTAAATCGCTGGACTACGAGCTTGACGAAGCAGCGATAAAGACTGTGGAGGCATCTCCCGACTGGAAGCCCGCAAAAATTGACGGAAAGCCTGTCTCTGTGAGGATAGCCCTTCCTGTGGAATTCAGACTGAAGAGATAGCAAAATTTATTACTTTTGTCGCCTGATTGAAACTAAAATAATGGAGTACAACTTTTCCGAAATAGAAAAATTCTGGCAGGCCAGATGGGCCTCAGAGAAGACCTTTAAAGCTGAAATTGACACAAATAGGCCAAAATTTTATGTGCTGGACATGTTCCCATACCCCTCCGGAGCAGGCTTACATGTCGGCCATCCGCTTGGCTATATAGCAAGTGATATCTACAGCAGATACAAAAGGCTTAAAGGGTTCAATGTCCTCCACCCAATGGGTTACGACGCTTTCGGACTTCCGGCTGAGCAGTACGCCATTCAAACCGGACAACATCCTGCAGCTACAACTGATAAAAACATACAGAGATACAGAGAGCAACTTGACAGAATAGGATTTTCATTTGACTGGGACAGAGAGGTGCGAACTTGTGAACCCGAATATTATAAATGGACACAGTGGGCTTTCCTTAAAATGTTTGAACATTGGTATGACCTTTCAGAGCAGAGAGCTAGGCCAATTGAAGAGCTAGTGAATATTTTTTCCAAAAACGGGAATGCAGAGGTGAAAGCTGCGAGCGGAGAAGTTGAGACATTCTCGGCAGACGAGTGGCTATCCTTTAATGAGACTAAGCGGGCATCTGTGCTAATGGAGTACAGGATAGCATACCTTGGAGAGACATCTGTTAACTGGTGTGCAGCTCTGGGCACTGTGCTGGCAAACGACGAAGTGAAGGAGGGTCTCTCTGTCAGAGGTGGGCACCCTGTAGAGCAGAAGAAGATGAGGCAGTGGCAACTTAGAGTGTCGGCCTATGCCGAAAGGCTTTTGGGAGATATGGAGGAACTTGACTGGACAGACTCCCTGAAGGAGATGCAGAGAAACTGGATTGGACGCTCTGAGGGTTCAGAGATGACATTCCGGGTAGTAAACGGAGAACGGGAGTATGATCTTGAAATATTTACAACAAGGGCGGATACTATATTCGGAGCAACATTTATGGTTCTTGCTCCTGAGAGCGAGTGGGTGGAGAGGCTAACATCTGAGGAGCAGAGGGGAGTTGTTGAGGAGTACCTTGCCTCTGCCAAAAAGAAGACAGAGAGGGAGAGGATGGCTGAGAGTAAAAGAGTCAGCGGAGTATTCAGCGGAAGTTACGCCATAAACCCATTCACTCTTGAAAAGATTCCTGTCTGGATTGCTGAGTATGTACTTGCGGGATACGGAACTGGAGCAATTATGGCAGTACCGGCACACGACAGCAGAGACTACGCATTTGCAAAGCATTTCTCCCTCCCTATAATTCCGCTGATTGAGGGGTGTAATGTATCTGAGGAGAGCTTTGATGCTAAAGAGGGTGTAATGTGCAATTCTGGATTCCTGAACGGGATGAGCGTAAAAGAGGCTATCCCTGCTGCAATAGAGGAGGTTGAGAGAAGAGGGATAGGAAGAAGGAAGGTTAACTACAGACTAAGAGATGCGATATTCTCAAGACAGAGGTATTGGGGAGAGCCCTTCCCAATATATTATAAAGAGGGATTAGCAACACCGCTGCCATTTGATTCTCTGCCCCTGGAGCTCCCTGAGATTGACAAGTTCTTGCCGACCGAGAGCGGGGAGCCCCCACTTGCAAGGGCTGAGAGCTGGAGCTATGAGGGGTGGCCTCTGGAGAAGAGTACAATGCCCGGATTTGCAGGCAGCAGCGCATATTATCTGAGATATATGGACCCTCAGAACAGAGACGCACTGGTATCAAAAGAGGCTAACGATTACTGGAGGGATGTGGATCTCTACATAGGTGGTACGGAGCATGCAACAGGGCACCTTATCTATTCAAGATTCTGGAATAAATTTCTCTATGACCTTGGGTATGTTTGCGAAAAGGAGCCATTTAAAAAGCTGATCAACCAGGGTATGATTCAGGGTAGATCAAATTTCGTTTACAGGGTAAAGGGTACCAATAAATTTGTATCGCTTGGTCTTAAGGATGAATACGACACAACAGAGATACATGTTGATGTCAATATTGTAAATAATGACAGATTGGATCTTGATGCATTTAAGAGATGGATGCCGGAGTATGAGAGTGCTGAGTTCATACTTGAGGATGGTGAGTATATCTGCGGATGGGCGGTAGAGAAGATGAGCAAATCAATGTTCAATGTTGTCAATCCGGATACTGTTTGTGACAAATATGGGGCAGACACATTAAGAATGTACGAGATGTTTCTGGGACCTCTTGAACAAAGCAAACCCTGGGATACAAACGGTATTGACGGAGTTCACAGGTTCCTGAAAAGGTTCTGGAGGCTCTTCTTTGAAAAGGAGAACTTCAGAGTTTCAGATGAGGATGCCTCTCCGGCGGAGTTGAAGACACTTCATAAATTGATTGGCAAGGTTCAGACAGACATTGAGAATTTCTCATTCAATACAAGCGTCAGTGCTTTTATGATAGCAGTAAATGACCTCTATGAACTAAACTGCAACAAAAGGGCAATTCTTGAACCTATGGTTATACTAATATCTCCGTTTGCTCCGCACATTGCAGAGGAGCTATGGAACAAACTGGGACACAAAAGCAGCGTAGCATTTGCCTCTTTCCCGGAGTATAATCAGAAGTTCACCATAGAGAATACATTTGAATATCCTGTGTCATTTAACGGTAAACTGAGATTCAAACTGGAGTTGGAGAGATCTCTTACTCCGGCTGAGATAGAGAGCATTGTGAGAGAGGATGTGAACACTATTAAATTTCTTGCAGGAGGCTCTATAAAAAAGATAATTGTTGTCCCCGGGAAGATAATCAATGTAGTTTGTTAAGATGAAGATAGTTTCATATCAGGTTGACTCTTTCACAAATGAGGTTTTCAGCGGCAATCCTGCAGTTGTTGTGCTACTTGAAGATCCACTTGAGGATAGCCTTCTTAAGCTTATTGCAAGGGAGAATGCAGCACCGGAGACAGCCTTTGTACTTATTAAAGATGGTCTGATTAATTTAAGATGGTTCACTCCCGATATTGAGATGGACCTTTGCGGACATGCCACACTTGCATCTGCTCATGTGCTTTTTCAAGAGCTGGGCTGGGATGGAGATGAGATACTTTTTGAAACTCTATCCGGTCAGTTGGCAGTAAAGAGGGAGGGAGGCCACTACCTGATGAGTTTTCCGATAAGGGAGGGTGTGCCATCAGTTCTGCCTGAAGAGATTTTTGACAGCCTTAGCATAAAGCCTAGGGAGGTTTACAAAGCAAGAGACTATATGCTTATTTACAGCTCCCAGGAGGAGATTGAGAGGATTGAAATCAACAGATCCATATTTGATGAGATAAATATTAACCCAGGTGGTGTTATAATAACAGCTCCCGGAAAGGAACATGACTTTGTATCCAGATTTTTTACACCCCAGGCAACAATTCTTGAGGATCCGGTTACCGGCAGTGCACACTGTACACTTGCTCCATATTGGTCAAAAAGACTAAAAAAGAGTGTTCTCAGAGCCAGGCAGGTAAGCCAGAGAGGGGGCGATCTGGAGTGCAGAATGGAGGAGAGCTTTCTAATTATAAAGGGACAGGCGGTTACATATTCAAAATCAGAAATATTTATTGATTGACATATATTTTATGAAGATATTGAAGACATTGAAGTCCTATACTCTCATGACAATAGGACTATTCATCTTTGTATTCAGCTGGACGGCGTTTTTAATACCCCACGAGATAGCCGGGGGTGGCGTAAGCGGATTGGCATCCGTAATAAACTATGCCACAGGATTTGATGTCTCCTATTCTTATCTAATTATAAACGCAATCCTTCTTGGAATAGGATTCCTGATCCTAGGGAAGGCGTTTGGATTTAAAACCATATACTGTATAGCAGTTGCAGCCCTGATGTTTGAATTTCTGCCTTTGATTCCATGGGTATCCGATATTGAGGACAAGTTGATTAACTCTCTTATAGGAGGGACGATGAGTGGAATTGGGATAGGTATAATATTTCTGCAGGGCGGGAGCACAGGAGGTACAGACATTGTAGCTCTTATTATTGCCAAATACAGAGAGATGTCGCCAGGAAGAGTTTTCATAATATGCGATTTGGTGATAATCGGCTCGGTTTATTTCATACCCGATAAATCTCTGGAGGACGTAATCTACGGCTACATAGAGATGGTATCATTTTCATATGTGATAGACATGATACTGACAGGAAATAAGCAATCTCTTCAGGTATTTGTATTCTCATCCAAATATGATGAGATCGCTGACAGAGTGAGTAAAGAGATGGGAAGAGGAGTTACTGCCCTGACCTCTATGGGATGGTACTCAAAAAGCGAGAGCAAGATGCTGGTTGTGATAATAAGAAAATCTCAGCTTACGGATATAAGTGCAATAGTAAAAGAGATAGACAGTAACGCTTTTATCTCTGTTTCTGCGGTAATGAGCGTTTACGGACAGGGTTTTGATCAGATTAAAGCTGGAAAATTGTTATGGAACAAAAAACAAAAAGAGTCCTGAGCACGCTCAGAACCTATTCAATAATTACATTCGGTCTTCTCCTCTATGCTGCCGGATGGAGTGTTTTTTTAATACCCAGCGGTCTGGTTGGTGGAGGAGTGACAGGTATTGCCGCTGTAATCTATTATGCAACAGGATTTCCGGTGAGCTGGTCGTTCTTCATAATAAACGCTGCTCTCCTTGCTGTGGCATTAAAGATACTTGGAAAGGGGTTTGGAGTTAAGACTGTTTTTGCCATTGTCGCGGTTACTCTCTTTTTGGACAGGCTACCGGGCATAATACCTGTGGAGCTGATTGAGGATATTGCCATTGGCAACGGTAAACTGCTCTCAGCAATGATGGGTGGAGTTTTTTCCGGAGCCGGAATAGCAATAACATTCACGCAGGGCGGGAGTACAGGCGGAACAGACATAGTTGCGCTTATGATAAACAAATACAGGAACATCTCTCCCGGCAAGCTCATCCTGTATATGGATATTTTTATAATTCTGAGCTCCCTGATTATACCAAGTGAGGCCTCAATAGGCGAACGGGCAGCTATAATTATTTATGGATTTGTACTTATAAGTGTTACAAGCTACTCGGTGGACCTGATACTCTCCGGAGCAAGGCAGTCAATACAGATATTTATCTTCTCTCAAAAGTATGAGCAGATTGCAGATGCAATCACCCCTAGCGGAAGAGGTGTAACAGTGATTGATGCAACAGGATGGTACACAAAGAGAGAGGGTAAGATTTTAATGGTAATTGTGAGACGTACGGAGAGCAACTTCGTATTTAAAACTGTCAGAGAGATAGACAAAGACGCATTTCTTAGTGTCGGCAATGTGATGGGAGTTTACGGTAAGGGTTTTGAGGAGATGAAAAAATAGATTCTAAAACTTTTTGGAACCTTTCCAAAGTTTATATAGATTTGCGACTTGTAAATAAGATGAACAGAGAGAGAGCCATACAACTTAAACCGGACAGCAATATAATCGCTGTTCACTCTTCTGTTGCTTCTTCAATGATGATAATGCGAATGCATCGCAAGATGCTGTCATAAATCAGGGTCTTACGAAGATCCATTGGGCAGGCCCCATAAATCCCAAACATACATTTCGTATTAATTATCATCAAATTCATTTTTTATGAGTGCAAATCATTTTGACACCCTGCAGGTTCATGCCGGGCTTGTTAAATCGGGTTCAAACGGCCCCTGTGCCACCCCAATATTTCAAACCTCCTCTTTTCTTTTTGATGACTCCGATCATGCCGCAAGACTTTTTGAGCTCAATACTCCAGGTCATATATATACCAGATTGTCAAATCCCACAACAGATGTTCTTGAACAGAAAATTGCCATCCTTGAAGGGGGGACTGCTGCCGTTGCCGTCTCATCCGGTCAGGCCTCACAATTTCTGGCTATACAAAATATTGCTGAATGCGGGGATAATATTGTAAGCTCATCCTCACTATACGGTGGATCTTACAATCAATTCAGGAGTAGTTTTTCTAAATTGGGTATAGAGTTTCGTTTTGCAGAAAAAGGTACTCTCCGGAATTTTGAAAAACTTATTGACCCTCGGACAAGAGCTATATTTATTGAGACAATAGGAAATTCAGATTTCTATATTCCGGATTTTGAAGAGTTTGGAAATTTATCATACAAGTATGGGATTCCTCTGATTGTTGACAACACCTTTGGAGGAGCAGGATATATTTTTAAGCCACGTGAGTGGGGGGCAAATATTATTACCCATGCAGCCACAAAGTGGATTGGCGGACACGGAAACTCCATAGGTGGTGTTGTTGTTGATTGCGGAAACTTCAACTGGGCCAGCGGTAAATTTCGGGGATTTACAAATCCGTCAGAGTCATACCACGGTTTGAGTTTTTGGGACAGGTTCGGAGCCGGAAGTGAGACCGGAAATATAGCTTTTGCTGTAAAGGCCAGAGCGGAGGGGCTCAGAGACTGGGGATGTTCTCTATCCCCTTTCAATGCATTTCTTATTCTGCAGGGAAGCGAAACTCTTTCATTAAGGATGGAGAGAATTCTTTCAAATGCTCAGCAACTGGCCGAGTGGCTTGAGGCGCACCCTAAAGTGGAAGGAGTTAATTACCCCGGGCTGAAAAGCAGTCCAAACCATGAAAAAGGCAGGAAATACTTCAAAAGTGGTTATGGAGGTGTGCTCTCATTTGACATAAAGGGTAGCAGAGACCGCGCGTCGGTATTTGTAAATTCTCTTGAATTAATCAGCCATCTCGTCAATGTGGGAGACAATAAAACGCTTATTACACATTTTGCCTCCACAACTCATGCTCAGATGAGCTCCAATGCTCTTAGGGCTGCAGGAATAGGAGAGAATACGCTAAGGATCTCTCTTGGAATAGAGCATATTGAAGATATAAAGAGAGATATTGAAAGTGCGTTCAGGAGGGCAGGTTTATGATTAAAGATTCTCTGGTTTTCTCTGAAGGTTTTCTGTTTGAGAGTGGTGAAAGGCTTGATCAGCTTGAAATTGCTTTTCACCATTCGGGCAATTTCTCCCCTGATAAAAAGGTGATCTGGATATGCCATGCATTAACGGCAAATTCTAATCCTGAGGAGTGGTGGAGTGGACTGGTGGGTAAGGGAAGAGTGTTTGACACAGATAAATATTATTTAATTTGTGCAAATATGGTTGGTTCGTGTTACGGAAGCAGTGGGCCGGCAAGCAAATCTCCAACCGGAGATCCTTATATGCTCTCTTTTCCGCAGACAACTGTCAGAGATATTGTCCGAGCTCATAATTCGCTACGGCTTAAACTCGGAATTAATAAAATTGACCTGATAGCCGGAGGCTCAATAGGAGGGTTTCAGGCACTGGAATGGGGGATAATGCATCCTGAAGTTGTTAAGAATCTCCTGTTAATAGCCTGTAACGCAAGAGTCTCTCCCTGGGGAACTGCCTTTAACGAATCTCAAAGGCTCTCACTTTTTGCAGACCCAACCTTTGAGGAGCAGAAGAGCATAAGAGGCGGCGAATCAGGACTTAGGGCAGCGAGGTCTGTCGCGCTTCTGTCTTACCGTTCATACAACGGATACAATACTACACAAAGAGAGGAGGATGAAGATATTCTTTTTGCAGAGAGGGCCTGTAACTATCAGCAGTATCAGGGCAGAAAACTCTCTCAAAGGTTTGACGCTTATTCATACTACACCCTTACTCGCTCTGTGGATAGCCATAACTGCGGAAGAGGCAGAGGCGGTGCGGAGAGAGCACTCGGCCTTATTGAGGCTGATACTATAGTGGCTGGCATAGACTCAGACACTCTTTTCCCTGTTGAGGAGCAGAGATTTCTTCATAAGTACATTAAAAATTCTAAATTTGAACTTCTTGAATCCAGGTGGGGTCATGACGGCTTTTTGCTAGAGTGGGAACAGATCGCCGGGATTGTGAAGCGACATATAAATTTCATCAGTTAATATGCAAGTATTGAAATTTGGCGGCAGCTCTGTAGCAAATGCCGCAAACATATTGAAAGTTGCAGCAATCACAGCGGATGCCGTAAAAAGGGACAGAACCATCCTGGTGCTTTCTGCGACAGGGGGTTGTACAGATATCCTGACTGAGGCAGGTCGTAAAGCTGCTGCTCAGGATTTGCACTATCTTTCAGATATTGATTCGCTGGAGTCACGTCATATTGAGATTATCTATGAACTCATTCCCATAGATTTTCGCCATGCAGTAGAGCTAAAGGTTAAAAACCTCTTTAATCAGTTAAGGGATGTTTGCAAAGGTGTTTACTCTCTGAGGGAGCTAAGCCCCTCATCGCTTGACCTGATTGTGAGCTTTGGTGAGATAATACTAACCAGGATAGTAAGTGTGAAATTTACTTCAATGGGTATCAGTAACCAATGGACAGATGCCAGAGATATCATAAAGACGATAAAGCTTGGAGATGTAAACACACCGGATATATCAGCAACTTACACAAATATCCGCAAACTCATTTCTTCTGAAAAGTCCAGACTTCATATAATTCCGGGTTTCATCTCTTCTGATGCACAGAAAAGAACAACAACTCTTGGCAGGGGTGGATCTGATTATACCGCAGCGCTTTTTGCGGCGGGTTCAGGTGCAAGAACTCTCCAGATATGGAGTGATGTGAATGGAATGATGACAGCAGATCCAAGACTAGTACCTGAAGCTAAATGTATCAGACACATTTCTTACAACGAGGCGCAGGAGCTCTCTCATTTTGGAGCAAAGGTTATCTACCCGCCAACCATACAGCCTGCAATTGAGAGCGGAATTCCCATTGAGGTAAAAAATACATTCTCACCGGAATCTGAGGGGACATACATTGAGTCATCACCACCCGAAACCAGGGGAAAGATCAGAGGGATTTCAGGAAGTAACAGCATAGCACTTCTCTCAATGGAGGGGAGCGGTATGGTTGGTGTGCCCGGCTATTCAGCCAGGCTATTTGCCTCTCTTGCCGTAGCCGGAGTAAATATTATTCTTATTACTCAGGCCTCTTCAGTTCACACAATGTGTGTTGCCATATCAGAGAGTGATGCAGTAAAAGCAAAGGAGGCTGCAGACGGAGCATTTGCGTATGAGATTAGTCTCTCTAAAGTTAACCCCCTTAAGGTTGAAATGGGATTCTCAATTATCACTCTGGTGGGCGATGATATGAAGAATCAGTCCGGTACAGGAGGCAGAATGTTTAATGCTCTTGGAAGAGAGGGTATAAACATCAGGGCAATTGCACAGGGATCCAGCGAAAGGAATATCTCGGTAGTTGTGGCCGGAGAGGATCTGACTGTAGCGATGAGAGTTGTCCACAAAGAGTTTTTTGGAGAGAGAAATGAGAGGATAAACCTTTTCATTGCCGGATATGGAAACGTGGCAAAAGAGCTGGTTAACATTATCTCCGGTAAAGAGGATATCTCAATTGCAGGAATTGCAAACAGTAAAAAAATGGTGTTTTCAAAGAGAGGAATAGACCCGCAAAAAATATCAGAATTACTGGAGAAAGGCGAGGATACCGATATCGGAAAATTTTTGAATACCGCCGGAGGTTTCGGCCTTGGTAAAAGTCTCTTCATTGACTGTACGGCAAGTGGTTTGGTTGCATCCAGTTATTCGGAATTTGCCCTTAACGGATTTTCCGTGGTTACTTGTAATAAAATTGCATTTAGTGCTCCCGGAGAGAACTGGAGACGAATGAGAGAGGCATTTTCATCAAACGGAAAAAAACTTCACTACGAGACGACTGTAGGGGCAGCCCTGCCTGTTATCGGCACCATCCGCCAAATGGTTCAGGCAGGGGATAAAATAGAGAAAATTGAAGCAATCCTATCTGGGACATTAAATTATTTGCTAAGCAACTATAACGGCTCTGTCAGTCTTTCCTCGCTCATTACCAGGGCAAAAGAGTTTGGCTATACCGAGCCGGATCCAAATATTGACCTTTCAGGTACGGATGTAGGCAGGAAGGCTCTTATCCTGAGCAGAGAGATGGGTATAGAGAGAGAGCCGGAGGAGGTGGAGGTATCTCCTCTAATTGCCGGTGAGGTTGAGAGATTATATAAACTTGCCTCAGAAAAGGGGGAGAGACTCAGATATGTTGCAACCATATCCGGGACGGAGTGCCGGGCTTCAGTTCAGTCTCTGCCGGCTGATCATCCGCTGGCAAGGACAGAGGGGACTGACAATACAATAATAATTACAAGCCGGGATTATCCATCGCCGCTTGTAATCTCAGGTGCCGGAGCCGGGGCAAGACAGACAGCAACAGGAGTCTTTAACGACATACTCACTGCCTCGTTATGAAGGTTGCAGTTGTAGGAGCTACAGGGCTTGTGGGGAGGAAGATGGCAGAAATACTGGCAGAACGAAACTTTCCGCTTGATACTCTGATACCTGTTGCCTCAGAGAGGTCTGCAGGTCTTGACTACCCGGTCAGATTTCCGGAGGATAAGTATACCAGGGAGGTTACTAAAGTTGTGACACTAAAAGAGGCTCTCTCAATGAAGCCGGATATTGCTCTGTTTTCTGCAGGTGCCGCAATATCATACGAGTGGGCTCCAATCTTTGCTGAATCAGGTTGCAGAGTTATTGATAACTCCTCATGCTGGAGAATGGATCCTGCTGTGAAGTTGATTGTACCGGAGGTTAACGGTTTTTCACTCTCCCCGGATGATATGATAATTGCAAATCCAAACTGCTCAACAATTCAGATGGTTGTAGCACTTGCATTACTTCATAAGCATCTAAAGATAAAAAGGATAGTTGTCTCAACTTATCAGTCTGTAACAGGGAGTGGTCAGCAGGGTGTTGCACAACTGGAGAGAGAGAGAATTGGAGGCCTGAGCTACGGAGATGCCATCTCCTGCAACTCTCCATATCCATACCCCATTGACAGAAACATAATCCCCCGTATTGATACTTTTACAGACAACGGCTATACTAAAGAGGAGATGAAGATGGTAAATGAGACCAGAAAAATTTTTGGCAACGACAAAATTGCAATTACCGCAACAACCGTACGCGTGCCTGTATTGGGTGGCCATTCGGAGTCAGTAAATGTCACTTTTGAGAGGGGGTTTGAGATGGAACAGATTTTTGCAATTCTCATTGAGACCCCCGGTGTGGTGTTACAGGACAATCCGGCAAAGGATGAGTACCCCATGCCTCTTTATGCTTACGGAAGAGATGAGGTATTTGTCGGAAGGGTAAGGAGAGATTTCTCAGAAGAAAACTCATTAAATCTCTGGATTGTTGCCGATAATTTACGCAGGGGTGCAGCAACAAATGCTGTAATGATTGCAGAGCAACTCTGTGCATTATTCAAATTTTCTTAACTTTGTAACTCCAGATCCTAAAACTTCATATGAATACATATACAGAGAACGAAATCAAAACCCTTGAGTGGAATGAACACATAAGGCGCAGACCCGGAATGTACATTGGAAAGCTTGGAGACGGCTCCTCGCCGGATGATGGTATATATGTTCTTCTGAAAGAGGTGATGGATAACTCTGTAGATGAGTATGCAATGGGTTACGGCAAGCAGATTGTCATAACCATTAAGGATAAGGTGGTGAGCGTCAGGGATTACGGTAGAGGAATTCCTCTTGACTCCCTTATTGTTGCAGCCAGTAAAATGAACACGGGAGCCAAATATGACAATAAGGCCTTTAAAAAGTCAGTTGGGCTTAACGGAGTGGGTATAAAGGCGGTTAACGCTCTATCTGTGGACTTCAGGATACAATCCTTCAGAGATGGTGAGTCTCAGATGGCAGTGTTTAGCAGAGGCATTCTGGAGGATCAGGAGAGGAGCCTCTCCTCAGAGAAGAACGGTACTCTGGTAACATTCAGGGCAGATGACGAACTTTTTGGCAACTATGAATTCAATTATGAATTTATAGAGGCTATGCTAAGAAACTACTCATACCTTAACAGCGGCCTGCTGATAAAGCTTGACGGAAAAGAGTTCATCTCAAAAAACGGACTTCTTGACCTTCTCAATGAGACCCTTACAAAAGAGCCCCTCTACTCACCAATACACCTTAAAGGTGACGACATTGAGATTGCAATAACCCACGGAAACGAATACGGAGAGGGTATCTCCTCATTTGTAAACGGCCAGTTCACAACACAGGGGGGGACCCATATGGCCGCCTTCAGAGAGGCTGTCTCAAAAACCATAAAGGAGTTTTATAAAAGAGATTTTGACCCCTCAGATGTACGCCAGGGGATGATAGCAGCCGTAAGTATTAAGGTTCAGGATCCCGTTTTTGAGTCGCAGACCAAGACCAAGCTGGGGTCAAAAGAGATGGGCCCGGGAGGGGTAACAGTGAGAAACTTCATTGGCGACTTCCTGAAAGACCATCTTGATAACTACCTTCACAGACATCCGGAGACAGCAGACGCAATCCTGAAGAAGATACTGGATTCTGAAAAGGAGAGAAAGGCCATTTCGGGAATTCAGAAGCTGGCAAGAGAGAGGGCTAAGAAGGCAAATCTTCACAACCGCAAACTCAGAGACTGCCGCATCCACTATACAGACAAACACGAGCGTGCAATGGAGAGCACTCTCTTCATAACTGAGGGTGACTCAGCATCCGGCTCCATAACAAAGAGTCGTGATGTAATGACTCAAGCTGTATTCTCGCTACGAGGCAAGCCGCAGAACTCATACGGACTCTCCAAAAAGATAGTCTATGAGAACGAAGAGTTCAACCTTCTCCAGGCAGCTCTCAACATAGAGGAGGATCTGGAGAACCTCCGTTACAACTACATAGTAATGGCAACAGATGCAGACGTTGACGGTATGCATATAAGAATGCTCCTGCTGGCATTCTTCCTTCAGTTCTTCCCGGACCTGGTGAGACAGGGGCACCTCTACATTCTCCAGACACCCCTTTTCCGCGTAAGAAACAAAAAAGAGACCTCTTACTGTTACACAGACGAAGAGCGTGAAAAGGCCATTAAAAAACTCGGCCCCAACCCGGAGATTACGAGATTCAAAGGTCTTGGCGAGATCTCTCCGGACGAGTTCAAGAACTTCATAGGCGAGAACATCCGTCTGGACCGCGTACGCCTTGGCAACGACGACAACATTGCCGAACTCCTGGAGTTCTATATGGGCAAAAACACCCCGGACCGCCAGAACTTTATCCGCTCCAACCTCAGAAACGAGGTGGTGTAGATCCGGCAAGAAGTTCGCGTTTGAACTGAGAGGGGGTTTTTCCGAACCTCTTTGTAAAGCAGCATGAAAAGGATCTCGGATTAGGGAAACCGGATAATTCAGATACCTCTGTAATACTTTTTATCTCTCCACCCATCTTCTCCATTAGTGATTTAGAGTATTTAAGCCTGTATTCATTAATATAATCCACGTAGTTCGTATTGTGCAGGTGGAAACATTTTGACAGGTAGGTTCTGTTTGTGCCAACTCTTCTTGCCAGTTGATTAATAGTAAGAGATGGGGACCTGAATAACTCCTCGTTTACCATTAAATCGTTTACTTTTTCAAGGATTTTACCGAAATTGAATGATGAAGGTCCCCTTTTTCTATTGTCTTCGTTCAATAATCCTAACAGATAGAGGCCCTTCATTACTGCAGTATTAAGACGACTCTTTCTTCTACTCATCTTCAGACAAGTATGCGTCATTTCTAATTAGCGGAGCATTCTTTTTACACCACTCTGCAGGAGGAGCCCCTTTATATAATCTGAACGCAACAACAAAAGTGGCCATGCATCCAAAACCAGATTTATCACACAGCTCTTTCATCCCCATATGTCTGTCCTCTTTTAGTAGCCTGTCAACCTCCTTCATTCTATATGAGTTAACTAATTGATTGAAATTAACACCCATATTTTCATTTATTACTTTAGAGAGGTAAGTTTTATTTGTATATAGTTTTTTTGCCACCTCCTTTATGCATATCTTTTTATTTAGATATGGTTTGGCTGAACTGAAATACTCTTCAAGCCTCTCCTTAATCTCGTTTTTCCTGTGATTTTCTATGCTTCTTGTATTTGGTGTAATAATATAGTTCTCTTCATTGTACGACCCAATATTATCAAGACTCACTCTCTTATCCTCAGTTAGCATACTCTGCACAGCAATTATTGAAAGAGCTGACAGAATAATTACTGATGGATTTAATAATGTACTCTCATTTGAGAATATCATATCTGATATAGTTGCAATCATAATAGATATACATGTAATAACCAAGGTGGTTCTAAATAACTCTCTTTTAATATTAAAAGGTTCTCTGACGAGGTTTTTAAGATATTTACAATAGCTGCTGGTAAACTGAAAAATCCTAAAAATAAGATAAAAGAATAGTAATGAAGATAAAATTACAATATAGGTTTTATCAATAGTAACATTAAACTTCATCAAAAAAATTAACACAATATTAAAAAGCATCAGTGGAAGTAATGTGTGGATTAGATTATGAAGAATTTTAGTCTCACGGCCACTTACAGATTTTAAATGAAATGCCAGAGGGTAGAAGAGCTGAAGCAGAATAAATAGTGAGGAGAGATCATATAGACTGCTCTGAAAACTTGAAGGCCCGATAAATTGTCTGAGCAGCAAAACTAATGTGTTTGCAGAGAATGAAAGAGCAATAAATGTTTTTCTTCCAACTCTGTTCTCACCGAACTTTTTCACAACACCAACGTGTAGGAGTAGATAGGTACCCATCGTCAAATAGACGATTAATGCGATAAACTCAAATGATGAGTTTATGAAAAGAGTAAAATTGCTTATCTCGTTCATAATTAAGTTTTTGGTTATTTCAAATATAAAAATTGGTTTTAATTGTCAAAAAATAATATTGGTGAAAGTGATCATATAAGCCATTTCTAGAAAACATTTATTTGATTATGGAAATCAAATGGCAGACCATTAAGCCTCAGAGGAAAAGTGTCAAATATATGATATACAGCACATTAGTCAATCCGCCCAGATGTTATAAGTCAAAGATAATCAAGTGTTTGACACTTTTGCTCTGAGCTAGTGGGTTCTTGTCCGGTGGCCAAATCTGACAAAAACCACATTTCCATTGAACACGCATTTTTAGTAGTTGAATCAGCTGGTTAAAATTTCTAAGGTTTTTGTTATAAATCATAACTTCTTTGCCTACATTTGCGCCCGAAAATTCAATCATTATGTACCATCAGGCAACAGAAATCAGAAGAGAGTTATTGAGGAGAGTCTGCGAATTGAGTTTCAAGGGAGAGCTGGAAGAGGAGATAGACAGAATACCGCTCCACATGAGACCAAGAATTACAGCATTGAGCAGATGCTGCGTCCATAAGGACAGAGCCGTAATCAAATACCGGGTTATGACTATACTCGGCTTCAACGTGTCGGACGAGACCGACGAATTAACCAGATTAAGCGATTATGCGAAAATGTCCCGTGAGAGGAAGGAGTTCACGGATGTAATGCTGACAGTAGTAGATGAGGCGTGCAGCTCATGCGTTAAACAAAACTATACGGTCACAAACCTGTGTAAGGCCTGCGTGGGGCACCCCTGCACCTATGCATGCAACAAGGATGCTATAACAATGAACGGCAGGGCAAAAATAGACCCCTCTAAATGTGTTAACTGTGGCAGATGTCTCTCGGCCTGCCCGTTCCATGCAATTGTATATACCCCGGTGCCTTGCGAAGAGGCCTGCCCTGTAGGGGCAATTTCAAAGAATGAGAGGGGTGTGGAGGTTATTGACTGGGCCAAGTGTGTCTATTGTGGTAAGTGCAAGGAGGCCTGTTCATTTGGGGCCATTATGGAGAAGACTTACCTTGTACAGATTGCTGAGGAGATGAAGAGAAGGGATAGGAGACTGGTGGCACTTGTGGCTCCGGCTTTTGCCGGTCAGTTTGACCAGCCGTACGGCAAGGTGCTGGCAGCTGTTAAGGCATGCGGATTTGATGATGTGGTGGAGGTTGCAATGGGTGCCAATATCACATCCCGCAAAGAGGCAGATGAGTGGATTGAGAGGGTGCAGGAGGGGGGTGAGCCCTTTATGACAACATCTTGCTGTCCATCATACAAGGCATGGGCGCAGAAGAATCTGCCTGAGATTGTTAAGTATATCTCTCACACTAAGAGCCCGGCAGCATATGCGGCTGAGTTTGTAAAGGGGCAGGATCCGGATTGTGCTGCTATATTTATCAGCCCTTGTATTGCAAAACGGGTTGAGGGTTTTTATGATGAAAACATTGATTATGTAATCACCTTTGAGGAGATGGCGGCAATTATGGAGGCAAGAGGTGTGGATATATCTGCATGCGAGCCTTTGGAACTCTCTGCCGATATTGAGAAAAGTGGCAGATTTTATGCAAAATCGGGTGGAGTGGCATCATCGGTGGCACAGTATCTGCAAGTAGGGGAGGCATTCTCGCCTGTTGTTGTGGACGGACTTGACAGAGATGGAGTGAAGTTGCTGAAGAGCATTGCACAGAGCGGGAAGTCTGAGGCGAATATGGTGGAGGTGATGATGTGCAAAGGGGGCTGCGTAAATGGATGCAGCACAGTGTCGGACTACAAGGCTGCTGCCAGAAGGCTGCAAAAAATATAATGGTATGAAACGGGACCTAGTTATTTACACAGAGAAGATCAATTGTCAGGATTGCTATAAATGTATAAAGGTCTGTCCCGTTAAATCAATAAAAGTTGAGGACTTCAGTGCCTCAGTAATTAATGAAACCTGTATCTACTGCGGTCAGTGTATAAATGCGTGTCCCGCAGAGGCAAAAAAATACAGAGAGGAGCTGGACACGGTTCGTGATTGGCTTAGTCATGGTTATGATGTTATTGCCTGTCTGGCTCCCTCTTTTGTCTCTGATTTCAGTGATGTTACCTTCGTCAATTTTTTAAAGGCTTTCTATGCCCTTGGCTTTACCGGAGTTTCTGAGACTGCTCTGGGGGCAGATGTTGTAGCAAAGGCTACTGCTGACCATCTTGATAATTTTGAAGGGGGGGTGCTCCTGGCAACATGCTGTCCCTCTGTAGTAAATTATATAAAAATTTATTATCCGGAACTTGAGGGGCATTTAGCCCCGTTTGTCTCCCCGATGATAGCCCACGCAAGGATGCTCAGGGCATCGGGAAGAGCAGGTTCCAAGCTTGTATTCATAGGTCCGTGTATTGCAAAGAAGCAGGAGGCGGATGTTTACGGAGATGAGATTGATGCCGTACTAACCTTTGAGGAATTCAGGGATTTAATGGATGTGGAGGGGGTGAATTTCCAGGATATGGAGAGACTATCGCTTCCAGACGGGTTTGTTATCGGAGCCTCCGACAGGGCAGGACTATTTCCGGTGGATAGCGGAATGATTAGCACAATGTGTGGTGAGATAAGGCCGGTGGATTCGGGTTATATGAGCTTCTCCGGAATGGGCTCTGTTATGGAGATATGCGATGAACTTCATTCTTGGAGCCCCGGCAAAAAAGTTTTCATAGAACTTATGGCGTGCGATGGTGGCTGCATAAAGGGGCCGGCAACCTGTAAAACCCCGGGAGTGGCAGAGAAAAGGAACAGGCTTCTCAGAGACTTTGATATTTTTAAACGCTCCGGACTTGCTGCTCCGCTTAGCTATACTGGGATTAATATCTCCAACGGCAAATACAAACTGCCTTACAAGATAAATTGTCTCTACAGTGAGGAGGAGATTAAAGCTGTGCTAGTCTCTATGGGTAAGCAGAATAAATCGGATGAACTTAACTGCTCCGGATGCGGATATGACAACTGCCGGGCTTATGCTCTGGCCATACTGGAGGGCAAGGCTGAGAGGGAGATGTGCATATCACAGATGAGGAGGGAGGCTCAGAATCAGGCTTCAATTTTACTTCGCAAAATGCCATATGGGGTGGTACTTGCAGATGAAAATCTAAGGATAGTTGATGCAAACGATAAGTTTGTTGAGATGGGGGGCGGAGAGATAAAGATGATTTCTGACGCACTAGGAGGTCTGGCAGGAGCTGATTTGAGGAAGATTGTCACCTATCACAAATATTTTTCTGCGGTCCTCTCTACCGGGGAGGAGAACAGAGAGTTTGATGTCAGAGAGGATGGAAGAAATCTGTCGTTATCTATTATATCTATTCAGCCACACAAACTTGTATGTGGAGTAATCCAGAATATGGACGACTCTCAGGTAATTAAAGATATAATTTCTGATAAAATAAGAGAGGTGATAAGGCACAATGCAGAGTCAGTCCAGCGCATTGCTTATATACTTGGTGAAAGTGCCTCATTTACCGAGAGCGTACTCAATTCAGTCGTTGATAAAAAGAGGTAGCCATAACTAAGGTTAATTTATTTCGCCATGTTTTTTGGAGAGGAGGAGGATCAGTTTTTTATAGAGATAGCACACACTCAGGAGTTCAAGAGTGGCCAGGTTGTTGGCGGTGATACTTTTATATCTAAAAGTATAAACGGCAGCAACAGATTCGGGGCGGTACTCTCTGACGGACTGGGCAGTGGCATAAGGGCTAATGTTTTGAGCACTCTTACGGCCTCTATGGCAATGAATTACATGCTTCACAACAAACCTCTGTCGGACTCTCTGAGCACAATACTGGACACCCTTCCGGAGGATGCAGGAGAGAGAATAAGCTACGCAACCTGCTCAATGTTTGATATTGACAAGAGCGGAGAGGCTCATATTGTGGAGTATGAGAATCCGGATTATATTTTGCTAAGAGGGAGCAGGCACTTTGAGACCAGAAAAAAAAGCGTTAAGATAAAGACCCGCCAGGGAAACAGAATAATGCTGGAGAGCCGTGTTATGCTCTTTATGGGTGACAGACTGGTTTTCCTCAGCGACGGGGTGACACAAAGCGGACTTGGCAGTGCAAACTACCCATCAGGATGGGAGAGGGGTGGAGTTGTCTCATTTTTGGAGGACTATGTCTCCAAACATCCTGATGTGTCGGCTAAGGACCTTTCAAAACTTGTAATGCAAAAGGCTCTGCACAATGACAATTTTATTGCAAGAGATGATATAACTTGTGCAGTAGTCTATCTGAGACCACCAAGGCGTCTGCTTATATGTACCGGCCCACCCTTTGACAAAGGGAGAGACAAGGAGATGGCAGATTCTTTTGACAGCTATCCGGGTAAAAGAGTTGTCTGTGGAGGGACTACTGCTCAAATACTCTCTAGAGAGCTTGGAAGAAGGGTCTCAGGTGACGGAAGGCAGCAGGTTAAGGCGATGTTGCCGACAACTGCAAAAATGGAGGGAGCTGAGCTAGTTACAGAGGGGATACTTACTCTAGGGCATCTTGCTGACCTGCTCCAGAACTGGAGGGAGGGGGCAAGAGCAGAGGAGTCACCTGCCGGCGATATATTAAGGCTTCTTCTTCAGCACGATATAATTGATATATTGATGGGTACCAGAATCAATGAGGCTCACTATGACCCCTCTCTGCCGGTAGAGATGGAGATTAGAAGAAATCTTGTTCGCAGATTAAAAGTGCTGCTTGAAGGAGGAAATTTTATGAAAAGAGTCAGAATTAAGTATATTTAGGGAGTTTTTTAAACACCTATATAATATACTATGAAACCCTTCAAAATCCTAACCAGCCATATTATGGCTGTATTTTTTATTTCTGCTTTAATGTTTTTATTTCAGGGATGTTCCGGCAATAGTGATGATGCTGTTGTAGGGGATATGCTTGAGGAGTGGACGTTTACCAAGGGTATTGAGGGTCCTGCCATAGACAGTATGGGTAATTTATATGCTGTTAATTTCGCAGAACAGGGCACAATAGGTATTGTATCTCCAGATGGGACTGCCTCTTTGTTTTTAAAATTGCCGGAGGGATCAGTTGGTAATGGAATAAGGTTTGATAAAGAGGGTTATATGTATATTGCGGATTATAAAGGCCACAATATATTTAAGGTTGATGCCGCTTCGTTGGAAATAGAAGTATTTGCTCACGAAGAGACTATGAATCAGCCAAACGATATTGCAATTTCTCCTGTAACAGAGTTTTTATACGCAAGCGATCCTAACTGGAGGGATTCAACAGGTAAGTTATGGATGATTGACAGGTCCGGTAATGTTTTGCTTCTTGAGGAGAATATGGGCACTACCAACGGTATTGAGGTAAGTCCGGATGGCAGGTTGCTTTATGTTAATGAATCAATACAGAGAAATGTGTGGGTTTACGACATTACTGAGGATGGGTTATTGAGCAATAAAAGGCTTTTTGTTAAGTTCAGTGACTTTGGGATGGATGGAATGAGATGTGACTCTGAGGGAAATCTTTATATCACAAGACATGGTAAAGGTACAGTAGCCATCTTCACGCCTGATGGGAGACTTTTGAATGAAATTGCATTAAAAGGAAAGCTTTGTTCAAATATCGTTCTCTCTTCTGATGATAAGTTTGCCTATATAACAATGGCAGATAGAGGCTCTTTTGAAGTTATAAAATTCCGTTAGTTAAATCAGAATAAATATTATTTATATGAACGACAGCAATAATTACATTGTCTGTAAAAATTGTGATACGCAGTTTGAAGGTAACTACTGCAATAATTGTGGACAATCTTCAAAGGATTATGATAAGCCATTTAATGTCCTTATAATTGACGCTATGGCTAATATTTGGGCATTTGATACTCGTTTGTGGAAAACGCTAAAATCAATTATGCTTAAGCCGGGAGAGATGGCGGCGAACTATATTAATGGTAAAAGGGTAAGATATATGCCCCCTTTCCGGCTCTATCTTTTTGTGAGCTTTATTTTTTTTATGCTATTAAGACTCTCTTCATCATCAGTTGACATTAATAAAGAACAGCAGGAGACAAAGAGCTCAGTAGTTGTATTTGACAAGGAGTACTCTCAGAGTAGTCCGGACAAATTCAAAAAAGAGCTTTTGATAGCCAATTTCTTCAACTATATGTCATGGGCTTTGATTATAATGATGCCCGTTTATGCCCTTGTGCTGTGGTCTCTATTCAGAAAAAGAGAGAGACATTTTCTTGCACATCTTATTTTCTCTCTGAATCAGCACACATTTCTCTTTATTTTACTCTCATTATTGATTGCGGTAAATTTAATATTTCCGGAGAAGGATAGTTATTATGAGGCCTGGATTTTAATGCTTTATCCGGCTTATTTAATTGTTGGAGGCAGAGAGCTGTATAAGTCAAAATGGAGAAGCGTAATTTTCAGAATGTTAACAGCATTTATCATATATCAGATAATTATTCTCACAACAATTGTATTTGTTGGATTGTTTATTCAATATAAAATGGAGCCCTGACCGTGGTAAATAATTTTACATAGTGTAAAAAAATAATTTACACTTTTCTTGTTTTGTAAAAAAATAATTTTACCTTTGCTCTTAGAAAAGAGAGACAATGTCAAGAAAAGTTTACATAATAGTCTTAATAGCTTTAGCAACAATGCTTTGCTCTCTTTCTGCTAATGGCCAGGTTAAAGTTATAGGACATGTCTTCGCAGAGGTAGTTGAGTCTGTAAGTGTAAAATCAGATGTTGTAATGGATGTTAAAGCAGATTTCAGCTCTGCAGAAGCTAATGAGGAGCTCAGTCTTGGTTCAGTTACAATTGCAGGAAGTTCCCACATCTCTTATAATGTTATGATGTCAAGAACAGCAATAAAAAATTCAAACGGATCAGAACTTAATATGGAAATCGGCTCAGCTCGCTCAGACAAGTCTATGGTTGAGATAAAGGGCAGACTGGCTGAAAATAATCAGACAGGACAATATTTGGGTTCCTACACAATGATATTCGCATACAATTAGGTTCATAGTAAATAGTTTTTCAAAGTTCGGAGGGCGACGTGATGTCGCCCCTTTTTTTTGCATAAAATTTTTACATCCCTGTAAAGAATTCTTTCGTCCAAAAAAGGGGTGAAAAATAGTTTGAAAAAATATTTGATAATTTACAGTTCCTTAT